>NZ_JAVFVV010000064.1 GCF_030929505.1 Mesorhizobium sp. LHD-90 | reverse complement strand
TGAACATCAAGAGCCTTCTTCTCGGCTCCGCAGCGGCCCTGGTGGCGGTCAGCGGCGCGCGGGCGGCCGATGCGGTCGTGGTTGCCGAGCCGGAGCCCGTCGAATACGTTCGCGTTTGCGACGTCTATGGTTCGGGCTTCTTCTACCTGCCCGGCACCGAGACCTGCCTGAAGATCGGCGGTTATGTCCGCGTCGATCTGCGTGGCGGCGACCTGTTCGAGACGATCTCGAACGCCAACAAAGAGACCTACAACAACCGCGTCCGCTTCCAGCTTCGCGCCGACGCCCGCTCGGAGACCGAGCTCGGCACGCTGCGTTCGTATGCGGCGATCAACTTCAACTACCAGCGCACGACCTCCGACGGCAGCCTCGACAACGACTACGACATGGACGACGAGATGGGCATCGAGCATGCCTATATCGAGCTGGGCGGCTTCCGCATCGGCAAGACCGACTCGCTGTTCTCGACCTTCACCGACTATTCGTCGGGCGTGCTGAACGACGGCCTGGTTCC
>NZ_JAVFVV010000063.1 GCF_030929505.1 Mesorhizobium sp. LHD-90 | reverse complement strand
CCCATACCGTGTGGCTGCCACGCTTGTACTCTTCCATGCAGCCAATCTACACCGGATGCGTCTCCATCCCAGCCGCCTAAAGGCGTGGGGTTTCCTGATCCCCTATCGGGGACTCTAAACTTCCCGAACCACCGATCCTGCGTTGCCAGCGTCAAGTCCTCGATCTCCGCTTGTGCCGCCAAATGCGGTCGAACGGATCGCCGTGATCCACCTTATAGGACGCCACGAGTGCGGCATGCTTGCCGGTGATCGGCAGCAGCGCGATCCGGCGGTTTTCCACGAATTCGTCGAACGCCGCCAGCAACGGGCCGACGTCCGGTCACTTGCCGATGCGGTGTTTGTAGCCGGCTTCAAGACAAAACTCGCGCCTGCGAACATCGGGGCACTGTTGTGTCCGCGCTGTCCTCCTGCCACGTGGGTTAGCTGTGGGCTTTCAGAAGGTTGTCCATTCGGACCTGACCGAGGAGACTGGAGTTACCACGCTTCAGATTCGTCGGAGGGTCCGAATGAACATTCATAAGAATGCCCGTCTCACGCCG
>NZ_JAVFVV010000062.1 GCF_030929505.1 Mesorhizobium sp. LHD-90 | reverse complement strand
CGCTTTGTTCAGGGCAAGCGGATCGGCCGGGAGATCACCATCTACACGGTCTGGTACGAGTTGCGGTGGGGAATTACCGCATGCCTTGTCCTGGCGGTCACGCTGATCACGCTCATCTTCTATTTCCATCCCGCCAGCAGCAATGTCACCGCCGTCTTCCGCACGGTGACGATCCTGCCTGAGAAGAATGGGCGCGTGGCCGAGGTCTTCGTGAAACTCAACGACGAGGTCAAGGCCGGCGCGCCGTTGTTCCGACTCGACAGCAGGGAGGAGGAAGCAGCCCTGGAGACGGCGCGGAGGCGCTCGGCGGAGATCGATGCCCAACTCCAGGTCACGAGGATGGAACTCGAGGCCGCGGACGGCAGGATCACCCAGGCCGAGGCCGCCTATTTGCAGGCGCAGGACGAGTTGGACACGAAGACCGAATTGATGAAGCGCAACGCCGACGTCGTCACCCGTCGCGAGCTGGAGCGGCTGAAGGTTCTCGCCGACGGCCGCGAGGGCGCAGTCAGGGAGGCATTGGCCAGCAAGGAGGTTCTGCAAACCCAGATCGCAA
>NZ_JAVFVV010000061.1 GCF_030929505.1 Mesorhizobium sp. LHD-90 | reverse complement strand
CGGCGTTTGATCATCGCGGCGGCGCGCGGCATCGTCGTGACCCTGCCGCCGTTTCGCCCGCGAAAGCCAAAACCCGGAACCAACGAGGCCGTGCTGCGCAGCCTCGGCATCGCCGTCACCATGTCGAATGCCGACTTTGCGCGCGCCGAAGCGGCCAGGAAAGCCGCCGCGTTGCGTGCCGCCCGTCCGCGCGTAACAAACCTGTCGCTGCTCGATCCGCTCAAAAATCCGTTCCGCATCCGTCGCCGCTATGTGCCCGCCCATGCCGTTCCGCGCATCAGGTCGCTCGATGACAGCGCATCCTGCCGCCCCCTGCCTGCGCCGCCGTCGCCCGACGATCCGGTCAGCGCATCGCGGCTGGGCCAGCGGCTGGAGGCGCTGGGCCGCGCGCTCGACGACCTGCCGGGCCAGGCCAAACGGCTCGCCCGCTGGAAGGCGCGCCACGACGCGGCGTGTGCGCGGGACAGGCAAGCCCGCGCAGCGGCCGCGCAAGACCAGCACCGCCCCCCTCAGGTGTGGCGGCCGCGCCGCGTCTCGCCGCTGCGGCGCGGGCGTCCACCCGGCGG
>NZ_JAVFVV010000060.1 GCF_030929505.1 Mesorhizobium sp. LHD-90 | reverse complement strand
GGAGGTAATGGCCCCGGCATGTCTGACGCTGTCGCCCGTTACAAAAACCACCGCTTTCCAACCGAGATCATTGCCCGCGCGGTCTGGCTCTACTACCGGTTCCCGTTGAGCCTGCGCCATGTCGAGGAAATGCTGCTGGAGCGGGGGATTGTGGTTTCCTACGAGACGATCCGCCGATGGGGCCGAAAGCACGGCCCGGATTACGTCCGTCGCCATTGCCGCAAGCAGCCCTCATCAAATGACGTTTGGCACCTTGACGAGATGGTGATCGCCATCGCCGGCAAGAAACACTGGCTGTGGCGGGCCGTCGATCAGGATGGCTACGTGCTCGACGAAATCGTCCAGACCCGTCGCAACACCAAGGCTGCCAAGCGCTTGCTGACCCGACTGCTGAAGAAGCAGGGCATGGCGCCGAAGCGCATGATCACCGATAAGCTGCGCTCCTACGGCGCCGCAAGACGCCAGGTCATGCCGAACGTCGAGCATCGCTCGCACAAAGGCTTGAACAACCGCGCCGAGAATTCTCATCTCCCGTTCCGCAAACGAGAACGCGTGCGCCAGGGCTTCCGGTCGATTGGCTCATTACAGCACTTCGTGTCTGTCTTCTCCGCCGTCCGCAACCTCTTCGTTCCCTCCCATACGAACCACTCCGCTTCCCAGATCCGAAAGC
>NZ_JAVFVV010000059.1 GCF_030929505.1 Mesorhizobium sp. LHD-90 | reverse complement strand
AGCGCTGATGGTACTTCGTCTCAAGACGCGGGAGAGTAGGTCGCTGCCAGGTCTGCGAAACGCATGAAAATCTTCTCCTAACGAAAAAGCCCGCCCCAAAGGCGGCCAAGGCCGCCTCCCAGCGGCCTTTTTGTTGCAGGACTGTAGACACCAGCTTACGTTTGCTGGCGCGGGGTGGAGCAGCACCCCTCTGACCGCAGGAGCCGAAGGCTCCGAGGACGGAAAACAAAAAAAGTCCGGGCTGCTCCCGGCCGGCAAAACGCCGAAGTGGTGACGCGGGGTGGAGCAGCACCCCTCCGACCGCAGGAGCCGAAGGCTCCGAGGACAGAAAACAAAAAAGTCCGGGCTGCTCCCGGCCGGCAAATCGCCGAATTGGTGACGCGGGGTGGAGCAGCCCGGTAGCTCGTCAGGCTCATAACCTGAAGGTCGCAAGTTCAAATCTTGCCCCCGCAACCAGCGTTATATCGGCCCCGGTGGAAACACCGGGGCCAGGCGTGGGTTACTCATCCTCGTGACCTCCGCTTCGAGAGGACCACCTCGTCGTATTGGCGATGAGCTCTGGCGTTTTCCAGCGGCGCATAAAAACTGGTCGTGGTTGTCAGCTTGCGATGCCCGAGCAGGCGGCGGACGGTCTCGTATTCGCCCGGATTTTGATCGAGATAGTGACCTGCCCCTGAACTTTCATCCAGCAGGGATTAGAGCCTCGACCGTTTCAGTTACGCCATAGGGCGCGGGTTGAGCAACCGGCGGAGGCGCGGAGCCTTCAATCAGCGCAGCGTC
>NZ_JAVFVV010000058.1 GCF_030929505.1 Mesorhizobium sp. LHD-90 | reverse complement strand
TACACGACAGTGATTAGGCGAGAGGCCGAGAATCAGTTGGAATGAAGGATTCGTCTCGCCAAAGAAGGATCCTTCGATGTCGCTGTCTCCCGACGCTCTCGCCTTGACGTTATCGCGGCATGTTGAGCTGAGCAACGACCGTTGCCAGACGCTTGCGATGCTGATTGTCGGCGTGCTGAATGCGCGCACGGTAAACCTTAGCCATATCGCCAGCCAGGTTGGCGGAGCGGCGCTTGTGGCGTCGAGCTATCGGCGGCTGCAACGCTTTTTCCAATATGTGCGGCTTGACGAGGACTGGCTGGCCAAGGCGGTTGTGACGATGCTGAGGCTTGCACCGCCCTACCGGCTGTGCCTGGACCGCACCAACTGGAAGGTCGGAACCAGGGACATCAACCTTCTGGTGCTGTGCATAACCACACGGCGGGCGCGCATTCCGGTACTGTGGGACATGCTTGATCATGGCGGCCCCTCCACCATGGCGCAGCGCCAGGCGCTGCTTTCACGCTTCATCGCCTTGTTCGGCGCAGATTCGATCGAGGTGCTGCTCGCCGACCGCGAGTTCATCGGCAACCAATGGATTGAATTCCTTGTCGAAAAACACATCCCTTTCGTCATCCGCGCGCCCGAGAGGCTGATCGTGGCGCTCGACGACGGCCGTTGCATGTCGCTGGCTTCGCTGACCAGACACAGATATCTGGGCCGCCTGGAGACGCTTCAGGGCCGCTTCGAGGGCATGGACGAGCGCTTCGCCGGCACGCTGCGCTTCGCCGCCAAGCGCCGCCGCGGCACGCTGATCGTAGTCGTCACCAATGGCGGCTCCAAGACCGCGCTCAACAGCTACAGAAAACGATGGCAGATCGAGTGCCTGTTCGCCCACACCAAGACACGCGGCTTCAACATGGAAGACACAAGACTCACCCGGCCCGAAAAACTCTCCCTGCTCATCGCCGTCGTCACGCTGGCCGTCGCCTGGGCGCAAGCCTGCGCCAACACCATCAAACCGAACGGCGATATCCCGCGCGCAAAGCACGGATTTCGCCGAAAGTCATGGTTCAGGATCGGATTCGACACCCTGCGCAACTGGCTTCAAACCGACCCACCCCGCGCAACACAAGCCTGGGACACGATCTGGAAACGACTGCCCAAAAAACTCAAACCAAACAGAGTCGTGTAGTGTG
>NZ_JAVFVV010000057.1 GCF_030929505.1 Mesorhizobium sp. LHD-90 | reverse complement strand
TGACCTGCCCCCGGTAATTTCCTCCAGTTGAGATTAGAGTCCGGCCCTTGTTTGAAGGACGGACTGATGAAGAGAAAGCGGTTTACGGAAGAGCAGATCATTGCGGTTTTGCGCGAGCATGAGGCGGGAGCGAAGGCGGGCGATCTGGCCCGCAAGCACGGGATCTCCGAGGCGACGCTGTATAACTGGAAGGCGAAGTATGGCGGCATGGATGTGTCTGACGCCAAGCGTCTAAAGGCCCTGGAAGACGAGAACGCGAAGCTGAAGAAGCTGCTCGCCGACCAGATGCTGGAGGCCTCGGCGCTGCGCGAGCTTCTGTCAAAAAAATGGTAGGGCCCGCTGCCAAGCGTGAAGCCGTCGCGCATCTGAGGTCCGCCCTGGGCCTGTCGGAGCGGCGGGCCTGTTCCTGCGTCGGAGCCGATCGCAAGATGATCCGCTACCAGTCAAGGCGTCCGCCGGAGACAGAGTTGCGCACGCGGTTGCGCGACCTCGCCAACGAGCGACGACGCTTTGGCTATCGACGCCTGTTCATCCTGCTGCGGCGGGAGGGCGAGGCATCCGGAGTCAACCGCATCTACCGTCTCTATCGCGAGGAGGGCCTGACGGTGCGCAAGCGCCGGGCCCGGCGCCGGGCGATCGGCACGCGAGCCCCGATCCTGGTCGAGGCGCGGCCGAATGCGCGATGGTCGCTGGACTTCGTCCACGATCAGTTCGTCTGCGGCCGGCGCTTCCGCGTGCTCAACATCGTCGACGACGTGACCCGTGAATGCCTTGCCGCGATCCCGGACACGTCGATCTCAGGCAGACGGGTTGCTCGCGAACTGACGGACCTGATCGTCCAGCGTGGCAAGCCGGACATGATCGTCTCTGATCACGGCACGGAGTTCACCTCGAACGCGATCCTCGCCTGGTCGAAGGATCATCGCGTCGAATGGCACTACATCGCGCCCGGCAAGCCGATGCAAAATGGCTACGTCGAATCCTTCAACGGCCGGATGCGCGATGAGTTGTTGAACGAGAGCCTGTTCTTCGGGCTCGACCACGCCCGAAGCGCCATCGCCGAATGGAGACAGGACTTCAACACCGCGAGGCCGCATTCCTCGCTCGGCTACCAGACCCCGGCGGCCTTCGCCGGAACCCTCACCGCAACCGGCTCCGACGCTGCGCTGATTGAAGGCTCCGCGCCTCCGCCGGTTGCTCAACCCGCGCCCTATGGCGTAACTGAAACGGTCGAGGCTCTAATCCCTGCTGGATGAAAGTTCAGGGGCAGGTCAC
>NZ_JAVFVV010000056.1 GCF_030929505.1 Mesorhizobium sp. LHD-90 | reverse complement strand
TGTCCAGCGGATGGATGGGTAACAGATTGAACCGGATACATGGGTTACAGTTCTCCCCGCTGCTGGTCCGCAAAAGCGCCGGCTGGTCGGGGTTGCAAGGCGGTTTTGCGGACCAGCCTGCCGCGCTTGTCGTCGATGAAGCCGAGGCGATGGGCGTAGAAGCGCATCGCCCATTCGCCGGTCTCGGTCTCCTCGATGGCGACCGGCTCGCCGGCCAGCGTTGCCGAGACATAGACCTCGGCGCCGCGCCATTTGACGGCGCCGTTGTGGCGCACCCTGCGCACCGCCGCCTCGGCCGGATAGTCGGGCTCGGGCGGGCTTGCCGGCATTTTGCGCGGCGAGGGCCGGTAGTGCTCGACCGGCGTGTCCATGCCGAGGCTCTCGTGCGGACGCTCATGGTTGTACTCGCGCCGGAACGTCTCGAACCTTCTGGCCTGCGCCGCCCGGTCGGCCGCCGGCGCCTTGGCCAGCGGCAGCATGGTCAGGTGGAAGCGCTCGTGCCCGCCGTTCTGCTGCGGCTTGCCCGGGTCGATGCGCTCCAGCGTGATGCCGAGCTTGATGAAGCGCAGCGACAGCGGTGTCAGCCCGGTGATGCCGGCGGCCGCGAAGGGCGGACCATTGTCGGTTCGGATGCGCTCGGGCGCCCGTGCTCGCCAAACAGCCGCTCGAACACCGGCCAGGCCTCCTGTTCGCCGGTCGAGCCGGTCGCCTCCAGCGCCAGCAGATAACGGCTCTTGGCGTCCATCACCGTCAGCGGCTCGCAGCGCCAGCCGTCGCCGGTCCTGAACCAGCCCTTGTGATCGCCGCTCCACACCGCGTTCGGCGCATCCGGCTGCGGCCACGGGCCGTTGCCAGCCCCCTTCCAGCGGGCCCGCCGCCGCCCCACCAGACCGTAGCGCGAAAGGATCGCGCCCGCCGTCGAGGCCGACGGCCAGGCAATGCCAGCCTCCAGGCGCGAAAGCCGCGCAACGATCTTCTTGGGACCCCACTGCGGATGAGCCTCCTTCTCCGCAACGATCCGATCGACAACCGCAGTCGGCGTCGCTCGCCCGTGCTTGAGCGGCGCCCGCGGCCGGTCGCGCAGACCCTCGGGCCCAATCTCACGGTAGCGCCCGAGCCACTTGTAGCCCGTCTTGCGCGAGATCCCGTACGCCGCGCAAAGCCCCGTCATCGTCTCCTCATCCTCAAGACACGCCGCAACAAACAAAAGCCGCTCGTCCATGATGCCAGTCTCTCGCCATCCCATCGCCGGTCCTCCCGGCGGACAAGAAAACTGTCACCCATCTATCCGGTCCATTCCGTTACCTATCTATCCGGGTCGGACA
>NZ_JAVFVV010000055.1 GCF_030929505.1 Mesorhizobium sp. LHD-90 | reverse complement strand
GTGTCCGACCCTGATAGATAGGTAACAGAATGGACCTGAAGCATGGGTGACAGTTTTCTTGTCCGCCGGGAGGACCGGCGATGGGATGGCGAGAGACTTGTGTCATGGACGAGCGGCTTTTGTTTGTTGCGGCGTGTCTTGAGGACGATGAGACGATGACGGGGCTGTGCGCGGCGTACGGGATATCGCGCAAGACGGGCTACAAGTGGCTCGGGCGCTACCGGGAGCTTGGCCCCGCGGGCCTGCGCGACCTGCCGCGGGCGCCGTTGCAGCATGGACGGGCGACGCCGGCGGCGGTTGTCGAGCGGATCGTGGCGGAGAAGGAGGCGCATCCGCTGTGGGGTCCGAAGAAGATCGTGGCGCGGCTTTCGCGGGTTGATGCCGGTACTGCCTGGCCGTCGGTCTCGACGGCGGGCGCCATCCTTCAGCGGCATGGCCTCGTGGGACGGCGGCGCGCCCGCTGGAAGGGGGCGGGCAACGGACCGTGGCCGGAGCCGGAGGCGCCGAACGCGGTGTGGAGCGGCGATCACAAGGGCTGGTTCAGGACGCGCGACGGCTGGCGCTGCGAGCCGCTGACGGTGATGGATGCCTCGAGCCGCTATCTGCTGGCTCTCGAAGCGACCGGCTCGACCGGCGAGACGGAGGCCTGGCCGGTGTTCGAGCGGCTGTTTTGCGAGCATGGGCTTCCCGACCGCATCCGCACCGACAACGGCCCGCCCTTCGCGGCAAGCGGCGTCACCGGGCTGACGCCACTGTCGCTGCGCTTCATCAGGCTGGGCATCGTGCTGGAGCGCATCGACCCCGGCAAGCCGCAGCAGAACGGAGGTCACGAGCGCTTCCACCTGACCATGCTGCCGCTGGCCGAGGCGCCGGCGGCCGACCAGGCGGCACAGGCCGAAGTCTTCGACGCGTTCCGGTGCGAATACAATGAGGAGCGCCCGCACGAGGCGCTGGGCATGGACACGCCGGCCGAGCACTACCGGCCCTCGACGCGGCAAATGCCGGTCAGCCCGCCCGAGCCCGACTACCCGGCCGAGGCAGCGGTGCGCAGGGTGCGCCACAACGGCGCCGTCAAATGGCGCGGCGCGGAGATCTATGTCTCGGCGACGCTGGCCGGCGAGCCGGTCGCCATCGAGGAGACCGAGGCCGGCGAATGGGCGATGCGCTTCCACGCCCATCGCCTCGGCGTCATCGACGTGAAGCGCCGCAGGCTGGTCCGCAAAACCGCCTTGCAACCCAAACCAGCCGGCGCTTTTGCGGACCAGCAACGGGGAGAACTGTAACCCATGTATCCGGTCCATTCTGTTACCCATCCATCGGCTGGACA
>NZ_JAVFVV010000054.1 GCF_030929505.1 Mesorhizobium sp. LHD-90 | reverse complement strand
GGTCGTGTCCCACCGATTGGTGTAGCTCGACGGTAGCGGCGTCGCTCGGGAGCGCGCCTTCAACAGCGCTGTAGCGAGCGAGCGGCGGTGCGGGTGGTCATCGATGTTCTTCGGTAAGGGTCGGGTTGCTGAACACCAACCTGATTCGAAGGAAGCACCGATGACCGACGAGATAATGAACCTGCGCGCGCTCGTGGAGAAGACCCCTGATGCCGATCTGTTGCGCGGCATGATCGGCTTTGCCGCCGAGCGGCTGATGGAGCTGGAGGTGGGGGCCGCCACCGGCGCCGGCTATGGCGAGAAGAACCCGCTGCGGACGGCCCAGCGCAACGGCTACCGCGAGCGCGACTGGGAGACGCGGGCCGGTACGGTCGAGCTGCGCATCCCCAAGCTCAGGAAGGGCTCCTACTTCCCGAGCTTCCTGGAGCCGCGGCGCATGGCCGAGAAGGCGCTGACCGCAGTCATCCAGGAAGCCTACATTCAAGGCATCTCGACGCGTTCGGTCGATGACCTGGTCAAGGCGATGGGCGCCAGCGGCGTCTCCAGGAGCCAGGTCTCGCGGCTGTGCGAGGAGATCGACGGCAAGGTCAAAGCCTTCCTCGACCGGCCGATCGAGGGCGACTGGCCGTATCTGTGGATCGACGCCACCTACCTCAAAGTGCGCCGCGGCGGCCGCATCGTTTCGGTTGCCGTCATCATCGCCGTCGGCGTCAACAGCGATGGCCGCCGCGAGGTGCTGGGCATGGAGGTCGGCACCTCGGAGGCCGAGCCGATCTGGACCGAGTTCCTGCGCAAGCTGACCCGCCGCGGCCTGCGCGGCGTCAAGCTGGTCGTCTCCGACGCCCATGAGGGCATCAAGGCGGCCGTCGCCAAGGTGCTCAACGCCACCTGGCAGCGCTGCCGCGTCCACTTCATGCGCAACGTGCTCGCCCATGCCGGCAAGAGCGGCCGCCGCGTCGTTTCGGCCTTCATCGCCACCGCCTTCGCCCAGGACACGCCGAAGGCCGCCAGCACCCAATGGCGTGCCGTCGCCGACCAGATCCGGCCAAAGGTCCCCAAGCTCGCCGCCATCATGGATGAGGCCGAGCATGACGTGCTCGCCTACATGGCCTTTCCCAAGGAGCACCGCACCAAGCTGCACTCGACAAACCCGATCGAGCGGCTCAACGGCGAGATCAAGCGGCGCACCGATGTCGTCGGCATCTTTCCCAACGACGACGCCATCGTCCGCCTCGTCGGCGCCTTGCTGCTCGAACAGAACGATGAATGGGCGGTGCAACGCGCCCGCTACATGACACTGGAAACCATCAGCCAAATGAGCGATGATCCGCTCATCAGCCTGCCAGCCATGGCGCGCTGATCGTCCCGGCCCAACGCCGGAGAGCGCGGCGACCAACGCCGTCAGCTACACCACTCCCAGGGACACGATC
>NZ_JAVFVV010000053.1 GCF_030929505.1 Mesorhizobium sp. LHD-90 | reverse complement strand
TCAGACTGCTGACAAACCCCTGGCATTAGCCGGGGGTTTTTGATTCACTGGGTCATGTTGAAGCGACCCGTCCCCGAACAGACCGCGCTCGAAATTGTGACGTTGGATCAGTTGGTCCCGTCCGATCACCTGCTGCGCAAGATCGACCGCGTGATCGACTTTTCCTTCATCCACGATCTGACGGCGCCGCTCTACTGCGCCGACAACGGCCGGCCGCCGCTCGACCCGACCTTGATGTTCAAGGCGCTGTTCATCGGCTACCTGTTCGGGGTGCGCTCGGAGCGGCAGTTGGTGCGCGAGATCGAGGTCAACGTCGCCTACCGATGGTTCCTGCGGCTGAAGCTGACGGACAAGGTGTTCGACGCCTCGACGCTGAGCCAGAACCGTCGCCGCCGTTACCAGGACGAGACGGTCGCGCAGTCGATCTTCGACCGCATCGTCGAGCAGGCGATCCGGGCCGGCCTTGTCGACGGGACGGTGCTCTACACCGACTCCACCCACCTGAAGGCCAATGCCAACAGGGGCAAATACGATCTTGCCGTGGTCGCCAAGTCGCGGGCCGACTATTGGGATGCGCTCGACGCCGCGATCGACGAAGAGCGCGCCGCGCACGGCCAGAAGCCGTTGCGAGAGAAGGAGCGGCAGCCGGCGGTGAAGGAGACGAAGGTCAGCCGCACCGATCCGGAAGCGGGCTACATGGTGCGCGAAGGCAAGCCGAAGGGCTTCTTCTATCTCGACCACCGCACGGTTGACGCCGCGCATGCCATCATTACCGACACTTTTGCCACGCCGGTAGTCCACGATTCGGTGGTCTACCTGTCGCGGCTCGACCGACAGGTGGAGCGCTTCGGCTTCGACGTGGGAGCCGTCGGGCTGGACGCTGGCTATGCCACGGCCGGCATCGCCAGGGGACTGGAGGAACGCAAGCTGCGCGGCGTCACCGGCTACCGCCGGCCGACCCCGCCCAAGCCCGGCATGATGGGACCGTCGGCTTTTGCCTTTGAGGAAGAGGCCGACGGCTATCGCTGCCCGCAGGATCAACTGCTCGCCTATGCCACCACCGACCGCAACGGCTACCGCCACTACCGCTCCGACCCGGCGATCTGCCGCACCTGCCCGCTTCTGGCCTCCTGCACCACCAGCGCCAAGGCACAGCGCACCATTGTCCGCCACGTCTGGACCGAGGCCAAGGAGCGCACCGACGCCAACCGCAAGACCGCATGGGGCAAGGCCGTCTACCGCCGTCGCAAGGAAACCGTCGAGCGCTCCTTCGCCGATGCCAAACAGCTTCATGGCCACCGCTATGCCCGGTTCCGAGGTCTGACCCGCGTGCGCGTCCAGTGCCTGCTCACAGCCGCCGCCCAGAACATCAAGAAAATCGCGATCAGCCTCTGGCCAAAGCCAAAGCCGACCCTCGCCTGACGCGGCAAGCCCGGCCACGCAACCGACCGGCACCCTCCAGCCAAAACATCCCGACGACGAAATCTCCAGCGTACTCAAACGCGTAAAACAAAACCCCGCCAAAAATGACGGGGTTTGTCAGCAGTCTGAG
>NZ_JAVFVV010000052.1 GCF_030929505.1 Mesorhizobium sp. LHD-90 | reverse complement strand
CCTTACCGAAGAACATCGATGACCACCCGCACCGCCGCTCGCTCGCTACAGCGCTGTTGAAGGCGCGCTCCCGAGCGACGCCGCTACCGTCGAGCTACACCAATCGGTGGGACACGACCACTGCCACCACTGCCCGACGCCGGACACGGGTCTAAGGCGTGTTTAGTCGGCATCATTTCCCGCAGCTCTTAAGAGTTTTGGCGTTTGTGTGGGGCCGGAAAGGTCGCCGAACGGGCCGTGCTGGCTCACTACCGACGATCCAAGGCGCAATGATGGAATGGCAGTTGAGGCCGGCGATGCAGATTTGCGTCTGCCAGCCGCAGAACTTCGCCGCTGTATGCCATCGTTCGTCCCCGGGCGCCCAGCCAATCCGCTTGGTCGGCCGCAAGTTGGTCGAGACCTCACCGACGATGATGGGTCGTGTGATCGCTTTGTCGAAGACGGGCTTTCTCCGCTCCACCAAAGCTCGCACGCCTGCCGAACATCGGGAAAAATGTTAGTCACTCGCCCGAAGCCTCTTCCTTGTGGCTGAGGCCCAGTCGGTGAAGTAGCCGCGCCCCGCTGGAGCGATGCGCCACGACACCCTGCGCCTGCAGTCTGCGTACAGTCCGTCGAGCAGCGCTTCGCCCTCTCGACCAGGTGGCGGCGTACGAAATCGGCATGATCGGCGAGCTTGCCGCCCCATCCTACGACCTTGCCGTCGCGCGGCGAGACGGACACGTCTCCGCGCTCAGCTTCACCAAACGCTTCCCCCACCATTCTCTCGGCTCGCCCCCCTTGCAGCCTGCCCCGCAGACGTCAACCAAAGACGCGCTTCGAAAATCCCCCTAAGTCTATGAGACATAGGGCTTTTCGACCTCGCAAAAGGACAGGGCTCCAACCAATTAGGGGACATCGACCAATGGAGATAGTCTCAGATTGAACATGCAAATCGAAGCGGTGAAACTGGCAGAGGAACATGGCCTCCATCTGTTTGGAATTAAGAGGGGTTGGAAACCCGACTCGGATTTTGCTCTGACCTTGATGAGGGCCCGTGCACAGACGGCAACTGCTGATGCCGGCGAGATCGTGGAATGTTGGGATGAACATCCGGATTTCAACATTGCAGCAGCTACTGGTGCGCGGTTTAACACACTCGTGCTTGAATTTGACGCAATCAACGGCGGCATTGAAGCGTTAGAGGCCATTGCTGCGGTGATTGGCGATGGCCCTACCCCCCCGATCGCGATGGTCGGTCGGCGGCGCATCCAAGTCTTCTTCCGCTACAACGGCAGTGCGGGCAAATTCTCTAGGCATACGTTCATGTGCGAGGGATTGACGATCCGTGGTGAGGGCGATTTCGTCATGATACCTCCATCCGAAGTTGGCGTCGACGGCTTGCGGTCCTTTTGGCGCGCATGCGTGACGGTCGAGCCGTCTGGTACGGTCACGCATCATTCTCCGGAAATCATTCCATTGCCCACGGGCTTGATCGAACTTTTCAATGGTCGAGAGGAGGTTCGTACTGCCTTTCAGGCCGAGCTGGAAAGTGCACGGCGTAGGAAGGCGCGCCAATTCATTCAGCGCGTCGGCATCTCTCTGCGCCAGAGGGGCCTCGATGATCACGCCTTGATCAAACCGTGCGAAAATCTCAACTATGTTATGGGCAATCGGCTGTCGCACACGGAACTGGCCCGGGTCGCGTTTGAGGACAGTGATCGGGTCAACGCCGGTTGGAAATAAAAATTTCGGCGCAGACGACGCCTCGCGTCAAAGCTTTAACGGATGCTCAGGTCGCAAGCCCTGGGCATCTTTCGTTTGAGTACTACCCAGGATGCGGCATTTCTCCCCTCTGGGTCGCCACTCAAAGTTGGGTCTCAGTGAACAAACGGCGGACATAAATTGTCAAACCGGGCTAAACTGGCTGTCAATCCCCCGAATCTGGGGGTGCCATCAAATCCAGAAAGCGTAGCAAAATGAAATGGCTGGGGAACCTGGATTCGAACCAGGACTAACGGAGTCAGAGTCCCATTGTATCTCTTTACAAACAGAGGGTTGCATCAGATCAACCTGTCAAACCAACGACTGATCACCAATGGCGTAGGCGTCTTTTGTCAAACCTCGCCGGCTCTGGAAATCTCGCCAAAGCGCGATCTCTAGGGATAGAGATCGTCGACGATCAGATAGCTCGCTTTCGGCCTCAACCGGTGTCAATTTCGAAGGAGTATACCCTTTTTCCAGCCCCGAGAGGGCTAGCTGTGGAGCCTCAACAGGTTGTCCCCGGACAATCCGAGGCGACTGATGGGTGTTTTGGATTTTAGGCTGCCGTGTGGGCGATGCCAATTGTATCGATGCATCCAAACGGGCAACTCGGCA
>NZ_JAVFVV010000051.1 GCF_030929505.1 Mesorhizobium sp. LHD-90 | reverse complement strand
TGGGGTCGGAACAAGATCTGCTTTCCCAGACACGCTAAGCCCGAACGAAGCATGAACATCAGGCGGCGCGAAGGCGGCGCGCTGGCAGCCTGAGCGACCGGAAGCCTTCGGGCATTTGATGCTCGGTATCCCAGGTGTAGATGCCTGTAAGGTTGATGTGTTCCCAACTGAGCGGCGATATGTGCTTCAGCAACATGTCGGGGACGGTTCTGCCCGCCTGTTTCAGATGCGCGACCGCGCGGTCGAGATAAACTGTATTCCAGTGCACGATCGCGCTGACGACGAGATTGAGGCCGGAGGCACGAAAGGCCTGACTTTCGAACGACCGATCGCGGATTTCGCCTCGCTCGTGGAAGAATACCGCTCGCTTGAGCTTGTGGGCGGCCTCGCCCTTGTTGAGACCGGCCTGACACCGCCGACGCAATGCTGGGCTCGAGTACCATTCGATCATGAACAGCGAGCGCTCGATGCGGCCCAGTTCCCGCAGAGCCCTTGCGAGTTGGCTTTCCTTCGGTGACGCCGACAACTTCTTCAGGATTGTAGATGGCACAACTGCTCGGGTGGAGATCGACGCTGCTAGGTGGAGCAGATCATCCCAATGGTCGAGGATCAGGGTGGTGTTGATCGGCGCGCCGATGTGGTTCGATAGCGCCGGATAGGCATCGCCCTTCTCGAATGTGTGGAACTTGCGATCTTTCAGATTGCGTAGCCGAGGCGCAAACCGTTTGCCAATCAGGGCGAATAGGCCAAAGACGTGATCGCTGGCGCCGCCTGTGTCGGTGAAGTGCTCCTGTATGTCGAGGGCCGTGTCTTGATCGAAAAGGCCGTCGAGTACATAGGCCGCCTCGCTTTCGGTCGGACTAATGGGCAGGATGCTGAAGTAGCCGTACTGATCGGACAGATGGCTGTAGAACTTCGAACCCGGTTCGCTTCCGTAATGCAGGTTGATGTCGCCACGCTTTGCCGCTCTGTCGCTGGCGCGAAAGAACTGCCCGTCGGATGACGAGGTCGTTCCATCACCCCACAGACGGGAATGCGGGTGTCGGGTGTGCACGTCGGTAACGCATGCTTGTGCAGCACGGTATGTCTCTGAGCGAGCGTGGAATGTGCGCATCCAGCCGATCTGATGGGCGCTGATGCCCTTGGACGCGCTGGCCATACGCTTCGGGCCGAGGTTGGTCGCATCGGCCAATACTCCGGCCAGCATTGCGGATACGTTGCGGGGTGCATCTCCAGTTCGGACGTGGGTGAACTGGTCGGCGAACCCGGTCCATTGGTGCACTTCCCTCAAGAGGTCCGGTACCTCAACCAGCGGATAGAACTCGGAGATCTCGGCGTTCAATTCCTCGACGGCCACGGGAACATCGCCGGCGGTTGGCGTGACAATCAGCGTCCCGGCCTCGAGGCGAACGCCTTCAAGCTTTCGAACTCGTGCCCTATGGGCAAGGCGTTTGAGGTTGAAGTCCAGCAGTTGGCGAGCTTCAGCCAACCAGGCCGCTCCGTCAGCTTGCACGCCAAGGCCAAGTCGGTCTTCTTCCTTCATCGCAGTGAAGGTTGGTCGAGGCATGAGGTGCTCATCGATCGGGCGGAACGATCGGCTGCCGTCGACCCAGACATCGGCCGAACGAAGCCTGTCTCGCAACGCGGCGAGTGTTGCAATTTCATAAAGACGGCGGTCTGGCTTTTCCTGTCCGAAGATGAGTTTCCGATCGGCTTGGCTGAGGTGCGTGATCGGGGCGCGCTCCGGGAGTGTCCGGCGCCTCTCCGAGTAGAGGCGTCTCAGCACACTGACCGCCGCAAGAAGTGGATCGTGTCGGCGGGCCGAGCGGAACGTGAATGCCTGCAGGAACGCACCCGCATATTTGTGGACGGTCGCATACTGCTCGGCTGCTAAAGCCAGAGGTGAAGTCTCGTTGTCTTCGACCATAGCGGCCAGCTCGGGCTTCATCCGAAGCAGTCGTGTCCAGCCAATTTCGCGGTCGAGCGTCTCGATCGCATCGCCGCCATTGTCATTCGCCGCCTGGAGGGCGGATATCGTATCGAGGAACATTCGCAGTATCTTTGAAGTCTCCGGCCGAGCGTCCATGTGACGCTGTTTCTTGCGATTGTTGGCTTGTGAGAACAGCCGCCCAATCAGCTTGATGAACATCGTTACGGCATCGTCGGTGAGTTTCTGACCGAATTTGATGACCTGAGCCACGATCGTCGCACGCCGGCGATTTGCGCCGAAATCTGTGGCGAGCCACGCAGGAGTGGCGTCACCTTCTCGAATGATCTGATCCCAGCGTCCAGATGAAATACGCGCCTGCAATTGAGGATCGATTTCGAGCGTATGCAGGAAGGCAATCCGTTCGGTCAGTCCAATTAGGTTCGAAGCACCGGGCGCGTCCGGCGCTGATCGCAGCCAATGGAATCGCGTTTGACCAATAGCTGGATCGACGTGGAGCAGAGCGTCGAGCGCTTCCAACTTCTCGGCGGCGATATCTTCGAGAAGTGTGATTTCTGCGCGTCGGCGTGCGATGGCGCGACCGGCCAATCCGATCGTCTCGATCGCCGCCTGAGAAGGGAGTAGTGCCCCGCGCTGCCGAAACGCAGATATCACCGCGGTGACGATCGGGTACCCCTTGTCCCCGGCAGCCGCTGCGTCGATAGCAGCCAGAAGTGCTGCACGCCGGTCGTTCTTGTTGGCTATGTGTAGGCTGAGATGTTCGGTCAGGAAGCGGCTGTGCTCGAAACGTGTCTGCACTCGACGCGCGTAGATGGCGTAATCCTGCGAGTCTACTCCGAGCTGGTCGGCCAAGTAGCGGATGACCGTCGCATGAGGCTGCTCGTCTTCTCCCAAGAGACGGCCAGTATGACGCATGACGCAAAGCTGGACGGCGAAGCCCAGTTTATTATGCGGGCGGCGACGCACCTCACATTCCAACCGGTCAATTGGATCGAGAGTGTAGTGCCGGAGCAGACTATCCTCGTCAGCCGGGAGGCCAAAAAGAACCTTTGCCTCTGCCGCATTGACCAGCCTTCTTCGGCCCATTCGTTCGCTCCTCGCTACGAAGGAGCCGAGCTTATGGTCGCTGCAAGATCGATCGCAATCGAGTTGGTAATCTTATCCAGGGGACAAACAGATGTTCGTGCTTCGTTCGACCTTAGCGTGTCTGGGAAAGCAAATCTTGTTCCGACCCCA
>NZ_JAVFVV010000050.1:0-2500 GCF_030929505.1 Mesorhizobium sp. LHD-90 | reverse complement strand
CCCCTGGTCTGTGCCACCCCCACACACTTGCGTGCATAGGGGTCACGCTTCTTCCGAAGTTACGCGTGCAATTTGCCGAGTTCCTTCAGCATAGTTCTCTCAAGCGCCTTGGTATACTCTACCAGACCACCAGTGTCGGTTTCGGGTACGGACTATAAGCAGGAGCTATTTCCTGGAACCTCTCCGCTGCCCGACCAATCCGATAAGGTCGAACAACTTGTGAGATCCGTCACTACCTGCAGGCTCACGAATATTAACGTGATTCCCATCGACTACGCCTTTCGGCCTCGTCTTAGGGTCCGGCTAACCCTGCTCAGATTAACTTTAAGCAGGAACCCTTGGTCTTTCGGCGGGGGAGTCTCTCACTCCCCTTACGTTACTCATGTCAGCATTCGCACTTCCGATACCTCCAGGAGCCCTCACGGGTCTCCCTTCGCAGGCTTACGGAACGCTCCGCTACCGCTTGCGAGCAAGCTCGCAAACCCAAAGCTTCGGTGTATGGCTTTAGCCCCGTTACATTTTCGGCGCAAAGACCCTTATTTAGACCAGTGAGCTGTTACGCTTTCTTTAAATGATGGCTGCTTCTAAGCCAACATCCTGGTTGTTTTGGGATCCTCACATCCTTTCCCACTTAGCCATAACTTGGGGACCTTAGCTGTTGGTCAGGGTTGTTTCCCTTTTCACGACGGACGTTAGCACCCGCCGTGTGTCTGCCGACTAGTACTCCTCGGTATTCAGAGTTTACTTAGGTTTGGTAATCCGGTGAGGACCCCTAGCCCATGTAGTGCTTTACCCCCGAGGGTATTCGGTCGACGCTCTACCTAAATAGATTTCGCGGAGAACCAGCTATTTCCGAGTTTGATTGGCCTTTCACCCCTAGCCACAAGTCATCCCGAACTATTGCAACAGTTATGGGTTCGGCCCTCCAGTAGGTGTTACCCTACCTTCAGCCTGCTCATGGCTAGATCACTCGGTTTCGGGTCTAATGCGACGAACTGAACGCCCTGTTCAGACTCGCTTTCGCTGCGCCTACACCTACCGGTTTAAGCTTGCTCGTCACACTAAGTCGCTGACCCATTATACAAAAGGTACGATGTCACCCTTGCGGGCTCCATCTGTTTGTAGGCAACCGGTTTCAGGTACTTTTTCACTCCCCTTGTCGGGGTGCTTTTCACCTTTCCCTCACGGTACTAGTTCGCTATCGGTCATGCACGAGTACTTAGGCTTGGAGAGTGGTCTCCCCATGTTCAGACAGGATTTCACGTGTCCCGCCTTACTCAAGGACTTTTGCTCGCATTACGCGTACGGGGCTGTCACCCGCTACGGCCACACTTTCCAGAGTGTTCCGCTTGTCTCGCAAAAGCCGCTGGCCTGGTCCGGGTTCGCTCGCCACTACTTCCGGAGTCTCTGTTGATGTCCTTTCCTACGGGTACTTAGATGTTTCAGTTCCCCGCGTTCGCTTCTTTCACCCTATGTATTCAGGTGAAGATACCTATTATCGATACTTGGAAACCACAGCAGCAAGTTGCCCTGCTGCTCTGATTTTCCAAGCACCTTAGGTGGGTTTCCCCATTCGGAAATCGTCGGATCAAAGGGTATTCGCACCTCCCCGACGCTTATCGCAGCGTATCACGTCCTTCATCGCCTGTGCATGCCAAGGCATCCACCAATTGCCCTTAAGACACTTGATCGTTCTCATTGCCAATGCCCATCTCAGCGCAATCCCGAAGGGATTGTCGCCTACGCAAACCCGAAGGGTTTGTCGCGCCCGGCGCAATCTCGAAGAGATTGTCGCCACGACACGACACCCGAAGGCTGCCGGATGGAATTGGCATAAAAAGACCAGCTTCTCGAGATCGGTCCGGGGGCGCGGTTAGGCTTACCCATCATGTGCCGCGGATTGAGCGTCCACGGCGACGGACCGTATCCATCATCGCCCGGCCGCCTACGGAAGGTTATGGACCTTCCAGGACCAGGCTCCGAATACGGAACCCGAACAAATCTTCTCTTCACGATGTCATGCAGAACAAGCGGAAGGCGCGAGCCTTCCACAAACCTTGTATGCGAATGATCTTTCCATCCTCTCGACACCAACGCGACAATCCTGCGGATTGCGCTGTAATGGTGGAGCCGGACGGGATCGAACCGACGACATCCTGCTTGCAAAGCAGGCGCTCTCCCAGCTGAGCTACGGCCCCTGATACCCTACCTGTAGGAAAGGATGGTGGGCCTGGGAGGACTTGAACCTCCGACCTCACGCTTATCAAGCGCGCGCTCTAACCAACTGAGCTACAAGCCCTAGCAGAGCACACGTCGCTGGCAGGCCGACATCCACGAGGCGATGCCTCGCAAGGCCGCCAAAAAAGACGTCGACTTCCCGTCGGCGCTCATGCGCCGCCCCCGCGGAGCGCCAGGCTGCGAAGCAGCCGGTACGGCGCGTGAGCGCTAATCATTCGCAGAAGAAAGAGAAACGAAGGCGGCAGATCCGCTCTTTGTATGC
>NZ_JAVFVV010000048.1 GCF_030929505.1 Mesorhizobium sp. LHD-90 | reverse complement strand
CGGATTCGACACCCTGCGCAACTGGCTTCAAACCGACCCACCCCGCGCAACACAAGCCTGGGACACGATCTGGAAACGACTGCCCAAAAAACTCAAACCAAACAGAGTCGTGTAGTGTGAACCGTCGGCGGCGAATTTTCGCGCGATGGCGAGGCCGATGCCGGAGGTCGAGCCGGTGACGATTGCGGTGCGGGGGCTGGCAGCCATTTTTGAGTATCCTTATGAAAGAGCGTTGGGTGCGCCGTAACGGAAATATTGCACCGCAGCACGGATGCCAGCAACGTGGCGCATGAATTTTCGGCAATGCGGTGATGCGGGCGAAGCGCCGCGGCTGAAATGCGAGGGCAGGGCGGTGACGGCCGCCCGCCCATGTCGCATGCGCGGTATCGTCCGGCCGGCAATCCCGCTAGTTAGAGGGCATGACCACGCTGAAGGATTTGAAAAAACTGCTCCGCCAGGAAGCGCTCGGACGCCGCGACGCGCTCGACGCGGTCTGGCGCATCGAGGCGTCGCTCGCCATGGGCGAGATCGCTCGCCGACACATCGAGGCCGGGCCCATGGACATCGTCTCCGGCTTCTGGCCGATCCGTTCGGAGGTGGATACGCGGCCGCCGATGTCTGCCTTGCGCGAAAAGGGCGCACGGCTTTGCTTGCCGGCCATCCTCGACCGGACAACCATCGTATTTCGCGAGCTGGTGCGCGGCGGCGCGCTGGTCGACATGGGGTTCGGCACCTCCGGTCCCGGACCGGAGGCCGAGGTGCTCGATCCGACCGTCATGCTGGTGCCGCTCGCCGCCTTCGACGGACGCGGGCATCGCATCGGCTACGGCGCCGGGCACTACGACCGCGCCATTGCCCGCCTGCACGACAAGGGCGCTCCGGTGCGGCTGATCGGCGTCGCCTTCGCCTGCCAGGAAGTCGCCCAGGTGCCCGACGAACCGCATGACGTGATCCTGCCGGAGATTCTGACGGAGAGCGGGCTGAGGCGGTTCGCGGAATAGCGCGATGCATGATTTCGAGTGGAATGAAAGGAAAGCCGGATCGAACCTGACAAAGCACGGCGTATCGTTCGAGGCAGCCAAGCTCGTGTTCGAGGACACTTTCGCGGTTGAACTGCCTGTGGAGGTAACGGCGGACGGCGAGGAACGTTATACTCTGATCGGAATGATACTCTGATCGGAATGGCGCGTTTGGCGCTGTTAGCCGTCACCTACACCGAACGGAGCGGACGCGTCCGCATCATCTCAGCCCGTCATGCGACCAAATCCGAAGAAAGGCTCTATGAACTCGAAAACCGCTACTGACGGGACCGATTGGGAATACCTGCGGAATATGACCGACGAAGAGGCGTATCAGAATGCCCTCTCCGACCCGGACAATCCCCCATTGACCGAAGAACAATTGGCAACGATGAAGCGGTCGTCACGTGCCCGTGTCATTCGTCGTGCCCTTGGCATGACGCGGGAGGAGTTTTCCGCCAAGTTCCGTATCCCGCTTCCCACATTGCAGGATTGGGAAGCGCTTCGATCCGAACCGGACGAAGCCTCGAGCGCTTATCTGAAAGTCATAGCCAGCGATCATGAAGCGGTTTTGCGCGCATTGCATCCCTCGGCCGCTTGAGGCTGCAACTTCGAGTTGCTCGCGCCTGCGGGGGCGGCGGCCATGAGTTGCCGCACCTCCAGGCAATTCGCGGCAATCGTCTAACTTGATCTTCAGCGACGGCGGCTAGCGTGCCTTCCGCGCCGCTGGAGAGACGGGATGCTTCTGCTGAAAATTGTACTGGCACCCTTGGTGCTGATAGCGGCGGTCTTTCTGGCGATGGTCGCCCATATCGCCGGGTCCACGCTGCATCACCGGATCGCCTGGACGCCGACCGCCGCCACGGTGCTGCGGTCCGAGACCTTGTGCGAGGTGACCTATCAGCCAAGCGACGCAGTGCTGCGCGCCGCCGACGGGCGCCGCCGCCAGAGGTTCGGAAGGGCTTGAGCCGTTGCCGAAAGTCCGTTCCAGGGCAATTCGGCTTGCCTCGAAGCGCATCACCTGACTAGAAGTCGGCATGAGACTACTTTTTCTGGGCGACATGGTCGGGCGGTCGGGGCGCACCGCGGTATGGGAGCGGCTGCCGGGCCTGATCTCCGATTTCAAGCTCGACTTCGTCATCGTCAACGGCGAGAACGCCGCCGGCGGTTTTGGCATCACCGAGGAAATCTTTCGCGAGACGATTACGGCCGGCGCCGACGTGGTGACCACCGGCAACCACGTCTGGGACCAGCGCGAGGCGCTCGACTTTGCGCCGCGCCAGCAGCGTTTCCTGCGGCCCGCGAATTTTCCGCGCGGCACCCCCGGCCGCGGTTCCGGCGTCTACCTTGCCCGCAACGGGGCGCGCGTGCTGGCCTCCAACATCATGGGACGGGTGTTCATGCACCCGGAACTCGACGATCCGTTCCAGGCTGCCGAGCGCGAGCTTGCCGCCTGCCCGCTCGGCGAACAGGCCGATGCGGTGGTCATCGACTTCCATGCCGAGGCGACATCGGAAAAAATGTGTTTTGCACATTTCGTCGACGGCCGTGCCAGCCTGGTTGTCGGCACCCATACGCACCAGCCGACCGCCGACCACCAGATCCTCAACGGCGGCACGGGCTACCTGACCGACGCCGGCATGTGCGGCGACTACGATTCCTCGCTCGGCATGGACAAGGAGGAACCGCTCAACCGCTTTCTGTCGAAAGTGCCGAAGGGCCGCTTCGAGGCGGCGGGCGGTCCTGCGACGATTTGCGGCCTCGGCGTCGAGATCTCCGACCGGACCGGGCTGACCGAGCGGATCGCGCCGTTGCGGCTCGGCCCGCGGCTCGAAGAAACCGTTCCCTCTTTCTGGCAAGGCCGTTGACGTGGACTGCGGCCTCTCCTACGTCTGTCGCGCTTTCACCTACGCACCGCCCGCCCAACGCTCGACGAGAGGCCGATGACCGACTTCCTTGCGATGCATTTCGACTGGTTTGCCGATCCGACAGCATGGGTGGCGCTGCTGACGCTGATCGTGCTTGAGGTCGTGCTTGGCATCGACAATTTGATCTTCATCTCGATCCTGACCAACAAGCTGCCGAAGGAACACCAGCAACGCGCCCGCACCATCGGCATCGGCGCCGCGCTGATCATGCGGCTGCTGCTCTTGGCGACCATCTCCATCATCGTGCGGCTGACCGACCCCGTCTTCAGCCTGTTCGGGCACGGCTTCTCATGGCGCGACCTGATCCTGATCGCCGGCGGCCTGTTCCTGGTCTGGAAGGCGACCAAGGAGATCCACCACACGGTCGATCCGGAGGATCACAAGGACACGATGATGGGGGACGCGGTGACCATGGGCATCGGCGCGGCGATCTTCCAGATCCTGCTGCTCGATCTGGTCTTCTCGATCGATTCGATCATCACCGCCGTCGGCATGACCGACGAAATCGCCATCATGTACATTGCCGTCATCGTGGCGGTCACCGTCATGCTGGTGGCCGTCAACCCGCTGTCGAATTTCATCGCCAAGAACCCGACCATCGTCATGCTGGCGCTGGGCTTCCTGCTGATGATCGGCATGACGCTGATCGCCGACGGCATGGGCTTCCATGTGCCGAAGGGTTATATCTATGCCGCCATGGGCTTTTCCGCACTGGTCGAGGCGCTCAACATGCTGGCGAGACGGCGCAAGGCGAGGCGCAGCGAGGAGAAGCCCTGATGATCCGGCGCAATGGAGTGAGGGCGGCGCTGGCCGCCGTCATGTTGTGTTTGACGGGAGGTTTCGCCATGGCGGACGCGCCGCCGGAAGGCCCTTATGGAAAATGGAGCGTCGCGGAGATTGGCGGCCAGGGCGTCGTCGCCAAAGCCGATGTGACACTCGAAATCGGTGCCGACGGAAAGGCCTTTGGCTCGGGCGGCTGCAACCGGTTCCGGACGTCGGTCAAGGTCGCCGACGGGGCAATCTCGTTCATGCCGGCAGCGGCCACCCGCATGATGTGCGAGCCGGAGATTTCCGGGCAGGAAATGAAGTTCTTCGGTGCTCTCGATGCCGTGCGCGGCTGGAAATGGGACGGCCCGGCGCTGATCCTGCTCGACGCCGACGAAAAAATCGTCCTTCGGCTTCGCAACGCGTCCTGAACGGTCGTCTCGGATCGGTCATCAGCTGACGGGCCCCGAAAGCCCGGTGCGCCGCCGCGGCCTACTCCGACGGCAAACCTTTCGGGTGGCGGTCGGCAACCAGGCCAAGCGTTACGCCCTGCTCCAGCCAGGCTTTGGCGCCGGCAAGCACGAAGGAAAAGCCGCCGGCCGAATCGACCGCCGTCTTTACCTGCTCCTCCGCGCGGCCGGCGAAGCCGAAATTGCGGATGCTGACGAAGGTGCCTTTGTCCATCGGCGTGAACGTCCATTCGACCGTGGTCGGCGGGTCGTTCCATTCGACCACGATCTTCTTGTCCTTCACCAGATTCTTTACGGTGACCGGGACAGAAAAGCCGTACATCCGCCATTCCCATTCGATCCCGCTGCCGCCGTCGAGCCGGCCGCTGCCGTGGGTGAACCAGAATTTCGATGTGATCGCCGGGTCGACGAAGGCCTCGAAGACTTCGGCGACCGGTTTTCGGATCAACATTTCGGCGACCGCCACGGGCGCAAGATCGGTCATGTCTGCCTCCTTGAATTGAGGAAGGGTTGCACGCGGCTTCACCAGGCGTCGGGCTCGCGCACCATGTGAACGATGTTGGCCGGGTTCATGATCCAGCCGCCGCGAAAATCTTCGCCGAGCCGCTCGATCGGATCGCAGCGTATGGCTCCGGACGCCTCGAGATGCTCAAGCGCCACCCGATGGTCGCCGGTGAAAAGCTCCAGCCAGATCTCGGCCTGGCTCATCGCCGGCGCCTCGTCGATCCACAGCCGGTTGGGGCCGAGCTCGAAGCCGATCGCCGGTGCCTTGGCGTCAAAGGGTTTCAGGCCGACGACGTCGCGATAGAAACGGATCGTCGCCTCATATTGATGGCTCGGCACCTTCATGGCGATGTTGATGCCGCCCTTGATCTCCGCGGTCATGATCTCCTCCAAACAACCGGACGACGTCAGATGTTGTGCTCGCGGGCGGGCTCGCCCTTCAACTCGCTGCGGTAGTAGCCTTCGCGAAGATTGATGCCGTATTCGAGATAGGCCTTCAGGCTGCACATCATCTGTGTCCATCCCTCGCAGTTGAGATAGGATTTCTTCAGCCCGACCTCGTCCTCGCGCCAGCCGGACTCGGCGATGGTCACCATCGTCGCGCTGTCGTCCAGCGCCGCAAAACCCATCTCGATGCGGGTCTTGTAACCGGGCTTGCCGTCGGCCGTCAGCGCGTCCCAACGCAGCACGATGCGCTCGTTCTCCGTCACCTCGTCGACCTGGACTGGAACGTCACCCCACCAGACGACCGTCGTGCCCTCGACCAGCGGCGCGCTGGCACCGCCGATGGCGGTGAAATAGCCGCTGAGCTTTTTCGGATTGACGACGGCGTCGAACACTTCGTCCACCGGCTTGGCGACGCGGCCGGATATCTTGAACCCAAGAGACATATCCACAGCTCCTTCTTGCCTGTCGCCAGATTATGTTATAGAAATATAACATGTCAAGCGAAGCCTCAGACGATAGTATTTTCAAGGCTTTGGCCAATCAGTCTCGCCGCGCCCTGCTGGATTGCCTGAAAGGGGCGCCGCGCACGACCGGCATGCTTTGCGAGGCGCTGCCGGCGCTCGATCGCTGCACGGTGATGCAGCATCTGAAGGTGCTGGCGGAGGCGGACCTGATCATCGTCAGGCGCGAGGGGCGCGAACGCTGGAACCATCTCAACGCGCTGCCGATCAAGCGCATCCACGACCGCTGGATCGGCGAATATGCCAGCCATGCGGTGAGCATTCTCGACCGGCTGAAGAGCGACCTGGAGGGCAGGAAGTCCTGACCGCAGTGCGACGGAGTGGGCCATCTCTGGCTCACCAAGTCCGCGAGGACCCGCCGAAACTGCGGCGAAGGTGCGATGCGAGGGCTCTAAACCCCGTCCAGGACCACGATGGTCGGCCGGTCCGGCAGGCTGCGCAGCGACACCGTCAGCGAGCGGCTCTCGCGAAAATCGACGGCGAATTTGTCGCCCATCATGCCCAGAAATTCGCCCATCGGCGTCGAATGGCGGTGCATGGGCAGCACGATGGAGGATTGCAGCCGCGCCGTGATCTCACTCATTGAGCCGAGCGACTGCGTCATGCCGCCGTCGATCGGCACCATCAGGATGTCGAGCCGGCCGATGGCGCCGAACTGGGCGTCGCTCAGCCTGGTGTGCAGGTGGCCGAGATGGCCGATGCAGAGGTCCGCAACCTCGAAGATGAAGATCGAGTTGCCGTCCCGTTCGAGGTTGCCGCCCCAGTCGCGGATGTCGGTCGTCACGTTGCGTATGTAGACATCGTCCACCACGACGGCATGGCGCGCCGGACCTCCTTCCGGATTCCAGCCGCGCAGGACATATTCGATCGCCGGGTCGGGCGCCTCGGTGAAATGCGTGCGGTGCGCCTTGTTCATGGTGACGACGCGCGGCGGCGGATTGCCGCCATAGACGCCGCTGAAATCCGTAGCGACGCGGACGCCGGCCGGCGAGTCGATCAGATAGGTCGAGTGCCCGGCATAGGTGATGACCACTTCGCCTTCGCTGGCCGCCTGGATCGGCGTGAACGCGGCATAGGTGGCCTCGGGCAGCGCCTGGGCGATCGCCATGCATTTGCTGGGCGGTGGCGTGTTTTCCTGGGCCGCCGCCAGGGCGGGCGCGAAGAGAATGAAGCAAAGAGAGGCAAGCAGGCGGAAAGGCATGGCGTTCCGGTCCGTGCAGGTTGTTGTGCGTTTCACGTTAAGGACTTGCGGCATTGCCACCAGCCGAATCGACGTTTCGAAGATCAAACCTTCGCGAGCATTTCGCGCCATCGCGCCGCAAGCGCGGCGTAGCTGTCGTCCGGTTGGGTTTCGTAGGCGAGTTCATGCTCGCCTATCTCGACGAACCGCTGCTTCGAGCGTGTCCAGATATGGCCCGCGGGCACAAGCCAGCGCGTATCGTCGAGCGTCCCGGCCTTCACGTTTACCATCGGCGCGCCTTGCGTGCCGTGAACGACGCGCACGCCGCAGACGGGACAGAAATGCCCCTCGCGGCGGTTTCCACCGTCCGAAACCCGGGTGAAAGTCTTGAGCTTGCCCTCGACGCTCACATCCTCGGCCGGAAGCCGCAGGGATTCGCCAAATGCACTCGACGTATGGCGCTGACATTCCTTGCAATGGCAGAGATAGAACACATAAGGCTGCGCGGTAATGCGGTAGCGCACCTGTCCGCATTGGCAGCCGCCAGTGAGCGGCAAGTCGGGCAAAGTAACGTGCTGTAGCGGCAATGCCCGCTCCTTCTGGACGTTTGACGGCAATTTATCTATAAGCCCGCCATTCCGGAAATCGCAGATATTTCGAAGACAGGGACCTCATGGCCGGCCATTCTCAGTTCAAGAACATCATGCATCGCAAGGGCCGGCAGGACGCGATGAAATCGAAATTGTTCTCCAAGCTGGCGCGCGAAATCACCGTCGCTGCCAAGCTCGGCACGCCCGATCCGGCCATGAACCCGCGCCTGCGGTTGGCTGTGCAGGCGGCGAAGGCCGAGTCCATGCCCAAGGACAATATCCAGCGGGCGATCAACAAGGCGTCCGGCGGCGACGCGGAGAGCTATGACGAGGTCCGCTACGAAGGTTATGGGCCGGGCGGCGTGGCGCTCATCGTCGAGGCGCTGACCGATAACCGCAACCGCACCGCCTCCAACGTCCGCGCCGCCTTCACCAAGGCGGGCGGTGCGCTCGGCGAGACGGGATCGGTGTCGTTCCTGTGGGACCGTGTCGGCGAGATCGTCTACAAGCCGGAGCTTTCGGCCGACAAGGTGATGGAGGCGGCGATCGAGGCCGGCGCCGACGACGTGGCGTCGGACGAGGACGGCCACACCGTCCAGTGTGCCTTCGAAAACATCGGCGAGGTCTCCAAGGCGCTGGAGGCAGCACTCGGCGAGGCCGAGAGCGTCAAGATCGTGTGGAAGCCGCAGACCAGCGTGCCGGTCGACGAGGAGCGCGCGCAATCGCTGATGAAACTGGTCGGCAATCTCGAGGACGACGACGACGTGCAGAACGTCTACGCCAATTTCGAGGTGGACGAGGCTACGCTTGCCAAGCTGAGCGCTGCGTGAGCGCCAAACCGTTGATCCGCATCACTTATTGCACGCAGTGCCAATGGCTGCTGCGGGCGGGATGGATGGCGCAGGAGCTGCTTTCGACCTTCGGAACCGAACTCGGCGAGGTCGCGCTGGTCCCCGGCACCGGCGGGATCTTCACCATCACCTGCAATGAGCAGCTTGTCTGGGACCGCAAACGCGACGGCGGTTTTCCCGACGCCGCGAAACTCAAGCAACTGGTGCGCGACATCATCGACCCGGAGCGCGATCTCGGCCACGCCGATCGAAAAGTATAGTCTTTCGGTCGCCTGACAGGCGCGCGCATCAGTGGGCGCATTGCCGGAAAAATGAAGCCGGCGCGCGAACGGGCCGACGCCAAGGCAACAAAAAACCCCGCCGAAGCGGGGCTCAGACTGCTGACAAACCCCGTCATTTTTGGCGGGGTTTTGTTTTACGCGTTTGAGTACGCTGGAGATTTCGTCGTCGGGATGTTTTGGCTGGAGGGTGCCGGTCGGTTGCGTGG
>NZ_JAVFVV010000047.1 GCF_030929505.1 Mesorhizobium sp. LHD-90 | reverse complement strand
ATAACGTCAAGGCGAGAGCGTCGGGAGACAGCGACATCGAAGGATCCTTCTTTGGCGAGACGAATCCTTCATTCCAACTGATTCTCGGCCTCTCGCCTAATCACTGTCGTGTAGTGTGCAATTTTGCGCGCCACGGGCTTCAAAATGCTCCCGTTTTATGCGGCCCGGACGTTGTTTTTCGCCCCGCAAGCTTCGCAGGTGGGGTCATTTTTTTGATTCGCCGCTTCACGACAGATAGCCGGTCAAAGACGCCGCCCGGACATCCTGGAGCAGCCGGACAAATCCGTCGGTCTGGTGCTCGGCGGTGAGGCGTCCTTTTTCGGCGGTGGCGATGGAGGCATCGCCGACCACGCCATTGGGATTGAGGTCGGTGGCGATCCAGGCGAAGGCATGGGTGCCGGTGTGGCGCAGCAGGCCGAACTCGTTTTCGGCGCGGGCGACGCTGGAGACGAAATTTTGCGCCTTGGCCATGTCGACCAGGTCGGGCCGGAAATGCAGCATCAGCGAGGTTTCGACGTCGCCGCCATGGATGCCGTGGCGGTCCTCCAGCTCGGTATACATGCCGGCCGGCCGGCCGAAACGCTGCCAGCTTGTCTTGACCGCCAGCATCGAGAAGCGGACGCGCAGCTCGCGGGTGACGATGCCCATGATCTCCTCGTTGCCGCCATGCGAATTGATGAAGACGATCTTTTTCACGCCGGCCCGCGCCACCGATGCACCCAGTTCGGTCCAGGCCTCGATCAGGACGGGGGCGGGCAGGGTAAGCGTGCCCGGCGCGTAAAGATGCTCGTTCGACTTGCCGACCGATTGCACCGGCAGGATGCGGATGTCGAGATCGCCGGGCAGGCGAGAAATCACCGTCTCCAGCATGCCTTGCATGATGGTCGTGTCGGTGGAGACCGGCAGATGCGGACCGTGCTGCTCGATCGCGGCGATCGGCAGCACGGCGATCGTCGTTTCCGGATCGATCGAGGCGTATTCGGTGGTGCGATAATCTCCCCACCACCGGCGTTTCGTTTGGCTCACTTTGCCAGCTCCGAGAGTCGTCCTTGCTCCGCACCCTCATAGGCGAAGCCGGCAACCTTTGTAAGACTTGCGAGTTCCCGACGAAAGCCAAGGGCCAATTGCGCATACGGCCGATTGGATCCGAGCAGATCGGAGGCGAAGATGACAGTCATCTGGCTGGGCGCCCTGCTGGTATTGGCGGGTGTCGTCTATGTGGCGGGCGCCGCCATCTGGCACGGGCGCATGAGCGATCCGATGCCGACCCGTCTGGACGGCGCAGGCGTTACCCTTGAACCCGCCCACCGGGGGCCTGCGGTTCCTTGGCCTCGGCCCGAACTGGCCGGGCATTGTCATGATGGCGGCCGGCATCATTCTGCTGCTCGGGGGGATGTTCTTCTAGGGTCTCTCGGTATTCACGCCTTGAGGGCCACTCGGCGAGTGGCCTGCTGCCCGGCAGCCGCCACGGCGTTCGCGGCCTTTCATCGTGCCGCCGGCCGATGAATTCGCCATGCGAGCCGGCCACTCACCCCGCCGCGATCACCTCCACCTCGACCTTGAATTCCGGACGGGCGAAGCCGGAAACGATCATCAGCGTCGAGGCGGGTGCGGGATCGGAAAACAACCGGTCGCGCACGTCCATATAGGTGCGCAGCCAGGTGCGGTCGGTGACGAAGGCATTGATTCGAACGATATTTTGCAGCCCCATGCCGGCTTCGGCGAGGATCGCGGCGACGTTGGCGAAGCAGAGTTCCGTCTGCGCGCCGGCGTCCTCGGGAATCGATTCGTCCGGCCCAATGCCGAGCTGGCCCGAACACAGCACCAGCCGTTTTCCCGGCGGCACCTCGATGCCGTGGCTATAGCGGGCGAAGGGCGGCCGGATGGATTTTGGGGTGAGATGCTTGACCAAAAAGTGTTCTCCGGTTCGACCGACAACAGCGGGCCGGATGTCAAGCCGGACTCCGCGACGAGCTCATGCCGCGTGCAGTGTGGGTACGTTGCTCACGTCGACCTCGCGTTCGGCATGCCACGCATCATAGGCGGCCTGCATGCGCAACCAGATCGCCGCGCCGTCGCCGAACATCTTTCCAAGCCGCGCCGCCGTGGCAGGAGAGACAGGCTTCCGCTCACCAAGAATGTCGTAAAGCTGCCGGCGGGAAATGCCCAGCAGCCGAGCGATCTCGGCTTTCGGCTTGCCGGTCGCGGGTATGATGTCGGCAAGGAGCGCGCCCGGATGGGAAGGGCACCGCTCAAGCGGCCTGCGGACTTCGTAAAGCGTCATCTCGAACTCCCTGCAACGGATCAATGATACTGCTCGAAATCAACACGAACGGCATCCCTTCCGTCGAACTCGAATGTGATACACCACGGCCCGTTCACATGAACGGTATAGCGGGTTGGTTCAAAGCCTCGAAGCGCGTGGAAGTCGAATCCGGGAATGTTCATGTCCTCCGGCCGCTCCGCAGCATCAAGGCGGTCCAGCCGAACCGCAACCCTCTTATGCATGCGGGCGTCAATCTTCGCAGTCCTTCCGGAGTGGAAGAACTCCGCCAGCGCCTTGTTCCTGAACGACCTGATCACGGCGATATGTAAGCTAATGGCTCACAATCCGTCAATATGATGTGTGCAAGCAGCGCACATGTCAAACCCGACGGCCCGCCTGACGATTCGATCCAAGCCAACGCTGCCTGGCGGATGTCGGCAGCGCGATCGACGGAACCTTTTGCCGGCGGCGGCGTTGCAGGGCGGGTAGTTGCACCTCGCGGCCGGCCCGAAGTCGAACCGGTTTGGGGGAATCATTGATGGAAATCGGCCCGGGTTTGGCATCCCTGCCAGTCTTCGTTGCCGACTGGGCGGATGGCGCAAACCTGAGCACTCCTCCCGCCCTGATCGAAAAGCTGCCGCTTGCCATCTATGCCTGCGATGCCGAAGGCCGGCTTCTGTGGTTCAATTCGCTGGCGGCGAAACTGTGGGGGCGCACACCGCTGCTGCACGATGACAGCGAAAAATATTGCGGTTCCTACAGGCTGTATTTCGGCGGACAACCGATCGCCCGCGAGGAGACGCCGATGGCTTCGGTCCTGCGCACCGGCATTCCGGTGAGCGGCGCCGAGGGCAGGGTCGAACGCCCCGACGGTACCTCGATATGGGCGATGGTGCATATCGAGCCGGTGCGCGACGGTGACGGCCGACTGATCGGCGCCATCAACTGCTTCCATGAAACGACGGCGCTGCATCCCGAAACCAGCGACCTCGAGGATTTTCTCGAGAGTTCGGCTATCGGCCTGCGCCTAGTCTCCGGCAACGGCACGATCCTGCGCGCCAACCAGGCTGAACTCGCCATGCTCGGCTACGCGGCAGAGGACTATGTCGGCCGCAACATAAGGGATTTCCATCTCGACCAGGCGGTGGCCGACGATTTTCTCGGACGCCTTGCCAACCGGGAGCGGATCGACCAGTTTCCGGCCCGGCTGCGCGCGGGAGACGGGTCGGTCATGCATGTGCTGATCACGGCCAACACCCGCGCCGGCGACAGGGAAGCGGCCAACACGCTATGCCTTACCGTCGACGTAACCGAGCGCGTACGCTCCGGCGAGTTGCTGCGGGAGCAGGACCGGCGCCTCGCCGTCACCTATGAGCATGCTGGAAGCGGCATCTCGGAAGTCGATGCCGACGGGAAGATGCTGCGCGTCAATGCGCGGCTCTGCGGGTTGATGGGCCGATCCGCCGACGAATTGCTCGGCCGCTCCATCTTCGAGGAAACCTTCTCGGAGGACATCGCGGCGGACCGCGAGCAATTCCGCCGCCAGGTGGCCGGCGAGATCGACCGCTACACCATCGAAAAACGTATTCCCCGCAAGGACGGAGGCCTGTTCTGGGCTTCCGTCACGTCCTCCAGCGTTCGCGACGGCAACGGCGGCTTCCTCTATGCCGTGCGTGTCCAGCATGACATCAGCGAGCGCAAGCAGGTGCAGCACGCGCTGGTCCGCAAGGCGGAGGAACAAGCGGCGCTTCACGAATTCACGGAGCGGCTGCAGCCCGCCCGCTCGCTCGGCGATATCTACGTGCCGGCGCTCGACGCCATCGTGCGCGCCCTGCGTTGCCAGCGCGCCTCGATCCTCTTGTTCGACCAGACCGGCAGCATGAAGTTCGTCGCCTGGCGGGGGCTGTCGGATGGCTACCGCTCGGCCGTGGAGGGCCATTCGCCGTGGTCGCCAGACGCGGAGGACCCGCAGCCGATCTGCCTCGCCGATATCGGTCAGGCCGATCTTCCTGCTTCGCTGGCGCAGACCATAAGCAGGGAAGGGATAGCCGCCATTGCCTTTATTCCAATTGTCGAGGACGAGCGGCTGCTCGGCAAGTTCATGGCCTACTACGACGAGCCGCACGATTTTTCCGGTGCGGAGGTCGACGTGGCGCGGACGCTGGCGCGCCAGCTCGGCCTGGGCATCGAGCGGATTCGCGCCCAGAAGGCGACGCAGCAACTCGTATCCATCGTCGAATCCTCGCACGACGCGATCGTCAGCAAGGATCTGGATGGGGTGATCATGACCTGGAACCGGGGCGCCGAGCGCGTGTTCGGCTATACGGCCGACGAGGCGATCGGCAAGTCGATCCTCATCCTCATTCCACCCGATCGCCGCGACGAGGAGCCGGGCATCCTGGCGCGCATCCGCAATGGCGAAGTGGTCGATCATTTCGAAACCGTGCGGCGGCGCAAGGACGGCAGCCTGGTCGACATCTCGCTGACCATCTCGCCTGTGCGCGACGCCAAGGGGCGGATCGTCGGCGCCTCCAAGATCGCCCGCGACATCACCGAGCGCAAGGAGGCGGAGGCGAAGATCCGCGACAGCGAGCGGCGGCTGCAAGATCTGCTGACTGCCATACCCGCGGCGATCTACACGACCGACGCGGAGGGCAGGATCGCCTATTTCAACCAGGCGGCCGTCGATCTCGCCGGCCGCACGCCGACGATCGGAAGCGACGAATGGTGCGTGACCTGGAAGCTCTACAATCCCGACGGAACGCCCTTGCCGCACGACCAATGCCCGATGGCCGTGTCGCTGCGGGAAGGGCGTCCGGTGCGCGGCGCCGAAGCCGTCGCCGAGCGGCCCGACGGCTCGCGCGTGCCCTTCATTGCCTATCCGACGCCGATGTACGACGCCAACGGCAAGCTCGTCGGCGGCATCAACATGCTGGTCGACGTCAGCGAGCGTAAGCAGGCGGAGACGCAGCAGCGTATCCTGCTCAACGAGCTCAACCATCGCGTCAAGAACAACATGCAGATGCTGCAATCCATGCTCTCGGCCGCGGGGCGGCGGAGCCCCAACGCGGAGGCGCAGGAGATCCTCAAGGAGGCGAGCAGCCGCATCACTGCCATGGCCGCGGCGCAGCGCGTGCTCTACGATACACCCAACGCCATCCAGTTCAGCGCGCCGCAGTTCCTCAGCGCCGTCTGCGAGACCGCCCAGCAGACCTTTCCGCCGCATGTCAGGATCGTCTGCGATGCCGCCGCCGCCGACCTGCCGAACGACTTCGCCATGCCGCTGGCGCTTATCGTCAACGAACTGCTGACCAACGCCGTCAAGCACGGCTTGAACGGCCATGCCCAATCCACCGTTCGTGTCGGCTTCAGCCGCGACGGCGAGGCCAATGTGCTGTTCGTCGAGGACGAAGGGCCGGGCTTCGATCTCGATGCGGTGCGGCAAAGATCGTCGGGCCTGAGGCTGGTCGAAGGGCTTGCGCGGCAATTGCGCGGCAGATTTACGGTGAGCAGGGGGGCCGCGACGCGCTGCAGCCTGACGTTCTCTTGACACCGGCGGATCGGGAAACCGCGGGCAAGCCGCCGGTTCCCGCGCGGCCTTTCGGATTGCGGGCCGATTCACCGGATCGCGGCGCCGTGGCGCCGGAAACCTCGCGAATCCTGATCGTCGAGGACGACTACTTCATCGCGATGGATGTGGAGACCGCGCTGCTCGAAGCCGGGTTCCTGCTGGCCGGGATCGCGATTTCGGCGGAAGAGGGCATCGAGATCGCCATCGCCCGGCGACCGGCGCTCGCCGTCATGGACATCAGGCTGGCGGGCCAGCGCGACGGCGTCGACGCAGCGCTGGAACTTTACCGCGACCACGGCATACGCTGCATCTTCGCGACGGCCCACAAGGACCAGGAGGTGAGCCAGCGAGCCATGCCTGCCCGACCGCTCGGCTGGCTGCAAAAGCCCTATACCATGACGTCGCTGGTCGACGCGGTGCGCAAGGCCATGGACGAGATCGGCGGGTGAGGGCGGCCGGTGATGCCGGCCTGCAAATGGTGGCTTTCTGCGCTTCCGGTACTCACGTACCAGGAACGTACGCTGCGTTCCGGTTCTCGAGATCCACCATTTTCGGCTCGGCCTGACCTGAATCTCAACACACCCCTAGAGTCCCGTCGCCTTCTCCATCTGCTCGGTATAGCGGGTTCCCTCGATGGGGATCGCTTCGGCGGCTGTGTCGATGTCGCGCAGATCGTCCGGCGACAGCGCGAGATCGAGCGCGCCGAGGTTTTCCTGAAGGCGGGAGAGTTTCGTCGTGCCGGGAATGGGCACGATCCACGGCTTTTGCGCCAGCAGCCAGGCCAGCGCCACCTGCGCCGGCGTGGCATCTTGGCGGGCGGCGACGGAGGCCAGCAGGTCGACCAGCGCCTGGTTGGCCTTGCGCGCCGCCGGCGCGAAGCGCGGCAGGTTCTGGCGGAAATCGCTGGCGTCGAAGGTGGTGGTCTCGTCGATCTTGCCGGTCAAGAAACCGCGGCCGAGCGGGCTGAAGGCGACCAGCCCGATGCCAAGCCCTTCCAGTGCCTCCAGAATTTCGGGGCGGCGGGTCCACAGCGAATATTCGTTCTGCAGCGCCGTTACCGGCTGCACCGCGTGGGCGCGACGGATGGTGTCCAGCCCGGCTTCCGACAGGCCGAAATAGCGCACCTTGCCCTGGGCGATCAGCTCCTTCACCGTGCCGGCGACGTCCTCGATCGGCACGGCGGGATCGACACGGTGCTGGTAGAGCAGGTCGATGACGCCGGTCTTCAGCCGCTTCAGCGAGGCGTCGACGACCTCGCGGATATGCTCGGGGCGGCTGTCGACGCCCGAATGCCGGTCGTCGCCGACGATGCGGAAGCCGAACTTGGTGGCGATGGTGACCTTGTCACGAACAGGGGCAAGCGCCGGCCCGACCAGTTCCTCGTTGATGAAGGGGCCGTAGATCTCGGCGGTGTCGAAGAAGGTGACGCCGAGGTCGACCGCCTTGCGCAGCAGCGCGGTCATCTCGCCGACGTCCTTGGGCGGGCCGTAGGACGAACTCATGCCCATGCAGCCCAGGCCGAGGGCGGAGACTTCGAGGCCGCTGTTTCCGAGTTTGCGCTTCTGCATGGCAATATCCGTCTTGTGTGGAGGTTCGCGCCGAGCAAGGTAGGGCCCGCCGCCGTCATGTTCCAGCCATGCGGGACATTATCCGCCCGCCGGGCCGAGGCTTCTGCGAGGAGCGGCGAAACCTCAGCCGTCCTGGCGCGGCCGGGGCCGGTCAGAACCGCGCCAGTTTCCGCTTCACCCGCTCCAGATAGGCCGTGCGGCTGGCCGGCGTCGAGCGGTCCATGTCGTAATGCGCGAGATAGAGCGTGCGGGTGCGCGGCGCGCACAGCGCGCGGATGCCGCGCAGGATCGTCTTGCGGCCGGGCTGGCCGATCAGCAGAGACAGGAAGCGCGTCGCGCCGCAGGTGGTGACGATGCCGATGCGGCGGATGTGGGAAATGCGCGAGACGATGCCGCCTTGCGGCGCAAGATCGAACACCACGCCCGTCGCCCAGACGCGGTCGAACCAGCCTTTCAGCACCGCCGGCAGGCCGTACCACCAGGTCGGATAGACGAACAGCACGGCTTCCGCCCATTTCAGATGCTCGACATAGGGTCGTAGCGACGGGTCGGCGGGCGGTCCGTCATTGTAGCGCCGCCTTTCGTCGGGCCGCATGACCGGGTCGAACTCTTCCGCATAGAGGTCGACGAGGCGCACCTCGTCGCCGCGCGCCGTCAGCGTCGCCACCGCCGTGTCGCGCAGCGCCGCGCAAAAACCTTCGGGCACGGGGTGGCAGTAGATGACCAGCACGCGCATTCAGAATGAATCCAGCTTCGCCGCCACCTTCTTCATGAAGGCTTTTCGCGACCCCTCGGTGGAGAGGTTCATGGAGTAGTGCGCCAAAAAACTGACCGGAGCGCCGGGTTTCACCGTCGCACGCAGCACACGGTGGATGAGCTTGCGCGGCGGGTTGCCCATCAGCGCGGCCCTGAACCAACTGCCCCCATAGCTGGTCACCGCGACGACCTTGCGGATGTTGTGCAGCGACGGCCGCACCTTGCCGCCGACCAGCTCGAAGGAGACGCCGGGCAGGAACACGCGGTCGAAATAACCCTTCAGGATCGCCGGGTAGCCGTAGTTCCAGACCGGATAGCAGAGCACCAGCCCCTCGGCGCGCTTCAGCCGTTCGACATGCGGCGCGACCGTTTCGTCGTGCGTTCGCGGGTCGTGATAGGCGAGCCGCTCGGCCGCACTCAGCCGCGGTTCGAAATTCTCGGCATAGAGGTCGCAGTCGTCGACCTCGTGGCCACGCGCCGCCAGCCGTTCGACGATCAGCCGGTGCAGCGCGGCGTTGAAGCTCGTCTCGACCGGATGGGCGTGCAGCACGAGGATTTTCATGCGCGGCCGGTCCAAGAAAAGATACTGACCGTCGGAAATCGCGCTCTACGTTGCCCCCCTCTGTCCTGCCGGACATCTCCCCCACAAGGGGGGAGATTGGCAGCTTCGGCGCCACAGCCGATCTCCCCCCTTGTGGGGGAGATGTCCGGCAGGAC
>NZ_JAVFVV010000046.1 GCF_030929505.1 Mesorhizobium sp. LHD-90 | reverse complement strand
GCAAACGCGAACGTATTCGACGGGCTCCGGCTCGGCAACCACGACCGCATCGGCCGCCCGCGCGCCGCTGACCGCCACCAGGGCCGCTGCGGAGCCGAGAAGAAGGCTCTTGATGTTCACTTTCTGACCTCCAGAAAAACTGGTTTAACAAATGGGCGTGCAATAACTTTTCGCGCGGAAAGTTGCCCCTCTCGATCCCGCGTTGGAAAAGGCTTACGATTTACCGGAAAGCCCCCTTTCCATCAGATGCGCATAAGACATCCATGGTTACGTTTCCATGACGAAGAAGCGCCGGGACGCGGTCGGCGACCAGAATGCGGCGGCTTTGTGACAACAATGATACACTTGCAGGCTGTCCGGCATTGCTCACATCGACTTTGGCGAGAACCGGCGGCCTTCTTTGGTAGGCTTGCCGCTGCGCGCAAATCCTGAAAGTTTGGCGCCCGCAATCAGATCCGGAGAATCCGTCCCATGAAAACACGCGCCGCCGTGGCCGTTGCTGCTGGAAAACCGCTCGAGATCATGGAGGTGGACCTCGACGGTCCGCGCGAAGGAGAAGTGCTCGTGGAGGTAAAGGCCACCGGCATTTGCCACACCGACGAGTTCACTCTGTCGGGCGCCGATCCGGAGGGCCTCTTCCCGGCGATCCTCGGCCATGAAGGGGCGGGCGTCGTGGTGGATGTCGGCAAGGGCGTGACCAGCCTGAAGAAGGGCGACCACGTCATCCCGCTCTACACCCCGGAATGCCGCCAGTGTCCGTCCTGTCTCTCGCGAAAGACCAATCTCTGCACCGCGATTCGCGCCACGCAGGGCCAGGGCCTGATGCCGGACGGCTCAAGCCGCTTCTCCATCGGCAAGGACAAAATATTCCACTATATGGGATGCTCGACCTTCTCGAATTTCACCGTGCTGCCCGAGATCGCGCTGGCCAAGGTCAATCCGGCCGCCCCCTTCGACAAGATCTGCTATATCGGCTGCGGCGTCACCACCGGCATCGGCGCGGTGATCAACACTGCCCAGGTCGAAGAGGGTGCGACGGCGGTGGTGTTCGGGCTGGGCGGCATCGGCCTCAACGTCATTCAGGGACTCAGGCTCGCCGGCGCCGACATGATCATCGGCGTCGATCTGAACAACGACAAGAAGGCCTGGGGAGAACGCTTCGGCATGACGCATTTCGTCAATCCGAAGGAGATCGACGGCGACATCGTCCCCTACCTCGTCAATCTCACCAAGCGCGGCGCCGACCAGATCGGCGGCGCCGACTACACCTTCGATTGCACCGGCAACACCAAGGTCATGCGCCAGGCGCTGGAAGCCTCGCACCGCGGATGGGGTCAGTCGATCGTCATCGGCGTCGCCGGCGCCGGGCAGGAAATCTCGACGCGACCCTTCCAGTTGGTCACCGGGCGCGTCTGGAAAGGCACGGCCTTCGGCGGCGCGCGCGGCCGCACCGACGTGCCGAAGATCGTCGACTGGTATATGGACGGCAAGATCGAGATCGACCCGATGATCACCCACACTCTGACGCTCGACGACATCAATAAAGGCTTTGACCTGATGCATGCCGGCGAGAGCATTCGCAGCGTGGTGGTTTACTGAGGTTCGCATGGTTGCCCCGGCCATCTTCGTCGATGCCGACGCCTGCCCGGTGAAGGACGAGGTAGTGAAGGTGGCCGAGCGGCTGGGGCTGGTCGTCACCTTCGTCTCCAATGGCGGCCTGAGACCCTCGCGCGACCCGATGATCCGCAACGTCGTCGTGCCGAAATCGGCGGACGCGGCCGACGACTGGATCGTCGACAACGCGCAAGCCAACGACATCGTGATCACGGCGGACATCCCACTCGCGGCGCGGGCGGTGGCCAAGGGCACGCATGTTCTCGGGCCGACCGGAAAACCGTTTACACCTGAGAATATCGGCATGGCGGTGGCGATGCGCGACCTGAAGCAGCATCTGCGCGAAACCGGCGAGAGCAAGGGCTACAATGCTGGATTCTCACGCGAGGACCGCTCGCGCTTCCTCGGCGCCCTCGACCAGACAGCACGCCGCGCAATTCAGATTGGCGCGGCGGAGAGACAGCCATGAAATACGGGCGGCATGCCTCCTTCCTGATCGCGGCCGCCGCCGGAGCGGCAACGTTCGCCGCCGCCAGCCTCGTCTCGCCCAAATTCGCCCCGGTGGCCGGCGCGAATGTGTTCTTCCTCGCCTATCTCGTGCAGAGCGCCCTGCTGATGCGGCGGCTCACCCCGTCTTTCCTGCGCCATCACGCAAAGGCGGAAGATCCTCCCGCTTGGCTGATCCTAGCCGTTACCCTGGGCGCGGTCGCCGCGGCGACCGGCTCGCTGTTCCTGCTGATCAACGGCGTTCCGGCTCCCGGCCCGGTCGAATTGACCATGGCGCTGACCTCGGTGACATTGGGCTGGGCGACGATCCACACCATGGCGGCGTTCCACTACGCCCATGTCTATTGGGACGCGACCAGACGGGAAAAGGAAGACGGTGGCCTGGCATTCCCGGAAACGCCAGCGCCCGGCGGCTACGACTTCCTCTATTTCTCCTTCGTCATCGGCATGACGGCGCAGACATCGGACACGGCGATCACCTCGACGACGATGCGCAAACTCAACCTGCTGCATTCGGTCGTCTCGTATTTCTTCAACGCGGTGATCATCGCCGCCGCCGTCAATCTCGCAGTGAGCCTCGGCAGCTAGTCGGCGCGACCAGCCCAGCCGCTGGATACCCCGCGAATGCCGGGCCTGCCGATGAAACATTTCATAGCTCCGCTACGTAGTTCTCCAGGAAACATGAGGCGCAAGGCCTGATCGTCCGAAGGAGCCGGCGAAATGGACCTGTCGAATTCCGGATCGAGCAACGAGGGCCGGACAGCGGCGAGCGCCGGCGCGCCGGAGCCAAGCCGCGCCGCCGGACCTGTCATCTACCGCCAATCTCTGTGGACACGGCTTACGCATTGGCTCTGGGCGATCAGCCTGTTCTTCCTGCTGCTGTCCGGCCTGCAGATCTTCAACGCACATCCGGTGCTTTATTTCGGCGACCAGTCGGGCTTCGGCTTCGACAACGCGGTTTTGGCCATAGGCGCCGAGAACACAGAGACCGGCGCCGTAGGCCACACCACGGTGTTCGGCCACCGATTCGACACATCGGGCCTTCTCGGGCTGTCGTGGGAAGATGGACAGGCGGTGGCGCGCGGCTTTCCTTCCTGGGCGACAATACCCTCCTATCACGATCTCGCGACCGGCCGCGTCGTGCATTTCTTCTTCGCCTGGATGCTGTCGGCCACGCTTTTGCTCTGGCTGCTGGGCAGCCTCGTCAACGGCCACCTGGGGCGCGATCTCGCGCCTCGTCTTTCCGACCTGCGAAACCTGCCGCGCGACGTCGCCGACCATGTCCGGCTGCGCTTCCACCACACGCGCCAGTACAACACGCTGCAGAAATTCGCCTATGGCGGCGTGCTGTTCGCGCTCTTCCCGCTGATGATCGCGACCGGCCTCGCCATGTCGCCGACCATGAACGCCGCCCTGCCCTGGCTCCCGGAGGTCTTCGGCGGCCGCCAGACGGCGCGCACCATCCATTTTCTGGCCATGCTGCTGCTCGTCGGCTTCTTCGTCATCCATATGCTGATGATCCTGGCGGCGGGCCCGATCAACGAACTGCGCTCGATCGTCACCGGCTGGTATCGCACCGACCCGCCCACACATGCCGGGATGCAGCCCGAGGTGAGGTCGCGATCATGAGCATCTTCCGCATAAATCGCCGAAAATTCCTTGCCGCATCGAGCGTCGCCGCTTCCGGGCTGATGCTTTCGGGCTGCGATGTCTTCGACGGGCTGGCTGCTGACGGCGGCGTTCGCGACGTCCTGGAAAGCGCCAACGACCTGACCTACCGCGTGCAGCGGCTGCTCGCCGGCCGCGATTCGCTGGCCCAGGAATTTTCCGAGGCCGACATCCGCCAGCCGCAGCGGCCGAACGGCGTCACCGCACCGGATGATTCGATCTACAAGGACCTGCTTTCCAGGGATTTCGCCGACTGGCGCCTGCAAGTCGCGGGCCTTGTCGAGAAACCGCTTTCCTTGTCGCGCGACGAACTTCAGAAAATGCCTTCGCGCACGCAGATCACCCGCCACGACTGCGTCGAGGGCTGGAGCTGCATCGCCAAATGGACGGGCGTGCCGCTGGCGCTGGTGTTGGACGAGGCGAAGGTGAAGCCGCAGGCGCGCTTCGTCGTTTTCCACTGCCTCGACACGATCGAGCGCGGCCTGTCGGGCGACGTCAAATATTACGGCTCGATCGATCTCATCGACGCCCGCCACCCGCAGACCATCCTGGCCTACGGACTGAACGGCAAGCCGCTGCCCGTCGAAAACGGCGCCCCGCTGCGTGTCAGGGTCGAACGGCAGCTCGGCTACAAGATGCCGAAATATATCAATCGCATCGAGCTGGTCGACAGTTTTGCCGCCATGGGTTTCGGCAAGGGCGGCTACTGGGAGGACCGCGGCTACGACTGGTTCGGCGGGATGTGATATCTATTTGCCAATGTTTCCAATTGCTTGGGCGAAAATCCCGATCATGCGGTTGTGAATGGCGGCTTGCTGCGACATGCTTGTCCGGCCGCTTGCGGATTGCGCGGCATCGTTTCACGCACAACACAGGAGGTGCACCGGGTGCCGGACAGCACGAGCATTTTCGACAAAACCCCCGACTTCGACACAATTGGAGGACGCCTCTCGCGGGCCCGCGATGCATCGGGTCTCGATGTCCGAGATCTGGCGTGGCGCCTCGGCGTCGGGACCGCTTCGGTCAATGACTGGGAAAGTGACCGGTCGCAGCCGGACGCACGATCCCTCACGACGATCTCCGGTATGCTCAACGTCAGCCTGTCATGGATACTGCATGGCGTCGGCACCTCGCCGGACGAGACCGGCGCGCCGGTCGAATCGTTCGGCACGCAACTCGACCGGCTCAAACTGTTGCATGTCGAGACCGGGCAGTTGATCAACCGGCTCGAAGGCGACCTGGAAAGGCTGCGGCAGCCGGCTGTGATCGACTGACCGTGGCGAAAGCTTGGCCGTTGGCGACGCGCCACAGGTGACAAAGCGGGGCGAATAAGCTACTAGCGACTGGTCGCGGACTCATCGCTGAGTCCGGCCGGTTCGCGGGAGAGAGCAGCGTCGCTGCCGCCGAAGGGGAAATCGCCCGAAATCTCTCAGGCAAAAGAACCGCAACCGGTTAAGACACTCTGGAAAGTCGGGGCCGAAAACCCCGCGCCGAAGGTGTAAGCGTCGCCGACAGAGTTCCGGTTGCGCAAGTCTCTCAGGCTTCAGACAGAGGGGCACGGAATGGCCGTTTCAGCGGCCGGATACGTGCGCTCTGGAGAAGCAATGACCGACCTCGGCCAGAAGAAACTTCCACTCGAAGATCTGCATCAGGCTGCCGGAGCGCGCTTCGGCCCGTTCGCCGGCTGGTCGATGCCCTTGCAATATCCGGCCGGCGTGATGAAGGAGCACCTTCACACGCGCGAACATGCCGGGCTGTTCGATATCTCGCACATGAAGCTGTTCGCGGTTTCAGGCCCGGGCGCCGCGGCGCTGCTGTCGAAAGCCTGCCCGCTCGACGCCGAGGCGCTGGCTGAACGGCAGTCGAAATACACCTTCTTCCTCACCGAGACGGCGGGCATCGTCGACGACCTCATCGTCACGCGGCTCGGGCCGACGCGCTTCATGGTCGTCGCCAATGCCGGCAACGCCGCCGAGGACGAGGCGCATCTCAAGGCGCTGGCCGAAAATTTCGACTGCAAGGTGACGCCGCTCGACCGCGTCTTCCTGGCGATCCAGGGGCCGGACGCCGAGGCGATACTGACGTCCGCCGGCGTCGATGGCTCGCATCTGGCCTTCATGACCGGCTTCGAGCCGCGCGAAAACTGGTTCATGAGCCGGTCCGGCTACACCGGCGAGGACGGTTTCGAAATTGGCCTGCCGGAGGCCGACGCGCGGGAACTCGTCGCAAGACTGCTTGCCGACGAGCGCCTGACATGGATCGGGCTTGCCGCCCGCGACAGCCTGCGGCTGGAGGCCGGACTCTGCCTGCACGGCCAGGATATCACCAAGGACACCGATCCCGTCGCAGCCGGCCTGCTCTGGGCAATCCCCAAACACCTGCGAACCGACGGGACCTTTGTCGGCGCGGCCGGCCTGCACAAGAATATTGCGCTTGGCGCCGGCGAAAAACGTGTCGGCCTCAAACCCGACGGAAAGCAGCCGGTGCGCGCCGGCGCCCAACTGACGGACGAGAAAGGCGCGGCGGTCGGCCGCGTCACCTCCGGCGGCTTCGGCCCGTCGGCCGGCCATCCGGTCGCCATGGGCTACGTCGCCGCCCCGCTCGCCAAACTCGGCACACGCATCTTCGCCGACGTACGCGGCGCGAAAGTGCCCGTCGACATCCACCCCCTCCCCTTCACCCCACACCGCTATCGCAAAGGATGAACCCCATGCCGCAGATTTTCTACACCGAAGACCACGAATGGATTCGCGTCGAGGGCGACACGGCGACGGTGGGCATCACCAATTACGCGCAGGAACAACTCGGCGACCTGGTCTTCGTCGAACTGCCGGAAGCGGGCAAGAAGATGAAGAAGGGCGATGTCGCCGTCGTGGTCGAATCCGTCAAGGCGGCCTCCGATGTCTATGCGCCGGTCGACGGTGAGATCGTCGATGCAAACGGCGCGCTGTCGTCCGAGCCGGCGCTGGTCAACTCCTCGCCCGCCGGCGACGGCTGGCTGTGGAAGATGAAGCTCGCCGACAAGGGCCAGTTGGAAGGCCTGATGGACGAGGCGGCCTACAAGAAGCATATCGGCTGAGGCAAGAAATCATGACCCAGAAATCCGAATTCGGCGGCAGGCATATCGGCCCGAGCACCGCCGAGACCCGCGCCATGCTGGCCGCGCTCGGCGTCCCGTCGCTGGAGACGCTGATCTCGCAGACGGTTCCGAATTCGATCCGGCTCGCCCGCCCGCTCGACCTGCCGACGCCAGCCACCGAGGCCGAGGCGCTGGCCGAACTGGCGGAAAAAATGTCGGAAAACGTCGTGCTGAAAAGTTTCGTCGGTCTCGGCTATCACGGCACGTTTGTGCCGCCGGTGATCCTGCGCAACCTGTTCGAGAATCCGGCCTGGTATACCGCCTACACGCCCTATCAGGCGGAGATCAGCCAGGGCCGGCTGGAACTTTTGTTCAACTACCAGACGCTGGCGACCGAGCTAACTGGCCTACCCGTAGCCTCGGCCTCGCTGCTCGATGAGGCCACCGCGCTGGCCGAGGCGGTCGGCATGGCGGTGCGCCACCACAAGGACAAGCGCACGAAGATCGCCTTCGCCAACCAGCCGCATCCGCAGACCCGCGACGTGGTCGAGACCCGCGCCGAGCCGCTGGGCTGGGACATTAACGGCGACACCATCGACGACAACACGGCAGCACTTGTCGTCGCCTGGCCGGACACCTTTGGCGTGTTCGGCGATCATTCTGCGAAGATCGCCGAGGCGAAGGCCGTTGGCGCGATCGTCATCTTCGTCGCCGACCCGCTGGCGCTGACCATCATGCAGACCCCGGCCGGCCTTGGCGCCGACATCGCGGTCGGCTCGATGCAGCGCTTCGGCGTGCCGATCGGTTTTGGCGGCCCGCACGCCGCCTATTGCGCGGTATCGGACAAGCTCACACGACTGATGCCGGGCCGCCTCGTCGGCCAGTCGGTCGATACAAAGGGCCGGCCGGGATATCGGCTAGCGCTGCAGACGCGCGAGCAGCATATCCGCCGCGATAAGGCGACCTCCAACATCTGCACCGCGCAGGCGCTGCTGGCCAACATGGCCACGGCCTATGCGATCTGGCACGGGCCGGAGGGTCTTCAGGCCATCGCAAACCGCGTCCACGGGCTGGCGGCGCGGCTGGCCGCCGCGCTGAAGGCGGCCGGCCACACGGTGCTGGGCGAGCATCGCTTCGACGCGGTGACGGTCGAGGTGAAGGGCCAAGCCAAAGCCCTTGCCAAGACGGCGCAGAAGGACGGACGCCTGCTGCGCATGGTCAATGCCGACCTGGTGGGCATCAGCTTCGACGAGACGTCGACCGAAGCGGACCTTCAGGCAATAGCGGCGCTTTTCGGAACCGAGGTGGCGGCGACCGCCGAACGCGCCCTGCCCGGCGCGCCACGCCCGCTGAAAGGTTTTCTGACGCAGCCGTTCTTCCATGAGAACCGCTCGGAAACCGAGATGATGCGTTTCCTGCGAAGGCTGGCCGACAAGGATCTGGCGCTCGACCGTACCATGATCCCGCTTGGTTCCTGCACTATGAAGCTCAACGCCGCCGCGGAGATGATTCCCGTCTCGTGGCCGAACGTCGCCAATTTGCATCCCTTCGCGCCGAAGGCGCATTCGAAGGGCTACAAGTCGATGACCGACGATCTGGAGCGCTGGCTTGCCGAGATCACCGGCTTCCACGCCGTCTCGCTGCAGCCGAATGCCGGCAGCCAGGGCGAATATGCTGGCCTGCTGGCGATCCGTCGCTACCACGCGTCGCGCGGCGAGGCGAACCGGACCGTCTGTCTGATCCCCTCTTCAGCGCACGGCACCAATCCGGCAAGCGCGGCGATGGCCGGCATGGATGTCGTCGTGGTGAAATGCACCGACAGCGGCGACATCGACATGGACGACATGCGCGCCAAGGTCGAGCAGCACAAGGCCGATCTGGCGGCGCTGATGATCACCTATCCGTCGACGCATGGCGTGTTCGAGGAAGGCGTCAAGGATTTGACAAAGCTGATCCATGACAATGGCGGACAGGTCTATCTCGACGGCGCCAATCTCAACGCGCTGGTCGGGCTGGCGCGGCCGGGCGACATCGGCGGCGATGTCTGCCACATGAATTTGCACAAGACGTTCTGCATCCCGCATGGCGGCGGCGGTCCCGGCGTCGGGCCGATCGGCGTGGCGAAACACCTGGCGCCGTTCCTGCCCGGCCATATCGATCATGGATCGAAGTATCCGGTCTCGGCGGCGCCATTCGGCAGCGCCTCGATCCTGCCGATCACCTGGATGTATATCCGCATGATGGGCGGCGTCGGGCTGAAGAACGCCACCGAAATGGCGATCCTCAACGCCAACTATGTCGCCAATCGCCTGAAGGATCACTTTCCGGTGCTCTACAAGGGCCGGGGCGACCGCGTCGCGCATGAGTGCATCCTGGATACGCGCGTGCTGAAGGACAGCGCCGGCATCGGCGTCGAGGACGTGGCGAAACGGCTGATCGACTACGGATTCCATGCGCCGACGATGTCCTGGCCGGTGGCTGGCACACTGATGGTCGAGCCGACCGAGTCCGAGCCGAAGGCGGAACTCGACCGCTTCTGCGACGCGATGATTTCCATCGCCAGAGAGGCGGCCAAGGTGGCGGCGGGCGAATGGCCGAAAACCGACAATCCGCTGGTCAACGCCCCGCACACGGCGGCGGAGGCGCTGGCCGGCGAGTGGACGCATCCCTATTCGCGGCTGGAGGCGGCCTACCCCGCCGCCGACCCGAACGTCTCCGCGAAATACTGGCCGCCGGTGTCGCGCATCGACAATGTCGCGGGCGACCGCAACCTTGTCTGCTCCTGCCCGCCGCTGGCGGATTATCTCGGCGCCGCCGAGTAGTCTTGCGCACATTCGAGGGCGGGCGTCGGCAACGGCGCTCGCTCTCTTCATTTTTTTGCCAGTGGCGGAACGGCAGTTCGTCGGGTTGCGCGCAACAAGCGCGCGCGCTATCGCACGCCGCTTCTTTCACCACGCGAGCCCTTGATGAACAGACCGATTGTCGTTTTCGATCTCGACGGAACCCTCGTCGACACCGCGCCGGATCTTCTGGAGAGCTTGAACCATAGCCTGCGGGCCGGCGGCGCCGCGATCACCGACACGAGCGGCTTCCACCAGTTCGTCGGCCATGGCGGCCGGGTGATGATCGAGCGCGCCTATGCCGCGCAGAAGCGCATGCTGGATACGGCGGAGCATGACCGGCTGTTCAATCTTTTCCTCGACCACTATGGCCAGAACATCCCGGGGCGTTCGCAGCCCTATCCGGGCGTGCCGGCCGCGCTGACGCGGCTTGCCGCCGCGGGCTACCTGCTCGCCGTCTGTACCAACAAGACCGAAGGTTTTTCGCGGCGCCTGCTGGAGGGGTTGGGACTTGCCGGGCGTTTCGCGGCGATCTGCGGCTCGGACACATTTGCGTTCCGAAAACCCGATCCGCGCCACTTGACCGAGACCATCGCCCAGGCTGGTGGCGATGCCCGCCGCGCCGTCATGGTCGGCGATTCGCAAACCGACATCGACACGGCCAAGGCGGCGGGCATTCCGGTGGTGGCCGTGGATTTCGGCTACACAGACCGGCATGTGCGCGAATTTGGCCCGTCGCGCATCATCTCGCATTTCGACGAGCTGACGGTGGAATTGTGCGGCGATCTGGTAAAGGCCGCGCAGGCCTGACCGTGACAGGATATGGTGGGCGATGACGGGCTCGAACCGCCGACATCTTCGGTGTAAACGAAGCGCTCTACCAACTGAGCTAATCGCCCGACGCGTGGCGGGTGTTTATGCGCTTCGCGCTTGAGGCGCAAGGGCGCAGTCGAGCAATCCAGCCGGTGCTCTGGCTTGCGCCGCCCGCGGCGGCGCGGTCCGAACTTGCCTACTGGTAAGCGTCCTAGGTGTGGGCTTTCAGAAGGTTGTCCATTCGGACCTGACCGAGGAGACTGGAGTTACCACGCTTCAGATTCGTCGGAGGGTCCGAATGAACATTCATAAGAATGCCCGTCTCACGCC
>NZ_JAVFVV010000045.1 GCF_030929505.1 Mesorhizobium sp. LHD-90 | reverse complement strand
CCCATACCGTGTGGCTGCCACGCTTGTACTCTTCCATGCAGCCAATCTACACCGGATGCGTCTCCATCCCAGCCGCCTAAAGGCGTGGGGTTTCCTGATCCCCTATCGGGGACTCTAAATCCCTCGTCGAAAAGTTCGGTGCTGCTGCGGCCGACGCGCGGCACGGTGGCAAGCGGTTTTCCCGCCGCAAGCGCCGCTTCCATCGCGCGGCGGATCTGGCGATCGACTTCCGGCGCGCCGGTCTGGTTGGGAAAGCGCATGCTGCCGGATAGGTCGGTCGGCCCGATGAAGATGACATCGACGCCGTCGACTTCCGCGATCTCGCGTGCATTCTCGACGCCCGCGCCGGTTTCGATCTGCGCCCGCGCTAGATTTTGCAACACAACCCCTCGAGCGTGAGCGACAACCAGCACTCGCAACTTCGAATATGAAGTTGTCGACGTTACTTCACTCAACTTCGCCACGGCGCCGTCGCTGTTGAGGCCACTAAAGCAACCTCCCACCATCGCCTCCCGACATCACGAAGTGCAATTGCAAAACCTTGGAGGAAGCGAAAGCCGGATGTCTGCTGGCGAGGCGAGGCCGGGTCATCTTTGTTCCTTGGTCGTGGGCGTGTGCCGCTTGCCTTTGAAGTCGCCACTTAATAGGATGTTAAGTAGGTCTTTATGAGGCGTAAAGTGAACGTTAGGGTTATGGCGCAGCGCACGTCCGATATCGACTCTGCAAATGACTCGGCTAACAGCGGGGCGACGGCAGGCGTGGGTGCGCGAATCAAAACGTTCCGCACCGGGCGCAGGATATCCCTGCGCGAGCTCGCGGATCTGACAGGCACCACGGCAAGCTTCATCAGCCAACTGGAGCGGGGCCTCAGTGGCGCTAGTGCAAGCACGCTGATGCGGATCGCCGCAGCACTGGGCCTCGGTATCAACGATCTATTCGACGAAACAGAAAGCCCTCTGCACAAAGTTCTCGCCAAGGTGGATCGGCCGACGCTGCCAGCCACCAACGGGTGCCGCAAGATGCTGCTGTCGCGCCGCCCGATACATGAGTTCGAGGTCTATGCCGGCCATTTCGACATCGGCGGTTCGACTGGAGATGAACCGTATTCGCATGGAGGCAGGCACGAGATGTTCCTTGTGTTGACTGGCTCGGTCGAACTCACTCTTGCGGACGAACGCTTCGTGATGAACGCGGGGGACAGCATCGAATACGCGACTTCGACGCCGCACCGTACGGTGAATGTGGGACCCACCCCTGCCGAGGTGCTTTGGATCATCGCTCCGCCTACAAGCGGCGCAGCGGAGCTCAATCAGTACAAGCCCGGAAACGGCTCGCGGCCGGGCACTCATGCAACGCGGGCAAAATCAACGGGAGGACCAAAATGATGATCAAGTTCGGACAAGCGACGGCGCTTGCTCTGCTGATGGCGACGACGGCCGCGCTGGCGCAGGACAAGCCGGTCGCTGGGCAGGTGGGCGACGGCTCGCTGAAGGACAAGACGCTCACCTTCGTGTCCTATGGCGGCATTTATCAGGACGGCCAGATCGCCGCTTTGAAGGAGTTCGTTGACAAGTCAGGCGTCCAGTTGCTCAGCGACGGCCCGACTGAAATCTCGAAGCTCCAGGCTCAGGTCGAATCTGGCAACGTCACTTGGGACGTTGTCGACACCGGCGACTTCCCGCCCTTCGTTTACTGCGGAAAGCTGTTCCAGAAACTTGACTTCTCAAAGATCGATACCTCGAACATTCCCAAAGGTCAGATCAGCGAGTGCAGCGTGCCGGCCATGAACTATGGCGTGGTGTTGATGTACAACACCGATAAATACAAGGACAATCCGCCGAAGAGCTGGAAGGACTTCTTCGACATCGAGAAATTTCCCGGCTCACGTGCCCTCGAAGGCAGTGGCGACCTCTCGGGCGGGATGATCGAGCAGGCCCTGCTTGCCGCCGGCGGCTCGGTCGAGAACATGACGGTTGCCGACATCGACAAGGCGATCGAGAAGGTCAGGTCGCTCGGCCCCGACACCATCTTCTGGAAGACCGGCGCCGATTCCCAGCAACTGGCCGAATCCGGCGAAGCCGATATGATCGCCATGTGGACCGGCCGCGCCATGACCGCCGTCAAGAACGGTGCGAAGTACACGCCTGCCTGGCAGGATTGGCTGGTGGTCATGGACCAGATGACCATCCCGATGGGCGTCAAGGATCCCGACGCCGCGCATGCGCTGATTAACGCCTATGTCGGCAAGACTTCGCAGGAGGTGCTTGCCAAGACGACCTCGTACACGCCCATCCACAAGGACGCCAAGCCGGAGGTCGACGAGGTGACGGCTTCTTTCATGACCAATACGCCTGACAAGCTGAAGCTCGGCTACCAGCAGAACATCAAGTTCTGGGTCGAGAATTTCGAAGTGGCCAACGAGAAATGGAATGCCTTGATGTCCGGCAACTAGGTCGGAGATCATCCACGTGGCGGCGACAGCGACCCCAGAAATCAGCCGGAGCAGGGCTCCGGCTGATGCGGCCGGCGAGAGGCGGCGATGGTTCCGCGGCCAGCCTTTCTGGCTGGTCGCGCCGGCGCTGTTGCTGTTGCTCGTCGCGCTGGGTTTGCCGCTTGCCATCGTGACGCTGCGCAGTTTTTCCGAACCCGGCTGGGGCTTGCAGAACTACGTCTGGTTTTTCGGCAGCCCGGTCAACCTGACGGTGCTGCAGCGGACCTTTACCATTTCGGCCTGGGTGACGTTGGTCTGCGTCGTCGCGGGCTATCCGTACGCCTACGCGATGACCATTGTCGGCCCCAGGGTCCGGCTGATCCTCATCCTGTGCGTGCTGGTACCGTTCTGGGTCAGTGGCGTCGTCCGCACGCTCGCCTGGGTGATCCTGCTGCAGGATTCAGGCGTCATCAATTCGATGATCCGCGGTGTCGGCCTGAGCCCGATCAAGCTGATTCGCACACAGACCGGCGTCGTCATAGGCATGGCGCAGGTGCTGCTGCCGTTCATGATCCTGCCGCTCTACGCGGTGATGAAGACGATCGACCTCCGGCTGATGCAGGCTGCCCGCAGCCTCGGCGCAAGTCCTGCGCGGGCGTTCGTGCAGGTCTACGTGCCGCTTTCGCTGCCGGGTCTCTACGCTGGCGCCATCATCGTCTTCATCCTGGCGCTCGGCTTCTATATCACGCCGGCGCTGCTCGGCGGCCCGCGCTCCACCATGCTGTCGACGCTGATCCAGAACCAGGTGCTCAGCCTGCTGAACTGGGGCAAAGGCGGGGCGATGGGCGTCGTGCTGCTGGTTGCAACCTTCGTGCTGCTTGCGCTGGCCGCTCCGCTGACGCGCCAGCCGCACAAGACGGGGTCGCGACGCTGATGAGGCTGCCCGCGCGCATTCTGCTCGGTCTGTTCTGCCTGCTCGTCGCAGTCTGGCTGATCGCGCCGACGATCGTCGTCGTGCCTATGTCTTTCAACGACAAGAAGTCGCTCGCCTTCCCGCCATCCGGCTTTTCCTGGCAATGGTACCAGAACTTCTTCAGCAACCCGGAATGGTCTTCGAGCCTGGTCAGTTCGTTGAAGGTGGCCGTCGTCACCGCGGTGCTCGCAACGATCATCGGCACCTCGGCCGCCTTCGGCCTCGACCGCATGAAGAGCCGCGTGAGCGGCGTGCTGCGGGCCGTGCTGATCACGCCGATGATCGTGCCGGGCGTCGTGCTCGCCGTTGGCATCTATGCCGTCTACCTCGACACGCAACTGGTCGGCACTCTGACCGGCTTCGTGCTCGCACACACCATGCTCGCCGTGCCGTTCGTTATCATTGCTGTTTCGGCAAGCCTCGAAGTCTTCGACAAGCGGCTGGAGACGGCAGCGATCAGCCTGGGAGCTAGCCGCTTGACCGCTTTCCGGACGGTGACCTTGCCGCTCATCGCCCCGGGGATGCTGTCCGGCCTCCTGTTCGCCTTCGTGACATCGTTCGACGAGATCATCGTCGCTCTGTTCATCACCAGCCCGTATCTGAAGACGCTGCCGGTCCAGATATTCTCCAGCATCACGCGCGACGCTGACCCAACGGTCGCGGCGGTTGGCACGCTGCTGTTCATCGCGACCTCGCTGGTCATCGGCGCCGGTCTGCTTGTCGGTTCACGCCAGAGGAAACGCTAGGATGGCTTCATCGGAATCGCGTGGCGCGACAATCGACATCCGTTCAGTCAGCAAGCGATACGGCGGCTTCACCGCGCTGGACGACGTTTCGCTGCATATCGAGGCCGGCGAGTTCATGACTCTTCTGGGTCCCAGTGGTTCGGGCAAGACGACGACGCTGAACGTCATCGCCGGCTTCACAGAACTGAGTTCCGGTGTCCTCGAAGTCGGCGGCCGGAGCGTCGTCGGCGTGCCGGCACACAAGCGCAACATCGGCGTCGTGTTCCAGCACTACGCGTTGTTTCCGCACATGACCGTCGGTCGCAACGTTGCCTACCCGCTCGCCTTGCGCGGCGTGGCCAGGGAGCATCGCGAACGCCGCGTGCAGAGCGCGCTCGATATGGTGAAGATGGTGGACTTCAGCCATCGCTTCCCGAGCGAACTGTCGGGCGGACAGCAGCAGCGCGTCGCGCTGGCGCGTGCCACCGTCTTCGACCCGCCGCTGCTGCTGATGGATGAGCCGCTCGGCGCGCTCGACAAGAAGCTGCGCGAATGGCTGCAGCTCGAGATCAAGCGCATTCATCGCGAGCTCGGCACCACGTTCGTCTACGTCACCCACGATCAGGAAGAGGCGCTGGTGCTCTCCGACCGCATCGCGGTCTTCAATCAAGGGCGCATCGAGCAGATCGGCACCGGCCGCCAGCTCTATGATGAGCCGGCGACGCTCTTCGTCGGCAAGTTCATCGGCGACTCGACCGTGCTGCGCGGCACGGCGCGGACCTCCGGCGACGAGACGGCGATCGACATCGGAGGCCAGAAAGCGGTCACAAGAAAGCGTCTGCCGAATGGCGGCACGCCAGTGATGCTGCTGAGGCCCGAGAAACTTGCGCTTGTCCGTCGAGGAGCCCGGATTTCCGTCGATCGCAACTCCCTGGCCGGCCGCGTCGGTGAGGCGATCTATCTCGGTTCGGGTTCGAAATACGAGGTGGTGCTTGCCGACGGCTCGACAGCCGTCGTGCGCTCGACGCTGGAGGACGAGGCCTTCCAGATCGGCGACGAGGTCGATGTCCTCTTCGCCGGCAGCGACGCCCGTCTGCTGGCCGACGACGACAAGGCGGACCTGACTCTCACCTGATCACTACCCCGAAAGCAAATCGACATGGACGTTAAGACGAACGGCGACGTTTCCTTCTGGTATGCCGATATCGGCGGCACTCCCGCCTATCGGCCGCCTTTGCCCGGAGATGCCGAGGCCGATGTCTGTATCGTCGGTGCCGGCTACACCGGGCTATGGACAGCCTACTATCTGAAGCGGGCCGATCCGGCATTGCGAATCGTTGTCCTCGAGAAGGAGTTCGCCGGCTACGGCGCTTCAGGCCGCAACGGCGGCTGGCTGTCGGGCGGCTTCTCCTGGTCGCGTGAAAAATACGAGAAGGCTTCCTCGCGCCGTGGCGTCATCGACATGCAGGCCGCGATGACCGGCACCGTCGACGAAGTGATCTCGGTCGCCGATGTGGAAGGGATAGATGCCGACATTCGTCGCACCGACGAGCTCCTGGTTGCTACCAACGAGGCACAGGAGGAGCGTGCCAAGGCGATGCATGCCCACGCGAAGTCCTGGGAGCTGACCGACGAAAGGGTCGCTTACATCGACGCCGCGCAGACACGGCGTCGCGTGGCCGTTCACAATGCGCGCGGCGCGTTCGTGATCAAGAAGGTCGCGAGGGTGCAGCCTGCCAAGCTGGTTCAAGGCCTCGCCAAGGCGGTCGCTCGGCTTGGCGTCCCGATCTATGAGCAGACGACGGTGCTCTCGATCGAAAAAGGCAAGGTGACAACCAATCGCGGCGTCGTGAGAGCCGAAAAGATCGTGCGCGCGACCGAGGGCTTCACCGCGGGCATTTCCGGATTCGAGCGTCTATGGTTGCCGCTGAACAGCGCCATCGTGGTCACCGAACCGCTGCCGGACAGCCTATGGAAGGAGATCGGCTGGGACGGCCACGAGGTCGTCGGCGATTGCGCGCACACCTATTGCTACGCGCAACGCACGCGCGAGGGACGCATCGCCATGGGCGGCCGCGGCGTGCCCTACCGCTTCGGCTCCGCGACGGACAAACGCGGCGTCACGCAGCAAGCGACGATCGACCAACTGCACACGATCCTCACGACGCTCTTGCCGCGGACGAAGGGGCTGCGGCTCGACCATGCCTGGTGCGGGACGCTCGGCGTGCCGCGCGACTGGTGCACGACCGTGGGGTTCGACCGGCAGACCGGTATCGGCTGGGCAGGCGGCTATGTCGGCCTGGGCGTCTCGACGTCGAACCTTTCGGGACGCACGCTGCGCGACCTGATGCTCGGCCGCGATACGGAGCTGACGCGGCTGCCCTGGGTCAACCGGACGGTCAAGAAATGGGAACCGGAGCCGCTGCGATGGCTCGGCGTCCACGCCATGTACCAGCTCTACCAGATCGCGGACGCGCGCGAGGCGCAAGGGCTTGGCCGTACGTCGAAACTTGCCGCTTTGGCGGACCGCATCACCGGACACTGATGGAACGAGCAGGGACATCTATCATGATCGACTTCCAGACCTTCTTGCATCTGGCCGACATCGATCTAGGCACGCCGCAGCCGAAACCGACCTCGATCGAAGGCGATCAGCGCGAGGCCGCGCGCGCCCTTTGGACGTCTGCGGACGGCAATATCGAGGTCGGCGTGTGGGAGTGCTCGCCGGGCCGCTTCACCGCGCGTCGCGACGACAATTCCGAGATCTGCCACATCGTCTCCGGCCGCGTGACGCTACACGGACCGGGCGCCGCCGCCCAGGAAGTCGGCGCCGGCGAGCTGTTGGTTTTGCCGCTGGGCTGGCACGGCGAATGGACGATCCACGAGACGACGCGCAAGCTCTACGTCATCCACAAGGCTTGAAGACGGGTCGGTGGTTTCAGTTTTCATGCGCTACTGCGCAGGCAACCAAAGAAACGGGATCCGGATCTGCCCCGTCGATTCCGGCGCCGCCAGTCCTTGGCTTCAGACGATCGTCTCGCCGCCATCGACCACAAGGATCTGGCCGGTCATGTAGGACGAGCGGTCCGAGACGAGGAACAGGATGCTCTCGGCCATCTCTTCGACCGTTCCCCAGCGACCAAGCGGAACCTTTTCGCGCATATAGGCCTCGATCGCCTGCCGTCCGCCTATCTGGCCGATGAAAGGATCGTTGAACGGGGTGTCGACCCATCCCGGGCAGAGGGCATTCACGCGGACGCCGAAGCGGGCGTAGTCGCCGGCCATCTGCCGGGTCATGGCGATGACCGCGTGCTTGCTGGTTGTGTAGGCGATCATCTCGCGGTCGTAGAGCACGCCGGAACTGGACGAGGTGTTGAGGATAACGCCCTTGCCCGCCGCCTTCATCGCCGGGACGACGAGGCGTGCGGCCATGAAATGCGCCCGCACATTGAGCGTCCAGGAAAGATCGAAGCCGACAGGATCGACCGATTCCAAACTGCCCGGGATCTGCGCGCCGGCGTGGTTGTGCAGAATGTCTATCCGGCCCAGCCGGCCAAGCACGTCCGAAACCGCACTCGACAGAGCCGTGTCGTCGGTGACATCGATCGGGTGGTATTCCGCCCGAAGCCCCTCGGTGCGGATTGCCGCCGCCGCGTCCGCGCCGGCTTTGGCGTCGCGGTCGAGGATCACCACATGCGCGCCCTCGCGCGCCATCAGCGCGGCGCCGGCCCGGCCGATGCCCGAGCCGGCGCCGGTGACCAGCGCGACGCGGTCCTTCAGGATCATCTAGTCCTCCCCTAAAGGTCTGGTCTTCTTCTCGCGCATCAGCAGACGCGCCGCGAGGATAAGGATCAGCGACGCCACCAACACGGAGGTGGCCACCGCGTTGATCTCGGGGGTGACGCCGCGGCGGATCGAGGCGAAGACGTAGATCGGCAGCGTGGTGTTCGAGCCCGCGACGAAGAAGGCGATGATAAAATCGTCAAAGGAGAAGGTGAAGGCGAGCAGGAAGCCGGCGAGAATCGACGGCATGATCTGCGGCAGCACGATCTGGCGGAAGGTTCCGAAGGGCGTCGCATAGAGATCATCCGATGCCTCGACGATATCGCGGCCGAGGCTGGCGATGCGGGCGCGCACGATCATCGTCACTACCGCCATCGAGAACAGCCCGTGGGCGGCGATGATCGAGGCATAGCCCAGTCCGAACTGCGGCGGGCTCTCACCCGGCCAGATGCCGGCGATCACCGGGTTGAGGATCGAGAAGACGGCGGCGAGCGCCACCAGCGTTGCGATGCCGATCACCACACCGGGCACAACGATGGCTGCGGCGAACAGCCCTTCGAAGACGAGGCGCATGCGAACGCCCATGCGCTCGATGGCAAGCGCGGCCATGGTGCCGAACACTGCCGCGAGGGCCGCGCTCGCGGCGGCAATGAAGAGGCTGTTGCTGAGCGCCTGGACGAGGAAGGTGTTGGAGAAGGCCTTGCCGTACCAGGCAACCGAGAAGCCGGTAAACTCGCTGGCGCTGCGCCCGGCGTTGAACGAGAACAGCACCACCAGCGCGATCGGCGCATAGAGAAACAGATAGACGAGGAAGACGAGCGCGCGCATCAGACGAGGTCGACCCGCCGCGTGCCGGCGAAACGCCAGGCGATCCGCATGGCGACGGTGAGCACCACCACCACGACCAGCACCAGCGTGACGGCGATGGCCGAGCCGAACGGCCAGTTGCGCGACTGCAGGAAGAGGTCGACCAGCGCATTGCCGATGAAGAACACCTTGCCGCCACCGAGAAGCTGCGGGATCAGATATTCGCCGAGCAGGAGAATGGTGACGAGCGCCGTCCCGGTCATGACGCCGGGCATGGACAGCGGCAGTGTAACGCCGAAGAAGGTCGCGACCGGGCGGGCGCCCAGATCGGCCGAGGCCTCGAGCAGCCGGCGGTCGAGCTTCTCCAGCGACACATAGATGGGCATGATCATCAGCGGCAGGTAGCCGTAGAGGATGCCGACCAGCACCGCGCCGGGCGTGTTGAGCATGCGGATGTCGGGCAAGCCGACTGCCTCCAGCAGGCTGGGAAGGCCGCGCGAGCCCAGAATGTACATCCACGCATAGGTGCGCACCAGAAGGCTGGTCCAGAACGGCACGACGATCAGCGAAATCAGGACGAGGCGATGGCGCGGATCGGCGCGCAGCGCCAGATAGTAGGCGACGGGATAGGCGACGAGCAGACAGAGCAGCGCGCCGACGGGCGCGAGCAGCAGTGTGTTGCCGAAGGCCGTGGCGCGCGCCGGTAGGTTCAGGAACTGCTCGAAGGTGAAGGCGGGCAGATAGCCGCCTTCGGGCGCACGGCGTCCGAAGGCGAAGACCAGCATGGCGATGAAGGGCAGCACCAGAAAGACGGCGAGCCAAAGAGCGGCCGGCGCGACGAACGCCGCCGTCACCAGGCTGCGTCTGCTGTTTGCCGCCATCGTGCGGTCAGGCCGACTTGAAGCGGGCCATGACTTCGGCGCGCGCCGGATCGGTCAACGTCACCGCGGCGCCGAATTCGAGCGGGGTCAGAGCCGCTTCGTCCGGGTAGACGATCTTGTTGCCGGTGACCTCGGCCGGCAGCAGCGCCAGGACACGGCTGTCGGTGGTCGGCGCGCCGTTGGCAATGTGCTCCCTGACCGCGTTCTCCGGCGTCATCAGGTAGTCGAGCAGCGCATAGCCGGCTGGCTTGTTCGCAGCACTCGTCGGGATCGCATAGAAATCGGACCAGATTTCGCCGCCGTCCTTGCCGAGGACGAAGGCGATCTCGGGCATGTCGCGGTTGAGCTGCGCGCCGTCATTGGTCCAGCACATGGTCATCCAGGCGTCGGTGGCGCGCATGCCGGGCTGATAGTCGCTGTTGATGGCGAACAGGTGCGGTTTGACCTTGATCAGCAGCTCCTCGGCCTTGGTGAGTTCGGCCGGGTCGATCGAGTTGAACTTGTAACCGAGCGAGACCAGCGCGTTGCCGATGGTGGTGAGCTGGTAGTCGTGCACCATGACGCGGCCGCCGGCCTCGGTCTGCGCCAGCTCGAAGAACTCCTTCCAGCTTGTCACCGGCGTCTTCAGCTTGCCGGTGTTGATGGCGATGCCGGTCGTTCCCCAGTTCTTCGGCACGGCATAGGTCTTGCCGTCGATGATGCCCTCGTTGGTGAACCGGGGCGTTTCGGTCTTCGGGTCGTAGTTGGGCAGCTTCGACAGGTCGAGCGGGTCGATCAGGCCGAGCTTGGCATAGGTGGAGATCGTGTAGTTGGTCGGCACGAACAGGTCCCAGCCGGTGCCGCCGGCCTGAAGCTTGGCCAGCATCTCTTCGTTCGAGCCAAAGACGTTGACTTCGACGGCGACGCCGGTCTTGACGGTGAAGGCCTCGAAGGTGGCCGGGTCGTGGTAATTCGGCCAGGTCGCGAGGGACATCTGTGTGCCGAGGTCCTGGGCATGGGCTTCGAGCGAGAACGCGCCCGAGCGCCCCATGACGGCGGCGGCGAGCCCCAGTCCGGTAATGCCAAGAAAGTGGCGGCGGGTCACGGACCCACGCTTCAAGCGCATGAACTCGCTGGTGAATTCCGATGCAGTGATCGGTTTGGTGATGAACTTTGACATGCACGTTCCCCTTTTCGTTCTGGATTGAATTCGTTCAGGTCGGGAAGACCAGCAGGCTTTCGGGTGCAAAACGCAACGTGACGCGGTCGCCGGGGTCGGCGAGTGTCTGCGCGGCGCTGCGGTCGGCGGTGACAAGCATTTCGCCAATGCCGTCTGCGGCGACAGCATATTCCACGGCGTTGCCGAGGAATATGCGGTGCGTGACCGTGCCAGCCAGGCCATCGCCTTCGCCATGTGCGATTGCGATCGCCTCGGGCCTCAGCACAGCGGTTACGGCGCCGGGCGCCTGCGAGGAGACCGGCAACGCGCGCCCGTCAGCCAGACGCAGGGTCCTCCCGCCCGCCTCGACCACGCCGGAGAGCCGGTTGGTCTTGCCGACGAAATCGGCGACGAACAGCGTGCCGGGCCTGTCGTAGACCTCCTGCGGCGGCGCCATCTGCACCACCCGGCCGGCATTCATGACGCAGACGAAGTCGCTCATCGACAGCGCCTCCTCCTGGTCGTGCGTGACGAGGACGAAGGTGATGCCCAGCTCCCGCTGCAGGCTCTGCAGCTCGATCTGCATGGCGGTGCGTAGCTTGCGGTCGAGCGCTGCGAGCGGCTCGTCGAGCAGCAGCACCGACGGGCGGTTGATAATGGCGCGCGCCAGCGCCACCCGCTGCTGCTGGCCGCCGGACAGTTCGTGGATCTTGCGCGCCGAATAGCCGCCGAGCCGCACCAGCTCGAGCGCTTCGCCGGTTCGCCGTGCGACCTCGCGCCGGTCGATGCGCGGCCGCATCTGGCGCAGGCCGTAGGAGACGTTGGCCTCCACGTCGAGATGGGGAAACAGCGCATAATGCTGGAACACCATGTTGACGGGGCGCCGGTAGGGCGGCACGCCATTCATCGGCCGGTCGTCGACGAGCACCGTGCCCTCGCTGGGCTGCTCGAAGCCGCCGATCATGCGCAGGCAGGTGGTCTTGCCGCAGCCCGAGGGACCGAGCAGCGCGACGAAGGCACCCTTGGGCACTGCAAGATCGACATCGGACACAGCCCGCACCTCGCCATAGCGCTTGCTGACGGAGCGGAACTCGACGTCGTTCGCTGCGCTGGTCACTGGTCCCGCAACTCCATCCCCATGATCCGCTGCCACCACCAACGTCTGGACTCTACCGAAGAGGCGGCATTGCGGGATATACCCCAAGAGGGGTATTCTCTTTCATATTGTCGCCAGCAAGGTATAGGTCATGACCATGACGCGTCCCGACCTCGGCCGACTGCTCGGCAGCATTCCCGGCTTGCTGACAACGTCGTCCCTGCCCGACGCGGCGGTCGGGGACGCTTTTGGCGAAGCCATGGCGGCGCTGGCGCGTTTCGACTTCGTCGTTGTCTTCGCCTATCGCGGCGAGGAGCGGCCTCTCGATCTCCATTCGACCTTCGGTCCCGACGACTATCGTGTGTTCGTCACGCTCTACCAGGCGGGCTCCTATCTGCTCGACCCGTTCTTCCATGCCGCGCGAGCCGGGCGGTCAGGCATCTTTCGGATGCGCGAGCTGGCGCCCGACCGCTTCTTTTCGAGCGAGTATTTCCGGACCTACTACTCCCAGACCAGACTGGCCGAAGAGATCGGCTTCTTCGTGCCCACACGCGAAGGTGTTACCTTGGTCCTGTCGCTCATGCGCAAGGCGACCACGCGTGCGTTCTCCGCGCGCGAGTTCGATCTGCTGAGGCAGGCGGAACCTTTCGTCGCCGCGCTGGTCGAACGGTTCTGGCAGGATCTCGCGGCCCGATTTGACCGGGCGGCCCGCAGGAACCGCAACCCGGAGACCGCCCATTCTCGCGCCAACGGCGTTTGGGGTCAGCTCGACCTCACCGCACGCGAGGCCGCGATCGTTGATCTCGTGCTTCAGGGTCACTCGTCCGAGGCGGTCGGGCGGCGGCTCGCCATTGCGACCGGCACCGTCAAGGTCCACCGTCGCAACGTCTACAGGAAGCTCGGCATTTCCTCGCAAACGCAACTCCTGTCGCTATATCTTAAAAACATGTGACGAGCCGCCCAAGAACAAAAAGCTCATTACGTGGGCGCGGCTATCGGGGGCGAAATGTTCTTGGCCGCGCTGCCACCGTTGCCTCCCCTCCCGCGCGTATCTGCGCTCCGTCCGGGTCTTGCGGCCAGAGCGTGGCCGCTCGCCACATAATTGCGGCGTAGAACCCTCTTGCCTGTGGAAATCCCTAACGGTTACGGCGCGCTCCGTAGTTCGGGACGCATCAGGGCTTGGCAGCCGGCCCGAAACGAAAAAGGACCCCGGACAGGCACACCGGTACCGCCAAGTTGTCTGAGCCACCCACCTACGGTACTCGTTCTGGATGAATATCCCGACGTCAATGCCCCGCCTTTCGTTTCCCGCGCGAGATCATCGCTTACGCGGTTTGGGCCATCACCGTTTTGCCCTCAGCACATGGGATGTCGAAGATCTGCTCGCGGAGCGGGGCGTCAGGATCAGCCGGGAAGCAATCCGGCTTTGGATCAACCGTTTCGGCCGACGTTTCGCCGAATGCATCCGGCGCGATCGGCCTGCGCCTGGCGACCAATGGCACATGGACGAAGGTGTGCCGCGAAGGCTCCCGCAGTGGGGGGCTGAGCTGCATGGAAGATGAGGGCGGGCCCCTCGAAGCCGACCGACAGGGGTAGGCTTCAAACCACTGCAAGCTGCGACGGTAAAGAGCCGTGGTGGTGAGCGTTGTAGAAAAGGCGGATTTCAGTCCCGTCAGGTGAGGTTTAGAGTCCCGATAGGGGATCAGGAAACCCCACGCCTTTAGGCGGCTGGGATGGAGGCGCATCCGGTGTAGATTGGCTGCATGGAAGAATACAAGCGTGGCAGCCACACGGTATGGGACTGCAAATATCATCTGGTTTGGGTGACGAAGTACCGCTACGCGGTGCTCGGGGGTGACGTGGGCAACCGCTGCCGCGAGTTGCTGCGCGA
>NZ_JAVFVV010000044.1 GCF_030929505.1 Mesorhizobium sp. LHD-90 | reverse complement strand
GTCGCCTTCAGGCCATCGCCGAATGGAGCGCCGTAAGCCGTCAGCTTGCCTGAACCGCAGGCGCCGAGGGTCTCATACGCCCCTTCTTCAAACAACGTGACGCCACCTCTTCGATCGCTAAACGGCAAGTGGGGGCGCAAGGTCGGGCGGCAGGATACGCACGACCGGATCGCGCGCCAGCCTGGATGCATGTTCCTTTTTGGCCTCGGCCAGGAGGGTCGGGTCCGTAAACAGGTCCACTCCCGTGGCCGCCATGACCTTCGAAACATGGATCATGCCCTTGTGCGCATGGGGGGATTTGCCTTGCGCAGTCACCTGCCAGGTGTGGAGCGGCGTGCCGATGGCGTGGGTTGCACCGTAGGCCTGGACGGTGGGGATTGCCCAACTCACATCGCCGACATCCGTGGAGCCGAGCATCTGCTTGCCGCCCGCCCCTCTGCCGACGATGCGGTCGCAAAGTGCCGTGTCGCCCGGTTCCAGCCCGAACATCGCGTAGGCAGACTGTATGTGCTCCTTCGTCAGCGTGTCCTGTATCTGGCGGGCGAACGCTTCATCCGCCTCATCGAACACGGGCACGCCGAGTATCTCGAAGTTGCGCGCCATGGCGCGTTCGAGCACATGGTTGCCAAGCAGGCTGTTCATGGCACAGACGAAGCGCGGCTCCACCCGTGTTTCGCTCATCAGCGCCGCGCCTTCGGCGATGCGCTTGACCCGCTCGATGAGCATCAGCACCTCGGCCGCACGGGGCGAACGCACGATGTAGCGCACCACCGCCGCAGCCTGGACGATGTTTGGCGCCGGGCCTCCAGCATTGAGATATGCGTAGTGCACCCTGCAATCGGTGGGGATGTGTTCGCGCAAGTAGTTCACGCCGACGCTCATCAACTCGACCGCATCGAGCGCGCTGCGCCCAAGGTGCGGCGACCCTGCCGCATGAGCGGAGCGTCCGGTGAAGGAGAAGTCGAGTATGGCGTAGGCGAGGGCCGCAGGCTCCATCACCCCCGCGAACGCGAATGGATGCCACGAGATTGCCGCATCGACATCCGCGAAAACGCCATCGCGCACCATGAATGCCTTGCCGGCGCCGCCTTCCTCGGCGGGGCATCCGTAGTAGCGCACGCGCCCCGGCAGATTGTTTGCCGCCAGCCAGTCCTTGACCGCCGTCGCGGCAAGCAGCGCGCCGGAGCCGAGCAGGTTGTGGCCGCAACCGTGCCCCGGTCCATTTCCGGCAAGGGGACGATGTTCGGTCGCGCCAGCCTCCTGGCTCAATTCCGGCAGGGCATCGAACTCGCCGAGGAAGGCGATGACCGGGCCGCCCGTCCCGGCCTCTCCCATGACAGCCGTCGGCATTCCGGCCAGGCCGGTCTCGATGCGGAAGCCCTGCTCGCGCAGCATGCCGAGATGCTCGGCCGAGGAACGGTATTCCTGATAGTTCAGTTCAGGCGTTTCCCAGACCTTGTCGCTGAGTTCGACAAAGCGCTCGGCCAGGCCGTCGACATGCTCCCATATCCGGGGACCGTTGCTCATGGAATTCTCCGGCTCAGACGGCAACGGTCTTGTGCTCGATGTAGTGGTTGATGGCTTCCGGGCCGAACTCCCGTCCGATGCCGCTTTGCTTGAAGCCGCCGAAGGGCGACAGCAGATCCGGGGCCGCATTGTTGATCGTCAGTCCGCCGGTGCGGACGCGGCGAGCGATCGCCAGGCCCTTTTCGGAGACATTGGTCCACACCGAACCGGACAGGCCGTAGGCCGAGTCGTTGGCGAGGCGCACGGCATCGTCGACGCCATCGTAGGGTATGACGCAGACGACCGGCCCGAAGATCTCTTCCTGTGCAATGCGCGACTTGTTGTCGACATTGGCGAAGACGGTCGGTTTTACGAAAGCGCCGTGATTGATGCCTTCAGGCAGTCCCAGACCGCCGGCGGCCAGGTCCGCGCCGCTTTCCAGCCCGGAATTGATGTAGTCGCTGATGCGCTGCCGCTGGCGCTCCGCAACGACCGGGCCGAGGAAGGTGTCCGGGTCGGCGGGATCGCCGATCGTCATGCGTTCGACGTTGTCCACCAGCGCATCGACAAACGCATCGTGGCGCTGGCGCGACACGAGGATTCGCGTCTGTGCGACGCACACCTGCCCATTGTTCGGAAACGACCGGTAGCGCAGGGCCTCTACCGTCTGCCCTATGTCCGCGTCGTCAAGCACGATTGCGGCGGACTTGCCGCCCAGTTCCAGGCTCACCCGCTTCAACTGCTCCCCGGCGAGGCTGGCGATCCTGCGCCCGGCCACGGTCGACCCGGTAAAGCCGATCTTGTCCACTCCGGGATGCGTGACCAGGTGCTCGCTCACGTCGCGGTGCGCGACCAGGATGCTCAACACGCCTTCAGGAAGGCCGGCCTCGCTGAAAAGCTCGCCCAGATACTGGCCGTCGATGGCTGTTTCCGGTGCAAGCTTCAGGATCACGGTGCAGCCTGCGAGCAGGGCAGGGAAGAGCTTCGCAAGAGCGACCTGATGCGGCGCGTTCCAAGGGATGATGGCGGCGACGACGCCGACCGCCTCGCGGATCCAGACCGACGCGCCCGCAGGATAGCCGTCTCGCCTGACCTCCCACGGATATTGATCGGCGGCGATGAGATAGGCCTGCCCCTGGTTGCGGATGAGGTCCTGAATAGCATCGGCGAACCAGGCGGGCGCGCCCATTTCGGCCGTGACCAATGCGGAAAATTCCTTGGACCGCGCCTCGTAAAGCTCGGTGAACTTGCGGATGACCGCTATGCGTCTGGCCACCGGCATGCGCGGCCATGGGCCCTCGTCGAACGCCTTGCGCGCAACGCCGACGGCAAGGTCGACGTCGGCCTGCGAGGCAAGCGGGACGGAGCCGACAAGGCTTCCGTCATAGGGCGAACGCACCTCGATCGCCTCCGAGCCGAGCGGATCGACGCGCCTGCCCCCGACGAAGTTCTGGGTAAAATTCCTCGTCATGTATCTGACTCCTTTACCGGGCGTACGTTCGATCAGGGATGAATAAGATCGGCAGCGCGCTCGCCGATCATGATGGCGGTCGCGTTGGTGTTCCCGGCGATGTGACGCGGGAAGATCGAGGTATCGGCGACCCACAGGCCTTCCGTGCCGCGCACGCGCAGGTCCGGCGTAACCACTGCGCGGTCGTCTGCGCCCATGCGGCATGTGCCGACCGGATGCAGGAAGGGAACCGTCCCCTTGCGCACATATTCCTCGTCCGCAGCGCGGCCTGCCTCCGGCGGCGGGACGTCGATCAGTTCCTTCACATGGCCGCCGAATGGCGGCGTGGAGGCAAGGCGGCGTATCCAATCGAGGCCGCGCAGCACGCAGGCGAGATCGTCGGGATGATCGAGCAGGCGCGGATAGATGGCGACAGGCGTGCGGGGGTCGCGGGAGCGAAGCTCCAGATGGCCCGTGCTCTTGGGATAGTTCACATTGGCAAGAATGGTGACGAGGTTGCGGTTCGGCACATGCAGCCGGCCGTTGTTGCTGAAATAGCCGAACGGGAAGAGATGGAACTGAAGGTCCGGCGCTTCCTGTTCCGGCGTCGACTTCAGGAAGGCGAGAACCTGCGCGGTAGGCACGCTCAGCACGCCGTTGCGCGACAGCGCCCATTCGGCGAATGCGCGAACCCGACCCAGAGGCGACGCGTAGACATTGCCGGTCTTGGTGTCCATCTCGGCACGGACATAGAGCCCCGGATGCTCCATCAGGTTGCGACCGACGTCGGGGCTCGCAACGCGAACATCGATGCCATGGCGCGTCAGCCCGGCCGGGTCGCCAATGCCCGACAGCATGAGGATCTGTGGCGAATTGATGGAACCAGCGGACAGCACCACGCCGCGGCGCGCCTTGGCGCGGATCGACCGGCCGCCGCGAATGATGTCAACGCCGCTCGCCCGCTTTCCGTCCATGACGATGCGTTCGACCAGCGCATCGTCCATGAAGGTCAAGTTGCTGTGCTTGAGAATGGGCAGCACGAAAGCATCGAACGCGGAGTGGCGCACGCCGCCGCGCGTGGAACCCTGGTTCCAGGCAACACCCTCGTGCGAGCGTCCGTTGAGATCGGGGTTGAGCGGCACGCCGGCATTGACGAAGCTGTCGATGAACTTTGAGGATATCGGGTGCTTCCAGCGCAGCGCCGAGATCCGTAGCGGCCCCATGCCGCCGCGATAGGCGTTGTCCTTGTCCTCGTCCGCCGTTTCCATCTTGCGGAAGTAGGGAAGCACGGAGTTCCAGCCCCATCCCTTGTTCCCCATTTCCTCCCAGGCGTCGTAGTCGGCAGCGGCGCCGCGAATGAAGATCATTCCGTTGATAGCCGACGATCCGCCCGGTACGCGCCCACGCGGCCATGACTCCGTCAGGCCGTTGCGGCTGGGATCCGGCTCGGTGACGTAGTTCCAGTCGTAGCGCTTGTTGCCGATGGTGTGCATCAGCGCCGCCGGCACGCGCGTCAGATGCAGCTTCTCTTTCTTGCCCGCTTCGAGAAGCAGCACGCTTGCACCCTTCTCGACGAGCCGCGCCGTGAGCGGTGAACCGGCACTGCCCGAACCGACGACAATATAGTCGAACTCCATCTTATCCCTGCCTCTTCGGAAGATTGCCTGGCGCTGGGGGCCGAGGCGCCGTGCCAGACGGTCAGTACTGCGTTTCGGTCACGGTCCCCTCAGGTTGACCGCGGGCATCGTCATGGGAGCGGAATGCCCCGCAGAGACGAGGTGGCATGCCGCGAAATCCTCGCCGCTTCGCTTCATCAGCATGGGATCATCCGTGGCACAGCGATCGAAGGCGAAGGGACAGCGCGTCCGGAAACTGCATCCCGGCGGGATGTCGATGGGATCCGGCGGTTCGCCCTCCAGAAGGTAGGTCGTCGTGTCGTAGGGCTTGTGCTCGATCGCCGGCACGGCGCTCAGAAGGGCGCGGGTATAGGGATGCGCGGGATCGAAGAAGGTGGCTTCGTTGCCGGCAAGCTCCGCCACACGCCCCAGATACATGACCGCCACGCGGTTGCATACACGCCGCACCATGCTGAGGTCGTGAGAGATGTAGACGTAGGTTATGCCGTGGCGATTCTGGAGGCGCTCGAACAGGTCGAGCAGCTTGCCCTGCTCGACCTGATCCAGCGCTGAAAGGGTCTCGTCAAGGATCAGCAGTTCCGGATCCAGCACCATCGCGCGAGCGATGTTGACGCGCTGGCGCTGGCCGGCGCTCAGGCCCACCGGGAGCTTGTCGGTGAGTTCCGTGCGCAGCCCGACCTCGTTCATCGTGGAGGCGACCTTTTCGGCGATCTCCTTGGTGCTCAGGCCGCCGTGAATGCGGAGCGGCTCTGCAATGGTCCGCCCGATGCTCAAATGCGGCGGAATGGCGTTGTAGGGATCCTGCAGCAGCAGCTGGAACCGGCGGCGCAGGTCGAGGAGCTTCCTGCTGCCGAGATGCGCAATGTCCTGCCCCTTGAAGAGGATCTGCCCGCGGTTGGGCGCCTCAAGACGGCTGAGCAGGCGCGACAGCGTGGACTTGCCGCAGCCGGATTCGCCTACGATGCCGAGGTTGTCGCCCTTGTAGACGTCGAAGGACACGCCCCTGACGGCCTGTACCACCTTGTGCGCGAACAGCCTTTCGCGGTCCTTGGTTTCATAGGACCGGTAGACGTCTCGGACCGAGAGGATAACCTCACGCGAGTCGTCGACCACCTCAGCGGGTGCCGTGGTCACCGGCTCGGCTTCCCATATGCGCGGCAGGCTCGCGATGAGATTGCGCGTATAATTGTGTTCGGGCTTGTCGATCAGACTGCGGGTCTGCTGACGCTCGACCACGCGGCCATCGGCGAGTACGAGGATATTGTCCGCGATGTCGTTCAGCACGCCGAGCGCCGAGGAAACGAAGATGATCGCCGTGTTGAAATCGCGCTGCAGATCGCGAAGCAGGCGCAGGATCTGCGCGGCCACCGTCACGTCGAGCGGCTGCGTGATGTTGTCGGCGACCAGCAGGTCGGGGTTCGTCACGAGCGCATCCACGATGAGCACGCGCTGCATCATGCCGCCGCTGAACTGGAACGGAAATTCATGGAAACGTTGCGCAGGAGAGGGGATGCGCACCGCGTCCAGCACGCGCAGCACGCGCGCCCTGGCTTCGGATGTCGAGATGCCCGGCTCGACGGCGCGCAGCTTCTCGATGATCTGCTGGCCGATGGGAACTGTGGGATCGAGCGCACTGCCAGGGTCGGACCCGATATAGGCGATCTTTCGCCCACGCAGCGTCTGCATCTCGTCTGGCGGAAGGTCGAACAGATTGCGCCCGTGGTAGGAAATCTTCCCGCCTTTCGCCACGAGCGGCGGGCTGATCCAGTTCACCAGTGCGCGCGAGAGCACGGTCTTGCCCGAGCCGCTCTCGCCGATGATGCCGAGCACTTCGTTGTGCGAGACCGACAGATCGACGTTGTGCAGGATGGGACGCCGCCCACCGCCAGACATGACAAGATCGACCGAGAGACCCGAAACGTCGAGGATCTTGGTGCCGCCCACGCTCATGACACCCCCTGGAGGATCTTGTTGCGGGAGCGTTCCAGCGCGCCACCCATCAGGTTGATACTGCACAGCGACACGGCCAGCAGAAGGCCGGGAATCGTGGTGATCCACCACGCGTTCAACAGGTATTTCGTGCCGTCCGCGATGATGGTGCCAAAGGTCGGCGTTGGCGGCTGGATGCCGATGCCGATGAAGCCGAGGATGGCCTCGAAGATCATCATGCGCGCCACGTCGAGCACAGCCACGAACGCAACGGGCGGCAGGATGTTGGGCGCTATGTGCACGAGGAGCACCCTGAGGTCTGTGGCGCCGAGTATCTTGGCGGCCCGCACGTATTCCTTGCGCCGCTCCGACATCGTGGCGCTGCGCGCGATACGGGCGTAGCCCGGCCACCCCGCCAGGATGAAGACGAGGATGACGGTGAGCGGTGTGGGCCGCGTCACGCCGAGGATCGTGATGGCGAGAATGATGACCGGAATGGACATCTGCGCGTCGGTGATGCGCATCAGGATGAGGTTGGTCCACCCGCCCACATATCCGGCCACCATCCCGATCGCCGAGCCGATCACGAACATGCCGATGACGCTTGCGATGCCGATCATCAGCGCATTGCGCAGACCGATCAACGATCGCACCAGCAGGTCGCGACCCAGCTGGTCGGTGCCGAAGAAGTGCGGCCAGACCCAGCCCTCGACCGGGAAAGGCGGGGAGAATTTCAGACCCACGTTGAACTTGGTGGCGGAGAGTCCGAGCAGCGTGGGCGCGATGATCGACAGCAGGATGACGCCGACGAAGATCACCGCGCCGATCCGGAATTCTCCCGCGCCCGCCGCCTGTAGGAAGATGTTCGCTCCCAGGCTCCGGTGCTTTGCGGGCTTACCCGGGGCGGGCTGGACGATGGCTTGCTGCGACATCAGTACTGAAGCCTTCTGTCGATCGTGGTTGAGGCGAAGTCGACCAGAATGTTCACCACGACGAGCGCCGCGCAGGAAAAGATCGCAATCGCCTGGATGATCGGGAAATCGCGCTGGAAGACCGCATTGATCATGAGCAGCCCGATACCGGGATAGTTGAAGAGATATTCCACGACGAACAGCGCGCCCAGGACCAGGCCGACCGCCTGAATGCCAAGCAGGTTCAAGAGCGGGATTGAGGAGTTCCTGAGCACATGAGCGATGATCATCCGCCTGCGGGTCAAACCCCGGATCTGGCCGACGGAAACGTAGGGCTCGAGCAGATTTGACGACACCGAGACGGAAACCGAGCGCACGATGACCGGGATGAGTTCGACCGCGAGCACCAATGCGGGCAGGATCGCATAGGTCCAGTTCTGGTATCCGATCGCCGGCAGCCAGCCGGCCTTGGCCGATATCAGGAAGATGAAGACCAGCCCCAGCCAGACGTTGGGCAGCGACACGAGGATGGAGCTCAGGTAGAGCGCGAGGCGGTCAGGCCATTTGCCGGCATTCAACCCCGCCCAGATGCCGAGCGGCAGCGCGACTGCAAGCGATATCAGAAAGGCAAGTCCGGCAAGCAGCAGGCTGTAGGGCAACGTCGTGGCGATGAGGTCGATGACCGGCGCCCGGTTGCTGGCGTCGAAGGTCGATTCGCCGCGCGAGCCGCCAGTGCTGCCCCCCTGTGCGCTGCGCACGAAAGACCTGCCGAAATCGCCCTGCAGGACCTGTCCTATGTAGCGGCCGAACTGCACGATGATGGGGTCACGCAGGCCGAGCTCCTTCGCAGTCTCCTCCGCAACCGTCGCCGACACCATTGGCCCCAGCATCAGTCGCACCGGATCGCCCGGGACGACGCGCAGCAGCGTGAAGATCAGAAGGGCGATGGCGACCACGATGATCGCGCCTTGGGCAAGGCGGCGAGTGAAGAAGTCGATTGCAAAAAGCATAAGAAGCGACTCGCGTTGGGCAGCGCCGCCCCGAAGGGACGGCGCTGCCTGATCCGTGCGTCAGACCAGATCGGCCTTGGACAGGTCGATCGGACCGTAGGGCAGGTAGACCGCCCCTTCGAGGTTCTTTGCCGCGCCATGGAAAGTAAGCGCAGAGAACAGGGAGAAGCTTGGAACCTTCTTGGCCATCATCGGGAAGGTTTCCCCGGTGAGGATCTTCAGCCGCTCTTCCGGATTGGGCGCGTTGCGCTCCTTGTCGAGCACGGCATCGATCTCCGGATCGTTAACGCCTGAAATCAGGGCGGCGCTCGAGTGCCAGTTGGGCCGAAGGACGAGGTCCGGCTCGGGTGACGGCGTCATCCAGCCGACGTCGCACATGTGGCCCTGGCCCTGCCCGTCGGCGCGACGATAGATCGCCACTTCCCACGCGGCCGGCTCGAGCACGGTCAACTGGACGTTGAAGCCTTGCTCCTGGAGCATGGCGGTGATCAGCTCGCCGTATTCCTTGGTCTTCGGATAGAAGCCGATGGAGGTGATGTATTCGAGCTGCGGCAGGCCTTCGCCCTTCGGGAAGCCGGCCTCGGCCAGCAAGCGCTGTGCCTCTTCCGGATTGTAGTCCGGATAGCCCGGGATGTCGTTGAAGCCGAACTTCATCGGCGAGATGTAGCAGCTGGACGCAAGTGCGGCCTCGCCCATCAGTTCCATGATCTGCGAGCGATCGATCGAGTGGCAGGCGGCCAGGCGGATGCGCGGATCGTCGAAGGGCGGCTTGTTGCAGCGGAAATGGAGATACTTGTTTTCCGTCGTCATGCCCTTGCGGGTGAAGATGTTCGGATTGCCCTGAAGCGACGCGTATTGTTCGGGCTCGAGGCGTTCGGCGATGTGGTACTGGCCGTTCATTAGGCCCAGGACGCGGGTGTTGGCGTCCGGCACGTAGGCATAGATGAGTTCGTCGATCTTCGGGCGGCCGTCGAAATAGTCGTCATAGGCGTGGAGGACGTTCTGGTCGCCGTTCGTCTCGACATATTTGAACGCACCGGTGCCGTTCGGGCGCTTCTCCAAGGTCTTCGGATCAGCCACGTCCTTGGCCGAAAGAACCTGGATCACGCTGGAAATGAACCACCAGGCTGAAGCCGGGTACCCGTGCTTGTCGGTCTTGAGCCGGACGGTAAGCGGGTCCACGACCTCGACGTCGACCCTGCCGGGGCAGAAGGATGCAGCGGGACGCGCGGGGTCGGACCAGTACTCATAGGTCGCCTTGACGTCTTCAGCACTGAACTCCTTGCCGTCGTGAAATTTCACGCCCGGGCGGAGCTTGAATTCGAGCGTGTTGCCGTCGACGAGGGTCCAGGATTCGGCCAGCGCCGGCTCGAGCTTGTCAGCCTCGCCGTCGCGCATCAATGCACGGGTGAGCCCGTTGAAGACGAGCTTTTCGAAATTGCCCTGACCGAGAGTGGTATGGGAGGTCGGATCCCAGTTTCCCGTAACCGGGCCCATCGATGCAAGAATGACCGTCTTCTTGCCCTGCGCCTGGGCAAACGGGGTGCGATTCCCGAGCACAGCCGCTGCGCCGAGCGCGCCGGCGCCGGCAAGTACGTGTCTACGCGTAACCATCTATCCATTCCCCTTCTGATCTAACCCGCGGCCCTGCCCGCGTGGTTTTGCTTTGGATGATTTCACACTGGATCGTCGGCAACCGGCCGCTGGCGCCTTCTCCTGACCGGACAGGTGCGCCTCGGGCACGGTGTGCAGTCGCGGACACATCACCACGCCGATGAAACTCCTTCGATCCGCAAGAGGGCGTCGTTGAGTTACGCTGACCTGGAGGGCACGTTGCAGCCAGCTTCTCCTCCGCCACGAATTACACAAACCGGTCAAATCAATCACTAATAGCATGATCGCCGGACGTCAAGCGGAGGCGCCGATTCTCCGAGGCCTGGGGGTCCACATGCGCGCAACGCGGATTGACCCATCGCAATTGGTTGAAATAGCAGAACCTTCACAAGAATCGCGGCGTGCTAAGCAGGCTTCCATGGAGTGGTGTTGTCTTTGCCGGATGTTTTGCATTTGGCCGATTTGACTGCTATGGGTTTATCTTCTAACCTCGGGCCGGCGTCGCAGATATCTTGCGCAATCCACCGGTCGATTCGCCGGGGACCTGCTGCAGGCTGGGCGCGGCAGGCGACGGGACTGGCTTATCGGCCCACGGAACAACTTCATGCGGTTCTCGGAGTTTCGGCAGGAAAAGATTCTTGAAATCCTGAAAGCCCATGATCGGGCCAGTGTGAATTCACTCGCAGAACGCCTTGACGTCAGTCCGGAATCGATCCGGCGTGACTTGCGCATGCTGGAATTGAACGGGTTTGCGCGGCGGGTCTACGGTGGCGCGGTTCTGGCGCCTACCGAAGGTGACAGGCCGTTCGCGGACCGCAGTCGCGTCTACGCCCATGAAAAGAACCGGATCGCGGAAAAGGCCGCGGAAATCGTCCAGAGCGGGATGAAGATCTTCATAAGTTCCGGCACTACGACGCTCGCTTGCGTGAAGCATCTTCACAAGCTTCAGGATCTCACGATTTTCACCAATTCGATCGCCGTTGCCGCTCACTTCTTCTTGCACGGGTGGGGAACAAGTGTGCGCGTGCTCGGTGGACCGATGGTGCCGGAATACCAGGCGACGTTCGGCCATGCGACGATCACCGCTCTGAGCGGGCATCGCTTCGACCTGGCCTTGATGGGAGCAAGTGCGGTCCATGTCGACCATGGCTTCATGGGTTTCGGCGAGGACGAGGTCGCCCTCCACGACGCCGCAAGACTTCAGGCCAACACGACCGTGATGGTGGCCGACGCCTCAAAGTTCGGACGTTTTGGTTCCGTGCGCGCGTTCGGCCTCGGCGATGCTCATCATGTCATCACGACGACCGACATCGGCGAGGAATTCGTCCAGCGGTTCGATGAGCTGGGCGTCAACCTTCACAGGGTTTGACCGCCTGCCGGGCGACCGGCAAGTCTGCGCTTTACACCAAGCCTCATAACGATAGCATTGACCATGCTAGGCTGGATGGCCGGCCGCTACTCCGGAGAGGGGCGGTCGGGGTGAGCCATCCTACATGAACTCTGCTGGCTCGAGGTACATGGCTGTATCGGAAAGGCGCTTGGCGCCCTGTGTTGAACCGATAGGTATCGATCGTTTCGCTGCGGCCGAGCTGGGATTGCGGGCAGTGTTTCCCGAGGATCGCGGCCCCTTCCTGCCTGCCCTGTCCTTTGCTCCGCTCGATCGACACGTCTCGCTGGGTCCGGGACGGACGTTGCGCATAACGGCGCAAGCCGCGACGCCCGGTGTGCTGGTGCCGTCGCATCGCGGCGTGGATAGTTCGCGCCTGCTGCTGTCGCTTGGCGAACAGCGCCCGTCGCTGTTTCTCAAGGCCGTTCAGCCCGACCAGCGCCGCTTCGTCGATCCAGAAGCGTCGTTTGACGCGCAGCGCAAGGCGGCTGCCCTTGGATGCGCGCCAGACATTCTCGCCTTCGACGTGCGGCGGGCAGTCTCGGTCAGCGAATTTCTGGACGGTTGGGCGACGGCGCGGGTCAGCGACCTTAAGAAGCCTGAGGTCCTACAATCGGTGATCGCGGCCAAGCGCAAGATCCACGGCGGTCCCCGCTTCAAGTCGTCGTGTTCCGTTTTCGACAGGATCAGGATCCTGCAAGCGGCTTGCGCTTCATGCGCGATCGAGATGCCGCAGGACCTTCCGGTCCTGCTGGATTCCGTCTTCCGCATCGAGCGAATGATCGCTGCGGCCGGGATGGACGAGGTGCCAGCACATGCCGATGGGCTAGCCTCGAACGTCATGATCGGACCGCATGGCCGTATCCAGCTCGTCGATTTCGACGAGGCCCGCAACGTCGATCCGTACTACGAACTGGCGATCCTCGCGAATGAGGTTTTCGAGGATGAGAAGGATCATTTCCTCGCCCTCGAAATGTTCGAGGGCAGACCAAGGCAGGCAAGCTTCCACCGAACGCGCTTGTACGCGATCGCCGACGATCTTGCCTGGGCCCTCTGGGGCCTTCTGATGGACGCCGTGTCGCCGCGTAAGGATCTCGAGTTCTACCGCTACGCCTTCTGGCGCCTCATGCGTTGCCGTATCGCGTTGCGAGACGTTGAAATCGACCTGTACGCGAGATTCATCTGAGCCGGGCAATGCAACGCAGGATTGGAGAGGCCGATTGTCCCGCCGAGAGGCAACTGGAAAAGATGCTTTCCTGCGTGCCGGCCTGGCATGGAAGGGAAATGTACTATCGGCCAATCTTCGGCGGGTTCAGCAATTCGAATTGGCACGTCAGGGTAGTCGGCGAGCAGAAAACCTTCTTTGTGAAGATACCCGGCCCGGGAACGGAGAAATTCATCGATCGCGCCGCATCGCTGGAAGCCAGCCGGCGTGCTCATGCACTTGGGATCGGCCCCCAACCTTACGACTATCTGCACGACCGGGGCGTCGAGATCTACGACTTCATGGAAAGGTCCCGGTCGTGCACGAGACGGGATTTTCATGTCCCTGAATTCAGAAATCGTACGATCGAGCTCTATCGCGCGTTTAACGGTTCCGCGTCGCTCGGCCTTACCAAGACCGTCTTCGACATGATCGAGGAGCACATCGAGCAGTTGCGCGACCTCAACGGCGTCGTCTCGCACGATTTTCCATCGCTTTACAAAGAGTATCAGACAGCGCGTGCGGCGCTTGAAGCGTCCGGGCTGGACATCGTGCCCTGCTACAACGACCCGGCACCGGCGAATTTCCTGATTTTGGATGACGGAGGAATTGCTATCGTCGATTTCGAGTATGCATCGAACAATGATCGCTGCTTCGATCTCGCCACGTGGTGCGTGGAAATGCTCCTGAGCGACGCGCAGCAGGATGAGGCCATTGAGCGTTATTTCGGATCCGTCGAAAAGAGAACCCAATCCCGGATGTTCCTCTACCGTATGCTGGGTGACTTCAAGTGGTCGCTCTGGTCCATGATCCAGATGAGGATTTCGACGATCGACTTTGACTTCTACAAGTTTGGCAGTTGGAAGTTGATGCGGTTGCGCTCCACCATCCGTGACTCGCGCTGGCGCCAAGCCCTCGCTTCGCTTTAGAAGCCGCCAGCTCCAAGTCCACGGACTTATCTGCCGACGTTCGTTGCGCCACCGAGAGGTTTGGACGCGGGTGGTGTCACGTTGTTTGAAGAAGGGGCGCATGAGACCCTCGGCGCCTGCGGTTCAGGCAAGCTGACGGCTTACGGCGCTCCATTCGGCGATGGCCTGAAGGCGAT
>NZ_JAVFVV010000043.1 GCF_030929505.1 Mesorhizobium sp. LHD-90 | reverse complement strand
TTCAAACCACCGAGCCGGTGAACTTCCCATCTGGCTTCACCGATACAATTGGCATCGCCCACATGGCAGCCTAAAGTCCAAAACACCAATCAGCCGCCTCGGACTAACCGAGGACAACCCCTTGAGGCTCCACAGCTAGCGCGCCCCGCTCTTGGCGATCATCCTCAACCGGGGCGGAAAGGAGCAGACGATGAAAACGATCCTGGCAGCCATTGCGGTCGTGGTGCTGGCCTCCGCGGCGCTGGCGGATACCGCTTACACCATCACCAACATGAGTTGCGCGCAGGTGCAGGCCGCGGTGAAGTCCAGTGGATCGGCGATCCTGCACTATCGCTCCAAATCCAATCCGGGCCTGCCGATCTACAGCCGCTACGTGTCGGATGCCCGCTTCTGCGACAACCGCGAGACGATCTCGTTCGCCAGCGTGCCGACGGCCGACAAGAAGTCCTGCACCGTCAAGAAGTGCATATCTACCTATTGAAGATCAACGACGTGACGTCCGGTGGTCAGTCGATGATGACGTTCCGGCGTCTCTTCGGTGACAATCGTGGACGGCGCGGTGTGCCGATCGAGGTTCGGGGAAGGAATTGGGGGCCGGCCGGCAATCTGGCAGCGGTACGAGGAGGCCACTGTGTGCCAGCGCCGGCCGGCCGACCCCACGGACCCAGGAGATGCGGCGGACCTGAGCATCATGGGGTAACTTTGACAGCACCAAATTAGCTTGGGCAATTGTGGCGCTTTGTTGTCCCGGACCCGATCGTCACGCAAGAAGACTTAGAAATCAATAGTTTCTTAACCACACTGGGCCAAAGTGCGGTGTTAAGGTAAATGCGAAACCATCAAAGGCAGCCGGCAAACGGTCAAAAAACCGCGGTAACGGGAACGTTTTTCCGACCGATCGCTCTCAGTCAACACCTTGTGACATTGCTCAGGCGGCCTTGGCCACAACCCGGTTGCGACCGGCGGATTTCGCTTCATATAACGCGAGGTCGGCGCGCTTCATCACGTCCTCGACCTTGTCCTTGCCGCGCAGCACCGAGGACACGCCGACGCTGATCGTCACGTTGACAGCCTCGCCGTCCTTGCCTACCGTGAACGGATTGCGCTCGATTTCGGCGCGCAGACGCTCCGCGACCTTGGCGGCGATCGCCGCGTCGGTATCCGGCATGACCACGACGAACTCCTCGCCGCCGTAGCGGCAGGCGAGATCGATGCCGCGCACGTTGCGCCGCAGCCGCCGCGCAAATTCGCGCAGCACGTCGTCGCCGCCGTCGTGACCGTAGGTGTCGTTGATCGTCTTGAACCGATCGAGGTCGAGGATCAGCACCGACAGTGGCCGGCGGCGCGAGAGGGCCCGGTCAAACAGCGTCTTGAGATGGCTGTCGAGGTAGCGGCGGTTGTGCAGTCCGGTCAGCCCGTCGGTGACCGCCATCTCGATCGTCTGGGTGACGCTGGCGCGCAGGTGGTCGTTGTAGCGCTTCCGCCTGATTTGGGTGCGCAGCCGCGCCGTCAGCTCGTGCTCGTCGATCGGGCGGACCAGGTAGTCGTTTATGCCGAGCTCGAGGCCGCGGATGATACGCGCCTCGTCGCCGGCATCGGCGAGCAGGACGATCGGCAGGAAGCGCGTTCGGTCTACCGAGCGTATCTGCGAGCAGAGGCGCAACGGATCGAACCCAGTCATGGCGGTCGAGATCAGCACGCATTCGTAGGGCGCTTCTGCAGCTTGGAAAAAGGCGGCCTGCGGTTCGGCGACCACATCGACGTCCATCTTGCCTGCAAGCATCTCGCGGATGCGCCGCCCCGAGGCCGCGCGCTCGTCGACCAGCAGCAGCTTCGGCGTCTGTTCCTCCTCCGGCAGGCGGCGCGACAAAAGTTCCTCGATGCCGATGTTGCGTGTGGTCGCCGCGCGGAGCCGCAGTTCGTCGGTCAGCGTCTTCAGCCGCACCAGACTTCTGACGCGCGTCATCAGTTGCAGGTCGCTCACCGGCTTGGTGAGGAAGTCGTCCGCGCCTGCCTCAAGACCCTTGACGCGGTCAGAGGCCTGGCCGAGCGCCGTGATCATCACCACCGGTATGTGCGCGGTGGCCGGATCGGCCTTCAGCCTGCGGCAGACCTCGAAACCGTCCATACCCGGCATCATCACGTCGAGCAGCACCACGTCGACCTTGCCGTTCTCGCAGGTCTCGATCGCGTCCTCACCGTTCGATGCGGTCAGCACCTCGAAATATTCGGCGAGCAGCCGCACTTCCAGGAGTTTCACATTCGCTGGAATGTCGTCTACGACGAGGATCCGCGCGGTCATCGGCTGCGTAGGCTCCGGTGCAGAACAAAGGCGACCTTCATGCGTCGCCCAGATAGGATTTTATCGTCTCGATGAAGCGCGGCACGGAAATGGGCTTCGAAATATAGGCTTCGCAGCCGCCCTGTCGGATACGCTCCTCGTCACCTTTCATCGCGAAGGCCGTGACGGCGATCACCGGAATCGTGTGCAAATCGTCATCCTGCTTCAGCCATTTGGTGACCTCGAGGCCGGAGACCTCGGGTAGCTGGATGTCCATGAGAATCAGGTCCGGCCGGTGCATTCGCGCCAGATCGAGCGCCTCCAGCCCGTTCCTCGTGCGCACCGTCTCGTAGCCGCTCGCCTCGATCAGGTCGCGGAAGAGCTTCATGTTGAGCTCGTTGTCCTCGACGATCATCACTTTCTTGGCCATTCGCCTTTCCCCGGCAGGAGCCCCGCCTGCCTCCAAACCCCATATCCGGGACCCGCGAGCCAACCCCCGCCGCACCATATCTCCAGAAAATTTACGAAACGGAAACCGGAGGTTGTCGGCTCGGCGGCTTGCAGGTCGCGGCGGGTGTCGCTACTTCCGTCAGATAGTGTTTTGCGGGCGGAGTCGCCAGTTGCCAGCCAGGTCGCATCGAGTATGACAAAGAAGGTCGTGACCACCCGGCAGGATGCCGAAGCCCTCGCCATTTCGGCCCTAGCCTACCTTGCCGGAGACCCCGCATTATTGCCGCGCTTCCTGGCACTGACCGGCATTGAGGCGCACCAGATCCGGCAGGCAGCGCGCGAACCCGGTTTCCTCGCCGGCGTGCTGCGCTTCATCCTGGCTCACGAACCGACGCTTGCCGCCTTCGCGGAACAGGCGGGCATCGCGCCGGCGGCGGTCGGTGCGGCGTTGAAGGCTCTGCCCACAGGCGACGACGACTATCTGGCTTCGACGTGAGCGAGGATCCCGAGACAGCGCGCCAGATCGCGGAACTGTCGCTCGACACAAGACCGCTTCTGGTGCTCGACGTCGACGATGTGCTGATGGAGTTCATACGCCCATTCATGCTGTTCCTCGATGCACAGGGGCTCGAACTGACGCTCGCGACGTTCCGGCTGCACGGCAACATCCGCCATAAGAAAACCGGGGAAGTGCTTGACCGAGAACCGGTCTCGGCGCTGATCGATTCTTTCTTCGCGGCCCAGGCCGAATGGCAGACGCCGCTCGACGGCGCCGTCGACGCCATCGCCGGGCTGGCCAGGAATGCCGAGATCGTCATGCTGACGGCGATGCCACACCGCCACCGGGCGACGCGGCGGGCGCATCTCGACCTGCTGGGCCTCCCCTATCCCCTACTCACCACCGAAACCGCTAAAGGGCCGGCGATCCGGGCGCTGCGCGGCGCTACGTCCCGTCCGGTCGCCTTTGTCGATGACATTCCGCACAATCTGATTTCGGTGCGTGCAGCCGTCAGCGAGGCGCATCTCTTCCACCTGATGGCGATGCCGGCAATGCGCTTGCTGCTGCCGCCGCTGCCCGAAAACATCGAGATCGTCGACGACTGGCGGGAAGCGGAACCGAGGATTGCGGCGGCCCTGGGCCTTTAGAGCGGCATGAGGAGCGGCGGCCACGGCAAAGGCGCCGATCAGGCCACCCAAAAATCCGCTGCTGTAAGCGCCAGCCCCGCGGTGATCGTGGCAAACAGGACACCGACAGCCGAGCCAGTACCGTCCGCGTCGTAGAACAACCGACCGAGATCGGTCTCGTAAACAACATGATCGTTGGAGTCCTGCGCCAGGCCCGTCGTATTCGCCCGGAAATAACTCGTGAGCAGCACTCCCGTATTCAACGCCGTGAATATGGCGTCCGACAGCAGGAAACGATCGTCGGTAACGTTGAAATCCGTGATCGTGTCGACGTTGCCGGAACCGAGCGCCGTGGCGAAGACGAACGTGTCGTCACCTGCCAGGCCACGCAGCGTGTCCTTGCCGCCCTTGCCCTCAAGCCGGTTGTTGCCGTAATTGCCGGTTATCTCCTGGCCGATCTCATTGCCGGTCAGATCGATGTCAGCGGTTGTGGTCGAGCCGTTGGTGGTGATCACCTCGATATGGACGCCGGCGCCGAGCTTGTAGTCGACCGCCGTCATGATCCTGTCCGCCGCGCCTTGCGACGAGCTTTCGACGATCACGTCCGCGGTATTGAACACCCGATAGATGTCGTTGCCGCCGAGCCCGCGCAGCACGTCTGCCGCGCCCGCTCCACCGTCGTGCAGGATGTTGGCGCCAGCATTGCCGGTGATGTCCTGTTTCAGCGCGTTGCCGGTCAGATCTATCGCCGCCGTTCCCGCGGCGCTGTCCGTAGCGAGGAATTCGACATGGACTCCTGCGCCAAGGGCATAGTCGACTGCCGCCAAAACCTTGTCGGCGCTGCCCTGAGTCGAGGATTCGATGACGACGTCTCCGGAATTGTAGACGCGGTAGGTGTCGTTGCCGCCGAGCCCGCGCAGGATGTCCCCCGCGCCGGCGCCGCCGTCATGCAGGACGTTCGCGCCGGCGTTGCCGGTGATGTCCTGCTTCAGCGCATTGCCGGTCAGATCGATGCCGGCAGTGCCGGTCGAGCCGTTGGTGGCCATGATCTCGACGTAGACGCCGGCAGCCAGCACATAGTCGACGGCGGCGTTGATACGGTCGGCGGTGCCGCCGGACGAGGTCTCGGCTATCTTCGTGGCCGACGTGTAGATCTGATAGGTGTCGTTGCCCGCGAGCCCCTTCAGCATGTCGGCCTTGCCGGCGCCGTCCCGCAGCGTGTTGGCGGCAGCATTGCCGACCAGCGTGTCCGCCCCCTTGCCACCGATGGTGTTCTCGATCACCGCGCCAACGGCGATCGAGACATTGCCCTTGAAGCCGCCGATGTTCGAAAACTTGCCATCGCGCAGGTCAACGACCTGGTTCTGCGAAAAACCGGATACATTGAGCGTGTCGATGCCGCCGGCGTCCCAGATGCACAGGACCGGATCGGTGTTCTCGGTGAAGTCGAAGAGATCGCCGGTGTTGGCGCCGAAGCCATAGACCGAATTTCCGGTGCGGGTCGACATGTTGGCGCCGTAGAGTTGCTGCAGCGCCAGCACGTCGTAGAGCATCAGCGTGTCCGGATCGCTGCCGAAGGCTTCGGTCGTGTTGGTCTCGAGGAAGTAGCTCATCAAGGTATACTGATAGGAATCCTCGACGAACTGCGCGTGCTCGTCATAGGTGATCTCGACGCCGGGCGCGGCATTGTAGTCTCCCGGATGCGCGAGGCCGACCGCATGGCCTATCTCATGCAGCACAGTCGAATAAGCCCAACTGCCGCGCGGAAGATCCGTGGTGGAGACGCTGTCCGTGTTGAGACGCACGTCGCCGTCGTCGGCGGAGGCGGAAGCGTTTCCGGGGTACTGCGCGTAGGCGCCGGCCCCATCGTCGGTCGAAAAATAGTTCGAGAACAGCATCGTCGCACTGTTGGTCGTGCCACCCGGGTTTACCTGGCTGAAGGTGATGTTTGCAACGTCCTCGATATCGCCGAGCGCCATCCGGACGGCAGCGAGTTGCTGGGCGCTGAGTTGGCTGAACGGTGCGCTGTTTCCCTGCGCGTCGGTGCTGCCCGCAAAGCTGGTACGCACGCCCCAGGTGACGTTCGCCGGCGTTCCCGGCGTGCTCCAGGAGAGGCCGAGGCTGGTCAAATCGCCTGCGCCCATCATCGCGTCGTAGTGGGCCTTGCCACCGAGCGCCGCCGAGATGCCGTATTGCCCCGCGGTGCTGCTGTCGAAAGCGCCTGCATCGAGATAATAGGTGCCGGTGGTGGTCGCCTTGTAGGTGATGGACGAGAACTGGTCCGGGCCGCCATCGTCGTCGAAGGCGATCTGCGTGCCGCTGCTGTTGCGCAGGCGCAGGAACGGATCCTCCAGGCTGTCACTGGCGACGCCGGTGGCAGCCAGCGCAAAAGTGTAGGTCTGGCCGGCGACGAGGTTGACCTTGTACCAGTCGTGCTCGGTCACGCCGCCGCTTCTGGTCAGATAGCCCTGCGCGGTCTGACCGATACCCAGCGTGTAGGCAGTGTTCTTGCTGGCGGCCGCGTCGGCGATCTCGATGATGTCCGGCATATTCTTCCCCCTTGCAACCCATCGTGTAGGCTTGCTGCCGGCTGCTTATGGCATGAGGATATCCGGCTTGGTAAGCGGTTCCTCTATCCGCTGCCCGCACCTCGCATCGAATTCCACCATCTGAATGCCGCCGCGCCACATCCGCTTGGCAGGCAGCTTGTCACTTCGGCCCGCAGACGCAGAGGCAGGCGGTTGTCGGCACGCACGACAGACGCCTCAACACTCCAGCCGCACCAATGGCCGCCCCGCACGACGCTCGGCGACGCGCGCAAAGCCCGCCTTCTCGAACACCCGAGTCGAGCCGACAAACAGCCCGATGGAACGGGAATCCTTCGACCGGTCCATCGGACAGGCTTCGAGCAGCCGCGCTCCGTTCCGCCGCGCATGGGCGATGCCCGCCTCGACCAGCCGGTGCGACAGCCCCCTGCCCCGCGCCATACCGCGGATGAAGAAACAGGAGATGGCCCAGACAGCCAAGTCGTCCTTGTCGCCCATGTCGAGCGGCGACGACACGCGACCGGTGTTGTTCCACTCCGGTACGTCGGCGCGCGGGCCGATCTGCATCCAGCCCACCGCCTTGCCGTCCTCGAAGGCGAGCAGCCCTGGCGGCGGTCCCGCCTCGATCCGCTGACGAATATGGTCCTTGTTGCGCTGCCGGTCGTTATCGCGGCGCAGCGCCGGCGGCAGGCGGAAATGCGTACACCAGCAGCCATAACAAGCGCCCTGCTTGCCGAACAGATCCTCGAAAGCCGGCCACAGGTCCGGTGTCAGGGGCTTGACCGATTCCACCACGACTCCTCAGCCGCCGCTCCTTGCGGGCGACGCTCCACTGTCCTATCATCCGCGATGTTCCTCTTATGTTCGCATCGATGGCAGCGTCTGTCAACAATCCCGAGCACGGCTTCTGCCGCGACTGCCTGACGCCGCAGCCGCGCGACACGCCGCGTTGCGCGCGATGCGGCAGCCCGCGACTCTGCCGCCATCCGGAACTCTACCGGCTGCATCTCGCCCATATCGACTGCGACGCCTTCTACGCGGCCGTGGAAAAACGCGACAATCCGGCGTTGCGCGACAAACCCTTGATCATCGGCGGCGGAAAACGCGGCGTCGTCTCCACAGCCTGCTACATCGCCCGCATCAGGGGCGTGCGCTCGGCCATGCCGATGTTCAAGGCGCTGGAGGCCTGTCCCGACGCCGTGGTGCTGCCGCCCGACATGGAAAAGTATGTCCGCGTCGGCGGGCAGGTTCGCGCCATGATGCAGGCGCTGACGCCGCTGGTCGAGCCGCTCTCCATCGACGAGGCCTTTCTCGACCTCGGCGGCACAGAGAAGCTTCATGCCCGGCCTGGGGCGCTGGTGCTGGCCGATTTCGCGCGCAAGGTCGAGAACGAGATCGGCATCACAGTGTCGATTGGCCTTTCCTACTGCAAGTTCCTCGCCAAGGTGGCGTCCGACCTGAAAAAGCCGCGCGGTTTTGCCGTCATCGGCGAGCAGGAAGCCACGTCCTTCCTCGCCGGTCAGCCTGTGACCCTGATCTGGGGCGTGGGAAAAGCTTTCGCCGCGACGCTGGAGCAGGATGGCATCCGCTCCATCGGCCAGTTGCAGACGATGGAGCGCGGCGACCTGATGCGCCGCTACGGCACGATGGGCGACCGGCTTTTCCGGCTGTCCCGCGGCCAGGACGCCCGCCAGGTCGATCCCGGCGGCGACGCCAAAAGCGTTTCGGCCGAAACCACCTTCGATGCGGATCTCGCCTCGATGGCCGATCTCGTGCCGGTGCTGCGGGCTCTATCCGAAAAGGTCTCGGCGCGGCTGAAGAAGGCGCATATCGCGGGCCGCACCGTGGTGCTGAAGCTGAAGACGCAGGACTTCAAGATCCGCACCCGCAACCGCCAGCTTGCCGATCCGACGCGGCTGGCCGACCGCATCTTTCAGACCGGGCTCCAGCTCTTGGAGAAGGAAGCGGACGGCACAAAATACCGCCTGCTTGGCATCGGCGTCAGCGATCTTTCCGACGATGGCCGCGCCGATCCGCCCGACCTTGTCGACGAACGCGCACGCAAGCGCGCCATGGCGGAAGGCGCCATCGACTCCCTGCGCGACAAGTTCGGCAAGAAGGCGGTCGAGACCGGCTACACCTTTGGCAAAGGCCGCGATGCCAACCCGCCGGAACATCAGGAGGAATGAGATGGGTGGCCGGTCGACGGGCTCTGGTCCTTGAGCGGAATCTTGTCAAACTCGCGAGGCGAGTCCCTCGCGGCCCCGTGCGATCTCGGAGCCAACCAGGTTCAGGAGATTCGCTCGAATGCCGCCGATGTCGACGGGCGCCGGTCGCCAGTCGATCTCATGGAAATTTTCCGGCGTATAGACCGGCAAAAGTTGCCGGAGATAGGTGAAGCGCGAATCGAAAGCCCGGCGGCAGATGATCACCGGTATGCCGGCGGCGATGCAGGGGCTCGCCGCATGGTGCAGCGGCGTCACCACCAGTGAGGCCTTGCGGCGATAGTCGGCAAGCAGGCCGGTCGCGACCCGCTCCGCCGTGCGCATCTGGCGGCCACCAAGCGGAAACAGGTCCGCTGTGAGGCGCTGGAGGACGGCAAGCAGTGCCGGCGCGCGTGTCTGCTGTCACGCGGCCCGCCTCGACCATTCGAGTCAGCGAGACAATACCGGGAAACGTCCGGCGGCGATATGTGCCGGATCACCGCGCAAGCGGCGGCGCCGGACCGGAAAGCCGTCGAGCCGGCCCGCAGGAGTTCGTTGCCGTTTCTCGCGCTGGGCCACAGGATGCACGGATGCTCATCACCGCGACGTCGACACTGTCGCCATTGGATGCTCACATCCGGCCCCGCCCGGAACCTCGATGGTCGCCCACCGGAAATGGCCTCCGCCATTAGGAAAGCGGGCAAAATCATGGCGATCGACCTTGATGTTGCCTTATTTCCTTCATAGCTCGACAATGGGCTTTGGGGATCGAGATTCGCCCATTTCGTCTCTCTCGCGTCAGGGGGCGTGGCTTTTGGGTCTGAACTGAGACTGTAACTGCAGTTCAAGCTGCCGGATGCGAGGGAAGGAAGCGGTTTGCGAGTAAGGGGAACGCGTAGCGCATCTGTTGCCGGCATTGGCGTTCTCGCAGCGCTCGTTTCCATTTTGCTTGCCTCCTGCACGTCCTCAGGCACGCCGGACTTCGGGGCCGGAATGCCCGGCTACAATTCCCCTGCCCTGGCTGCCTCCGCGCCTGCCCAGACTGGCGCCGGCTTCAGCGAAACCACCGAGCAGGCTACCGCCACGGCTTCCGCCACCCAGAAAGATGGCGATGGCCGGCTTCCCGACCAGGTCGCCTACCTGCCGACGGCCAATCCGGTAGCCGCGTTCCCCGCCACGCCGCAGACTCCGTCGCCGCAGGCAGCGGAAACCGCGCTGGCGCAAGCCGCCAGGACCACCGAGCGCGAAAAGACAGCGGCTGGCGAGACCACGAAGCCTGTCGAGACCGCTGGCGAGCAGGCCTCAGGCACCCCGGCTCCGGATGCAAGAACCGGCGCTGCGGCCGACGCACCGGCCACGGCAGCCGTCCAGGGCGAAGACGCCCAGCCTGCCGCCGAGACCGCGCCGTCCGAGCCTCCGAAGAAGAAAACGCTGTTCGCCTCGCTTTTCGGCGCGAAACCGGCCTCGGCCGCACCCTCGCCGATGATCACGCCGGGACGCAGCACGGCTGCGGCCTCGCAGCGCCAGCAGCCGGGCAAGGCGGTGATCGAGAATCAGACCCCCACCGCCTTCATCGAGAACCGCCCAGGAAAACCGGTGATCGAAGAGGAAACGGACGCTAAGCCGGTGCTCAACCTCGACCAGCCGGCGCGCAAACCCATCGTGCTCGCCTCCTATGGCAGCGACGGCAACGGCCTGCCCGGCGTGCGGACGACGGCGCTCTTCGAGATCAAGCGCAAGTCCGGCATCGACGACGACAGCGACGTCGACCTGCACGAGGAAGACGAAGGCGCTTCGATCCAGCTTGCTTCCGCGGCCGGCATGGCGCGGCTCGCGCCGAACGGCCTGCTCAAGCAGACCGAAAGCGTCGATGTCGCCTGCCTGAAACCGTCTCTGGTGCGCGTGCTCAAGACCATCGAGCAGCGTTACGGCCGCAAGCTCATGGTGACCTCCGGCTATCGCAGCCGCATCCGCAACATCCGTGCACGCGGCGCCAAGAATTCGCTGCATATGTATTGCGCGGCTGCTGACATCCAGGTCCCCGGCGTCGGCAAATTGGAACTTGCGAATTTCTTGCGCTCCATGCCCGGCCGCGGCGGCGTCGGCACCTACTGTCATACCAATTCCGTACATGTGGACGTCGGGCCGGAGCGCGACTGGAACTGGCGTTGCCGCCGCCGCAAGTAGATGGGGAAAAGGCGTGATTTCCTGGTTGCGGGCGGGTTGCCCGCGACGATCGAACCGACTATAAGCCTCGCGTCGGCTGCGCCCATCGTCTAGCGGTTAGGACACCGCCCTTTCACGGCGGTAACAGGGGTTCGATTCCCCTTGGGCGTACCAACTCTTCTTCCGCGTCATGCAATTTCAATGACTTGGGGCGGCAATTGTCTAATGGGAGCCGCCTGTTAGACAATGTTTGTTCGCTTTTCGTCCTCCGGAACCAGATGAGCGATAGACCCCATCGCCGCCAGAGCTGCACGTTTACGGTTCGCAGCCTCAACATTGTTCGGGTCTAGCAGCCACTCGACGTGCTCGGGCGCTGCCCCGAAGTCGAAGCTGCCGTGTTCGATCACCCACTCGAAGTTTCTGGGAACGTCCCCGTAACGAGCCCTCTTACAGGCGAGCGCGAAATAGTCCGCGCTCGACAGAGCGGGGTTGTAGTGCCAGTTCATGCGGCGGCCTTTTTGGATTGCCATCTTGTGCGTCCTCACTGATTAGATCTGTTGTATCGCGCCCGAATTGCATCGACGTCGGGGTGCAGGGTGACGGAGAGCCGGCCAAGGAGCGCAACGCCGTTGCCGATCAGCTCAAACGACGGCTCCAACGCATGCATGTCGCCGTCGTCGTAATGCATGTCAAGTACAACACAGAGCTCAAGAAGCATATCGGCGATCAACTTCCTGCCCTCCTCTGTTAGTTCATACGATTGTTCTTCCATTCCATTCTCCTTGTACTTTGTGGGCGATTTCATAAGACACATGAGCTCACAAGCTCGGCACCGCGATCAGCGGCTGCCGCCCTCAAAACTTTGAATTCGCGTGGTTAGGCCGACGATCCGCGTGGCCGTCGGCAGCCCGATGTCAGGCGGCCAGCTTGAGCGTGCGCTCCTGCGCCACGGCCAGATCCACAATCCGCGCCTGCACCGCCTTGGCGAACTCCGTCAGTTCATCGAGGGACAGCGCCTGCATGGTCACAATGGCCGTTCCCAGCGGCGTTGTCTCATCGACCTTGCCGGTCATTGCGGCTACCGCTGAACCTTGCCGAGCGGCTGAAGATCGGCAAGAGCTCAGTATCAACCTATTTGCTCCGTGCTCGGGAAGCCGGGCTGTGGCCATTGCCGGCCGGTTCGGATGACGATGCACAACTGGAGCGGCTGCTGTTCGGCCGTGCCGGCCGACCGCCGCAGGATCTGAGTGAACCGGACTGGCCCCTGGTTGCCCGGGAGCTGAAGCGCAAGGGCGTGACGCTGACGCTTCTATGGCAGGAATACCGCGCCAGCCATCCCGACGGCTATGGCTTCATCTGGTTTTGTGAGCGGTTTGCCGCCTTCCGGCAGCGGACAAGCGCCGTGTTCCGCAATCGGCACGCGGCGGGCGCCGTGATGCAGACTGACTATGCCGGGCCGACGGTGCCGGTGATCGATCCGGCGACTGGCGTCATCCATCCGGCGCAGATCTTTGTCGCGGTGCTGGGCGCTTCCAACCTGACCTTCGCCCATGCCAGCTTCAGCCAGCGGCTGCCGGATTGGATCGACGGCCAGGTACGAGCGCTTGCCTTCTACGGCGGGGTCGCCAAGGCGATCGTGTGCGACAATCTGAAGGCCGGCGTCGCCAGGGCGCTGTGGTTCGAGCCGACACTGACGGCGACGTTCGCCGCCATGGCGGAGCATTACGACACCACGATCCTGCCGACCCGCAGCCGGAAGCCACGCGACAAGGGCAAGGTCGAGGGCGCGGTGCTGATCGTCGAGCGATGGATCCTCGCCCGGCTCCGGAACCGTACCTTCTTCTCGCTTGCCGCCCTCAACACGGCGATTGCCGATGCGCCATGTCGGCAAAAGCCGCCGCGAACTATTTGAGGAGATCGAGCGGGCAACCTTGAAGCCCTTGCCGGCCACACCATTCGAATATGCGGAATGGAAGTCGGCGAAGGTTCATCCCGACTACCATGTCGAGGTCGACAAGACCTTCTACTCGGTGCCGCATCGGCTGATCGGATGCACCCTCCAGGTGCGGCTCACCCACCGGGTGGTCGAGATCTTCCACGATCACCAGCGTGTCGCCAGCCATGTCCGCCGCTCCCAGCGCTCCGGCCACGTCACCGTCAACGACCATATGCCCAAGGCGCATCAGCGTTACGCCAACACCACGCCGGCCAATCTGATCGGTCGAGCGACCCTGATCGGTCCCAACGCCGCCATCCTGGTCGAACGCATGATGCGCGACAGGCCGCATCCGGAACAGGGATACCGCTCGGCCATGGGCATTCGTCGCTGGCGCCGCGCTATGGATCGCAGCGCCTCGATGCGGCCTGTGAGCGGGCGCTCACCATCAATGCCACCGCCTACTCCTCCGTCGCTCAAATCCGGCCTCGACCGGCAGCAACCGCAGGCTGAACACGCGGCGCCCATGCCTGCGCACACCAATATCCATGGCCGTTCCTATTACCAGTGAAGGAAGCAAATGCTGACAAACCCAACCCTCGACCAGATGCAGGCCCTCGGGCTGACCGGCATGGCCGCCGCCTGGCGCGAATTGGCCGAACAGTCCGGCTCCAATGAGCTCAGCCGCGATGAGTGGCTCGGCCTGATGCTCGACCACGAGGTCACCCTGCGGGCCGACAAGCGCATCCATAACCGGCTCGCCTCCGCCAAGCTACGTTTTGCCCAGGCCTGCATCGAAGATATCGATTTTGCCGCTTCCCGTGGTCTCGACCGGCGCAACACCCTGGCGCTCGCCCAGGGGCAATGGCTCACCGCCCATGAGAATTTGATCGTCACGACCAGACTGGCACCGGCAAGTCATGGCTGGCCTGTGCCTTCGGCAGACAGGCGGCTAGGTGTGGGCTTTCAGAAGGTTGTCCATTCGGACCTGACCGAGGAGACTGGAGTTACCACGCTTCAGATTCGTCGGAGGGTCCGAATGAACATTCATAAGAATGCCCGTCTCACGCC
>NZ_JAVFVV010000042.1 GCF_030929505.1 Mesorhizobium sp. LHD-90 | reverse complement strand
AACTTCCCATCTGGCTTCACCGATACAATTGGCATCGCCCACATGGTAGCCTAAAGTCCAAAACACCAATCAGCCGCCTCGGACTAACCGAGGACAACCTCTTGAGGCTCCACATCTAGGCCATATCCTCCATACTGTTCTGCGTGGTAACAGCGTGAGCGAGATCGCGGCGTCGGCCGCGCTGACAATCGCAATCACCCTATTCATCATCCTGGCTATCGAGCAGGTACATAAGAGGCTGGGCGCGAAGCAGCCCAACCCTTCAGGTGGTTGATATGAAATACTACGGCTTTGGGTCAGCCTTATTTGTTGCGCTCAGCTTGTCGAGTTCGGCCAGCGCCGACCAGGCTACGGCAACGCCCAAACCTCCCCTTGCAGCAGCGTCAGCCCCTGCAACAAGTTCATCGATAGAGCAACACTGCATCATGGTTGCGGCGAAGGCGGAAACTGATGCTCGTGCGAAAAATTCGGATGACCCTGTCGGCGCGGCCTACACTGCACTGAACAATTGCCGAATCGAAAAACGCAAAAATATGCAGACGGTCAATCCAAAGCCCGTAAACTAGGCGAACCGAACCGGAAGGCGATAGACCACCGCAATCAGGGGATTTGTTTTAGTCCACCGGTCTCTGCCTTCTTTATCGCGGGAAAAGTATCTCCCCCAGCCCGAGCACGGCATTGTCGCCGCCACATTTGCGAGGGGCGCTGCCAAGCAGGGGGCGCTTCAAGATACCCTCGGCGATCAGATGACGATCCAGGACGGCGGCAAAGCTGATGTCCGGCGCGCCGCTCTCGACAAAACTCGGCGATAGGCTTTGCGGCGCGCGGTCGAGCAGGATCGAGCCACGCCGCATCAGGTAGCCCGGCAGCTCGCCAACGCCGCCAGTGACGACCAGCGTGCCGGCAATCATCCGGCAGCCGGCATAGTCGCCGGCGCCTTTCAACACGGCGATCAGCCCGCGCCGCATGCGGTCGCCGGCGCGAACTCCTGCCTTTCCGCGCACGATGAGCACGCCGCCCTTCATGCCGGCCATTTCGCCGGCCAGCGGGGCGCCGAGCTGGTCGCCCGCATCGCCTGTCACCTCCAGCCGGCCGCCACGCATGCCCGATCCGGCATGCGGGCCGGCGCTACCCTCGACGGTCAGCGCACCGCCCTGCATCAGCCGGCCGGCCTGCGCGCCGACATCGCCGAGGACACGCACGGAGCCTTCCGCCAGTTCCGCGCCGATACGGTCGAACCACGCGCTGCCGCCCTCGAAGACGATCGCGCCGGCATCCGAACCGGACAGCCTGAAAACGTCGCCGACCAGCAGCCCGCGCTTCGACATGCCGACGCGAATTTTCTCGATGTCGCCGCGCGCCATGCCGGCGAGTTTTTGCGGGTTGAGCGGCGAGAGGTCGAGCCGTTCCGGCGGTTCTTCTTTCAGCCTGAAGGTCAGCGCTTTCACGGCAGCAGCTCCTTCAGGTGATAGTGGAATTTTCCGAGTTTTCCGCCGTAGTTGCCGGCGCTGATGCGGCTGGCGCCCTTTTCCGGGCCGAGGCTGGTGACCGCCTTGAGGCCGGCGCGCATGGCGGCGGCGACGGCGTCGCTGGTCTCGCCGTCGATGACGATCTCCAGCACCGCGTTGACGTCAGGTCCCAATTCGCTGCGGGTCACGCCGCGCAGCGTCGGCGCGAAGGCGTCGTTGCTCGAGGCCATCATGCCCTTGTATTTGCCGCCGACTTTTGAACCCGACCGCACGACGCCACCCGGGAACGGCATGATCGCGCCCGGCACTTTTTCGATCGCCGCGACGGCTGCTTCCGCCGCCGCCAGCGCCCTTGCATTGCTGCCAGCCAGCAGCAGAAGATTGCCGCCGCCGACCGCCTCCTTGGTCATTCCGGTGGTCGCCTCGCACAAAAACTCGCCGTCCATCACCGGCACGCGCCAGTAGTGCTTGCCGCCCAGCTTCTTCGAAATCTGCCAGCCGTCGCCGAAATAGCGCAGCGCCGAACCCAGATTGAGCTGGTTGGCGCCCTCCATGCCCGCAAAACAGGCACTGCCGGGCGAGGTGAGCACGCATTGGCCGAGCCGGTTCTGCAACTGCTTCTGCAACTCGTCGGTGCTGACGGCGAAGATCATGACGCGGCATCCCGGCCTTCCGTCCGGGGTCGCCGCTGCCGGCAGGTCGAGGTCGATCGCCGCCTCGCAGCCGCAGCCGATGACCGAGGTGGCGAAGCCGGTCATGGTGACCGCCGCTTGCCGCGCCCATTTGCGGTTCGGGCCGGTGATGACGATCGCCGTGGCGCGCATGCCGAAGGCTTCGGCAAAGGTGTCGTCGATCAGGACGCCGTTGACTTCCAGCGTTTTCATGCGACCTCCGCGAACGGATTTTCGCGCGCAATCGCGGAATCGGGGAAGGAGAACCAGTCGAGCGAAAGACCGTAGCGGTCCTGATAAAAATCATCCAGCCGCCGTACCATGGCCCTGTCCGGCGCCGGATTGAGCCTCAACGCCCTGCCCCAGCGGTAGTGCGTGACCGCGCCGTCCCGCACGACGAGGTCGCCGTTCTTGAACACAAATGCGGCCGAGCCCAGCATCTGCGCGATATCCGGCCCGCGCCGGTAGACCGCCACATCGGCCAGCGCGCCGGCGCCGAGATGGCCGCGATCCTTCAACCCCAGCAGTTTTGCCGGCGCGGCGCGGGTCATAATGGCGATCTCGTCAAACGTATATTCGCGGTCGATTGAGGCCAGCGTCGACAGCGCCATCGCCGATTTCGACAGGCCCTCCGCCATCGCGTTGCGGGCATCGCGGCGCATCAGCAGCTCGAACAGTTTTGGATAGGCGGTGAAGGGCGCGCCGTTGGGATGGTCCGTGGTGAAGAAGACGCGCCAGGGGTCGGTGATCAGCAAAAACAGTTCCAGCCCGATCGCCCATTGCAGCGTGCCATAAAAATCCTCGCGGTAGCGGTAGGGCACGATGCCGCCGCCATTGCCGTCGCCGTCCCAGATCACCCATTTTTTCGGATGCGCCGTCGCCCGCGCCGAAAACTGCCGCATCACGTCGGACGACACCGTGACGGTCTGTCCGAACATCACTTGGCCGACGTCGATGGTAACCTCCGGCGAGGCGTTCACCAGTTCGGCGAGCCGCGCCGCCTCCGACGAGAATTTTCGCTTGCCCTCCGTGCCGTAGCCGTAGAACTGCAGATGCGCCAGATGCAGCGGCAGGCCCTCGGCGGCAGCGATAGTGGCAGCGGCGGTGTCGGCGGCCCCGGCGGCGCCCAGATTGTTGCAATGGACATGCAGCGGATGCGGCACGCCGAGCCGCCCGACCGACGCCTGCAATGTCTTGACGATGTTGCGCGAGCTGACGCCGTAGGACGGCACGACATCGTCCAGCGAGAAGGCGCGGACATTCTCCTTGAACGCCGCCGCCGCGCCCGCATTGATCACCTTCACGCCGAGCGCCCGGGTCGTGCCGACCGTCCAGGCGACATAGTCGTCGATCGCCTGCTCCGACGCGCCGTCGCGGATCAGCGACAGCAGGAAATCGTCATTGCCGAGGATCGCGAGCGTCGCCTTGTCGATGATCGGGATGTCGGCGAGTTCCAGATGCGTGTGCAGCGCCGCACCCGGATTCATCGCCGGCTCGACGACCGTGGTGAAACCCATCTTGGCGTAGAGGCAGCCGGTCTCGAAGGTCGACCAGCCGGCATTGGACAGCGGCGTCTGCGCCGGGCGCGGCAGATGCGCGGCGTGCTGCTTCGGCAGGAGCAGCCGCGCCGTGTTCACATTGCCGCCGCCGATATGCGAATGGATGTCGATGGCGCCGGCCATGACGACGCAACCCGACGCGTCGAAGGTCCTGTCGGCCTTGCCGCCCGCCGGCGGCTCGACGATCTGCTCGTCGCGGATCCAGAGGTCGCCCTTTCCGGAGCGGCCGTTGACCGGATCGATGATCTCGCCGCCGGCGATTTTCGTCAGCATGGCGGCACCGCTTCGGCTGGAACTTTTTCGGCGATTGCGCGCAGAATCGCGGCGGCGGAAGGCAGGTCGGTCGGCGACCGCGCCGCGAGCGCCGTGAGCGTCCCGATGCGGGCCAAATAGCCGACGCCATCATGATCGACGCCGGTTTCACCGATGCGGATGGTGACGGCCGCGCCGGCGACCGGCCCGGACGTCTTCGCCAGGGCGACCAAAAGCATGTCCTTGCGGGGTTTCGGCGGCGGCCGCTCCGCGCTGCCGGATATCCACAAATGGCAATCCGCCTCGCCCGCGGCGATCATGCGCGCCACATCGTAGCGCCACGGATCATGCTCTGGAAACCCGCGCGAAAAACCGGTGCGCGGCGGGAATCCGGTCATCCAGGTCGATGCCAGCGCGCTGCCCCAGCCGCTTTCGCTGGCGGTCAGATGCAGGCCGGAGGCGCGGCCGGTGGCGTTCAGGTCGCCGATCAGGCCCTGCAGCATTTCCAGGGCCAGCGCATCCGCCGCATGGCCGGAAAACAGGAATACGGGAAACCGCGCCTCGGCGATCGCTTGGGCGAAAATGTCGAAATTCGCCACCGGCGTCGAAACCTGACGGCCGGCGCACAAAGCCCGGAGTGCTGCCAGCGTCGCCGCCAGCCCGGCCTCGCCACAGGTCAGTTGCGTGGCGGCGCGCTTGCCATCGAGCGGCGGCGTTTGCTTGCCGACCGAGAAGAAGCTGCGTTGGCCGGCGGCGGGTTGATCCGGCTCGGTTACCGCCAGCTCCAGCAGGAAGCGGCGATGCGCTTCCGGCAATTCGCCAACGATGACCACGACATCGGCGCGCCTACGCGTCTCGCCCGGCGCGACGACCATGCCGCCCCGGTCGGTGAACAGCGCCGTCTCGCGCGCCAGCACCGCGCCGTCGATGTGGTCATAGGCGGCACCGACACGCTCGGCGAGCGCAATCGCCGCCCGCGTGCCATGCACATCCGTGTCGAAGCTGAAAACCGGGCACCGGCTGGATTGCAGAAGTTTCGCGGCCTCCTCGGCCGCGCGCTGCAATGAGGCTTCCCGGTTGCCGATCCACGCAACCGCCATTCGTAACGCAAACTTTCTGGTGCCGGCCTTACATTAGACGAAAGCTTTCACCACGAAAACCCTGCTCATGGCGGATCGGCGAAGTTGCCGCAGGACGGCAAAACAGCAGGTTACCGGGCCAAAGCAGGTTTTTTTGCCGGCTTCGCCAATAGAGGCAACAGTCCTTGCTGACAGCACAAATCCCCGCCACCGGGCGGAAAATCCGCACCGGCCGCCGGTCGTCACCGCGGCATGGCGTAGGTCCGAGGTGACTTCCGGTATGCTTCTTCGCAGCGCGGCGAACAGAACCACGGCCCCTCGGGAGCCGCGCGTCGGTAGGACGCGTAGGGCGCGTGCATCTTGCAGACGGGATCGATCCAGGCCGGATCGGGCAACGGCGCAAGCGCGATCTCATAGAGCGGGATTTCCTCGGCAACCGAACGGACCGCCACCTTTCCGAGATCCCGCACGAGAATGCCATCGGCGATGGCCGCCTCGGCGACCGGCCGGGTGGCGAGCAATTGACCGGGCGATGCGATCGCGGCGATGCGGGCCGCCACGTTGACGGTCGTGCCGAACAGGTCATTTGCCCGGCGGATGACGGGCCCGTGGTTCAGCGCCGCCCGCGTGAGCGGCAGGCGGGGCTCTTGCCGGCATGCCGGCAACAGCACGCCAAGCGCCCGCAACGCGCTATCCGGGTCGGGAAACGAGAGCATTACCTCGTCGCCGATCCACTTGATCGGAGGGTCATGACCGCTGACAGCGTCAAGAACCATGCGCTCGAAAAGCTCGAGCACCTCAATCGCCGGTTCGTCTCCATAGACGTCCGCAATCGCGCTGAAACCCGCAATGTCTATGAACGCGACCGTCGCCGCGCCGCGGGCAGAAGCCGATGCGGGGCATGTGTTTCTTTCCATCACTCAATCGTACTTGATGTACGCGAACCGCTGGTCGGCCGACGGGGTGCCTTCGAGCGCGCCGGCCTCCTTGGCCGGCTGCCACTGGACGACCTCGTCGATCTTCTTGGCCAGCTCGAAATCCTTGTCGGTGATGCCTTTCGCCGCATGGTTCTGCAGCTTGACCTCGACAAAGGCGTAGGACGCAGCGAGGTCGGGATGGTGCCAGGCCGCCTCGGCCAGATGGCCGACGGTGTTGATCACCATCAGCGTGCCCTTCCAGCTATGGGTCTTGTACTTTCGCCTGATCCAGCCGTTCTCGTAGCGCCATTTCGGCAGCTCCTTTTCCAGCCGCGCGGCGATCTCCGCCTCGGTGTAGACCCTTTCTTTCGCCGTCTCGCTCATCTCCGCCTCCCGGTTTTTTCGTCCGTTGGATCCCGCCCGGCACCAAAGTAGGGGAAGCTTGTCGGTCACCTGCCGCTTGCCCGGCGGGCGAAAGCGGTTATCATGGTCGCGGGCACCTAAACTTCCGTGATGCATGCATCATGCACCCATCGAGGGGTGGATGTCGAATTCTGTTACCATAAGAGTGCCTGCCCGCCTTCATCTCGGCTTTCTCGATCCCAGCGGCGCCGGCGGGCGCCGGTTCGGCAGCATCGGCCTGCCGCTGAGCGACCCGGAAACCGCGCTAACGCTGTCGCGCGCCGCCGAGACCATCGTCATCGGCCCCGAGAGCGAGCGGGCGGCCGCGCATCTGGCGGCGCTGACAAAACGGCTCGGCATCCGCGCCCAGCACAGGCTGGTGGTGCTCGACGCCATACCGCGCCATGCCGGGCTCGGCTCCGGCACGCAGATCGCGCTGGCGGTGGCGGCCGCGCTGCGCACCCTGCACGGGTTGCCGCTCGACGTGGACGACGACGCGGTGCTCTTGGCGCGCGGCGGGCGCTCCGGCATCGGCATCGCCAGTTTCGACGCCGGTGGGCTGATCGTCGATGCCGGCAACGACGGAAGCGGCCGGCCGCCGCCGGTAGTGGCGCGCATCCCCTTCCCCGAGACGTGGCGCGCCATACTGGTGCTCGACGACGCATTCGACGGGCTTCACGGCGAGGCCGAGATGCAGGCGTTCCGCACGCTGCCCCCCTTCCCCGTTTCAGGCACCGGCGAAATCTGCCGCCTCGTGCTGACCGAGGTCATGCCGGCGCTGCTCGATCACGACATTAGAGCGTTCGGCGCCGGCATTTCGGCGATCCAGCAACTGGTGGGCAACCATTTCGCACCGGCGCAAGGCGGCGTCTTCACCTCTAAGCAGGTGGAATCCGCCATGCAGGCGCTGGCCGAAGCAGGTGCTGTCGGCATCGGCCAGAGTTCGTGGGGGCCGACCGGTTTTGCCTTCGCCCCAAGCCAGGCCGAGGCCGAGCGCATGGTTGCCGCTGCGGCACCAGAAGCAGGCGGCGGCATCGAGATAAGGATCGTGCGCGGCAGGAACGCCGGCGCGACGATCAGCACCACCGGCCTCAACCTCGTCGGTAGCTGACGATCCCGCAGACTGGGAGAAAAAGATGGCGCGAAAACACATTCTTCATATGATCACGCCGCTCAAGCACATGAGCCCGTTCGACGTGAACATGGCGCTCGACGCCGGCTTCGACGCGGTCGTTCCCTATGTCGGGGTCGGCCTCGACGAGGTGACCGGGCTGGTGCAAGACGCGATCTTCTCGCGCCCGCCGGATGCCGGCGTCGACACGGGCGTCTTCATCGCCGGCAAGGACGTGTCGCTGGCGCTCGACATGTTCGACGCGGCGAAGAAGGCGATGGTGCCGCCGTTCCAAATCTCCGTCTTCGCCGATCCCGCCGGCTCCTTCACCACGGCGGCCGCCATGGTGGCGAAGGTCGAAAAGGCGCTGGAGAAAAAGTTCGAGCGCGGGCTGAAGGACACCGACATCGCCATCTTCGGCGCAACCGGCGTGGTCGGTTTCTGCACGGCGGTGATCGCCGCCAAGGAAGGCGCGAAGGTCACCATCGTCGGCCATGACGGGCTGGAGCGGGTCGGCAAGGTGGCCGCAGAGATGAAAAGCCGCTTCGGCGTGACGGTCCAGCCGGCCGACGGGTCGACCGAGGCAAAGAAGACGGCGCTGGCGGAAGCGGCCGAAGTGATCTTGACCGCGGCGAAGGCCGGCGTGCAGGTGATCTCCAAGGCGCAACTGGCGAAGGCCGGCAAGCTGCTGATCGCGGCCGACGTCAACGCCGTGCCGCCGGCCGGCGTGGAGGGGCTGGGCGTTCACGCCAATGGCGAGCCGATCGACGGCGGCAAGGCGCTGGGCATCGGGCCGCTGGCCATCGGCAACGTCAAATACAAGGTCGAGTCCGGGCTTTTCAAAAAGATGATAGAAGCCGAAAAGACCGTCACCTTCGATTTCCAGGATGCCTTCTCCCTTGCACGCGAGCTCGCCAAATAGCGCCGGCGCGGTGCTGATCGCCGCCATCTCCGGCCGTTCGCTGGCCGCAGCCGCCCGGCGCGCCGGTTTTTCGCCGCTGGTCGCCGATCTTTTCCGCGACAACGACACGGTGGCGCTGTCCGGGCGCGCCGCGCTCGCTGCCGGCGACCTCGGCAGCGGCATAGACTTCGGCCGGCTGCCGGACACGCTGCGCGACCTCGCCGCCGGCGATCGGGTCGAAGCGCTGGTGCTCGGCTCCGGCTTCGAACAAAGGCCGGATGCCATCGACGCGCTCGCCGAAAAATTTCCGCTGGCCGGCAACCGCGCGGCGGCAATTGCCCGCGTCAAGGAGCCGCAGCGGCTGGCGGAGGATTGCGCCGAACTCGGCATTCCTCATCCTGAATTTCGCCGGGAAAAACCTGCCGATCCGGAAAACTGGCTGGTCAAGACGGCGGGCGGCGCCGGGGGCGGACATGTGGCCGGGGCCAATGGCGCCGCGGTGAAGCCGGGCCGCTACTTCCAGCGTTTCATCGAGGGCCGCAACCTGTCGGCGCTGTTCATCGCCGACAGGCGGGCGGCGCATCTCGTCGGCTTCAGCCGGCAATGGGCCTCGCCCGCGCCCGGCGCGCCCTACCGTTATGGCGGCGCGGTCAGGCTGCGGCGCTTCGACCGACGGGAGGCGGCACGCATCGCGCAATGGCTTTCCGGTCTCACCGCGCGCGCCGGGCTCACCGGCCTGTGCAGCGCAGACTTCATCCGCAACGAGGACGGCTGTCACCTGGTCGAGATCAATCCACGGCCAGGTGCTACGCTCGACATTTTCGACGACGAGGCAGCCCCGTTGCTGAAGGCGCATATCGAAGCATGTCGCGGAAAACCGTTTCGCGTGCCGCGCTTCGACGATTCCATGGCCTCGCTCGTCACCTATACATCCAGGCCGATCGAACGGTTTCCGAAAATTGCCTGGCCGGACTGGACGGCGGACCGCCAGCCGGCCGGAACGCGACTGGCAGCCGGCGATCCGGTCTGCACCGTTTTCGCGCGCGGGGGGAGCGCGGGAACCACGCGGCGTGCGGCGGAAGCGCTGGCGGCAGGGCTCAGCCGCCATTGGGAAGGAGGCCTGGCATGAAGGACGGAACCGCGTTCCTGAACGACAATGCAAGGCGCATCGCCGAGACGATGATCCGCGACGCTGAGCGGCTGCGCGTCGCCGTCACCACCGGCCCGCTCGGCGAGACGCTGATCGACGCCGGTGCCAAAGCGCAAGGCGGCATCGAGGCCGGGTTGCGCATGGCCAAGGCCTCCATGGGCGGGCTGGGCACGGTGTCGGCGCTGCTTGACCGCGGTTCGGAGAAGTGGCCATACACGATCGAGGTGCGCTCCTCGCAGCCGGTGCTCGCCTGCCTCGGCGCGCAATATGCGGGCTGGAATCTTTCGGCCGATGGCTATTTCGCCATGGGCTCTGGCCCGGCGCGCGCGCTGGCGCGGGTCGAGCCGCTCTACGAAACGCTAAGCTATCGTGATACGGCCACGTCCGCCGTGCTGATCCTGGAGACCGGCTCACCGCCCCCGCCCGCGGTGGTCGAAAAAGTCGCCAAGGCCACCGGTCAGCCGGCTGACAAACTCACCTTCCTCTACGCACCGACGCAGAGCCTCGCCGGCACCGTGCAGATCGTCGCGCGGTCGCTGGAGGTGGCGCTGCACAAGGCCAACGACCTTAAATTCCCGCTGGACAACATCGTCGACGGCATCGCCGCCGCGCCCCTTCCCGCGCCGCATCCGGATTTTTTGACCGCCATGGGCCGCACCAACGACGCCATCATCTATGGCGGCAGCGTGCAGCTTTTCGTGCGCGGGCCGGCGGAGGCGGCGCGCGAGCTCGCCGAGCGCCTGCCCAGCCATACGTCGCGCGACCACGGAAAGCCGTTCAAGGAGATCTTCAAGCAGTTCAAGGGCGATTTCTATGCCATCGACCCGCTGCTGTTCAGCCCGGCGCGGGCGATCGTCACGGCCATCGACAGCGGCGAGACGTTTCGGGCGGGCAGGATCGATGTGGAGATGCTGGAGCGGAGCCTTGGATAGGGTGGTGGTTTCCGAAAGTTATCTGACGCCGCCACTTTGCACCCCACTCCCGGAAGCCGCCGCATGATCCCCCGCATCCTGATCGTCAGCGACCGGTCCGGCGGGCGTTCGAAGGGACTGGCGTCGCGGCTGCGCCGGCGCGGCGCGATCGTGCGGAGCGTGCCGCTGGCCTCGATCGGCTTCGACACATCGACGCCGTCCGGCCTCGCCATTCCGGCCTTCGGCGGCGCGCTGCCACATGCCGTGCTGGTGCGCTCGATCGATGGCGGCTCGTTCGAGGCGGTGACGCGGCGGCTGGGTGTGCTGCACGCCTTCGCTAAGGTGTCCGTGCCCGTTTGGAACTCCGCGCAGTCGATAGAGCGCTGCGTCGACAAGTCGACGACGACGTTCCTTTTGAAGAATGCCGGCCTGGCCACGCCCGAGACTTTTGCGGTCGAGGGGTTGGAGGCGGCGCAAGCGGTCGCCGCGCGCGAGCTGCCTAAGGGACCGCTGGTGCTGAAGCCGCTGTTCGGCGCGCAGGGGCGCGGCATAAGACTTGTCGAAAAGCTCTCCGACCTGCCCGCCATCGAGGAGGTGAACGAGGTCTATTATCTCCAGCGCTACATGAAGCGCCCCGGTCCGCCCTTCCGCGATTTCCGCGTCTTCGTCTGCGGCGGCGCGGCTGTGGCGATGATGAGCCGGCGCGGCGGCGACTGGATCACCAATGTCAACCGGGGCGGCATGCCGGAACGCGTGCCGGCCGGCGAGCAGGACGACCTGGCCACGCTGGCGGTAGCCGCTGCGCGCGCCGTCGGCGCGGATTTCGCCGGCATCGACATCCTGCGCGACGCCGACGGTCAACTGTCGGTGCTGGAGGTCAACAGCATGCCGGCCTGGTCGGGACTGCAATCCGTGGCGGACGTCGACATCGCCGACGCGATCGCCGAGGCGCTGCTCAAGTTCCTCGCCGACCGTGCGGAGGCTGCCGCGCCGCCGCGCCCCTACCGTTTTGCCGTGCCGGCAAACTCCTGAAATGCCGCTCTCGCGCGAGGCTCTGCGGGCCGCTTATGAAGACGCCTGCCGGCTTGAGATCGAGGCGCTGAAGCCGGGCAACGTGCATGTCTTCGCCGACGGACACCGCATGTCGGCGGCGCAATTCCTGGAAAGCGCCCGCGTCTCCTCCGGACCGCTCACGGACCCCGCGCTGCCGGTCGGTCGCCGGATGCTGGAGGCGGTGCGCGCCACGCGACATGCGGTCGCCACCAACACCAATCTCGGCATCGTGCTACTGTGCGGGCCCCTCCTCCGAGCCGCCGAACTGACTTCCGGCGATCTTCGCGCCGATCTCGGCTCGGTGCTGGCCAGGCTCGACATGGACGACACGCGCGCGGTGTTCGAGGCGATCGTCGCCGCCTCCCCCGGTGGGCTCGGCTCTGCCGGCGACAACGACGTGCGCGAGGAACCGAAAACCTCCCTGGTCGAGGCGATGCGCGAAGCGGCGGAGCGCGATCTGATCGCCCGGCAATACGCCACCGGCTTTTCCGACATTTTCGAGGTCGGCCTGCCGGCGATCGAGGCTTCGCGAGCCGCCGGAGAAACCGGCATGTGGCCGGCGATCCGCGCCTACATGGCGTTCCTGACGCGGTTTCCGGACAGCCATGTGGCGCGCAAACACGGCGATGAAACCGCGCGAGAAGTGCGCGAGGAGGCGGTCGCATTCCAGGCCTCGCTCGACGCCACTGCCGGCGAGCAAGCGCGCATAAAACAGCTTGCGGCGTTCGACGCCGACCTCAAGAAGCGCGGCATCAATCCGGGCACGTCGGCCGACCTGACGGTGGCTTGTCTTTTAGTCCACATTGCCGTTCATCAACTTGCGTAAGCGCATGGTTGATGATTGAATTTTGTCAGCGAGGGATATCCCTTCGCGGCTATCTAGCCAACCGGTCCGGGCAATCCGGATGCTGCCAACAAGGATAGTCGTCCATCGAGCGCCGGCTCGGTTGCGGCGTCTTTGGACTCCAAAATTATGTCTTGGAGGAAAACTGGCATGGCAAAGATTTCTAAAGTTCTGGTCGGCGAGTCGCTTATCGGCGACGGCAACGAAGTCGCCCATATCGACCTTCTGATCGGCCCGCGGGGGAGCGCGGTTGAATCGGCCTTCTGCAACGCGCTGACCAACAACAAGGACGGCTTTACCTCCCTTCTCGCGGTGATCGCGCCCAACCTGCAGTGCAAACCCAATACCGTGATGTTCAACAAGGTCACGATCAAGGGCGCCAAGCAGGCGGTGCAGATGTTCGGCCCGGCCCAGTTCGCGGTCGCCAAGGCGGTGCAGGACAGCGTCGCGGACGGCACCATTCCGGCCGAGGAAGCCGACGACGTGTTCATCTGCGTCGGCGTGTTCATCCACTGGGAAGCCAACGACGACGCAAAAATCCAGGACTTCAACTACCGCGCCACCAAGGAAGCGATCCAGCGCGCCGTCACCGGCAAGCCGACCGCCGCTGAGGCCACCGCGCAGCGGGACAAGGTGAAGCATCCGTTCGGCGCCTAGACAAGAGACAACCCCGCACAGGTAAAACCCCCAGCGGAGCCGGAGGGTCTGCTGCGCCGGTTGAAAAAGCTCTTGGGCCTGTGAATGCCTTCTGGAGGTTCGAAAAGCCTCCAGAGGGAGTGGACGTGACCTCAACCGCTGAACGAGACCAGCCGTTCGGCGGTGAGTGTTTTGTCGTGAAGCGCGGTTGCGACAAGCGCCGCTCCCACACCAAGCGATTTGAGCTGGTGGAGGTCGGCGGCGTCGCGAACGCCGCCGGCCGCAATTATTGTGCGATCTCCCGCCCGCACTTTCACCTCCCGCATCCGGTCGAAATCCGGGCCGCCGCCCGCGCCGACTTTTGCCAGCGTCATGACGATCACGCGGCCTGGCCAGAGCGTAGGATCCTCGAGGATCGTTTGCGGACCGTGAAACCCTTCGGCGAAAAAATCCAGCGACAGGATGAGATTTGGGTGTCGGCAAAAGCGCCGCAGCAAAAGGTCGTCGTTCTGCGATTCTGACCCTAGGACCGGACAGATGCCCGAGGCTGCCAGCGCTGCCTCGAGCGTTGCCTCGTCGGCGAGGCCGGCGTCGACCCACAGTTCTGGCGGATCTTTCATGGCGCGCAAGCGGGCAAGCGCGGCGCGATTGGGATCGCGGCCCTCGATGGCGTCGAGATCGGCGATGTAGAAGGTAGAAAATGGGTGCAGCGTGCGCAGCCCCGTGGCGACGGCGACCGGTTCCGGGGTTGCGCTGAGCGGCGTCACGATCGGGCGATACTCATCCCGGCGGCCGCCCGCGGCGCGGACGACCACGCCGCCTTTCAAGTCCAGAACCGGGATGATACGCAAAGCTCTTTCCGCCTGATGTCCGAAAAATTTCCCGCATGAAAGCCTGAAGCATGGCAAAAGCAAGCAAGGTCGCAATCGGCTTCGATGTCGGCGGGGCGCATCTCAAGGTAGCGCGGGTGGAGGACGGCCGCGTCGTCGCGGCAGCCATCATCGCCATGCCGCTCTGGCAGGGGCTCGACCGGCTGGACGCTGCGTTGCGCGAGGCGGAACCGGTTTATCGCGGCGGCGCGCTTTTCGGCTTCACCATGACCGGCGAGCTGGTCGACCTCTTCCCTTCCCGCGCCGACGGCGTGAGCATCCTGCTCGACCGCATTGCGGCGCATTTCCCGGCCGAAGAACACCTGATCTATGCCGGCCGTTCCGGCTTTGTCGGCATGGACGCGGCGGCCGGACTCGCCGCCGACATCGCCTCGGCCAACTGGCACGCCACCGCCTCGCTGGTAGGACGGCTCGCGGGCGAGGCTCTGTTCGTCGACATGGGCTCGACTACCACCGACATCATTCCGGTGCGAGGCGGCAAGGTCGTCGGAAAGGGCTATTCGGACGCTGAACGGATGGCCACGGGCGAACTCGTCTATACCGGCTTTACCCGCACCTTCCTGTTCGGCGTGGCGTCGTCGGCGCCGGTGCGCGGGCAATTCGCGCCGGTGATGAACGAATATTTTGCCTCGATCGCCGATGCGCATCGGGTGCTCGGTGTGCTCGACGAAGACAACGACAAACATGCCACCGCCGACGGGCGGGAGAAGACGGTCGCCGGCTCTACCGCCCGGCTGGCCCGCATGCTCGGCCGCGACGCGGCGGAGCTTTCCGGGCGCGAATGGCGCGACGTTGCCCGCTGGTTCAGCGAGCAGCAGTTGCGTTTGATCCACGACGCCGCCTTCCGGGTTTCAGGTGTGCTGGCCGAGGACGCGCCTCTCGTCGCCGCCGGAACCGGGCGATGGCAGATCAGGCGGCTGGCCAACCGGCTGGAGCGGCCTTTTGTCGACCTCGCGGAGGTGATGCCGGTTGTCGATGCGGCGCGCGACATCGCCAGCAGCGCGGCGCCTGCCGCCGCCGTCGCCCTGCTGGCTGGCGGATCGCTGTAGGCAACGGACCTTCGCGTTCGGCGTTCCACCTCGAACACCGAGGAGGATTGGATATGAGACGTTTCATGCTCGCGCTCGTGCTTGCCGCGTCGGCTGCGCCGGCCTTCGCGCAAAACGACGGACAGACCGCCTTCAACACCAGTTGCCGCATGTGCCATACCATGAAGGAGGGCGACAACCGCCAGGGCCCGAGCCTCGCCGGCATTTTTGGCCGCAAGGCGGGATCGGCACCGGGCTTCAACTACTCGCCGTCGATGAAGCAGTCCGGCATCACCTGGGACGAGGCCAATCTCGACGAGTTCATCGCCAATCCCGAGCAGGTGGTGAACGGCAACACGATGAAACCCTATGGCGGCATCAACGACGCGGCGCAGCGGAAGGCGATCGTCGATTTTTTGAAGTCGGGTGGGTAAGACGAGTGGCGGCGGTATCCGCGCTAAGAAGAGGCTGACGTTCCTCGTTCCCCGGCGTTGGCAAGGTGGCCCTCCACCCGCTCCATCAGCCAGCCCCAGGCCTCCCTCTCGTCCGGCCCCGCGGTTTTTTCTATGGCGATGGTGAGATAGCCGATCTCGGCCTCGATTTTTTCCCGTGGCAGCATATTCAGGCGGCTGACAAGGATGGCGAGTTCCAGCACCGCCGCCTTGGCGCGGTTGAAGCCGGTGAAGGGGGCATGCATCCCCTCGCCCACGACGCGGCAAAAATGCCGGGGCCGCAGCGGATCGTCCGAGACACTTTCGACCTTTAGCACCGAATGCGCGAGTGCGGCTTCGAGGCGCGGCACCGGACAGCCTTCGGCTAGGGCAAGCGGCCAGTCACGGCGACCGGTGAGACAACCGGCGAAGATGCGCACGTCGTCGATGTAGCTGGCGACCGCAAAAGGAACGGAGGCGAGATTGTCGAGCGTCACCGACGGACGGAACGGCGCGATCACCCAGCCGTCCCCCTCGGCGATGATGCCGATCGGCGCGATATGGACCTTTCCTGCAAGATTGACGGTGGTGATGATCGATTCGCGAATGTAAGGCACGTCTAACGCTCCTTCTTCGCCTTCAATGTGTGGCCTGCCTCAGCGAGCCGCGTGCGGTCCTGGTCCGGCGCGGGCGCGGCGACACCCCAAGCGAGCGGTTCGTCCTGCACGTAGCGTTTTCCCAGCCGCCAGGCGATCTCGGCCTTCATCAGTTCCGCACCGAGATAAAACGCGTGCGCGCCGTCGGCCTCGACGCCCAGGCCGGAAAACAATTCGAAGGCATCCCTGGCGACCGCATGACCCTTGTTGTTGAAGATGTGGATGCCGTCCTCGGCCGCAAGAATACGGAAGTTGGCGTCGCGAACTTCCGCCGCCAGCGCTTCTATGTCGGAGATCGAGGCGGCAAAGGGTTTTCGGTCGTGTATCTGCAGCAGGCCGGGATGGTAGCCGCGCGGCAGCGCGCCGTCGGCGCGGGCGGCGAACAGGATGCGGCGGGCGAGGTCATGTTCCTCGACGGTGCGCACCGTGTGCGGACTGACATGCACGGTCAGCACGTTGCTGATATCGAGTTCGGAACAGATGCCGGCCAGCACCGCGGTGATGCCCGAGGTATCGGCGTCGGTCAGTTCGGTAAGGTTGCCCGTGCCCATCAGAAGCTCGATGTCCGGCCAGCGCCGCCGCGCCTCGATGAAGCGCCCAAGCGAGGCGGCGAAACCGAAATGGATCGGGTCAAGCACGGGGTCGGCGATGAACTTTATGCCGGCCCGTTGTGCCGCCTCTATGGCGCGGCCAAGCGAATCCAGATCGCCCGGCGCCGATGGGATCAGTACCGGCGTGACCGGATGCTCGAACGCCAGCGGCAGCGTGTTCTCGTCCAGGCTCAGCACGAAATCCGCGCCGGTCCGCGCGCCGATGCGCAACTCCTCGATGCTGGCCGAATCGACGCTGACCGAAAACCCTTCGGCTTTCAGCAGGCGGACGGCCTCACCCAGCAGCGGGAACGGCGTTTCCGGCAGGCAGCCCAGATCGATGACGTCGGCGCCCGCCGCCGCCAGTTTTCGCGCGCGCAAAAGCAGCGCCTCCAGCGTCAGGGCTGGCGCGTCGACAATCTCGGCAAAAATGCGCATGGAGTGGCGCGACAGGTCCGGCGGCTGGCCGGCGCGGCCTAGATAAGCCGGCAGATCGGCGATCTCGTCGGGCCCACGCGTGAAAGGCACGCCGAAATGCGCGGACAGTTTGTCGAGGTCGCCCCGGTAGCGGCCGGGCAGGATGACGCGGTCCGCGCCCTCCGGCAGCTTCAGGCGACGCTTGACGATTTCTTCGGTCATCAGCGCCGCCACCTTGACGCCGATGTCGACGATCTCCCAGGCGAACGCCGTCTCGCCGAGGCCGGAAAGCAGCCGTTCCAGCCGCGCCTTTGCCAGATGTCCGGTGATGAAGACCAGCCGTTCAGGCATGGGTGTTTTGAAGGCGGGCGCTGACGCCCCCTCCACCACGCTTCGCGTGGTCCCCCTCCCCCGCTTCGCAGGGGAGGAACCAACGGCGCCGCCCGCACGACCTGGATCCTCCCCCGTTTACGGGGGAGGGGGACCATGTGTCCGACCCTGATAGATAGGTAACAGAATGGACCTGAAGCATGGGTGACAGTTTTCTTGTCCGCCGGGAGGACCGGCGATGGGATGGCGAGAGACTTGTGTCATGGACGAGCGGCTT
>NZ_JAVFVV010000041.1 GCF_030929505.1 Mesorhizobium sp. LHD-90 | reverse complement strand
CCGAGCCCGATGACGACTTCAACGTGACGTGAGTGAATGCCTCGTCCGCCGCCGGCGGACCGATCCGGCTTTAAGCCGTAACCCGAAGCCACCGCCTTTTAGGCGGTGGAGCATTCACGCTATGAGAGGGCGGAACGCGAAGCGGGACCAAAAGAATGCCATCGACCGAAGTCATGATAGCCTTTTTCGCGACCACGGCGATTTTTGCCTTCATTCCCGGTCCGGCCATGCTCTACGCCACGGCGCGCACGCTGGCCGGCGGGCGCTGGTCGGGACTGATGGCTTCGCTCGGCATCCATATCGGCGGTTATGTGCATGTGTTTGCTGCAGCGGCCGGCCTCTCGGTGCTGTTCCATGCCGTGCCGCCACTTTACATGGCGGTGAAGCTTGCGGGCGCGATCTACCTGATCTGGCTGGGCATTTCCCTGTTCCGCTCCAAGGCGCAGGGCGAGGTCGCGATGCCAGGCGCGGCGCCGAAATCTGCCCGCCGCGCCTTCCTTCAGAGCGTCACGGTCGAGGTGCTCAATCCGAAGACGGCGATCTTCTTCATGGCGTTCCTGCCGCAGTTCATCGATGCCTCGGGCGCGCCGGTGTGGATCCAGTTCGTCGTGCTCGGCACCATCGTCAACCTGATGTTTTCCTTCGCCGACATCGTCGGCGTTCTGTTGGCGAGCGCGGTGATGGCGAAGCTGCGGCAATCCAGCCGCGCGCAAAAACTGATGCAGCGGGCCGGCGGCGCGATCCTCGTCGGGCTCGGCGCACATCTGGCCTTGCAGCGGACCTGAGCGTCACCGCTTCGGCGGGATGGAATAGGTTCCGGTGGCGTGCGCCACAGTCTGGCCGTCGGCGACGATGTCGATGTCGAACACCATCAGGCTCTTGCCGAGCTTCAGGATGCGGCAATGGCCGTCGATCTGCCCGGCCGGCGCCTTGCGCATGAAGTTGATGTTGAGATTGGTGGTCACCGACAGTGCGTCCGGTCCTGCGTGGGAGAGCACGCAGACATAGCCGCCAATGTCGGCCAGCGTGAACAGCGACGGTCCCGACACCGTGTTGCCGGGCCTGAGATGCCGCTCGTCAGCGTTGAGCCGCACCGTGCAGCCGCCCGGAAAAACCTCGACCGCCTCGTAGAAGCGGAGCCCATCGTTGAGCTGCGGATAGATTTTTGCCAGCAGTTCGTTGATTTCGGCGACGGTCATCACCGGGGTGAGCGCTGTCTGTACCGGCATTGTTTCTCCGTGATCGTGCCTTTGAAAACTTTAAGTAGGGCCGAGAAAATACCGGACGGCCCTGTCAATCAATCCGCCGGACCGCTATTTTCGCATGGGACAGCAGCCAGCCACGGAGACCGACATGGCCGAGATCGTCGCGATCAGACAGACCGTTGCCGAAGGACCGGTGACTGCCCAGTTCGAGGGCGGCGTGTTGCGCGTCACGCTCACCAACCCGCCCGCCAACGCGCTGTCGCTTGCCGCGATGGCCGACTTGCAGTCGGAACTCGACCGCGGCGCCAACGATGCGGCGGTCCGCGCAATCGTGATCGCCGCTTCGGGAAAGGTCTTTTCCGGCGGCCACGATCTGAAGGAGATGAACGCGCACCGCGCCGACGCCGACGGCGGCCGGGCGTTCTTCGAAAAGACATTCGACGTCTGCTCGCGGCTGATGCAGTCGATCGTCAGGCATCCGAGGCCGGTGATCGCCGAGGTCGACGGCATCGCCACTGCCGCCGGCTGCCAACTCGTCGCCTCCTGCGACCTGGCGATCGCCTCGGATCGGGCGCGATTCGGGGTCAACGGCATCGATGTCGGACTGTTCTGCTCGACGCCGGGCGTGGCGCTGGCGCGCGGCCTGAAGCCGAAGCACGCGATGGAAATGCTGCTGACCGGCGAGATGATCGACGCCGCGACAGCGCGCGAATTCGGCCTCGTCAACCGCGTCGTGCCGCCCGAATACTTGACGCAGGTCGTGACGAAATACGCGCAAACCATTGCGTCGAAATCGCCTTCGACCATCAAACTCGGCAAGGAGGCTTTCTACCGGCAGGCCGAGATGGGGCTCGCCGAGGCTTATGACTATGCGGCGCGCGTGATGGTCGACAACATGCTGGCGCGCGACGCCGAGGAAGGCATCAGCGCCTTCATCGGCAAGCGCGACCCGAAATGGACGGGAGAGTAGGAGGAACCTCCTACTTCAACGCGCAAAGCCCCGAACACTCCCGGCTGTTCATGGCGTTCATGAATTCGTTGATCAACGATTCGGCCTCGGGGGGCGTGTTGAGCAGGCTCTGCATGGCCGCCTGCGAGATGCTGTCGCGGTCGACGTCGGGCAGGATGGCGGAGATGTAGGGCGCTGCCTCGGCGATGGCGTCGGCCAAAAGGATCTTGTTTTCCTTGCTGTAACGCGGGTTCTGCAAGAGCGTGATGACGCCCGACACCATCTGGCTGACGCCAAGCCGGAGTTTTGCCAGTCCCGCCTTGCGCTCCTCAGGCACTGCGCCGCCGGGCGCGGTGGCCACGTAGTCGTTCAGCGCCTGGGCGATGGCGCCGCCGGCGACCACCATCTCGACGGCCAGCCGCGACAGTTCGTCCTGGAAATTGAACTCGTTGTCGGCGGCGGCGCCGGCCGGATCCTTGAAGCCGATATAGACCTTTGTCAGGCCGAAATAGCCGCTGAACACCGACAGAAGCGTCTCGACATCGGCCGCCTTGTAAGGATGTTCGCCAAGGATCTTCTCGCGGTCGAACAGCGCGTCGAAGACGGGCTTCGCCGCCGGATCGGCAAGTCGCGGCGGCCTGTTCTTCGCTGCCTCGGCCTTGGCCAGCACATCGAAGCGGGCGACCGCCTCGCTCATCGTCGCTTGCGCGCCTGCGGCCAGGTCGGCGCTCGCCGGCGCGGACGACATGGCGATGAAAAACGCAAGCGGCAACGCGTATTGCAACAGTTTCCTGCGCATGTAGTTTCTCTCCCAAATGCGGTGCCAGCGCGATGTGAGCGCATCGGGCGGCCGATTGCAACCCGGCCAAATGGCTGAGTTTCGGAACGGGAGAAAACCATGGAACCGCGGATTTCGATCGTCACGCTGGGTGTCGAGGACCTGGACCGCGCCGTGCGCTTCTATGAAGCCATGGGATTGAAGCGCAACCAGCGGGTCACCGACGGCGTCGCCTTCTTCCAGATGGGCGGAACGATCCTGGCGCTGTGGTTCCGGGAGGAACTCGCCAAGGATGCCGGGCTGGATGGCCTGCCGCTTGCGAATGTCGGGACCGCCCGGCCGGCCTCGGCCCTCGCCTATAACACCCGCTCCGACGACGAGGTCGGCGCGGTGCTGGAGCGGGCGAAGGCGGCCGGCGGCGCGATCGTCAAGCCGGCGCAAAAAGCCTTCTGGGGCGGCTGGTACGGCTATTTTGCCGATACCGAGGGCAATCTGTGGGAGGTCGCCCACAATCCGGATTTCCCGATCGATGCCGAAGGCAACATCTCGCTGCCGGTGTGACATGGCCTATGCGCGAATTCCGCGCTGGCCCGGATGCCTTCCTCGCCGAACCCCTATATGAAGGCGAGCCATGAACCACGATTCCTATTCCAACGACTACATTGCCGGCATCCTGAACACGGTGAAGTCGGTCGCCATCGTCGGCGCTTCGGCCAATGACGTGCGGCCGAGCTTCTTCGTCACGAAATATTTGATCGACAAGGGTTTTACCGTCTATCCGATCAACCCGGGACATGCCGGCAAGGAAATCCTCGGCCGCATGACCTATGCGAAGCTGGCGGACGTGCCGGAGCCGATCGACATGGTCGACATCTTTCGCGCCTCGGCCGCCGTTCCGCCGATCGTAGACGACGTGCTGGCGCTGAGACCGCTGCCGAAGGTGATCTGGATGCAACTCACCGTGCGCCACGACGATGCGGCGGCGAAGGCCGAGGCGGCCGGCATGAAGGTCGTCATGAACCGCTGTCCGAAGATCGAATACGGTCGGCTTTCGGGCGAGATCGGCTGGAACGGCGTCAACAGCCGGGTGCTGTCGTCGAAGAAGCCGATCATGCGCCAGGGTTTTCAGAGTTTTGGCGTGCGGGCGAAATAGGCGCCGCCATCACGTCAGGCAGGCAAAAGAAATCTTTCCAAAACCTTTGCGAAATTGGCTGGCGCAGCGTCTTTCGATTGACGCGTGGGGAATTTTCTTCTTTGCATTCGCGCCGACGGGTAGCCAAACATAGTCCGGTTTTCCAAAAGCAGTTCTGGAGAGGAAACATGTCTCAGCGCACACCGGGGTTCAACACGCTGGCCGTTCACGCCGGCGCAAAGCCCGATCCGGCAACCGGCGCCCGCGCCACGCCGATCTATCAGACGACATCCTACGTTTTCGACGATGCCGACCACGCCGCGTCGCTGTTCGGGCTGAAGGCCTTCGGCAACATCTACACACGCATCATGAACCCGACGCAGGCGGTGCTGGAGGAGCGCGTCGCCGCGCTCGAGGGCGGCACGGCCGCGCTTGCGGTGGCCTCCGGCCACGCCGCGCAGATGCTGGTGTTCCACACCATCATGCGGCCGGGCGACAATTTCGTCGCGGCGCGAAGGCTTTATGGCGGCTCGATCAACCAGTTCGGCCATGCCTTCAAGAATTTCGGCTGGGAGGTGCGCTGGGCCGACACGCGCGACGTGCCGAGCTTCGAGGCGCAGATCGACGACAAGACGCGCGCCATCTTCGTCGAAAGCCTTGCCAATCCCAACGGTGAGTTCGTCGACCTCGAAGCCATCGGCAACATCGCGCGCAAGCACGGCATTCCGCTGATCGTCGACAATACGCTGGCGACGCCCTACCTCGTGCGGCCGATCGAGCACGGCGCCGACATCGTCGTGCATTCGCTGACCAAATTTATCGGCGGCCACGGCAATTCGATCGGCGGCGTGATCGTCGACGGCGGCACCTTCGACTGGTCCAAGTCCGGCAACTATCCGATGCTGTCGGAGCCGCGCCCCGAATATGGCGGTATCGTGCTGCACGAGACGTTCGGCAATTTTGCCTTCGCCATCGCCGCGCGCGTGCTCGGCTTGCGCGATTTCGGCCCGGCCATCTCGCCGTTCAACGCCTTCCTGATCCTCACCGGACTGGAGACGCTGCCGCTGAGGATGCAGCGCCATTGCGACAACGCGCAGGCGGTCGCCGAATATCTGTCGAAACATGCCAAGATCGCATGGGTATCCTATCCGGGCCTGCCGGACGACCCGAACGCGGCGCTGGCGAAAAAATACTCGCCGAACGGCGCCGGCGCGGTGTTCACCTTCGGGCTGAAAGGCGGCTACGACGCTGGCGTGAAATTTGTCGAGGCGCTGGAACTGTTCTCGCATCTGGCCAATGTCGGCGACACAAAATCGCTGGTGATCCACCCGGCCTCGACCACCCACCGCCAGCTCTCCGACGAGCAGAAGGTCGCCGCCGGCGCCGGGCCGGACACGGTTCGCCTATCGGTCGGCATCGAGGACGCCGCCGACATCATCGCCGACCTGGAGCAGGCTCTGGCCAAGGCCTGACGTTCCCGTGGCCGGGGCGGATGGATTCCCGCACCGGCCGCTTCACGGCGCTGTCGTCCTTCGGCTCCTGGCGCGCAATCCGGCTGCGCGGTTGCGGCGCGGGGCGACAAGGCCGATAGTCGCCCGGCCGCAAGCGAGGTTTTCCATGCCGTCAAAGTTTCTTGCCGTCTCGGCCAACACGGTCCAGCCGGAGGAGGGTGGGCCCGCACCCGACCGGGTCATTTCCGGCGATCCGAAATTCCGCTCCTGGAACGTCGACGAGCAGCCGCATGGGCTCTATGCAGGCATCTGGGAAGCGACGCCGGGCAAATGGTACATCCAGTACGACGAGTGGGAGTTCTGCCACATTCTGTCCGGCGTCTCGATCATCTCGGAAGAGGGCGGCAAGGCCCGGACCGTGACCGCCGGCGACAGTTTTGTCCTGCAGCCCGGTTTCAAGGGGACGTGGGAAGTGGTCGAGACCACGCGCAAGGAATACGTGATAAAGCTCTGAGACGGCTATGCCCGTCCGGCAGTGGGAGGGGGAGGAGTTCCTGCCAGCGGCCTGTCAGCAGCCCCTTGCCAACAAGTGACAAGACCGGCAGCGCGGGTGTAACTTTCGACCAACCGGAAATCTGTTGCAGGGCCGTCGGGATCGAAGTCGATCGGACCGCTGCCGGCCGTGGAGGCTGTCCATGAGCGAAATCAACGCGCTGTTCTCGCTATTGCGCAACGCCGGCGATCCCAAGGTCGCGGAGGCCATCGAGACGCTGGTCACGCAGGGCTCGGACCGGCAGCTCTGCCGGGTGAACGCGCTCGCCTTCGCCGAGCGCAACGGTCTTGACGAGGAGCGCGCCATAGCGGGGCTGCTGCACGCGGCATCGATCGGCATCTTCGATATCTCCTGGAACGTGCTGTGCCCCGGCTGCGGCGGCGTGCTCGATTCGAACGCGACGTTGAAGACCGTGGCGAGAGACGAATATGTGTGCTCGCTCTGCGCTGAAGGTTATTCGCCGACCCTGGACGAGATGGTCGAAGTCACCTTCACGGTGAGCCCCAGGGTGCGCCGGATCGCGGCTCACAGCCCGGAGGAATTGCCCCTCCTCGAATATTTGCGCCAGCTTTATTGGGGGTCGGGTGTCGACCTGCCCGAGGATGACTATGCCGAAACGATCGAAAGCATGGTGCTCGAACATGTCGAAATTCCCGCGGGCGAAAAGGTCGTCCTTTCGCTGCAACTGCCGAGTGAGTTCATCATTGTCTTCGAGTCCGTGACGCATTCGGTGCAGTTCATCGACGTGAAGGGAGAACCGACACGCGAAAGGCAGAACCTCTCGCTGGTCTATGACCGCGAGCACGTGGGCAGCCAGACGCTGGAAATGCGCCCCGGGCCGGTGCGGATCGCAATCGAGAATCGCAGCGGCAAACGGGTTCTGCCCGCCGTCTTCATCGCGGGGGATCCGCTGCACCATCTGCTCGCCCGGCGCCGCCCGTTCCTGACGGCCAAGCGGTTGCTCACCAACCAGACCTTCCGCGATCTCCACCGCACCGATACGGTCGCGGTCGACCAGCGGCTGAAGATCACCAGCCTGACCTTCCTGTTCACCGATCTGCGCGGCTCCACCGAACTCTACGAGCGTGTCGGCGACCTGAACGCCTTCGACATGGTGCGCGAGCATTTCCGGGTGCTCCAGGACATCGTCGCCGCCGAGGCGGGCGCTGTGGTCAAGACCATCGGCGACGCGGTGATGGCGACGTTTCCGACACCCGACCGGGCGGTGGCGGCGGCGCTGCGCATGCGCGAGGCCATGCAGGCCCTGAACCAGAAGAGCGGCCGTGAGGATCTGCTTCTGAAGATCGGCGTGCACGAGGGACCGTGCATCGCGGTGATGATGAACGACCAGCAGGACTATTTCGGGCAGACGGTCAACATCGCTTCCCGGGTACAGGGCCTTGCCACCGCGCAGTCGATCTTCGTCACCGGCGTGGTGATGGAGAACGAGAATTCGGCCGGCATTCTCAAGGCAAGGCAGTTGACCCCGGTGTCGCAGGACATGAGCCTGCGCGGCATCGAGCGCGAGGTGCGCATCTACGCCATACCGTAAGCGAGACGGAGGCGGCTACACCCAGCGGCGGACCCGCGCGGCATAATCGCGGTATTTCTTGCCGAAGCGGGCCGAGAGATGTCTTTCCTCAGGCTCGATGGTGAGTTTTTGGGTGACAAAGGCTGCGATCAGGCCGGCGAACAGGAACCAGACGCTGCCGACGATCAGGCCGATGCCCAGCGTGATCATGGCGTTGCCGAGATAGATCGGGTTGCGGGTGAAGGAGAACGGACCGGACGTGACCAGATGGTCCGACACCCGGTTAGGCTTGATGGTGGTATTGGCTTTGTGCATCACCCGCATCGCCGCGACGCCGGTGAAGACACCTGCCGCCGCCAGCAGCCAGCCGGCGGCGAACAATATGTCGGCCAGAGGTCCCTCGATCCACGGCAACGGGTAAAGCACGACGAGCACGATACCCGCCGCGATCGCCGTCAGATAAACGATCGGCGGCCAGGGCACGCGGTTGGGCGGGGAGAGGGACGTGGTCATGGCGCCGGGTCCTCAAGACTGTCGGTTTCGGCGTCGGCCGTGCACAGGCCGGCTGCGCCGGTCACACGGTCGCGCAACTCGTCGTCCATCTCGCCGGCCAGCACCTTCGGCAGGTCGCCGGACGCTTCGATATTGTCGAGCATGCACGCACAATAGCGCGCGCAGAAGGCTTCGTCTCGGGTCTGCTTGCAGCTCGCCTCGCACGAATAGCGGAAGCCGACTTCCGGCGTCTGCTGCGGGGCGGGAAACAGTTGCGCAAACAACCAGACGCAACCAATCAAAACCGGCTGGTGGATGAGGTAGAAGGCGAGGCTATGGCGGCCGATGAATTGCAGCGGCCGCGACCAGCGCCCTGGATGAAGGGCGGCGAGCAGCGCCGCCAGCCCGCCGTCGATCGCCAGCCTTGCCGCGGCGATGCCGAAAAGCACCGCGCCGAACCAGGGAAACAGCGGCACATAGTCGTTGGAGCGCGGATTGACCGGCGCCAGGCCGACCCACCACAGCGCGGGATGATCGAAGACCTCGGCCCGGAAGAACTGCGGGACGGCGACGACGGCGATCGCGACCACCAGCGTCAGCCTCCAGGGCAGGCGCAGGAACAAAAGCCCGAGCAGGCTCGCCAGCGCGATCTGGTGCAATATGCCGAAGAAGATGAAGGCGCCGGGGACGGCAAAAAAGGTGACGGCCGAGATCGCCGCCGCGGCGCTGGCGACCATGGCGAAGCGCCGCCAGAAGCTTGGCCAGCGGATGCCGCGCCCGTGCGCCAGCACCAGGCTGATGCCGACCAGGAACAGGAAGCTCGAGGCGATGCAGCGGGCAAACAGTTTCCAGCCGCCGAATCCCGTCGTGCCCGGAAGCACATAACCGAAGAATTCCAGATCCCAGGTGAAGTGGTAGATCGCCATGGCGACCAGCGCCATGCCGCGCGCCACGTCGAGCGCCTCGATCCGCCCCGTAGTGCCGGGCCGCAGCTGGGCGGTCTGGTCTGATGGCATGGGCGGCCGGCTCCAACGGTCTCGGGTAGCAAGGGCTATCACGGTCCGCAGTGATGGCGAAAGCGAAAGGGCCGACAATCCCGGACGAAGGCCAGCCGGATTCCGCAAGCGTTGCGGCCATCCTTGAGTCTGCCGGAACCTGCACTGCGAACCGTCAAACCATTGGACCACAAACGCTTTCCATGCCGGCCAGTGCGCCGGAGCGACGCCGAATCGTCGGTTTCCTGCTAACGCGCGGGCAGCAGCGCCCGCATTGTCGCGGCGGGTTTTTCGAGGCGCCGATGGCAACACAGGTCAGGCATCCGATCTGGCTTCCGGTCGTGCGTCCGGCGGGCGCGAAGACATTCGCCACGCTCTACGCGGTCGAATCCTTCGCCCGCGCCACGGTGTCGAGCGTCATCCCCATCCAGGCCTACGAGATACTGGCCAGCAAGCAGGGCGTGTCGATTCTCTACACGGTCGTCGCGCTGCTCGGGCTTTCCGCGACACTGTTCATGCCGATGCTGATCGGGCTGCTTTCGCGCCGCTGGGTCTACACGATCGGCACCTGCTTCCTGATGCTCGGCTCGGCGCTGTTCGTCACCCATACGTTGGCCGGGCAGGTGGGTGGCATGCTGCTGCGCGTCATGGGCGCAAGCGCGCTGGCGATCACGCTCAACCTCTACATCATGGACCACATCCGCAGAGCCGATGTGATGCAGTCCGAATCGCTGCGCATGGCCTGGTCGATGGCTGCCTGGACCGGCGGCCCGACGCTCGGCGTTTTCCTCTACACGCGCTTCGGCATCGTAGCGCCGCATCTGGTAGTCGTCGGCTTCGCGCTGACGCTGCTTGTCCTGTTCTGGTATTTCCGGCTCACCGACAACGCCCAGATCAGACCGGGCAGGACGCGCGCCGCAAATCCGCTCGTCAACGTCGGCCGCTTCGTGGCGCAGCCGCGATTGCGGCTCGCCTGGATGATCGCCTTCGGCCGCTCCTGTTTCTGGACGACGTTCTTCGTCTACGGACCGATCCTGATGGTGGCGACCGGGCAGGGCGAGCTTGCCGGCGGCCTGCTGGTGTCGGCCGGCAACGCGGTGCTGTTCACGGCCATCTGGTGGGGACGAATCGGCCGCCGGTTCGGTGCGCGCAACGTCATGGCGGCGAGTTTTTTCGCGCTGTCGCTGGTGCTTTGGGCGGCCGGATTTTGCGGCGAATCATTTCCGCTCGGAGCCGGCCTGCTGCTGCTGGTCGCCTCCTTCTTCGCCGTGGCGCTGGACGCGCTGGGCTCGACGCCCTTCATCCGTTCGGTGCGCGCCTATGAGCGGCCGGAGATGACGGCAGTCTACCGCACCTATCTCGACCTGTCGGAACTGCTGCCGCCGCTGGTCTATTCGGTCGTGCTGGCCTTCGCCGGCCTGGGCGCGGTGTTCGCCACGCTGGGCCTGTTCACGCTGGTCTGCGGCCTGGTCACGTGGCGCTATCTGCCGAAGTCGATGTAGCGGCCGTCTGGTGCGCGGCGCGCACCCATTCGTGGAAGCGATGCAGATCGTATTCCTCCGGCATCAGCACGCCGGCCCAATGCGGCCGGGCGCGCAGGCCGCGCTGGTTGACCTCGCATATGGCCGCGTCCTCCTCCAGCACGGTCTTGCCGAAGGAGACGATGTTGTCGAGCCCGCTGCCCTGTTCCGACAGCGCCTCGGGCAGGAACAGCCATTCGGCGGTGAGTTCCGTCTGCTCGGGGCCGAGCGGCACAAGGCGCACGGTGCGCACGTAGTCGACATGGCCGACGATAAACATGGATGGCAGGTTCATCGCGTAATTCTGGCCGGCGGCGCGCTCCAACTCGTTCAGGCCGTCGAAACGGTGGTTCAGCGCCGCGCCGTCCTGTGACCAGGTCTCGGCGCCGTGGCGCAGCCCGCCGGAATGTTGCGGCTCGTCATTGTCGGCATGCAGCGCCCATTCGGGATCGTCGTGGCGGGCCATCAGGCCACGCCCGTAAATCGGCACCAGCGCCGACAGGTGCCTGTGCACGCCGGGGCAATGCAGGCATTCGTTGAAGTTTTCCCAGAAGATTTTCCAGTTGCAGTTCATCACCTTGGTCAGCACGTGGCCGGTGACCAGGCCCTCCAGCGGCCAGTTGGACAGGTCGGCCGAATCGCGGTCGAAGGTGGAGGCCGGCGTGCCGGCCGGCTCGTCGGAAAGGTTGACGAAGACAAAGCCGTGCCATACCGACAGCGCTACGGGATAGAGTGGGTAGTCGGCCTTGTCGAAGCCCGCGGGCAGCGATTTCGACGGCACGCGCACGAGGTCGCCGCCGAGCGAATAGGACCAGGCGTGGTAGGGGCAGGTGAGCAGCCGCGCCTTCAGCCGGCCCTCAGTCTCGCGGCAGAGCTGCGAGCCGCGATGGCGGCAGGTGTTGTGGAAGGCGCGCAACTCGCCACGGTCGTCGCGCAGCACCAGCACCTGCTGCGTGCCGATGGAAAACACCCTGTAGGCCAGCGGCTGCGACAGGTCGGCCTCCCGGCAGACCATCAGCCAGTTTCGGTACCAGATCGCCTCGAGGTCGCGCTGGAATTCCGCCTCGTCCCAGTAGGCCGGGGAGGGCAGGGTGGGCTCGGCCGACCGCAGGCCGTTGTAAGGATCGCTCTTCACCGATTCAGGAGTCATCGCGTTCTCCATTTGTATGAACGGATACCTCGCATGCCATTTTGTCAACGGGCGGTTCGCCGGCGCAGTCCGGGGCTGCAAGGCGCCCGATGACGCAAACGGCGTGGAACGCGCCGGGATTTGGTTTGCCGAATGATGCATTTGCGCTTATGGTGAGCGCGTCGTCGGTTCCGACAGGAACCAAGAGGGAATGCGGTGCGGGTTTTTCCCAAAGCCGCGGCTGCCCCCGCAACTGTAAGCGGCGAGCCCACCCCGAAAGCCACTGAGGTTCGTCCTCGGGAAGGCGGGGCCGGGCGAGAACCCGCGAGCCAGGAGACCTGCCGGCGACAGGTTTGGATCAAGGGCCCTCGGGTGGAGGGCGGAAGGACATGGAATGAACACGACCTCTCTCACGCAGGTTTCGTCCTCGTCGCGCACGGGGCAATTGCTGCTAGCCGCGTTCCTCGGCGTCTTCATCGTCGGCGTCGTCGGCTTCTCGCATCTGGCGGTGGCGCACAATGCGGCGCACGACTACCGCCATTCGATGGCTTTCCCCTGCCACTGACGGGGGTTTCGACATGAACATCTTTCGTAACGTCGTGTTCACCGCGGCGGCCGCCGGGCTTTTGGCGAGCGTCGTCATGGCCGGCATGCAGGCCGTTTCCACCGATCCGCTGATCCTCAAGGCGGAAACCTATGAAAGTGTGGGAGGCGAGCCCGCCCATGACCATGCCGCGCATGATCACGGCACGGCCGCTACCGACGCCACGGCTCCTGCTGTGTCTGAAGCCGCGCCTGCCGCGTCCGAAAGCGCTCCCGTCGTTGCCGCGCATGAGCACGGCGAGGACGAATGGGCGCCGCAAGACGGTTTCGAGCGCTTCGTCTTCAACGTTCTCGCCAATCTCGTCAGCGGCTTTGGCTTCGCGCTGATCCTGGTCGCGGTATCGGAGTTCGCCGGCGGCATTTCGAGCTGGCGCTCGGGACTGCTGTGGGGTTTCGCCGGTTTTGCCGTGTTCACGCTCGCGCCCGGCCTCGGCCTGCCGCCGGAACTGCCGGCCATGCCGGCCGCCGATCTCGGCGCGCGGCAGGTCTGGTGGATATCGACCGTGGCCGCCACGGCCGCCGGGCTGGCGCTGATCGCTTTCCGGGGAACGGTTGTGCTGTCGATCGTCGGCGTGGCGTTGATCGTCGCGCCGCACATAGTCGGGGCGCCGCAGCCGGCCAGCCACGAATCGCCGATCCCGCCGGATCTGCACCACCAGTTCGTGGTCGCCTCGACCGTGACCAACCTGATCTTCTGGGTGCTGCTCGGCGGGCTGGTCGGCGCGCTGCGCTCGCGCTTCTTCGGCTCGAGCGGACTGGCGCGGAACCAGCTTGCCTGACCAGGCGTCGCTGACCTTCGTCCTCGGCGGCGCCCGCTCGGGAAAAAGCAGGCACGCCGAGGCGCTGGTGACAAACCGTCCTGCGCCGTGGACATACATCGCCACGGCGCAGGCCTTCGACGACGAGATGGCCGAGCGCATTGCACTCCACCGCGCCCGCAGGGCGGACGGCTGGCAGACGGTGGATGTGCCTCTCGACCTCGCCGGGGCGTTGCGCGCAGTCCAGGACGGCAGGCCGCTGCTGCTCGACTGCCTGACGCTCTGGCTTTCCAACCACATGCTGGCCGATCACGATGTGGAGGTGGAAAGCAATCGACTGGTTGAAGTCCTGACGCGGCCGCGCGGACCGTGGGTCGTGGTTTCCAACGAGGTCGGATTGGGCATCGTGCCGGACAATGCGCTGGCTAGACAATTTCGCGATGCCGCTGGCCGGCTGAACCAGGCTGTGGCGGCAGTCGCAGGCGAGGTCCTGTTCATGGTCGCCGGCCTGCCGATGCGGGTGAAATGAGATGAAGCCGATCGATGACGAGGAAGCCGCGCGCCACAAGGCGAAGATGGCCAAGCGCAAGGCCGTGCAGGATGCCGAGGTCGCCGGCAAGACCATCGAGAAGGGCCTGCTGATCGTCAACACCGGTCCCGGCAAGGGCAAGACCACGGCCGCTTTCGGGCTGGCGCTGCGCATGCTGGGTTATGGCAGGCGGGTCGGCGTCGTCCAGTTCGTCAAGGGCGCGTGGCACACCGGCGAAAGGGCGGCTTTCGCAGTTTTCGGCGACAAGGTCGTCTGGCATTCCATGGGCGAGGGGTTCACCTGGGAAACGCAGGATCTGAAGCGCGACGTGGCGGCGGCGCAAGCCGCCTGGGCGAAGGCGCTGGAACTGATGGCCGATCCGTCGATCAGCCTTCTGGTGCTCGACGAACTCAACATCGCGCTGCGCTACGACTATCTCGATCTCGAAGCCGTCGTCGCTGCCCTTAAAGGCCGTCGCGAAGATCTGCACGTCGTGGTGACCGGTCGCAACGCAAAGCCCGCGCTGGTCGAGGCGGCCGACCTCGTCACCGAGATGGGGGCGACGAAACACCATTTCGCGGCCGGCGTGAAGGCGCAGCAGGGCATAGAATTCTAGGTGCACTCCCGCCGGCGATACAGAAAATATCGCCCTTCCTGCGCGCCGTCAGGAAGCGGCAGTGGTTCGGCATCGTCGAAGTCGAGCGGAAGGTCGGATATGACGATTGCGCCGGGCACCAGCAGCGGCGGCAGCCGGGTCGCGAGCATGCTGGCGGTTTCGTCGTCCCGCTTGCGGTCGTAGGTCCCTAGGTCTGCATGGGCGAGGATGATGCGCCGCGCAAGGCGATCAGCCTGGGCGGCCAGCGTCTTGCCGATCTCGCCGACGATCAGGCGCTCCGGCGGCGGCCTGCAATCAGCGATGCAGTCGACCTCCCTGTCGAAGACAAAAATCTCGCGACCAGGAAGATGCCTGCGCATATGGTCGTAGGTGCGGCCGTGGCCGAGGCCGAGTTCCAGCACGAGGCCGGGCTTGCCGTCGATCGCGCCGAACGCCCAGGCGAGGCACTCATGCTGTGCCTGGAGACGGAAATAGAGCTTGTCGAGGCGCGTCAGGACATTCATGGCCGTCCCTCGTCATGGCGGTTGCGTCTGCCGGGCGATGCGTGGCCTGAACGCGCCGGATCGTCAGCGGCTCCAGCCGAACTGCACGAAGGCAATCAAGGCGCACAGCACAATCAGAAACGCATCCGCCACCCAGTAAAGTTTCAGCGCGCGGCGGATATCCTCTGCCGTCGCCTCGCGCCGCCCGCCTTCGCCCATGTAGGCGTCGTCGACCATGACGCCGCCATAGGAGCGAGGGCCGTTCAATGCCAGGCCGAGCGCGCCGGCGAAGGCCGCTTCCGGCCAGCCGGCATTGGGAGAGCGGTGTTTTCCGGCATCGTGCGCTACCGCGCGCCATGCGGCACGGGCATCGGCGCCGGGAATGAAAAGCGCAGCAAGTACAACAAGAAGAGCAGTGAGGCGCGAGGCCGGCAAATTGATCAGATCGTCGAAGCGCGCCGCGGCCCAGCCAAAGGCCTGATATTTCGGGGTTCGGTGGCCGATCATCGAATCGGCGGTGTTGGCGGCCTTGTACGCAGTGCCGCCGGCAAGCCCGCCGACCGAGAGCCAGAAGGCGGGGGCGACGACGCCGTCCGAAAAATTTTCGGCAAGGCTTTCGATCGCCGCGCGGCAGACGGCGGCCTCGTCGAGCTTTTCGGGGTCGCGCCCGACGATCATCGAAACCGCCTTGCGTCCGCCGGAAAGTCCTTCCCGATCAATCGCTTCGGCGACCGCCTTGACGTGGCTGGCAAGGCTGCGCTGGGCAAGCAGGCTGCTGGCAAGAATGGCGGTGACGAGCATGCCGAAGGGCAGGGCGATGAGCAGGGATTCCAGCACGAAAGAGAAGCCGGCGGGGATGCCGACCAGCAGAATCAAGGCGATACAGCCCAGAAAACGACGCGCCCTGTCGGAAGCGGAGGGGCGATTGAGCGTGCGGTCGAGCAGTGAGATGAGGTGGCCGATCCAGATGACGGGATGGCCGATTGCGCGAACGAGCCGGTCGGGATAACCGAAGGCCAGTTCCACCAGGAGCGACAGGAAGGCGAGCGGAGCGGACATGACGCCTGGGTTGGCGGAGAAAATCGGAGCGGTGGACGATCACGGCGGCAGCCTGGGCCGGGCGCGAGCGCTGTTTCCGCAAGCGCCGCAACCCTTTGTCGACCTTTCGACCGGGATCAATCCGCACTCCTATCCGCTTTTCGACCTGCCCGCCACCGCCTTTACCCGCCTGCCGGAAGCGGCACGGCTGGAAGAACTGAAACGGGTCGCAGCGAAAGCCTATGGCGTACCGGACGCGGCCAATGTGGCAGCCGCGCCGGGCACGCAGATCCTGCTGCCACTGGTGATGGCCCTGGTGCCGCCGGGTCGCGCGAAAGTGCTCGGACCGACCTATGCCGAGCATGCGCGCGCCGCCGCACTTGCCGGGCATGAGGTCGAAGAAGTCAACGATTTCAATGCCTTGTTTGAAGCCGATGTTGGGGTGATAGTCAATCCCAACAATCCGGACGGCAAGGTCATGGCGCGCCAGGAGCTTCTGGCGCTAGCCGAAAGACTGGCCGGGCGCGGCGGATTGCTGGTTGTCGACGAAGCCTTCATGGATGTCGGGCCGCGGGCGGAAAGCGTTGCGGGAGACGTTCGCCGACCGGGGCTGGTGGTGCTGCGGTCGTTCGGAAAATTCTTCGGCCTGGCCGGCGTTCGGCTTGGATTCGTGCTTGCCGAACAACAGCTTGCCGCAAGACTCGAAAGTGCATTGGGTCCTTGGGCGGTGAGTGGGCCGGCGCTCGAGATGGGAAACCGCGCCCTTGCTGACCTAAGGTGGCAGGAGACAATGCGCAGCCGACTTGCGGATGAGGCAGAAAGGCTCGACAAACTCTTGAAAAGGTTCGGCTTGTCCGTCACCGGCGGGACGACCCTCTACCGTCTCGTCGAGACGCCGGAGGCGCCAGAACTGTTCGAGGCACTGGGCAGGAGCGGCATCCTGGTTCGTAATTTCGGCTGGAGTTCTTCGGCCTTGCGCTTCGGATTGCCGGGCGACGAGGCGGCCTGGAAGCGGCTGAAGCAGGCGTTGACCGCCTGGCGAAACCAAAACGATTTCAAGGAGTTGGCGTCATGATTTATGTCTGCCCATTGTCGAGGATCGACGAGACTGTGTCGCTCACCGGCGCCGAATGGATGCTGTCGCTTTTGTCGGAAGGCACGATGGTGACAAGGCCAGCGGCGATTCTCGCCGACCGGCATCTGCATTTGAAGATGCACGACATAGCCGAGGCGCAGGAGGGTTTTACGCTGCCGGGCGAGGAACATGTGCGCTCGCTGATCGATTTCGGGCATGCGTGGGATCGCCGCAAGCCATTGATTATCCACTGTTTTGCCGGCATCAGCCGATCGACGGCGAGCGCATATATCATTGCGGCGGCGTTGGTGCCGGAGCGGGACGAGGCGGAACTGGCGGCGACGCTGCGAAAGCTGTCGCCGTCGGCGACGCCCAATCCGCGGCTGATTTCGCTGGCGGATCAAATGCTTGGGCGCGAAAATCGGATGGTCGAGGCGGTCAAATCGATCGGGCGTGGCGCGGATGCCGGGGAAGGCGTGCCGTTCGGGTTGAAGCTCGAAGCCTGAGCGCGAAAAGCCCGGAATTCCGGGCTTTTTGACCACCTGGCGAGACGTCTTCGAAAGTGCGTGAAGTCCGGAAGTTTTAGCCTTTTCAACGGCTTATGCAGGCGCCAGGCAATTTTGCCACACTACACGACTCTGTTTGGTTTGAGTTTTTTGGGCAGTCGTTTCCAGATCGTGTCCCAGGCTTGTGTTGCGCGGGGTGGGTCGGTTTGAAGCCAGTTGCGCAGGGTGTCGAATCC
>NZ_JAVFVV010000040.1 GCF_030929505.1 Mesorhizobium sp. LHD-90 | reverse complement strand
GACGCTGCGCTGATTGAAGGCTCCGCGCCTCCGCCGGTTGCTCAACCCGCGCCCTATGGCGTAACTGAAACGGTCGAGGCTCTAATCCCTGCTGGATGAAAGTTCAGGGGCAGGTCACCGCAAGGCTGGCCAACATCGGCGGTGGCGCGAGGAGGCCAATACGCCGGACCGAATGTCTTAAGTAGCTTTTGCTATGGTCTCGCTGCATTTGGAGCATGCAAGATGCGATGGATATTACAGGCACTAATGTTTATATCGGCGCCCCTGAAGAAACGTCTGGCCGATCATCGCGACAGCCGCGGAACGCGATCGAACCAAACCAGTTCGGGGCCCGACCCCTATTTTTCTGAGATCCGAGGTCTAAAGCCGCAGGTCCGCCCCAGCGGCGGACGCGGTCCCGGAGAAACGCCGGTGATCGTTGGCTCAGGGCGTCTATATCCGGCCATCCGCGCCGTCGGTGGTCTTTCGGAGCCGTCCAGGCGGAAGCCCGTGATCGAGAGCATTTCGGTCGTACTGCGCCGGCAGGTGCCGGTGCGCGACGAGCCGGTCCGTTCCTGGATCGGCGGACTGCCGATGATGCCGGCAAATGTTGATTGGCCGGTAGGTCCGACGATCGACTATCCCGAGCGGGGAATGACCCCGCTGCATTTCGTGGCGCAGATCGCCTGCGCCGACCTGCCGGCAGAGCTTTGGGGAGGGCTCGGCCCGCGCTCCGGCTGGCTGCTGCTTTTCTTCAATGCCCAGGACTGGACCGTGGAGGAGGACAGTCAGGCTGTCCGCGTGTTGCATATTTCCGAACTCGGTCCCGAGCGTAAGCCACCACCTGGCATCTTCCCGGTTCACGACGAGATGTATTCCGGCCCGGACTACTGTTTTGTCCGTTCGCAGGACGACATTCCGGTAAGCTGGCGGCGCTGGCCGGTCAACCTTGTTGTGATCCCGAACCGCGCGATCGAAGGCAAGCGGCATCCAACCATCATTCCCGAAAACTTCGCGTCCATCCTGTATGATGGCGCGCCGGTGCGCGAGGGGCGCGTCGACCCGCCGACAATGGTCCCCTTTACCTGGCGGGGCTTACTGTATGTTGTCGACAGCGTCGCAAGGGTGCTGTCCAAAGAGCACCGTCTGAAGTTGGACGGGGCACACGAAAAGCTCGTCACCCCGGGTTGGGCGACGGAGGCGGCAGCCGCAATAAACAAGGAGTTGGCGGGATGGATGAAAGCTTCGGTGATCCACAACCCGCCCTATGTTCCTTCCGACGACCGCGACCGGCGGGCACTCGAGGCTGCCGAGGCCAGAGGCTTGAAGACGATGGAACGTCTGCGAAGCGCCCGCCAGTTGATCGTCGACTCAGCCGACGGCATGACTGTGCTCACCCGCATCGAGCAGTCGCATCAGGACTTCGCGGGCTGGCGGGAAGCCGCGCTGCAACGCGTCGAGACGTTGCGCGAGCAAATACTGGCACATGACCTCGACGCAGCGGTGCCGATCGGCGACTGGGAAGTGCTACAGAAGATTCTGGAGAACGACCGCCAGCCCTATTGGATTTTGCGTCGAGCCGACAGGGCGACCTTGCTGCCGGAACTGATCGACCGGTCGCTGCTGGATTATGCCGACGATGGGCTTCGCGCCGCTCAGGTCGAACTTGCCGCCGATTACTACGTTTCCCCAGAGCTCCGAAATCTCGTACCCACTGAACTCGTACGATGTATGGAGCCACACTGGCGTTCGCTCTACAACAACCGGCCGCACCGCATGGGCGGCACGTATGACGGAATCCAGTCCGACGCAACGGAAAGACCTACCGGTTCAGTGCTGCTGTTCCAGATCGCCACCGACTCGGCCATGAATTGGATGTGGGGTGACGTCGGTGCCTACTACGTCTTCATCGACACGGACCGGCTCGCCGCCGGTGATTTCAGCAAGCTCGACTGCTTGTTCGAATGTCATTGACTTGGGGCGGTAGCCATCGGCGTCGACTGGCGCGGAGATCGCTTCAATTATCGAGCGGCCAGGGCCGAAAACCGAACCGGACCAACAATTTCCTTGCATTCCGTGCCTCCTTGACGGACGAAAAGCATATGCTGCACGCCGCCTACGTCTTCGATGCCTACGGCACATTGTTCGACGTGCATGCGGCCGTGCGCAAACAGGCCGGCCGCATCGGCCCTGACGCCCAGCGCCTGTCGGAAATCTGGCGGGCAAAGCAGCTCGAATACTCCTGGGTGCGTACCCTGATGGGCGCGTATCAGGATTTTTGGGCGCTGACCGAACAATCGCTGGATTTCGCGCTCGCCCAGGTGAAGGTCGACGATCCGAAACTGCGGGCGGATCTGCTCGCCGCCTATTGGACGCTCGATTGCTACCCGGAAGTCCCGCATGTGCTGAAGGCGCTGAAGGCGTCCGGCGCGCGGCTTGCGGTGCTCTCCAACGGCTCTCCTGCCATGCTGGCGGCGGCGGTGAAATCCGCGGCGCTGGAAAACGTCATCGACGAGATCTTTTCCGTCGATCAGGTCTGCCGCTTCAAGACCGACCCGCAGGTCTACGACCTCGTCGCCACCGGCTGGCGGCTGTATCCGGACGCCGTGTCGTTCCAGTCCTCCAACCGCTGGGATATTGCGGGCGCCGTCAAGTTCGGCTTCCGCACGGTCTGGATCAACCGCCACGGCCAGCCGGACGAATACGCGGATTTCCCGCCCAGGTTGATCCTACCCTCGCTGGAGGGCCTGCTCGCCGGCTGAGCGGATGCGGCGACAACTGTTGCGCGGCCAAAACACGCCTTGGTGATCACATCTTCGCCACGCTGCCGTTGCATCGACGCCGGAAATCGGAACCCCTGTCTCCGCGGTTCATTGTTGAACGATTGCGTGAGTCGGGCCCGGCCGCCAATGCGAAGGGAAAAGATGGTTTCTGACGACATATCCGCCCCGGCAATGACGCGCCGCCACTTCCTCGGCGCGGCCGCAACCGGCGCCGCCTCGATCGCGGTCTCGGCCTGCGCCACCGCGCCGCGCAGCCCCGCCTATGTGGAGCCGCAGGCGCCGCCGCTGGCCGACATTCCGGAATTCGGCAGCTATGCCAGCATGTACGCCCCTGTCAGCGATGGCGGCTTCGAGGTTCCAGGCGTGCCCACCGACAAGATCGACCAGCAGTTCCTTCGCCAGGTCGTACCGGATCCGACCGGCGAGGTGCCCGGCACCATCGTCATCGATACTTCCTCGCACTTCCTCTATCTCGTGCGCGAGGGCGGGCAGGCGATCCGCTATGGCGTCGGGCTCGGTCGCGCCGGCTTCGAATGGGCCGGCCGCGGCGTCATCCAGTCGAAGCAGATGTGGCCGCGCTGGTTCCCGCCGGACGAGATGATCGCCCGCCAGCCGGAGCTTGAACAATATCGCGCTCGGCAGATCGGCAAGAAGAACGAATGGGAAGGCGGCATGCCGCCCGGCCCCGACAATCCGCTCGGCGCGCGCGCCCTCTACATCTTCCAGAACGGCGAGGACACGCTCTACCGCCTGCACGGCTCTCCGGAATGGTGGTCGATCGGCAAATCGGTGTCGTCCGGCTGCGTGCGGCTGATCAACCAGGACATCATCGATCTCTTCGGCCGCGTCCCCGAAGGCACCAACATCGTCGTTGCCGGCGGCCTCGGCACCGGCCCGGCCAATGCCGAGCCGGGCCCAACGGCGTTAGGCACGGGCGGCATCGCGCCGGCCGGCGCCTCGCCGGGCGGTCTCATACCGGCCGGCGTAGAAATCGGCGGCCTCGTCTCCGGCTGATGCCCGCCCGCCGGTCCGGCGGGTGCGGATACCCTGCTTTCGGCGCCGTTCACGGCCGCTACACCGAAATGTGACCCGGCGAATCCGGCTTTGTTCAAGGCGACGGATGCATTTCAAGGCGGCGTCCACTACCGCTCTCGTCGGCCTGCGGCTGCCTTGGGATTCCATCGGCCGAGCGGCCAGACGACGCCGCGACCGAACGTCGCCGGCCCGAAGGGCCGGGCACGTTTGGGCGTCGTTCGGATCCACCAGGTTTCGACTTGTCCAGGCCGCCAGCCAGGGCGGCGACGAAACCTCGACCTTGTCCCGGCCGCCGCCGGCCGAATGGAGCAGACAGGGCGCGACACCCTCTCTGTTGCGCCAGAACCACACCGATCCGCCCACCACATCTTCGCCACCGTTCGTCCGCGTTTGCGCCCGGTTCGGACCGATTTATCCCGAGCCGAACGCTGGCCGGATGCCAGCGTGTTCCCGGTGCGCCCGGGATGCCACTCCTGACTGCAATCGAAAGAACAAGAATATGCCGACCGACCTTCCGCCCTCGCCCGTCGTCTCGCGCCGCCGCCTGCTCGGTGCGGCCGGAGCGGCCGCCGCCTCGCTCGCCCTGTCCGCCTGCACGACCGTGCCCCGCGAGATGGCCTATGTGGCGCCGGCCGAGCCGACAAAACCCGAGCCACCGCTGGAAGTGACCGGCTACGAGGCGATGTACGCTTCGGTCGTCGACGAGGGATACGAGATTCCAGCAATCCCGCTGAAGAAAGTCGACAAGAAGTATCTGCGGCGGCTTGTCGACGATCCGACCGGCGAGCGGCCGGGCACCGTGGTCGTCGATACGTCTGCCCACTACCTCTATCTCGTGCAGGAAAACGGCAAGGCTCTGCGCTACGGGGTCGGTCTGGGACGCGCCGGCTTCGATTGGGCCGGCCGCGCCGTCATCCAGTGGAAGCGCAAATGGCCGCGCTGGACGCCGCCCGACGCCATGATCGGCCGCCAGCCCGAACTCGAACGCTACAGCGCCGCCAATGGCGGGATGGATCCCGGTCTGACCAACCCGCTCGGCGCACGCGCCCTCTACATCTTCCAGGACGGCGAGGACACGCTCTACCGCGTCCACGGCTCACCGGAATGGTGGACGATCGGCAAGTCCGTGTCGTCCGGCTGCGTGCGCATGATGAACCAGGACATCATCGACCTTTACGACCGCGTTCCAGGCAAGACCCCGATCCTGGTGACCAGCGGCATTGCGGTGAGTTGAGCGCAACCTTCCAACAGTTTGGAAGGATTCTTGTCCGAACTGTTGGAATGATTGACTTATCTGCCATTTGCACTCCGGTGGCCGAAACCTCGCACAGGAGTGGAAAACGTCGTGAGGTCGGGTGAATACAGCCAGGAGGGAATCTCTGGCCAGCCCTACTTCCCGCGCGACAGGCTGCCCAGGATTCCGCGCACCAGCGCACGTCCCAGCGACGACCCGACCGAACGCACGACCGACTTTATCGCCGCCTCCGCCACCGTCTGACGGTTCGACGGGCGCGGCCCCGGCGCCCGCCGCTGGCGAGGCGCCGGCCCGGAACTGTCGCCGCCGCCGAAATCCGGTAGCGTCCAGCCCCCGCCGCCCTGCCCGCCGGCTTGAGCCTCCGCTTCCTCCTGCTGTGCCTGCGTGGCCTTCTTCTGCAGCATCTCGAAGGCGGATTCGCGGTCGACCGTCTGGTCGTACTGGCCGGCGACCGGACTTTCGAGGATCAGCTTCCCGCGTTCCTCCGGCGTGATCGGGCCGAGCCGCGAAGCCGGCGGCCGCATCAGCGTGCGCTGCACCATCGACGGCACACCCTTCTCCTCCAGCGTCGAGACCAGCGCCTCGCCGGTGCCGAGCTTGGTGATCACGCTGGCGCAGTCGAAATCCGGGTTCGGCCGGAACGTGTCAGCGGCGGTGCGTACCGCCTTCTGCTCGCGCGGCGTATAGGCGCGCAGCGCGTGCTGCACACGGTTGCCTAGTTGCGCCAGCACGGTCTCCGGCACGTCAAGCGGGTTCTGGGTGATGAAATAGACGCCGACGCCCTTGGAGCGGATCAGCCTGACCACCTGCTCAACCCGGTCGACGAGAATCTTCGGCGCCGCGTCGAACAGAAGATGCGCCTCGTCGAAAAAGAACACCAACTTCGGCTTTTCCGGGTCGCCGACCTCAGGGAGTTGCTCGAACAGTTCCGACATCAGCCACAGCAGGAAAGTCGCGTAGAGCCGCGGGTTCATCATCAGCTTGTCGGCGGCAAGCACGTTGATGGCGCCGCGCCCATCGCGGGTCGTGCGCATGATGTCGGCAATACGCAGCGCCGGTTCGCCGAAGAAATTCTTCGCGCCCTGCTGCTCCAGAATAAGCAGCGAGCGCTGGATCGCGCCGACCGACGGTTTGGTCACGTTGCCATACCGTCCGGAAATCTCGTCCGCCCGCTCGGCGATGTTGGAAAGCAGCGCCTGCAGATCCTTCAGGTCCAGCAGCAGCAGCCCTTCCTCGTCGGCGATCCGGAATGCGATGTTGATGATGCCTTCCTGCGCCTCCGTCAGGTTCATCAGCCGCGACAACAGCAGCGGCCCCATCTCCGACACGGTCGCGCGGATCGGATGCCCCTGCTCGCCGAACAGGTCCCAGAAGATCACCGGGAATTCCTGGAACTCATACGGGTCGAGCTTCACGACTTCCGCGCGCTTGACCAGAAAATCCTTGGGCTCGCCCATCATGGCGATCCCAGACAGGTCGCCCTTGATGTCGGCGCAGAACACCGGAACGCCGGCGTTGGAGAACCCCTCCGCCATCACCTGCAGCGACACCGTCTTGCCGGTGCCGGTCGCGCCGGTCACCAATCCGTGGCGGTTGCCGTATTTCAGCAGCAGTTCTTCCGGCCGCTGGTAGCTGTCGTCCGGCTTGCGGCTGGCGCCGAGGAAGATGCTGGTGGTGTCGGCCATGAAATATGCGCTCCCGGATACGTCGGACCTGCACCCAAAACATCGTTCGGTTGCAGTGCAATGGTATAGTGGCCAGCTTGCTGTGCTACAATGGCGCACGGGCGAAAATGCAGGCGCGGGCTTGCACTTAGGGTTTTCGTTTGGCAATCGGAAGCCATGCCCCTTGGCCAGGCCGCGGCGTATGAGAACCGCGGCGCATCGGTCCGGCGCATGCTGAGCGTAGGAGTGACGAAAATGAACGTCGACGACCTGATCAGCGAAACCGCATTTCCGGCGGCCGACCGTTCGCACTGGCTGGCGCTGGTGGAAAAAGCGCTTGCCGGTGCACCCTTCGACGACGTCATGGTCGGGCGCACCGACGACGGGCTGGCGATCGAGCCGCTGGCGTCGCGCCGCATCGGCGCCGTCCCGCTTGCCCGCCGCAAGGCGGCCCTGCCCTGGATCGTCGTGCAGCGCTGCGACGACACCGATCCGGCCCGCGCCAACCGCCAGGCGCTGGAGGACGTTGCCGGCGGCGCCGCCGGCCTGGCGCTTGTCTTCGAGGGCGCGCCCAACGCCTTCGGTTACGGCCTGCCCGACCAGCCCGACACGCTGGAGCGGGTGCTCGACGGCATCCCCCTCGACAAGGTGCATGTGCGTATCGATGCCCACCCGTCCAGCCGCGCGATGGCCGACCGGCTGGTGGCCTTTCTCACCAAGCGGCGCGCCGACCCGACAAAACTCGGAATCTCCTTCGGCATCGACAGCGCCGCAACGTTTGCCGGCACCGGACGTCTGCGCATGTCGATCGAGGCGCTGCAGGCATCGATGCCTCAGTCGCTCGCGCATTTCTTCGCCATAGGCGTGCCGGGCATCCTGCTGGAGGCAGACGGCCGCGTCTTCCACAATGCCGGCGCGACGGAGGCGCAGGAACTCGGCGCCATGCTCGCCGGCGCCGTCTCGCACCTCAGGCTATTCGAGGAGGCGCGCCAGGCGCTGTTCTATGCCGCCCCCTATATCGGCTTTGCGCTCTGCGTCGACCAGGATCAGTTCGTGTCGATCGCAAAGATCCGCGCGTTGCGGCTGCTCTGGCAGAGGGCGCTGGAAGCCACCTCCATCAAGCCGTCGCGCGCCATGATCCACGCCGAGACCTCCTATCGCATGGCGACCGCGCGCGATACGGAAACCAACATCCTGCGCGCCACGCTGGCCGCCTTCGCAGCCGGCGCCGGCGGCGCCGATTCCGTCTCCGTCCTGCCGCACACCATCACCCATGGCCTGCCCGGCGCCTTCGCCAGGCGCGTCGCCCGCAATACGCAGCTCGTGCTCGCCGCCGAAAGCCATATCGACTTCGTCATCGACCCGGCGACCGGATCCGGCAGCATCGAGGCCCTCACAGACGCGCTCTGCGAAGCCGCCTGGTCGGAGTTCCAGTGCATCGAGAAGGAGGGCGGGCTGCTGCGAAGCCTCGCCGCCGGCCACCTCCAGGAGCGCGTCGTCCAGGCCCGCGACCGCCGCGCCGCCGAATACCGGTCCGGCAAGCGCGCCATCATCGGAACGACGCTGTTCGCCGCCAAATCGGAACTGCCGGTCGAGACGCTGCCTGCCTCGCGTCGCCCTTTGCCCTCCGACGGAACGGTCTTCTGCCCCCGGCTCGAATCGGCCCGCCTCGATGAACTCCTGACAGCCAACACATGATTCCAGACTTCACCAGAATCGACTGGCGCCGGCCCGGAGCCTCCGCGCCCATCCGCGACCGCAGCCAGTGGCAGACGCCGGAGGGGCTGACGGTGAAACGCTCCTACGGCGAGAGCGACGTGGCCAAACTGCCGTGGCTCGACACTTTCCCCGGCAGCGCGCCGTTCATCCGAGGGCCCTACCCGACCATGTATGTCCAGCAGCCCTGGACGATCCGCCAGTATGCCGGCTTCTCGACGGCCGAAGAGTCCAACGCCTTTTATCGCCGCAACCTGGCGGGTGGCCAGAAGGGCCTGTCGGTCGCCTTCGACCTCGCCACCCATCGCGGCTACGACAGCGACCATCCTCGCGTCGCCGGCGACGTCGGCATGGCGGGTGTCGCAATCGATTCGATCCTCGACATGCGCCAGTTGTTCGACGGAATCCCCCTCGACGAGATGACCGTGTCGATGACCATGAACGGCGCGGTGCTGCCGATCATGGCGCTCTACATCGTTGCGGCGGAGGAACAGGGCGTCGCCCAGAAGGATCTGGCCGGCACCATCCAGAACGACATCCTCAAGGAGTTCATGGTCCGCAACACATACATCTATCCGCCGAAACCCTCGATGCGGATCGTGTCGGACATTTTTTCCTACACCTCGGCCAACATGCCGAAGTTCAACTCGATCTCGATCTCCGGCTACCACATGCAGGAGGCCGGGGCGACCGCCGACCTCGAACTCGCCTACACCATCGCCGATGGCATCGAATATGCGCGCGCCGGCGTCGCCGCCGGCCTCGACATCGACAAGTTCGCGCCGCGTCTCTCCTTCTTCTGGGCGATCGGCATGAATTTCTTCATGGAAGTCGCCAAGATGCGGGCCGCCCGTTTGATCTGGGCGGCGCTGATGCAGAAGAATTTTGCACCAAAAGACCAGCGCTCGCTGTCGCTCAGGACCCACTGCCAGACCTCCGGCTGGTCGCTGACCGCGCAGGACCCCTACAACAACATCATGCGCACCATGATCGAGGCGATGGCGGCCACGCAGGGCCACACCCAGTCGCTGCACACCAATTCCTTCGACGAGGCGCTGGCGCTTCCGACCGATCATTCGGCCCGCATCGCCCGCAACACCCAGCTCATCCTGCAGAAGGAATCCGGCACCACTCGCTTCATCGACCCGTGGGGCGGCTCGGCTTTCATCGAACGGTTGACGCATGACCTCGCCAACAAGGCGCTCGGCCACATCGCCGAGGTCGAATCCCTCGGCGGCATGGCGGCCGCGGTGGAAAAGGGCATTCCGAAACTGCGCATCGAGGAGGCGGCCGCCCGTACCCAGGCGCGCATCGATTCCGGCGAGCAGCTTCTTGTCGGCGTCAACGCTTTCCGCCCCGAGAAGGACATCGAGGTCAACGTGCTGAAGATCGACAATGCCGGGGTGCGGGCCCGGCAATTGTCCAAGCTGCAGCAGCTCAAGGGCACGCGCGACGTGGCTGCAGTGGAGACGGCGCTCGACCAACTGACAGCCGCCGCCCGCGGCAACGGCAATCTGCTCGATCTCGCCATCCGCGCTGCGCGCGCCAAGGCGACCGTCGGGGAGATCTCGCTGGCCCTGGAAAAAGCCTTCGGCCGCCACGTCGCCGAGGTACAGACCATCTCCGGCGTCTATCGCAAGGCGATCGGCGAGAATGCCGGCGTCGACCGCGTCCAGGAAAAAGTTCTGGCCTTCGAAAAGGCCACCGGCGCAAAGCCGCGCATCCTCGTCGCCAAGATGGGCCAAGACGGGCACGACCGCGGCCAGAAGGTCATCGCCACCGCTTTCGCCGATCTCGGCTTCGACGTCACCGTCGGCTCGATGTTCCAGACGCCGGACGAGATCGCGAAACTCGCGGCCGCGCACGACGTGCACATCGTCGGCGCCTCCTCGCTCGCCGCCGGACACCTCACCCTGATCCCCGAACTCAAGGCGGCACTGAAAAAACTCGGCCGCGACGACATCGTGATCGTCGCCGGCGGCGTCATCCCGCCGCAAGATTTTGCCGCTGTCCGCGCCGCCGGCGCGACCGAGATCTTCCCGCCCGGCACGGTGATTCCCGAAGCGGCGGAAAGGCTGCTGGACGGCTTGAAGGATCCACGATAGCCAGGACAACCCGCCCTCCTCCTGAATCCTTCCCGCCATGTCCGGGAAAAGTCGTCATGAACATATCATGAACAAATACGTTACATAATGCAAATGAACAGGCTCGGCAAGCCCTTTTTCGGCGATGCCGCCGGGCAAGAAGCGTCCGACGGCTGGCGTACCGATGAAGCAAGGGGCTCCGCCCGATGAAGCAAGGGGCTCCGCCGCCAACGGCACGCCTCACCAAGTCGCGCCGCCTCTAGGTCAGCGGCCGTCAGGCCCTCTTCCTCTTCCGGGAGTCGGCGGCGTTCAGCGCCACGGCGGCGCGGATCAGCGCCTTCAACGCCTCCTCGTCGATCTTGTCGCCCTCGTGGATATCGATGGCCCGGCGGGTGTTGCCGTCGAGGCTGGAGTTGAACAGGCTCGACGGATCCTCAAGCGCCGCGCCCTTGGCGAAGGTCAGCTTCACGGCGGCCTTGTAGGTCTCACCGGTGCAGAGGATGCCGCCGTGCTCCCAGACGGGAACGCCAAGCGGGTTCGACGGCTTCCGCCACTTCACCTCCTCGACCACGTCGGGGTCGGCCTCCCTGATGAGCTTTCGGACCCGGGCGAGCGTTTCGCCCCGCCAATCGCCCAGTTCCCTGATCCGCGCGTCGATCAGTCGGGAGGGAGAAGCTCCCACCTCGGCTTCATCCGGGCCGCTTTTTTCCATGGCCTTCGTCTCTTCCCTCATGTTTGATGCCGCTCGCCCGTCGTCCGGTATCGCCTGTCGGCGGATTTGCAACAAGCGATCTTCAATGCCCCGGGGACAGACGCGATGCCGAGGAACCGCCGTTTGCCGGACGTCAGCTTCCGGCCGCGCCTTCCGCCGCGTATCCGCACAAGAATATCCGTACGCATTCGCGAGCGTGGGCGCGAAGCTGCGCCTTTGGAGGTATTCCACCATCGCCCAAAAACATGGCGGCGTTTGTCGGTGCGCCCATCACCAGCCAGTTGAACTGCGTGGCGGCAACGGACGGATCGGGGGTTTTGATCTGACCGATCGATGAATAGTGCTCCAGGGCTCGCGTGAGCCTCCTTATCGATCTCATTGGACCGTTCTCGTATAGCGACCGTCCGAGATCGGGAAATCGCTCGACTTCTCCAATGACCATGCGCCGAAGCTGCATCAGCCGCGGCGTCAGCACAATTCTCAGTTGGTCGATTGCCACTTCCAACAGATAATCCCGCACGGGCCGATCATCCAGAACCTCGTCGACGTCCTCGCCGATTTCATGCGCGGCAACGCCGGTCATGGCCCGCACGACCTCCACGAATAGGGCCTCCTTGGACTTGAAGTGTGCGTAGACCGTCTGCTTGGAGACGCCCGCCTTTTCAGCCACCGCATCCATGTTGGTGCCAAGAAATCCGTGCTGAAGAAATACCTGCTCGGCCGCGCCAATAATCTTCTTGCGGCTGCGGTCGATGCGGGTGGCAGCGCCATTGGACATTCTTCGGCCTCTCGACGTTTCGAAGAACCATAGCACTCAAGCTTGACAAATCAAACTGGACGGTACAGTCTAATTAACGGAAACGGGAGGAGCATCCGGTGACAAGGCAAAGCTCGCTGACCTGCAAATGCGGGCGGTTCACCATGCAGGTTGAAGGCTCTCATATCGCGAGCGTCGAATGCCTTTGCAGCAGTTGCAGGAAGGCGGGCGCCGTCCTGAATTCATTGCCGGGCGCCCCGATTATCGTGGATGAAAAGGGGGCCACCCCATTCGTGCTGCATCGGAAGGACCGGGTGCGTATCCTGTCCGGCGCAGAACAATTGAAAGAATATCGATTGTCGGCAAACGCGGGCACCCGGCGCGTCGTCGCGGCTTGCTGCAACACGCCTGTCTTCATGGAGATGAAGGGAGGCCACTGGCTCAGCGTCTATGGGCACCTCTGGGCGGAGGGCGACCGCCCGCCGCTCGAAATGCGGACGATGGCGGGCGATCTTGAACAGCCGGCAAACCTTCCCGACGATGTCCCGAACCTGAAGCAGCAATCCCTGTCGTTCTATGGCCGGTTATTTGCCGCATGGGTCAAGATGGGTTTCCGGAGCCCGAAAATTGTCGTGAATGGAGAGTTGAACGTCTGAAGGCGATTCCTGGACCGAAATAATCGCATCCCCGTATTGGATGACCGAACAAGGATTACGGGCGAGAACGCTCGAACATCTTCGTATCGTCCATCTCGTCTCAGCCATGTCCCAATGGCCGCTCTGCTCGCAGTCAGTTCGAAAAAGCGCCGATTTTTCGGGAACCCCGGCGCGCGTTTTACATCTAAGGTGGATAGCCATGGAGCAGCCCATGCCCACCGTCCCCGAACCCGCAGCCATCGATGCCGATTTTGTGGGCGAGGCCGATCTGGTTTCCCGCGCACGGTGCCGCGACGCCAACGCGTTCCGGACGATCATGAAGCTGAACAACCAGCGCCTCTACCGCTTGGCCCGAGGCATAGTCTGCAACGACGCCGAAGCGGAAGAAGTCGTACAAGAGGCCTATTTGCAGGCTTTTACCCATCTTGACGGTTTTCGCGGCCAGGCCAGCCTGTCGACCTGGCTGTCACGCATAGCCATCAACGAAGCCCTCGGACGCCTTCGCAAGCGGCGGCGCGCCGCGTCGATGGCGAATGAGTTGTCCGTCGAAGGAAAGATCATCCCCTTCCCCCTCAATGCATCGGCGGACGATCCGGAGCGCACGATGGCGCAGCGCGAAATACTCCAGCTTGTCGAACGCGCCACCGACGATTTGCCCGAACTATACCGCGTCGTTTTCGTCGCGCGGGTGATTGAGGGGCTCAGCCTCGAAGAGACTGCCGATCTGCTTGGCTTGCGCGAAGCGACCGTCAAGACGCGGCTGCATCGGGCTCGGGCGCTGATCCGCAAGGCGTTGGACGCCCGCATCGGCCCTGTCCTGCTCGACGCCTTTCCGTTCGCCGGCCGCCGCTGCGACCGCCTGACCGCGGCGGTCATGACGAGGCTGGGCTTTCCCGAATAGGCCGGGAACCTTTCACGCCGCCCCGCATCCAACCTTTGCACCCAACAACGGGCCGGTCGCGTGGCCGGCGCAAAGGAGGTTTCATGAAACCCTATCTCACAGCCGCGGTCTCGGCCGTGTCCCTGCTTGCCCTGGCATCGTTTTCGTCGGCCGCCGACAAGCCCACCGATCCGCAGATCGCGCACATCGCCTATACGGCCGGCGTCATCGACATCGAGGCGGCAAAACTCGCGCTCGAAAAATCGAAGACCAAGGACGTCACCGAATTCGCGCAGGAGATGCTGCGCGACCACGAGGCCGTCAACGTGCAGGCGCTCGATCTCGCCAAGAAGCTGAACGTCACCCCGGAGGACAACGACACCAGCAAGGCGCTGGCGGATGCGGCCAGCGCCAAACGCGCCGAGCTTGCCAAGCTCGACGGCGCAGCGTTCGACAAGGCCTATGTCGACAACGAGGTCGCCTATCACAAGCAGGTCAACGGCGCGCTGGAGACGGTGCTCATCCCGTCGGCCGAGAATGCCGAACTGAAGGGACTGCTGGAGACAGGGCTGAAGCTGTTCCAGGGTCACCAGCAGCATGCCGAACACGTGGCGGCCGCCCTCAAATGAGCAGCTTTTCACCGACCAGGCGGCAGGTCCTGCTGTCGGGCGCGCTCGCCCTGGTGACGGGCGCCGCCCGCTCGCACGACGGCACCGTTCACGTAAGCATCGACAAGCTGGTCTTTTCTCCGGCCGAGGTGACCGTCAAGCCTGGCGCGACGATCGAATGGACCAACAACGACGCGTTCGTCCACACCGCCACGGTCAAGGGAGGCTGGGAGGTCATGATCCCGCCGGGCAAGAAGGCCACGAGGATCGTCCAGGCATCGGATTCGGTAGAGTATTACTGCCGCTTCCATCCCAACATGAAGGGCCGCATCGTCGTCTCGCCCGCATAAGGCGGCGGTCTCCTTCTTATCGTCGGTGCTGCCCTTCGTTGCCCGGCTGGGCGCGAAGGGCCGCAAGGCGGTGGCACTGCCATCCGTTCATGCCGGCCCGCACCTCGCGCTCACATTTTCTCGCCCGGCAACAGGCTGGCCTGCTTCACCCAGTCGGCGAACTGCGCTTCGTCGAGTTGGTCTTCATAAATGTCGTAGTAGCGCACCGCCGGGTGTTTCGACGCGCCGGTCGGGACTGGGCGCAATGACGTGCCACGGAAGAAGGTCACCTTCACGTATTTCGCGAACACATGAAGGCTCAGGAACCAGAGGTCATCTTCAATGCCATAGAAGGGTGAGTTCCACTTCACCGCCTTGCGTACGCCGGGCACGGTGCGCTCGATGATGGCGTCGAGGCGGCGCCCGACGTCGCTTTTCCAGCCCGGCATGGCCGCGACATAGGTCTGCACCGGAGCGTCGCCGTAACCCTTGGCGATCCGCGGGTTGCCGCCCGAAAGCAGCACCGGCTGCGTGCCTGCCGGAGCCTTGCTCCCGGTTGCCGCGGGTCGCCCGCCCTTGCCGGCCGCCCTGGGCTTTTTCGCCGCCGTTTTCTTGCCGGTGGCTGGCGGCGGGCGCCCGCCCGCCCTGGGATCGTTCTTGCCGGTCATGTCCAACAATTGTCAAAAGGGTCTTAGCACAAGCCTGCCGTAGGCAATGAACGCACATAGGGCGGCCACGACAAGCCAATAGAGCATGGGGCCGAAATTCGGGTCGCCGGAATAGATATGCAACCCGCAGAAGAGCAGCATCTCCGCGGCGATCAAGCCCGCCGCGACCGGGACCAGTCCGGCCAGGGACCTGGCAAACAGCGGCAGGACCAGGCCGAGCGCGCAAAGCACTTCAAGGACGCTCATGGCCAGCCAGGCGCCGTGGGGAATCGCGCTCAGGGAAGGCACGGTCTGCGCGGGATTGGAAAACTTCCAGATCGCGCCCGTCACGGTGTGGAGGGCAAGAAGGATCTGCAGAACCCACAGGAGAACGTTCACTTTACCTCACAATTCAAACAGGGAAATGGCTCGAAATGGCAGCGGCGACTGGCTTGAAGCCCCTCTTCGCCGGTTGAACCTCCATGCCGTAGAAGTTGGGCACCCCGGCCGTATTCGGACGTGCATCCCATCTCCAAACCAGCTCGCGGCCTTGTGACGCGGCACCGCTTGTCGCCCGGCCAACTGCCCTACCCGCGCGCCAGCGTGTTGATCTGGACGAGGTTGCCGCAGGTGTCGCCGAACTGGGCGATGGTTACCCCGCGCATCACCTCGGTCGGCGGCATGGTGAATTCGCCGCCGAGTGTCTTGATGCGCTCGTACTCGGCCTTGACGTCATCGCTGTGGACCATGATTGCGGGCTTACCCTGTCGGAACATGGCTTCCTGGTAGGCCCGTGCGGCGGGGTCGTCGGCGAGCGCCAGTTGCAGTTCGGCGCCGTCCGGCTCTTCCGGCGAGGCCACGGTCAGCCAGCGATACGGCCCGTTGCGGACATCGGCCTTCTTCAAGAAGCCCAGCACGTCGGTGTAGAAGCGCAGGGCCTTGTCCTGGTCGTCGACATGGACGCTGGTCAGTCTGATCTTCATGGAAAATTCTCCGTTTGCCATGTTCGCGTCACGCGCGGAGTGAGCTTCGAATTGCGGACGCTGGCTTCAGTCGATGCGCGCCAGAACCTGCTCCAGATTGGCGAAGAAGCGCTGCCATCCGGCAACCGCGCCGCGGTAGTAGGACTGCTGGTCCGGCCGGAAACCCGACTGCTCCATGCGCAGCACCGTGCCCGTTGGCGTCGGCGTCAGCGTCCAGGTGATGACGCTCCTGAGGTCCTTTGTGTCCCATGTGTAGGACAGCGTCCTGTGCGGATCGGCCGCCAGAACCTTGCCTTCCACGGCGCCCCAATCGGCGCTGAGATTGAAGCGGCTGCCCTCGTCCGGCCTGAAGTCGGTTTTCATCAGCCACTCCTCGATCAGGTGCGATTGCGTCAGCGCGCGCCAGATCTTTTCGGGCGGATGGGGGATCTGCCGCTCGACGACGACGGAGCGCGTTTCGGCCGATGTTTCGTTCATTGGTCCATCCTGTTCAGCAGGTCTTCGAGCGTGTCGAACCGGTTCTCCCAAAACCCGGTCATCTCGCTTGTCCAGTCGACCAGCGGGGCGAGCGCGCCGAGCTGCGCGCTGTAGTGGGTTTGGCGACCGTGATGGCGGTCGCGCACCAGTCCCGCCTGCTTCAGCACCCCGAGATGTTTCGACACCGCCGGCTGCGACACCCCGGCGCGCGCCGTCAGCGCGCCCACCGTCTGCTCGCCTTCACGGCACAGCCGCTCGAAGATGGCCCGCCGGGTCGGATCGGCGAGGGTTCGGAAGAGCACATCCTGGAGGTTCGACATTCTTGATCAATAACCCAATGGCTATTGATCGACGTATAACCAACGGGATATGGGTTCGTCAACCCAGCGCTCGGTTGTCAGCCGCGACTTCGACCGAGGTCGTTGACGGTATGCCTTGACAGATGCTTCCCGTCGTCATATTTAGCCTATCAGTTAATTAGCACGATTGCTAAATATGCAACACACAGACGATTCCCTCAGCAAAACCCTGTCGGCGCTAGCCGATCCGACCCGGCGCGCGATCCTGGCGCGGCTCAGCCAGGGCGCAGCGACGGTCAACGAACTCGCCGAGCCTTTCGCCATGTCGCTGCCGTCGGTGTCGCGGCACCTCAAAGTGCTGGAGGGCGCCGGCCTGATCTCGCGCGGACGCGAGGCGCAGTGGCGGCCCTGCAGGCTGGAAACGGCGCCATTGCAGCAGGTCGACGGATGGCTCGAGAAATACCGGCGATTCTGGGAAGAGAGCTTCGATCGGATGGATGCGTATCTCAGTGAGATCACCAAAAAGCAGGCGGAAGGGAAGAAACAGTGAAAAACATCCGCGACGACGAACTCTTGATCGAACGGGAGTTCGACGCGCCTGCCACCCTGGTCTTCCGGCTGTGGGAAGACCGCGACCACATGCTGCGCTGGTGGGGACCGGAGGAATTCACGACCATCGAACTCGACTGGGAACTGACGCCCGGCCGACCGTGGCGCGGCGCGATGACCTCGAAACAATACGGGCTGTCGAGATTCGGCGGCGTGATCCGCGAGGTTGAGCGCAACAGGCGCATCGTCTTCACCTTTCGGTGGGACGACGACCCGGAGCAGTATTTGGATACCGTGGCGACCATGACCCTGGCGGAGAAGGATGGAAAAACCGTCCAGACCTTCCATCAGGCTCTGTTCTCCACCGTCGCCATCCGCGACAGCCACATCGGCGGATGGAACTCGCTCTTCAACAAACAGCAGATCTATGTCGAGAACATCGCCGTGGCGGAACGGGAAGGATTGCACACATGATCACGCTGACGACCTATGACTGGGTTCCGGATTTCGCCGCGCCGCTGATGCGGGCTTTTCGCGTCCGCTGGGCGCTGGAGGAGGCGGGCCTGCCCTACCGGGTGCGCACGGTGGCGCGGGGACCGGAGCAGCGGTCGCCCGAGCATCTGGCGCGCCAGCCCTTTGGCCAGGTCCCGGCGATCGAGGAGGATGGGCTCGTCCTGTTCGAGAGCGGCGCGATCGCGCTCCACATCGCGCAAAACAACGAGACGCTGCTGCCGCCGGAAGCGACCGGACGCGCCCGGGCGATCGCCTGGCTGTTCGCAGCGCTGAACTCGGTCGAGATCGCGATCCAGGAGCTTGCCGGCATCGACCTGTTCCACGCGAAGGAGGAATGGGCGAAGCAGCGGCGGCCGCAGGCCGAGGCGTTCGTGCGCGACCGGCTAGCGATGCTGGAGAAGGCGCTCGGAGCCAAGGACTATCTCGAAGGCCGCTTCACCGTGGGCGACCTGATGATGGCCGATGTGCTCCGCATCCTGCGGCATACCGATCTGCTGGACTTCTATCCGGCGCTGAAGGCCTACAAGGAACGCTGCGAGGCCCGGCCGGCGTTCCGGCGCGCCATGGCGGCGCAGATGGAGGGCTTTCGGAAGGCCGCCTAGGCAACCGCAGGTCAGTGCCTGGCGGCGAGGTCCAGCACTGTCTCCAACGCTGGGTCCCGCCCCTCTGCATAGGCCTGAAAACTCAGGTCGACCGAAATTTCCGGCGCAATCGAAATGCCGCGCGGGCCAAAGGCGACAGTGGCCCAATAGCAGTCGGCGGTGTCGAAACACCCTCTTTCATAATCATGGAATTGCGGGCTGTAGCGAACCGGGATTTTGGAGTTCGGCAGTTCGACATATTTGCCCTCGGACCAGAACTGGCCGCCATCCCCCATCGGTTCGCCGACGAGGGTGACCTTGTCGCCTCCCGATCCCTTGAGCATGGCGGCGGTGGTTATGCCCGCGGAGAAAGTTGCCCTGCCTACCAGCACGAAAACATGCCCGTCGGGCGGCACAAGCCGGGGCAGCGCCTGGGAGAACAGGATCGTGTTGAAGAAATCGCCGCCATTGTTGAGGCGGAGGTCGACAACGATGAACTTCGGTCGCTCCGGCAGGATCTTTCCAAGGACGACGCCGCCGAGCTTGTCCGACAGCGGCGTCTCGTCGAGGCTCTTCGCCGTGTCGTTGCGGATATAGAGCACCTCCCCCGAGGCGCCGAGGAATTGCCACTGCACGTCGCTGCGTTTGCCATATAAGGGAGGCAGCCCCCTGCGGCCATCGAGCAGATGACGCCAGCGTCCAGGCACGTTTTCGTCGTCGGGAATGAGCACGGAATAGCCTCTGTTGAGGCTTGCCTTGCGCTCGTCGCCGGGATCGTCATCTCCTATGGGCGCAATCTCGACCGTCTCGGTCCGGCCGTCAGGAAACCGCACGGTCAGCGGAACACGGGCCGCGTCGTCTACGGCGCCGATCTGCTTGAGAACGGCGGGCGTAACCAGATAGCCGGGAGCTAGAAAACGAGCCCTCTGGTCGGTGCCGGAAAGATACAGGCGCACATGATCCAGCGCTTCCTGCGTGGTGTAAGAGCCGATCCTGTCGATGCGCGCGCCCAGCAGCCGCTCGAAATCCGGATGGGTCTTGACGATATGAAGCCCATCGGAAAAGGACCATGCGCGCACGGGAAGGTCGTCGCCCAGAAACGGGCCGATATTGGCGTTGGTGTGTCCATTGCGCGCGATTGCCACGGCTCTCATGACTTCAAGCGCGAACGCTTCCGGCGTCAGATGTTCGGTCGCGGCGGCGGTGTCATCGACATATTGATTGAACTCTTTCCGCTGAAGATCGCTGAAACTTTTGTCGAGAGGAGCCCATTCCTCCTTCAAGAAGATCAGGTCCTCTCGCATCTGGGCCGGCGTCAGTTGCACGTCACCTGCATGGACGGGGCTGACGGCAGCCAGGGTAAAGCCAACTGTGGCAGTGCGCAGGATTGCCAGCCATCCGGACATGTCGTGTTTCCTCTGCACGTTGGATTCCAGTAGCCATAGCCACCAGACATATAGTCATGACGATTGGCTGGGTTTCTTTCCGACATAAGACGAATAATCAGAAGGCAACGGCCCCAACCGGCGCCTTGACGAGGCGCTCGCCGTGCACGATGTCACGGTGGTGCTGGAGGGCCGGCTGCCCTGGAGCGAACCGGTCACATGATCCGCACGCATGAACAGGGACCGTCAGGACGCCTGGACGACCCTCGGCTTTCAGGTGACCGTCGCGGGTTCTGGAGGCGGGAAAGGCGGCGCGAGACCGACACCTCCTATAAGCGGCGCAAACTCGGCGTCGGCCCAAGCCGACGTTTCCGGGAATGGTATCAGACAGCCGTCAGCGATAGCCTTGTCCCATCACATAATCGCGAAGGAGCGCTTCCTCGTTCTCGGTCTCCGCGAGCAGGATGCCGAGCGCGTCACGCGCGTTGAGAACGCCCACAGGGCGATTGTCCTCGTCGAGTACGGGAAGGTTCTTCACATCTTCGGCGCGCATCAGCGACCATACATCGTGCAATTCGTCATCAAGTCCGCACACGAGGACATTCGGCCTCATCACCGACCCAATGCGGGCATCCTTGTGAATGTTCTGCCCGCCCGCCAGCCATTCGACCATATCGGTTTTCGTGACGATACCCGCCATGGCGCCAGACGTGTCGCAAACGACTACGATGTCGGTTCCGGCGCGCAACAAGCGCGAGACGTCAAGCACGCCGGCTTCGTCAAGGACCATGACGAGGCGCGAACGCGCCTTGTCCAGAAGTTGTTTCACATACGCCATGCGATTCACCAGCCAGCTCGTCGGGGGAAATCGGTCAGTTTGCCCCTGCGGATATCCTCGCAGACAATCCGACAAAGCATAAGCGCTGGAAACGCGCATTCAAGAAGCGCCTTGGCCGAACGACGGGCTTTTTCAATCGTACCGTTGACGCCCGCCTCGTCGCCGACGCCCGTGCCGAACAGCCCATGCGCGGCATCCGCCTCGTCGCCGTCGGCGATGGCCCAGCCTTGCTGCTGGTTAACGTGGCCGGAAACCCTGCAGGCCAACGCGCGTTCACAGGCTTGTTATCACATCTGTTGCAACACACTGTTTTCCATGTTATACGTTCGTTATAACATGGAGTTTCCCATGAACACTGTCATCCGCAAGATCGGCAATTCCGAGGGCGTCATCCTCCCGAAGGAGCTGCTCACAAAACTCAACCTGCAGGCCGGCGACGCCGTTGAGGTCAAAGAGGCCGCTGGTGGGCTCACGCTGACGCCGGTGGACGATTCCTTCGAGCGGCAGATGGAGGCCGCCCGCAAGGTCATGGATAGGTACAAGGTCGCGCTTCAGAAGCTCGCCGAATGAGCTGGATTTTTCTGTCGCGGAGGGCGGTAGAAGCATTTCACGCCGAGCAGTTGCGCAGGCATGGAGGTGCTCAGGGGTTGCGCGACGAGAACGCGCTGGAATCCGCCCTTTCCCGCCCCGAGAACAAGGCAGCCTATGGCGACCCGACTGTCCATGAGCTTGCGGCGGCCTATGTTTTCGGCATTGCCCGCAACCATGCTTTCGTGGATGGTAACAAGCGCACCGCGATTGTCGCGGCTGCGACCTTCCTGCTGCTCAACGGCTACGAACTGACTGTCAATGACGGAACGCTTTACGAGTTTACCATGGGTGTAGCTGCCGGCGAGATCGACGAGGACGGCGCTGCTGCCTTCTTCCGGGACCACACAAAACGATCTTCTTGACGTTGATGAATAGCAATTCACTGCGGGCATGCCTTCGCGATCCCATCCCGGAAATCTTCGACTCAGCGCGATTTCTGGACGCGGCCGTGTCCGCGCATCTCATGGGCAGTGACCTGCCCCTGAACTTTCATCCAGCAGGGATTAGAGCCTCGACCGTTTCAGTTACGCCATAGGGCGCGGGTTGAGCAACCGGCGGAGGCGCGGAGCCTTCAATCAGCGCAGCGTCG
>NZ_JAVFVV010000039.1 GCF_030929505.1 Mesorhizobium sp. LHD-90 | reverse complement strand
TGGCGCAGGCTCAACGGGAACCGGTAGTAGAGCCAGACCGCGCGGGCAATGATCTCGGTTGGAAAGCGGTGGTTTTTGTAACGGGCGACAGCGTCAGACATGCCGGGGCCATTACCTCCGTATCCATCCGGGCAAGGCCGTAGGGACTATGATTTCGGCTCGTCTGCCATGATGCGCGCGATCGGTTGAGGATCGCATTGGGAATCCAGGAGGAATTTTCGAACACCGCCCTCCCAGGATCGCACGTCTGCGAGGAACTCTTGCAGGCTCTCGATGCCCCGGTCCGTGAAGGTCGAGATGCCCTCTTCGGTTCCGTCGTGGACATGGATCATCTCGCTGTCATCGATGTTGTCGGAATTGCTGGCGATCTCCCGAAGCAGTTCGAGATTCTCGCCGATCAACGTGGCGACGTATTCGATCGTGTAGACATGCGTCGGGTGCGCCATCAGGCCGCTACCTGCCGGGCGTTGTCGGCGCGTGACCAGTTCCACGGGAGCAGTTCCGGCAATCGGGACACAGATATGTTCGGCATGCGGGCGAGCACATCCGCCAGCCAGGCCTGCGGATCAATATCGTTCATCTTTGCCGTGACGATCAGGGAATACATGAAAGCGGCGCGCTCGCCTCCGCGCTGGGAACCGGCGAATAACCACGCCCGGCGCCCCAGGGCGATACCGCGCAGGGCGCGTTCGGCGGCATTGTTCGAAAGACAAAGCCTGCCGTCATCGAGGAACCGGGTAAAGGCCTCCCAGCGTCCCTCCTTCTCGAACATGTAGTTGATCGCCTTGACGACAGGATTGTGCCTGGACATTTGCGAGCGCTGAGCTGTGAGCCAGTCGTGCAATTCCTCGACGAGCGGGCGGGCATGCTGCTGTCGGGCAGCAAGCCGCTCCTCGGCAGGCATACAGTTTATGCCACGTTCGATATCGAACGGGCATCGATACGAGCCACGGCCTCAAGCGCGACAGGCGAGATCTCGTGAGCGGGTTTGCCCTTGCGCACGTTGCCGGCGATGTCGGCCAGTTCGAAGAACTTGCGCCTCGCATGGCTCCAGCAGAGCGCGCTGAGCACCGGCGCGGGGTCGCGACCAGCGCGATAGAGATCGTTGTAGCCGCCAAGCCGTAGGCGTCGGCTTGCAGCGTGCCGCTCCACCCGGCGAGATGCCGGTTGGGGTGGGTCATCTCGCGATCGGCAGAGAAATGGAAGAGTGCCGCGGGAGGCGCGCCGCCCGCGAAAGGACGATCGTCGCGGACATACCTCCAGAGCCTGGCCTGCCTCGTTGCGCCCTTGGCCAGAAGCGGCACGGTCGTGTCATCCCCATGTAGTCGCTCTGCGGCAAGAACATGGGTGCGGATCAAATCATGGACCGGCTGCAGGGCGGTGGCGCAAGCCCCGACCTGATCGGCCAGCGTGGAAAGGCTGAGATCGACGCCCTCCCTGGCATAACGCTCGGCCTGACGGTTCAGAGGTTGATGCTGGCCGAACTTCTCGAAGAGGATCGTGGCCAGCAGGTTCGGCCCCGCCCATCCGCGCGGCGTGGCATGAAAGGGCGCCGGTGGTTGCGAGATCTTCTCGCAATCCCGACAGGTGAACTTCTCGCGCACCGTCTGGATCACCTTCCATTGGCGCGGGATCACTTCCAGCGTCTCGGTGATGTCTTCGCCCATCTTCACGATCCGGAGCGAACCGCAACAGGTGCAGGTCGACGGAGCCTCGATGACCAGCCGCTCGCGTGGCAAGTGTTCTGGAAACGGTTTGCGCGCCGGACGACGGCGTTCGAAGGCGGAAACATTCGTGATCTTCGTCGCGGCGCGTTCCGCCGCGATCTCGTCCTCGGTGGCGTCGGCCTCGAGTTCTTCGAGTTCCAGTTCCATCTGATCGATCAGTCGGGCGCGGCGTTCCGAACTCTGGCCGTATTGTTCCCGCCGCATTTTGGCGATCTCGAGCTTGAGGTGCCGGATCATCGCCTCGGAAGTGGTAACGACGGCGCGCACCTGCGCGAGATCGGCCTCGGCCGAGGCGGCGCGCGCTTCCGATGCGGCAAGCGCGGTACGCAATCTGGCTATCTCCGAAGCAGCCTCATCCATGGCGGGAAGCTACCATGCCACATGCAAAAAGCCCAACAAAAACAGAGGAATATAGGCGATCAGCCTGCCTTCGAGGGCCGCTGTGTCCAGCGCGGATTGCGCCAGTCGATTCCTTCCAGAAGATAGCCGAGCTGCGCCGACGATACCGGCACGGCGGAACCACTCTGGCTGATAGGCCAGATGAACTTTCCCGCCTCCAGGCGCTTCATATAAAGCGACATGCCGACCCCGTCATGCCACAGGACCTTGATCAGATCGCCCTTGCGGCCTCGAAAGCAGAACACCTCGCCGCCATGAGGATCGCGCCCGAGCCCTTCCTGCACCTTCAGCGCCAGGCGGTTCATGCCGCAGCGCATATCCGTCACGCCGCCCGCGATCCAGACCTTCACCCCGGCCGGAAACGCGATCATGACGCATCCAGAACTGGCAACAGACGGGCGAGAATATCGGGATCCAGCGCCGTCGGGATCGTCAGGCGACGGCCGTTCACCAGATCGATCGTGATCTGGACATCGCCGCCAGACACAGGCTTTGCCGTCACATCACCAGGCGAGGCTTCCGGCGGGGAGAGCGGCAGTGGAACAAAAGCTTGTCGTGAGGGGCTGCCCAGAAGCCCGGTGCGGTACTCCCGACGCCAGCGGGTCAACAATGACCGTGATAGTCCGTAGCGCCGCGCTGTCGCAGAACCTGGCGAAAACCCCGCAGGCTTTCCTCTACGATCCGGATCTTCTCTTCATCCCTCCAATCCCGCCGCCGGCCAAGGTCGTCGGCAGGCAGAACCTCAATGGGTGAAATGACTGTAGCGCATGACATAAGGCATGGGCTTAAGGCCGATCAGCAAATCAGGCCAGACGGCCTTCGGCGAAGGGATACTTACCTCCAATCCGTTAACCCAAAACAACGTGACAGCACCCGAAGATGCCCTACTCGCCAACCCACATCTTCAACTCCCGCTCAACATCAAAGGGGCGAGGCATGAGTTCGCAGGTACACTCTCACGCATGCGTCCTGCGGGGGCCTGCGCGTGAGATGGCTCACTTCATCGTGCGCCCAGCCAAACCAGGGCCATTGCGGCGAGTGGTGCGTCTTTCTCTATCGTCACCGTTTTATCTGTGACTTCCGCTGAAGTGATCTATCGACAGATACGCCTAAACATAGATTGGATTCGACTCCGCTTCATTGTGCTCTCCCCACCTCAGAGGCGAACTCTATGCTATCATATTCTTTCGACATTGCTCACCCCTTCCTTAGGGTGCTCAAGCGCTTTCATAATCCCTCGCAGCTCCGCCAGGCCCTTTAGCCGGCCAATTGTGGGATAGCCCGGCTGCGTCCTTCGCCCATGATCGTCGAGGATGTCCTGACCGTGATCAGGCCGAAACGGAATTGAGGTATCCTCGCGTCCCGCCGCGCGGCGGCGGACCTCCTCTCGAACGACAGCCGCGATCAAAGCGACCATGTCGGTTTCACCTGCGAGGTGCTCGTCTTCATGAAAGCTGCCGATGACGGCGGAACTTTCGCGACGAACATTTCGAAGATGCAGGAAGTGTACGCGGTGGCCGAGACGGTTCATCATGCCGGGCAGGTCGTTGTCGGGTCTTGCCCCCAGAGAGCCGGAACACAAAGTGATGCCGTTCGCGGGAATATCCACCGCCTGCATAACGGCCTCGTAGTCGGCCTCCGTCGACACGATCCTCGGTAATCCGAGAAGAGGAAAAGGCGGATCGTCCGGATGACAGCAGAGCCGCATTCCCAGTGTCTGCGCGAGTGGAGAAACCTCTTCGAGGAAGTCGATCAGGTTTCGGCGCAAACTCTCGGCGGAAATCCCATCATATTCCGCTAGATGCGCACGAACATCGTCAAGGCTCAACGTCGCCGCTCCTCCGGGCAAGCCGCTGATGATGTTTCTCATAAGTCCGACTTTTCGATCATCGGCCATGATCGACGCGCGGCGGGCGGCCGCATCCACCACCGCCTCCGAGAAATCGGCTGCCGCATTCGGGCGGCCAAGGATGTGGATGTCAAAAATCGCGAAGTCCATGATGTCGAAGCGCATACAGGTCGCACCGGTAGGCACTCGGTAGCGGAGGTCGGTGCGCGTCCAGTCAAGAACCGGCATGAAATTGTAGCAGATGACGCGAATCCCAGCGTCGTGCAGGTTACGCATCGAGGCTTTCCAGGCTTCGATGTGGGACCGCCACGCGCCCTTCTGCTTCTTCACGTGCTCCGACACCGGCAGACTCTCGACCACCTCCCATTTCAGCGTTGACGCGGAGCCGTCACTCATCGTTGCGATCTCGCGCTGGCGACGATCGATCTCCGATGGCGTCCAGACTTCGCCAGGCTGAACATGATGGAGCGCCGACACTACACCCTCCACGCCAGCCTGCCGCATGTCGTCAACGGAGCAGAGATCCTTCGGTCCGAACCAGCGCCACGTCTGCCTCACGCAATATGCTCCCTGGCTGAATTGATCTGCAGTGTTGCTGACGACGATCGAGCGATCAAAGGCCTGTCATCCGCAGCGCCACTTCGGGCAATCGATCGCCTTTGGCGGTGAGACCCAACAGACCGGAATCGATCTCGCGAAGATCCTCGGCGGTTAGGTCCAGGTCGGCCGCGCCAAGGTTTTCCTCGAGGCGATGCTGCTTCGTGGTGCCCGGTATCGGAACTATCCAGGGCCGCTGAGCAAGGATCCAGGCGATCGCCACCTGCGCCGGTGTCGCCTGCTTTCTCGCCGCTATCTGACGGATCAGATCGACGAATATCATGTTCGCTCGCCTCGCCTCCGGCGACAGCCGGGGGATGCTGTTGCGAAAGTCCGTCGGGTCGAAAGCCGTTGTCTCATCCATCTTGCCGGTCAGGAAGCCCGCGCCCAGAGGGCTGAAAGGAACGAGGCCTATCCCCAGTTCCTGGAGGGCGGGAAATAACTCTGCCTCCGGCTCGCGCCAGAACAGCGAATACTCGCTTTGCACGGCAGCGACCGGATGCACCGTGTGTGCACGACGGATCGTCTGCACGCCTGGCTCCGACAAGCCAAAGTGCTTTACCTTGCCTTCAGCAACCAATTCCCCCACGGTGCCCGCAACCTCTTCGATGGCAACGTCCGGATCGACCCGATGCTGGTAGAAGAGGTCGATCCGATCCGTCCTGAGCCGCTTCAGCGCGGCATCCGCCACGGCCTTAACATGTTCCGGCCGGCTGTTGGTGCCGCCGCGCCTTGCACCGGTCTCCAGATCGATGTCGAAACCGAACTTCGTGGCAAGCACGACGGTATCGCGCACAGGCGCCAAGGCCTCCCCGAGCAGGGCCTCGTTCGTGAACGGCCCGTAGGACTCAGCTGTGTCGAACATAGTGACCCCAAGGTCGTGCGCCGAACGAAGCAGCCGGATCATGTCCTGCTTGTCGGCCGGCGGCCCGTAGCGGTCGCTCATGCTCATGCAGCCAAGGCCGATGGCCGAAACCTCCAATGCGCCCAGCTTTCGCGTCTTCATCCTGTCATTTCCCTGTTCTTCATGGCTCGCGGACGCTCCGCATGAACTGACGGCTAGTCGCCTTCGAGGATTGAGTCCGAAATCTTCTCCGCCGCCATCATCGCCGGAAAGAAAGTGTTGGCGCAGGGAATGACCGGGAAGATCGACGTGTCGCAGATCCGCAGGCCCGAAACGCCCTTTACACGTCCCGCCGGATCGACCACGGACATGGGGTCGTCCGGACGACCCATGCGGCAAGACGAGGAGGCATGCCAGAGACCGATCGTTCCTTCACGGACGAAGGTGTCCATCTTCTCCTCGTCCTCAAGGATATCCTTCATGGAGTAACGGTCCCAAACGAACCGGCGGATCATGAGATCGTGCAGCATTCTCGGGCCGTCGAGCAGCTTGGCGGCGAAATCGGTGAAGAGCTTGTTCGGCAGATTGACCGCACCGAACTGCTGGACCCGCTCTCCCCAAATGGCCGGGAATGCATCCTGGCTCACATCCTGCATGACAGGATCCTCGTGAACACGAGCCATGAGGCGCATCGCTTCAACCAACCGATCGAAGTCCCTCACGTCGGAGAGAAGATTGAACTCGACGATGGGCTGGTCGCGCCAATCCGATGACCGGAGCCGAACCTGTCCGTTCTCGGAATAGGTCTTGTTGGCCCATATCACCATCGATCCGAACTGCCTGCCGACGGCGTGCCAGAAGGACTTGGTGTTCGCCACGACGAACATGTCGCCCTGCTGCGCGCCTTCGATGCTTGAGGTGAAGCGCAAACCGAGCAGGTGGTGACGCCGCGTGAAGTAGTTCATGCGCGCGAATGGCTTCACGAATGCAGAGATCGCCACGGCGGGATGATCCATCAAGCCGACACCCACGCCGGGAAGATGGTGCCGCACCTCGATGCCCAGGTCCTTGAGCTGTCCGGCAGGCCCGATGCCTGCCCGAAGCAGGTGTGTCGGCGAATGGATTGCCCCCGAGCTGACCACGACCTCGTTGGCGTGGAACGTCACTTCCTGGCCATCACGCAACGCTTTCACGCCGATGCACTTCTTGCCGTCGAACAACAGTTCGGTCACCTGGGTGAACGGAGAAATCCGTAGGTTCGGCCGCATGCGCGTGGTCGGATCCAGATAGCCCATCGGGGCCGAAACCCGTGTCTCGTAGATGTTGGCGATCGGGAGCGGGAAATAGCCGTCCTCGAACACGCCATTCTGGTCTTGCAGGTATTTGTAGCCCATAGAGCCAAACACCTTGCCGATGGCCTTGGCATGTTCGCTCCACAGATCCGGAAAAATCCGGGTGATCGGGATGCGCCCTTCCTTTCCGTGAAGCGGGCCGTCGAAATCGATGTCGCGTTCAAGGCGCTTGAAATACGGGAGGACGTTCTCCCAATTCCATCCGGTGGCGCCGCGCGCTTCCCATTCGTCATAGTCGGCCGGAGCGCCACGATTGGCCATCTGCCCGTTGATCGAGGACCCACCACCCATCACCCGTGCCTGCAGATAGGGTCGCGCGGGAGCCCGGCCCTCCTCTGGCTGGTTGTGCGAAATCGCGCGCGTATGAACCTTGAGTCCGGGCCATGTGTATTTCGGGTTCATGTAGGCCCGGCCAGGATGACTATCTAGAATCTCCGAAGGCACCTTTCCGGGAGGTGTGTCCTGCCCGGCCTCGCAGACCAGCACACTGTTGGCGCTGCGCGCGGAAAGCCTGTTGGCAAGCACCGTGCCGGCGGTCCCGCCGCCGACGATGATGTAGTCGAACACGGTCGTGTCGCGCATCGGCGCGGCGCCTGTGAACGGTGCGGCGGCAATTGCCATGATCGATTACCTCACTGGGCGTCCATGCGCCTGCGCGCAACGCATCCGCACCGTTGCTGTCGCTAGCCCTTGACCGCGCCTTCCAGCACGCCCTTCAGGAAGTAGCGCTGCACGGATATGAAAAGGATCACCACCGGTACCGTCGCGATCGTGCCAAGGGCCATGATCTCGCCCCATCGCACATCGAATGCCGTGATGAATTCGGCGATACCGACTGTGATTGTCTTGTTGCGGCTGGATTCGGCGATCACGCTCGCGAACAGAAACTCGTTCCACGACAGAACGAATATGAATATCGCCGTGGAGAACACCCCCGGCAGGCAAACGGGCAGTACGACCGAGATCAGCGTCCGAAGGTAGGATGCGCCGTCGACCCATGCCGCCTCGTCCAGCTCTCGCGGAATGGCAAGCAGATAGGACCGCAGCATCCACACCGCGAACGGAAAGCTGACGACGATATGGGCGACTACGATGCCGACAAGCGTGTTGGTCAGCCCCAGCCCGGTCAGGATCAGGTAGACCGGCAGGAAAAGCAGGATCGCGGGAAACACGTAACTGGCCAGCGCGCCCACCAGGAAGAGCTGCTTGCCCGGAAACTCGAACCGAGTGGTGGCATAGGCGCTGAGGATGCCGATGATAACGCATGCGACCGTCGTCGCGAGGGCGATCACCAGGCTGTTCATAAAGAAGCGCGGCGCTTCCGACGCGCTCCAGACCGACCGGTACCAGTCAAGCGTGAACTCGCTGGGAAACAGGCGTGGCGGTGACGTGAACAGCTGTCCTGCCGCGGTGACAGAGGCTATCGCCATCCACGCCAGCGGAAAGGCGACGAAACCCACCAACAACAGCGCCGCACCGTAGTGCGCCACGACGTCAAACCGGGAACGGGATTTCACTGGGCCCTCCTGATCCGCGTCACGCCTGCATAGAGCATCCACGACAGCATCAGCGTTGCCGAAAGCGTTACAGCGATGGCCGCCGCATAGCCGAACCGGAAGAAGCCCATCGCCTCCTGATGCACCCAGATCGGCCAGTGTTCCGTTGCACCGCCCGGGCCTCCCTGGGTCATCAGCCAAATGAGATCGAAATACGTCACCGTCCAGAAGAGCCGCAGCATGATCAGGGTCACCGTCACCGCCATGAGGTTCGGCAAGGTGACGAAGCGCAGTTCTTGCCATCGGCTTGCGCCGTCGATCCTCGCGGCTTCATACTGTTCTTTGGGTATGCCCTGCATGGCCGCCCAATAGGCGATCATGACAAACGGGAAGCTACGCCAGACATTGGCGATGATGACCGAGACCATCGCCGATGTCGGGCTGGCCAGCGGCGACTGGTTGTGTCCGAGCAGACCCGACGCCTGCAACCCCTCGGACAGGATTCCGTAGGTGCCGTCCAGCATCCAGCGCGCGCAAAGCGCAACCGTTATCACCGGCACGACATACGGCATGAGCAAGATCGACCGAACAAGTCGCATGCCCGGCAGATCGCGATTGATCAGCAGCGCTGCCCAGAAGCCCAACACAAACTGACCGATCAGCGACCCGACCGACCAGACGAAGGTGTTGAACAGCACACGTGGAAATTTCGGGTCGTTGAAAACCGCGACATAATTGTTCAGGGCCGCATAGCGTTCGTTGCCCGAGAGGAGATCGATTTCGTACAGGCTCAGTCGCAGCGCCTCGAAGACGGGATACGCGATGAACAGGACAATCACCAGCACTCCCGGGAGCACCATCAGTGCCCCCGAAATCTGCTGTCTTCGCCTCAATGAGAGTCTGCCGAGCATACCTAACTGTGCTCCGGAGCCTGATTCTCGACCAGCACTTACTTCTGCTCGATCAGCTGACGGAACTGCTGATCGATCGCATCCACCGCCTCGGCTGCGGTCGAACGGCCCAGTGCCGCATTCTGAATGGCGTCACCGACGAAGCTGGTTGCCTCGATCTGGCCCGTCAGCGGATTCATCCCAGCCTCGCTGCCATAGCGGTACCAGTTGCCCATGACCTCGTTGAAGATGATCTCCAACTCGGGCCGGAACTTCTCGACAAACTCATTCGATGTGTAGACCGAATTGTCAAACGCGCTCTGCGTGGCAGGAATTGCGAAGATCGGACGCGAATTGGTGCGCTCGGCCAGCCGTTCCGGCGTGAACATGCACTCCAGAAGCGCCGCCGAGGCCGCTTCCTTCGCTTCATTGGTCTTGGTCATCAGATAATAGTAACCACCTGCCAAGGCGGCAGCCGGCTTTTGCCCAGCGTCCGGACCCGGGAACGGAAAGACACTGAAATTGTCGAGCATCTCAGGATTCTGTTCCTTGGCGATGAGGACCACGGCGCCCCATTCGTTGGTCATCGCGACCTGATCCTTGACGATCGCGGTGCGGAAGTCGTTGTACGACCATTCCACGCTGGCAGGGGGCGATGCGGCTTTGTAGAGCTCGATCATGAACTCCAGCGCCTCGATCGCCTTCTCGCGGTGCGCGGCAAAGGCGTATTCGCCCGTCTTGGGATCGAAGATCGTGCCGCCCGCCGAATAGAGGATCTGGAAATAGGTCTGCGCCGCCACCTGGACGCGCGCCATTGGCACGGCAAAACCATAACGGTCGATGTTGCCGTCTCCGTTGGTGTCCACATTCAACGCCTTGGCGGCGGTCAGAAGATCTGCCCATGACTTCGGCGGCTGGATCCCGGCGGCTGCGAACAGATCCTTGCGATACCAGACCTCCTGATGCAGCGCCCAGTCGGGGATCGCCCAGATCTGATTGTCTTTGCTGACCGCGTTCAGGTTGGATTGGCGGAAGTCGTCCTTGCCTAGCTTGTCGACTATGCCTGTGACCGGGTGCAGCGCGTCGCGGGCAGACAGGAATGCCACCACGCCTTCGGTCGTATTCATGACATCGGGCACGTCTCCCCTCTGAAGCGAGGTCAGCAGGCGCGAATACAGTGTGTCGAGCGTCACGGATTCGAATTCGACGGACACGCCAGGCATGTTCGCGATGCATTCGTTCACGTGCTTCTTGATCACGTCGGTTTGTGACGCCGTCGTCAGCTGCGACCACACTTTGAGCTCGACGTTCTGAGCGCTCGCGGCGCTCGGCAAAACGACAGCGCAACCCACGAGGAGCGCGCGCGCACGGCCTGCAGAGATTTTCAATCCTGCGGACACTGAAACCATCTTTTCCTCCCGTTAACGCCCGGCGATGCCTTGACACAAATATGGAAACACGCTCCACTATGGAAAGCAAGTACTAATTCTGGAAAAGTCGGCTGGGCGAGGATCGGGATGTCAGCGGGACTTGTAGGACGGGCACTGGGAGTCCTCGAGCACATGGCGGACGAGCGCGGCGGCGTTTCCCTGCAGGCGCTTGCGGATCGCCGACAAATGCCGGTTGCAAGCATGCACAGGCTCCTGGCCGAGCTTTCTCAGCTCGGTTACGTGAGACAGCTGCGCGACAATCAGAGATACGTACTGACGACCAAGCTGATCTCGCTTGGGTTCCAGTGCTTGTCCGCGAACGGCCTGGCCGACATGGTGCAGCCTGTCTTGGACAATCTGGCGCGTATTAGCCGGGAACTCGTAAGACTGGCGGTCGTCGATGACGAACGGCTGACATGGGTAGCGAAGGCCCAGGGTGCAGTCGCCGGGCTGCGCTACGATCCGGACATGGGTCGAGAAGCTAAACTGTTCTGCACGGCTTCGGGACAGGCCTGGCTGTCCTCCCTCCCCGACGCCGAAGCGCTTCGCATCGCGACCAAGCAAGGCTTCGGTAAGCCCGAGGACCACGGCACCCGCGCGCCCAAGGACACGACGGAACTTCTGAATTGCCTGCGCGAAACGCGGTCGAGGGGCTATGCGGTGGTGGTGGACAGCGCCGCCGTCGGCACGGCCGCGCTCGGAGCGGCCATCGTTCGCCCGACCGATCGGGTGGTTGTGGGCACGGTGAGCATTGCCGGGCCCAGCGCTCGCTTGGACAGCAGGCGCATGGCCGAAATCACGCCGGCACTTCTCCATGCGGCTGCCGAGCTGGCTCCCGCCGGCCAGTTCATCGAATTCTTCCAGCAATAATCCACGAATTCCTTCCGAAAGGCCTCGACACGATGACAATGCTCGCGCGCCCCTACTCAGGACTGATTGCAGCACCCCTGCTGCCTATGCTTCCCGACGCATCGATCGATTGGGACGGCCTGAGAAGCTACATGGCCTGGATCGGCCAGCAGCGACCATCGGCTGTCGCCATGAACATGGATGCGAGCGAAGTCGTGTCGCTTCGAATCGAGGAGCAGCTCGAAGTCATCCGGATCTGCAAGGAGGTTCTGGACGGTTCCTGCCCGCTGCTTTCTGGCGTTCTTGCCGGCTCGACCGAACTCGCCATCGAGCTCGGCCGTTCACTGAAGAAAGCCGGGGCGGAAGGACTTGTCGTCTTCCCCGCTTTTCCCACGTTTCTTGGAACGCCTCTCCCCATCGAGATGGTCACGCATTTCCATCGTAGCATCGCGTCGGGCGTCGAACTACCGATCGTCGCGTTTCAGTTTCCGCGCGGATGGGGTCCCGATTTCACCCCTGAACTCATGAAGGCGATGTGCGAGATTCCCGAGCTTTTCGCCATCAAGGAATCGTCGTTCGACGCACAGATGACCATCCAGGCGGTTGCTTCGGCAGGCGCCGTATCCAACCGACCTGCGATTCTGACAGGCAGCGACACCTTCATCTTTGAAGCTCTGATGATGGGTTGCGACGGCGCGCTGATCGGCTTCGCCGGGACCGCGACGCGCGAACTCGTCGAGATGCAGCAGGCGGTTGCCCGCGGCGACTACAATCACGGCAAGCAGATCTGGGACAGGCTGTCTCCAATTGCCCGATATTGTTGGCGTGCTCCCGTGCGCGATTTCCGTCCGCGAATGAAGGAGCTTCTGAAACTGCAGGGGCAATTCCAGCACGCCACGGTCAGGCTGCCGCAGCTGGGCGTCTCGGATCACGAACGGGCTGAGATCCGGCGCATCGCCTCGGAAGCGGGCCTTATATGAGCGTTCGATCGATCAAGGTCTGCATCCAACACTCGTCCGATCAGCCGCTGCCGAGAGTCCTATGAACATACTTCTTCACACGATGGCGACACCGGATCTCGATCCATCAGCCGCATTGGATCTGGCGCGCAAGCTCGACTTCGACGGCGTCGATCTCATTACACAACAAGGCTATCGATGCGCGCTCGATCCCGCTGCTTCGATCGACGACGCGAAGGCTCTGAGGCGCGCGTCGGACGAGAAGGGCGTGCCCATCAGGTCCCTGACGCCCTATTTGAAACATCTGAATGCGACGGATGGGCAACTTCGCCAGACGACCATCGACGCCTTCAAGAAGGCGATCGAGCATGCGACAGTCCTGGGAGCATCAAGCGTCCGCGTGCTGGCCGGCTCCGACGTTCCCGACAGCGAATGGAGCAGTTCGGTAGCAATTCTTGTTGACGCTCTCGGCAGCCTCGGAGACTTTGCAGCGTCGCATGGCACCTACCTGAACATCGAGAATCATGACGGGACGTTGGCCGACGATGCAAAGAGAACCGACGCTATCTGGCGCGCGATCAATCATGCGCATGTCGGGATTATTTACGATCCGGCCAACCTGATCCGCGACGGCAAGGAAGGGTTCCCCGAGAACCTTGAGATACAGGCGGGCGGAACACGGGTCGTCCATGTCAAAGACTACATCTTCGATGTCGGTTTCCCGAGCGGCCGCTGTGCCAGGGCGATTGGCGATGGTGTGATCCCTTGGAAGGCAATGCTGAGTGGGCTGGATGCGCTTGGCTTCTCGGGCGATCTATCGATCGAGTACGAGACCCGCTGGGTTCCCGAGCAGTTGCCGGAACCCAGCATCGGGCTGAAGCGCTCCATTGAGCATCTGAGGAGTCTGCTGGCGGCGCTGCCAGCTGCGGGAAAAAGTGCTGCGGCGTCACGCCAGGATAGTCGGCGATCGTGATCTCGAACGCGTCCAGAATCAATTGAAAGCGTAGGAACAATGTCGTCCGTAGCCATCAAAAACGTCGTGAAGTCCTACGGGGCGCTCCAGATCCTCAATGGGATCGACATCGAGATCGAGGACAATTCGTTCGTGGTTCTGCTCGGGCCATCGGGCTGCGGCAAGTCCACACTCCTGCGGATGATCGCGGGGCTCGAGGATCTAACGTCAGGCGACATAATGATCGGCGGAAAGACGGTGAACAACCTTCACCCGAAGGCCCGCGACATCGCTATGGTCTTCCAGAACTACGCGCTCTATCCGCATATGAACGTCTTCGACAATATGGGGTTCAGTCTGCGGTTGGCGGGCACGGACAAGGAGATCATCCGAAAGAAGGTGCACGAGGCGGCGCAGATCCTCGATCTCCACCAGTACCTGGACCGCTACCCGCGGCAGCTCTCTGGTGGCCAGCGGCAGCGCGTTGCGATGGGTCGTGCGATCGTCCGGGATCCGAAGGTATTCCTCTTCGATGAACCGCTCTCAAACCTGGACGCCAAGCTGCGCGTGCAGATGCGGACTGAGATCAAGTCCCTGCACCAGCGCCTGAATGCCACCTGCATTTACGTGACACACGACCAGATCGAGGCCATGACAATGGCGGACAAGATCGTCGTCATGCGAAGCGGCAACATCGAGCAGTTCGGATCGCCTCTCGACATCTTCGACAACCCGAACAACATCTTCGTCGCGGGCTTCATCGGCTCGCCGCCTATGAACCTCATCGAATGCAGCGTTGCGGCCGCGAACGGCTCGATCAGGCTGATCACCAAGGACGGGATCGAACTGCCCTGGAGGGGTGACGCCCATATCACGGACGGGCAACGTGTCGTCTACGGCGTTCGGCCGGGCAACCTGAAGCTCGTGGAGAGCGGTGGCATCGCGACAAGGATCGACGTGCAGGAACAGACCGGCTCCGAAACGCTGGTCTTCGGCCTGGCCGGCACCAGCAACATCTGCGCGACATTCTCGGAGCGGCACAATTTCCAGCGCGGACAGCAGATCCGGCTGGAACCGGAGCCGGTAAATGTCCACCTGTTCGACGGCGACTCCGGTGTTCGTATCGCGAAGTCGAGTTCGGCGGCGACATAACTTAAAGAGACAGCGACCGCATGCGCCCCGGCTAGTTCGACCGCTCGGTGAGCCGCGCGATCTTCGGTAGGGTGACCTCGGCCGCATCCTTGATCCGTTCCGCGCAGGCCAGAGACGCCGCCTCCGGGTCCCGGCGCTGGATGGCCGAAATGATCCGGTTCAGCAGATTGATGGACTTTGCGACTTCATCGTCCCGCTGAGATCGGACCATGGTCATGCGCAGGAATGCCAGCCGCGCCCGTAGCGTCTTGTACAAATTGGCGAACAGCCCATTCTTGCAGCCAGCGAACAGAATCTCGGAGAACCTTTCGGAGAAATCGAGCATCTCCTGCCGATTGCGGGCCCTCGCCGATTCGACGCACTTCTCCAGGACCGCCAAAATATCCCGATGTTCTTCTTCGCTGGCGCGTTGCACGAACAGGCGAGCGGCCATCGTTTCGATCGCCTCGCGCATTTCAAAGATGTCCCGAGCAGCCAACTCGTCGACCACGGCGACCACCGGACCGCGATTGACAAGAATTTCAACCAGGCCTTCGGTCTCCAGTTGTCGCAATGCCTCGCGCACGGAGGTCCGGCTCACGCCGGTCAACTCGCAAAGCTCGCGCTCCAGCAGCCTGTCCCCGGGTTTGAAATGATTGGCAAGGATCGCATTGCGCAGCGCGTCGACCGTTCGGGCGCGCACTGTTTCGTTTGCCCTTTCGACACGAAAATTCTTGGCGTCCACGATCCTGCTCTTCGGCAACGAATTCGACGGGTGTCTAACGAGATTCCCCGCCACCGGACATCACTTGTATCGCGGCGATCGACTTCGACGGGACGTGCGTCGCCCACCGAGACCGATAATCATCTGTCATATAGTATTATGACCAATTTGCAAGGGCGCCATCGGTGCTCTCCAGCCGCATGAATTCTTATCATAGCGCGGGCGGGGGCGGACAGCGTTTCCTTGTAAGCCATCCGGCATGAGGCTGGAGGTACGCTTGCAAAGCAACGTTCTCCTATCCCTGCACTTCCTTCCATTGTGCTTGCCTGTGGCAGCGGCATCCAGGGACAGCGGCCGTCAACAGCGTAGCCTGACCGGTGCCACGAGAACGAAGAACCCGCTTGCCATTATCATCATAATACCGTAATACTAGACTATGTAATCCACGCGCCGGGAGGGCGCGCGCAGAGCCGGAGGAGAAGGCGATCGTGTGCAAGGGCGATTTACAGCGTTGCGGGGCGTGCGCGCTCGGTCGCGAGCGCGTGGTTGCGGGCATCAGTGAATACGAAGCGCTGTGCGCATCGTTGATTGAGAGGGGCGACACGCTCCTGGCGAACGGCCAGCACATCTGCGCCCGAAAGCACTCGTGCGTGCGCTCGACGCTCTCGAACACCACTACGACCGTGCTTCGACTGACAACATGATCAACGTCGCGTCGAAACTTCACATCACCCTGTGCCGCCGGGTTTCGCGGAGCCTGCGAGAGCAGGGGCACCCGCGGATCGCCATACTCTACGACAGGAGAGCGTTTGACCGCGTGCTGACGACGGTTCGGTCGGGCGACTACATGGGGTGCGCGCGGACATCGCTTCTGGAACTGCTTGACGAAGCACTCGCTGGCTATGTCGCTACTCTGGAGACTGCTGGAACCGAGCGGGGCGAGATCGAAGACATCGTCGACGGCTCATACCAAGCCGCCATCCAGCTTTCATCGGCAACTGGAGATGGGTTGCCGATGAGTCGCGGACACCGTTTCGGCTCGCCGCAAATAGCCGAGGTCCATGCAGGTTGAGAAGCGACGATCAGGTCCGTCGCTTGGATTTCGTTTGCCTTCGGCGGGCTTTGAAATCGACGTCACACAAATTCTGAACTGCCAAAAGGAGGTAACGGAACATGGCAATCGCAGAAGCGCAAGTGAAGGGTGGACAGGCTCTTTTGTCGGAGGACGAGATCGCGTTCTACGAACGGGAGGGCTATCTCGTTCCCAAGTGGCGCTTTCCGCCAGAGGATGTCGCCAAAATGCAGCGGCTGGCCCGCAAGGCGGTGGCGGAAAACCCCGACAAGCTGAACCATCCGCTGGTGATGCTGCACGTGCCGGGCAACAAGGTGCAGCAGATTAACACGACGAAGGAGTGGCTCGACATCGCCGCGCATCCGCGGCTGCTCGACATCACCGAACAGCTGATCGGGCCGGATATCGTGCTTTGGGATTGCGGTCTGTTCTACAAGAAGCAAGGCGGCGGCCCGGCCACGCCTTGGCATCGCGACGGCACCTTCTGGCCGATCAAGCCGCTCGTCTCGATCAGTGTCTGGATCGCTGTCTTCGACAGCTTCATCGAAAATGCCTGCATGCGGATGATCCCGCGCTCGCATGCCGCCAAGCAGATCGGCAAGCACTCGAAGGATCACAAGGAGGACGTGATCTTCCAGCATCAGCTCGACGCCAACGAGTTCAATGAGGCCGACGCCGTCGATCTTGAGATGGAGGCCGGCGAGATGGTGTTCTTCGACGCCTTCACGATCCACGGCGCGACGCGGAACCTGAGCGACAAGGAGCGGGCGGGCTGCGCGATGCGGTTCATGCCGACGACCAGCCACTTCGACTTCGACGCGATGGACCCCGTTCACGCCAAGAACTCACCGGGCGCGGCTCATCACCTCCGGCCGCTTATGCTCGTCCGCGGCATCGATCGATGCGGCCTCAACGACTTTAAGCGCAACCACCCCACCGAAGCGGCATGAGACTTTGAACAATCCGCGTCAGAATTAACAGACACAACCCGGCCGATGGCAACACATCGCCACCGGCCGGAGTTTCGCCTACGCTACCGCCCATATTTCTTCTTGAAATCATTCGGCAGGATAGAAAAGCATGAAAGCGCTGCTCGTCAGAGTTTGGGTTTTCCTTTCTTCTCGATTAGTCAGATTTAGAAAAAGTCTTCGGACAGACCGAAGAAAGGCAACGGACTCTTCTCAAAGTATCCCTCAAGTTGCGAAGCGTTTGGTTTGGCGGATACCGGGCGCGTTTTAAGTCTCTTCGCCGGCAAGCAGCAACTCCACAGACAAATGCATTTATCGAATTGTTCAACAGCATCTTCCAAGGGCGGAGCGTTAGGCAGACGACCGATTGTTGGGCGTCGCCCCCGCGATCGCGTGCGCAGCAAAGATTCCCTCAATTGTCTCTATGCCGACAAAGCATGCACTTATTTCCTATCATTGAGAGGCTTTTGCGAACCTGACGAAGCGCTCGGCTACGATTGGGAACAAATCGCCCTGCCCTCCGAATTCCGACCGACGAGGCCGCCCAGGACAGCAAGAACGGATTGAGGAGTTGCCGCTTCGACAATGCGTCTGTGCGATCGCTATGCCTGGGACGAACTCGCCACCATTGCCTGGCTATCTCTGAATGCGCAACGCGCTAACGTTCACTCAAGAGAGCTGGTCCTCGATGACATCGGTCTCGTGCTCTTTCTCTCCGCCGGCCAAGCCGGTCGGAAAATCGCCGGCCAGCAGCTTTTCTTTCGACAGCAATCCGGCGTCTTCCAGCGCCTCGAAATCCGGCAGATCGCGCAGCGTATCTAGCCCGAACTCGAGCAGGAAGTCTTTCGTCGTCACATAGGTGTAGGGCGCGCCCGGCGTCGGACTGCGCGGCCCGGAGGCGATCAACTTTGCGCCGCGCAGATGACCGATTAGATCGCGCGAAACTTCCTTACCAAAAAACGACGATAACTCTCCACGCGTGATCGGCTGGAAATACGCGATACACATGAGCACCAGCACTTCGGACTGCTTCAGGTTGGCCTTCGTCTCACTGCTGCCGACCGCCGCCCGAATGGCATTGGCATAGGCGGGTTGGGTCAGGTGCTTCCAGCCCCCGGCGATAGCGACCAGATCATAGGGCCGGCCGCGCAGTTCTTCCCGAATGTTGTCGATCAGAAGATCTATGCTGCAGCTTTTGCCGACGATGCGAGCCAGCGTCTCGCGCCCGACAGGTTCATTCGCCGCAAAGATCGTCGCCTCGACGCGATGCATCCATTCGCGCCAGCGCGCCTCGGGCGGCAGATGATCCAGCTCCCGGTCAAACAGCTGGTCAACTGGTCGCCGTTCGCCTGATCGGCCTTCGCCTCCCTGCCCTTCCCTTCGCCGTTTAGTTGCGCCCTCCGCCATCGTCGTCACAGCCCGTATACGCGGAATGTTGGTCGGCCGGACAGCTCGCGGACGGCGCCGAGTTCAACTAGCTGTGGGCTTTCAGAAGGTTGTCCATTCGGACCTGACCGAGGAGACTGGAGTTACCACGCTTCAGATTCGCCGGAGGGTCCGAATGAACATTCATAAGAATGCCCGTCTCACGCCGCTGCGTCGAGAGGAGATGGCGCTTGCGGTGATAGAAGGTGACCTTTCCCAAGCCCAGGCAGCGTTGCAATTCGCGGTGACGGCGAAGATCGTGAGGCGTTGGGTGGAGGGAGCATGAAAAAGTTGGGGGCCATCAGGCGGCCAACTTGAGGGCATTTTCAGATTTCTGCCGCGCCTCGCGCCAACGCTTGAAATCGTTGTCCAGCGTGCCGTCGAGCACCCGGGTTCGCAGTTGCATGAGGAGATGGACGCCGCGTGGCGTCCACTGCATCTGCTGTTTCTTGGCGAAGCGCTTTGCGATCACCTGGTTGACCGTCGACTCGACGAAGGCGGTCGAAACCACCTCGCCATAGCGGTGCCGTTCGGCGTAATTCGGAATGAGCTCGGCGTTGTTGCTGATGTAGCGGCTAAACTCCTCGAGATACCGGCGCAGCTTGCGTACTTCCGGTGGTGGGTCGCGGATCAGATCGAAGCCGTCACCGAAATCCTCAATCAGCTCAAGCGCCCTTCCGACGTTGCCGTGCCACAGATAGCGCCTCACGCTTTCGAGCACCGCGACAGCCGCAGGCGCTGCGGCGCTGACCGGTGGTGGCAGGCCACGCGCCATCTGTTGGAGCACCGTGATGCGCATGGTGATGTGGAAATAGTCGAGAACATGCTCCGCATTGGGACGCATGTAATATTGGAGGTCGCGCAGATTGCAGGCGCCATCCGACATGAAGGTCACCTCCTGGTTCGTCGCGATGCCCTGATCGATGAGAAGCTCGTGAAGGCGGCGCTTCGGTTTTTCGTCATGCCCCGCCACAAAGCCAAATCGCCGTACCGGTCCTTCTTCGGGCACGGACTTGCCGACGATCACCTCGAAATTGGTCGGCCTGTCGGTCCAACTGGGCACGTAGCCGCCATCGATGCCGATCGTTACAGGCGGTCCTGGGATCGGCATCTTGTTCCATTCGGCCTGGCATCCGCTCGCGAACATGGCTTGCTCGGGGCCGAGCTCAGCTTCGAGGCGCTCGGCGACGCGCATCGCGTCGTTCCTGATAGTCGACGCGTTCACGGCCTCGTTGATCGGCAATACGTCCGCCAACAAAGCGGCAGTGACATCGTAGGCTGCAAGTGACGCCCAACGCGCCTCGAGCGCAAGCAGATCGGGAGTAACGCGTTCGGGCAACGCTGCCACGACAGGCGCGACAAAGCCGGGCATCGCTTGGCATCGGCAGCGTCGATATCGGGGACTTGGCAGAGCGAGCTTGCCGAAGCACGTGCGCACGGTGATTGTCCGGTTATCCTTCAGCCCGCGGGGTCTGCAGCAGTCTGGGCAAGGCCGCTGGCACCGGGAATGATCCATCACCTGAGCACCGGTGATCGCGGTCTGGAGCGCAGCAAGGGCCTTCTTCGCTTCTTCCAGCGTCAGACCGAGTTCATCGATCGACAGCCCACCGTCTGTTCGGTCGAAGCTGATAATCTCTTGCGTTTCGTCTGCTGCGTCGCCGCCGTCGATCACGAGTTGAATGGCAAACCGCATCCGTATCCCTCCTTATCTGCAGGAGAGGGAAGCATGTCGACCTGTTGCGGTCAGCCCCTGGTGAGCTCCGAAAATTCGAGCCTCAAAGCTGCATTCACCTCGCGCCGGCTGAAGCGCTCGGCTTCGAAGGTGCGCAGCGGATCATCGCCATCGGTATCTCCTTCATCCCCATGAAGCAGCCGATCGATGTCGCCGAAGCGGATCCGATCGACGAGCGCCATATAACCTGGTGGACCACCAATATCTTCAGGCGGACCGGCCAGCGCGCCGGCGATGCAGACCGGGTAGACCTTGCCGCCCTCTCGCTCGAGATTGGCCTCAACCCGGATCTCGTGTTCCCACAGATCGCCGAAATCGTACTCGTAGCGGATCCTCTGGCAAACGCGCAGTTGGAGATCGGCGAGCGTCACCTCGCGGCCAGCCGCGTCGCGGTGGCGCTCGCCAGTCCAAGTCGTACCATAGTGACGGCCGTGCAGCTTGAAAGCATGGAGATGGTAGTCCTCCCAGCCGAATGCGATCTGGATTGTTCGGTACAGCGCGTAGAGCGTCATTTCTTCCGGAACGAGCAGCCGGCGCCATATCATCGGCGAGATTCGTCGCAAGCTCACTTTGAGTTGGTACACTTCGGAATTTGCACCGTCGGACATCGCGGTCAGGCTAACTCAGAGCCGACGAGACCCCCAACTTTTTCATGCTCCCTCCTGGCCATGGAAATGACCAGCCGCCCAGGCGAGCGACGGTTCTACGCCGAACTGCTCACCCTTCTCGGCGCGCCGCAGCGGCCGCGCGCCGACATTGCCCAGATGGAGCAGGCCGCATTGCGGATCATGGAAGCGATCGGCGTGCAGGTGTTGGTGATCGACGAAGTGCACAACATCCTCGCCGGAACCTATCGCGAGCAGCGCATCGTCCTGAACTTGCGCTTCCTCAGCAATCGTCTGCAGATCTCGCTGGTATGCTTCGGGGTCAACGAGGCGCGGGAGGCCATCAGTGGCGACGTTCAGCTTGCGCGCCGGTTCGAGCAGTTCACCTTAAGCCGGTGGGCTGCAAACGAACAATTCGAAACCCTGGTAGCGTCGATCCTGCGCAACACGCCACTGCGTCGGTCTTCGGTGCTTACCCCAAAATCGCTGCGACGGATTCTGCAGATAACCGAGGGTATCACCGCCAGCATCTTCCACGTGATCAACAGCCTCGCCATCGAGGCCATAGTGAGCGGCCGCGAACACCTCACCGACGAAGCGGTCGAAAACTGGGAGCCGGAATTCGATGCCGAAGCGGCGTTCGCATGATGGAGAACACACGAGAACGGCAACTGCCGGTGCGGTTGCCACCCTATTTGGACGAACTCCTGTCATCCTGGATCGGCAGGCACGCCAGCTTCTATGCGGTTCCACCTCTGGTCATGCTGCGGCATTGCCTGCCGGAGGCCTCCTCATTGCGAGCAGCTGATCTTCATCTAAGCAGTGATCAGGAAATCCGCTTGGCCAACATGTTTGCCACGGATCCGGCCGTGGTGCATCGAATAACATTCGCAAATGTCGCGCAATCATTGCGTCGGCTCATCACCACGCGGCCCACGCATTACTGCACGAACTGCAGCCCTGCTGGTGCTGAACCAGCGCCAATCCTACGAAACCAGCTACTGGGGTGGCGTATAACCTGTCCTGCGTGTGGAAACCAACTCCGGGTTGCCGGTGAGCGCGAGTTCCCCTCCCCTTTCCAGCAATATGGGGTCGGAACAAGATCTGCTTTCCCAGACACGCTAAGCCCGAACGAAGCATGAACATCAGGCGGCGCGAAGGCGGCGCGCTGGCAGCCTGAGCGACCGGAAGCCTTCGGGCATTTGA
>NZ_JAVFVV010000038.1 GCF_030929505.1 Mesorhizobium sp. LHD-90 | reverse complement strand
GGACCAACTGATCCAACGTCACAATTTCGAGCGCGGTCTGTTCGGGGACGGGTCGCTTCAACATGACCCAGTGAATCAAAAACCCCCGGCTAATGCCAGGGGTTTGTCAGCAGTCTGAGGCCCGGGAGGGAAACCTTCCGGGCCTTCTGACGCCTCTGACACGTCGGCTATCTTAGCTCGAAGGTCACGGTGACCTGCACCTTGTAGGAATTCTCGCCGGTTTCGATCGGCACGCTCTCCGCGCCCGCGCGGTCGAAGGCCTTGGCGGTAATCGGCATGGGAGGGGCGGCATAGGTCTGGTCGGAAATCTCCAGCACACGCCCGAGATCGACGCCCGCCGCCTCGCTCAGCGTACGAGCCTTTTCCATGGCGTTTTTGACCGCCAGCTTGCGCGCTTCGGTCAGCGCCTTGGACGGATCTTCGTTGGCGAAGGAGACGCCGCCGCCCTGATTGACGCCGAGTTCCAAAGCCTTGTCGATTATCTCGCCGGTCTTGGCGAGATCGCGCACGCGGATGGAAAGCGTGTTGCTGACCTGATAGGCGACGAGTTCGCCCTCCTGGGTGCCGTCCGGCTTGCTGACATAATTGTAGCGCGGATTGATCTGCAGGCCGCCGGTCTGCAGATCGCGGTCGGCGACGCCGGCCGCCTTCACCGCAGCGATCACCGCGGCCATGGCGGCGTTGCTGGCGTCCATCGCCTCACGCGCGGTCTTGGCTTCGCGCATCACCGAAAGCGACAGCATGGCGAGATCCGGCGCGATGGCGCTCTCGCCCTCGCCGATGACGACGATGCGCGGCGGCTGGGCCTGCTGGGCAAGCGCGGCCGGCACCGGCGCGAGAAGGCACGCGGCGAGCGCCGGCGGCAGGAAGCGGGGCATCATGAAATTCTCTCCGTGGTTGTTGCCAAGTCGACTGTCTTATCGTTTTCCGGCCGACCTCGGCCGAGGTAAGCAGGGATTGTGGGTTGATTGCGGCGGGGCCAGTTGCCGCGGGCGACGTTAAATTACGTGCGGGGAGGGATGACCGAACTCAGACGGATATGCGCCTCGTTGGATCGAGGGTTCACCGCAACACCAGGTGGCGAGGTTCGATACAGGCTTGTGGGTTTTTGGACGCCCGCTCATGTCATAGGCAATAGGGTGGCGGGCCGGCGCCGCGCGACGCGGGATGGGCCAGGCGCGGCCGCGCTGGGACAAGAACGTCCGCGTGCCGCCGCGTTCGATGCTCTGTCGCCGGAAGCAGCGCCCGTGTCGCCGCGCCATGCGAGGGCGCATGACCTTGCGGGTTCCCCGGCAACCCGTCGACATCCGCTCCACAGAAACACGATCGCCGAACATGTCGATGGTTCCAGCCTCGCTACAACCGTCACCGCCCCCACCGGACGCTTGACGCAAATCCCGAGCGAATGTCGTAAATCCGCCGTGGACGGGTAACCCGGCCGCGCCATATGTCCCCCCGAGAGACTTGTGCGGTGGCGTGGAACCGACTAATCCAGCCTAGGTGGGGCCTGTAGCTCAATGGTCAGAGCCGGCGGCTCATAACCGCTTGGTTGGGGGTTCGAGTCCCTCCGGGCCCACCATTCCCAATTCTCGCCATTGTTTTTGTTGGTTTTTTCTGCGCATTTTGTCCCACGCCATCGTGGGCCTCAGAAAGTGGGACAATTTCGTTCTCGTTTCGGTCGAACACCAGAAGCGATCCAGCTGACTGCGCGACCTTCCGGCGACGCGCTTTCTTGATGTAGTGGTCAGGCTGTTGGTAATTTGTCCAGCCATAGATCGCCTTCAGCTGCTCGTGTGTGGCGCCATTCTCTGCGGCTACTGTGGCACCCGCCTTCCGGATGCCGTGGGCACTACACTGCGGCAGTCCCGCCTCATCGCACCATCGGCGCATCCGGTTTCCAAGGCCCTTCTCGGAGAACGGCTTGCCATACTCGGTGACCAGGAAGGTGAGCCGATCCGACGGAGTTTGAGCAAGTTCCGCTTCAAGCTCAGGGAGCAGTGGCAACTCGACAAAGACCCGTGCGGCGTGCACCCTGCTTTTCGACTTACCCGGGATGACCTTCAGCCACTTTTCCCAGGCGCCGGTTTCGCGGTTCTGGACCGACGTGATGTGCTGCTTGCCCAAGATCGCGGCGTCCGAGAGCCGCAAACCGGTATACATGAAGATCGCCAGCGCGAGACGTGCCGTTGTGCCGGGCGCATGACGGGCCTCGTACTGAACGATCTCCGACATCTCCCAGGTGTGGAAGCCGTCCTCGTTGCCGCTGGCTAGTCGTTTGACGCCGTTGGCCGGATTGACGTCGACGAACTCGGCATCTTTCGCCCATTCATAGAGGGCGCTGATGGCCTTGGTGATGTTGTTAGCGGCACCTGGTGACCCAATGCGGGTATCGCGAAGCTCCTTTACATGGACCCGCCTCAGGCCGGCAAACGGGAGATCGCCCTTGGTTGGAAATTCGCGATCAGGCGAACCCACGATGGGGTGAGGGAGGGAGCAAATCCGTTCAAGCATCGCCCGGCGCCTCGCCATTGTGTCGGCTGAGATCTCACCGCCTCCGCGTCTGACATACTCTTGGCAGAGCCAACGGAAGCTGCCCGCCTTCGAGCTTTTCCCCTGCGGGGATGACAGCCTAGGCGACTGAGCGCCAGGTCCGTATGGAATGCCCTCTCGCGCGCAGCGAACCTCTTCGTGAAACTCTGCTGTGCCAGGCTTCTGATGCAAACGGACCTTTGATCGGCCCGGCGCACGAAAGTACAGCCTGACGTTTCCGTGCCTGTCGGTATCCTCAACCACACCTTTCAGGCTGAATTTCATTGAAAAACTCGGTGCGACTGCGTCCCGCGATCCCAAGGGTTACTGTTTGAAGTCTTCGTGTCAACAGCGCCATGACGATGCGGGAGCCGACGGAAAGCCTGACGCATCTCCTCAACGTCCCAAACGTATCGCTCTCGGCTCGGCATACGCGGCTGCGGCATCCGTCCGTCAACGACCATCACATCGAACGTGGTGGTGCCAACGCCGATTAATGCTGCGGCCTGCTCGCGGTTGACCCCAAAGGGCTCCAAGTTGTCGGGCAAGGTGCTGGCGCGTTTCATGTTAGTCCTACTCGTATGAGTCACTTCGTCGCAGCATGTCCACTGAGACGCAGCGAAAGAGGTCTACGGCGCAGAAGACAAACCATCCAGGGTGGTTGTTTGGTCTCTCAAATGTGGTGGAGGGGCAGCCAGAATGGGAGGCGCAAAGCGCCAAGGTGTATGGGGTATCGGTCGATTACTCGGAAGACATCACCGGGCCAGACTGCATCACCGCTACAGTGCTACAGCGTCGAAATTTCCAGCTGAATGTCGAAAGCGGATGAGGTCTCAGACATCTTTCCCGACTTCCAAAATCATCCAAGAAAAATCTGCTGTAGCACTGTAGCACTGTAGCAAGTCCGACCCCCCGCCTCGATGCCAAAGATCGCCAGGGGCGGTCGACGACCGCCCCTGGCTCCAAATCGGTGACATTCGCTACTCCTCTGGCATAGTAGCAGCGGCAATCGCAGCCCGTTCACGCATCGACGTCTGGTACCGCCGGATTTCTTCCGGGGTGGCTTCGAGCCACTTGTCGACGTTCCGCCACGCCCAGAACCGACATTGCTTTAGGTCAATGCGGACAGCATTGGGCAGGCTCCTGGCACCGATAGCCCTGAGCCCCTGCATTACCTGGTAATTGCTCGGCAACTTCCTCAGGCGACCGTTGATGGCGTCGCGGACATCTTCGACCGTCACCAGATCGATCCAGAAAGGCAGCGCTTCCTCACCCGCCATGGAGACGATCTCCTGGGTCACGATCGGGCGAGAGCGATCAATCAGGTCCCGCTTGGCCTCCGTCATGGGCGGATGGGCGCCGGGCTTGAACGACGACAGGTCGCGGTTCATCAGGAAGTGGAGGAACGTTCCTGCTTCGGTGCTGAGAGCTGCATGGAGGCGAGTGTAGTACTCAGGGGGCTGCGGTTGCATCGGCGAGGTGTAGAAGGCGAACCGACGGTCGCCGTCTTCGAGCTTGATGGGATTGTCGTGGTTCGTGGCGCCGATGAAAAAGTCGGGCGTGCGGGCGTCATAGAGCGGGATGTTCTTTTCTTCCACCCTCACCCACCGATCCGTGAGCCACGGCTTCAGCCGGTTGTACGTCTCAAGTTGCTCGAAAGTCTTGAACTCCTCGACCACCACTGCCTGCACATTGGCCATTCCGGCCGTCCAACGCGAGCCAAGCTGGTCACTCTCAACCACCTGAAAGTTCTCGTCTCCCAGCAGCATGCCCAAGAGCTTGAAGAACAGGCTCTTTCCCGTGCCCTGCGTGCTGTGGAGCAAGACCATATGACTGATCTTCACACCAGGCTTCTGGAAGAGAAACGAGACGCAGTTCAGCAAATGGTCCCGGAATGCCATATCGGGGATCAGCTTTTCCAGGTGATCCAGGATGGTGGAACAGTCCCCTTGCACCGGAACGATGGGCGAAGGCTTCCACGTGTTGATCACAGAGCATCCGCTCTCGTCCTGACCGAACCGCTCCCGAGATCCAGGCTGATATGCGATGGTATCGACCTTCCTAGTCAGCTTGGAGGAAGACAGGAGATAGTGAGGTGTATCTTCCCCCGTGAGATGCCGGTGCTTGTCGTTGAACGATTGGAACGGCACAGATGCGCCGGTTGCCAGTTCGAGATAGTGACGCCGGTCGGTGATGAAGACATTCTCCCGCATCAGGCCGATGGCATTGGCCGGCCTAAATCCGAGCGATACGGGAGACCCGATCTTCCCCCGGAAAACGCAGGCGGCGCAGTGCTCGGACCCCAACTCCTCTTCGATATTCGAGCACGTACGCGGGCCAGCTGCTGCAACGGCGTGCTCGAGCTTTTCCTGCGTCTCGGTCTCGTCGTAACGCGGATCAACCTTCGAGATCTCGTGGAAGAGCTTGGTGCCATCACGGCACCGACCGACGATGCCTGCAAGCGCGTACCAGGTTGGTTCCGGCATGCGACTGTTCATCGCCTCGGCCTCGGCCCAGGCGCATCCAGCCTCGATGGCAGCAAAAGACGGCTCCGTTTCGTTAGCCGAAGCCGGCTGTCCGTCAGCAGAAGGGTTGCGCTTGTTCCGTCCGGTCGGTGTAGACGCCGCAGCCAGCTTCTTCAGGTCGTCGAGCTTCTCCGATACCCACTGCTCGATCTCTGCGATGTTGTGAAGGGGTTTCGTTTCCATCAAATCATCTCCACGCGCTTCGGCGGATTGGTCTTGTGGTTGAAGGTGCCAGGCCAGCGCAGGACACGTGCAAGGTCGGCGGTGTTGTCGAGCTTCCAGCCTCTCAACGCTTTGCCCTGATCGATGATGGCCCGCTGGAACTGCCTGAGGCCAGTCGCAGTTTTCGCCCTGGTGTCCGGATCGCGAAGATCCAGCGCGTTTTCCATCACGTAGTATGTGTGGATGCCATTGCCGGAGTTGATCACGACGGAAGGGCGCGCGAGGCCGATCTCGTCCATGAAGGTGTAAACGTCTTCGACCGACCCTGGCAGTTCGGTCTTGGCGTGCGCCTCATTGCCCGGCTGCTTAACATCCCAGTCCATGAAGAACCCAGGCAAATGGGAGACGTCATTTGCCGATCCACGGCCACGCTGGGGCGGTTGAGCGAGCAAGCCGACGCCGAAGTAGACATCTTCGATGAGAGCCTGCTCGTGGAGATAGCGTTCAGCCCGATCGGCTTGGGAGGTGTGGAAGAACTGGACCTTATTGTTCTTGGTCCAGGTGGAGATGTAGGCGTCTGGCTTGGAGGGCCAGAGCTTGTTGAAGAAGGAGGGCATGTGCAGTGTTCCTGTTTAAGGGGCGGTCGATAGTCTGACCGTGCCCCCTAGATTGGAAACCACCCTCGGTGATGCCACGCAAAATATGCAAAAAGAGCTGCTATTTTTGCACAGATGATGTCAACAGTCAGAGATATTGACTGACGTATCGGCTGAACTGGGAGGGGTGTGGGGGTTCTATTCCTTCCTCTCGAAGGCACTTCCGGACGCGGTCGTACAGTGCACTTTCGCTCCCGTTCCAGTCCTGTGCCAAGTTTTGAGCAAGTCTACGAATATAATTCCAGTCGTGCTTAGGTGGTCGGCCTCGCGGTTTGGCTAAATTTATCAGCTTTTTGACATCCGAAAGATCAATCTGAACATTGATGTAGATACTGAGATTTGATATCTCTTCACTCTCTGCATATTCAGAATTGGCATATATTCGATTATCGGCAACATCAATAATAGAGTTTTGTACATATTCGCGATTTATTTCGGAAGGTTTTGCGTGATACCTAGCCGCGGCTACATCGGGGTGATACTCACCTTGCAGCGAGGCCTTGTGCGTCTCTAAGAGACGACGCACAGACTCCTCGCCGAGAACGTCCGCGAGATGACTAAGGAGCGCCCATTCGCGCTTTTTGGCAGAGCCCATGCCGCAGGTTAATGCAACCGCAGCTCACGAAGCGCAAGTTTGATCGTCGCCGAAGCCTATATGTTGCGGATGGTGGATCGGCGGCATGGCTCACGGAAGGCGATAGGTGTCCCATAGACTAATAGGTATCACTTTCCGCTACCCGCGAACTGGCAAAGTGTGTGATATATCAGTCGCTGCCTTCCGCCTTACGGACTGTCTCTGCAGGCTGCTAAGCCAATCCACAGGGAGCATTACGAGTTAAACCCAGGAAATTTCTTCAACTCCTGCTTGGCATATGCACTGTAGGCTCGTTGCTCCTCATCTACGATAGCCTTGATCTTCGCCTCATCACCGATCGACACGATGTCGATCGCGTTGACCCGCTTCCACGTGTAGCCGATAACGAGGTCGGCCCTACCAATCACGTCGAACTTGGTGCTCAGCGCGTCAGCGACTTCCGCAATCAGGGCTTTCACCCCAAACACCAGCGCCTTGGCGACAGGGTTGTGATGGTGCAGCACTCGATCCACGAGTGTTCGGTACCCCTCGACCCAAATGACTTGCGCCGGCGGCTGATCGCCATAGTAGGCGGGCGGATGCAATGCCACACGCAGATTAAAATCCTCCGTGCATTCGACGCCGCGCGTTCCGCCCCACCAGGTCACCTCCAGATTTCCACGGACGTTGATCCGAGCGTCCAAGAAAATCCGGGGTTTGCGGTTCTCGCTGACAGCCAATTCGCTGGCGACATCAGCCGTGAGCAGATGCTGAAACACTCTGTCCTGCAGCCAGAACTCGAGCCGGTCGCTCCAATCGAGCCGACTACCATATGGCTCGAAGCGATTGGCTTTGTATGCGAGGCGCTTACGCGCGATAGCCAGGTAATCGGCACTAGTCAGGGAAGGGTCGTATTTCCAGTTCAAGCGGGTCTCCGTACGGTGAAAACGGTAGGTGCGCCTCCCCGCGGGGGGAGGCGCAAGTGGAAAAACCTTGTGTTAGTGCTTACCTTCAGACACGGGATGTGAGGCTTGAGCCCCCGACCGCTCGTAGCGCTGCATCAGATGGTCGTAGACTTCTGGGACGGGGCAGCCATTCCGCTTCATGTGACCGACTGCGTCTGCGACGGCATCGACGGTCTTCTGGAGCGTGGGCATGTTGCTATCCTCGTAGTGAAGATCCAATTCACTGCTAAGTTCGAGGACGAGGTTGTAGAGGACGCGTGCGGTGTAGTGGTCAAGAGTCATAGAGTGCCTTTCATCGTAGGTGATGTCTTTAGCATTATCTACGATGCCTTTTTTGCTCCTGCAAGGGCTGCTTAGATAAATTTTTTGGAGAGCTGAATGAAGTTGCCGGAAGAGTGGACCGCGGAGGCGAGCCGCATCCTCAAGAGCGAACTCAAGCGGAGAGGCGTGAAGTACAGCGAGTTAACGGATCGCTTGGCCCAGATCGGTGTCCACGAGAACGAGCGGAACGTCCGCAACAAGGTTTCGCGCGGCAGCTTTTCGGCGGTCTTCCTTCTGCAGTGTCTTCGGGCGATTGGGTCCGAGCAATTGCGGTTGGACTAGGAGTCAGAGATCCAATCGTGGCTGCATGGATATGCCAGATCGCGTGAACAGCCCTACAGGGCGTGACGCTTTCGCTGCATAGTTTGTGACCTGTGTTGCCGATGTCGTTTCTTCCCCCGCCGGCGTCACAATGACCTCGTAGTTCGCCCGCATCTCGCGATAGCGCTCTTCGGCAATCCTGCGCCGTTTTCCGGCCTGCCAGTCGCGCAGCGCGACATCGCGGATCTCGTCCACTTCCGGATCGCCGGCTGGGTCCCGTTCAGGAACTCCATCTTCTGCTGCATCCGGCGGCGATAGACGGTGTCGTCGCGGTCGAGACCCATCTTGGTTCCTTCGCGATAGAATATTCCCTCCTTCACGAAGGCCTCGACCAATCCGTTCAGTTCCTCGGGATTCGGCGCGCGCTGCCAGGTTAGCGAGAACGTCCCGAAAAGCTGGGCGATGCGACCCGGACCCACCTCGATCATCTGCCTGTCGGCTTCCGATGGTGATCGGTCGACGGCGGTGTAGCCGAACAGGGCAATGCCGATGACCAGGAATTGTACCAGGGGCTCGGCAAGGAAACGGCGCAGGAAACTCATGCCGGGGACCCTACGCTTATCAAATCGAATGGCAGAACCAGAATGTCGCTGGCTGCGATCCACGATCCGGCAGCCCGGGTAGCGATCTTCTGCCAGGGCCGGTCGAGCCAGGCGGTGAGCCCACCGACATAGACGTGGCGCCGAGGGCCGTACCGCCAGCGCCAGCCAACCTGTTGTTCGGGAATCCCGTCGGGCCTGGAATCGAGTCCTATCAGGAGACCTGCTGCCACCGCCAGGAGCGTCGGCAGGATTGTCCTCCCGAACTGCGGGGCCAGCGCGACTGCAAGCCCTGCGGCAAGCGCTGTCGCCAGAATTGGCCACTGTGGCATGGGCAGCTGGATCATGGACTTCGAGACAAGCGCCAGCGCGATTGCCGCTGCGAGTACGGGCAGCGCATGGCGACTCCCGCGCGGCGCGCGCTGGCCGACGATCAGTCCGAGTGCCGTAAGCCCGAGCAAGTGAGCCGGCACCAAGGATGGGGTGAAGAAAACCGTTGTAGAACACGCCGATGCCCTTGATCGGACTATGCGCGCTGCGGCTGGGCCAGCCAGCCCCGTCACAAGGATCGCGAGCGCCAGTACGACCCGCCGTGTCATGCGTATCCCGTCAGGAAGGCCAATCCCGCCACCGCGATGGCGCCGCCAATTGCGCGGACCGCGACCTTGCCGGCCTCCCATTTCGTCGCCAGCCCCAGGGTAATGCCGGCCAGACGCAGGAGGCCGGTGCCAACGAGGAAGCCGACCGCATAGGCCAGCGCGTCGGCCGCCGCCGGCAGCTCCGTGCCATGGGCACGCCCGCGGAAGATTGCGAAGGCGCCGACGATGACGGCTGCCATCCATCTCGAGCAAACATCATAGTCTCCTCTCCATCAATGACGCGCGTCTGCACGTTGCCGCTTTCACCCCGTGCTGGATTGTGCAGGATGGGCGTGTACCACCACGAGTAGCAGGACACGCCACTCTCTTCGTTGCGCTTGGCGTTTACTGCGTCACCTTCACCTGCTCGATCTTGCCGTCGAAAGCGAACGGGCGCTTGTCTTCATAGGCAAGCGAAACGGTCGAACCCAGGTCGACGCCGATGTCGAAGGATTCGGTCGCCGTGAAGGCGACTGGCACGGTGCGCTTCACCGTCGCACGCGCGGCCTCGGCGCCATCGACGCTGATGACCACCTCGGCCGGACCGGCGGGCTTCTCGATCTTCGTGTCGATGACGATCCGGTGCTTGCCGGCCGCGAGCTTCTCCGTTTGCGCCTTGTAGTTTTCGATGATCATCATGTTGTATTCGTAGACGAGGTGGCCATCCTCCATGTAGACGCTGAGCCCGCCGCCCGAGCCGCCCACGGCATAGAGAACGCCGCTGGCGTTTTCACCGAACTCGGCATCGATCGTCACTTGCGTGCTTTGCCGGCCGACGCCCGGCGCCGTGAACTCGGGCATGCGGCGGTTGTTGGGTCCGAAGGTCCATTCGTTATAGACCGTCGTCACCCGATCTTTCGGATGCAGCCTCAGCCAGTTGCCGGCGCCGATCGGGAAATCCTGGCGGTTCTCGGCGACTTCAAGGAACAGCTTCTTCATCGCTTCGAGCTTGTCGGGGTTCTGCCTGGCGAGGTCCTTCGCCTGCGAAAAGTCCGAAGTCAGATCATAGAGTTCCCACTCATCGGCAGCCGAGTCCCATGTCGCCAGCCGCTTCGACGACCCAGGCGTGTCCCACGGGATGAATGGCCCCTTCGCCGCTGCGTACCAACCATTGTCGTAGATGCCGCGGCTGCCGTTGTTGTCGAAGAACTGGATGTCCTTCGCGCCCTTTGCCGCAGCGTCATCGAACGTGTAGGCGAGGCTGACCCCGTCGATGGGCATCTGCTCGTAGCCGTTCACCACCTTTGGCGCGGGAATGTCGAGGATGTCGTAGATCGTCGGCGCGATGTCGATGACATGATGGAATTGGCCACGCATCTTGCCGTCGTGCTTGATCCTGCCCGGCCAAGACACAACCATCGGGTTGCGCGTTCCGCCGAAGTAGGCCGCCATCAACTTGGTGCCCTTGAACGGCGTGCTGCCGGCCCAGGCCCAACCTGCATGGTACATGTTGTCGGTCCGCGACGTGCCTAGCGCCTTGAGCCCGCCGATCCCGTCGAGCGCTGTAAGCTGCTGCTCAAGGGTATTGGGGATGTTGTTCTGGGCCAGCAGTTCGCTGATCGAGCCCTGCTGACCTTCCGCGCTCGAGCCATTGTCGCCGAAGACGTAGAAGATAAGCGTGTTGTCCTTCAGCCCCCGCGCGTCGATGCCGTCGACCAGCCGGCCGACCTCGGTGTCGGTATGCTCGACGAAACCGGCGTAAAGCTCCATCAGCCGCTCCTGGAACGGCCGCTGTTCGGCGGGAATGCTGTCCCACGATGCCATCGTCTCGTCGCGGGATGTCAATTCGGTGCCGGGCGGAATGACGCCCATGTCGAGCTGGCGCTTGTAGACGCGCTCGCGATAGGCGTCCCAGCCGTCGGTGAACTTGCCTTTGTACTTGTCCGCCCATTCGGGAAAGATGTGGTGCGGGCCGTGCACGCCGCCCGGCGCCCAATACATCAGGAACGGCTTGTTGGGATCGTAGGCGCGATAATCGTCGAGCCAGTTGAGCGCCTTGTCGACCAGGTCCGACGTCAGATGGTATTTCGGGTCGTCGTGCGGCGGCTCGACGGCGTCATAGTTCTCCGTGAGGCGTGGCTCCCATTGAGAGGTTTCGCCGCCGAGGAAGCCGTAGAAATATTCGAAGCCGTAGCCGTTCGGCCAGCGATCCTTCGGCCCGATCGCCGTGGTCTCGGTGGCTGGCGTGTTGTGCCACTTGCCGAAAGCTGCGGTGTGATAGCCGTAGTTCTTGAGCACTTCGGCGACAGTCGCCGCCGTCTTGGGCATGATGCCGGTGTAGCCGTCGAAGGCCACCGCCCGCTCCGCGATCGTGCCGTTGCCGACGCGCGTGTGGTCGCGTCCGGTAATCAGCGAAGCGCGCGTCGGCGAACAGATCGAGGTGGTGTGGAACCGGTTGTAGCTCACGCCCTCCTCGGCCAGCCTCGTCAACGTCGGCGTATGCACCTCGCCGCCAAAAGTCTCCGAGATTCCGAAGCCGACGTCATCGAGCAGGACGATCAGGATGTTCGGCGCGCCGTCTGGCAGTCGTTGTGGCTCCTGCGGCCACGCCATGGTCGAATCCTGCAGACGCGCCGCCGCCTTGCCGGCCATCGGAACCGGCGGAAAGGGCAAAACGGAGCCGTCGTCCGGGACGGATTGGGAATGTGCCGGAGCGGCCAGGACGACCGCCGACGCCAGCAGGATCGTCGTGCTTCGCAAGGTGCGCGGCGACATCCGTCCTAGCGGGGACCTCAATCGAAATGACATTTCAGCCTCCTTCGTACTCTACGATCGATTTCCATCGACATCTATTGCGTTACCTTCACCGTCGGCGGCGCCCAGGTTCCGTTGGCCAGTCCATCGTCCGGCCCGTAGAGGCGCAGATTGAGATAGAAGCCGCCTTCGGGCGCCGGCAGCCAGTTGGCCTTCTGCGCGGGGTCGGTGGGCTCGTCGTGCTGGACATAGAGCGTCAGTGAGCCGTCATCGGCGGTCACGATGCCGGGCGTGTGGTCGCCGATCGAATAGCGCTTGATCGGGTTCTCGACGAAGGATCCGTCGGAAAGGTGGTACATCGACAGCGACCAGAAGTCGTTTACGTTCGGCTGCTGACCCTTCTCGAAGCGCATCGTGTACTTCTTGCCGCCGTCGAAAGGCTCACCCTTGTCGTCGATGCGTCCGTCCATGTAGATCGCTTCCTCGGAAGCGTTGCCGCCGGTGTACCACTTGGCCCAGGCGGCGCGGAACAAATAGTCGGTGCCCATGATCCCGGACTTCGGGTTCCAGCGCCAGTTGTTGACGGCGACGCCGACGGTCTGGGCGTTGACGTCCATCACGTGCAGCGCGAACTGGTAGGCCTTGGAAAGCCCGGCGATCTCCTCCTCCGACAGGCTCTTGTAGTCGAATTCCGTATTGTCGTTGCGGAAGCCGATGTAGGCGAGGCTGTCTGCGACCACGGCGTCCTGCACCGGCTTGGGTGGCGTGTGCTTCATCGACCGCGCCAGCTTGTAATAGAACTCCAGGCCGTCGGGCAGGTCGGCTGGCTTCTCATAGGCGACGCGCTGCTCGGAAAAGGCCATATCCGGCGGCACCTGCTCCTCCGATTTCCCGAACTGGCTGAGCGGGGTCAGCCTCAACTTGTCCTGAATCGCGCGGGCATTCCCAACGTCATCAGGACCGTTGACGCCGATGCGGCCCCAGATGGCGAAGTTGTTGTATTCGCTATCGATGCGCTTCACGCCTTCCGGAAGCTCGCCCTTCCAATCCGGACCGACGAGCGCATAGTCGCCGGCGCCCCGCCCGGTGACGCGCGAGCCGACATGGCCGAAAGTATCGCCGTTCACGTCCCAGAGCTGCATGACGTAGTAGCGGTCCGGATCGACCTCCGGCACTGACAGGACCAGCGGCTCGCGGCTCACATCGACGAAGGCCTGAGCGTAGAGCGTGTCGTTGTTGGGTGTGGCGATCTGCTTGAACTCCGGACCGCGAAGGTCTCGCACCAGGCCGAACTGGTTCACCTGGGCGCGCGGGTTGCCGGTCTTCTCTTCGGCATCAGGCGGCGTGCGGCCCCGCATCAGATCCTCGAAGAACACGGCGGGGTAGCCCCACATGACGGCATTCACGCCGAGATAGAAGGCCTGCGCCTCCAGCCCCGACATGGTGCCGAGTTCGGGCGGCGGCGTGCGCTTGTCCGCCGCCGTCGCGACGGTGTTCGGAGCAACGCACGCCAGAGTTGCCGCAATCAGGCCGGCGGCAAAGGCGGTCAACGCAATATTCATGGCAACTCGCTCCTTGGACGGCCTGCAGAGGCGTACGCCCCCGGCTTCGCAGCACTCCGTCAGTTCGCCTGCTGCAGCTTCAGGATCTGCGATTGCACGCCTTCGATGGTCTTGCCGACGTCGGCGCTCATGCCAAGTTGTCGGATCGGGAATTCCTGGAACGTCGCCAGATGCTGGCCGGCGATGTTGACCATCGGCGTCAGCGCCCAGGTCTTGTGTTCCGACAGCTGTCTGTTGACGTCGCCATCCTGGCGCTCGAACGGATCCATGCGCAGGTTGGTGATCATCGGGCGGCCGTAGCTCAGCAACGGCGTATCCCATTTGCCGCCTTCCTTCGCCGAGAACGTGACCTTGTAGTAGTCGTAGCGGATCGCGGTGAGCACCGTCTCGTCGTAGTAGAAGACGAACTTGCGGTTCGAATTCTGCTGTTCGCCGCGGAAGAAGGCTCCCTGGTCGAAGCCGTCGAGGTGAACCTTGTAGTCCTTGCCGTTGAACGACGCGCCCTTTGCCAGGTTTGGAGCGAGGTCGGCGACGCCGGCAGCTGCGGCGAGCGTCGGCATGAGGTCCGTCAAGTCGACGATTTCGGACGAGACACGCCGCCCCGGCGCGCCCGGCCACCTGATCGCGAAGGGAACCCGCACGCCGCCTTCCCAGGTCGTGCCCTTGTCGCCACGGAACGGAGTCGTTCCACCTTCGGGCCACATGTACTGGTAGGCGCCGTTGTCGGTCGTGAAGACGACGATCGTGTTTTTTGACAGGCCCGTGCTGTCGAGCTCGGCCAGCAGCCGGCCGACGTGATCGTCAAGCTCGGCGAGCCCATCGCCGTAGATGTCTTGGCTTCCCGCTCGGGAAACGCCCTTACGCCCGTCCTTCAGGTGAAGGAAGACATGCATGCGCGTCGGGTTGTGCCAGAGAAAGAAGGGCTTTGCGTCTTTCGCCCTTTCCCCGAGATACTTGATCGACCTGTCGAGCGCCTCCTCGTCGAAGGTCTCCATGCGCTTAGTGGTCAGCGGTCCCTCGTCGTTCACCTTGCCGCCCGCGGTGCATGAAACGACGCCGCGCGGATCGTACTTGGAACGAAATTCAGGGTTTTCCGGACGATCGGGATCTTCGAGGTCCTCGTTCGCGTTCAAGTGGTAGAGATTGCCGAAATACTCGTCGAAGCCGTGATTGCAGGGCAGGTGCTCGTCGAGATCGCCCAGGTGGTTCTTGCCGAACTGCGCCGTCGAATAGCCAACCGACTTGAGCACCTCGGCGATCGTTATGTCCTCAGGCTGCAAACCGGCCGGCGAGCCGGGTGTGCCGACCGTTGTCATCCCCGTGCGAACCGGGAGCTGGCCGGTCAGGAACGCTGCGCGACCGGCCGTGCAACTCGGCTGCGCGTAGAACGACGTCAGCCGAAGCCCCTCCTCGGCGATCCGGTCGATGTTGGGGGTCTGCACACCCATGATGTCCCCCCCATAAGACGAGACGTTCATCCAGCCAACATCGTCGGCCATGATCACTAGGATGTTTGGCTTGGCTTGTTCCTGGGCGTGCGCTGGCAACGCCAGCCCGCCTGCCAGAATGGCTGCGGCCGCAAGCATGGAGTACTTCAGGGACCCTAACGTTCCGATTTTCATGTCCAACCCTCGCTTCAACTCTTCATGGCCAGGCGCAACTCACCCCGGCTACTGCGACACCTTCACCACTTCGATCCTGCCGCCTACTCGACCTCCACCGTCACCTTGTCGATCGTGCCGGAGAATGCGAAAGGCGCATGCTCCTCGTACCTCGTGCTGACGACCGCTCCGAGGTCCATGCCGATGTCGAGCGTCTCGGTGGCGGAGAACCGAGCTGGCACCACCTTGGCCACGTCGCCCGTCGCCACCTGCCTGCCGTCCACGCTCAGCGTCGCCGGACCACCGGTCACTTCCTTGAACTTCTCGAACGGCTTCTGCTCGTAGACGAGTTCGATCGTGTGCCGGCCCGGCGGCAAGGCCTCCGTGCCGGCAACGCGATAGCTTTCCTGTCCGAAGAACTTGTATTCGTAGACCGGTACGCCGTCTTCGAGATAGAGCGAGTAACCGCCCGAAGAGCCGCCCGTGGCGATGATGACGCCGCTGGCGCCGCCGTCCGGCACATCGACCGTCGCCGTGATCTTGTGCGAGCGCTGGTAGATCGGAGGCGCATTGCCTTCAGGAATCCGGACTGTTCCGGCCGCATACTCGAATTTGGTCCGCCCCTTGGTAAAGGACGGGCGGGCGGGATTGACGCCCCGCTCCGCAAACCGGTCATCCAGAGGATAGACATTGTATTTCCCGGCTTCCTCGTCGAAAAGTTTCTGCAGTTCGGCGAGCTTTTCCGGGTTCTTCGTAGCAACGTCGTGAGCCTGAGAAAAGTCCTCGTCGGTGTTGTAGAGCTGCCAGGTATCGTTGTCGAAACCGATCGATCCCGTGAGCGCCCAGGGCACGCCGTGGAACGAGGCAGCAACCCAGCCGTCATTGTAGATCGCCCGATGGCCGCCAGTTTCGAAATACTGGGTATGGCGTGTGCCGGCTGCCTTGGCGTCATCGAAGCTGTACTCCATGCTCAGTCCGGCCATCGGCACCTGCTTGGTGCCGTTAACTTCCGTCGGCTCCTTGAGTTTTGCCGCCTCCAGAATTGTCGGCGCGATATCGATGACGTGGTGGAACTGCGTGCGCAATCCGCTCTTGTCCTTGATTCGCGCAGGCCATGAAACGATCATGCCGTTTCTGGTGCCGCCGAAATGGGACGGCACGCGTTTCATCCATTGGAAGGGCGACGAGCCCGCCCAGGCCCAGCCGACCGGATAGTGGTTCTCGTGGAGAGGACCACCGATCTCATCGAGCTTGGGCAACTGGTTCGCAACCGTGTCAGGCACGCCATTCTGGGTCATCATATTGTTGAGCGTGCCAGTCAGACTGCCCTCCGGACTCGGCCCGTTGTCGCCGGCGACAAGAATGACCATCGTGTTCTCGGCGTCCGGCAGCGCGCGGATAGCATCGATCAGGCGACCAATCTCATGATCGGTTTGCGCGAGGAAGCCCGCGAAGACCTCCTGATGGCGGGCGTAAACCTTCCTGGCATCGGCATCGAGCGTATCCCAGGCGGCAATCTCGGTGGGACGCGGCGTGAGATCGGTATTCTCCGGGACTACACCGAGTTTCTTCTGCCGCGCCAGTGTTTCCTCTCGCACCTTGTCCCAGCCCTGGTCGAACTGTCCCTTGAATTTGTCGATCCAGTCCTTGCCGACATGCAGCGGCGCATGGACGGCGCCTGGCGCGAAATAGACGAAATACGGCTTGTCCGGCGCCACCGACTGCTGCCGGTTGATCCAGCCGACGGCGTCGTCGACCAGGTCGACGTTCAGATTGTAGCCCTGTTCAGGCCGTTTCGAAGGCTCCGCAGGAACAGTGCCGCGGAAGAGTTGCGGCTCCCATTGGCTGGTCTCGCCGCCCTGGAAGCCGTACCAATATTCGAAACCCAGGCCGGTCGGCCAATGGTCGAACGGTCCGATCGGAGTGGTTTCCCAGTCCGGCGTGTTATGCCATTTGCCAAAGGCAGCGGTCGAATAGCCGTTGTCCTTGAGGATTTCCGCGATGGTGGCGGTGCTGCGCGGCCAAAGGCTGTTGTAGCCGGGATAGCCGGTCGAAAGCTCTGTGATCGTGCCGGTCGCGACCTGGTGGTGATTGCGGCCGGTCAGCAGTGCCGCCCGCGTCGGCGAGCAAATCGCCGTGGTGTGAAAGCGGGTGTAGCGCAGACCCTCCTGCGCGAGAGCATCCATCGCCGGGGTCGGCACTGGTCCGCCGAAGGTGCCGGGCTGGCCGAAGCCGAGGTCGTCGAGCAGGATCAGGACGACATTCGGCGCCCCCTCAGGCGGTTTGACCGGCTGCGGATAATCCTGCTTCGACCCTTCGAATGTCTTGTCGATCGTGCCCTTGAAGGGGGCCGGCGGGATCGGCAGCACCGACCCGTCATCGGGCGTAGCGGTTTGGGCGTGCGCCGGACTGACCAGGGCGAGCGCGGCCGCCAGGAACAGGGACGAACTGCACCAGAGGCCGAGCGCACGTCTGTGACGTATATTCATCGCGGAATCCTCGCCTATTGACCGAGGCCGATATTCTTCGGCGGATATTTCTTGAAGGTCGCCGCGTGGCCCTTCAACTCCGCGGCCATCGAGGCGAGCCAAGCGTTCATGCGGTGGCCGACCGGATATTCCTCCTTCGGGTCGATGTAGAGATTGAACAACCACGGAGCCAAGCCGACATCGCTCGCCGTGGTCATGTCGATGTTCAGCCACTGCGCCTTGTGTTCGACGACCCTGACGTGGATCTTGTACTCATACATGCGCATGGCCATCAGGTCCTGCTCGTTCCAGATGTAGACTTTCTCGCGGTTGGACCGGCCGTCATCGGCGAGCAGGAACGAGGTCTGGTCGAGACCGTCGATGTAGCGGTCGGTCGGGATCTTGTCGGCGATGCCGGCGAGATTGAGCGACGTGTTGAAGAGGTCCATCAGGTCGAAGAGTTCATCACTCTCCCGGCCGGCGGCGATCGTCCCCTTCCAGTAGGCGACGCCGGGAACGCGCACGCCGCCTTCCCATGCCGAACCTTTCGCGCCGCGGAACGGCGTATAGCCCCCGTCCGGCCAGGCATCGAGCTGCGGCCCGTTGTCGGAGGTCACGAAGATAAAGGTGTTCTCCAGTTCGCCGGACTCGTCGAGCGCCTTGACGATGTCGCCGATGATGGCGTCGACCTCGACCACTGCATCCTTGTAGGGGTATTTGCTGGCGCTCTTTCCCTCGAACTCCTTCGACGCGAAATTATCGGCATGCACCTTCATGAAGGAGTGCTCGAGGAAGAAGGGGGCGTCTCCCGCAGCCAGTTCCTTGATCTTCTTGACGCTGAACTCTTTCAACCGCTGGTCCGCCTCGGCCATGTCGGCGGTGCTTTCGATCCTGCTCACTTCGGTGGTCTCCCCGCCCTTGAAGCCGTGGATCAGGGAACGACTGTCGCCGGCCTTGCGCAGCATCTCCAGCCGCTCGGGGTTGAGCACGAGATCGGGGTAGCGCTCCTTGTAGACACCCTGCGTGATCTCCTTCTGGGCTGCGTAGTAGCCGTAATATTCGTCGAAGCCGATGTCCTGCGGACGCATGCCCTCGGCTTCGCCTACATGCCACTTGCCCGACAGAACCGTCGCATAGCCGGCTTCGCCTAGCAGCTTCGGCAGCGAAATTTCCTCGGCCCAAGGATTCACGGTGATCTTGTCGCCCTTGAGGATCGGGCGCGTCAGTCCGGTGCGCACCGGAAGGCGGCCGGTCAGGATCGCCGAGCGCGTCGGCGTGCAGGTAGCCTGAGAATAGGTCGATGTCAGCTTCAGCCCTTCGTGCGCGAGCCGGTCCATGTTGGGTGTCGCCGCGCCGATTGCCGCGCCGCCGCCATAGGCGCCTGGGTCGCCGTAACCCATGTCGTCGATCAGGAACCAGACGATGTTCGGCCTCTGTCCGCTCTTGGTGCGCAGCGCGTCGAGCTTCGCCTGAGCAGCCGCCTGCTGGTCGGGGTGAACGAGCGCCGGCTCCATGCTCTCGCTGGTGCGCGTTGCCTTGGAAAGGACCGACTGCGCCATGGTATCGTCAGGGGCTGCAAGGAGCAGGGCGCCACAGAGCGCAAGCGCGCTCGTCGTTCCTGTCGGGGCTTTCATGATCCTCTCCCGTTTGATTGATTGCGAACCACACAGCGGAAGCCGATATGCGTGGTGGAGGTGTCGACCGCCTGCGCGTGGCGCGCCGCGGGCCGGTAGCGCTGGCAATAGTTGGGCGCGCAGAGATGCGAGCCGCCTTTCAGGACGCGGCGCGGAATCCGTATGTGCGGCTGGCAGGGATCGAAGCTTTTGCTAGGGTCGGTGCGGAAAGGATTGTGTGGAATGCAGCAGGCCTTGGCGGCATCCGCCTCGTGCTTGGGCGCATAGAAATCGACCGTCCACTCCCAGACATTGCCGATCATGTCGGAAAGCCCGTAGCCGTTGGGCGGAAAGAAGCCGACCGGCGAGGTTCGCTCGAAGCCGTCGAGCTTCGTATTCACGTTGGGAAAGAGGCCGTGCCAGGTGTTGGCCATCGGTCTGCCGTCGGGCATGAACGCGTCGCCCCAGGCATACTCCGCACCGTCGACCCCGCCGCGCGCGGCGAATTCCCACTCGGCCTCCGTGGGCAGTTCCTTGCCGGCCCATTCCGCGTAGGCTTTTGCATCGTCGAAGGCGACGTGCACCACGGGATGATCAAAGAGGCCGCGCAGCGAAGAGCCCGGTCCGTATGGGTGGCGCCAGTCGGCGCCGAGGCGGAATTCCCACCACTGGCTCCAGTCCTCAGTTCCGACCGCGAGGTCGGGCGGCACGAAGACCAGCGAGCCCGGGTGAAGCAGGTGCGCTTGGGCGCCCGGATAGTCCTTCGGGTAGGGCGCGCGCTCGGCAAACGTCACATGGCCCGTTGCCCTGACGAAGTCGCGAAACTGGCGATTGGTCACCGGAGTTCGGTCCATCCAGAAGGGATCGATCGTGACGGTGTGGACGGGCGCCTCCTCCGGATAGAAACGGTCCGAGCCCATCCTAAAAGTCCCGCCGGGAATGCAGACCATATCGCGCGTCACGTTGGCGTCGCGTCCCGCGGCCGTCGAATCGGTCCGCGGTTGCGGGATGAGCGCGCCAGCCTGGTTCATGCGGTCGAACCCTGGATCAAATGGGGGCTGGGCACCGGTTATTCACTCCCTCTTTTTATTTCCTTACTCCACACCCGACGCTTCGTGCTTGTGCTCAGGCGTTCCTACTTTGTCGAGAACAGGAACTTGACCGAAGCGCGCACCGTGTCGGCGGCGACCGGAGCATCGTCGTAGAAATCATGCTCGTACTGCACGTTGAACTGTACGGGCTGCGCGCCGAACTTGTGCAGTTTGGAAAGTGATATTCCCAAAGGCAGATTGGTGAACTCGCTGGCGTCCCAGTCATAGATGATATTCATTTCCGAGGTCCCGACGGACCAGCCGCCGCCAAGCTGATAGTTCAGGATGGGCTGAATGTTGCTGATGTTCACATCGGCCTGGCCAAGCGCCTGGTTGCCGCCGATGTGGAACAGGTTCTGATTGAAGATGCCTGCAAGGAGCCCAGGCGCTGGTCGCGCCACGAACCCGAACGCCGGACCGAGCGCCCACTGGTCGGCGCCGCCGTCACTGCCGCCGGTCGGCAAGAGCGCTACCGCCCCGACGCCCCAGCGCCCCCAGGATTCATCGAAGGTCACGAGGTCGAAGACCGTGATGTCCGACAGGCCGGTGTCGAGCACGGGATGGTCGGTGATGAACGGCACCGTTATGCGGAAGATGTGATTGAGGCTTCCGGTCTGGAACGGGATCGCCGAGCGCAGGACCACCGTGTTGTCGTCCACGCCAGACAGATTGTGATAGTTGAAGCCATACCAGTCGGAGATTTGCACCGACATCAGCGATGCGGTCGGGTCGTTGGCTGCCTGGTCGAGCGACTGTCCGCCACCGGCGTTTTCCTGCGCCAGGCCGGGCTGGGCGAACAGCAGCGACGCCACGATCGCAAGCCCGTGCATGCCCCGTTGGCCACGTCCCAAAAGGCAGAGCGCACCAGGCGCGACAGCCGACGACTTCATGAGATGCGGCCCCTCCTCGCTCACCCACTGCCGTCAAGAACGATAACACCTATTTCGACGTCGTTTGCCCAGCCGTGGGCAATCTAGCTCGAATTTAGATGGCAGATTGAATAAGGAGTGTTGGTCGAAATCGACGGCGGCTTCTCTCGTTAGACCGAACCGTTATTCTCCGATTGAGCCGATCGAAAACTTGGAATGAGCAATTGCGAACGCGCCAGACCTCGACAGTCGGGAAGAGAAGCAGCGCCATGCCGAACGGATCAGAGAAGGATTTCCTGCGGGGTACCGACTGGCTCAAAATGGCGCCAACGTCGTTCCAGGATGCCGTGCTGGCAAGAGGTAACTTCACGACCTTGCCCGCCGGCAAGGTTCTTTACGACGTAGGAGACCCTCCAGGTCCCATGATGTGTGTCGTATCCGGGCACGCCGCGGTGTCCACGGCGACGGGCGAAGGAATACCCAGGCTGTCGCATATCCTGCGGCCCGGCGACTGGTTCGGAGTGGCCGCCATACTTGTCCGCGAACCGCGGCGCGTACGCGTAGTGGCACAAGTGTCGCTTCAGATGTTCATCCTGCCGCTCCGCGAAATCGATGCCGTCATCAACGACTCCTCCAACAGGAACGATGCCTGGCGTTGCTTCGCACGCCTGATCCTCATGAACCAGGATGTCGCCGTAGGCGTGGCGCGTGACCTGATGGTTCGAGACTCGAAAGTCCGCTGCTTCGCAGTCCTGCTCAGGCTTGGAGGATATCGGTCGGGCAGAGGCATGCTGGAGGAACAGCCTGAGGTTGACCTCGCGCAGGAAGAGTTGGCGCGTCTCGCCAATCTTTCGAGAAACGCCGTCGGGACCGTACTTCACGAGCTCGAGCGGGCGAACGTCATCGAGATCGCCTATAAACGACTGAAGATCATCAAACCGGCAGTGCTCATCGAGCGCGTGAAAGCGTATGAGCGCGACCATAGCTGAGGCGGCAGTGGATGCCGCGTCCGAGGTCTCGGCATTGTGCCCTCTTTCGATCGCGCGAACCGGAGGTTGAAGAGCAATGCTCCCCTTCCTGACCCTTCTCGCCAAGCCGTTCCTCGGCAGACTGCCTGTGCCGGAGGCCGCCAAGAAAAAGGTCGCGGCGATGAACAGCCTGCTGACCGGCGGCTTCGGCGAGTCCTGGCTGCCGGTGGCCCGCCACCAGACGACGCTGCCGACCGCATGGCCTTTCAGGCTTCGGCCACCGACGACCATCTGCCGCTCAGGCTGCATTTCGACGAGATCCCCAACGTCAAGGAAGGCATAGGCTTCCGAATTTGATAGAGGTGTCCGAAAAACCCTGAAAGGAGAACAATGAAGAAAGAATTATGGAAATAGTTGCGGCGGAATAGAGAAGACTTTGATGGATTTTGAGTTAAAATGGCGTCGATATCTAAAGGGTATCGTTTGGCGCGTGGGTGTTTTGTTGTTGCATCTCTCTGTTTACCCCTCAACAAAAAGAAACATTTGACGATCTGCGTAAGTCTGCGTAAATTTTTATGAGGCGGACATCATATTTATGTGCGGGCAATTCGCAACGCGGCTACGCCGCAGTGTTATCAAGCTTGAGCGGGACACAACCGGGCGGCATTTTCAGATCGCCGCCTGACAACGAGGAAAACGTCAATGGCAGTCTATAATACAAGTTTTTTCTATGAGCTGGACCAGAATGGCAACAGCACCAATGGCCATGTCGACGCACAAGTTGCGAATGGTGCGGCCAACGCCACCGAAGTAGTTGACGACGGGACAAATACAATCTCGGTCGGCGAAGAATTTACGGTGGCTTTCTCGGACTCAGGCACAGATGCCCAATACGGCGGCACTTATACATACGTTGGGCACGCCTCGCCGTTTTCCGGGTTCATCGCGGAGGATACCAACGGTGAGTTCTTCCTGTTTTCCAACGACGACAGCATCGCTGTCGGCACGAACCTGACCGGCTTCGTTGCCGAGGATATTCCCCTCTGCTTCCTTGCCGGCACGATGATCGGCTGCCCTGGAGGCGAGCGCGCCGTCGAGACGCTATCCATCGGCGATCCGGTGTTGACGCAGGACGGCCGAGCGGTGCCGGTCAAATGGCTCGGCCGCCAAACGCTTTCGACCTTCTTCGGCATTCCCGCCGGGCGGCGGCCGGTCTGCATTTCCGCCGGCGCGCTCGGGGGAAACCTGCCTTCCCGCGACCTCCGCCTTACCTCGACGCACGCGCTGCTTATCGATGGCGTGCTGGTGCATGCCGGCGCGCTGGTCAACGGCACGACCATCAAGCATATCCCGACGGACGAACTTGGCGAGCGCTTCGTCGTCTACCACATCGAGACGGAGAACCATGAGATCGTGCTGGCGGAGGGCGCGGCGGCCGAGACCTTCATCGACAACGTTTCGCGCGAGCGCTTCGACAACTATGCGGAATATCAAGCGCTCTACGGCGAAGCGCCCCCAGCGATGGAGGAGCTGCGGCAGCCACGAGCGATGAGCCATCGGCAGGTTCCGGCATCGATCCGTGCCCGCATCGCCCGAGGCGGCGGCAGCGCATACTTGTCGAGGCAGTCCGCTCGATGGTAGTGGGGCTGACCGTCAGCAACTGGCGCAGCCGGTCCGTGGCTCGCTGGGCGACGACCCGTTCGGCCGCGCAGCGCGCCTTATACCTCTCGGGCGCGTCGGGCGTTTGAGCCGATGCGTTCCGTGCCGATGTCGAACGTGTCGCCATCGATGACGACAGGCGTAGCCTTCACGGCCACGAAGTTGGCCTCGGCGGCGATGGGCATGGATAGCGCCATCGCCACGGGCAGCGCCGAAATGCGAAATTTCAAGATTTGCCCCAGCGAAACGGCCTATCAAAAAGTGATGTCGCTTATCCGCAATACCGATACCACTTTTGAGGATGCTGCATGAAGCCAGGGCACCAAGCCATGCACCACCGGCCCAACACGATACGGCTCCCGGGAATGATGCATACCGCATAGAGACCGTGCTCGGCATCGACCGTGGAGACGTTATCCACACTCCGAAACAAGGACGTGCCAGGTCGATCCGGGAGGCGAACGAGGAGAAGCTTCGACGACTGGAAGCGCCTCCAGCCGGCGTGACCGATGACAAGGTCGTGAAGTGAATAGGCTTCCATAATGAGCAGCCGATTCGCACAACGGCAACAGATTTGAAGGTCACCTGGCAACGCGCGGTTCGAGTCAGGGAAGGGGAAATAGGCATTGTAGCTGGACGGAAGCACGCCACTGACGGAGACTCTATCGCTGGCGATTTTCTGCCTGGAAGTGGCGGAGGGTCACCTCGCCGGCGTCCGCGAAGACGCGCCGTCTCGTCCGCGATGCTGTGATTCACAACCTCGGAATTGTTACTGCGGTTACGGACAAGAACGCCTTGATAAGAGAGGGCCTAAACAACGTCTGCATGTCCCGGTCCCGGCTCCAGACCTGCCAGTCCGCAATGCGACCCGTGGATGCCGCTCATGTCGGACACTTCAGGCCGAGCATTAGTACCGGCCACGCCGATGGCCCGGTCCAGAACTTCTGGGCGAAAGTCATCAGATGGATGAACGACTATGATAGCAGCCCCAAATCTCAAAAAATAACCGGAGCGTGTGCGCGCCCATAGGGCACGCTAGCTGTGGGCTTTCAGAAGGTTGTCCATTCGGACCTGACCGAGGAGACTGGAGTTACCACGCTTCAGATTCGTCGGAGGGTCCGAATGAACATTCATAAGAATGCCCGTCTCACGCC
>NZ_JAVFVV010000037.1 GCF_030929505.1 Mesorhizobium sp. LHD-90 | reverse complement strand
GCCACGCAACCGACCGGCACCCTCCAGCCAAAACATCCCGACGACGAAATCTCCAGCGTACTCAAACGCGTAAAACAAAACCCCGCCAAAAATGACGGGGTTTGTCAGCAGTCTGAGCCGCCCGGAGGCGGCTTCGATGTGCGGGCTGCGCCGAAGATCACTTGATCTTCGTTTCCTTGAACTCGACGTGCTTCTTGGCGACCGGGTCGTACTTGCGGAAGGACAGCTTGTCCGTCTTGGTGCGGCTGTTCTTGCTCGTCACGTAGAAGAAGCCGGTGTCGGCGGTCGAGAGCAGCTTGATCTTGATGTTGGCGGCTTTTGCCATGGATGCGTTCCGTTCAGCTTAATGGGGTTCGAACCGCATCTAAGGGGCGGAACCCCGGCGCGGAAAACTACCGCGACACATAAAGATCGGCGCTGGAAAGTCAAGACCGGTGCGACATGGCGATGCGGGTGATGGCCAGCACGATGTAGAACAGGAAGAACAGCGCAAGCGAACCTGCAAAACCCTCTTTGCCGAACAGGTCCATGCCAATGCCGATTGCCTGCGGCCCTAGCACCATGCCCAACCCATAGCAGAGCACGAAGGCGGCGTTGGCGTTGGCGAGTTCGTGGCCTGATAGCCGCGAGCCGAGATGGGCGAGGCCGATCGTATAGAGTGCGGCCACCACGCCGCCCCAGACGAACAGCACGGCGGCCAGCACATGCCAGTTGTGCGCTACCATCGGCATGAAAATCATGCCAGCCAGACCCACCGTCGCGCAGCCGAGCAGCAGGTAGCGGCGGTCGCGGATACGGTCGCTCAGCATGCCGATGGGGATCTGCATCAACACGTTGCCGAGGCCGATCATTGTGAGCAGCAGGGCCGCGTCGCCTTCCGAATAGCCGCTGCGCGCGCCGTAGACGGGGAACAGCGCAAAGCCGCCGGTCTCCACCGCGCCGAACACCAGCACGGCGGCGGTCGCCGTCGGCACCAGCCATATGTAGCGGAGGAAATGGCCGCTCTCGTCGCCGCTCGGATGGATGTCCGGGCTCTCGCGCCAGGCCGCCACCACCGGCACCAGCGCGAACATCACGAGCACGAACACCACGCCGAACGGGGCGAAGCCGCCGCTGCCGAGACGCGAGAACAGCCAGGGGCCGAGCGCGAAGCCGAGCGAGAGTACTGTCGCGTAGATGCCAAGCACGAAGCCGCGCCTGTGCGGCGGGGCCGACGACGAGATCCAGAACTCGGAGAGGATGAACAGCACGGTGAGCGCTATGTGCAGCACGACGCGCAGCGGAAACCACATCCAGAAGGCGGTGGCGAAGTAAAAGCCCATGAAGGCAAGCGCGCCCAGCAGAATCATTGCTGCCATCGTCCAGACAACGCCGAAACGCATGGCGAGCGGGGTGGCCAGCGGCGCCCCAACGATCGAAGCGATGCCGGCAACCGCCGTATTGAGGCCGATCAGGCTCGCCGAATAGCCGCGCGATTCGAGGATGACGCTGAGCAGCGGCATGCCCAGCCCGATGGCGATCCCGACCACGCTGATCGAGGCGATTGCCGCCGCGATCGGCAGCCAGCGCATGGGCGCGTGGATCTCCTCGGTGTCGACACTGCGGTCCATGTCTGTTCTGCTGGTATCTGGTTGCGGTATTTCGCGGGGAAAAGACTACAAAACTTCGCGGATGAAGCGATTGCGGACCATGCGGAAGAACGGAACCGGCCCGCCGGGACGCAGCAGCGGGTCGAAGGCCAGCCGCTGCTCGAGTTCGCCGAGCACGGTCCGCGTTATCGCCGGGATATCGGCCTGCTTGGCCTCATCGAGCGGCAGCCAGACGAGTTCCTCCAGTTCCTCCGTCGGTCCGCCGCCGGGCAATTCCGCCGCGACGCTGTCACGCCATGCGGCGAGGAAGCGCGTGTCGAAACGGCGGACGCGCCCGGGAGGGGTGATGGCGCGGGCAACCATGCGAAGCTCGCCCAGCGCCGGGGAAACGCCATGATCGGCAAAACCCTGCCAGCCTGTCTTAGCCGTCTGGAACGAGACCTTGCGGCCGATCAGCAGGCCGGCTTCCTCGTAGGTCTCGCGGATTGCCGACAGCGCTATGGCGCGCGCCCGCACGGGACCCGCCCGGCTGGTCCGGGCCAACAGCTTTGCTTCCTCGGCGGGATGAAGGCTTTCCACAACGGCGACACGGCTGTCGCCGGGATCGGTGCGCCCGCCCGGGAACACGAACTTTCCGGGCATGAAGGCGTGACGCGCGTGGCGGCGCCCCATCAGCACCTTCACCGCGTCGCCCTGGCGGTCGAGCAGGATGAGCGTGGCCGCGTCGCGCGGGCGCAGCGGCCCCTTGCCGAGAGCGAAATCCTTGGCTTCGGCTTTGTCCAGGTCGGTTCGGCTTATTCCGTCCATGCGGCTTCCCTTAATGGAGGCGGGACGGCGATGGAACCGCTCTTTTGGAAGAGGTCTTGGGCCAGCAGCGGGCCGTTATGCCTCGGGGTGCTGTTCGATCCGGTCGTGCTCGCCGCCGAAGCCGTGCATGTAAAGCGCCCATTGCAGGCCGACGACGGCGCCCTTGATCGGCCTGAGCAGCGCCAGCGCCGAGGCGATGGTGAGCGGCACCCAGATCGCCAGGTGCTGCCAGGTCGACAGCGTGCTGGTCGCCTCGACGCCCATGAAGGCGCCGACGATGACGTGGCCGACGATCACCACCACCAGATAGGCCGGAAGGTCGTCGGCGCGATGGTGATGCATCTCCTCGCCGCAATGCTCGCAGCGGTCTACGGTTTTCAGGAACGAGCGGAACAGCTTTCCCTCGCCGCAATGCGGGCAGCGACCGAGAAAGCCGCGCTTCATTGCGGTCCATAAAGGGCGCGTGGTTCTGCCCGAATGCGCCTCGCCGCCGAAAACCTGCTCTTCCATCGTCATCTCCTGCCGCGCGGGCCTCGCGACATTGTGGCACGCCCGCGTTTTTGCCGGGCTTTTGCTTTGTGGAACGACCGTTTGGCGCCCGGCATGGGCTTCGGTTCGCTCAGCATCTCGAAACGCAGCGCGCCGGCCAGCGGCGCGACCTCGACGAGTTTCACCAGCACGGCGTCGGCAAGCTGGTATCCTTTGCCGGTCTGTTGGCCGACCAGCGCCCGCGTCGTCTCGTCGAAGATGTAATAATCGTCTTCGAGCGTTGCCACGGGCACAAAGCCATCAGTCCCGAACTGCGGCAATTGGACAAATAGTCCCGCCTTGGTCACGCCGGAGACGCGGCCGTCGAATTCACCGTTCACCTGCTCGACGAGATGCGCGGCGATCAACCGGTCGACCGTCTGGCGCTCGGCGGCCATCGCACGGCGTTCTGTCGTCGAAATCAGCTCGGAAATGTCGTCCAGCCTGGCTTCCTCGCCGGCCGTCAGCCCGTCCTTGCCGAGCGAGAGCGCCGAGATCAGCGCGCGATGCACGATGAGGTCGGCGTAGCGGCGGATCGGTGAGGTGAAATGCGCGTAGCGGCGCAGGTTCAGGCCGAAATGCCCGAGATTGTCCGGCGAATAGACCGCCTGGCTCTGGGTGCGCAGCACCACCTCGTTGACCAGTCCCTCGTGCTCGCCGTCGCGCACCCGGTCGAGGATGTGGTTGAACTGCTGGGTCCGCAACTCGGCGCCGCGCGCCAGCGAGATGCCGATCGACTGCAGGAACTCGCGCAGCGATTCCTGCTTCACCAGCGACGGCGAATCGTGGACGCGATAGACCAGCTTCTGGCGTTTTGCCTCCAGCGTCTCGGCTGCTGCGACATTGGCCTGGATCATGAACTCCTCGATCAATTTATGGGCGTCGAGGCGCTCGGGCACGATGACCCGGTCGACGGTGCCGTCTGGCTTCAGCAGGATCTTGCGCTCCGGCAGGTCGAGGTCGAGCGGCTGGCGCTTGTCGCGGCCGCGCTTCAGTACGGCATAACCGTCCCACAGCGGCTTCAATACCGGATCGAGCAGCGGCGCCGTCTTCTCATCCGTCGCGCCGTCGATGGCCGCCTGCGCCTGCGGGTAGGCGAGTTTCGCCACCGAACGCATCATCACGCGATGAAAGCTGTGGCGGATTTTCCGTCCGTCCGCGGCAAAAATCATGCGCACAGCGAGCGCTGGCCGATCGACCCCTTCCTTCAGCGAGCAGAGGTCGTTGGAGATGCGTTCCGGCAGCATCGGCACGACCCGGTCGGGGAAATAGACCGAGTTGCCACGGTTCAGAGCCTCGCGGTCGAGCGCGGTTCCCGGCCGCACATAGGCGGCGACGTCGGCGATGGCGACGGTGGCGACAATGCCGCCCGGATTGGCTGGATCGTCGTCGGGCGCCGCGTGCACGGCATCGTCATGGTCTTTCGCATCGGCCGGGTCGATGGTCAGCAGCGGCAGTTCCCGCCAGTCTTCGCGGCCGTCCATGCTTGCTGGCTGCGCGGCGTCAGCCTCCGCGATCACCTCGCTCGGAAACACATGCGGAATGCCATGTGCATGGATGGCGATCATGGAGACCGCCTTTTCGCTGGTCAGCGAGCCAAGCACCGACACGACCTTCGCCTGCGGCAGGCCATAGCGCGTCGACCGCCCGGTCTCGATCTCGACCAGGTCGCCATCCTTCGCGCCGTTGCGGAATTCTTGGGCGACCTCGAACTCCGGACGGCCACGCTCCACCGGCACGATGCGAAAACCGCCCGAGCCCAGTGTCCTGAAAACGCCAAGCTCGGTCTCGGCGCGCTTCTCGAACACCTTCATCACCCGCGCCGTGTAGGCGGGGCCGGGTCCGTCGTTGCGGAAGGTTTTCGCCAGTACGCGGTCGCCGACGCCGGGCGCGCGACCGCGGCCCGTCTTCGCGGTCTTAATCAGAACCAGAACCGGCGCCTCGCCGCCGTCGCGCTCGGCCGGACGCGCCAGAAGATTGCCGTCGCCGTCACGCGAAAAGATGTCGAGCACGGCGACGTGGGGCAGGGTGCCCGGACGCTTCAGCCGCCTCTTGTCCTTCTCGATCAGGCCTTCGTCGTGGAGATCGGCGAGCGTGTCCTTCAGCCAGACCCGGTCGGCGCCTTTCAGCGAGAAGGCTTTGGCCAGGTCGCGCTTGCCGCTCCTGTCGGGGTTTTCCTCGATATAGGTGAGAAGCTCCTCGCGGCTCGGCCGGAAATCGCCCGCCGTCCTCGGGTGCGCGCCGGGCCCGTAGGCCGGGCTCCTGCCGCGTTCATCCCTCGGCGCGGACGGTTTTTTCGCCAAGCGGCCCTATTCCTTTTTCTTCGCCGCCGCCTTTTTCGCGGCAGGCTTCTTGGCTGCGGACGTTTTGGCGGCAGGTTTCTTCGCCTTTGCAGCCGGCCGTCGTGCGCCGTTCGATTTCCCGCTGCCGGTCTTGGCCTCGCGCTCGGCGATCAGCACCAGCGCTTCCTCCATGGTGATGGAAGCAGGATCCTTGCCCTTCGGTAGAGTGGCGTTGACCTTGGCGAAGTTGACATAGGGCCCGTATTTGCCATCGCGCACCGTCACCTTGCCGCCGCCGTCCGGGTGTTCGCCGAGGTCCTTCAGCGCCGCCGGCGTGCCGCCGCGCGCCGCCTTGCCCTTGGACTGCTTGTCGGCGATGACCGTCACGGCGCGGTTGAGGCCGATCGAGAACACGTCCTCGATACTCTCCAGATTGGCGTAGGTTCCATCGTGCAGCACAAACGGTCCGTAGCGGCCGAGGCCGGCCGAGATCATCTTGCCGGTTTCCGGATGTTTTCCGACGTCGCGCGGCAGCGATAAGAGCGCCAGCGCCTTCTCGTGGTCTATCGAGTCCGGCGACCAGCCCTTCGGCAGACTGGAGCGTTTGGCGTCCTTTCCTTCGCCGCGTTGCAGATAAGGGCCGAAGCGGCCGCTGCGCAGCGTGATCTCCTCGTTGGTGTAGGGGTCTTTCCCCAGCACCTTGTTGCCGTCCTCGGCCGCGCCGTTCTCGCCCTCGCCATTCGCGGCATCGCCGAGTTGGCGTGTGTAGCCGCACTCGGGATAGTTGGAGCACCCGACAAAGGCGCCATATTTGCCAAGCCGCAGCGACAGCGTGCCGGCGCCGCATTTCGGGCAGATGCGCGGATTGGACCCGTCCTCGCGCGGCGGGAAAATAAGAGGCGCCAGTTCCTCGTTCAGCGTCTCCAGCACGTCGCCGACGCGCAGGTCCTTGGTCTCGGCGATGGCGGCCGAAAAGTCTTTCCAGAAGTCGCGCAGCACGTCCTTCCAGACCAGCTTGCCGTCGGAGATCTCGTCGAGCTTTTCCTCCAGCCCTGCCGTGAAGTCATATTCGACATATTTGGCGAAGAAGCTTTCGAGGAAGGCCGACAGCAGCCGACCGCGCGAATGCGGGATCAGCTTGCGCTTGTCGATGACCACATATTCGCGGTCTTCCAACGTCTTCAGGATCGCCGTGTAGGTGGAGGGGCGGCCGATGCCGATTTCCTCCATCTTCTTGATCAACGTGGCTTCCGAATAGCGGGGCGGCGGCTCGGTCGAATGCTGCGTCGCCTGGATCGACTTCCTGTCCAGCGACTCGCCGGCGCGGATCTCCGGCAGTCGCCCGCCTTCCTCGTCGTCCTGCGCGTCCTCGTCCTTCTGGTCGGTATAGGCGGCGATGAAACCGTCGAAGCGGATGACCGATCCGACCGCGCGCAACCCGGCGGTGCGTCCGCTGTTCAGCGCCTCGATCTCGACGGTGGTGCGCTCGATCTCGGCCGGCTGCATCTGGCTGGCAATGGCGCGCTTCCAGATCATCTCGTAGAGGCGGGCCTGGTCGGCATCGAGATATTTGCGCATCGCGGCTGGCGTGCGCGAAAAATCGGTCGGGCGGATCGCCTCATGCGCTTCCTGCGCGTTCTTGGCCTTGGCCGAATAGTAGCGCGGCTTCTCCGGCAGATATTTTTCGCCGAATTCCTTTGCGATCGCTCCGCGAGCAGCGCTGATAGCCTCCGGCGCGATCTGCACGCCGTCGGTTCGCATGTAGGTGATCAGGCCGGCGGTCTCGCCGCCGATGTCCAGGCCCTCGTAGAGGCGCTGGGCGACCTGCATGGTGCGCACGGCGGAGAAGCCGAGCCGCGACGACGCGGCCTGCTGGAGCGTCGAGGTGGTAAAGGGCGGACCGGGATTGCGTTTGGTCGGTTTTGCATCGACCGAAAGCGCGCGGAAGGTCGCGCCTTCGAGCATCGCCTTGATGCCGTTGGCCTGTTCGGCATTGCCGATATCCAGTTTCTGCAGTCGCTTGCCTTCATAGGCGGTCAGCCGTGCCTCAAAGAGGTCGGCGCGCGGCGTCGCCAGCGTGGCGGCGATCTGCCAGTATTCCTGGCGGACGAAACGCTCGATCTCGGCCTCGCGGTCGCAAACGAGCCGCAGCGCCACCGACTGCACGCGGCCGGCGGAGCGGGCGCCCGGCAGCTTGCGCCACAGCACCGGTGACAGAGTAAAGCCGACCAGATAGTCGAGCGCGCGTCGAGCGAGATACGCTTCGACCAGCGGCGCGTCGATCTGGCGCGGATGCGCCATTGCATCCAGCACCGACTGCTTGGTGATGGCGTTGAAGACCACACGGCTGACCGGCTTGCCTTTCAGCGCACGCTTCTGCTGCAAGACTTCCAGCACGTGCCAGGAGATGGCCTCGCCCTCGCGGTCGGGGTCGGTTGCGAGGATCAGCCCGTCGGCGTCCTTGACCGCCTTGGCGATCTCGGTCAGCCGCTTGGAGGAAGGACCGTCGACCTCCCATGACATGGCGAAGTCCTCGTCGGGCCTCACCGATCCGTCCTTGGCCGGTAGGTCGCGGACATGGCCGTAGGAGGCCAGAACCCTGTAGTTGCGGCCGAGATACTTATTGATGGTCTTGGCCTTGGCAGGCGATTCGACGACGACGACGTCCATGGATTCCCGTATTTTCGCTTGGCAGGAGGCCCCCGACGGCACAGCGCCATGCCGCCCGTGATCCCCGCTTCGGGTTCGTCAAATGGCTGTCGAAAACCAATCGGTCAAGGGCGGACCCGAAAATGCGGCGCGATGCCCGTCGATACAACCTGAAGCATAGGTAAAAATTCCTTGCAATCTAAAATTTAAGTGATAAGTATATGCTACCAAAGATTGCGGACTCGGGTAGTCTTCGATAGGGGCGCAGGCCCGATAATCCGCACAGGGTCCGATCGGGGGGAAAATGAGTCCGAACCACGGAAAGCATCGAACCGAACGACTGGACTACATCCAGTCCATGCTCAAACAAATAAGGGCCATGGCCGAGGCAGAGCGCTGCGACATGCTGGCCTATCTCATCGAGATGGCGTTTCTGGAAGCGAGCGATGTCTTGCGTGCAGAAAGCCGGCTACGGGTCGGGAAAAACGAGCGAGACAGCGCCGCCTGAGTGGCGCTCAAGCCGCCCGGCCAGATCGAGTTCAAGCAGGATCATGAACACCTTGGCCGGATGCAGTCCCGTGTGCCAGATCAGTTCGTCGACACTGGTCGGCACCGGGCCGAGTGCCTCGATGACTTTGGCGCGATCGGTTGCCGCGGGCGGCGGAGCGTTGGAAAAGTCGGGCGGGTCGTCTATCTCGATCTCCGGCGGGGATTCGGTCAGCGTCAACGGCGCCAGCGCATCGAGAATATCCTCGGCGCTGGTCACCAGCACCGCGCCTTCCTTCAGAAGCTTGTTGGCGCCCTCGGCGCGAGGGTCGAGCGGCGAACCGGGCACCGAAAATACGATCCGGCCCATCTCGTTGGCCAGTCGCGCACTGATCAGCGAGCCGGAACGGCGAGCTGCTTCCACCACAACCAGGCCGAGCGCCAGTCCCGCCACGACGCGGTTTCGGCGAGGAAAATCCTGCGCACGCGGCTCCCAGCCGAACGGCATTTCGGTAACGACCGCGCCGGTCTCGGCGATACGCTCGCACAGGCCGATATTTTCAGGCGGATAGGGGCGGTCGAGGCCGCCGGCGAGCACACCGACCGTGCCGGTGTCGATGCTGCCCTCATGCGCTGCAGTGTCGATGCCGCGCGCCAGGCCCGAGATCACCGCATAGCCTTCCTTGCCGACCGCGGAGGCAAGCATGCGCGCCATCTTGAGTCCGGCCAGCGAGGCGTTGCGCGCGCCCACGATCGCCACTGCGGGAAGCGAGAAGATCGCACCGTTGCCTTTGGCGACCAGCAATGGAGGCGGATAATCCATGCGCCGCAATTGCGCCGGGTAATCGGGCTCACCGATGCCGACAAAGCGCGCGCCATGCCGCCGTGCCGTCTCCAACTCGGCCTCGGCGGCGGAGACCGGCGGAATGCGCGGTGCGGACGAGCCGGCATTGCGCATCAGTTCCGGCAATTGCTCGATAGCCACCTCGGCCGAGCCGAACCGGTTGATCAGGTCGCGAAAGGTGGCCGGGCCGACATTCGGCGTGCGGATCAGTCTCAACCAGGCGAGCCGCTGACGTTCTGAAAGCAGCAGCCGCGTCTGGGTCATCCCTTTGAGCCTATTCGCGTTTCGGTGCCGGCGAGCAGGCGTGAAATGTTGGCGTGGTGCTTTAGCCAGACAATCGCCGACATGACGGCGAAGAGGATCGCCAGATCGGTGCGCCCGGTCAAATGGAGGAAAACCGGCACGGCGAAGGTTGCGGTCAGCGACGCCACCGACGAGTAACGCAGCAGGAAGGCGACCGCCAGCCAGGCGACCGCGAAGATCAAGGCTGCCTGCCAGGCGAGACCGAGCAGCACGCCGAGATAGGTCGCCACGCCCTTGCCGCCCTTGAAGCCGAGCCACACGGGAAAGATGTGGCCGATGAAGGCGGCGAAGCCGGCGGCGAGGCCGAGTTCCGGCACGAAGTGCCCAGCGACAAGCGCCGCCGCCGTGCCCTTCAGCAAGTCGAGCAGCAGGGTCAGCGCCGCCAGGCCCTTGTTGCCCGTCCTCAGCACGTTGGTCGCGCCGATGTTGCCGGAGCCGATCTTGCGCACGTCGCCCAGCCCGGCGCTCTGGGTGATCAGCAGTCCAAAGGGGATAGACCCTAGCAGGTAACCGAATGCCGCCGCGATAATCAGACTGATCGTCATCAAGCCTCCCCCGGCCGCGGCTCTCGCCGCACCCCCGGAACTATGCCTCGAAAACCGTCTTTCCGGCAACCAGCGTGCGCAACACCCGGCCCTGCAATCGGGCGCCCTCGAAGCAGGTGTTCTTCGAGCGCGAGCGGATATCGCTTTCGCGCACCACCCAAGGCTCATCGAGATCGACGACAGTGAGGTCGGCCGGTGCGCCGGGCCTCAGCGTGCCGCCGGGCAGGCCGAAGAGTTTTGCCGGCGCGGTCGACAGCGCCTCGACCAGGCGGGCCAACGGCACGTCGCCGTTATGGTGGAGCCGAAGTGCGGCGCCCAGCAGCGTCTCCAGCCCGATCGCGCCATCGGCGGCGTCGGCGAAGGGCAGGCGTTTCGTGTCGACGTCCTGCGGATCGTGCGAGGACACGACGATGTCGATGGTTCCGTCGCGCAGCGCTTCGATCATTGCGGCGCGGTCGTCTTCGGCGCGCAACGGCGGCGACAGCTTGAAGAAGGTGCGGTATTCGCCGATGTCGTTGTCGTTCAGCGACAGGTGGTTGATCGACACGCCCGCCGTCACGTTTGCGCCATCGGCCTTGGCGCGGGCAACAGCCGTCGCCGACAGCGCGGTCGAGATCTTCGCCGCGTGGTAGCGGCCCCCGGTCAGCCGGGCGAGCGCCAGGTCGCGCTCCAGCGGGATCAGCTCGGCCTCACGCGGGATGCCGGGAAGGCCGAGCCAACTGGCGAACAGCCCCTCGTTCATCACGCCGCCGGCGGCGAGGTCGCGGTCCAGCGTCTCGTGGCAGACGACAGCGCCGAAGTCGCGTGCATAGGTCAGCGCCCGGCGCATCACCAGCGCGTTGGCGATCGAATGGCGGCCGTCGGTGAAGGCGACCGCGCCGGCCTCGCGCAGCAGACCGAACTCCGTCATCTCGCGGCCTTCCAGGCCCTTGGTGATGGCGGCGGCGGGAAACACGTTCACTTCCGCCGTGTCGCGCGCCGTCCTCAGCACGAACTCTACCAGCGCGACATTGTCGATCGCCGGATCGGTGTCGGGCATCATGACGATCGAGGTGACACCGCCCGCCGCCGCGGCACAGCTGGCCGAGGCGATCGTCTCGCGATGTTCCGCGCCTGGCTCGCCGATGAAGACTCGGCCGTCGACCAGACCCGGCAGGATCGTCTTGCCTGTGCAATCGATTACCGTGGCGCCGCTTGGAAAACCCTGGTTCAGCGCCGAGGCGCCCGCGGCCAGGATTTTCCTGCCTTCGACGATGACCGTGCCGGTTTCGTCGATGCCGTGCGACGGGTCGACGATGCGGGCGCGAGAAAAGACGGTGACGCTCATACGGCGCGCCCTTCCGGGTTACGACGCGGATCGAGCAGCGTCTCCATAACCGCCATGCGCACGGCGACGCCCATCTCCACTTGCTCCTGGATGACGCTCTGCGGGCCGTCGGCGATTTCCGAGGCGATCTCGACGCCGCGGTTCATCGGCCCCGGATGCATGACGAGCGCGTCCTTCTTCGCGACCTTCAGCTTTTCGGCGTCGAGGCCGAAATAGCGGAAATATTCGCGCGTCGACGGCACGAAGGCTCCGGCCATGCGCTCGCGCTGCAACCTCAGCATCATCACCACGTCGGCGTCGCGCAGCGCATCCTCCATCGTGGCGCAGACGTCGACCGACATCTGCTCGATGCCCGCGGGCAGCAGTGTCGAGGGCGCCGCGACGCGCACATAGGCGCCCATGGCGTTGAGCAGCAGGATGTTGGAGCGCGCCACCCGCGAATGCAGGATGTCGCCGCAGATCGCAACCGCCAGCCCGCGCAGTTTTCCCTTGGCGCGGCGGATGGTGAGCGCATCGAGCAGCGCCTGAGTGGGGTGCTCATGCGCGCCGTCGCCGGCATTGACCACCGAGCAGCCGACCTTTTGCGCCAGCAGTGCGGCGGCTCCGGCCGAGGCGTGGCGGATGATAAGAATGTCCGGCCGCATGGCGTTGAGCGTCATCGCCGTGTCGATTAGCGTTTCGCCCTTCTTCACAGACGAACTCGCGACGCTCATGTTCATCACGTCGGCGCCGAGCCTCTTTCCCGCCAACTCGAATGACGACTGCGTCCGCGTCGAAGCCTCGTAGAAGAGGTTGATCTGGGTGCGCCCGCGCAGCGTCGAGGTCTTCTTCTCCGACTGGCGCGAGATTGCGACAGCCGCATCGGCGCGGTCGAGCAGGTGGCCGATATCCGCCGCCGAAAGGTCACGGATGCCGAGCAGGTGGCGGTGGGGAAAAATCGGCAGGGATGCGGCGTCGGTCATCTCAAGCGGCTGCTATAGGCGCGCATGCGGCGTCCCGCAAGGCGAGGGTGGTTCTCGTCAACAGGCTCGCGCCTGTCAGATCATGCAATTGCCAAATTTCGGCTTCGGGAATAGCTTGGAGTCCAGGGTTTGCGTGCACGGATTGGGACCGAAGCCGCACATGCCAATCTTCATGGACAGGCACGATCTGACGGGCGTGACCGCCTCCGACATCGCGGAGGCGCACCGCAAGGACCTTGACGTCCAGGACCGCTACGGCGTGAAGTTCCTGACCTACTGGTTCGACCATCAGCGCGGAACGACCTTCTGCCTGGTGGACGCGCCGGACAAGAACACCGTCCAGTGCGTGCATCGCGAGGCGCATGGCTTCGTGGCCGGTGAAGTCGTCGAAGTGTCGCTCGCAGCGGTGGAAGCTTTTCTCGGGCGCATCCAGGATCCCGAACCGACTATCGGCGCCGAAACCCCGGAGATGGATGCCGGGCATCGGACAATCATGTTCACCGACATCGTCGACTCCACCGGGATGACCGAACGGCTCGGCGACCGCAGCGCCACCGAACTGGTGCGCGCGCATGATTCGATCGTGCACCGCTGCCTCACCAGGTCCGGCGGCCGCGAGGTGAAGCACACCGGCGATGGTATCATGGCCTCCTTCGCCTCGGCTGCGGAAGCGGTCCAGTGTGCAATGGCCGTCCAGCGGGAGTTCCGGGCCTTCAATAGCGGCAATCCTGAGCCGCTCCACGTGCGCATCGGTCTCGACTGCGGCGAGCCGGTCGCCGACGGCAACGACCTGTTCGGCTCGACCGTGCAACTCGCCGCCCGGTTGTGCTCCGCAGCATCCGGCGACCAGATTCTCGTTTCCGAGAACATCTGCCGCGAATGCGGCGATGCAGGCGCGTTCCTGCGCAGCCGGCGCCGGCGCCTCAAGGGTTTCTCGCAACCGGTGTCGTCCTTCGAATGCGTATGGGTTGCTTCGCAGACGTCCTGACGGCAGCCCCTCCCATCCATCCTCCATCGCGTCCTCCTCGAGCATGCGCTCGGGGCCAAGTTCGGGTCTTTTTCGTCGTGCGCCTCGCCTGCCATCGGCTATAAGCATTGGCAAGCGCTTCGGATTCGGGCGCAGGGGAAGGCAAGAGACCGAGCGTGACGCACGAGGTAACCAACCAGCCGCCGCCGCTCGCCGGCGGCAATGCATGGCGCGGCGATCCGCTGTTGGTGCAACTGGCGGAGGATTTTTCCGAACCGGTCCGCAAGGAACTCGACGCGCACGGAAAATTCGTGATGAGCCACGAGGCGCAAGAACTGGCGCGGCTCGCCAATTCCGAGACGCCGAAGCTGCGCACGCACGACCGGCAGGGCAGGCGGCTCGACGTGGTCGAATATCATCCCGCCTATCATGCGCTGATGCGCCGCGCCGTTGCCGGCGGGTTGCATTCTTCGGTCTGGGAGAACGGCGAGCAGGAAACCGGCCGGCGACACCAGGTGCGCGCGGCGCGCTTTTATCTGACCGCCGAACTGGAGGCCGGGCATCTCTGCCCGATCACCATGACCAGCGCCTCGCTTGCCGCGCTCATGGCAAGCCCGAAACTGTTCCGCGAGTGGGCGCCGCGTATCACCAGCCGCAAATACGACCAGACCCAGAAGCCGCCGGTGCAGAAGGCCGGACTGACTCTGGGCATGGGCATGACCGAGAAGCAGGGCGGCACCGACGTACGCGCTAACACGACGCGCGCCGAGCGGACGGGGGGCGGCTTCTACCGCATAACCGGCCACAAATGGTTCATGTCGGCGCCGATGTCGGATGCTTTTCTGGTGCTCGCTCAGGCCGGCGAAGGCCTGACCTGTTTCCTCGTGCCGCGCATCATGAGCGACGGGGGTGGCAACAATTTTCGTTTCCAGCGGCTGAAGGACAAGCTCGGCAATCGTTCCAACGCCTCGTCGGAAGTCGAATTCGACGGCGCCGTCGGCGAGCCGGTCGGCGACCTTGGCGCCGGCATCAGGACGATCATGGACATGGTCACGCTGACCCGGCTCGACTGCGCGGTGGCGTCCGCTGCGCTGATGCGGGCGGGCCTGGCGGAGGCCGTGCACCATGCCCGGCATCGGACGGCGTTCGGTTCGAACCTTATCGACAAGCCACTGATGCAGCGCGTGCTGGCCGACATGGCGCTTGACGTCGCAGGCGCAACCGCGCTGTCGTTCCGGCTGGCGCGTTCCTTCGACGAGGCAGCGCGCGACCGGGGCGAAGCGGCCTTCGCCCGGGTCATGACCCCGGTTGTCAAGTACTGGGTCTGCAAGGTGGCGCCTACGCTGCTTGCCGAGGCGATGGAATGCCTCGGCGGCAATGGTTACGTCGAGGAAGGACCGCTGTCGCGCTACTATCGCGAAGCCCCCGTCAATGCCATCTGGGAAGGCTCGGGCAACGTCATGGCGCTTGACGTGCTGCGCGTGCTGGGACGCGGCCCCGGGCTGTTCGAAGAGGTTCTCGGCGGCATTTCGCAGGATCTCGGCCCCGGAGGGGCAGGGACGGTCGGCGTACTGCGCGCCGCCATGCAAATGGCGTCTTCCGACAAAGGATCGGCGCGTGTGCTCACGGAACAGTTGGCTCTGTCGGCCGCTGCCGCCGAACTGCGGCGCATCGGCGCCGGCCGCATCGCCGACGCCTTCGTCGAGACGCGGCTTGCCGGCCAATGGCGCTCCACCTATGGCATGCTGGCGCCGCGTCACGATCCGTCTCTCATCCTCGACACGCTCTATCCAGGCAGCTAGGCAGGTTTTTGCCGGCTCCGCCACCGGATTTGGCAGTGGCCCTTTCAGACAACACGGATCGCTGCCACGCCCGGATTTTATCCCGCCTGGCCATTGTCAAAGAACGCTCCCTGCCACGGAGGGAGAAGTCGGGAAGACGGGCGGCCGCAGGGTCGCTCATCTAGGTATATGTGCGACCTTGCGGCCGCCCGTCCGGCGACTTTGGGCTCTGTCCCGTCCTGCTTCGCGACAGCTCCGGCTCCGGCTTTCGCCTCGGCTGGCCGTGCTTAAGCGCGTCGTCCAGCGCACACCGCACGTAGTTGCGGAGGGAGGACCTTCGGACAAAACCTCCCCGGGCGCGGGCTACGTCTTCCCGCACCGGAGGCGCCGGTTCCTCCCCGCCTTCACACCGTCATGATCGGCGTTCCCGCAGGAGGTGCTCCATATTGTTTTTCCCGAATTTATCTTTAACTGCCTGAAACCGTTCGCGGCGCGGAAGCCCTTGCATGGCAAGGCTTTACGGGTGAAAATGCCGGAAAACGGCCAAGCTGGTTAAAGCGCAATAAGGCGCAAGCAAGCCCATCAGTTTGGGCAAGGAATTGGGCAACAGAAAAATCGGGCATCGCAAAATGGCAATCATCAAGACCGACAAACAGGCGAAATCGGTCAGCATTCCCGGCCGGCATCGGGTCGACGGCATGACCAATCTGTATCTAAGGGTCGTCATAACCGCCGTCGGCTCGGTGAGCCGCACCTGGACACTCCTTTGGTCGGCGGACGGTAAGCCGCGCGAAAAGGGCCTCGGCTCGGCCGCGACCCTTTCCCTTGCCGGCGCGCGCGAGAAGGCGCGGACCTTGCTGCAACAGATCGGGCGCGGCCTCGATCCTATCGCCGAGGCTGAGCGGGCGCGCATGACGTTCAAGCGCACGGCCGAGCGGCTGATCGAGTCCATGGCGGCGAACTGGAACAGCGCCAAGACCAAGGCGAATTGGGAACTGTCCCTCTATCAGCAATGCCAGCCTTTCGGCGACAAGGCGGTGGGCGCGGTCTCGGTCGCCGATATTCTCGGCGTCCTCGGACCGATCTGGCACAGCAAGCCCGAGACGGCGCGCAAGCTGCGCCAGCGTATCGAGGCGCTCATGGACTTTGCCAAGGCGCGCGGCTGGCGTCCGGCCGACAGCGCCAATCCTGCGGGCTGGAAAGGCCACCTACAGCACTTGCTGGCGAAGCAGGCCCATGTGCCCGAACACCATTCATCGTTGCCCTACAGCCTCATGCCGGCCTTTGTGACGCGACTCCGCGCCGAGCAAGGCGTTGCGGCGCGCGGCGTTGAACTCATCGCGCTGACCCTCGTCCGCTACAGCCAAGCCCACTTTGCGCGCGTCTGTGAATTCGACCTCGACGCCGGCCTCTGGACGGTTCCGCCGAGCCGCAGCAAGCGGCGCAAGGGCACGCTGGACGCCAACAAGCCGCATCAGGTGCCGTTGACGGGAGCCGCCGTCGCATACGTGCGAGCGATCCTCGCCGAGACCGGCGCGACCGATCCGAACGCCCGGCTCTTGCCGCTCGGCACCGGCAATATGAGGCGGCGGCTAGCGGCGCTGACCGATGGCATGACCGCGCACGGCATGAGGTCGAGTTTCAAGGATTGGGCAAGCGACCAGACAACTTTCAGGGACGAGATTTCCGAGGAAATCCTTGGGCATGAGGTCGGCGATGATACCCGCCGGGCTTATCGGCGCGGCGCGCAAAGTCTCGATCAGCATGTAAAAATTTTGGACAGTTGGGCAGAGTTTCTCGCCTCGAAGCCTTCTCCGAAATTAAAAATCGTAGAGGCGCGGTGAGTGAAAGAATTTCTTTCATCTGGCGAGGTCATATGTGAGCGACAATGCTTAAGGAGTTTTTGCAAATCCAATTTTTTCGTTGACTTGATGCCAGAATTGCTACATCAATAGCGAACAAGATATCGCAACCCGAGGCAAAGCAAGGCAAGGACGTTCGCGAGGGAAAATCCCGGCGCGCCATGCCATTCGTGTGTCTTAGAGGTCTGCAATGTCGGATCCTTCCGCTACCGCTTCCGAAATCGATCCCTCGGCTCGCTTCGTTCCGCTAAAGGAAGCGCGGCGCTACCTCGGCGATCCGAGCGCCCCCGACGTTTTATGCAATGATCGCGAACGACCCGGAACTGGCGAAAATCTTCTTTCGCAGGGGCGCGTTGGTGCTCGCGCTCGAAGCCGATTTGCTCGCCTATATCAGGGCTCTGCCGGACCGCAGCCCAGCATTCGGGCCGCACGGGAAAAAGCGCCATGGGCCGAAGCGGCCAACGCCGCCCACCGAGGCCGCGTCAGCCGCATCGCCCGCCAAGCGTAAGCCTGGCCGGCCGCGCAAGCCTCGCCCGCTGCCCGAGGAATCGTTGGCAAGTCTCTGAAAAAACGAAAGCCCGCCGCGATTGCTCGGACGCGGCGGGCGAAACATCAGCGTTGCCGAAACCCGCTCCCGACAAAAAGTGAGTTTCATTCTCATTTTAGTGGCGGGTGCTCGGCGGCACAAGGGCGAGAACGCCTATGTCCGATGATATCACGCAATCTGCCATGTTCATCGAGGCCGCGAGGTTGGCGCGTGGCGATAACCGACAATACTGGTCAGTCGTTGGCAACCGCCATCCGCCTCGGAGACCCGACTTTTGGCCACGCAGATCATCCGTCGCGGTCGAAGGCACAATCGAACCGGTAGACGAACTTCGCTGTCACTGCCTGCATGCTGCAACGCTGGCGATCGCACGCAGGCAGCTCCCTTCGCCCAAGGTCCGACTTCCTCGGCAGGAAGCCCGTCGCCGCCTTCGATCAAATCACCCATCCGTAGTCCGCCACCGAACGCAGTTAGGGTTATTGCGAATGTAACTTTACATCGAGGTTAGTTGCCAAAAGCTATCGTCGATCTCGCATGGCCCACCCGTCCCTTACGAACCGGTCCTACCGAATGTCGGGTCGCGGTCTCGAACGGCTAGAGGTCGTCATCAGTGAATTGTTCGCGACGATGCGCGCTCACCCATGGTGCCCTCCGTCCCGCTCGGCTACGGCGCGGCTTCCGGGATGCTTGCGCTCTTTGAGCACATCGCTGATTCGGCCGGGGTTCACGTCGAAACGTGCCGCGATCCGGTGTTGAAACCAGCCTTGCCGGCGCAGTTTCCAGACTTGGACGGCATCATCGAAGGTAAGGGTATGCGAAATGTGATCGGAATGAGCCATCGCGGCTCTCCTTGCGACCAGATACGTGCCGAAGGCTTGACCGTTCGCTCTCAGGCGGACACAGTGTCCGAGCTTCATCTGAAAGCCACGCCCCGCGCCTCCGGCACCGGGATGTGATCTCCAAGGGGTCGCTGCCGGAGGGCAAACCGCAGCGGCCCTTTTCGACTACAATGTCGAGGTCCATTCTCTGGCGGCGCGCGCTTTCGTCAAGCGGCACAACAGGCCGCTGCACAGGCAAGTTTGTTCCTGTTTTGATCGCGGCGGCCTGAGTCATTGAATTATCACGCATCACTGGCTTGTGGATAACGCACAATTGTCTATGAATTCCGCTTTTCGCCTCATTCTGCAGTAAGCAAAGCTTTCAAAAACAACCTTTTAGACAAAACCGTTAGCTTACCGAATCAGCTTCGAGCTGCGTTCCTGCGCTCTCGAATCGGTCGAGACTTTGGCCGAGCGCCGCACGTCGCGGCTCGAGGCAGGGGGGATGGCTGGAAAAACGGCTTCCGGCAGGGACCGGCGGCCCCTAAAGAGTGAAAAAATCCGCGTAATTGGCCGATGGCCCCTAACGCTTGAGTATCTCCGGTTCCGGGGCTTTTTCGACCTCGCCGGACCGCTCGATCAACGCGGAAATCGGCAGCAATTCCTCGGGCCACCAGCGGGCGACCGCCATCCGGGCGGCCTTCTTGGCGCGGCGCTTCGCCCGCCAGCGAGCTTGCCGTTCGCGGTTCGATAGCGGCTTGTCGGACAGGCGGTGGGCGGGCATGCTATTGAGTAGCGCCCTTAATGTGCACCGAAGTCATAATCGCCTTGCGGTCCTATTCTATTCGTGATTTGCGTTTAGTGGACAATTTCACAATTATCAAATTGCCGACCAAGAGTAACGCACAACAACAACGAGGGGTTGGCGGCCGCGCGTTCTTGCGCCTTTGGCGAGCAGGGGGAGGATTGCCATGCCAGTCGATATCACGGCTTCGCAAGTCGTCACGCTGACGATAGACGTCGATACTGACGGCGTCGTCGATCCCGGCGATACAATGACGTTTACCACCACCATCAAGAACATCGGCGACACAGACGCCACCAATGCCGAGTTCGCGCAGGTTCTCGACGGCGTCACGCTGGTGCCGGGTTCGATCAACGTCTCGCCGGTCGCCTTCGACGATTCCTACGACGCGGCGGGCAACGTGCTGGTGACCATTCCCGCCGGCAGCGGCGTGATGGCCAACGACGTGGAGTTTTTTGCTGACTCCTTCAGCGTGACAGGCTCCCCCACGACCTCCACCAATGGCGGAAAGGTCTCGGTCAACGCCGATGGTTCCTTCACCTACACCTCGGCCACCGGCTTCACCGGCACCGACAGTTTCTCCTACACGGTGACCGATTCAAAAGGTCTTACCTCGACCGCTACCGTGGAACTCGATGTCGGCCCGTCGGTGTGGTTCATCGACGACAATGCCGCGCCGGGAGGCGACGGCAGCCAGGGCTCGCCGTTCAACTCGCTCGCCGCCTTCAACGCCGCCAATGCGGGCGGCGCCGGCAACCAGCCGCAGACCGGCGATTTCATCTTCCTGCGCGCCGGCACCTACACGGAGCCGGATGGCATCAATTTGAAGGACGGCCAGACGCTGGTCGGCCAGGGCCAGAATCTTGTGGTCAACGGCGTCACCATCGAGACCGGCTCGGCCGGGCAGACGCCGGTGATCGTGGTGACCGGCGGCGCGGCGACCGACAATGCGGTCGGGCTTGCCCAGAACAATTCGGTCAGCGGGCTGGACATCAACGTCCAGAACGCGGCCGCCGACGGTTTTGAGGACGGCAACGGCACGGTCGGCAATCTGACGATATCCGACGTGTCGATCAGCGGCGCCGGCCAGGCGATCGACATCGACCAGGGCGGGGCGCTGAACGTCACGCTGGACAGCGTCACGTCCACCGGGTCAAGCGAGGAGGGCATCCAGCTCGCCGGCACGTCGGGCTCGTTCACCGCGACCACCGTGTCGCTGAGCGGCAGCGCCGGCGACGCGGTTGACCTCAACGGCCATACCGGCACGTTTTCGAATAGCAGCGGCAGCATCTCGGCCAACAGCGCCGGCAGCATCGCCGTCGACATCGCCGGCGGCGCCAACAACATCAGCATTGGCGCCAGTATCTCCGACTCCAACACCAACGACGTGGTCGAGGTTACCGGTCGCACCGGCGGCACGGTAACCTTCGCCGGCAGCGTCACGGCCACCGGCGGTCAGGCAAACGGCATCGACGTCAGCGGCAACAGTGGCGGCAACGTCAACTTCAATGGCGCGGTCAACCTGACAACCGGCGTGGGTGCGGCCGTCAACCTGTCGTCCAACACTGGGGCGACGGTCAATTTCAACGCCACCGGCACCGGCCTCGACATCTCGACGACGTCCGGCGCCGGCTTTTCCGCGACCGGCGGCGGCACGGTCACCGTCACCGGCGCAAGCAATACGATCAATTCGACAAACGCCACCGCCCTCAACATCGCAAACACCACGATCGGCGGAAACCATGTCAAGTTCTCGAGCATCTCGGCCGGGAACAACGATGCCGGGGCCGATCCGGTCAACGGCATCGTGCTCAACAATACCGGCTCGAGCGGTGGACTGATCGTCACCGGCGATGGCGGCGGCGGCAACAACGGCTCCGGCGGCACGATCCAGAACACCACCGGGGCAGGCATCAGTCTGACCAGCACCGCGCAGGTCAACCTCGGCTACATGAACATCCAGAACAGTGGCGACGACGGGATAAGCGGCACATCCGTCACCGGTTTCACCATGAACCGCTCCAACGTGACCAACAACGGCAACGCCATCAACGAGGACGGCGTCGACTTCGGCGGTTCGGGCGTGCTCACGCCCAACGGGCTGTTCGGCACGGCCATGGTCACCAATTCGGTGTTCACCGGTAACTACTACAATCAGTTCACCGTCCGAAACAGCATCAACACTGTCGATCTGACGATGACAGGATCGACCATCACCGGCAGGGCTGCGGAAAACAACAACAACGATGGCCTGTTCCTCGAAGCATCGGGCACCGCCACCATCTCCGGAAATATCCAGAATTCTCTTTTTTCAGCGAACAAAGGCGACCATTTTCAAGCAGCCGGCGTCAATGACGGCAACCTTAATGTCGTCTTTGCGAACAATAATCTCACCGGCGGGCATTCGACCGCGCTCGGTCAGGGCATCACCATCAACGCGGCTACCGGCGTGGCGTTCGGGGGCTACACTGGGACCGTCAACTACGACATCGACAACAACACGATCAACGGCGCGATCTCGAACGCCATCTCGGTGGTCCTCGGAACATCCGGCGCGTCAGCCCTGTTCAACGGGTTCATCCGCAACAATGACATCGGAACCGCCGGTCAGGCGAACTCCGGTTCGGCGCAAGGCGCCGGCATCTACGTCGACACGAGAGGCAACGGGACACAAACCTCGGCAGTCCTGAACAATATCGTCACTCAGGCATTCGACCGCGGCATGCTGGTCGAGGCCGGTGATGGCGACAGCATCCTCAATCTGACGATACAGGGCAACAACCTGTCGGTCGGAACAGACCCGCTCGGGTCGCGGGAGGCGATTTCCTTCAACCTCGGAATCACGACCACCAATGTTTTCGGAAACATCGACAACCCGACCGTACGACTCGACATTGGCGGCGTTGGCGCCGAGCAGAACACCCTTGCCCACGGCGTGGGCGCGCCGGACGACATCCGGATACGGCAGCGGTTCGAGTCGCACGTCGAGCTCGAAGGCTTCAATAACGGCGGCGATCCCTTCAACACGGCCAATGTTATTTCGTATATTCAGGGCCGCAACATCGGCAGCGCCGGCGAACCGGTCAGCGCGACCTCCAACAACGCTGCCGGCTCCGCCATAGACGGCTACCACGCCGGCAGCGTGCCATTTCCGACGGCATTTCTCACTGCTTTCCCCTCGTCCAACAGCGATCCACTGCCCTCGGCCGATGATGAACCGGTTCTTCCGGACGATCCGCATACGCCAACCCCCGAAATCCCGAACGAACCGGTCGACGGCGATCACTCAGTCTCGGCTGCCGAGTTGGCCTTTATGGTCGAGGCCGCCACCGCCCGCTGGGCCGCCGCCGGCCTCGACGCCAGCCAGGTCGCGGCGCTGGAAGCGCTGACCTTCTCGGTCGAGGACATGTCCGGCCTCCAGCTGGCCGCGTTCCGGTCAGGCCACATCGCGCTCGATGCCGACGCGGCAGGTTATGGCTGGTTCGTCGACGCCACGCCGGGCGACGACGCCGAATTCGCCGTCACCGGCACGCGCGGCATGCTTGGCGCGACCGCCGATGGGGGTGCCGACGGCCATATGGACCTGCTCGGAACCATCATGCACGAGATGGGCCACGCGCTCGGTCTTGAAGATTCTTATGCGCTGACCGACCGCGGCGACATCATGTACGGCTATCTCTCGGCCGGCATAAGGCGTCTGGTCGAGGACGGCCGCGCCGACGACGCCGTGGCAGGCGCAGTCACCAGCGAGGAATTTATCGGCGCGCCGATCTCGATCGGCACGCTGCCGTCCGGCCAGCAGGTGGCCATCGAGTGGCGGGCCACCGTCGATCCGCAGACCGGCCAGTTCATCGTCGATCCGAGCAATATGGGCACGGTGTCGGGGACCAATTTCCCCACCGAGAATACCAATTCCGTGGTCATCGGCGTCGACGAACTGACGCTGTCCGGCACGCTGTTCAACGATATCAACGGCGACGGTGTAAAAGGCCCCCAGGTTGCCGGTGGTGGCAAGGGCGTTGTCGAACCTGGCGTATCGGGCATCACCATGCGGCTCTACGCCGACGACGGCGACGGCGTTCTCGACGCCGGCGACACGCTGCTCGGCACCGACGTCACCGACGTCTCAGGCGACTACGCCTTCGTCGGCCTGGCGCCGGGCGACTACATCGTCGCCTTCGACCAGGTCGGCGCGCTTCCGTCGATCTCGCCCGGCGGCGACGACCCGGACAACAATGTCAACCAGGACAGCAATGGCACGCTGGCATCCGGCGTCGTCAGTTCGACGGCGATCACGCTGTCCTACAATGGCGAGACCGTCTCGGACGGCGGCGCCATTCCGCAGAACGACATCAACGGCACGCTCGACTTCGGCATCTTCAACGCCGCGCCGGTGTTCAGCAATCTCTCCGGCGACGCGGCCATCTGGACGGAAGGCGACGGCCCGGTCATCCTCGATCAGGGCACCGTCGCGGCGGTCGCCGAGGACGGCGCGAATTTCGACGGCGGCACGCTCACTGTTTCGGTAACCGCCAACGAGGTCGCGGCCGAAGACCTGCTCGGCATCTCGACCGCCGGCACGGTCGGCCTGTCGTTAGGCGTCTCGGCCGGCAGCGTCGTGTCGGTCGGCGGCGTGGCCATCGGCCTGATCTCCACCGGCGGCGCGGCCGGCGACGATCTGCTCATCACCTTCGATGCCGACGCGACGGCGGCACGGGTGGCAGCCCTTGCCGCCGCGATCACCTACAACAATACGGGCGGCGACGCCCCCGCGGCTGCGACCCGCACGATCACCTTCACCGCAAAGGACAGCGGCGGCCTGACCGGCAGCGCCGATGTGACGGTCAATGTGATCGCCGTCGACGACACCGGCACGGCGCAGAACGACGCCGTGGCGACCGACGAGGCGACAAAGCTATCGGGCGCCGACGTGTTCGCCGACAATGGCAGCGGCGTGGATGCCGATCCGGACACGGCGCTGTCCGTGGCGCTGGTGAATGGTGCTGCCTTCACCAATGGCGTGGCGATCACGCTGGCGTCCGGCGCGCTGCTGACGATGAATTCCGACGGCAAGTTCGATTACGACCCGAACGGCAAGTTCAACGACCTGCCCGGACCGGCGTCCGGCGCCAGCAACCTGGCGCGCACCGATACATTCACCTACACGCTGGCCGGCGGCGGCACGGCCACCGTCACTGTCACGGTTTCCGGCCTCGACAGCGACGGCGATATTCTGCGCGGCACTGCAGGCATCGACAACATCTTTGCCGGCGGCATCGGCAGCGACCGCTATTTCGTCGATGATTCCACCGACACGGTGACCGAACTGACCGGCGAGGGCACGTCCGACCGCGTGCTGACCAGCGTCAGCTTCACGCTCGGCGCGGGCCAGGAGATCGAATTCCTGGAAACGTCGGATGCAAGCGGCACCACGGCGCTCAACCTTCGCGGCAACGCTTTGGGCCAGACGATCGAGGGCAATGACGGCGACAATGTGCTTCACGACGGCGGCACCGGGCCGCTTCCGGGCTACGACGGCGATCCCGATTTGCTGATCGGCCACGACGGCGACGATGTCTATGTCGTCTATCTGGCCGGGGCCACCGTCGTCGAGGCGGCTGGCGAGGGCATTGACCGGCTGAGCGCGGGCGGAAACTACGTGCTGACATCCGGGGCGAGCATAGAACGGCTCAACACCACGTCGCTGTTTGCCACTTATTCTGTCGATCTCACCGGCAACGAGCTTGTCCAGCTTGTGCGCGGCAACAACGGCGCCAACACGCTGGACGGCGGCGGCGGCAAGGACCTGCTGTTCGGCATGGGCGGGGCGGACAATTTCCGCTTCTCCACCGCACTCGGGCCCACCAACATCGTCCGCATCGCCGATTTCGTTGTCGCCGACGACACGATCCAGCTCGACGATGCGATCTTCACGGCGCTGGCGGGGCTGGGCGCGCTGGACGCGTCGGCCTTCAAGGATACGGCTTTCGGTCCGAAGGACGCCGACGACCGCATCATCTACAACTCCGACACCGGGGCGCTGGTCTACGACGCCGACGGCTCCGGCTCGGCTTTCGGCAACATCCGGTTCGCGACGATCACCGGATCGCCCGTACTGACGGCAGCGGATTTCGTCGTGGTCTAAAGCTGTCGAATTGAAAGCAAGTGTTCCCATAGGCCGAACGCTACCGCCCAAGAATTGGGACTAAGCGCCGCCCGGTTTGGCGCGGGAACGAAATGAGCGCGAAGGCCACGTGCGCCCAGCGGCTGGGAAAAAATTGGCCAAGTTTCCCACATGAAACATTGATCGCGATAGGCTGTGCCCGCCGTGAAATCTCACCGCCGGCCGGTCGCTACGCCCGGTGGTCGGACACCGGGAGGCGAACCATGGGCTACGAAGCTCTCCGACATGACGAATTCGAGCTTGGTATCGAGCCGATCCGGCGAAGTCTCGCCGAACTCAAGTCGAGTGTTATCGGCTTGCATCGCGCCCAACGGCGTGGGCGAGACCTGCTTTCAGGGCGTTCACGCTTCATCCGTGCTGCCGCCGCCGAACTCTGCAGGGGATCGGGCGAGAGCCGCGCCGACGCCTACAAGCGCCTTTTGTTGCGCGCGCAACCACCGCGCCAGCGACGACCAGCGATCCGTCGTGGGCCGGCGCTCTGGCCGCGCCCGACCTCACCGAATTCCTCAACCAATCGCGTCCTCGCGAGTCAGCTTGCGGCCTTGGCTGGCGTGTCGGTCGACCTGTCCGCCGACCCGACCCCTTCCGTGGCGTATCGCGCAACAGAGGAGCCGCACGGCGATTGGATCGGGGAGGGATTGCCGATTCCGGTCAACGCCCAGACGCTCGGCGCTGTCACGCTCTCGCGCCGCAAGCTCGGCACCATTTCCGTTTTCACCCACGAGTTGCGCCATTCCTCGACAGCAAATGTCGAGGCGGTCATCGGCTCGGCCCTCGAAATCGATCTTCGCCGCCTGCTCGACCGCGCGCTTGTCAGCGACCAGCCGGCGACCGCGACCAGACCGGCCGGCTTGCGCAGCGGCTTAGCTCCTCTAACACCGGCCGCCGCGGGGCCGGGTGCAATGCTCGCCGATCTGAAATCATTGGCTGCTTCTGTTTTACAGATGGGTGGCACAATGCCGGCTTTCCTCGTCTCGACCGTTGCGGCGATGAGTTTCGCCACGTCGCCGGGTACCTTTGCCTATGCCGTGCTCCCGTCATCCGAATTGGACGACGCAATGCTTATATGCGTCGACGCCCCTTCGTTCGTGTTCGCCATCGCCGCGCCGTCGCACCGTGTTGCGTTGGTGCTTACCCGCGATCACTTCATCCGTGATGGATGAAATTGAGGACCGTTTCGGTCCCCGAGACCCGACCTATTTCCTCGCCGGCATCGCGTACGCGCAGGACGGCCCGATGATCTGGCACAGCGGACCATCCGAACGAAAGCACATGATTATCCTGCTTTCGCTGGACGCCCGAAACGATATGGCGCGTGCGAACTTGTCCACCTGCTTTCGCTCGGACGGGGGCAACCAGCCCTTATCGTCGAGGAGGGCCTCGCCTCATTGTTCGCCGAGGAATATTCCCGGCGGAATTCGCTCGGTGTGCATGGCGAAACCGTTTCGCCCTATCGTCGTGCCGCTATGGAAGCCGAACGGCTGCTGGCCAGCGACGAGGGCATCGTGCGCCGCATCCGGCAAGACGAACCAGATCTGAGATCGTGGACGGCTGATCTTCTCGTGCGCCACGGTGTCGACGCAACGCTCGCCGCGACGCTCTGTCAGCCCTTCGTGCGCGAAGGTGGAAGCCGCGCCGCGTGAAGACGTTGAATGCGGCGGAATGAATCGAGGCTCGGCCGGAGGACATTGCCGATTTCTATTCTCCACAGCGATTTTCGACCGAGCCCAGTCAGTCGCGATATCTCCGTCTGTGTCATGCCTTGCTCGCGCAGAGCGGCGAGCATTGACGACAATTCCGTCGTATCATCCCTCATCGTTTGGCCTCGATATAACGGCGCGGTCGCGGGTCATGGTGGTGGGTTCCGCCTCGGCGCGGATGTGCGCGAGGATCACGTCTAGCCCGCGCCGGCTCAACCCGAACCTTTCCCGGATTTCCGGCAGGCCGACGCCTTGCCTCAAGAGCCGGGCGATGCACTGATCGCGCACGGCGAGGTCGGCATGCGAAACAGACGAAGGCATGCCGGATATTCGCGCGGGATGCCTTGCCGGGCAAGGGTTAACCGGCGTTCTGGTTTGGGCAGTAAATTGGGCAACGCCGGAATATCGATTTTTACATCGATAATTTCTGCTTGTTAGCATGGGAGGGCGCGCACGCAGGAGAAACTGGCAGCAAGTATGCGCGTGGTTTTGGGGAGGGGGACGGCGGGCACGATTTTTTTGGCGAAGGCGGTTTCGTCAGACATTCGCCTGCGAGCGATTTCAAGGGGTTGGCGAAGGGCAAGGCGGCGCCGACTGAATAATTTTTCAGATGCGGCTAATTTCTATCCCCGTTTTCGAGCGGTCAAGGCGAGCAACTGTTGGCATTACGCCGACAGTCGCCCCGTCCGACGAAGGACGTCGAATTGCGCGGTCGGCATCCGTCGGCCAAGCCGGCCCAAAACGGCTTCGGCCCATCCCACGGGCAACCTTCCGTTCGCCGTTAACCTTAACAAATGGTTTACGTTGCGCCGATCGGACAACCGCTCCACTGTGGTTACCCGAATGAGGGCAGTATGCCGAGGATTCTGACGCTTTTTCTGGTGTTGCACTGGGCAGTGCTGTTTTCACTGCTGGCAGGCCTCGCGGTGTTCGGCGGCAAGGGCAGCCCGGATAGCCTGACCTTCTTCGGCATCGACATGTCCGGCGCCGAGATCGTCGTCGTGTCCGTGCCTCTGATGAAGGCGGCACTGTCCTTTGGTTTCGCCATCTGCTCGGTTCTGTTCTGGTGGGCCTTCGTCACCTTCTTTGTCTCGTCCGAAAACCGTGGCGCCGCCGACGAGGTGTTGCGCATGGCTTTCGCCGCCGCTTCCGGCCTGATGACGATGATGTTGCTGGTCGGCATGGTGAAGGCGACGCCGGGGCTGTTGCCGGCCATGGCCGCGCATTTCGCCGCGCTGATCGCCTCCTATGTCGCGATCCGCAGCGAACAGCGACTGGAGCCGGAGAAGGCGCAAGTGCTGACACAGGAACAGACGCGCCTGGCCGCACGCGTGCGGGCGATCGACGCCTCCAAGACGGTCAGGCTGTCGCGTTTCGTCCCGGCTCATGACGGCAGCAGGAGCTTCGATCGCTAATGCGCTACATCCTGACGCTGTGGGCGCTTCCGCTCATCATCTTCTGGGGCTGGTTCGGGCTATCCTACTACGATTTGAACTTTGGCTTCCTGTTCCTGTCCCGCAAGGTTCACGATCTTTATTTCCAGATCTGCGGCCAGATCATGGGCGTCGATCCGGCGACCGTGCCGTGGTTCATCGCCAAGGCGCTCCTGTTCGACACGATGATCCTGCTGGCGATCTGGGCTTTCCGGCGCCGCCGCGAACTCGCCGCATGGCTGCGCCGCCAGCGCGAGCGCTATTCCGGCCAGTCCGCCGCTCCGGACGCGCCGAGCATCTGAAGCCGGTCCAGCACGCCCTGCAGGATAAAGGCCGCCGCCGCCGAATCGATCTTGCCCTTCCGCTTGGCCCGCGAAAAATCCATCTCGATCAGCGTGCGCTCCGCCGCGACCGTGGACAGCCGCTCGTCCCAATAAGCGAAGGGCAGGGGGGTCAGCCGCTCCATGTTGCGGACGAAGGCGCGGGTTGCCTGGACGCGATGGCCTTCGCTGCCATCCATGTTGACCGGCAGGCCGACGACCACAGCGCCTGTCTGCTCGGCCTTGAGCAGTTTCAGCAGTATTTCGGCGTCCAGTGTGAACTTCTTTCGCACGATCACCGGGCGCGGATGCGCGAAGGACAGGCCGCGGTCGGACACGGCGACACCAATGGTCTTTTCGCCGAGGTCGAGCCCGGCCAGCGTCATGTTGCCGTGGAGCAGTTCGGGTAGGGCTTCGATGGCGACGACCGGCACTGGCATTCCTTTCAGCTTGCCAGCGTTCTATCCTCTCAGGGATTGAAAATCGAGGAGACCATGATGAAACTGACCTGGTACGGCCATTCGGCCTTCCGCATCGAGGCGGGCGACGCCAAGATTCTGATCGACCCGTTTCTCACCGGCAATCCGTCCTGGTCGCGAGGCTGGGAGGGGCCGGCCGAGGGCGTGACGCATGTGCTGCTGACCCACGGTCACAACGACCATGTCGGCGACGCGACGGCGATCCTCAAGAAGACTGGCGCTCAACTGGTCGCCAATTTCGAGATCTGCATGTATCTCGTCGGCCAGGGCGTTTCCGGCGACAGGATCAACCCCGGCAACACCGGCGGGACGGTCGACTGCGGCGGCTTCACCACGACGTTCGTGCAGGCGCTGCACTCCTCGTCCTTCAACAATGGCGACGGCTCGAACACCTATCTCGGCAATCCGCTGGGTCTCGTTCTGCATTTTTCCGACGGTCGCTCGCTCTACCACATGGGCGACACCGACATTTTTGGCGACATGGCCCTGATCGAGGAACTGCATCAGCCCGAGATCGGCATCGTGCCGATCGGCGACCGTTTCACCATGGGCGGCGCGGTGGCCGCGCTTGCCTGCAAGCGCTTCTTCAATTTCAAGAAAGTCGTTCCCTGCCACTTCGCGACATTCGGCATCATAGACCAGAACGCCGACAAGTTCGTCGCAGGCATGGACGATGCATCGAGCGAAGTGGTGCTGCCGCAGGTCGGCGAAACGATAGAGGTGTAAGCGCACGGTTCGAGGAAAGGGCACATATTTGAGCGCCTGAGTCTCCAGATTGGTCAGCGCAAATCTGGTCTCCGGAGATCGCTTCGCGCTCTGCGCAAGCTTCCTTCTCGCCGTCCCTGACGCCTTGGGAAGACTCTGCCGTCAGCGGCGAGGGTTGGATAGCTCACCGAGCAGTTTTGCCATCTCCTCGTCCAGCGATGGGGCAGATTGTGGTTTGCCGCCCCGCGTCTCGCTGCTGTCGAGCGACACTTCCAGTTCCTTGAGCAGCGCGTCGTCCAGATCGTCGTCGGCAGCAGCCGCCGAATCGACACGCGGCGCCGGTGGCGTCGGGGGCGGTGCTGGCCTTGACGCACTCGGCTGGGTAGGCGCCGATGGAGCCGTGCGGATCGGTTCGGGTTTCACCGTGGGGCGGACGGGCAGCAGTTCAGGCGGGCGCGGCGCGGGCGCGGCCGGCGGGCGGCTGAGGGGCGGCAGGACGGGCGCGACCGACGCCGAGGAAGGG
>NZ_JAVFVV010000036.1 GCF_030929505.1 Mesorhizobium sp. LHD-90 | reverse complement strand
CAGCGGCGTGAGACGGGCATTCTTATGAATGTTCATTCGGACCCTCCGACGAATCTGAAGCGTGGTAACTCCAGTCTCCTCGGTCAGGTCCGAATGGACAACCTTCTGAAAGCCCACACTTAGGCACCCGCATCAGCCTTGGCGGCGATCCTCGACGCTTGGAGAACCTCGCTATTGCGACGCAATCGGTATCGTGAGGGTTCTGTTCGCGCCTGGGGGCGGCGCGGGTATAGGCGAACGTCGGCGGACCATATCTACCGCGCTCTGGTCGAATGCCGCGTTTCCAGAAGAACGCGCCACCGATGCCGTCAAAATCTCACCGCCAGAACCGATGGAGAAGCGGACTTTTACGGTGCCCTTTCCCCGCGCCCTTAAGGAGCGTTTGCCGCGTGCCATATGCGCGTTGACCTTGGCTTCCCAAGTCGCCGGCGACATGGAGGAACCCTTCATACCCTGATTGCCCGCCGCGGTTGCCGATCTCGGCGCGTTCTGTCCCGACTTGGTCCGGGCGACACTTGCCTTGGGCGACGGCTGCTTCTTCGGCGGCGCCTTGGCGGCCTCCTTCGGCTTCTCGACGGGCTTGGCTTTCTCGATCGGCTTCGCCTTCGCCGGTTTCGGATCCTCGGCCGGCTTGCGCTTGGCCGGGGCCGGCTCCGCCTCCGCTTCGACCGGGCGCGGCTCGGGCACGGCGAACGCGACCTCGGGCAGCGGGGCCTCGACGATGTCGGGGATCACCTCCTCGGCCTCCGTGGTGGTCGGTTCCGTCGTAGGTTCGACCGTCTCCGGCACGACCTCGGAGGTCTCGGTCGGCGGCTCGGGAGCGGCTTCCGCCGGCTGCGCTTGCTCGACGGGTTCCGGCTCGACTGGTTTCGTCACATCCGGCGAAATCTCTTCGACCGGGGTCAGCCGCAAGGGGTCGACCTCGTCGAATTCCTCGACCTGCTCCGCCTTCGTGTCGGTGACCGGCACGGCTTCCGCGATCTCGACGGGCTCCTCGCTCGCCTCGGTCTGGGGGCTGTCGACCGTGTCGGGCATGTCGAGCGGCACAGCCTCCGCGGCCACGCTCATCGGCGCCAGGTCGATCATGATGGCTGGCGCGGCTTCCGCCGCCGGCGGCGGCGCGGAAGCGGCCCATCGGTAGGCTTGCCAACCGGTTCCCACATGCGCCGCCAGCGCAACGATGGCGGCCGCCGACCAGAGCAGGATCTCGCGGCGCTCGAAGCGGCGCCCCACCAGGCCGGAAATGGGCTCCGCCTGAATGCTCATTCGGCCGGCCCGGCAGGCCCGCCCGCCGCAGCGTCGGCGGGCACCGATTCCAAGCCGACCAGCGCGATCTTCAGATAGCCGGCGCCGCGCAGGATGTTCATGACGTCCATCAGTTCGCCATAGTCGACGGCGCGGTCGGCGCGCAGGAACACGCGCTGCTGCTTGTCGCCGGAGGTCGCCCGGTCGAGCGCGGCGGCGACCGCTTCGCGTACGACCGTGTCGTTGCCGATCGAGAGCGACAGGTCGTCCTTCAGCGTCACATAGAGCGGCTTTTCCGGGCGCGGCGAAACGGTCGCGGTCGACGCCGGCAGGTCGACATTGACGTCGACGGTGGCGAGCGGCGCCGCCACCATGAAGATGATCAGCAGCACCAATATCACGTCGATGAAGGGCGTGACGTTGATCTCGTGGTTTTCCTCGAGGTCGTCGCCGTCGAAGGATTCGCGGATGCCGCCGGCCATGGCGCTACTCCGCCGCCTCGCGGGAAACCTCCGCGCGCGCCACGTGCAGCGGCTGGCGCTTGCGCGACGCGGCGCGGAAGTCGAGGTCGCGGCTGACAAGGCGCTCGACGCCGGCCGCCGCGTCGGCCAGCGCCTGCCGGTAGGCGACGATGGAGCGGGCAAAGACGTTGTAGATCACCACCGCTGGGATGGCGGCGACCAGGCCGATGGCGGTTGCCAGCAGGGCTTCGGCGATGCCGGGCGCGACGACGGCGAGATTGGTGGTCTGCGCCTCCGAAATGCCGATGAACGAGTTCATGATGCCCCACACGGTGCCGAACAGGCCGACGAACGGCGCAGTCGAGCCGATGGTCGCCAGCACGCCGGTGCCCTTGCCCAGCCGCCGGCCGGCCTGGGCCTGGATGCGACCGAGCCGCGAGGATACCCGCTCCTTCAGCCCCTCGGACGCCGTATGGTCGATGGCTTCCGCGGAAATCTGCATTTCCTCGGCCGCAGCGCGGACCAGTTCCGCGCCGGGGCCGCCGCGCTGGCCGACCTGGGCGGCCGCGTCGTCCAGTCCCTTCGCCGACGCGACAATGCGCAGCACGCCGCGCAGCCTGGTCTTCGCACCGGCGAGTTCAAGCGACTTCGCGACCCATACCGTCCAGGTGACCAGCGAGGCGAAGGCCAGCCCGATCATCACGCCCTTGACCACCCAGTCGGCGGCCATGAACATGCCCCAGGGCGACAGGTCGTGCGGCAAGGTCGAGACGCCAGGTTTGCCGGGCTCAGCGGTCCCGACGGCCGGTGCCGCGGCAGGCGTAGTGCCGATTTGGCCAGCGCCGCCAGGCGACTGCGTCGAAGCGTCGACCACCGCAGCGGCCTGGCTTGCATCCGATGACGGCGCAACGGATGGCGCCTGCTCCGTCGGCGCCTGGACTGCCGGGGCTTGGGCTGTTGGCGCCTGGGCGGATGTGGCCGGCGCCGCGGTTTCCTGCGCGGCGGCATGACCGATCATCAAAGCCAACGTCAGCGCGACGAAAAGCGGATTGAGCGCGCGCCAGACGCGCGCGGCCGGGCGAGGAAAATCCGAAGCGGTTTCGAAACTGTACATCGACCGATCCCGTTGTCTGCAGGCTCTCGGCGGGCTTTCCGCACCGAACCTGAAAGGCTTCGCCAGGGCCACGAAGCCACCTGCCTCGTCCGATCGCCGCAGGCTGACGGGCCGTGAGGCGCTCACCGGCGACCTAACATTCCTGACTTTTTCATTCAACTATAATCTGGCGGAAATGAGCCCGGCGGGACCCTCGCCGCGGAGCGCCGGGACCAGGCCTCCACAACCGCACGACTTGCCGCCTACTCAGCGTCCGACAGTTCGGCCGACTTCTCCCGTTCTGCGCCACTCCCCTTCGATCCCTCGGCGATCCGCACGCGCTTCAACGCCTTGCCGGTCGGATCGGCCGACAGATGCAGCGTGCGCGTGAAGAATTTCTCGCCAGGGTCCGCGCGCCCGATGGCGACGATGGCCGCGTCCGGCAGCTTCTCCTCGAGCAGCGCGAAAATCCGCCCGCGCGTCTCCGCGTCGAGCGTGTCGAACGCCTCGTCGATTACGGCCCAGCGCGGCCGGTGCAGCACCAGCCGGGCAAAGGCCAGCAGGCGCAACTCCTCATCGCGCAGTTCCCGCTCCCAGCGTGCGTCGACGTCGAGCCTTTCGGAGAGCCGCCCGAGCCCTGTGCTTTCCAGCGCCGAGCGCAACTCGGCGTCGCTGAATACACCGCCCGCATCGGACGCGCCGAGCGCATCCCGCAGCGTGCCCGGCGAAAAATACGGCGTGCGCGGGATGAAGACCGCGGCCTCGCCCGGCGGAAGGCCGATGCGCCCGCTGCCCCACGGCCACAGCCCGGCCAGTGCGCGAAAGAACAGCGTCTTTCCCGCGCCAGGGCTGCCGGTGATCAGCACGCGCTCGCCCTGCCTTATCTCGACATGTGGCTCGGAAAGCCGCGTGCAGCCTTCCGGCGACGACACCTCGACCTCGTCGAAAGTCATCCTGCCCTCCGGCGCGTCCGCGAAGCCGATGCGCTTCTCGACGCCGTGCAACTCGTCGATCTTCAGCAGGGCTGAGCGGAACGAGGTGACGCGCAGCAGCGTGGCGCGCCAGTCGGCAATGCCGCCGATATTGTCGATGAACCAGCGCAGCGAGGCGTGCACCTGCGTGAACGCCGCCGCCGCCATCATCAGGCCACCGAACGTCAAATCGCCGGCGAAATAGACCGGCGAGGCGATAACGATCGGCGCCACTACGGTGATCCAGCCATATCCCGCCGTCACCCAGGTCAGCCGCACGGTGGCCAGCGCGATGCGCCGCGTCGCTTCAAGCACGGTAGCGAGGTCGAGTTCCAGCCGCCGCTTTTCTTCGCCTTCGCCGCCGGCGAGCGAGATGGCGTCGACATGCTCGTTGACCCGCATCAGCGAGAACCGCAGTTCGGCCTCACGCGCATAGCGCTCGCTGTTCAAGTTGATCAGCGGCCGCCCCGCCAGCCAACTCAGACATGAGCCGGTCCCGGCATATAGGATCGCCGCCCACACCATATAGCCGGGTATCTCGATCTCGCGGCCGGAAATATGGAAGACGAAACCGGAAGACAGCGACCACAGCACGCCGACGAAGCTGACCAGCAGGATCGATGCCTGCAACAGCCCGACGCCGAGGTCGGTGGAGAGTTCGGCGAGATGCCGCGCGTCCTCATGCAGCCGCTGGTCGGGATTGACGGCGATGGCGCCGGCCTTGGCCAGCCGGAACGCCCGCCGCGGCCGCATCCACTCGCCGATCAGGTCGCGCACCAGCCCCTCGCGCAGCTTGATGCGCAGCATCTGGTAGAGCCAGGTCTGGGTGATGTTGAAGACGAGCAGCACGCCGGCGATCTCGGCGAATACGATGAGCTGGTGGAAGAAGGCCGGCAGGTCGCGGCGTTCGATGGCGTCGTAGAACGGCCGGTTCCAGCGGTTGAGCATCACCTGCCCAAGCGCCGTGGCGACAATGACGGCGAAGATGCCGAGCATCAGCCACAGGATGGCGTTGCGCACCGGCGAGGCCTTGAAGGCGCCCGACATCATGCGAAGCTGATCGCGAAAACTGTCATCGCCGACCGCGATCGTCGTCTGCCTGTTGGTCCTGTCGTTCATCCGCTTCCCCTGACCTGGGTACGCCGCTCGCTCTTGCGAACATATAGGCTCGAAGGCGTCGCCACATCGTCATAGACCACGACGATGTATTGCGCCTGTCGGCAGACAGTGTGGATCAGCCACGCTTCCGCAGTCAGGTCGCGACGCTCAGATTGCCGCAGCGCGAACCGGCGGCGCAAGCCAGGCATAAAAAGCAGATGCGGATCGAAATGCCGACTGGCGTCGGATCCCCAGACCAGCGTATCGCACTCATCCGCGGGCTGCGGTCTTGCCTGGCAGGCATCCTGAAGAGGAACAGAGACAACCACCAAGAGAGTTCTTGCGGTTAACTTGCAATATATTAGGGTCGGTCGAGGTTCAGGTGAGACACGGGGAGAATGGTCTTTTCCGGGTCGCGAAGCGGCGAGCGGGGGCTCCCGTTGGCTGGGAAGAATCGCGGCGGCGGCAATATTTGTCATGCCTCAGCCGATTTCGGCAGTTACTTTGGTAACGAATCCAACGCCCTAAGGTTGATGAAAGTCTATGAACAATCTGATTTTTTCGTCGGCATTAGCCTTGTCGATTGTGGTAGCGACGCTGAATGCGTCCTGGGCTCAAACGCTGGAACGTATTTCAGTGGGGGCGCTTCGTTTCACATCCTCGGGTCCTTTGTTTCTTGCCAAGGAGCGTGGGTACTTCCGGGACGAAGACCTGGATGTGGAGATCGTTTTCTTTGAGGCGGCGCCCAACATAGCCGTGGCGACGGCTTCGGGCGAGCTTACGTTCGGTGTGACGGCACTGACCGCAGCATTCTACAATCTCGCGGCAGAGAATCGCCTGGATATTGTTGCAGGACAGGCACAGGAGAAAAAGGGACACGTTGGGAACTCCATTCTCGTATCGAAACGTGAATACACTGCGGGAACCAAGCGGCTTGAGGACCTGTTTTCCAAGCCATTCGGGCTTACACAGTTCGGCTCGCCGTCACACTATCAATTGGGACAACTGGCGGCCGCCCACGGCATACCCATGGAGGATATCCAGATCCGCGCGTTCCAGACACTACCGAATCTGGTGTCAGCGCTCGCCAACGATCAGGTGAGCTGGGCGATCATCGCTCCCCCCATTTCGACGCAGCTCATCGAGAAGGGTGCAGTCGTGGAACTGTCCCGCTACTCCGACCATTCGGCCTATCAGTTCGGGGCGGTATTTGCCGGCCGCGAGGTTGTTGAACAGCAGCCCGACATGATCAGAAGGTTCCTTCGCGCCTATAAGAAAGGACTGAAGGATTATTCGGTCCTCAACAGCGGAAAAGGCAGTGAGGCTTCGACCGAGGCGCGCGTCACTGCGGCGTTCCTGGCCAGCTATGTATATCCCGACGAACCGGCAGAACGGGCTACAGGCAGGATCCTCGGCTCGGCCCTCTATGTCGAACCTGACGGAGAGGTCGACATGGAGGACATCACCAGGCAGATAGGCTGGTACTATGACCAGGGGCTGATCAAGGCAAAGCCCCAAGCCGAGGAGTTGGTGAACCTCGACTTCCTGAGATGAACAGGTCGCTCGTCGATCTCATCGCCAATGGAGCAGTGCGCGCTCGGTCCGGCCGAGCAGAAAGGAAGAAAGTATACCTATCCCGGCAAGCAGGATAATTCCGGCGAACATCTGATCGGTGCGCATCAGGTTTCCGGCCCTGAGGATGAAAGCCCCGATTCCGGATTGCGCGCCGATCATTTCGGCGGCCGTGAGAAGAACGATCCCGATCGACATGGCGACCCGCAAGCCGCCGACCAGGGTCGGCAAGGCACCAGGCAACAGGATCTTGGCCACGATGTGATGCATGGGCATATCGAAGCTCTGGCCCATCCGGATAAGATTCCGGTCCACATTGTCCACGCCCGTATAAGTCGCGATGACCATTGGCGAGAAGACGCCAAGGGCGATCGTCACGATCTTGGAAAGCTCTCCGATACCGAGGCAGACGATCAGGACCGGCAGAATTGCGATCTTGGGGATGGCGAACAGGGCCGAGACGAGCGGCACGGCAGCGGAGCGAACCAGGGGAGATATGCCGATCGCGAATCCCAGAACGATGCCGCTCAAGATTCCGAGGAGACATCCCATCGCCAGCCGTTGAAACGACGCACCGAGATGGGCCCAGATTTCACCGCTTCGGACCAGATCCGCAGCCGCTCGAAATACCTCCACGGGCGAGGGTACGCCGAAAGGAGACATGCCCGAGATCGTGGCAGCCCACCATAGGCATAGGATTGCCCCGAACGTCACCGGAGAAATCCAGGGAATCGTGGTTCTGTCGAAGCCTCTAGCCCGAAGAGGAATTGGCGAGATACGCACGGATGGTGAGCCGCGCCCTGCGTCGTTGTCAATCTGATCAGGAGCCTCGGGATCAGCCATGAACGACTTCTTGATCCACCTTGGCGGAATCCTCGCTCAGCAAATTCCAGATATGACGTCGCGCCTGGATCACCTCGGGATCATTGTCGGCGCGGCTGCCGGGACAGGACGAAAGCCGGACGATGTCTTTCACGCGTCCCGGAAGACGAGACAGGATCACCACTCGATGCGCGACCAGCGTTGCTTCGATAAGGTTGTGCGTCACGTAGACGGCGGAAAATTTCAGTTGCGCCCATAGCTGCAGAAGTTCCCCGCGCACGAGGTCATGGGTCTGCGCGTCCAGGGCCGAGAGCGGCTCATCGAAAAGCACCAGGTCCGGTTCCACGACCAGGGCCCGCGCAATTCCGGTCCGCTGCCGCATCCCCCCCGACAATTGCCTTGGGAATGCATTCGCGAAATTGGTCAAGTTGACCCTGGCCAATGCCTCTCTTACGCGCTCGCGTCGCTCTGCCCGTGAAAAAGGACGATGCTCGAGCACAAGCGCCACATTCTGCGCGACAGATCGCCAGGGAAGAAGCGAAGCGTCCTGGAAGACATAAGCGATGGAGTTCGAACGGACGGCCGAACCTCGGTAAAAAACGCGTCCCCGCGACGGTCTCTCAAGACCGCCAACAATGCGCAAGAGGGTTGATTTGCCACATCCAGAAGGTCCGACTATGGCGACAATTTCTCCACTTCGCACATGAAGTGAAACATCGCCCAGAACCGTCAATTCACCGTAGGCGTGAGTGACATGTTCGATAACGAGTTCTTCAGCCTCGCCATTATTCCGAAGTTTCGAACCGAAGTCGCCCATGCGTGTTGTCCCTCGGTCCTTACCCAGGGCTATGGTCTGCTTCGATGTGGACTTCGTTTTCCTTGCTTCCCCGGTTTGCCAGCGCTTGCGACAACAGTCTACCGAATTCGTTTCGGTTTACCTTGCCCATCGAGCTTCGGGGAATCCTGGAAACCTGCACCAGGCTGAAGTGCGGCAAGCCAAGCATGACGGCCCTGATAGTCCCGGAAAGCACGCGTGCCGCCTCCTCGCTTGCGACCAAGGCGATCGCGAGCCGGACGCGTCCACTCGGGTCGACGATCGGCACGGCCGCGACATCCTGCACGCCGGGCTGCTGCCGTACGGCGGCGTCGATGTCGCTTCCGGACAATTTCACCCCGTCAACATTCAGGATGTCACTTTCCCTCGCAAGGAGATTCAGGCCGCCTGCCGGCGTAATCACCCCCACGTCGCCGGGGTAAAACCAGCCATCCACGAAATGAACCGCCGTGGAAAGCGGGTCGTCGAGATAGGACGGAACCTGGCTGCGCGATCTGATCCGTACCTGGCCGGGGACTCCGGCCGGCAGAGGCAGTCCCTTGTCGACGACCTGGACTTGGACATCGGAAAAAGGACGGCCGACGGCGCCCGGATGGCCGTCGATTGCCACGGCGTCGGCCAGAGTGACGCCGCCGGTCTCCGAAGAACCGTAGGCGACGAGAACCTCCGAGCAGAGGTCGCGAAGCAAGCGATCGCGCAGAGCAGGCGATATCGGACTTCCGGCGACGATTGTCGGGCCTTCGAACCGTGCCTGCGAGGACGAGTTCAGAATGGCGTGAAGTGCGGATGGGGACGAGATCACCACGTTGACCCCGCCGGCAACGAGTGCGCTCTTGAGATCGTCGCTTCTTCTTGTGAAGACTATCTTGCCGCCTTCACGCCATGCCGCAAGGGTGGCCGTGAAGCCGTAGGCGGAATCCGGCCCAAGCCCGCACCAGAGGACGGAACGGGCATTCAGCCGGCTGCGTTCCGCCGTCTTCGACAAACGGATCCCAAGCCTTCCGGCATCCAGGTAGATAGCCTTCGGCCTGCCCACGCTTCCGGACGTGAAGCAGATGCGGCCGGCCGCGGCGTCGGCCTGCGATGCCGAAGGCAGCGAAACGCCCGGATTGGCGTCCGGGTCAAGCCAATCCGCGGCAATGGACAGCAGCCGCACCGACCGCGGACAGGCGGGCGGAGTTTCGCCCCCGAAAACAATGGTGGTGAGCCCAGGCAGAGCATCGATTTCGGCTTCATGGCGGCTTGTCAGCGACACCGAAACGGCTCCCACACGCATGAGTGCAAGCAGCACGCACCAGTGTTCGGCAGGCTGCCCGATAAATACGCCCACCGTTTCGCCCGCCTGGACACCGCCGGCGATGAGACGGCTCGCGACGGCAGCCACATCGCGGCCGAATCTGCCGTAGCTCACGCGCTGGTCGCCGAACTGGAATGCAGTCGCGTCTGGTTGACGTGCAACACTTGAACTCAAAGGATCTGAAAGGTGCGTCATCCCGAAGTCTTCCCGCGCATCACCCTGGGTTTTCCCGCAACTCCGGCCTGCTGCGAAAACGAGTAGCAAAAAGAATCGACAGCACGCAATCTTGAACAGATCTTGTCCGGGCGCGCCACAGCCAATCGACGCTTCGCTCTGCTGCCCTCCGGCGGCATGTGCTCAAGATTAAGCTGAGATTCACCGGGCTTTGGGAACACGACTGTCTTCGTTCACCCGAGCCGGGAGCCGGCGTCACTCCACATGATCCGTCGACCCGAGCCACGAATGCGGCCGGAGGGGAGACGGCCCCGTCCAAGATTATCGCCGTGCCGCTCGATCGTTAGATCTGCACAACGCTCAGCTTTTTGGCAAACGATCTCCAACGCTACGCGAGCGCGCAGTTGGAGCGTATTTGCGGATCGCAACGACAGCGCTGGTTGCTGCGAATTCCTTTGTTTTAGCTTGCGTCCTACGAAGAAATGTACAGAATAACTTCAAGAAGATTTGAGCACTGCGTAGGGCGGGCAAGAGGGGCGATTCCGGGGCCGAAACGAGAATCCTAACGCGCCGTAGGCGTCGGCAGGGCGGAAATTGCCGTTCGCGGTCGCTACGAGGCATTCGGGGACATCTTCTCGCGTCGCCCGCGCATTGCACTTCATCGTGAGAGGCAACGGAAGATGGGCACCTGGTACGGCACGGACAACGCTGTCGGCGCGGAATTTAGCCGATTCGACAGCGTCATCAGCCAGGCACTCAGAAGGTCTGATCTGGTCGGTGCCGGCGATCAGAATGCTGATTTGAGCGACAGGCTCTATGGAGCCGGCGGCGACGACATCCTGGAGGGTTACGGTGGCGCGGACTCGCTTTATGGCGAGGACGGCAACGACGACCTCTATGGCAACAATCAACTTCTTATTTATGCTACAGATGACGAAAAGGCCAATTGGTTCAACTATACAGCAGACAATGACGAGGGAGACTCCCTCTACGGAGGCAACGGAAACGACAGGCTTTTCGGTCAGGAAGGCGACGACAAGCTGCATGGAGAAAATGACGACGACAAACTGTATGGCGGCGACGGCGACGATGTCCTGGACGGAGACGACGGAAACGATATCCTTGACGGTGAGTTTGGCGTCGATCGGCTGAGGGGAGGTCTCGGCAACGACACCTACTACGTCGACAACGAATTCGACTTCGTGGGCGAATGGGCCGGCGAAGGCACGGATACTGTGGTGGCCGAGACCAGTTACACCCTGGCTGCGGGTACAGAAGTTGAGACGCTGCGCGCGTCCGATATCAACGTCTTTTTCGGCATCAGCCTCACCGGCAACGAGTTCGCCCAGTCGATCGACGGCAGTGAGTTCGACGACGTCATCAACGGCAAGGGCGGCGCCGACGTCCTGAGCGGCCTCAACGGCGATGACATCTACTACGTCGACAACACAGCCGACCAGGTCGTCGAGGCGATCGGCGGCGGCACGGACACGGTGACGGCGAACATCAGTTATGTCCTGGGAGCGGGCGTGGAAGCGGAACTGCTTCGCACTACCGCAAACGGCGGCACCGCCGCCATCAATCTGACCGGCAACGAGTTCGCCCAGACCGTCTACGGCAACGCAGGCAACAACGTCATCAACGGCAAGGGCGGCGCCGACGTCCTGCGCGGCTTTGCAGGCAACGACACCTACGTCGTCGACAACAAAGCCGACCAGGTAATCGAAACCGTAGGCGGCGGTGTAGACACCGTGACGGCGAGTACCAGCTACGCCCTCGGCGCAGGGGTTGAGGTGGAGGCGCTGCGCACCACGTCAAGCGGCGGCACCGCCGCGATCAACTTGACCGGCAACGCGCTGAAGCAGTCCATCACGGGCAACGCCGGAGACAACATCCTGCATGACGGCGGGGGGAGTGGCGCGGATACGCTGAGCGGGCTCGGGGGCAACGATACCTACCGGATCTTCAACAGCGGCGACGTTATCGTCGAGACGGGGGCCCAGGGCAGCTTTGACATCGTCATGGCTGCGGTAGACTACGTTCTCACCACCGGCGCGTATATCGAGAGGCTCGCCACAAACGGGTCCGCCGGCACGTCGGCCATCGATCTGACCGGCAACAATCTCGCCCAGGAGGTCATCGGCAACGCGGGAGCCAACATCCTCAAGGGGCTGGGCGGCGATGACCACATACGCGGCCTGGACGGCAAGGATACGCTTACCGGCGGGTCGGGCCGCGACTTCTTCGGGTTCAATTCGAAACTGAACGCGACAACCAATGTCGACACGATCACCGACTTCACCGTGGTCGACGACACCATCGAACTCTATCAATCCATGTTCACCGCGCTGACGACGCCGGATACGCTGGCGGCATCCGCATTTCGCGCCAATACGACAGGCCTTGCGGGAGATGCGTCCGACCGCATCATCTACGAAACCGACACCGGCAGGTTGTATTACGATGCCGACGGGACGGGCGCGGCGGCAAGGGTGCAGTTTGCCGTGTTGTCTGCCGGATTGGCGATCACAAACACCGACTTCGTGGTTGTGTGACCAAGGCAACGGACGCGCCAAAATTGCACGGCCGTCGACGAAGGATGATCTTTCCGGCGCCCGGAATGCGAATCGATGGAACCCGGCGCCTTCTGGATCAGATCGGAGCAAGAAAATCTGGCCGGTGGTCGCGAAAAGACCGGCCAGCGTTTGGCATCTCAGGCTACGCCCGTCCGCACGAGCCGAACGGATCTGCTTGGCGGACGAACCTGAAGCCAGCCGACTTCTGGCTATCAAAGCTGATGCATTTCCATCGGCGATCCGCCTGTGCGCATGCATGCTTTAGCCAGTCGGGACGCTGGCGCTCCCAGAAATTGTCCTATTTGCAGTCGTTGTGTGCCCAGTTGGCGAGGGCCACCTTGAAACGATTGCCCAGAGGATGCTCCAGCCGCATGATCGATACGTCGATCTTGTCGTAGTTCTGGGCCTGCTCGCAAAGCCGGGCTTTTGTCCACTGGTGACAGTTGGAGCAGGTAAATTCCCACACCGACTTATCCAGCCCTTCGACCGGTGGATAGAGCGGCTTGCCTTGCAACAGTTCTTCGATGCTCTTTCCGTCTATCCGGGAGTCGCCGAAAACGATCGGCATGTCGAACGCAATCGGTCCCTGCGTCTCGAGTTTCGGGATACGTTGGCGCAGGGCGTTGAGTGCCACCTGCGCTTCGCTGTCGGCGGCGGGATTGTTGGCACCAGTACCCGCAGTGCGACTGATCGAGTTTCCGGACGGCTGTTGCTCGGCCACGGCTATTTCGCTGGAGGGCGCGCCCGACTGAGTGCGATTTAGGATGACGTCGTCCGTCAGAGACACGTTGACCCATGGGCGCTGACGCCCGCCGGTCGCCTCGAATACTTCTTTTGTGACGCGCGTCATGATTGACGTCAGCGGCACATCAGCTTCGGAAAGATGGGCGAGCAGTGCCTGCGAGAAGGGCGAATTCGCGCCCGCGCCGTCATAGGCAACTTGCTTCGGGCTGGTTGCGAACGCCACCAGCGTTCCGGCGCCGCTGTTCTCGATCTGAATTTCAGCCAGTCCGCTCGAAATGCCTGTACCTCCCGATTTCGAAAGGATCTCGGCCAGCGGATTGTCGCGGCAAGCGTCAAGGAACACCAGCCGGATCCCGGTGTCACGGGACATCTGCCGAAGAATGAAATCGATCTGCACCGCTTCGAAGTCGAGAGCGGTTTCGTCCTCCAGGGCTGCGTCGACCGGAATCAGGTAGTTCACCCCGGAGACCTGCATGCCGTGTCCCGCATAGAAGAACAGCGCGATCTCCGCCCCACGGACAACTTTCGCGAACTGCGCGATCGTCTTCTGCGTGTCGGCCTTATTAAGATTGAATCCCGAAATCACCTCGAAATCGAGGCTCTTCAGCAACTCCTCCATGGCCCTGGCATCCGTCGCCGCATTCGCCAGCGGTTGCGCCGTCAGATAGTCGGAATTGCCGAGCACCAGTCCAACCCGACGCTGCTCGCCGAGCACAAGCACGTCGCGTCGCTCGGCCGCCTGCGCCACGAGCGTCGGCGCAATCACCGCGACCAGCAACAGCGACAACACCTTCAGGGCATCAAAGCAAACCCGCATCGTCCTACCCACCCACGCCGACAGCATCCCCTCATTGAACGAGCGAAGAGGCGGAAAACTCGATCCGGCGGTTAAGTGCCTTGTTCTTTTCACTGTCGTTCGCGGCAATCGGCCGGTCCTCTCCATAACCTGCTGTCGCAATCCGCGCTGACGGAACGCCCGCGTCTTGAATATAGCCAGCGACGGCTGTGGCGCGCCGCAGCGACAGGGTCCGGTTCTCCTCCACGCTTCCGTCGGCGTCCGTATGGCCGGAGATCTCCACCTTCAGATTGGGGCATTTGGCGACCACGTCGAGCACAGTCGCCAGGACCGGCCGGCTCTCCGGATCGAGCCGCGCGCTGCCGCGGCGGAAATAGATCGCGCCCGTCCGCGAAAGCACATCGAACCGGTTCACGCACTCCTCGTCGGTGTAGGCCTGCTTCGACTCGTCGGTCTTGACCGGCCCTACCGCGGCGATCGTGGAAGCCGGCACCGCATTGCCTTCGCCCGCGCCCTCGGCAGCCACCGATGCGACTGGCGTCGGCGACACCCCGGCTTGACCGTTGTTGAAGATGAAGTCGAACGAGACGGAAGCGATCGGCACGATGTTGGTCACGTTTGCCGCGACCTGCAGCTTCTCAACGTTCGGAAGCAAGCCAAAATCCTCGACGCGTACCGCCACGGGGCTCTTCGACGCGATCGACACGGACGTGTCGGTAATCATCGTGACGATGAGCTCAGCCTGATACTCCTTGTCGACGCCGTGCAGATTCAGAACGAACGGAATCTTTGTGGTCATCCGCCGCTTGGAAGGCAGGTCGGCGAAGGCGGCGGGATCGACTTTGGCCGTTACCGTCGCCACAGGAAACTTGTATGTTTCGAAGAAAAGAAAACGCATGCGCACGTTGCGCAGGTCGACGCCGGTGTCGACCGAGTTCAGGTCGAAAACGACCTTCGCATCGCCCTGGGCCGAAAGCGTGCCTTCCAGGTTCCTGATCTGGTTGGTCTCGATGACGGTGTTCTTCTTGACCGATTGGTAGGTCAGCACGGACGACGCAGGATCGAGCGTCCAATCCGTATCGGCAGCCGAACTCGACGAAGCTGCAAAACCTTGCATCGCCAACGCAAAGACGACGAGAAAAAGCGGCCGAAGGACCGCGCGTCGGATAGTCAAGTAAAACACCGGTGTCATGGTCGAACCCCACACGCCATCGCTGCGCGCCCCACCCTCAGCCAGTCGTCCCGCAAGATGGACGTCGCCTACGATAAGTCATTCGACGGTGAAGTACCAGTCCCACTCCCCTGGAGGGAAGGTTAGTTTTCATTTCCAACACGCGCTGCTTGAAACAGCAAGGGAGGGACGGTCACGAATTTTGCGCCTGGGCCTCAATGGCGTCCCGCGAACAATGCCGCCCCTGCCGTAAGCGAAGGGGCTGCCCATTGAGAGCGGCCCTTTCAGAACAGACTGGCTGCGAGGAACCGATCCTGCGGCCGACACTGGCTGGCGGCGTCAGTGACAATTTCGTTGCGGGGGCAAGATTTGAACTTGCGACCTTCAGCTTGCGGTGTGCCCGCGCACGACGCGTCATCGGGGGATCCCCCGGCGCCTGGACTGGGCGCAGGGCGATGAAGAGAGCCAGCGAAGGCTGCGGACGGGCCGGATACTCGCGGCGGGTTTGGTTGCGGGGGCACGCGACCAGCGTTGTATGCCTCGGGTCAACTGCAAGCTGCCGCTCAATAAGCTGTGACTAGCCAGGCTAACCATCCGCTTCGTGCCCTCAAAGCGACGCACACGATCCGCAAAATATTGACAGGTTTGCGCCCCCCACATGGCCGTTGAGAGAGCATTTGCCGCTTCCTGAAAGCAGACATCCGCATGAACAGGCGAGACGGCCCATCGCCATCAGCGGATGCCATTGGGTTGATAATGGCGGAACGACTGCGTCACGCGGCTAAGTTGCTTTGTGCCGACGGTTCGACGGGCCGTAGCGTCCGAAAGACCGGAGTGTATCTAACGCTAGCTTGGCCGACCGATCCACCGCACGATTTCATAGGCTGGCATCGGGCGGCGAAAACCCTTCAGCGTCAGTTCGCCAACAAGTACGGACTCGACCAGCGACTCGACGGTGCCGAAGACCCGTTGGCTCACGAGAATTTGGCGGGATTTGGCCTCCTCACACAATCGGGCGGCATGGTTCGACACAGTGCCGATCACGGCATAGTCCGAGCGACGATCAAAGCCGATACGCCCAATGGTCGCGTGGCCCCTGGCAATGCCGATCCCGAAGCCAAGCAAATAGTCCCGCTTGCGCCATCGCTCTGAATGTTCGTCAATCGAGTCGCGCATCGCGGCGGCCATTGAGACGGCTTTCTCGCTGTGGTCGGCGCATGGCAGCGGATCGTTGAAAACCACGACGACACCGTCGCCCACAAACCGCTCGAGAGTCCCCTCATGGCGGAGGATCTGTTCGCCGAGGCAGGAATGATACTCGGCAAGAACTGTCATGACTTCTTCGGGTTCGGCGGTTTCTGCAAATGCCGTAAAGCCGCGCAAATCGCAAAAGACCACGGTCACCTCGCGACGGTGGCTTTGCAGGAGCGCGTCCCCGTCGCCCGCCGCAACGATGAGGTCGGCGACCTGCTCCGGCAGGAACCGCCGAAGCCGCGCCATCCGCTCGATCTCCGTTACCTGCTCAGCCACGGTCTGCTCAAGCGAGCGGTTCCAGTCGGCAAGTTGCGCGGCTTGGGCCTCAAGGCGTTGGGCCTGGCTCGCAACAGTGTCGTGCAGCGCCTTCTGGCGCAGCATCGAGCGCACCCGCGCAAGCAGCGCGTGGTGCTCAAAGGGCTTCGTCAGATAGTCGTCGCCGCCGGCGTCCAATCCCTCGACCACGTCGCGCGTGTCGGCTTTGGCTGTGACAAGAATAACGGGGATCGATCGCAGCAAGTCGTCTTGCTTGAGCAAGCGCAACACGGCGATGCCGTCAAGCTTAGGCATCATGATGTCGAGCAGAACGAGGTCCGGCTTGAGCTCGCGAGCTTTCGTAAGCCCCTCTTCGCCATCAGCAGCGGTTTCCACTTGGTAGCCGTTCGTCTCGAGGCGCAAACGCAGGATCTCGAGGTTTTCCGGAGTATCGTCGACCGCGAGAATGCGGGGCGGATCGTGCAAGACCTGTCTCCTTCAGGAAAGGAACTGCCGAATCTTTGCGAGCAGTTCGCGCGGACTGAAAGGCTTGGCAATGTAGCCATCACAGCCAGCAGCAAGGGCTTTCGCCTCATCGCCCGAAAGCGCATAGGAGGTGACGGCGATAATCGGAATGTGCCGCAGCTTCGGGTCGGCCTTGATGCGGCGGGCAGCTTCGTACCCGTCGATCACCGGAAGCTGAATGTCCATGAGGATCAGGTCCGGCCTATGCATCCCAGCCGCTGCGACGCCGGCGGCACCGTCCGGCGCTTCGATCAATTCGTATTCGGTGGTGGCGATGAGGTCGCGAATGATCTGGCGGTTGTCCTCGGTGTCTTCCACCATCAGGATTCGTCTGCTCATGCGACCCTCACGTCCTCTGTCACTCGGACCGGTATCTTGAGGCGGAATGTCGACCCCGACCCGAGCAGGGACTCGACGTCTATGGTTCCGCCATGCATTTCGACGATGCGCCTCGAGATCGCCAGGCCAAGACCTGTGCCACCCTTCTGCCTGGTGCTGCTGTTGTCGACTTGCTGGAATTCCTCGAAAATGAGAGCGTGGTCCTTTGCCGCAATGCCAGGACCTGTGTCTCGCACCGCGATTTCAAAAAATCCGTCGGCAGCACCGGCAAGAATGTCGACCGCGCCCGTTTCAGTGAACTTGACCGCGTTGCCGGCAAGATTGAGCAGGACCTGCGTCAAACGGCGTTCGTCCCCGCGGCCGATTGGCAGATTCTCGGCAACAGTCGTTGAAAGTGCAAGACCCTTCGCTCGTGCCAGCGGCTCGACAGCAGCAACGGTCGATCGAACAATTTGCCCGACAGCATAGTCCTGAAGCGTCAGAGTGAGCTGGCCGGCTTCGATCTTTGAAAGGTCGAGCACGTCATTGATGAGCCCCAGAAGATGACGGCCGTTTGCCTGCACGCGCGCAACGGTGGTCTTTGCCCTGTCCGGAAGCTCGCCGTAGACTCCGTCGACCAACAATTCGGTAAAGCCTAGGACCGAATTGAGCGGCGTCCTGAGCTCGTGGCTCATATTCGCCAGGAACTGGGACTTGTGGCGGCTGGCTGCCTCCAGTTCCCGTCCCTTCTCCTCTATTTCGCGGAACAGCTTCGCGTTTTGAATGGCAAGGACCGATTGGGCGGCAAACGTTTCCATCAACTCGACTACCTGCTTGTCGAATTCACCAGGTTCGCGACGCCTGACGACAAGCGCGCCGACAATCTTGCTTGGCCGGAGAAGTGGTATCACCAGAATGCTGTGATAGCCGGCATCGAGGACGATCTTCTGGACGTGAGAGGGTGTTCCGGAGCCAAGATCGGGAAACTGGACGGGCGCGCAGTGCCCTGCGGCGTTGATACCCAGATCGTCAAGCCGGATCGCCTGATCGGACATTGCGGCAATTAGCTCGGCGTTCATCCCAAAGGTCGCGCGCAGGCGGAATTGTTGTCTCGTCCCGCTGAACACATAGATGGTGCCCGCATCCGTTTCCGACAGTTGAACCGCCTTGGTCACGATTGTCTGCAGCACCGTGTCGAGATCGAGCGTCGAATTGACCGCCTTGCTGACGTCCCCGAGCGCCTCCAGTTCGCCGACCGACCGGGCAAGCTCGGCTGTGCGCGCCTGCACCTCTTGGTATAATCTCCCCAGCCGCTCGGATGTCTGGTTGACATTGTCCGCGAGCGCACCCAGTTCGTCCCGGTTGGCGACGGCGACCTGTTGGGCAAAGTCGCCGGCCGCTATCTGGCTGAGACGCGTCTCGATCTTCTTGACCGGCTCGATCAACGACCAGGAGATGATGTAGCCAAGCCCCAGTGCCAGCAGGATGCTGCCCACAGCAAAAGAGACCACGATCAGCCGAGAAGTGCCGTATGCGCCCTCGGTCGTCTCGATGGCCGCGACCATGTCGGCTTCGGCCATGTTGACCAGTTGGTTCGTGAGCCGCTCGAGGCGGTCGGCCGACGGAATGATCTCATCCAACTGGATCTTGCGTGCCTCCTCCGTGCGACCGGCGCGGAAAAGCTCCACGACTTGCGTCACGCCGGCAGCGAGCCGTTCGTACTCCTGCCGCACCTGGCCCAGCACCTCCGCTTCGGTTTCGGCGACGAACTCCATGCGGTCGAGGTCGTAGCCAAACTGGTTGAGCTGGCGCAGGGCTGAATCCAGCAGCCGCTCGTCCTGAAGAAGAAGGGCGGTTGAGATGCTGTAGAGCTGGTTCGTCGTATCGTGCTGGACCTGGCGATAGGCCGCGATCCTGCGCTGCAGCTTGATGAGCTCGTTGGTCTGATCATTGACCCCGCTCAGCACCTGCAGCCCGACGGCCCCGAGCACGATCAACAGGCCGACAATCGACAGGAACGCGATCAGGAGTTTGGTCTGGACGCGCGCAGGCAGCCGGGCAACCCAGCCAACAAGCCGGTTCGATATCCTATTTGGATTCGTCCAAGAGGCTGAGAAGGTCACCCCGGAACTCCTCCAGGTCGAACCGGACGCCAAGATACTGTACTCGCAAGATGCCATCGGGGTCTACGAGCGAGGTCAACAAGGTATGGTCGACATCTCCGTTCGCCGCCTTTTTCGCGATGATCCCGTATTTCCGTCCCACCTCATGGACGGCCGCTGGATTACCCGTAAGAAACCACCAGCCCTTAATGTCTGCGCCAAAATTCTGCGCATATTCTTTCAAAACATCGGGCGTATCGCGCTCCGGGTCGACAGTGATCGAAACGAAGACGATTTTCGATCCGAACGTTGAGCCGAGCTTCTCCTGTACGCTCACCATATGAGCGGTCAGCATCGGGCAGACGTCGGTACAGTACGCAAAGATGAATGCAATGGCGACCACCTTGCCGCGAAAGTCGTGCAGGGACACAGGTACGCCATCCTGCGATACCAGGGTGAAGTCCGGCGCCTGTCCAATTGTCGGCAGGCGCTCGTCGTGAGGCGCGTCATGCGCATGCACCGGCGTGGCAAGCAGCGCCAGCAACAAGATGCGCGCCGGCCACTCGCTCACGTTTTCATCTCGCGTTTGATCTCGTTGAAGAACCTCCAATCGGTGCCCTTCGCGATGATGTCGTTTGGGTTCGCCTTGACAATCCCGGCTTCATGCAGCCGCAGCGAGAAGAATCTCATCGTGTCTTCGGGATCGAAGTCGCGCCAATTTGAATATGGGACCTCGCGGAGCGACTGTACGGCGTAGTCGTAATTTTCGGTGCGCCCGCCGTCTACCAGAAGGCGCGCCACCCGTTCCGGTTCGGCCGCGCAGATTTCCGCCGACTTGATGATGGCGCGGACGACGCGCTTGGTGGCCGCTGGATATTTCTCGGCGTAGGCAGTGTTGACCGCCAGTATGCAGCAGTAATACTGCGACCAAGGCCGATCCTTGGAGCTGTCGAGGATGACGTGGCCAACCTTGCGGGCGCGCAAATCCTGTGCCTCAGGTGGAAAAGCCAGGAACGCGTCGACCTTGCCCTCGGCGAAAAGCTCCGCCGGCTTTGCCTCGCCAACGACCCATTCGATGTCGCGTTGCGGGTCTAGGCCGACATAGGTCGCCATGGCACTGACGAAGACATGCGGATCCGATGACAGATTGCCGCCGACGCCAACTTTACGACCCTTGAGGTCCGCAATACTTTTGATGTCTTCGCGTCCGAACAATTCGTAGCAGCCGATATGCACACCGGAGATCACCTTGATCGGGGCTCCAGCGTCGATGGGAATGATCAGGGCCGTAGCAAAGTCGATGCCGAAGTCGATATCGCCGCGCGCCAGCATCTCGGTCTGGGCGATACCGGCTTCGGCGGCGACGAAGCCGAAATCTGAGAACCCCTCCGCGCGGATCAGATCCTCAGCGACGTACTGCGGTGCAATGCAGATACCAGGCGCGGCCGCGAAGCGGGCGATCGTGGTTTCTAGATGCCGCTTCAGCGGCAGCCGCGTTGCGGCCCTCCGCAAGCCCCGCGGCAGCAAGCGCAGACAGGCCTGTGAGGAAACGGCGACGGTTCTGCATCAACTGCAATGTAGCCTCCATCTATCACTCGCTCAGATTTGGCCAACCATTCGACAGGCTGCCTCCCGACGGACGCACCGCTGCCCCGATGACCGGGAGATCTGGCCAGCAATCCGTTCACAGCTTCAGCTCGCAGCGGTGGTTCTGGATGATTTGCATGGGCTCTCCTCCCTCAAGAAAAAGCATGCCCTCCGTGGTGCGATTAAATCTTCAACTCGTGCTTGATCTCGTCGAGGAAACGCCAGTCGGTCCCTTGGGCCATGAGCTCCTGCGGGGAGCTCTTGAGCATCCCGACCTCGTGAAGGCGCAGGGCGTAGAAGCGCAGGGTGTCCTCGGCGCTGTACTCACGCCAACCGTAGGGGATCGCCTTCATGACCTGAAGGGCATGGTCATAGCGCTTGGTATAGCCCTGCTCGACCAGGAACTGCGCCGACTGCTCGGGCTCGCTCGCGCAGAAATCGGCCGCTTTCAAGATGGCGCGCAGGGCGCGTTTGGTGGCCACCGGATTTGCGCGGACGAACTCCCTGTTCCCAGCCAGCATGCAGCAGAAGTATTGGGACCAGGGCCGGTCCGCGGTGCTGCTGATCACCACATGGCCGATTCGCTGCTCCCGCATCTCCTGCGGTTCGGGGGGAAAGCCCAGATAGGCGTCGATCTTCCCCTCACTGAGGAGCTGCATGGACTCGGGTCCCTGATGCGTGACGAAGTTGATGTCCTTATGGATATCCAGGCCCACATACGCCGTCATACTGGCGAGAAAGACGTATCGGCTGGAATCCAGCGACGGCACGGCCACGGTCTTCCCCTTGAGGTCGCGGATCGCCTGGACGCGATCGGTCCCGAACAGTTCAAAGCAGCCGACGTGGAGTCCCGCCAGGACGACGATCGGATCTCCCGCCTCCAGGTGGAGAAGGAGCGGGGCGGCGAAATGCGCGCTGAGGTCGACCTCACTGGAGGCAAGTGCCGGCGCGATGTCCGCGGTTCCCCTTTTTGGAATGAACTGCACGTCGGTGAACCCTTCGCTGCGCAGCAGTTCTTCAGCTACGTACTGGGGGGCCTGACAGATGCTCGGAATCCTGATGAGCCGGATCCGCGTCGTCTCGGGCGGTGGCTCTGCCGACGCCTTTGTCGCCGTTCCCAAAAAGCTTGCAGCGCCGGCCGCCGCGGCGCCTGCCACGAAAGTGCGGCGATTCTGGATGATCTGCATGTGATCCTCCTTTCCGTGCAGGCTGCTCCGTGCGGGCTGCACGCCTACCCCTTCAGCTCTCGCTTCAGTTCCTCGAACATACGAAAATCGGTGCCGTCGGCGATGATCTTCTGAGGACTCGCCGAGATCATCCCGGCCTCGCTCAGGCGCAAGGCGTAAAACCGTACAGTGTCCTCGGGATCGTAATCGCGCCATTTGCCGTACGGCACGTCGCTCATAGTCTGCAGCGCATAATCGTACCGGGCCGTGAACCCGCGATCGACGATCTGTTGGGCGACGCGTTGCGGTTCCGTGACACAAAGGTCCGCCGCCTTGAGAAGGGCGCGCACTACACGCTTGGTGGCGACCGGGTTGTTGCGAACGAAGTCGGCATTTCCCGCCAGCATGCAGCAGAAGTATTGCGACCAGGGACGGTCAATGGAGCTGTTGACGACCACGTGGCCGATGTCGCGGGCGCGCAATTCCTGGGGCTCCGGCGGAAACCCGAGAAACGCATCGACCTTTCCTTCGATGAACAGCTCCTTTGGCCTGACGGATGGGCTGGTGATGAGCCAGCGGATGTCCTTTTCGGGATCGAGCCCGACATAGGCTGCCATACTGGTCAGGAACACGTGCGGGGTCGAACCCAGGCCCTGTATGCCTAAGGTCTTGCCTTTGAGATCGGTGATGCGGCTGATGCTTTCGTTGCCGAACAGTTCGAAGCAGCCGGTATGCACACCCGCCAGAATCGTGATTGGGTCGCCGGCATCAATTGCAAGGGCCAGTGGACCGACAAAATTCAGGCTGAAGTCCACCTCGCCACGCGCGATTGTCTCCGATGTCGCGACAGCGGCCTCCGTCACCACATAGCTGACGTCGGTAAACCCCTCCAGGTGTAACAACTCCTCGGCGACGTACTGGGGCGCAATGCAGATGCCCGCGATCTTTGCAAGGCGGATCGCCGTGGTCTCGAGAGAGCCCTCGGCAAATGCATGTACCGGGGTGCCGATAAGTCCCGCGGCGCCGGCGGCCGCAGCGCCGGCCAGGAAACGCCGGCGGCTCTGGATGATCTGCATGTCCACGTCTCCTCTTGAGACAAATGGAGTCAGGTTTTCAGCTCACGCTTCAACTCGTCGAGGATCTGCCAATTGGTGCCTTCCGCAATGATCTTCTGCGGGCTCGACTTGATCATGCCCGTCTCCTGCATGCGCAGCCCGTAGAATCGCATCGAGTCCTCGGCATCGTGGTCCCGCCAGGTGTCGTATCCGATGACGTTCAGCGTTTGGAGCGTGTAGTCATAGCTGCGGTGGTAACCGCGATCGACCAACTGGCGCGCCGCCGATGGCGCATCCGAGGCGCACAGGTCGGCGCCCTTCAGGATGGCCCGCAGGACATGCTTGGTCGCGATCGGATACTTGTTCACGTAATCGGCACTGCCGGCGATCATGCAGCAGAAATACTGCGACCAGGGGCGATCGACGGCATTGTTGAAGATCGAGTGGCCGATCTTGCGCGCCCGCAGGTGCTGCTGCACGGGCTCACCGGCGAGGAAGGCATCAATCCTACCGTCTATGAAGAGGTCCGTCGGGGTCGTGCCCGGAGCCGTGACCCACTGGATATCGCGCTTGGGATCGAGCCCGACATAGGCGACTAGGAGCTGCGTCAGCACGTGCGGGTGATCGTTCAAGGCATAGACGCCCACCTTCTTGCCCCGCAGATCCGTCAAGTCGCGGATGTTGTCGTTGGCGATCACTTCGAAGCACCCCGTGTGCAGGCCGCTCAGCACCGTGACCGGCACGCCGGCATCGACCAACAACATGAGCATCGACGCCATGGTTATATCGAAGTCCGTCTCGCCGCCCGCGAGCCACATCGAGTTGTCGACGCTGAGGTCGCCTTGCACGTCTTGGACGGTAAAGCCTTCAGCGCGCAGTAGCTCTCCGGCGATGCCCAAGGCCGCCCAGCAGCCGCCATCATCATCGAAATACCGCGGCAGCCGGACGGTGGTCGTTTCTGGCAGCGGGTCCGCGCGCGCCGATGAAGGCGCACCGATGAGCCCCGCCGTCCCGGCCGCCGCGAGGCCAGCCAGGAAGCGGCGGCGGTTCGGGATGATGTGCATGGGAAGTCTCCTCAGGCTGGTCGTGACTGGCAAACTCAGCTCTTCAGCTCACGCTTCAACTCGTCGAGGAAGCGCCAGTCCGTTCCGGCGGCGATGATCTGTTGCGGGCTCGATTTGATCATGCCCGTCTCTTGCATGCGCAGTGTGTAGAACCGCATGGAGTCTTCAGGATCGAAGTCCCGCCACGTGTCGTAGCGGATATCGTTCAGCGTCTGGAGGGCCAAGTCATACGACGGGACGAAATCTCGATCGACCATCTGCCCGGCCACCCACTGCGGATCCGACGCGCAGAGGTCGGCAGCCTTGAGGATGGATCGCAAGACCCGCTTGGTCGCCACCGGATGCCTGTCCACGTAGTCCGTCGTCGCGGAGATCATGCAGCAGAAATACTGTGACCAAGGGCGGTCGATGGCATTGTTGAGAATGGTGTGGCCGATCTTTCTGGCGCGCAGTTCCTGCGGCTGGGGCGGCGTGCCGAGGAATGCGTCGATCCTGCCTTCGACGAAGAGCTCCGTCGGTGTGGCGTCTTCCGACACGACCCATTCGATATCGTTCACGGGATCGAGCCCGACATAAGAGGACATGAGGGTCAGCCACACGTGCCGCGAGTTGTTGAACCCGTCCACGCCGACCCTTTTACCCCGCAAATCCGTGATGCTGCCGATGCTCTCCCTGGCGATCAGTTCGAGGCATCCCGAGTGCAGCCCGGTCAGCACCTTGATCGGCACGCCGCGGTCGATCGACATGATCTGGCTCGGCGGAAAGTTCACGGAGAAATCGGTTTCGCCGCGTGCGATCCACTCCGCATGGTCGACGCTCCTGTCGCCCTCCACGAAGCGAACGTCGGTCAAGCCCTCTGCGCGCATCAACTCTCCGGCGATATACGTGCCTGCCCAGCAATAGGCGCCACCAACCCATCTCGGCAGGCGAACCGCGGTCGTTTCCAGCGGCGGTTCCGCATGGAGTGACGTCGGAAGACCAACGAAACCGGCAGCGCCTGCCATTGTTGCGCCGGCCAGGAATCTGCGGCGCGATTGGATGATCGACATCGAATCCCTCCTCTTCCGAATTGCAAAAGGCAATTCCGACCGGAACCGAGCAAAAGAGGTTTCGGCAGAGGCAGATAGTCTCGTGAGCGCGTCGATTGGTTGTGAATTCCAGCGCGCCCAGTCTGATGCGGGAGTCTTGCGCTCTCAGTCGCCAGCCCATGTATTAGAAACCGACGATATACCACGATACGCCTAATTTGGGCTGGTTGCGAGCGCAAATTTACTGCGCCGAACGCCCCATCAGCATGCCGCTGTCCACCATACTGTTTGCACGGCTGCGTATGGCCACTTTGAGTTTAGCGCGGCGGACCAAGCCATCGACGCACAAGGTCCACATCAGGTCGCCTCGGAGCTTGGTCCCCCAAGCTGAACGTCCGCTATCGCTCTACGAATGCCAAAAGCCGCCATTCCGCTTGCGGCCCCAAAGCCGCCGGTCGGCAACGCGCCCCACATCGGACGTTACAGCAAAATCTGCCGTATCCCGAAAGCGGACGCCAGCAGACGAACGCAGAAATACGCTTCCACCCAGTTGGTTGAGCGCCCTCGTCGGACACGCCTTCTCCTCACTGGAGCAATCATAGGGCGCAGTTGTCCTCTTAAACTGGCTAAATTCTCGTTTGCGGATCAGCCAACTTTGCCGCTAAGTTGTTAGTCGGCCAACATTCTCTGGGAGGAGATATGCAAATGAAAATCCAACTACTCCGATCCGCCGCAGCCGCAGGCGCTTTGCTCGCCGGTGCCGGGCTTGCCCATGCCGACAGCCTGACGCTCTATTGCGCCGCCGACGAAGCGTGGTGCCAGCAGATTAAAACCGGATTTGAGGAGAAGACCGGCATAACCGTCGACATGACGCGCAAGAGTTCGGGTGAGACCTATGCGCAGGTGCGGGCGGAATCGGGCAATCCGAAGGGCGACGTCTGGTGGGGCGGCACGGGCGACCCCCATCTCCAGGCAGCCGAGGAGGATCTTACGGTCGCCTATGAATCGCCAATGCGCGGCGAGTTGCACGATTGGGCGATCAAGCAGGCGGAGGCCGCAGGCAACAAGACCATCGGCGTCTACTCGGGCGCGCTCGGCTTCGGCTACAACAAAGACCTCCTCGCCAAGAACAACCTGCCGGAGCCTAAATGCTGGGCGGATCTGATCAAGCCGGAGTACAAGGGCCAGGTGCAGATGGCGAACCCGAACTCGTCGGGCACCGCCTATACGATGCTCGCTACGATGGTGCAGCTTATGGGCGAGGACAAAGGCTTCGAGTACCTCAAGGCGTTGCACGCCAACATCAATCAGTACACGAAATCCGGTTCCGCGCCGATCAAGGCTGCCGGGCTCGGCGAAACGACCATAGGCATTGTCTTCATGCACGACGCGGTTGCACAAACCGCCGCTGGTTTCCCGATCGTCACGGTCGCTCCTTGCGAGGGTACAGGCTACGAGATTGGTTCGATGTCCCTTATCAAGGATGCACGCAACCCGGAAGCCGCCAAGCAGTTCTACGACTGGGCTCTTACGGCCGAGATGCAGTCCAAGGCCAAGGATGTGAAATCCTTTCAGCTTCCGTCCAACAAGAACGCCGCGGTTTCGGAGCTGACGCCCGATCTCTCGACCATCAAGTTGATCGACTACGACTTCACGAAATACGGGTCGAGCGACGAGCGTAAGCGTCTTTTGAAGAAATGGGACGACGAGGTTTCGACACTGCCGCAATAGGCGATGCGACACGCCACACAGGAGTACTTTTCGCTGCATCCGACCATAGCCCTTTGGGTCGTGGTCGGCTTGCTGGGCTACGCCGTGCTTCCTTGGTACGGCATGGACGACAACATCTTCACATTGAGATGGTTGTTCGACGGCTACCCGTTCGACGATGACGTGGCGCCAGCGCTTTTCCTTAATTTGCAGGGCCAGAAACTGTGGCTCGCGCCCATCGGCCTTCTTCTGCTGGGCTCGTTCCTGCTGTGGGGTCGGCGAAAAGCCGACCCAGCCTTCGGACCGATCCTGATCGCGCTTGGCGCGTTCGGCTTCGGCTACCTGCTGCTCCAAGGTTTCGCTATCGGCCTCAAGGGCTGGAACTGGGAGGTCGCGACCGCGCTGTTTGGCGATCTCGACGATCGCCAGTTCGGGATGGGTTGGGGCGCACTGCTCGTCGCCGGCGCCTTCCTGTTTCTGTTCACGATCGGCTGCGCGGCGCGCGGCGCCGTCGGCGGCGACGAGTTCGTCGCGGGCTCGATTGGCTTTGTCATCGCCGTCGTCGGCATCTTCATCTTCATGCCGATCCTCCAAATGCTGGCGAGCGCGTTCGTAACCCAAGATGGCGGCTACTCCGCCGGAACATTTGCCTCCAAGCTCTTCAGCAATCGCCTATGGGGCATTTCGTGCCTGCTTGGCGGGCCACGATGCGGCGCGGCGTGGAACTCTCTGTTGCTCGCAATCCTGGTCGGCGTCGTAACAACCGCCTTGGGCCTCGTCTTCGCGCTGGTCGTGACGCGCACCGGGTTCCGCTATGGCGCGCTTTTACGCGCATTGACGGTGCTGCCCATCATTACACCGCCTTTCGTCATCGGCCTGGCCATCATTCTGCTGTTCGGTCTGTCGGGCGCGATCACCCAAGGACTCGACGCAGCACTTGGCATCGCCCCGTCGCGGTGGATTTACGGGTTTCCCGGGCTGTTCATCGCGCAAGCTCTGGCGTTCACGCCGATTGCCTTTCTGGTGATGATAGGCGTCGTCGAAGGCATCAGCCCATCGATGGAGGAGGCGGCCCAGACCCTGCGCGCCAGCCGCTGGCAGACGTTCAGGACCGTCACGCTGCCGCTCATGCGGCCTGGCCTGGCCAACGCCTTCCTGCTAGGCTTCATCGAAAGCATGGCGGATTTCGGCAATCCCCTCGTGCTCGGGGGCAACTTCGAAGTGCTGTCGACCGAGATTTTCTTCGCGATCGTCGGCGCGCAATACGATCAGGCGCAGGCAGCGATCCTGGCCCTTGTGCTCCTGGGTTTCACGCTTGGCGCGTTCTATGCGCAGCGCTTCTGGCTCGGGCGAAAGTCCTACACGACCGTCTCCGGCAAGGGGGATGCAGGCGTCCATCCGCACCTGCCTGTCCCGCTGCGAAACACGGTCTACACGATCGCTGCGCTCTGGACCCTGTTCACGCTGCTCATCTACGTGACCATCTTCTACGGCAGCTTCGTCAAACTGTGGGGCGTCGATTTCTCCCTGACGTTCGATCACTATGTGAAGTCGTTCGCAGTCGGCTGGAATGATTTCGGCATTCACTGGCGCGGCGCTGCGTGGAGTTCATTCTGGACAACCATGCAGATCGCGCTGATCTCCGCGCCACTGACGGCTGCGATAGGGCTGCTGACGGCCTATTTGTTGGTTCGGCAAAGCTTTGCCGGCAAGGAAGCGTTCGAGTTCGGAACTATGCTTTCCTTCGCCATTCCCGGAACAGTGATCGGCGTATCCTATGTGGTCGCCTTCAACGTTCCGCCGATCGAACTCACCGGCACCGGCATAATCCTCGTGCTGTCCTTCATCTTCCGCAACATGCCCGTCGGCGTGCGGGCTGGCGTCGCCTCGATGTCGCAGATCGACCGAAGCCTCGACGAGTCGTCGCTGACGCTCGGCGCGAATTCGTGGCAGACGTTCCGCCGGATCATTCTGCCGCTGTTGAAACCGGCAATTCTCGCCGCGCTCGTCTATTCCTTCGTGCGCGCCATGACGGCGATCAGCGCCATCATCTTTCTTGTTAGCGCCCAATACGACATGTCGACGAGCTACATCGTCGGTCGCGTGGAGAACAACGAGTATGGCATAGCGATCGCCTACTCCGCGGTGCTGATCTTCGTCATGCTCGCCGTCATCGGCATCATGCAGTTGCTGGTCGGCAGTCGTCGTATCGGCCGTCGCGGCATCGAGGGCGATCTGTCGCAATCGCGAACGAATGTCAGCCAGGCGACGGTGCGTCCTCAGACTGCGATTTCAGGAGGCGGCTAGTGGCGGAGATCAAGAGCAACGCGGCTTCGGTCGAGTTTCGCAACGTCACGAAGGTCTACGGCAAGAGCACCGTTCCCGCGGTGAAGGGCGTTTCTCTCTTCATCCAAGCTGGAAAGCTGGTCACCCTGCTCGGACCTTCGGGCTGCGGCAAGACCACTACGCTGAGGATGATTGCAGGGCTGGAGCTGGCAACGCGCGGTCAGATTCTCATCGGGGGCAGCGACGTCACACGCTTGCCGGCGACAGACCGCGACGTCTCGATGGTGTTCCAATCCTACGCGCTTTTCCCGCACATGACGGTGCGTGAGAACGTCGAGTATGGGCTGAAATTCTCGAGCTTCAACAAGCGCGATGCCGGCGGGAAGGCACAGGCAGGCCTCGATCTCGTCGGGCTTTCGGGTTTCGGCGATCGGCTGCCCAGCCAGCTGTCGGGCGGACAGCAGCAGCGCGTCGCAGTCGCGCGTGCGTTGGTGCTGGAGCCTCAGGTGCTGCTGTTCGACGAGCCACTCTCCAACCTGGACGCCAAGCTCAGGCGGCATGTCCGCGAGGAGATCAGGGAAATCCAGCAGAAGCTGGCTTTGACCGTCGTCTATGTCACCCACGACCAGGAGGAAGCGCTTGCAGTTTCCGACCGCATCATCGTCATGAACAACGCGGTGATCGTTCAGGATGGCACCCCGCGCGACCTCTATGATCAGCCTGCGAATGCCTTCGTCGCAGACTTCATCGGCGAGGCCAACATACTGCCCTGCGAGGTTGTTGCGGTAGAAGGCGATGTCGCCAACGTCCAGCTCGGACCGGTCAGCCTGAGGATTCCCGCCAGGACACATGCTCCGGGAAGCGCCAGATTGGCAGTGCGCCCGAACAGGGTGCAAGTCACTTCGCCCGAGAGCGAGAACACTTTGCTCGGGACGCTGGACAAGGTGACCTATGTGGGCAGCCATCTCGAGCTTGTGGTGAGGACGCCGCTCGGCAGTCTGTTCGCCGTGACGCCTGACGTCGATCTCGCGGTCGAGGCCGGTCAGGCCGTCGGCCTGGGATTTGCTGGGCGCGGTCCTGTGCTTCTCAGCGAGTAATTCAGGTCACCTGAAAGGCCCTGCCACAAAGCGCTCGCACGCGCTCGAACACGCCTGGGCACGAAGTGATCACCACCGTTCCACGCTCAAGTACGGTTTGCGGGTCCGGACGAACGATCGTGCCGCCGGCTTCTTCGATCAGAAGCATGCCCGCGAGGCAGTCCCAGGCATTCATGTGCTCTTCCACGTAGCCAAGCAGCCGACCCGAAGCCACATAAGCCAGCATCAGCGCACCTGAGGCGTTGCGGAAGAAGATGCCTCCCTCGTCGAACAACTCGTCGATAAGACCGACGATGTTTTTCATTTCGCGTCTGTTGCTGAGGCCTGTTCCAAGCGAACCTTCGTCCAACCGTGTTGCTTTGCTTGTGCGCAGGGGGCGTCCATTGAGAGCGGCGCCGCCACCTCTGTGAGCAGCGAATGTCTCCCCAAGGGAAGGCTCGTGGATAACGCCCACGACCGGAACCCCTTTTTCCACACAGGCGATGACCACGGTCCATGCCGGGACGCCGCTAACGAAATTAGCAGTCCCGTCGATGGGATCGATCACCCAGGTGAAATCGGATGAACCCTTGGTCGGCGCGTGCTCTTCGCCAACCACCCCATCATCGGGAAAATGGGTGGCGAGTTCACGGCGCACGAAAAGCTCGACCTCCCGATCGGCTTCCGAGACCATGTCCTGATGGCCTTTGCTCTCGATGGTCAGTGTATCGAGCTTGCGGAAGTACGAAAGCCCGAGATCTCCTGCTCGTCTCGCCAAGTCCTCGGCGAAAGCGCGACGCGACTCAAACGATGCGGACATGCGTTTCCTCCTAAACAATACGTGCCCCGATGCGTGCCTGTTCGTGCCGCCACTACCACACGCATTGCCATTGCCAAACGATCATCGTTCAGATGAGATCGCGAACGCATAGGGGTCGTGAATGGCACAGTTGATCTTCGTCACGCATCCCGAGGTGCGGATCGACCCCCGGGTTGACGTGCGTCAGTGGAGCCTGAGCCCTGCTGGCGTGGAGCGCATGCGCCTGTTTGCGGCCGGCGACGTCGTGCGCAACGTTGGCGCAATATGGAGCAGCACTGAGACCAAGGCGCGTGAGGCTGCTGAGATACTGGCCCATGCGTTGTCGCTCGAGGTGCGTGCAGACCGCGATCTGGGCGAAAACGATCGGACGGCGACCGGTTTCCTCCCGCCCATTGAATTCGAGAAGGTGGCAGATCAGTTTTTTGCGAACCCAGAGGAAAGCGTAAGGGGCTGGGAACGCGCCGTCGACGCGCAACGGCGCATCCGTTGCACCGTCGACCGCATCATCCGTGGCCACCGCGGCGGCGATCTCGCCATCGCGTCGCATGGCGCGGTGGGTACGCTCCTGAAGTGCAGTTATAAGGAGATTGCCATCACGCGTGCTGAGGACCAAGCATTCCAGGGCCACTATTGGACTGCGGATTTTGAACGACTGTCGGTTGTCACGCCATGGGCGGCGCTAGCGCCGCGTATCTAGAGTCTCGTCGGCGGCTACTGACGCACTCACCTGCTTCGACTTCATGGATCAAAAGTCGGCGCCCTTCGGCAGCAGCGACATTCCAGACTATGCCGAGGCGATGGCGCAATATCGCGCGTGCGTGGAGCGGGTGACCTGCCCCCGGTAATTTCCTCCAGTTGAGATTAGAGTCCGGCCCTTGTTTGAAGGACGGACTGATGAAGAGAAAGCGGTTTACGGAAGAGCAGATCATTGCGGTTTTGCGCGAGCA
>NZ_JAVFVV010000035.1 GCF_030929505.1 Mesorhizobium sp. LHD-90 | reverse complement strand
GTGACGGCGATGCCGAGGCTGCGCAGCACGGCCTCGTTGGTTCCGGGTTTTGGCTTTCGCGGGCGAAACGGCGGCAGGGTCACGACGATGCCGCGCGCCGCCGCGATGATCAAACGCCGTGCGGCGGATTCGGCCGGGCGCAGCAGTTTCAGGATGGCGCGGTGGAGATGGCGCGGCAGGGTGACCCCATTGCCCATCCCGGCCATGCCGACAAGCATGGCCAGCAAGCGCTTCAGCGCCTGCCAGTTCTTGTCGATCGCCGGACTTACCTCCATCGCCGCCGCCTCCTTTCCAGCACAGGCGAGGACATTGTCGCTCCGTTCGGGAGGGAGGGGATAAGTCTTGAGAAAATAATCCTGACGGATACTGACACGCGCGTGCGGTAGCGACGAAATGCGGTCCGCGCAAAATCTTGTGCCATGCCGCACCAGCCCGGCCTGCGGCAAAGTCTCAGCCAGGCACGAGGCAGCCGGGATTCATGATGCCCTTCGGATCGAAGGCGGCCTTGAGCGCCAGCACGGCGGCGCGCTGGTTGGGCGACAGCCCGTCCAGAAAAACGTCGCGGCGGCTGCGGCCGACGCCATGCTCGGCGCTGAAGGAACCGCCCAGGTCGCGCGCAATGCCGTAGAGGCCCTGCAGCAGCCGCTTGCCGTCCTGCCGGATCCGCTCCGGCGCAAGGCCGAGCGGCGGCATGACGTTGAAGTGGATGTTGCCGTCGCCGGCATGGCCGTAGGCGATCGGCTCCCAGTCCGGCCATTCGGCCGTCACATAGGCGCGCGCCTCGTCGATCAGCCGGGGCACGTCGCTCAGCCGCACCGAAAGATCGGTGCGGATATGCATGCCGCGCTTGGCCTGGCCCTCGACCAGATCCTCGCGGATCGCCCAGAAGGCCTGTGCCTGGGCGCGGCTCTGGGCGATGGCGCCGTCGCCGAGCAGACCGGCCTCGAAGGCTTCGGCCAGCAGCGTCTCAAGCAGCGCGCGACCGTCGATGGCCGCACTGCAGGCGAGCTCCAAGACGATATGGACCGGCCACGCCTCGGCCAGCGGCACGCGCGTCCCCGGATTGCTCAACACGGCCAGCGGAATGCATTCGGCACCGATCACCTCGAAGGCGGTCAGCAGGTCGGAGCAGACCCGCCGCGCCAGCCCGAACAGCGCCATCGCATCGGCGAAGGAGCGGGCGCCGAGATAGGCGGTCTCGATGTTGGCCGGGCGCGGAAACAGCTTCACCTCGACGCCGGTGACGATGCCGAGCGTGCCTTCCGAGCCGATCAGCAATTGCCTCAGGTCGTAGCCGCGATTGTCCTTGCGCAAGCCCGTCATGCCCTGCCACAGGCTGCCGTCGGGCAGCACGGCTTCAAGGCCGAGCACCAGGTCGCGCGTCATGCCGTAGCGCAGAACGTTGATGCCGCCGGCATTGGTGGCGACATTGCCGCCGATCTGGCACGAGCCCTGCGCGCCCAGCGCCAGCGGAAACAGCATGTTTTCGGCCTCGGCCGCGTCCTTGAGCGTCTGCAGCACGACGCCGGCGTCCGCCTGCAGGGTGAAGTTGGCGGCGTCGATGCGGCGGATGCGGTTCAGCCGTTCCAGCGACAAGATCACCGCCGGCCGCGTGCCGTCAGAGATCGTGCCAGCCACCAGTCCCGTATTGCCGCCTTGCGGCACGATGGCGATGCCGTGCTTGGCGCAGAGCCGGACGACCGCCTGGACCTGTTCGACCGCGGCGGGCCGCAGCACCGCCAGCGCCGCGCCGGCATAGTCGCCGGTCCAGTCGCCGAGATATCGCGCGGCGTCTGCAGAACTGCCGCCGACGATGCCGGAGGCATCGAGCACGCCGGCGAAAGCGGCGAGGGCGGCTTCCCGCTTCGCCTCGTTCATGCCGGCCGCGCCGGTCGATGGCCCGGAAGCGAGAGACATCAGCCGAAATAGCGGACGCGGAAGGCGTCGATGGCGACGGCGATGAAGATCATCAGGCCGCCGATCATGCCGACATAAAAGGACGGCACCGAGATGATCGCCAGGCCGACCTGGATGACGGTGAGCAGCAACACGCCGCCGAGCACGCCGACCACGTTGCCGCGCCCGCCGAAAACGCTGACGCCGCCGATGATGGGTGCCGCGATCGCATAGAGCAGGTAGCTGGAGCCCTGGTTGGAGGTGATCGCCATCTGCCAGGAGGCGAGCAGGAAGCCGCCGACGCCGGCCAGGAAGCCGGCGATGGTGAAGGCGATGATCTTGACGCGGTCGACGCGCACGCCGGCGGAGTTGGATGCCACCGGGTTGCCGCCGACCGCATAGATGCTGCGGCCGAGTACGGTGTTGCGCAGCAGCACGGCGACGGCGATCAGCGCCAGGATGAAGATGACCGGCATCACCGGCCAGCCGCCGATCGCCGCCTGGCCGATCCACACATAGCCGTCCGGCAAATTGGTGATGGTGCGCCCCTGGGTGAGCGCCAGCAGCGCGCCCTGCAGGATGATCATCATCGACAGCGTCTGGATCAGCGACACCATCCTGAGTTTTGTGATGCACAGGCCGTTGAAGAAGCCGATCAGCGTGGCGACCGCGACGCCGACCAGCATGGCGAGCACCCAGGGCAGGCCGAGGTCTGAATAGGCCAGCGCGCCGATCGCCGAGGAGAAGCCGAGATTGGCCGGCAGCGACAGGTCGATCTCCGCCACCAGTAGCGGTAGCGCCACGGCCAGCCCGATCATGCCGAGCACGGTCGCCTGCACCATGATGTTCTGCAGGTTGAAGGTAGTGAAGAAGAATTCGTTGAACAAGCCGAAGATCACCACCAGGGCGATCAGCCAGATCCACACGACATTGTGCAGGACCCAGCCGAGCATCGAACGCCCACCTTCCTGCGTGGCAGGGGCGGAAGCGGGCTTGACCGCGGTTGTCGTCGCTTGGCTCATGGTTTTCTTCCCTGACTGCCGGTCCTCACGCACCCGCCTTGTCCCCGGCGGTGCGGCGCAGGCGCTCGCTGGAGATCGCATCTCCAAAAATCTCCTCGCGGACCGAACCGTTGTCGAACACGCAGACGCGGTCGACGGCACGCACGATCTCGTCGGTGTCGGTCGACACGATGATCACCGATACGCCCGAGCGGCTGAGCTCGTCGATGATGCGCAGCACGTCCTGCTTGACGCCGATGTCGATGCCGCGCGTCGGCTCGTCGAGGATGAGCAGGCGCGGCTCGGTGGCCAGCACGCGGCCGAGGCACACTTTTTGCTGGTTGCCGCCGCTCAGCGTGTCGGCGACGGTGGCCGGGCCGGTGGCCTTGATTCCCATCGCCTTGAAATAGCGGGCGGCCAGCGCCTGCTCCGCCTCGGGCCGGAGGAAGCCAGAGCGCGCCACCGCCGAGAGCGACGACAGCGAGATGTTCTCGCCGATGGTCATACCGGCGACCAGGCCGTCGCGGCGACGGTCGTCGGAAAGGAAGGCGATGCCCATGTCGAAGGCGTCGCGCGGTGTGGCCGGCAGCGGACGCGCCGGCTCGCCGGCGAAGGCGATGCTGCCTGAACGGATCGGCGAGAGCCCGAAGATGGCGCGCGCCAGCTCCTTGGCGCCGGCGCCGGGAAGGCCGGTGAAGCCGACGATCTCGCCGGGATGAAGGACGAGTTCCGGCACGGCGATCCGGTCGCTGGCGATGTCGCGCAGCCGGATCGCCGGGGCGCTTTCGGCGAATGCCCGGCGTTCGCGCTGGAACAGCACCAGGCCGCGCCCCAGCACCAGCTCGGACAGTTGCGCGGAGGAGAGGCTGGCGACGTCCTCGGTGCCGCCGGCGAGCGCGCCGTCGCGCAGCACCGAGCAGGCGTCGCAGATCTCCAGGATTTCGTCGTTGTAATGCGAGATGAAGATGAAGGTGACGCCCTGCGCCTTGAGCTGGCGCATGAAGTCGAAGAGCTGGGCCCGGTCCGCGACCGTCAGTGCCGCCGTCGGCTCGTCGAGGATGATCACCTTGCCGCCGCTGAACATGGCGCGCAGGATGTTGAGCTTGCGCCGCGCCACCGCGTCGAGCCGGCCGGCCATCGCCTGCGGATCGATACCGGTTCCTTCCAGCATGCGCGCCGCGTCGGCCCTGAGCTTGCGCCAGTTGACGAAGCCGCGGCGGCTCGGCCAGATGCCGAGCATCAGGTTCTCGGCCGCCGACAGATGGTCGATGATCATCGGCTCCTGGGTGACCAGGAACACGCCGGCCTTCTCCATCGCCTTGACGTCGACGTTCTCGATCGGCCGGCCGTCGAGATAGATGGTGCCGCCCGAGGGCTCGCGCTGACCCGAGATCAGCCCGACCAGCGTCGACTTGCCGGCGCCGTTCTCGCCCAGAAGCCCATGGATCGTGCCGCGCCGGATGCCGAGCGACACGTCGCGTAGCGCCAGCGTCGGGCCGAAGCGCTTGCTGAGGTTCTCGACCTTGAGGATGAACGGGTCTTCGCCGGTCTGTCTGGCGGAAGCGGCTGTCAATACAAACTCCGGATTTGTTGAACTGCCATCACGCGCAGGAGTTGCTCACGCGGCAAGTGCCACGCCGGCGCAAACCGGCGTGGCACGGGGAGGACGCGGCTCGCGCGGTCGATCAAGTGTAGGGGATGCCCCATTCCTTCTCCGAGATGGCGCCCCAGTGGCGCTTGTCGGCGGAATTGCCGCCGTCGATGACGAAGGGCGGGATGATCAGTGTCGGACCGGTTGCGCCGGCGACGATCTCGCCTTTCTCCCAGAAATACTTCTTGTTCTCGTAGGCGCCGATCGGCACGGCCTCGCCCTTGATGGAGTGTTTTGTCAGCATCTCCACGGCGATCTCGCCATAGGCGATCGGGTCCTGCGACACGCAGGCGTCCATGAAACCATCCTGGATCCATTTGAGCGCCACCGGCTCGCCGTCGATGTTGACGAAGATGACGTGACCTTCCTCGCCGACCTTCTTCCAGCGGCCCTTCTGCTGCAGCGCGGTGACGATGCCGCGCGACGGCGAGTCCGACGGCGCGTGAACGGCGTCGAGGTCGGGGAATTCGGAAAGGGTGGAGAGGGTAACGGCCAGCATCTGGTCGAGCGCTCCCTCGGTGGGACGCGCCAGGTACTTGATGTCCGGATATTTGGCGAATTCCTCGTCCATGCCTTCCTTGCGCAGCCGCCAGGCGACGCTTTGCAGCGCGCCGAAGCAGTTCAGCACCGTGCCCTTCGGGCTGCCGTATTTCTCGGTCAGGCGCTTGATGATCTCCTGCGCGGCCATGACGCCGCCGAGCTTGTTGTCGAAGCTGACGGTGATGGCGACGTCGCCGCCGTCCGACGGCGTGTCGATGATGGCGACCGGGATGCTCTTCTGGTTGTAGCGGCGGATGGCGCTGACGATCGCCTGGCTGTCGATCGGGTCGGACACGATCGCCGACGGCTGGCTCAGCATCAGGCTCTGCCACTGCTCGAGCTGGCGGGTGTTGTCGAAGCTGGCGTTGGTCGCCTGGAAGCGCATCTTGTTGGCTTCGACCGCGCGCTTCACCGCCTCTTCCTGGATGACGAAGAAGTAGTAGTCGAGGCTCTTGTTGCTGAAGGGGATGAAGCCCCCCTCCTGCGCCCAGGCGCTCTTGCCGAGCAGCGCGCTGGCGCCCAGCGTCGCGCCGATCGCCCCGCCGGCCTTCAGCAGGCCGCGACGCGAAATTCCGTTCAGTCGATCCATCAGTACCCTCCCTGGATGTATGATCTAGCTTTACTAGCTCTTTCGGTTGGACGCAAGAGGCTGCGTCATGGACGTGACCGAATCGTGAAACGACTTGCCAAAGTCGCCGGAATTTTCAGTATAGTAAGCCTTTTCAGCGCTTTACGACGACTGGCCAGTCGGCCTGGCGCTGGTGAAAAACCATCTGCCGCCCGACGTGTTCGCGTCGGACTTTCAACAAAAAGTAGATTTCACTACGCGTCGCGCAATGCGACGTATGTGCTTCCGTCGAAGCGGCCGACCACCATGCCTTTAGACTCGCGCGTGAACAGGCCGTTCTCGACCACGCCCGGAATACGGTTCAGCTCGATCTCAAGCCTGGCCGGCGCTGGGATGACGCCGCAGCGGCAGTCGAGAATGAAGTTGCCGCTGTCGGTGACCACCGGCTGGCCGTCGCGCATGCGCCGCTCGATCACCGCATTCCTGATGCGGTGGTCGGCCAGCGCCTCGGTCACCATCCGCTCCGTCTGCTTCCAGGCGAACTGCACGACCTCCACCGGCAGCGGGAAGCCGCCAAGCCGCTCGACGATCTTGCTCTCGTCGCAGACCGTGATCATGCGTTTGGAGGCGTGCGCGACGATCTTCTCCCACAGCAGGCAGGCGCCGCCGCCCTTGATCATGTTGAAGTCGCGGTCGATCTCGTCGGGGCCGTCCACGGTGAGGTCGATCTCGCCGATCTCGTTGGGGTCGGTCAGCGCGATGCCGACCTCGCGGGCGACGTCGTTGGTGGAGCGCGACGTCGTCGTGCAGGTGAGCCTCAGGCCGTTGGCGACATGCTTGCCGAGTTCGCGCACGAAGAAATGCGAGGTGGTGCCGGAGCCCAGCCCAAGTTTCATGCCGTCCCTGACGAACTCCTCGATGACCCTGCGGCCCGCGGCCTTCTTGGCTTCGTCCTGTGCGCTCATGAATGCTTTCCTTGGGCTGGTCGCCTGACGGCGACGTCTAAATCTTCTCGGTCTGCCAGGAATCGAGGGCCGGCAACTGGTCGGGGAACTCGCTGCCGCTCGTCATGGCGATCGCCGTCACCAGCATGTTGACGACGAGATGGTGGTTGAGCCGCGACGCAAGCGGCGTCATCAGTTCGGTGCGGTCGTATGGCAGCACGGCGATCAGCCCGTCGGAGACATTGGCGAGCGGGCTGTCGGCCGCCGTCACCGACAGCACCCGCGCGCCGCCGGCGCGCGAGGCGATGGCGACATCGACCATCTGCTTGGTGTGGCCCGACTGCGAGAAGATCAGCGTAACCTCGTTGGGCCGCGCCGTCTCGGCATGCAGCCACTGCTTCTTGCGGCCGATCAGGGCGGCGCAGCGCATGCCGAGCCGCTGGAATTTGTGCTCGGCGTCGATCGCCGTGATCTCGGAGATGCCGCTGGCGTAGATGCCGACCCAGGAAGCCGAATGCAGCAGTTTCGCGCCCGCCTCCACCTGCTGCGGCACGAGATCCTCGAGCAGGCGCTGGATGGCGTTCAGCGAGTTGCGCGCCGTCTTGCGCACGACGTTCTGGATCGAGTCGCCCGGCACGATTTGCTCGTAGGCGAAGGGGGCGGACGGCACGAGGCTCTGCGCCAGGTGCAGCTTGAAGTCCTGGTAGCCCTGGAAGTCGAAGCGGCGGCAGAAGCGCATGATGGTGGGGTCGCTGACGTCGCATTCCTGCGACAACCGCGCCATGCTCATATGGATGACCTCGCCCGGATTGGCGCTGACGAAGCGCGCCACCCGCAGCTCGGCCGAGCCCATCTCGGCGCTCTCCTGCACGATCCTCTGCAGAAGACTCGTGGCCATTTTTATCCCCCTTGCCCGACACGAACGGGTTCGGAGTTGGCGCCGAGATCGCGCAGCCGGTCAAGCCGCCATTCCGGCGCCACGGCCACCTCGCCGCCGCTGCCCCAGGCGACCGCGTAGAAGGGCACATCGGCAGCCTGGGCGGTGGCCTGGTCGACTTTCGTGTCGCCGACATAGGCCCAGGACAGGCCGTCCAGCCTCATGCGCTCCGAAACCGCGAGCAGATGCGCCGGGTCCGGCTTGCAGGCCGGGGCAGCGTCGGCGCCGACCACCACCTCGAACAGCGGCGCGATGCCGAGGATGTCCAGCACCTTGAGCGACAGATCCTGTGGCTTGTTGGTGCAGATGCCCATGCGGATGCCGGATCGGTGCAGGAATTCCAGATCCTCGCGTACCTGCGGATAGAACAGCGTGCGCTCCGCCGGCGAGCGCGCGTAGTTGGCAAGATATTCGCGCACCGCCTCGTCGACGGTCGCATCGTAGCTCGGCAGATCCAGCGCCACGAACAAGTCGAGCAGCAGCCGGCGCGGGCCGAAGCCGATGAACTTTTCCACGAAGGCGACGCTCTGGACCGGCCAGCCGCGCTTTTCCAACACCTGGTTGACCGACGCCGCTATGTCCGGCGCGCTGTCGATCAGCGTGCCGTCGAGATCGAAGACGAGCGCCTCGTAGCGCCCCATTCGAAAGGTCATAAGGTGAGGCCTCCGTTTTCCTCTAGCGGTCCAGGCGGGCTTCGCCGATCGCGGCGAAGCTCGGAGAAAGAGCATCGTAGAGGCCGCGATAGACCTCGAAGGCGGATCGCATGGCGTCCCCTGCGGCCGCGTCGGGCACCTCCCGCGTCACCGGGCGGCAGGCCTTCGCGGCCTCTTCCGCGCTTGGCCAGACACCCACGCCGACGCCCGCGACCAGAGCCGCTCCGAAGGCCCCGCCTTCCGCCGCGCCTTCGGTCGTGACCACCTCGCAGCCGAACAGGTCGGCCTGCATCTGCCGCCACAGCGCCGAGCGCGCGCCGCCGCCGGACGCCTTGATCACCTGGCCGCCGATATCGACCTGCCGCATTAGCGCAAAGATGTCGTAGAGCGAGAAAGCCACGCCCTCCATGACGCTTCGTGCCATGTCCGCCGCGCCTTGACGCGCCGTAAGCCCGACGAATCCGCCGCGTGCGGACGGGTCCGGATGGGGGCAGCGCTCGCCGTTGAGGTAGGGCAGGAACAGCAGCCCGCGCGCGCCGACCGGCGCCTGCGCGGCCAGTGCCGCGATCCGCTCAGCCGTCGGCGCCACACCGCCGGCGAAGCCGGCCAGCAGCGCGCGCAGCCATTCGATCGCCCCGCCGGCATTCAGCGATACGCCCATGCAGTGCCACTTGTCAGGCGCGACGTTGCAGAAGACCTGCAGCCGGCCGTCGGGATTTTCGACCGGCTTGTCGAGCGCGGCCGCGACGATGCCGGCCGTGCCGATGGTGGTCTGCAGCTCGCCTGGCGCGATCACGCCCGAGCCGATCGTCTGGATGACGCTGTCGCCGCCGCCGCCGACCACCGGGATGCCGGCCTCCAGGCCGAAAAGCTCCGCTCCCGACCGGCTCACCCGGCCGCTCACCACATGCGATTCATGGCAGGGCGGCAGGACAGCCGGATCGATCTCCAAGAGGTCGAGCAGGCCCGTCGCCCAGGCTCGGCGGCGCGTGTCGAACAGCCCGGTGCCGGATGCGTCCGAGACCTCGGTCGCCAGCTCGCCGGTGAGCACGAAGCGCAGATAGTCCTTGGGGTTGAGCACATGGCGCAGCCGGCTGAACAGCTCCGGCTCGTGGTTGCGCATCCAAAGAATCTTGCCGCCGGTATAGCCCACCAGCATGCGGTTGTTGGTGTGCCGGAGCAGCCCTTCGATACCGCCGGCGCGCGTCGTGATGTCGGCGCATTCGGCGCCGTTGCGCTGGTCGTTCCACAGGATCGCAGGACGCAGCACCCGATGCCCGGCGTCGAGCGGAGTCAGGCCGTGCATCTGGCCGGAAAGGCCGATGGCCGCGATCTCGACGTCGGGCCGCAGCGCCAGCACGCCGGCGACCGCGGCGCGCGCGCCGTCGATCCAAAGCTGGGGAGCCTGCTCGGTCCATCCCGGGTGAGGTTGCGACAGGGCATAGGTTTCCGTCCGGCTGGCCAGCACGGCGCCGTCCGCGTCGATCAGCAGGGCCTTGCAGCCGGACGTGCCGATGTCGATGCCGAGAAGGCCTTGGGTCAAACCTACCTCCCCTTCGGCTCGTCGTAGCGGATACGGACGTGCTTGAAGTTGAGGTACTCGAGCATGCCCTCGCGGCCGTGCTCGTAGCCGACGCCGCTCTGCTTGCGACCGCCATAGGGCGCGTTCATGATGCCGGCATCGACATTGTTGACGGCGACATTGCCGTAGTCGAGCCGCCCCGACAGATAGCGGATCTCGTCCATATCCTTCGCGTAGACGTAGGATGCGAGGCCGTAGGGCGTGTCGTTGGCAAGCTCGATCGCCTCGTCGAGGCCATCGAAAACCATGACGCCGACCAGCGGCCCAAAAGTCTCCTCGGTCATCACCTTCATGGCGTGGGTGCAGTCGGAAACCACTGTCGGGCGGAAGAAGTGCCCGCGCGCAAACGCCTCGCCCTCGGGCGAGGCACCGCCGGCGACCAGCTTCGCGCCCTTGGCGAGCGCGTCGGCCAGATGCTCCTTGGTCTTGGCGAGCGGCTCGGCCGAGGCCATGGCGCCGACATCGGCGTCCGGCTTGTCGATGCCGTTGGCGATCACCAGCCCGTCGGCCGCCTCGCCCAGGCGTTTCACGAACTCGGCGGCGATCGGCCGGGCGACGTAGATGCGGTTTATGGCGATGCAGATCTGGCCCATGTTGCGGAACGAGCGCCGCACCGCTCCCTTGACCGCCGCGCCGAGATCGGCGGAGGCCGTGACGATCAGCGGGCAGTTGCCGCCGAGTTCCAGCGACAGCCGCTTGATGGTCGGGCACGACTGCTGGATGCGCAGGCCGACCGCGCTCGATCCGGTGAAGGCGATCTTGTCGACGCCGGGATGTTCGACCAGTGCCTGCCCGACCTTCGAGCCCGGCCCGGTCACGACGTTGACCACGCCTGCCGGAATCTTTGCCTTCTCAGCCATCCTTGCGATGGCGAGCGCGGTGAATGGGGTCAGCTCCGCCGGCTTGATCACGATGGTACAGCCGGCGGCGAGCGCGCCGCACAGCTTCCAGCCGATCAGCTCGGCCGGATAGTTCCACGGGGTGATGGCCCCGACCACGCCGATCGGCTCGCGCACGACAAGGCTGTCGATGTCGGTGGTCGTGTTCGGCACGATCTCGCCATGGATACGCACCGCCTCCTCGGCGTAGAAATGGCAGGCTTCCGCCAGCTTCAGGATCTCGCCCTTGGCTTCGTTGAGCGGCTTGCCCTGCTCCAGCGTCATGGTGCGGGCCATGGCGTCCGCCTCGGCGGAGACGGCGTCGCCCAGACGATGCAGTGCCTTCGAGCGCTCGACCGGAGCAAGGCGCGACCAGATCTTGAACGCCTTTCGCGCTGCGGCGACCGCCACGTCGATCTCGGCCGGCGTCGCCGCGGCGACGTGGCCCAGCACCTCGCCGGTTGCGGGATTCTGGACCGGGATCCGCTCGCCCTCGCCGCGGCGCCACTCGCCGTCTATGAAGAGTTTTTCGGCAAGGTCTTGTATCAAGGCCGGCATTCCTCCGCACTGCACGCGTGCCGCTCTATGGGCGACAAACCCTCATAATATAGATTTACTAGTTCAGGCAAGCGCTCGTTCCATCCTGCCCAGAAAGCCCCTCTGTCGCCGCTAATTCCAGTCAACATATTGATTTAGCTTATTTTTAGTCACATGAGTGTCGATCGAAGTGAACCGAAGCGCTCCGTCCGTGAACAAGCAAGCGCCTTTCGTGCGGCCAGCTTGATCGACATCAAGCCGAAATGCTAGTGCTACTAACAATCAAGGTCGAGCCTCTATGGGCTTTCGACAGCAGCGTTCCGCATGGTATCCCGACGTGATCGCCGGGTTCGCCCGGGCACACGAAAGGGAGGAATCGAATGTCATACATGTCTCAGTTCGAGTTGACCGGCCGTCTCGCGCTGGTCACGGGCGCGGGCCAGGGGATCGGCGAAGCCTGCGCCACCGCGATTGCCGAGGCGGGGGCACGCGTCATCGTCACCGATCTCGATCCGGCGCGTGCCGAAGCCTCGGCGCAGCGGATCGCCGCCCGCGGGCTGCAGGCCGAGTGGCGTCAGCTCGACGTGACCCGGACAGAGCCGCTCAACGCGCTCGCCGACGCGCTGCCGCCGCTCGACGTGCTGGTGTGCAATGCCGGGATTGCGTGCAACACACCGGCGGAAGACGTCTCCGACGACGAATGGGAACGCGTGATCGGCATCAACCTGACGGGCGTGTTCAAGACCTGCCGCGCCTTCGGTCGAAAAATGCTCCGCGCCGGCAAGGGCTCGATCATCAACATCGGCTCGATGTCGGCCGACATCGTCAACACGCCGCAGCCGCAGTGCCACTACAATGCGTCGAAGGCGGGCGTGCATCATCTGACGCGGTCGCTGGCGGTGGAATGGGCGCTGCGCGGCGTGCGCGTCAACGCGGTCGCGCCGACCTATATCGAGACGCCGCTGCTCGCTGGCGTGGGAAAGGGCAACAGCATGGCCGACCGCTGGATCGACCTCACCCCGATGAAACGGTTCGGCAAACCAGAGGAGATTGCTTCGGTGGTGCTGTTCCTGGCATCCGACGCATCGAGCCTGATGACCGGCAGCATCGTCTCGGCCGACGCGGGCTACACGTCGATCTGAGGCCTAGGCCGACGATTGCCGAGAGCGGCGGCCCACACTCCACCTCGCCGCAGGACGGGCGCCGGCCAGGAACCTTCACCGCGAGCATAGGCCCGGAAGGCGCCGTCATGGGTAACCGCTGATCGCCGCAGCCAACCGCGCCCCAAGCGCCATATCGTCTTCCTGGCCAAAGCCATGATGAAGAACGGCGCCGTCACGGCCGATCAGGATCGAGGTTGGCGTCCCCCGCATTTGATAGCGCCCCATGGTGACGGGAATCCGCATACCCGAATCAGGGTCGTCAACGCCGATTGGCATGGTCAGTCGGTACTCGTGGATGAAAGCCTCCAGGGCGACCGGCGTCATCGCCGCATGGTGCTCGAAAACGGTGTGCAAGCCGATGACCTGCAAATCGCTGTCGCGGAACAGCCGATGCGCCTTCTCGGCCTGCGGCGTGCCGTGGGCGACGCAGCCAGGGCAGAGCATCTGGAAGGCGTGGAGCAGCACCGGGCGGCCCCGCAAGGCTGCCAGGCTTAACGGGACCGAGCTGTTGAACCAGCGACTGACGGCGATCTCTGGGGCGACGACGGGGTCGAGCTTCATGTTTTGCACCAGTCATTGGCAACGGCGACCGTCTGGAAGTGCGCGGCGGTCGTCGACATCCTAAGGGGATTTCTTCGTGACGACTCCCGGCAACGACAGATTTCCGGACGCGACCTTGTAGGTGCCGGTGACGCAAAGCAGCGGCGCCTGCCCCTGCCGATGGACCTGCAGCGAGGCGGCAACCGCATCGAAGCTGATATTTTCCGCGCCCTTGACTGGAACCGTGATCCGGACGGCGGCGCCCTTGATGAGGGGGCTCATTCCGGGGCTGTCGAGGGCGATGGGCAGGCCGGGGGCAGTCGCCGGCAGGAGATCCTGGCCGGGCGAGACGTCGCGAACCTTCAGCCCGCCGCCGCAGGCCGCGTCCTCGACCAGGACGACCCAGTGCGAGTGCCAGCCGGCTCCGTCATTGCCGGGATCGCCGTCGCCGTTCTCATCGAAAAGCGGCGTGTCGTCGAAGTCGGGGTGCGCCGTGATGGCAAGCGCCAGCATGCCCGACCCTTCGGCAAACCCCACGGCGGACGGATCGAGCTTCGTCGGCCATACATAGGCATCGACCCTGGAACCTTGCAGTTCGCCGGCGCTCTCGGGTTTCTGCGAGCCGGCGGTGCCCGTCACCTCCATGCTGAAGGTAGCAAGCCGTCCGTCCGTCGTGGCGGCGGCGTGCACGATATCGAAAGCCGGGGGCACGGCGGGGTCCGGCTCGGCGGCGATCTCGTGGGCGCCCCCGGAACCCGACGAAAGGCTCAAGGCCGCGGCGGCCGCTATGGTCGAAATGAAGCGCATGATGGTCTCCGGACCGGCATTGAATAATAGCGAGACGCTACTATAATCAACATCCAGGGATGCTCGTCAAGAATAATATCGAGTCGCTATCATGTCTCTCCCGCTGGCCGCCGTCGAGGCGGCACACCTCATCGATCGTCTCGATCGCCTGGCCCGCCATGGCGAGGCGGGCGGTCTTAATCCGGCGCAATGGGAGGCCTTGCGGTTCGTCGCTCGCGCCAATCGCTTCTCTCGAACGCCGGCGGCGCTCGCCGAGTATCTGGGCTCGACCCGCGGCACCGTCTCGCAAACGCTGATCATGTTGGAGAAGAAGGGGTATGTCACACGTCAGGCTAGCGTCCGTGATCGACGCTCCGTCGTATTGGGGCTGACCCCATTTGGTCAGCGCACCCTCGGCGACGATCCGATACTGGCGCTCGCAAGCGGCCTTGCAACCGCCGGCACGGAAGACCTCGCTCTCCTGGTCGAGAGCCTGCGGAGTGCGCTTCATGCCATGATCGCCCGTAACGGCGGGCGCGCATTCGGCGCCTGCCATACTTGCCGACATTTCCGCCACGGGGACGAAGGAACTGATCCTTTGCCACATCGCTGCGCGCTGCTGGGCGAATCGCTTTCCGACGCCGACAGCCGCGCGATCTGTGTCGAGCACCAGCAGGCGGCCGCCTGAGAAAGTCACGGGCCACCAGTTTCCTCCACGACAGGCCGCGCAGGCCCGGATGGGATCGCGCCGCCGGAGCGGCGCAACTCCGCGCGCGATCAGTTCCGTGACGTCTCGGAAGGGCGACCTTTTTGAATGGGCAACGGCCGGGGCTAGAGACCGCGGCGCCCATGTCTTAGGTACAAACCGTCACCGATGTCTCCGGGCTGTACCCAACTGGCAATGGCGCACCGGACAGAATGAAACTGGGCACCGCTATGTCATTGTAGGCGCTATATAATTTCAGATGCAGTGTTGAGCTGATCGTCAATAGACGCCCGAATCCAGGGGGGTGAAGATTCCCCGACCGGTATGGAGCAGTGGCCGGTCGGGATGAGATTGCGTCGTCAGGCGGCTTCGACCGTGTCGGCCTGCTTTGCCTTGCCGCGCGAGAAGAGGCGGGCGATCAGCACGAAGAAGACCGGCACGAAGAAGAGGGTCAGCGTCGTGCCCACTACCGTGCCGAAGAACGTCCCAAAGCCGATGGCCTGACGCGCACCCGACCCTGCCCCGGAGGACAACACCAGCGGCAACACGCCCAGACCGAAGGCCAGTGAGGTCATCAGGATCGGGCGGAAGCGCAGTTCGGCCGCTTTGCGCACGGCGTCGAGCGCGCTTTCACCAAGTGACGCCATGCGTTCGCGGGCAAACTCGACGATCATGATGCCGTTCTTGCCGGTTAGACCGATCACGGTCAGCAGGCCGACCTGGAAATAGACCCCGTTCGTCTGCCCCCCGATCCAAGCGCCAATGAGCGCGCCGAGGATACCGACCGGCATCGCCAGCAGCACCGACATCGGGATGGTCCAGCTTTCGTAGAGCGCCGCAAGGCACAGGAAGACCGTCGCCAGCGCCAGCGCATAGAGGATCATCGCACCCGCGCCAGCCTCCTTTTCCTCCAGCGACATGCCGGTCCACTGCAACTGGAAGCCGGGCGGTAACCGGGCGGCAAGTTCCTCCATCGCGGCCAGCGCATCGCCCGAGGAGAAACCGTCGGCGGGCGAACCCTCGATCTTCATCGCCGGCAGCGCATCGTAGCGGGTGACCTGCTGTGGGCCAAAGGCCCACTGCTGCGTCGCGAAGGTCGAGAAGTCCACGAAATCGCCATTCGCGTTCTGCACCCGCCACAGAGCCAGATCCTCGGGCGCGGTCCGGGCCCGAGGCTCGCCCTGCACGTAGACGCGCTTGACGCGACCTTCATAGAGGAAATCGTTGATGTAGGCGCCCGACCAGACGGTGTTCAGGAAGGTGCCGACATCCGCCGCGGTCACGCCGACCGCGCCAGCCTTGGCCCAGTCGATGTTGAGCCGGAACTGCGAGGCGTCCTCGACCCCGCTTGGACGCACCGCCGCGAGCCGCGGATCCTCTGCCGCCATACCCAGTATCTGGTTGCGCGCGGCAAGCAGTTCCTCGTGCGACTGTCCTCCTGCAGCCTGCAGGAACCCGACAAAGCCGCTCGAATTGCCGAGTTCCATCACCGGGGGCGGGACGATAGGCACCACGATGGCCTCGCGGATGCCGCCCATCAGCGGGGGAAAGGCACGCGCGGCGATCGCCTGGGCGGAATCCTCGGCGTCGGGACGTTCCGACCAGTCTTTCAGCTTGACGAACATCATGCCCATGTTCTGGCCCTGGCCCGCGAACGAAAAGCCCCGGACCGAGAAGACCGATGCGACGTTCTTTTCCTCGGCGGTCAGGAAATATTGCTCGACCTCCTGGATCACCTCTTCGGTCTGCTGGGCCGTCGCCCCCGAAGGCAGCTGGATGATGGTCAGCAGCACGCCCTGATCCTCGTCGGGCAGGAACGAGGTCGGCAAACGCTGATACATCGCCGCCATTCCGACAAGGACCAGGCCGAAGACGGCCAGCATGCGCAAGGGCCCGCCGGTCACGCGGCGGACGCCCCCGGTGTAGGCGCGCGTCAAACCGCCAAAGTGCTTCTCGAACCATCCGCTGAAGGTTGCGCCGGCGCGTCCGAACATGGTCCTGGGCGGCTCATGGCTGTGCGGCTTCAGCATCGTGGCGCAAAGCGCGGGGGTGAAGATCAGCGCGATCAGCACCGACAGCATCATGGCCGAGACGATGGTCACGGCGAACTGCTTGTACATCTCGCCGGTCGAGCCGCCGAAGAAGGCCATCGGCACGAAAACCGCCGAAATGACGATGCCGATGCCGATTAGCGCGCCCGAGATCTCGTCCATCGACCTGCGCGTCGCCTCGACCGGGTCGAGACCTTCGTCCCGCATGAGACGCTCGACATTCTCGACCACGACGATGGCGTCATCGACCAGAAGGCCGATGGCCAGCACCATGGCCAGCATGGTCAGGGTGTTGATCGAAAACCCGAGCGCGGCCATGACGCCGAAGGTCCCCAACAACACGACCGGCACCGCCAGCGTCGGGATCAACGTGGCGCGGAAATTGTGCAGGAAGACCAGCATCACCAGGAAGACCAGGCCGATGGCCTCGAGCAGCGTGTGAACCACCGCCTCGATCGAGATCAGGACGAAGGGCGTCGTGTCATAAGGGATGACGTAGCTAACTCCGGCCGGAAGGTTCTGGGCCAGTTCATCGACCTTGGCCTTGACCAGTTCCGCCGTTTCCAGCGCATTCGCGCCCGAGGCCAGTTGGATCGCCATGCCGGATGACGGCTTGCCGTTGTAGAAGCTGGTGATCTCGTAGTTCTCGGTGCCGAGTTCCGCCCGCGCCACGTCGCGCAGCAGCACCATGCCGCCATCGGTATCGGTGCGCAGCACGATGCGCTCGAAATCCTCGGGCGTCCTGAGCAATGACTGCGCGGTGATGGTGGCGTTCAGCAATTGCCCGTCGGGCGCCGGCATCGCGCCGAAGCTGCCAGCCGAGATCTGCGCGTTCTGGGCGCTGATGGCGGCGGTCACGACCCCGGGCGACAGATCGTAGTATTTCAGTTTTTGCGGATCCAGCCAGATGCGCATCGCGTATTCGGAACCGAACACCTGGACCTTGCCGACGCCCTGCAGGCGGGAAATCGGCTCGACCATGTAGGAGTTCAGGTAGTCCGCCAGGTCGATGTCGCTGCGCGCGCCGTCATCGGAGACCAGAGAGATGACCATCAGAAAGCCGGTCGCGGATTTTTCGACCGTGACACCCTGTCGGGTCACCGACTCGGGCAGGCTGGATTGGGCAATCGCCAGCTTGTTCTGGACCTGCACCTGCGCGATGTCGGGATCGGTTCCGAGCGCGAATGTCAGGGTGATCGTCGCCAGCCCTGTGGAGGTCGTGGAGGATTCGATATAGCGCAGCCCGTCGAGGCCGGTCATCTCCTTCTCGATGTTCTGGACGACCGTGTCGGCCACGGTTTCGGCCGAGGCGCCGGGATAGGTAGCCCCGATCACCACCGACGGACCGGCGATTGTCGGGTATTGCGAGATGGCGAGCCGCATGATCGACAGCACGCCAAGACCCATGATGATGATCGCGATCACCCACGCGAAAATGGGCCGGTCAATGAAGAAACGCGACATGACTCAATTGCCTTTCGCGTTTTCGGGCGCTTCCGCGCCGGCCTGCCCGGCCGTTTCCGGGGCCGCGATCTCGATCTGCGCACCCGGCGCCACCTTCTGGAAGCCCGAGGTGATGACCTGATCGCCGGCGGCGAGGCTGCCGGTCGTCACCCAGTTGTTGCCCGATCCCGTCATGATCTCGACCGGGCGCACGACGACCTTGCCATTTTCGACCAGCCAGACGTTTGCCGCGCCGTTTTCGTCGCGCATGACCACGTTCTTGGGCAGCAGCACTGCATCCTTCGCCTGAGCAACAGGCAGTTCCACTTCGACATAAAGGCCGGGCAACAGCCGGAAATGCGGGTTGGGGAAGGCGATGCGCAGAGTTACCATGCCCGTCGTCGGTTCGACCCGCGGTTCGGCGGCGCGCAGTTCACCGGTCTGGTCGAAGGTCTGACCGTTGGGAAGGATGAGATTCGCGTGGCTGGGCATCCGCATCTCGCGGTTTTCCGGATCGGTATCCCAGTCCAGTAGTTCATTGGCCGATTGCGTGACGTCGACATAGATCGGATCGAGCGTACGGATCGTGGTGAGCGCATCGGCTTGTTGCGCGCTGACCAGCGACCCCGCCGTGCTCTGGGACAGGCCGATCACCCCGGAAATCGACGCCCGGATGGTGGTACGGTCGAGATCGATCTCGGCACTTTGCAACTGCGCCCGCGCCATCTGCAGCGCGGCCCGCGCCGAGTCGCGCGTCGCAGTGGCGCTGTCCCGCCTCTGCTCCGACCCGGTGCCTCTGGCAAACAGCTCTCCGGCTCGCTCGGCCTCGCGCTCGGCCAGCGCCAGATTTGCCTCGGCCTGCGTAACGGAGGCCCGCGCCGCAGCCACTGCGGCGGCGTAGGTTTCCTCCTCAATCTTGTAGAGGGGAGCTCCCTTTTCGACCGCGGCTCCCTCCTCGAATAGTCGTTCGCTGATGATGCCCGAAACCTGCGGACGCACCTCGGCCAAAGTTGAAGCCTTCACGCGACCCGGCAGACGCACCGTCTGCGTGAAATCGGTGGGCTCGGCGGTCATCGTCGTGACACTGGGTGTTGGGGCCGTCTGCGCGGCGGCCAACACCGGAAAAACGCAAAGAAAGGCTGCAGAGGTCAGAAGTCTTGCAACCGGAAACCGGGACCGACGTCTCATGTTCTACCTGCTTCTACTTGTTGCGAGGGAGGGCGCGATCTTATGGCTCTGCCGCGATTATACTGCTGCTGTGACAAGGGACAACGCCGTCTGAACGATGCGCCAGGCGACCCCTGCCCCACGGAATACCCTGGAATGGCAAGCGCGGGGGAGGCTTCTTCCTCATGTCACTGAGGCCGCTTCAGCAAGGACATCTGCACCGAGAGGATCTTCCGTCCCAGAGTCGACAGGGGGAAGGAACGAGAGCGCAGCCATTCACTCAGCAAGCCATTGATCGTCACCAGCATCAGAACAGCAGCCTCGTCCGGCGCGAAAGCGGGGTTCAGCATACCGACCTGCTGTGCCCGCTCGGCGACCCCCCGCACCAGGTCGAACACATCGCGATCATGCTGCGCGATCCAGCCTGCAACCTCGCTGTCCTCGCCATGATTCGAAAAGATGCGGAACAGGCGCTGCTGTCCTTCATCGACCTCGAAGGTAGCCAGCACTTCGTGACCCGCGATCTCCAGCAAGCCCAGCGGATCCTCGTGCCCCCGTTCGGCAGCGAGTAACAGCAACTCTTGTTGCGGAAGCGTACGGCGCGAGCGCATAGCAGCCATCAGGTCCGACTTGTCCTTGAAATGCCAGTAGAACGCCCCGCGTGTCACCCCGGCAGCGCGGGATATCGTCTCAAGTGTCGTCGCTGCGATACCTTTCTCGGAAAACAGCCGCTCCGCCGCATCGAGGATCGCGCTCCACGTCTGTTCCGAGTCTTCCTTGGTCCGTCTCATCACGCCTGCCAATTCATTCTGAGCGCAAACATACATACATTTCTGTATGTATGTTTGCGCTCAGAATGTCAAGTATGTTGTGTTGCGCGCTGCGACCAGATGGGTTCAGCCGGACACCAGGACCGGCTACCCCTTCAAGGTAGTTTCGGCCCGCTTCTCGACGGCCTTGGTCAACTCGCGCTTGATCTGACTGGCAGACGTTGCCTTGCGGCCGTTGTAGGTGCTCGGTAGTTTTCGAGGGCGGACGGGCTCTGCCCGGGGCGTTCCCCAGATCCGGTTCGCCGGCATCTGCGTACTCAAGAAACTTGCCCCGCCAACGCTCCTGCGCCTTCCTCAAATCGGCCACCCACGATCCCGTGATGGTCGCCCGACGCAACTTGAGAACGACCAATCCGTGACCAAGACCGGAGAAACACGGTGTGGTAAGAAAACTGGCGCACCCGACAGGATTCGAACCTGTGACCTCTGCCTTCGGAGGGCAGCGCTCTATCCAGCTGAGCTACGGGTGCAAGCCGACATGGCCGAACCGGATGGGTTCGGCCATCGCTTCTTATCCGAAGCCGCCGGTCTCTTCAACGGCCATCTTGGCAGTGCCTCGCATGCAAGGCGGCCTCAATCGCCGTAGGGGACCCAGACGTTCTTGACCTCGACGGCGCGGCGCAGGAAGGTTTCGCCTGCGACGAGTTCCGACGACCAGTCGAGCGACTTGCCGCCGCTCGTCCACACACGCTTCAGATTGCCGATCGATTCGGCCTCCGCCTTGCGGCAGGTGTCGGCGTCGGCGACGATCCACAGCCCGTCGACGTCGTCGTGTTTGGCCAAAACGCCGGCGAGTTCGGCGCTGCGGCCAGTGACGATGTTGATCGAGCCGGCCGGCAGGTCGGAGTATTCGATCACCTGATAGAGGTCGGTGGCGATCAGCGGGTGGCGCTGCGAGGGCACGGCGACCACCGCGTTGCCCATCGCCAGCGCCGGCGCGACCAGCGAGATCAGGCCGAGCAGCGGCTGGTCGTCCTGCGCGACGACGCCGATGACGCCGACCGGCTCGTTGAGCGCCAATGTGACAGCGCGCGCCGGCGGCTGGTGCACGCGGCCCTCGAACTTGTCGGCCATGCCGGCATAAAAGAACAGGCGCTCGACGGAGAGTTCGACCTCCTCGCGGGCTGCCTTTGGCGAGGCTCCGGTCAGGCTCGCCAGCCGCGCCGAAAATTCTTCCGCGCGGGCCGAGAGGTTTTCGGCGAGATAGTAGAGCACCTGGCTGCGGTTGAAGCCGGTCGCGTCGGCCCAGGCTTTGGCGCCGCGCGCGGCGCTAACGGCGTCGCGGATGTCCTTGCGGCTGCCCAAGCCAACTTCGCCCACAACCTTGCCCTTGCGGTCGTGCACGGCAATCGAATAGTTGCCGTCCGGCCGCACCTGCTTGCCGCCGATGAAGAGCTTTGCCGTCCGGTCGATGCCGGACACCGCTTCCGCGCCTTCCGGCGAGGGCGCGATGGCGGCGACCGGCTTGATCGCGGCGCCGTAGGGCAGCGGCGTCACAAGATATTCGAACATGCCCTCGCGCCCGCCCTCGCGGCCAAAACCGCTTTCGCGAAAACCGCCGAAACCGCAGGCGGCGTCGAACATGTTGGTGCCGTTCACCCAGACGACGCCGGCCTTGAGCTGTGGCGCCACATGCAGGGCGACGTTGAGGTTCTCGCTCCACACCGACGCGGCGAGCCCGTAGCGCGTGTTGTTGGCGAGTTCGATCGCTTCCTCGTTGGTGCGGAAGGTCATCGTCGCCAGCACCGGCCCGAACACTTCCTCCTGCGCCAGGATGTTGGCGGGGGCGACGCGCGTCGCCAGCGTTGGCAACTGGAACCAGCCGGTCTCGGGCAGCGGGCAGTCGGGCTGCCAGCATTCGGCACCCTGCGCCGCCCCTGCCTCGATCAGGCCGCGCACGCGCTCAAGCTGCACCCTATCGACCAGCGGGCCGATGTCGGTGTTCTTGTCGAGCGGGCTGCCGACGACGAGTTTCGCCATGCGCGCCTTGACCTTGGCGATGAGGGCTTCGGCGACGCCTTCCTGCACCAGCAGCCGCGAGCCGGCGCAGCAGACCTGGCCCTGGTTGAACCAGATGCCGTCGACCAGCCCCTCCACTGCGCTGTCGAGATCGGCGTCCTCGAAGACGATGAAGGCCGACTTGCCGCCAAGTTCCAGCGACAGTTTCTTCCCCGAACCGGCCGTCGCCTTGCGGATGATCTTTCCGACTTCCGAGGAACCGGTGAAGGCGATTTTTTGAACGCCCGGATGGTTGACGATCGCGGCACCCGCTTCCGGACCGCCATGCACGATGTTGACGACACCCTTGGGCACACCGATGCTCTCGCAGATCTGCGCAAACAGGATCGCCGTCAACGGCGTGAACTCGGCCGGCTTCAGCACCACGGTGCAGCCGGCGGCCAACGCCGGCGCGATCTTCCAGGCGAGCATCAGCAGCGGAAAATTCCAGGGGATCACCTGGCCGACGACGCCGACCGGTTTGTGATCGGGAAACTCCTTGTTGAGCGCCTGCGCCCAGCCGGCATGGTGGATGAAGTGGCGGATCGCCAGCGGCACGTCGATGTCGCGGCTCTCGCGGATCGGCTTGCCGTTGTCGATGGATTCCAGCACGGCGAAGAGACGCTGGTGGCGCTGCATGGCGCGGCCGATGGCATAAAGCACTTTTGCGCGCTGGTAGCCGGTCTGCGCGCTCCATTTCGGCAGTGCTTTTGCCGCGGCGGCGACCGCCGCGTCGACATCCGCCTCGCCTGCGTCCGACACCTTCGCCAGAAGCTTGGTCGACGACGGCTCGCTGACGTCAAACGTCCTGCCGGAGGCGGCCGCCTTCCACTCACCGCCGATGAAAAGCGCCTTGGAGAAATCGCGGGCCGCGAGCCAGGCATCCGCCTCGTTGCGCGCCTCGGGCGCCGGGCCGTAGTTCATGGCGTTGAATTTCTCGAGGATGTTCATGGGAGTTCCTCCTTACCCTCCCCCTTGCGGGGAGGGTCGATCGGCGAAGCCGATCGGGGTGGGGTAAATGGCTGTTCAGTTGATTCATCGGGATAAGTGAGCTTCTTCTTCGACCCCCACCCCGCGCCTTCGGCGCGACCCTCCCCACAAGGGGGAGGGTGGGCACTCAGGCCAACGCGTGGCGATGGTTGGCCGAATAGCGTCCCGTCAGATGATGCTCCAGTTGCCGCTCGATGTCGGTGAGCAGGCTGGAGGCGCCGAAGCGGAAGAGGTCCGGCTCCAGCCACGGCCGGCCGAGTTCCTCCTTCATCAGCACCAGCCAGTCGAGAGAGGCTTTTGCCGTCGAGATGCCGCCCGCCGGCTTGAAGCCGACAAGGAAACCGGTCTCCTCGAAATAGGCGCGAATGGCGCGCACCATGATCAGGCCGACAGGCAGCGTGGCGTTGAAGCTTTCCTTGCCGGTCGAGGTCTTGATGAAGTCCGCACCCGCCATCATCGCCACCATCGAAGCCAGCATGACGTTGCGCAGCGTGGCAAGGTCGCCGGTGCCGAGGATCACCTTCAGATGCGCCTCGCCGCAAGCGGCGCGCATTTGGACGATCTCGTCGTAGAGTTCCTGCCATTTCGCTGAGAAGACCAGGCCGCGCGGAATGACCACGTCGATCTCGTCGGCGCCGTCCCTGACCGATGCCTCGATTTCCTTCAACCGCGTGTCGAGCGGCGCCAGGCCATGCGGGAAGGCGGTCGAGACGGCGGCGACATGGATGCCGGTGCCGCGCACGGCCTCGGCCGCGGTCGCCACGAAGGGATGGTAGACGCACACCGCCGCCGGCCGGATGTTGGCGCCGGCGATGCCCAGGCCCTCGACGATGTCGGCACGGAATGGATTTATCGCCTTGGCGCAGAGCCGGCGCACGCGCTCGGCGGTGTCGTTGGAGTTCAGCGTCGTCAGGTCCATGCAGGTGACGGCGCGCAGCAGCCAGGCGGCCTGGTTGTCGGCCTTGATCGAGCGGCGCTTGGTCAGCGAAGTGACGCGGCGCTCCAGCGCACTGCGGTTGACGTTGCGCGCGGATTCCAGGAAGCCCAGATCGAGCTTCATGCCGGGGTTGCGGGCGATGGCATGGCCAGTCGGCGAGGGTGCATTGGCGGCCGTCCGCAGGGCGGTGACGATCGACAGCTGTGCCTCGACTGCGGCGGCGACGCGGCTTGTTTCCCTGGTCATGAACGTTCCTCCGGCCTGATCCGCGCGCGACGAGCGCCGCCGCGGAGCATGCCCTTTTCTTTACGCGCCAACGGGACCGCATTTCAAGGCAAACCCCGGCCACCCTAGGGCGTTAGCCGCGTGGCTTCACCTGGCAGAGGATTTTTTCGAAATCCCGGTCCTTCGGGTTGTAGTCCGGATGGCTGCCGAAGAATTTCTGCTCCATAATCCGAAGCGACGACAATCCCTTGAGATGGAAGCTGCGGAATCCTTTTCCGCTGCCACCTGTGCGCTGGACCGCGGACAGCACAAGAATACCCTTCCGGTTGGTGCCGAGAATATACGGGTCGGCGGTGCGCTCCTCACCCTCGTAGAGGAAGGAGAGCACCCGCATCCGCTCGATGGCCTCGCAGATGGTCCGGGCGGCCGCCACCGCCTTGGGGTCGACCTCCGGACCGGTCATCCGGCCTCGCTAAGCGGTGTTCCTCGCACCGTCCACACTCCAGGCGCCAGGTCCGGCGAACACGAGATAGAGGAAGACGAAGCAGAACAGGATGGCCGCATCGCCCATATTGTTGACCGGGAAGAAGTTCTGCGGCGCATGCGCCATGAAATAGGCGACGGCCATCTGCCCGGACAGGATGAAGGCCACTGGCCGCGTCAGGAAACCGACGAGCAGCAGCAGGCCGCCGAAGGTTTCGAGAATGCCGGAGACCAGCATCAGCGTGGACAGGCCGCCGTCGCCCGGCGCCATGGACGAGGCTGGGAACCCAAAAAGTTTCATGGTGCCGTGCTCGATGAACAGCAGGGCGGCGACGATCCTCAGGATCGCCAGAAATTGTGGTTGGTATTTGGAAAGACCCTCGAACATCGGCAAATCCCCATGTCATCAGTGTCGGGCCGGCCCGCTGCCGGTGGCGGACCCTAACTGACTCGGAAACTTGCTGTCCAGTTTCGGCTTTCAGCCGACGAAGGCGCGCTCGACGACGAAATCGCCCGGATGGTTGAGCGAGCCTTCCTTGAAGCCCAGGCTCTCGACGAGTTCCTTGACGTCCTTGAGCATATGCATGGAGCCGCAGATCATCACGCGGTCCGTCGCCGGATCGAGTTTTTCGATGCCGAGGTCTTCATAAAACTTGCCGGACGAGATCAGCGCGGTGATGCGGCCCATATGGCTGGATTCCTCGCGCGTCGTCGTCGAATAGAGCGTGACGCGGCCCCGCGTGAACTCGCCGATCAGCGGGTCGTCGGCGAGGTCCGAGACCAGTTCCTGGCCGTAGACCAGTTCGGTACGATCGCGGCAGGTGTGGGTGAGAAAAACCTGCTCGAATTTTTCGTAGGTGTCGGGATCGCGCAGCAGGCTGGCGAAGGGCGCGATGCCGGTGCCGGTCGAGATCATGAACAGGCGCTTCGCCGGCGTCAGCGCGTCGACCACCAGCGTTCCGGTCGACTTGTGCCGCATCAGCACGGCGTCGCCCGGTTGGATTTTTTGCAACTCCGAGGTCAGCGGGCCGTCCGGCACCTTGATCGAGAAGAACTCCAGTTCCTCGTCCCAGGCCGGGCTCGCCACCGAATAGGCGCGGAACACCGGCTTCTCGGCATTCGGCAGGCCGATCATGACGAACTCGCCAGAACGGAAGCGCAGCGACTGCGGACGGGTGATGCGGAACAAGAACAGCCGGTCGGTATAGTGTTTCACCGACACCACCGTCTCGACATGAACATTGGCGGGAATCGGGAAGGCCAGCGGCCGAACCGGGGCTGTTCCAAGCGAGAGGGGAGAGTTCATCGACGCCGCGCCTTTTCGTTTTCTTCAGCGCAACCGCGCCGCCTGCGACAGACCTCAAACGGCCCGGCGCTTCTGGACGCATGCCCGAAAGCTAAGCTCTTGTGTCGGAAATTTATTAGTATACAAACGAGTTTAGGGTCAAGACGCGGGTGGGGAACAGCTTTCCAAACTGCCCGGAACGACTAGTCCAGCATTTCGGGTTCGCCGGATGGCAGAGAATATTTCCTCGCAGCCCGGAAGCGTCGTTGCCGGCATCGATGTCGGCGGCACTTTTACAGACCTGATCCTGATCGACGGAAGCGACGGCGGCAAGGTGCGCATCGCCAAGACCCCGACGACGGTGGACAATCAGGCTTTCGGCGTTGTTGCGGCCCTGTCGGAGACCGGATTTCCGGTCGGCGACATCGACCTGATCGTGCACGGGACGACCACCACAACCAACGCGGTGCTGGAGCGCCGGCTGGCCAGAACGGGCATGATCACGACCCGCGGCTTTCGCGACGTGATCGAGCTCGGCCGGCGCACCCGGCCGCAGGCCTATGGCATGACCGGAAGCTTCGTGCCCGTCATTCCGCGCGATCTCCGGCTGGAGGTGGGCGAGCGGATGGAGGCGTCGGGCAAGGTGCGCGTGCCACTCGACGAGGACGAGATGCGCGCCGCCGTCGGGCGGCTTCTCGCCGCCGGCTGCGAATCCCTCGTTATCCATTTCCTGCATTCCTATGCGAACCCGGCGCATGAACGGCGCGCGGCCGAGATCGCGGCAGAACTCTGGCCGAACGCCTATGTCACCACCGGCCATTCGCTGCTTTCGGAAGCGCGTGAATTCGAGCGCGGCGTCACGGCGGCGGTCAACGCCAGCGTCCAGCCGATCCTCGAGCGATATGTCGAACGGCTGCGGCGAGAGTTGGAAGGACGTGGCTACGGCCGCGATTTCCTGATCATGAACGGCAATGGCGGCATGATCTCGGCGCGCTACGTCACGCGCGACGCGGCCAAAACCGTCATGTCCGGCCCCGCCTCGGGGGTTATCGCCGCCGCCTATACCGGCAAGCGCGCCGGCTTTCCGTCTTTGGTTACCTACGACATGGGCGGCACCTCGACCGACGTGGCGCTGATCCTCGATGCACAGCCCGCCGTCTCCAATGAGATCGAGATCGAATATGCGATGCCGATCCATGTGCCGATGGTGGCAGTGCACACCGTCGGCGCCGGCGGCGGTTCGATCGCCCGCGTCGATGCCTCCGGCCTGATCCAGGTCGGTCCGCAAAGCGCCGGCGCCGATCCCGGCCCGATCTGCTACGGGCGCGGCGGCGCCGAGCCGACCATCACCGACGCCAATCTCGTGCTCGGCCGGCTCAACCCGAAAAAACTGCTCGCCGTTGCCAAGCCGGTCACAGTCGAGCACGTGCTGAAGATCTTCGACGAAAAGATCGGCCGCGCCGCCGGGCTCGACGGCTACTCGGCGGCCGGCGCGGTGCTGCGGCTGGGCAACATGAAGATGGCGGGCGCGATCCGCATGGTTTCGGTGGCGCGCGGCTACGATCCGCGCGATTTCGCGCTGTTCGCCTTCGGCGGCGCGGGACCGCTGCATGCGAGCGCGCTGGCGCGCGAACTCGGCCTGCCGCGCATGCTGGTGCCGGCGCGGCCTGGCATCACCAACGCGCTCGGCTGTGTGGTCGCCGATCTGCGCCACGACTTCGTCAACACGGTCAACCGGCCGGTGGCGACGCTGGACGAGGCGGCGACGCAGGCGGTGCTGGAAAACCATCGCGCCCAGGGCGTGGCCCTGATCGAACAGGAGATGGTGAAGCCGGAGGCCATCCGCTTCAGCCATTCCGCCGACATGCAGTTCGTCGGCCAGACACATATCGTCACCGTGCCGCTGCCCTCGGCGGAAATCTCGCGGGCCGAATTGCAGGCGCTGTTCGAAAAGGCCTATTTCGCGCGCTTCCGGGTGGAGCTTCCCGAAATCCGTCCCAACCTGGTCAATCTCAACACGTCGGTGACCGGCGTGCGGCCACAAGTCGACCTGTCGCGGCTGATCGACCCGGCCGGCCGCGCGGCGACTCTCGCCGATGCGCTCACCGAGACACGGCCGGTCTGGTTCGAGGGTGGGTTCGTCGACACGCCCGTCTATGCGCGCGCAAAACTGCCGCTCGATGCTGAACTCGTCGGACCGGCGATCCTCGATCAGATGGACGCGACGACGGTGCTGGAACCCGGCGACCGCGCGCGGTCGGATGGCGACGGCAACCTGATCGTCGAGGTGGGCGGGTGATGGTCATGACCCTCGACGCCATCACCCTTTCCGTCATCCAGGCCGCGCTCCAGCAGACCTGCGACGAGATGGACCTGACCTTCTCGCGCGCCGCCTTCTCGCCCGTCATCGCCGAAGCCAATGACCGCTCCGACGGCATCTATTCGGCGCTCGATGGCTCGCTGATCGCGCAGGGCAGCCAGGGCCTGCCGGTGTTCGTCGGCGTCATGCAGTATTCCACGAAGACGATCATCGAGATGATCGCCGCCGGCCGCTGCCTGTCGCCGCAGGAAGGCGACATCTACATCGTCAACGACCCCTATCTCGGCGGCACGCATCTGATGGACGTGCGTTTCGCCATGCCGGTCTATCGCGATGGAAAAATCTTCTGCTGGCTGTCCAACACCGGCCATTGGCCGGACATCGGCGGCGCGGTGCCAGGCGGGTTTTCCGCCTCGGCGACGGCTGTCGAACAGGAGGGGCTAAGGCTGCCACCGGTAAAGCTGTTTAAGCGGGGCAAGCTCGACTCCGAGATTTACGCGATCATCACCTCCAACATCCGCGTCGCCGACCAGCGCATCGGCGACATCAAGGCGCAGGCGGCGGCGCTGCATGTCGGCCGTGAGCGGCTTTTCCAGATCCTCGACCGCTATGGCGACGGCACGGTGATCGAGGCGATCGCCGAACTGCGCCGCCGCGCCGCCGAGCAGATGCGGGCGAACATCGCGCGTATTGCCGACGGCACCTACCGTTCGACCGCGTATGTCGATTCCGATGGTGTTGTCGACCGTTCGCTCACTATCGCGCTGGCGGTGGAGAAGGCCGGGGACACGCTGACCTTCGATTTTTCCGGTTCCAGCCCGCCCTGCGCCGGGCCGATGAACAGCGTGCTGGCGACCACGCTGTCGTCGGTCTATCTCGCCATGCGCCATATTTTCCCGGACGTGCCGATCAGCGCCGGCGCCTTCGAGCCGCTGATCGTCAGGCGGCCGGAAGGCACCTTCCTCGACGCCCACTATCCGCGCCCGGTTTCGGGCTGCGCGGCGGAGGTTTCGCAGCGCATCGCCGAGGCGGTGTTCGCGGCGATGGTGCAGGCATTGCCGGATGAGGTGACGGCGGCGCCGGCGGGGTCGAGCGGCAATTTTGCGCTGGGCGGCCACGACCCGGCACGCGGCCGCGATTTCGTCATGTACCAGATCTCCGGCGGGGGGTACGGCGGCCATGCCGGGGGTGACGGGTTGACCAACGGCTGCTCGACCATCGGCATCTCGAAATCGCCGCCAGTCGAGATCATGGAGCAAGCATTTCCAATACTTTACCGGCATTATGCGTTGCGCGAAGGGTCCGGCGGCGCTGGCGAAAAACGCGGCGGGTTTGGGCTCGCCTACGAGGTCGAGCTTCTGCGCGGCGAGGCGCGCGCGTCGTTCGTCATGGACCATGGGCGGGTCGGGCCGCAGGGTGTGCTGGGTGGCAAGGACGGCGCGGTCAACACGGTCACGGTCTGGCGCGACGGCGTCGCGCATGTGCCGCCGCACCTGTCGAAGGAGCAGGATATTCCGCTGAAGGCAGGCGATAGAGTGAGCGTCGGGACACCGGGCGGCGGGGGGTACGGCGATCCGTTCTTGCGCGAGCCGCAGGCGGTGCTGACGGATATAAGCCTTGGATATTATTCGGAAAACCAGGCCGAAAAACTGTTCGGCGTGGTGGCACGCGATGGCCTCATCGATGCCGATGCGACGGCCCGTTTGCGGGCAAGCCGGGGCTGAAAACCGCGCCGGCCGGCGGGTCGATTCGAAGCGCAGGACCAACCACGCCGAACGCGCGTGAAGTCGGTAATATCGAGCGATTTCAAGTGTTTGCGCGTCCAGACTGCGCGCAGGGCGGTATTTGGCTTCAAAAAACGCCCTAGAATGCCGGTCGCGACGCTGTTTTCGGGCGTTTCGGCTTGGCGCGAGGGCCTTTTCACTTCGCAAGCGAGACGCAGTTGAGGCTGCCGATCGATCGTGCGTCTTTCGAGGCTCGCCCGTCGAAAAATCGAGTCCGGCTTTCCGTCTCGTGCGGGCTCACACCTCACGATGAGGACCGGGGCAGTTCCAGTTCCAGTTCCAGTTCCAGTGGCAAGCCGCTCGGCGTGAGCAGGGACCTGCAACATCGGTCCCGGCGGCTACATGGTGGCCTTGGCCTCGATGGCCTCGATCAGCAGCCGCGCCGCCTCGACGGCGAAGGCTTCGTCGTTGATGTCGGTGTCCAGTGCCACCAGCCGGACGTTGCCGGCGAGGTTTTGCTTCAGCGCGTCGAACAAAGCCGCGTCCGCCGCCGGGTCGTGGAACGGTTTTCCCGCGATGTCGATGGAGGACACGCCCTTTTTCGGGATCATGAAGATCGTCGGCCCGGTCGCCCGGTTGAGCTTTTGCGCAAGGATCGCGCCGAGCGCGGCGTTCTCCTCCGGCGTTGTGCGCATCAGGGTCACCAGCGGGTTGTGGCGGTAGAAGGTGCGGTCGGCGAACTTCGCGGGAATGGTTTCAGGCGCGCCGAAATTGACCATGTCGAGCGCGCCCGCTGAGACCACCTGCGGAATGCCCTTTTCGCCCGCCGCCTCCAGCCGGCGCGGCCCGGCGGAGAGCACGCCGCCGGCCAGTTCGTCGGCGAGTTCGGTCGTGGTGATGTCGAGCACGCCGACGATAAAACCGGCGCGGATCAGTTCTTCCATGGTGCGGCCGCCGGTGCCGGTGGCGTGGAAGACCAGCACCTCGTAGCCGGCCTGTTCGAGCACGGCGCGGGCTTTGGTCACGCAAGGCGTGGTGACGCCGAACATGGTGGCGGCGACCAGCGGCTTTTCCTCGGTCTGATTCGGGCGCTCGACGCCCACCATGCCGACGATGGCGCCGGCGGCATTGGCCAAGATTTGCGACGACAGGCGGTTGATGCCGGCAATGTCGACGATCGACGGCATGACGGCGATGTCCTTGACGCCGACGATCGGGCTGATGTCGCCGGAGGCCAGCGTCGAGACAATGAGTTTTGGGAATCCCACGGGCAGGGCCTGCATGGCCGCCGCCGCGATGGACGTGCCGCCGCCGCCGCCCATGGCGATTATACCGTCGATGCGGCCTTCCCCAGCGAGGCGGGTGACGACCGCCGCCGCGCCCCGACTCATGACCGCCATCGCCTCGCCCCGGTTGCGGCGCGCGGCCAGCGTTTCGAGATTGCCGCCGCCGGCCCTCGCCACCTCGGCGGCAGGAACGTCGGGTTGGAACGGCGGCGCGCCGAGCACGCCGGCGTCGATCACCAGCGTTTTTGCGCCCAGCGCCTCGATGCGGGCTTTCAGGAAAGCATATTCGACGCCCTTGGAATCGAGCGTACCGAGCAAAGCCACGGTTTTGGTCATCGGCCCTCCCAGCATGGGGGTTTTTCCGCCCGCCGTGTGGGCATCCTATGCCTCAGCGGAAAGTTTGGTGGCAAGGGTGGGGCTGGTGCTTGGCTTCGGCGCTCGCGCGCGTTCTCGCCATTGCACTGGTGCTATCATTATTCCCGGTGAGCAGCACAAAGGAGGATATTTCTTCGCTGACAAGCAAATCCTTTATGATCCGAGTGAGATAGAGATAGATATTGAGCACGAGCGCATATGCTAGCCATGCTGGAAGCGGCAATGGAACCGAAATCGTCCGATACCGAAACGCTCCTTGAGAAGATGTCAGAATTGCTGGCCATGGCTGGGCTTGGCGGCATCAATCTTGAAACTGTATCGGCAGAACATGAAGCGGCGCTGCGGAAACTCGCTCAATTTCAACCGGTCCAACTAGCGGCAGTTTTCGGAGGACTTCTGACTCAACCGGTTCTTCAGGCAAATTGCGTTCGACTTGAGGCGCTCGCTCATCTCTCATTGGCGCTGGGCAACGGACCGACGAAGCCTTCAGCCAAGGTGACCTGCCCCTGAACTTTCATCCAGCAGGGATTAGAGCCTCGACCGTTTCAGTTACGCCATAGGGCGCGGGTTGAGCAACCGGCGGAGGCGCGGAGCCTTCAATCAGCGCAGCGTCG
>NZ_JAVFVV010000034.1 GCF_030929505.1 Mesorhizobium sp. LHD-90 | reverse complement strand
TCAAATGCCCGAAGGCTTCCGGTCGCTCAGGCTGCCAGCGCGCCGCCTTCGCGCCGCCTGATGTTCATGCTTCGTTCGGGCTTAGCGTGTCTGGGAAAGCAGATCTTGTTCCGACCCCAACTTGGCGGAAAATCTCCTGCCGAGTTCACCATCGATGACGCCACGCGAGACCAGTGCGCAGGCCTCCTGCCGGCGAAGCGCTCGCATCGATAGTCCGGCAGCCCCTGCCGGGCTATGGCCTCACGGGAGCTGGTCTCACCCGGGCTCGAATCTCTTCGTAAAGGGCTATCTGTCCGGGCATGGCAACCGTCACCGCAAGCCCGAACGGAACCAGTTCGTCGACAGTAGCGCCGGGGTCAGGGTCCCGCTGAACCCTCAGAGGGAGCACCATGTTGGCCGTCACGACGGCCGCGCGCTCGCCACTCCAGCAGCGGGTGTACACCGTTCCCCGATTGGTCTGATTTCCATCGGGCTGATTTCCGTGTGCCGTCACCCCGAGGTTGCTTATGTCGACCGGATCCAGAAGCTTCATCCGAACTGCCCGGTACGCCCGGCGCCCAGGTTGCACGGGCGTCAGCCAGGCGAGCGTAGCCGATATGAAGTGAGGCTGTGCTCTCCCACCGATCGCGGCTGGGATCGGCACAGAAACGTCCACGCTTCGCTCGTTGGCCAGCGACCCAACCGCCCAGAACGTGGCCCGATCGGCCGCGCACGCCACAGCATCGTCGGGATCGAATGCACCATAGCCGATGAACCGGCGAATGTTGTCCTTCTGTCGAGGCGCTTGGCCCCGCCCGAATGGTCCAAGGAGCTCCTTTAGGAATGTGGCGGTCGCATCAGGCCATCGAGCAGGATGCACCAGCAGCGCCTTGAGCAGGGCAGCGCGCTGCGTATTGTCCAACCGGAGGAATTCCTGGCCATATTCGGCCTCGAGCGCGTCGTGAATTCTATGTGCCGTCCTGGAGGCCAGGGCCGCGGCTGCGCTCGTCCCATTGGTGTAGGCTTCGGCTCCCTCGATGCCTGGCTGTGCTGGGGGCGCTGCCACTTTGAGCCCGGCACCCCTGCTGGCACGAGCTGGTGCCACGATGATTTCGCCGCCGCTGCGCACGACGCGCAGATGCTCGCGGGCGCCAGGCAGGAGGATGTCCGGCTTCACGGCATCCGCGAAGCCGGGACCCAGCGCGCTTGAGGGATTGGCTGTATCCATCGCGGAATATGGATTGACGTTTGCTCGCGCGAATGCCCGCTCAGCATGCGGCACCCAGTCGATATTGCGTCCACCGATCGTGAGCCCGTTGACGGTCTCGGCTGGCGAGAGAAGGCGCCGGTCCCCCTGGATGTCGGCAAGCGCTCGCAAGACGGCACGGGCTCGCGCGTCTTCCTGGACATCCTCGAAATCCCGTCCGGTGGCGAATCCCCGCACCGGAAACTCCTCAGTGATATTGCCGGCACTGACCAGGAACAGAATCCCGAACCGGTAGGCGAGCCGATCAAGAAGCCGCGCCCATGGCGACAACTGGCCATGGAAGCGCCGACGAGCATTGCCGAGCGAGATATTGACGATGATGACGTGTGGCGCGCTGGGTTCCTGTGGACCTCGCATGCGCATCACCGCCTGGTAGATCAGGTCGACAATGAGCCTGTCGGATGGAAAGCGGTCAGCGGAACCGAGAACGGGAATGCAATGGATCTGGCGCGGCAACGGGGGTTCGGGCCTGTTGCGGTCGCCATGCACGATGAGCGAGGCCATCGCCGAGCCATGAACGCGCTGCGCCACCAACGCGGTCGGCTCCAGACCGAAAAGATCCTCGATGTTCAAATGCGTCCGAAGAAGCGGATGGCCGGCCATCGGAACGCCATCGAGCACGGCGAGTATCGGGTCGTTGACAATCGCAGGCGGCGGAGCAAGCGGCGTTAGCGGAACCACGTCGGAGACGTCAATCTCGGTGACCACGCTTTGCGGTCGGATATGCATCACTTGCTCGATGCCGGCCAGGCTGGCCGGCGATCGCTCGATGATCGTTCTGATCGCAGCCACCGGCAGTCTTGCGAGAATCGCATGATAGGCGATGTCGTCCAGCCTGACCCGACTGACGATCGTGCCCCTATATGCGATGATAGCTCGGATGACGCTGGCCTCGTTGGTCGCAGCCGCCTCAGCGTTCGGCCGAAACACGATCTCGACCTCCAACGGCACCAGTTCGTCGTCCGCCTTGCCAAAAATCTCCTCGCCGAGAACAGAGGCGTCCAAAGGCTGTACGCGATCGTCGGGTCCCCAAGGGCGCAGGTCGCGCAGGCAGGCGAAGACGTCGCGCCATGGCGTGTAGCCGTCCGGGAGATCCCTTCCGGTGAGCCATATCCGCCAGAGGCTCTCGATCTGCCGCAAGGCGCGCGTGTCGGGAACCAACAGATATGCGACCGGTGCGCTATCCTGATCGCTGGGCAGTTCCTCTTCGTCGACGAGCTCGAGCCCAGGAACCCTGCTGATCGCCTTGGCGAACGTCGTGATGCTGCCTCTGACCTCAAACACAAGCAGGCGCTCGGGAGCCAACGCCGCAGCATCGGCACGCAATTCCAGAGCCGCCGGGTCGCGCGCGAGAACTTCGGCGAGGCGTCGGAACCTTGGTCCGAACCGCTGTTCCTGGTCAGCTGTGGCGTAGGGTTCAGGCCGCGGGACGACGGCTCGTCTTCCGGGAAGCCTTGCCTGAGATTGCCCCGGATTTAGCCTGAGAAGTGGTTTGGTCGGATCGCTCGCCATCTATTACCTCTGGTCGCACTCGGGATGCCCAGAGGTCTAATTCCGCACGCACTGCGTCATCGATCGAAAGCTCCCCCAAGCTCAGTATCTGTCGCCGTCTTACATTCTGGGAAAAATCAATCGCCTCCGCGTAGCTCACAGGTCCGAGCTTGGCTCCGAGCGCGCGGGGCAATAGTCGCGGCTTTTCGGGCCATTGCGACGTCACCCGGTCCAGGAAGATCTCGATCTGTTTCTTGTCGGGCGCCGGAAACGCCAGGCGAAGCTGAAACCGGCGCCAGACCGCGCGGTCGAGCAGTTCGGCGTGATTGGTCGCGGCTATGACAATAACGTAGCTCGGCAGCTGGTCTAGCTGCATCAGGAGGAACGACACGACACGTTTGATTTCGCCGGTCTCGTGAGTGTCGCCACGCTCCTTGCCGATCGCGTCGAACTCGTCGAAGAAAAGAACGCTTGGGCGCGTGCGCACATAGTCGAAGAGCTTCCTAAGGCGCGCATTCGTCTCACCGAGATAGCTGCCAATGAGCGCGTCGTAGCGCACGACAAAAAACGGCAGCCCCAGCGCTTCCGCCACTGATTCCGCAAATGACGTCTTGCCGTTGCCGGGCGGTCCCGACAACAAGACCCGATGACGAGGCTCGTAGCCGTGCGCGCGCAGGATGTCTGCGCGCACATGCTCTTCAATCAGTTGCCGTCCGCCCTCCTTGGCGGGCAATGGCAAGAGAAGCTGGGCCATCTGCGTGCGTGGCTCGATCTCAAGAATCGCGTCTTTGCCCGGACCCGCTAAGTTGGTGGCCGCCGTCAAGGCCGGCGGCGTCACCGGAACGGCCGACAAGGCCCGCTCCAATCGATCGGCCACGACGTGGTGGTTTTGCGCCCGCTCCTCCGCGACCAGTGCTTCAGCGGTGGATTTCAGCATTTCCCGATCGCCGGTCGCGCCGGCGCGTACAAGGGAAACGAGAAGATCACTGCGGGCCATGATTTCTAAAGAGGGTCTCTGCGGCAAAAGTCCGTTGCCGAATCGTACACGAATAGTTCTTAACTGTCTTGCAAAGAGACGCCGCGTTAGAGACTCCGCGGCCCGTCATCAACCGCTTTGCGGTCTACACAACGCCCCAAGCGCGATAGCGTCCTCTGCCCGTGATCTCGCGTAGGCCAAGCTCGGCGACGAGATTGAGCGCGCCGCGGGTGGTGACCTTCAGCTCCTTTTCGATCATCGCACTCGAAACCAGCGGCCGTGACAGGGCGAAGTCGATCAGCCGCGGCAATTTTGAGTGACCGCGCCGGCCCTTGAGGCGTCGCGTCATCTGTTCCCGCGCCAGAACCAGACGATCGTGCTCCTTGAGACCGAGCGCGGCCGCCTCCGACACCGCATCCAGAAAGGCGAGGAGACGCACCGTACGGCTGCGATGCCGCCGCTTTTCACGCGCGACGAGGCGCAGGCCGGTGGTGAGGTTGGCAAGATGCGCGGTTGTCTTGCCGTACTGCCTCAGCATGGCGCCGACCAGCAGGACGCCGAGCCACGGCGCATGCTGCAGCGGCGCTTCTGTCTCCCAGGTGTCCCAGAGAACGGCGGCCCGGAGCACCGGCGGCAGATCGGCGGCCCGGGCGAGCACATCCAGCCACGCCTCGAGCCTGCCGTTCTCGTCCCAGTCGGGATCGTAGATCAGCGGGTCCCTGTCTACTGGTGCGGGCGGCCGCGATGGCGGTGCAACTCCTGCCAGAACAGCCCGCGACCGTTCGAGCACGGCATCGATCGCCGCGAACTCGGCTGCCAGTGCGGCATCGCCGTCGGACTCGGCCTCCGGCGCCGCCGTAGGCAGAACCTCCACCGCCTCCCCTTCCCCGGTATGCGATATTTCCCCTGCCCGGCCCGTAAGCTGCCGCAGCCCGGCGCGGCTCAAAGCCCAGTCGGGCTTGTTGGCAAAGACCTGGCGCCGGATCCGCAGAAACGCGTGCGCCCGGGTGAGCTCGTGCGTTGGCGCCCGCACGTCCATATGGGCATCGTGCAGCACCAGGTCCTCAAGGTGGACGAGCTCCCCTTCGATCCACAGCGCCGCCACCGCGTCGTGAAAGTTTTGGCGCTCGATCCAGCCGTCGCGCACCGGGGATCTTGTCAGCCGCTCGTCGAGGCGGGCGAGCTTGTCTTCCGCCGCGATCAGCGGGCCGGCGAGTTCGGCCCACGGGATCGTGTCGTCGAAGTGCGTCCCCAGCGGTTGAACGCTCATGCCCGGATTGAACTCCCAAGCTGAAAAATCCTGCGTGCCGTTCACCCAGGTCTCCCAGAGGGCTTCTGGCCGTCGGATGATGAAACCACAAGCCGTTGATTTTGGGGTCGTTTGCGGGAGGGGGCGAGGACCTCGTCGTCATCGAGGTCGTCGGCAGGGAGAACGCCGTATGCCTCTTCATCGACCTTGAAGAGGATGATCGGCGTCATCAGGGTGCGCGCGAGGTTCCAGGCGTGGTTCTGAGCGAGGCTGAGTTCTTGCGACATTGTGTGGCTCCCGTGGCTGCGGGGACCATTCCCCGCTCGACAGGCGCCCGTCGGGTCCAGCTAGGACCGCGATCCTCGCGACGGCGAAGCCATGAGCGACGGCACGCTTTGCGTAGTCCGACCCCGCAGCGGGTTGATCGAAAAGGTCCGGGCTGGAACAAGGGATCTAAGCCGATAAGAGCGGGAGGTGGTCTTTGCGCCGGAGCGGTGCTGTCACTTTGTTTGACGTCCGGCCGCGCGGAGGGTTCGACAGAAGTGTCAGATTATTTGAGCGGCAACCGCCTTCCACTCGGCCATGGCGTTAAGCCGGTGATTTCGGATTTGATCTGCGGATCGGATTGAACGGTTGGGAACGAAGAGATTGCGGACGGCAGAGAACACGGACACGAAACGTTGCAGCGAGGCGATCGATCGAAAGCCCTGTCGCATTCGCTCCCGTTTTCGAAACGGCAGATGAGAATTTTTGGCGCGGTTGTTCAGGCCTTTGTGCGAGCGATGCTCGACATTGGGCATGACCTGACGCCTTGCGGCCGAGTATGATTTCAGCTTGTCGGTGACGATGCGCCTGGGCGAACAGCCCTGTTTCTTCAAAAGCCGTATCAGCAATCGCCTGGCGGCTTTGGTGTTGCGGCGTGTCTGGACGATCTCGTCGAGAACATACCCATTCTGATCGACAGCCCGCCACAGCCAGCATTTCTTGCCATTGATGCGGACGACAACTTCATCGAGGTGCCAAACATCGTCCTTCGATGGCGCCTTCCGCCGAATCCGGCGGACATAGCCGGGACCGTGCCGCTTGCCCCACCGGCGAATGGTTTCATAGGAGACGACGATCCCACGCTCCAGCAGCATTTCCTCGGACGCGAGAGGGCCCGTTCCATTTGCCCTCTTGACGTTTCAGCCAGCGATATCTGGTGGGATTCTTGCTACTGAAGCTCTTAAACAACCAGCGCTCCGGCATCGACGATTCCGTCTGCCGGCCTCGCTTGATCTTCAATATTATTGCGCGAAGCAGCGTCGATGGTGCTCGGTCACGGACTGATATGCATGCGTAGCTGAAATAAGCGTCGCTTCCGCCAGCCACGAACCGACGAACTGGACGCTCAGCGGCATGCCGTCAGCGTCGATCCCAACCGGGAGGGTTATGGTGGGATTGCCCGACATCGAGAATGGGCAGGTGAAGCGATGGATGCCGTAGATGATATCCTCGTCCATCGTTAGCATCCGCTCGCGCGTCGGGATCGCGAAGGCAATGACCGGCAACGCCACGATGTCGACTGCTCGCAGCGCCCGCTGCATCTGCCCGGAAAACACGGCCCTACGCTTTTGAAGCCGCTGGAGCTCGATTGCTCTCAGGCCAAGCCCCAGATCGAGATGAACTGCAAGCGAGCGTGAATAATGCTGAGCCTGCGAAGGATATGTATCTTCATGGACCAGGGCCGTCTGGGCCGCGCAAATCTTGAACCAGTCCCAGATGATCTGTTCGACCGGTGGGAGCGATATCTCCCGTATCGTCGCGCCCAAACCCCTGAGCGTCGACAATGCATTGTCGATACCATCGACGATGGGTTTCTCGACCCCGTCGTCCATCCATGAAGGATCCACGCCGACCACCACGCCGGTCAGGTCGTTGGTCAGATTTTCGGTATAGTTCGGAACGGGCGCACTAAGACTCGTCGAGTCGAGCGGATCGTCGCCGGCGATCACCTGGAGAAGGTGCGCCACGTCCCGGGCGGAGCGGGCCATAGGACCGATTGTGTCCATATCTCCGGCGAGTTCGAATGCGCCGTGCCTGCTTACCCGGCCCCAAGTTGGCCGCAACCCGGTAATGCCATTCGCAGCCGACGGCAGGCGAATCGATCCGCCAGTGTCGGACCCTATCGATCCGAAGCAGAGCCTGGCCGCCATCGCCACGCCGTTGCCACCGGACGAGGCACCGGGCCAGCGTTCGCCGTTCCACGGATTGACCGGCGCTCCGTAAGGCTCGAGGTACTCGCCAAAAACGCCTTCGGCAAGATTGAGCTTGCCCAATATCACCGCCCCGGCGTCCTTGAGCTTGCGGACGACCGTTGCATCCTCGCTTGCGACGTGGTCCCGGCGCATCGGCATGCCGGCCGTCGTCGGTACGCCTTTGAGGTCGAGCATGTCCTTGAGGGCTATGGGCACGCCGTGCAGCGGGCCGAGCAGGCGGCCCTCGCCTCGCGCTTTGTCGGCGGCTTTTGCCGCCGCAAGCGCCTCGTCAGCCAACATGGTGATGAAGGCGTTGTAGCGCTCGCCGACAGCGGTGATCCGTGCGAGGCATGCCTCGGTCAACTCCCGCGAGGTGACATCGCCATCACGCAACATGGCGGCGACATCGGTGAGGTCGCGAAAATGAAGTTCGTCGGTAATGCTCACGTCGTCGGGTCCTCGTGGCGGATCTCGGAGGCGCGCCCTCCGTCAGCCCTTGATACCGTCTTCGGCAAAGCGCCGCATGACGTTGCCTGTGATCGTGGCGACATTGTTCTGGAAGTTCGCGTGGGTAAGGCTTGTGCCCCAGCAGATCGAGCCGGTCGAGAACACAGCCCCACCGTTCGGATACTGCAGATACGTCATGTCGGCGCGCACGCGCGGATTGACCGAAGCGCCGGAACGGCTGTCCTCCATCATCACATCCTCGACCACACCTTGATAACTATCGGAGAACCCGTCCTTCGCAGTGGCGAGCAGCACCGTGCCGGTCGGGCTCCCCTGTGCGTGGTCGAGGCTGTCGATCTCGAAACCGCCCGCGCCTCCCATGGTCGCGCCGAAATCGCCAATCGGCTCATTCGCCCCGACGCCTTCGAATATCCAGGCGTAATCCGGATCGAAGCTCGCCTCGCAGCGCTCGTAAGGTACGGCGTAGTCGTAGCCATGGGCAGCCATACCGACGCCGAATACCTTGTGCGGGGAACGCCCGCGATAGCGCCACAATCCGCTCGGCTCGCCAGTGGTCTGCTGATGGACCTCGCCCGGCGCCGATTGCCAAGCCCGCGTCCCGGCGTTGGTGCGGCGCACCTCCACGACATGAGGACGCTCCGGATGCGGGTCGGTGACCCAGTACATGCCGTTGCCGCCGAGATACATGAAGCGCCCTCCGCGATCCAGATAACGCTCGACCGCATCGAGCATCGGACCGCTCCAGTATTCGGGATGGGTGCCGCTCAGGACGACATTGTACTTCTCGATCGCCGCGATGCCCTCGTGGTGCAGGTCCTCGTCGGTCAGCACCTCGAACGGCTCACCGAGGCTGCGCAGCCAGTCGAGAACGTGGAGGTCTGCGCCAAGCTGGTGTGCGCCCCAGATCGGCACGGAGATATAGTAGGGCCGCATGTTGGGAAGCGGCCTAAGCCGCGAGACGAAGCAGTTGCCGGTTCCGTCCTTGTGGTGATCGTAGAGACTAAGAAGCCCTTGATCGGCGGCGTAGTGGTCGCCCGGCGCCAGCGCTGCCTCCATGCGACGACGCTCTTCCTCCGGGATGGACGGCGAGGTCTTCGTTCCCGAGGTTTCGCAGGAATAGGCCAGGTAGCTGAAGGTCGGCGCGAGAAAGGCGATCTTCGCCTTCTGCTGCCCGCGTTTGGGCCGCACGAAGAACGGAACCAAGTCCTCTTCTTCGCCCGCGCGCAAACGAATCGCGTAGAGACCGCTTTTGAGATCCTCAGGGACGGTGAGGACGAAGTCCGTCTGCCATTTCGCGTCCTCAAGATCGTCGCGATGAAAGTGGATCGCACCGTATTCGGCCGGAATCTGCTTGAAGTCGAGCGAGCGGCCGGTCCAATTCCAGCCGGTCACGCCGCGCATCGGCATGTTGACGATCTCGCCGTGCAAGGCGTTCGGTCCGGTGTCGAAGACGCGCGTCGAGCGAATGCCGATCGAGAAGTCCCAGGCCGCGACGCCGTCGATGCGCGGGGAATCGATCTTACCGTCAAACCCGCGGCCGATCCTGAAATTGTCTTCGCCCGGACTGGCTTCGAGCCGGCCGCTCTTGCGGACCTCGCCATCCCAGCGCCTCGGCGTTTGGCTTACCGTGGCATGCCCTTCAGAGATTTCCGCCGTGATGTGGTACCATTCGTTCCGCCGCAACGGCACGCCTGTCGCCAAGATGGCTCCTCCGCAACGCAGCTCGACGTCTCCGGCCGTGCCGACAAACAGGCCGCAACCGTCGTCCCAGGCAAGTAACTCCTGGAGCCCGGCAATGGGAGCGGTCGGCATATCCACAGCTCCATCCTCAGCCTTTCGGGCCGCGGGACGGGTCTTTCGAAGCGAATGTAGGATCCTTGCGGGAAAGCCTGGACGCGCCCCGGGTAGACGCCATCAATCGGCGAGCTGAACTCGCGCCTGAAAGCTTCGATATGCGAGGGCTGGACGAGCGCCGCCTCGTAGCTGGGCTCCGTGCAACTGACCTTGAACGCGATGCGTTCGCCGGCAGGGGCGCTCAGCCTGTCTCCATATCCGACGATCTTCATAAAGGTTCCTCCCGACTGAACAGGGCAACGGGACCGCACGCGCCACGTTCTGCGGACGCTGCGGTATCCGAAGCCCTTTTGATGTCCGGAGAAGACCGGCCCGGCGATTGATCACCGGGCCGTGCCGATCACTTCACTTCCGGAAACTGGCCGATCGAGTAGCCGCGCTTGGTGTCCTTCACCCAGGTGGCGATATTTTCGGAGGTGAAGAACGTGCCGGCAACGACGATAGGCTTGTGCTCTCCGGTCGGGTTCGACATCGCCTCATCCATGGCGCGCGCAACGGCGAAGCCTGTCGCGGACGCGTCCGGATCCCAGGTTCCGGTCAGGCGGCCTTCGCGCACGGCGGCAATCGCGTCGGCATCGCCGTTGATGCCGAAGACCATCACGCCGTCGGTATTCGAGCCCGAATAGACCGACTTGCCGGCTGCAATCACCGAAGCGGAGATGCCAAGCGCGCTAGAGTCGTTGTAGGCCCAGAACGCCTGCACGTCGGGGAAGCGGATCAGCTCGTCCGACGCGAGCGTCGCGGCGTTGGCGGTTGAGTCCTTGGTGTTGTCCACCCGGTCGATCACTTCGAGGCCCGCAGCCTTCGCGGCCTCGGTGAAGCATTTCGCGTTCATCATGATCGACGCGACTGGCGGACCGCCAAAGACGATCACCTTCGCGTTCGGGACTTTCTCGGCGATCCACTTCGCCTGCCGCTCATACGGTCCGCCGGGGTTGCAGGTGTTGACCTCCCACCAGACAGTGTTGGTGACACCCTGGCCGACCGAGTTCACGCCGATGACCGGCACGCCCTGCTCATTGGCTCGCTGGTAGGCACCGGCAACGGCATTGGCATCGAGGGACCAGGAGCCAATGGCTTTTGCGCCCAGATTGAGAAGCGTGTCGACATGCGAAACCTGCTTGTCGGCGGAGAGGTTCGCGTCGAGGACGCGATACTGCCACCCCTTCTCCTTGGACGCCGCCTCGATCGCGCCGTTTATCAATTGCTGCCCCGGCTGGGCGGCAATCGGCGAAATGTATCCGATGAGTGCTTCTTCCGCTTGGGCACTGCAGGCCACCGCGTACAGCGCGACAAGCGCACCAAATCCGGTTTTTAACTTGATCATCACGTTCCCCTTGATCCGACTTGACTGTCTTTTTCTTGCGGCCCTGATAGCCGAATTGCAGAGCGATTGCCGGCTATCAGAACTGAAAAACCCATTCCCATCCAATAGATTTGGAGGGACTGTCCGATGCCGAAACGGCATTGAACGATAGCGTCTCGCAAGAGCGCCGGCTCAACCGACTTTGGCTTGCTTGCGCCGCCGCATGAACTGCCGCAGGCCACCCAGCCACACCGCCAGGATGAGGATCAGGCCGCTGACCATCCCTTGCCAGAAGGACGACACGCCGCTCAACGTGAGGCCGTTCTGGATCACCCCGAGGAAGAGAACGCCAATCATGGTGCCGAACACGCCACCCTCGCCACCGGTGTAGGCCGTACCGCCGATCAGGACCGCGGCCAGCACGGTCAGCAGCAGGGTCGGGTCGATGTCGGCGGATGCCGATGTCAGACGCCCGACCTGGATCACGCTGCCGAGCCCCGCCATCAGGCCGGCAATGATGAAGACGATCAGCATCATGCGCTTGACGTCGATGCCGTTGAGGCGCGCGGCTTCTGTGTTCGCGCCGATGGCGAAGAGCGCGCGGCCGAATGCGGTGTAGCGGAGCACACCGCCGGCGATGAGCAGCAACGCCAGGTCGAAAATGAGCATCACCGGAACCGGCCCGATATTGCCATTCACGAAGGCCCCGATCGGCGCGAAGCCTGGCGACGAAAAGACGCTGATGCTGGCGCCGTCATTGGCGATCAGGGCAAAGCTCTGGAACATGGAGAGCGAGCCGAGCGTCACCACGAAGAACGATATCTTGAAGTAGCTTATCAGAGTCCCGTTGATCGCTCCCAGGAAGGCGCCGAATGCGACTGCCGCGGGGATCGCCGCGTAGGCCGGCGCACCCGCCACAAGCAGCAAGCCTAGCACCATGGCGCACGCCGCCGTGGCGCTGGCCACTGAAAGATCAATCGCGCCGGCGATGACGACGAACGTCGCCCCCACCGCCAGGACGAAGACCACGCTGTTCGACTTGACGATATTCATGAGGTTCGGCCAGGTCAGGAAGACCGGCTGCGTGACGGCGACGATTGTTCCGACGATCAGCAGGCTGAGAAGCGCGCCCGTGTACCGGTTCTGCAGAATCTGCTGGAGAATTGGCGAGGCTTCGCGGCTGTGCTGCGCAACGACGGCTTCTTTCAGATTGACGGCTGTCATTGGCGATCCTCCGAACGATTGACGACACGCTGCTTATTACGGGCCCCTGCCACGGCGACATGCGCGATCGCCTCCTCCGTTGCCTCGTCGCGGCCGAACTCCGCCTCGAGCCGGCCCTCGAAGAAGACGGCGATCCGATCGCAGACGCCGAGCAGCTCGGGCAGTTCCGACGAGATCACGATGACGGCCGCGCCGCCTTCGGCGGCATCCTGCAGCATCCGGTAGATCTCGCTCTTGGCGCCGATGTCGATCCCGCGGGTGGGCTCGCTGAGCACCAGCACGCTTGGTTGCCGCATGAAGGTTCGCCCCAGCACCACCTTTTGCTGGTTGCCTCCCGAAAGGGTCGCAATGGACACACCCGCGGACGCGGTCGCAACGCGATACCTCTTGATCGCGCCCTGCACGTCCAAGCGTTCCCTGCGCGTGTCGAGGACACCCGCCCTCGAGAGCCGGTCGATCCAGGCGAGCGAGAAATTCTCCATCACGCTGCGCACCAGAAGCAGAGCCGACGACTTGCGGTCGTCAGGAACGAGGCCGATTCCGGCCTCGATGGAGCTGCGTGGATCGCCGAGGCGCACGGGGCGGCCCTCGACCTCGACCTCGCCGACGCACTCAATGGCGCCGCCCAGCGCCAGGCCGAATTCCGACTTTCCCGATCCGACCAGCCCGGCGATCCCGACGATCTCGCCGCGCCTCACGTCGAGCGAGGTCGGGCGAAGCGCTCCTGCGGGCGTGTGCAGATCGCGGATGCGGATCACCTGGTTTCCAGCCTGGATGGAACGCTTCCCATAGAAATCGCTGATCTCGCGGCCGACCATCAACCGCACGAGCTGGCTTTCCGTAGTCGACGGCAAGGGAACCGTCGCCACCAGGTTGCCATCCCGCAGGACCGTGGCGACAGAAGCCACCTCGTAGATCTCCGGCATCCTGTGGGTGATCATCAGGATCGCCATCCCCGCGTCGCGCTCCTGCCGCACGCGCTCGAGCAACCTTGCGGTAGCGGCCTCCGACAAGGAACTGGTCGCTTCGTCGAGGATCAGCAGGCGGGCATTCGCCGAAAGCGCACGCGCGATCTCGACCTCCTGCCTGAGCTCGACGCTGAGGTCACCTACCCGGGCGTGCGGTGAGACATGGATGTCGAGCCGTTCCAGCGCGCTCGCTGCATCTGCTTCCAGCCGCGACCAGTCGACGATGCCCAGCCGCGTGCGCGGAAGGCGCCCGAGAAAGATGTTCTCGGCGACCGTCAGCGTTGGAGCGAGCGTCAGCTCCTGGCTGATCATGACGATGCCCATGCCGAGCGCTGCCGAGGGGCTGTCGAAGGTGCATTCCTTGCCGTCGACGAAGATACGGCCCTCGTCAGGCTTCATCATGCCCGCGATGATGCGCGACAGCGTCGACTTCCCCGAGCCATTCTCGCCGGTCAGTGCATGAACCTCGCCGGACCTTATCGTGAGGCTGACGTCGTTCAGGGCGCGCACCCCAGGGAAGTTCTTGAAGATGCCCTCGACCCGGACGAGACTGGGCGATCCCCGATCGGACGGACGTGCCTCGGCCTGGCTCTCCCTGGCGACCGTCTCGCTCATGCCGCCCTCCGAATCATGTCCGCCGCCTTCTCGCCGATCATGATCGTCGCTGCATTGGTGTTGCCGGAGACGAGCGTCGGCATGATCGAGGCGTCGGCGACCCTGAGCCCATCCACGCCATGGACCTTAAGCTCGGGGTCCACGACCGCCATGGCGTCGGTCCCCATCTTGCATGTTCCCACCTGATGAGAGACACAACCTCCGTTCTGCGTGAGATAGCGCTCGATTTCAGCATCGGTTGCCGTGTCCGGGCCCGGCAGGTGTTCCTCGATGATAAAGTCGGCCAGCGGCTTGCTCCTTGCCATGCGGCGGGCAAGCTTCAGCCCCTCGACGGCGATGCGGCGGTCGCGCTCGTCGGAAAAGTAATTGGGCAGCAGTTTCGGCATATCATCGGCCCTTGCCGACCGCAGCCTGATCTCGCCACGGCTCTGCGGCCGCACCGGGCAAAGGAAGTTCGCGAAGCCCGAGAACTTGAAAAGCCCGTCCTCGTAATAGCCGCCGCTGAAGGTCTGAAACAGGAACTGCAGGTCGGGCGAGGCGGATTCGGGCAGGACCTTAGCGAAGAGGCCCGCCTGGCCGGCCGGCACCGATAGCGGTCCGCTTCGGGTCAGCAGCCAGCGCAGGCCCGCCTTCATCTGACGGAAACGGCTCATCATCACGTCGTTCATGGTGATAGGTCGGTTGCATTTCCAGGTTATCTGGCCGCCATAGTGGTCCTGCAGGTTCTGACCGACGCCCGGCAGGTGATGCACCGCCTCCAGCCCGTGTTCCGCAAGCTGGCCGGTATCGCCCACGCCTGAAAGCATCAGAAGCTGCGGCGACTTCACCGAGCCCGCGGCAAGAATGATCTCGCGCCCGGCCGTGGCACGAAGCGACGCGCCCTCCTTGCGGAACTGGACTGCCGTGGCCCGCTTTCCTTCGAACAGGATGCGCTCGGCGTGCGCCTCCGTCACGACAGTCAGGTTCTTGCGAGACATTGCCCGCTTGAGATAGGCGGTCGCCGCCGACGCTCGCCTTCCCCTCTTCACCGTCGCCTGGAAATAGCCAGCGCCCTCCTGCGCCGCGCCGTTGAAGTCGTCATTGCGAGGGATGCCCTGGGCTCCGGCCGCATCGATGAAGGCGTCGCAGAGCGGGTTGCGCTCGGTAAGGTTGGTGACGGAAAGCGGACCGCCCTTCCCGTGATAACGGTCGGCGCCGTTCTCCTGGTCTTCGGCCCGGCGGAAATAGGGAAGCACGTCGTCATACGACCAGCCGGAATTGCCGAGCTGCCGCCAGTGTTCGTAGTCCTCGGCCTGGCCGCGCATATAGATCAGGCCATTGATCGACGAGGAGCCGCCCAGCACCTTGCCGCGCGGCCAATAGATGCGGCGGCCGTCGAGCGCCGGGTTGGGTTCGGTCTCGAACTTCCAGTTCACGCGCGGGTCGGTGATCGTCTTGCCGTAGCCGACGGGGATGTGAATCCAGAAGCTCGAATCCTTGCCGCCCGCCTCCAGGAGCAGCACGCTGCTCTTGCCGTCTTCGCTGAGGCGCGCAGCGAGCACGCAGCCTGCCGAGCCCGCTCCCACGATGATGTAGTCAAACGTATGCCCGTCGAGCACGGAGCATTTCTCCCATTCATCCAAGCCGCATTCCGGAACCCGGACCGCGCCGTTGCCCTGCCTTCCCCAGCAGCAGAGCCTGTTCACTGCCACGCCGTAGCGTTACGCTGTTCGTTCAGGCCGCCATGCTCCGACCGCGGATCATGTCGGCCGCCTTTTCGGCGATCATGATCGTCGGCGCGTTGGTGTTTCCCGAGATAAGCGTAGGCATGATCGACGCGTCAACGACCCGCAGCCCCTCCATGCCGTGCACTTTCAGCGAATTGTCCACCACCGCCATCGGGTCGCTGCCCATCTTGCAGGTCCCGACCTGATGCGCGATCGAGAGACCAGTCTCCCGGGCATAGGCCAGCAGCTCGTCATCGCTGCTGACCGCCGGTCCCGGCGCGTATTCCTCGACGATGTGCGCCGCGATCGCGGGTTTTTCGGCCACGCGCCGGGACAGCTTCATGGCCTCGACCAGCACCCGGCGATCGGCCTCGGCCGCAAGGTAGTTGGGCTGCATCAGCGGCGCATCCTTGGGACTGGCCGAGCGTAAACTGAGCTTGCCCCGGCTTTCGGGTCGCACCGGGCAGACCACGTTGGCGAAGCCTGAGAATTTGTGCAGCCCCGCATCGTATTCGTCATGGCTGAACGTCTGGAAAAGGAACTGGATATCCGGCGTCTCGACATGCGGTCCGGACTTGGCGAACGCGCCGACCTGCGCGGCGGAAATGGTAAGGGGCCCGGTCCTGAACAGCAGATATTGCAGGCCGACACGCAGTTGCTGCAGGGGACTGCGCATGATGTCGTTGACGGTGAGCGGCAGCCTGCTCTTGTAGGTGATGATCGCGCCGTAATGGTCCTGCAGGTTTTCGCCCACGCCTGGCAGGTTGTGAACCGGCGATATGCCGAGCTCGCTGAGCTCAGCGGCCGGACCGACGCCCGACAGGAGCAGCAGTTGCGGCGAGTTGATCGACCCGCCGCTGACGATGACCTCGCGCCGCGCCTTGACGGTGATCCGCTTGCCGCCCTTTTCGAACACGACGCCGACGGCGCGGTGTCCCTCGAACAGGATGCGCTCGGCCATGGCCTGTGTGACGACACGCAGGTTCGGCCGCTTCATCGCCGGCTTCAGGTAGGCGACGGCCGCCGAGCATCTGCGGGCGTTTCGCGTAGTGATCTGGTAGAAGCCGATCCCCTCCTGCGACGCGCCGTTGAAATCATCGGTGCGTGGAATCCCTGCCTCGACCGCACTGTCGATGAAAGCCTCGCAGAGCGGGTTGCGCTCCTTGAGGTTGGAGACGCGCAGCGGACCGCCGCTGCCGTGATAGTCGTCGGCGCCGTTCTCCTGGTCCTCTGCCTTCCTGAAGTAAGGGAGGACGTCGTCGTAGGACCAGCCGGCATTGCCGAGTTGGCGCCATTGGTCGTAGTCGCGTGCCTGGCCGCGAATATAGAGCAACCCGTTGATCGACGAGGAACCGCCGAGCACCTTGCCGCGAGCCCAGTACATCGGCCGGCCGGCGATCTCGGCACCCTTCTCCGTTTCGTAGCGCCAGTTGAGGCGCGGATTGACGATCGTCTTTCCGTAGCCAATCGGGATGTGTATCCAGGGATTGCGGTCGGGACCTCCGGCTTCGAGAAGCGTCACCGACGTGCCGGCATCCTCGGAAAGGCGGCCGGCAAGCGTGCAGCCCGCCGAGCCCGCGCCAACGATCACGATATCTGTTTCGATCGTGTCGATTGCATCATCCATGAACAGGCGTCAGCCCTCTCGCCACGGAGAGGCATACGCATAAGGGAATCGGCAACCTCGCTCTCACTCGATATGTTCCCGTCGATAGTCACGGCCCGGTTTGCGGCTCGGCCGCGCAGGCTCTTCATCATTTCGATGCGTTAATGAAAGCTGAGTTCGGTCGGCAACTCCAATAAAGAATAACGGGCAAACTGATGCCGCTTCGGCATTGAACATGCCCTAGAGGAAGCCGTCTAGGTATGCGCCGCTTCTACCGGCCGGCGTGTTCTGGGGCGTCGGCCCACGCCGGGAGCTTCGCCACGAACAAGCTCCAGGAATCGCTCGAGCGCCGGCAAGCTGTGGCCCGTGCGATGCACCAGCGCGAGGTCGAGGCCGACATCCAAGCCGCGAACTGGTATCAGGGACAGGCCTTGCGGAATCCGCCACCTCTGGCACTCGTTGACCAGCGCCACGCCCAGGCCCGCGGTGACGAGCGCCAGCATCTCGGCTTCGTTCTCGGCCTCGTGCACGACGTTGACCACGACGCCCGCATTGAAGAGCCCGCGGTGAAGCTCGTCATGGTATGTCGGGCTCTGTCGCCTGTGAAACGAGATCAGCGGATGGCCCGCAAGTTCCTTGACGTCGATCCTTTGCCGCCTGGCCAGCGCCGAATCCGACTGCACCGCCAGCAGCACGGCATGGCGCGCGATTGGCAGCACCGTCAGCGCCGGCATATTGGCAGGCGGATTGTAGAGAAAGCCGGCGTCGATGCCGCCGTCCTGCACGGCTTCGATCTGGTCCAGCGTGGTCATCGAGCGCAGCACGAGCTGAACTCCAGGGCTTGAGCGCCTGAACTCCATGATCATCTCCGGGATTGTGCCGCTCCATGCAGCAACCTCGATGAAGCCGAGCTTAAGCATGCCGGCCTCGCCGCGGCCGACAGCCTGCGTCTCGCTGACGGCATGGCCGAGATCCAGCATGATCTTTCTGCCGTAATCAAGGAAGGTTCGCCCCGCGGCCGACAGCTTGATGCCGCGCGGCAGCCGATCGAACAGGTTCACGCCCAGCTCGGCCTCGAGCATCTGGATTTGGCGGCTGAGGGCAGGCTGCGCAATATGGATGCGGTCGGAAGCGCGGCCGAAATGTTCGTCCTCGGCGACCGCGATGAAATATCGAATTTGTCTGAGATCCATGGCGATCCATAGCAATTTGCGATCCAAATCGGCAAGCGATTGTATTGGACCGCCCAGCGTCCGCCCATCTACCCCAAGCGGGAATTGAAGCGCCGCGCCCGTTACAGATCAACGGCCTGCGGAAGCCGGATTTCCGGCGATGCAGCCTGGCGCGAAGCAGGACATTCGATGCGATCTCCTTTCCTCGCCTTCGAAGAAAAAGCAAAGGCAAAGCCCGATGCGGCGTTTCTGAAGGCTCCGGAAAGCGCTGCGTTGCCATACGCTCCGCAAGGCTTCCACATTTCCTACGGAGAGGCGTTCGATACCATTCAGGCTCTGCGAACTCGGTTCGGCAACGTAGGTTTCGGCGCTGGCTGCCGTGTCGCTCTCCTCCTGGAGAACCGGCCCGAGTTCTTCGTCCATTGGCTCGCGCTGAATGCACTCGGCGTATCCATCGTGCCGATAAATCCGGATCTGCGCCCCGCGGAGCTGGAGTACCAACTCGGCCTGGCCGAAGTCGAGCTGTTGGTCACCCACAGCAAGACCGCCGCGGTCCTCTCGGATTTTTCCAACCCCGCGGTGCGCGTGATCATACCCGGCGAAGACATCCAGCCGCCGACGGTTGCCGCACGACGCCAGCACGGGGAGCCGGGCGACGAATGCGCGCTGCTGTTCACGTCCGGCAGCACCGGCAAGCCGAAGGGTTGCATGCTTTCCAACGCATACTTCATGACCCTTGCCGACTGGTACGTGACGCAGGGCGGCATCGCCTGGATCGACGAGGACTGCGAGGTGGCGCTGACGCCGCTGCCGATGTTCCACATGAACGCGCTCGGCTGCACCGCCCTTGGCATGATCGTCAAAGGCGGCGCGATTGTGCCGCTCGACCGCTTCCATCCCAAGCGCTGGTGGCAGTCGGTAAAGGACTCCGGCGCGACCATTGTCCATTTCCTCGGCGTCATTCCTGCAATCCTGCTGCAGTTGCCCAAGTCGCCGGCCGAAATCGAGCACCGGGTCAAGTTCTCGCTCGGCCCCGGCGTCGGCGCCCGCCACAAGATCGAGTTCGAGGAGCGCTACGGCTTTCCGATCGTCGAAGCCTGGGCGATGACCGAGACCGGCGGCCGGGCGACGACCACCACCGCGCGCGATGAGTATACGCCGGGCCAGCGTTGCATCGGCCGGCCCCGCGCGGGCATGGAGTACCGGATCGTTGACGATGCCGGCGTTCCGGTGACGCAGGGAGTGCCGGGCGAACTCCTCGTGCGCGCCGCCGGACCCGACCCTCGCGACGGCTTCTTCAGCGGCTATCTCAAGGAGGAACAGGCGACCGAGGAGGCGTGGGCCGGCGGCTGGTTTCACACCGGCGACCTCGTTTTCGAGGACGAGCACGGCCTGCTCTATTTCTTCGACCGTAAGAAGAGCATCGTCCGCCGCAGCGGCGAGAACATCGCGGTTCTCGAGGTCGAGACGGCACTGGCCGGCAGTGATGCGCTGAAGGCTGTGGCGGTGACGCCCGTGCCGGACGAAATCCGCGGCGAGGAAGTGTTCGCCTTCTTCGTCAAGGCGGACGGTGCCGGGACCGACCCGCGAGCCATGGCAGAGCAGATCGTCCGGGATGGCGCCGCGCAGCTCTCCTACCATAAGCTGCCGGGCTATGCCGCCTTTGTCGACGAGCTGCCGTTGGGTTCGACCCAGAAGCTCCAGCGGGGCGAGATCAAGGCGATGGCAGCAAACCTTGTCCAGCAGGGACAGGCGATGGACCTCAGGGAGTTCAAGGCCGCAATGCGCAAGACCACTAGACATAGCTGACGATCATCAGGATGTGCGCTGATGGACGCAAATAGGGTGCTGAAAGGGAAACGACAGTCATACGACGGCATCGTCGCGGCTGTGCCGGTCACCGTGCCCTACCAGCGCTACTCGATCGAAAGCGGCCATTGGTGGATTGGCCGGGCGCTCAAGGCGCTGGCCGAAGGCGCCGGACTCAGCCACAGGGATTTCGACGGCTTCGCGGTTGCGAGCTTTTCCATAGCGCCCGATACTGCGATCGGCCTTACCCAGCATTTCGGCCTGTCCCCGCGCTGGCTCGATTACATTCCGATGGGCGGCGTCTCCGGCGTCCTGTCGCTCCGGCGCGCCGCACGCGCCGTCCAGGCCGGCGACGCCGACATCGTCGCCTGCGTTGCCGGCGATACCAACCATGTCGATACTTTCCGCAGGACGCTGTCGAACTTTTCGCGCTTCTCGCAGGACGCCGTCTATCCCTATGGAGCGGGCGGACCCAACGCCAGCTTCGCGCTGATAGCCCGCAGATACATGAAGCAGTTCGGCGCCCGACGGGAGGACTTCGGTAAATTGTGCGTGGCTCAGCGCGACAATGCGCTGCGCAACCCGAACGCGTTGATGAAGAAGCCCCTTACCCTCGAGCAGTATTTGTCTGCGCGTCCGATCGCCGACCCCATCCATCTGTTCGATTGCGTGATGCCCTGTGCCGGCGCAGAGGCTTTTCTCGTCATGAGGGACGAGACGGCAAAATCGCTCGGTCTGCCGTCCGCGCGTATTCTCTCCACGATCGAACGGCACCATGCGTTCCCGGACGACGAGATACAGCTTCGCGGCGGTTGGGCTGTGGACGTCGATGAACTCTACCACATAGCCGGCATCTCGCCGAACGACGTCGATGTGGTGCAGACTTACGACGACTACCCTGTCATCTCGATGATGCAGTTCGAGGATCTGGGTTTCTGCAAGAAAGGCGAAGGACCCGACTTCGTCCGCAATCACACCTTCACCATAGACGGCGACTTCCCGCACAACACCTCGGGCGGGCAGCTCTCGGTCGGGCAGGCCGGCGCGGCCGGCGGCCACCTCGGCATCGTCGAATGCATGCGCCAGGTTATGAAGCTCGCCGGGCCGACCCAGGTGGAAGGCGCTCGCATCGGGCTTGCGTCGGGCTTCGGCATGATCAACTACGACCGCGGCCTCTCCTCCGGTGCGGTCATCTTCGCAGGGGGGGGCGGATGAGCGAACCGCTTCCAGGGCCCAAGCGCAAGAATCCGCTGGCACGTACGCAGCAGCCGCTGTTGCCGCCCGCCATCCGCAGCCGGGCCGCACATGGGCTGACGCTCGCGGCCGCCGAGGGCCGGTTTGCAATCCAGCGGTGTGCGGCATGCAACAGCTTTGCCTATCCGCCACGCGACGCCTGCCCGCATTGCCTGTCAGACAGGCTGCCCTTCGTGGAGGCACCGTCCAGCGGTGTCCTGGCCGCCCTCACCACCATCCAGGTCTCAGGCGACAGCTATTTCCGCGAGCGGATGCCCTGGCGGACCGGCATCGTCACGATGGACTGCGGGCCACAGGTGATCGCTCACGTCCATGGCGACTGCATCGAGGGCGAGCCGGTACGGCTCTCCTTGCAGTTGGACCGCAGCGGCCACGCGGTCATGTTCGCAAATCCGGTTTCGAGGACGCCTGACATGCAAGACGACCTGCAGTGGCGGGAGATGGCCGCCGACCCCCGTGACAGACGCATCCTGATTTCCGACGGCCGCAATCCGGTCGGCCAGGCATTGGCCCGCTCCCTGGTCCGCGCCGGTGCGCGCACGGTTTTCGTCGGTGTAGCCGATCGCTGGAAGCCGTTCCCCGCCGAGCAGTCGCTGCGCGAACTGGCCGGGGTCGAAATCGTTCCCCTGGAAATGACCGACGAGCGGTCGGTGGCCGATCTCGCAGCCGATATCGGCGCCAAGGTCGATATCCTGGTCAACACTGCGGACCACATCCGTCCGGGACACATTTTCGACGGCGCGACCACGCTCCACATGGCGGATGCCATGAACGCGACGTTGTTCGGCACGATGCGCCTTGCCCGCGCCTTCGCGCCGGTCATGATCGCGCGCGGCGCCGACGGCCATCACGGCGCGGCGGCCTGGGTGAACATCCTGTCGGTCTACGCGCTGGCCAACCTGCCAGCGATGGGAAGCCTGTCGGTGTCGCACGCCGCCTGTCTGTCGCTTTCCCACTGGCTGCGGACCGAACTCGCGCAGGGCGGTGTCAAGCTCCTGAACGCCTTTGCCGGCCCCCTCGATACCGAGTGGTTTCAGGCCCTGCCGCCGCCGAAGCTGGCTCCCGCTGTGCTTGCCGATGCCGTGGTCGATGGCCTGCGGCGTGGCATCGAGGAGGTCTATGTCGGCGATGTTGCGAATGACATCACAGCCCGGCTGGCGGCCAACCCGAAGGCGCTGGAGAGGGAGATCGGCCAATGACCGCACCGGGCAACCAGACGTCCGCAGGCCTGCTCGCCGCGCTCGCGGCCTCCATCGCCGACGCTGGCGTGAAGGTGATCGACCTGACGCACACCTTGTCGCCGGATTTTCCCACCATCGTCATGCCGCCGGAACTCGGCCAGTCCGCGCCGTTCCGGATGGAGCAGATCTCCCGCTATGACGGCAACGGCCCGGCCTGGTACTGGAACAACATCTCCTTCGGCGAACACACCGGCACGCATTTCGACGCGCCGATACACTGGTTCACCGGCAAGGACCTGCCGCTCAACACCGTAGACACCCTGCCGGCCGCCGACATGATCGCGCCGGCCTGCGTCATCGACTGCTCGCGCCAGGCGGCGGAGGACCCGGATTTCCTGCTCACCCGCTCCGCCGCGCTCGACTGGGAGGCCAGGCATGGGCGCATCCCCGCCCGTAACTGGGTGCTGCTGCGCACCGACTGGTCGAAGAAGACTGGACGCGACTATGCCAACCTCACAGACGACGGGGCGCACACGCCGGGCCCCGACGCAGAGGTCATGCGCTGGCTGGTCGAGGAACGCGGCATCATCGGCCTCGGCACTGAGACGATCGGCACCGACGCCGGACAGGCCGGGCATTTCAGCCCGCCCTACCCTGCGCACCATTATCTCCACGGTGCGGGTCGTTACGGGCTCCAGTGCCTCGCCAATCTCGACCTGCTGCCGCCGGTCGGCGCCCTCATCGTCGCCGCTCCGCTGAAAATCAAGCATGGTTCCGGCAGCCCGCTGCGCGTGCTGGCTCTGGTTGGCGGTTGAGCGAGGGGGCGAGCAATCTGGTAACGTTCGGGAGGACGCAAGACATGAGCGCCTATAGCAACGATTTCAGCCTGCTTGGCCAAGCCAGCCGGGCATTCCTGGCCGAGCAACATCTGCTGCGCATCGGCGGCAAGTCTGTAAGCTCAACCGGCGACCAAACCGTGCCGCTGATCGATCCAAGTTCGGGTCAGGAAGTGTCACGCGTCCCGGAGGCGACCGCGGCGGATGTCGACGCCGCCGTGCTTGCGGCGCGCGCCGCGCTGGAAAGCGGACCATGGTCGCGCATGCGCCCCTATGAGCGCGCCCACGTCATGCTGAAGCTCGCGGATCTCATCGAGCAGAATGGTCGCGAGCTGGCCGAGCTCGAAACCGTCAACAGCGGCCGGCTCATTGGCGCCACCCGGCTCATCGATGTCGAGTTCTCCGCTCACGTGCTGCGCTACATGTCCGGATGGGCCACCAAGATCGAAGGGCGCACGGTTGACATTTCCGCGCCCTACATCCCTTCAGGCGAATTCTTCTCCTTCACCACCCGCGAGCCGATCGGCGTCGTCGCGGGCATCGTGCCGTGGAACGTTCCGCTTTGCCAGGCCGTGTGGAAGCTGGCGCCGGCTCTGACGGCGGGCTGCACGGTGGTGCTGAAGCCGGCCGAACCCACCCCGCTGACCGCGCTGCGGCTGGCGGACCTGGCGCTGGAGGCCGGGATACCGGCAGGCGTTGTCAACGTCGTCACCGGCTCGGGTGCCGGGACCGGCGCGCACCTCGTGCGTCACCCCGGTGTCGACAAGATCTCTTTCACCGGCTCGACCGCCACCGGCAAGCTGATCGCAGCGAGCGCAGCGGTGGCGTTCAAGAAGTACAATCTCGAGCTCGGCGGCAAGTCGCCGGTTGTCGTCATGCAGGATGCCGATCTCGATCAGGCGATCCCTGCGGCAGCCTGGGCGATTTTCGCCAACCACGGCCAGAACTGCTGCGCCGGCTCGCGCCTCTATGTGCATGAAAGCATATTCGACAAAGTGCTCGAAGGCGTCGCCGAAATCGCCCGGTCGATCCGGCTCGGGTCCGGGCTCGACCCCGAGACCCAGATGGGACCGCTGGTCAGCAAGGCGCAGCAGCAACGTGTTCTGGACTACATCGACGCCGGACGTCGTGAGGGCGCGACAGTGCTCACCGGCGGCGAAGCCCTCGACCATCCGGGCAGCTATGTCCGCCCCACGGTCCTGGTCGACACAAAGCAGACGATGCGCGTCGTACAGGAGGAGATCTTCGGGCCGGTGCTCGTTGCGGCAAGGTTCGCCGATGAAGCCGAGGCGCTCTCGCTCGCCAACGACTCCCAATACGGCCTCGGCGCCAGCATCTGGACCCGCGACGTCAGCCGCGTGCACCGCTTCATCAAGGGGTTCAAGGCCGGAAACGTCTGGGTCAACGTATACAATGTGCTCGACGCAGCGCTGCCTTTCGGCGGCACCAAGAACTCGGGCGTAGGCCACGATCTCGGGGAGCAGTCGGTGCTCGACCACACCCGGCTCAAGGCCGCGGTGATCAGCCTCTAGGAGCGCCAGGATGCCGAATGCCCCGAGCTTCGCTGCGGGTGAAACGGGAGAGCTGGCAAGCGCGCTGCCTGCACGTTTTCCCGCGGACAGGCGATGCATCGCGCAAATCCTGGACGAGCAGGCCGAAGCCTTTGCGGATCGCCCGCTTTTCGCCTTCGAGGACTCGACCTGGACCTATACCGATATGCGCGACAAGGCTGCCCGCGCGGGCGCCCTGCTCGCCACGGCGGGGATCGGCCATGGTGACCGCGTTGCGATTTTCTGCTCCAACCGCCCGGAGTTTCTCGAGCTGTTTCTCGGCTGCGGGTGGATCGGCGCGATCCTGGTGCCGATCAACACCGCTTCGCGCGGTCCCCAACTACGCCATGTGCTCGGCAATTGCGGCGCCAGGCTGCTCATCGTCGAAGCTGAATTGTCGGGAGCCTTCGACGGTCTCGACGCCGAACTGGCCCCTGTCGAGACGATATGGATCATCGGCGACACGCACAGCGCCGTTGTCGGCGCAAGGCCCGCTGAGACGATGCCAGCCTATCCGTCGTCCGGCGCAGCCCCGGCGGGCAAGCCAGCAGACACGTTGACGATCCTCTACACCTCGGGGACGACCGGCCCTGCAAAGGGCGTGTGCTGCCCGCAGGCGCAGTTTTTCTGGTGGGGCGTCAACACGGCGCGCGGCCTTGGCATCTCCGAGGGCGACGTGCTGTTCACCACCCTGCCGCTGTTCCATACCAACGCGCTCAACTGCTTCTGGCAGGCACTGCTGACCGGCTCGACCTATGTGCTGGAGCGCAAGTTCTCCGCCTCCTCGTTCTGGAAATCGGCCGCACGCCACAAGGCAACTGTAGGATACCTTCTCGGCGCGATGGCGGCCATCCTGCTCACCCGCCCTGCGGAATCCGCCGACCGCTCGCACTCGATCCGGGTTGCGCTTGGCGGCGGCGTTCCCGGCCGCTTTCATCAACCGTTCCTCGAGCGGTTCGGCGTACCGCTCCTCGACGCCTACGGCTCGACCGAGACGAACTTCGTCTTTGGCGGAGATATCCCTTCGAAGCATCCCGGCACCATGGGTTACCTGCTCGACGGCTTCCAGGCGCGGATCGTCGACGAGAACGATGTGGAGGTCGCGTACGGCCAGCCCGGAGAGCTGATCCTGAGGGCCGACGAGCCCTTCGCCTTCGCGACGGGATATTTCGGCATGCCGGAAAAGACCGTTGAGTCCTGGCGCAATCTCTGGTTCCACACCGGCGACCGCGTAGCGCGCGATCCAGCCGGCAACTTCCGGTTCGTCGATCGTATGAAGGATGCGATCCGCCGCCGTGGCGAGAACATTTCCTCGTGGGAAGTCGAGCAGGTTCTGCTGACGCATCCGTCCGTGTCGTCCTGCGCCGTCTACGGCGTGCCGTCCGAACTCGGCGAAGACGAAGTGATGGCCTCGATCATTCCGGCCTCCGGCCATACGATCGAACCCGCCGCATTGCTTGATTTCTGCCGGTCCCGCCTCGCCTATTTCGCCGTGCCGCGCTATCTCGATTTCGTCGATACGCTGCCTCTGACCGAAAACGGCAAGATCCAGAAGGTTCGCCTGCGGGAGAGAGGCACCACAAAAACGACATGGGATCGCGAAAGGTTCGGATATGAATTGAAGCGCTGACCGCTTCGCGCAGGCTCAAGACGTACGTGTCATCAACCGACATTGTCGGAGACCGGCTTTAGTGCAGGACACAAAGCGACAACCACAGCAGGCATCGAGGAAGCCGCGCAGGTGCTCCACCATACGCGCCTTCTTTTTCGAGCCGATCATCGGCGAGTTGTTGCGCCATCACGCGCCGATCGACAAGCTTCTGAGGAAGCAAGGGCTCTCGCGAGCCGATTTGAGATCGCCTTACGCCCGCCTGCCGCTACGGTCCTATATCGAACTGATGGAGGACGCAGCGGTAGCTACCTCCAACCCCTATTTCGGTCTTGAGCTTGGTTCGAGTTTTCGGTTGCAGATGCTGGGTCCGATCTGCGCGATCATCCTGAATGCAGGATCGCTGCGGGAGGTCCTCGGCATATTCGAGACCTTCCAGACCGCATGGCAGGCGAACACGAACCTGATCGTCACCCGCGAGGACGACACCACCGTATACTCCTATGGCGTCGGCGATCCGTCGCTGTGGCCACGCCGTCAGGACGCCGAATTCACGATTTCAGCCATCGTTTCCCTCATACGCCAGCTGACCACGCCGCGATGGACGCCGGTGCTGATCGAGTTCGAACATGAAATTGAGACACGCGAGCAGCGCCTCGCCGCTTTCTTCAAAGGTCCGGTTCGCGGCTCGGGCACGTTCAACGGGATAACCATAAACAACCGGGACCTGGATCGTCCCCTGCCCGGCGCCTCCGATGACGATCGCCACGGCGTCATCAGGACGGCGGAGCGGCATCTTATGGATTTGATGACGGGGGACAGCGATGAAACGGCTAGCGTCTCGGAAGCGGTCGCCACCTGCATCTCGCGCCGCCTCGGTGGTTCGGCGCTCGATATCGACGTCATCGCCAAGGAGTTGAACCTCTCGGCGCGCAGTCTGCGCAGGAAGCTGGAGCTTGAAGGAACCTCCTTCCGCGAGATGCTGCAAAGCCAGAGGAAACAGAAAGCCGAAAAGCTTCTCCTGTCGCGGACGATGCAGGTTTCCGAACTGGCCAGCCGCCTCGGCTATTCGGACATAGCCGTTTTTTCCCGCGCCTTCAAAACTTGGACCGGCCTCTCGCCGAAGCAGTTCGCCAAGCGCGCTCCGTCAAAACGCTGACGGGTCGTGGTGACCTCTTTCCCGTCATCAGACTTGCTCAGCTTAGGCTGGCCGTTTTTGCAAAAATTTTGGCCTACCCTGCACTGACTGTCCATGCACCTGCGTGCCAGATTTTCGGCAAGGAATATCAGGACCTTGTCATGGATAAAATTCACTGCAAATCGGCCAAAACCGCTGAGGTTCGTCATCCTCTCGACCCGCTGACCATTGAGGAGATTGACGGGGCCTGCAGGATCCTTCGCGAGAGCAAGGACATCGGCACCCTGCCGCGCTTTCCCTTCGTTGAACTGAATGAGCCACCCAAGTCCGAAGTGGACGCGTATGTCGACGGGCAAGATTTCTCGCGCACGGCGTTCATCCTCACCCTCGACATAGCGACGGGACGCGCGGCCGAGGCTCTGGTCGATCTGCGCACCAACAACCTAGCGTCGTGGAAGGAGCTCAAGACGGATCACGAGAACGGTCACCCGCCGATCATCGTCGAGGATTTCTTCCGTGCTGCGGAAATCGTCAAGGCCGACCTGCAATGGCGGAACGCCATGGTCAAGCGTGGACTCACCGACAGCGAGATCGATCTCATCCAGGTCGATCCCATCTCGCCCGGTTATTTCGAATTCGAACCCTACAAGGGCCGTCGCATCCTGCGTGCCGTGTCCTATTACCGGGCATTCGAAAAGGACAACGCCTATGCCCACCCGATCGAAGGCGTCGTTGCCGTCGTGGACCTCATCGAGGGCAAGGTGATCTCTTTCTTCGACGACGGCCGCATGGTTCCGATCCCGCGCAAGCAATACAACTACGACAGCGAGACGCTGAGTCCCGCGCGCACCGATCTGAAGCCGCTCGAGATCGTGCAGCCGGAAGGCCCGAGCTTCACCGTCGATGGCTGGAAGGTGACGTGGCAGGACTGGGAATTTCGCGTCGGTTTCACACCACGCGAGGGTCTGGTTCTCAGCCAGCTCGGGTTCCGCGACAACGGCCGCCTTCGCTCGATCATCTATCGAGCAAGCATCACCGAGATGGCCGTTCCCTATGCGGACCCGACACCTCAGCATTTCGGCAAATGCGCCTTCGACGCAGGTGAATTCGGTCTCGGCAAGCTTGCCAACCAGCTCGAACTGGGCTGCGACTGCCTCGGCCACATCCACTATTTCGACGTGCCCGCCTCGGACGATCTCGGCAACGCCTTCGTGATGAAGAACGCAATCTGCATGCATGAGGAAGACTACGGCATTCTGTGGAAGCATAACGAGTTCAGGAGCAATCTGAGCGAAACCCGCCGGTCGCGCCGGCTGGTCGTCAGCTTCTTCGCGACCGTCGGCAATTACGACTACGGCTTCTACTGGTACCTCTACCAGGAGGGCACCATCCAGTTCGAGGCCAAGCTGACCGGCATCGTCCAGACCGCCGCACTGATGCCGGACGAGCGCTACGAATGGGGCGGGATGATCACCCCCTCAATGGGTGGCCCGTCGCACCAGCACTTCTTCAATGCCCGGCTGCATATGGCAATCGACGGCACCGGCAACAGCGTCACGGAGCACGAATACAGGCGGGTGCCGATCGGCCCCGACAACCCACACGGCAATGTGTTCAAGGTGTCGAGCGAACTGCTGGAGAACGAGGCCAACGCCACCCGGGAGGCCGATGGAGCGACCGGCCGATTCTGGAAGGTCGTGAACCCCAACGTGAAGAATGAAGTTGGCAACGCACCCGGCTACAAGGTCGTCGTTATGCCGGCGCCCACTCTACTCGCCGACCCGGGAAGCTCGGTCTACAAGCGCGCCGGCTTCGCCAGCAAGCACATCTGGGTGACCCCCTATGCCCCCGATGAGCGCTTCGCCAGCGGCGACTATCCCAACGAGCATGCTGGCGAGTGCGGACTGCCGGTCTATGTGCGGCAGAACCGCAGCATCGACAACAAGGACATCGTGCTGTGGCACAGCTTCGGCCATACCCATGTCTGCAAGCCGGAGGATTTCCCGGTGATGCCTGTCGAATATGCAGGGTTCACGCTTAAGCCGAACAATTTCTTCGCTGTCAGCCCAGCCATGAAGATCCCCGCCGCCAAACCACATGGCGCCGGTTCGGAAGGGCTGCCCAAATGCTGCTAGGCGCATCCTTGGCCTTCAAATGTTTGATCTTGAACTGACGATCTCTTTCCGCGGCTTGATACCGATTCGGCATGAAACGCGACAGGCGATGATATTGGAACTGGAGGCTATTCCGGGCGTCAATCTCAGATGATTTTGCAGCCCGCCCGCAGATGCCGTGGCGCGAAGACGAACGGAGTTGAGACATGCTGAAAACGATCGAACGCAATGGTGGCGCACCTGTCCGCATTCCCGAGGGAAGCCTGCTGATCGACGGTGACTGGCGCTCGCCGTCTTCCGGCGAATTTATCGATGTTTTCGACCCGGCGACCGAAGAACCCATAGCCAAAATCGCTGCCGGTTCGTCGGCCGACATCGATCTCGCGGTCCAAGCGGCTCAGCGTACATTCGAAAGCAGCGCGTGGCAAAAGATGCGGCCGCTCGATCGGGGGCGCCTCTTGGAAAAGCTGGCGCTCCTGATCGAACGTGACGCCGAAGAATTGGCCCGGCTCGAAACGCTGGACAGCGGCAAACCCTATTACGTCACGCGCAATGTCGATCTCGAATTCACCGTCGACGCGCTGCGCTACTACGGTGGCTGGAGTTCGAAGATGGCCGGCGAATATCTGACGCTTTCGCCCTTCGTTGATGATGGCGGCACGTACCGTGCATACACCGAGCGTCGGCCAGTCGGCGTTGTCGGCGGCATAACGCCGTGGAACTTCCCTCTGGGCCAAGCGATCCAGAAGATCGCGCCGGCGATCGCTTTCGGCTGCACGATCGTGCTGAAGCCATCCGAGGAAGCCTCCCTCACGTCGCTGCGCCTGGGCGAACTTATCCTTGAAGCTGGCATCCCCGACGGCGCGATCAACATCGTGACCGGATACGGAGCGACGGCCGGCCAGGCGCTTGTCGATCACCCGCTGGTGCGCAAGATCGCGTTCACAGGTTCGACCGCCACGGGTCAGCGCATCCTGGCTTCCGCCGCCAGCCAGATGAAGCGTGTAACGTTGGAACTGGGTGGCAAGTCGCCGACCATCGTGCTTGCGGACGCCAACCTCGACAAAGCCATTGCCGGGGCGGCCAATGCGATTTTCCCCAACTCAGGACAAGTCTGCACGGCCGGATCGCGTCTGTTCGTCGAAGCCTCGATCTTCGACGCAGTCACGATGGGCGTCGCGGCTATCGCCGACGAGCTGAGGCTCGGCAACGGCTTTGACACGCAAACACAGCTCGGTCCATTGATTTCGAAACGCCAACTCGAGCGCGTCTCCGGTCTTGTCGCGAGCGGCATCGACGAAGGCGCGGAGCCTCTATCGGGAGCCAGCCAGGAAAACCGACCCGGGTACTTCTACAGGCCGACGATCCTGAAGAACGGCCGCGCCGACATGCGCATTGCCCGCGAAGAGGTGTTCGGACCGGTCGTGCTCGCAATGCCCATCGACGACCTCCGCCAGGTCAAGGCTCTTGCTAACGACACCATCTACGGTCTCGGGGCAAGCATCTGGACGCGCGACCTGAATAAGGCGCACCTGCTGGCTGCGCAGATCGATGCCGGAACGGTTTGGCTCAACACCCACAATATCCTCGACACCGCAGTTCCCTTTGGCGGCAACAAACTCTCCGGGCTTGGACGCGAGTTCGGGTCCGAAGCGATCAACGCCTACACGGAGACCAGAGCGACCTGCATGCGTCTGGAGGCGCCTGAACTGGATTGATTCTTATTCGGGTGCAGGGCTGGCGCAGCAAGCCGGCCTTCATCCGATCAGGGAAGCCGGCGACACGCCGCGCAACGAACACGGAAGTATCGAACCAACGGAAAGGGACCGGATCGCGCGGGAGGGCTTGGCAGCGCCTCTCAACTCCCGAAAATGTCGCGCCTCCGATGTATCGAAGACGGTGCGGCAGAAGCAGACCTCAACGCACTGTTCGCAAGGAGTGCCGCCGGAAGGAACAGAAGTATCGATGGGGGTCGATGCGGCGGGCTCGCGTCTTAATAGTAGAAAAAGGGGACAACGACAATGACATCTACATCAACGACCTTGGACGACGGATCACCAGTCCGCGTTGCGGAAGACGAACAACTTGAACGCGGCGTGCTAGGCACGTCCGACATCGTATTCATGGTGCTGGCGGTCGCGGCTCCGCTTGCGGTGGTCGTCGCTCTCATGCCGATCGCGTTGGCGTTCGGCAATGGCGCCGGCGTACCCGGGGCCTGGCTCCTGGGCGGCATCGCGATGCTGTTGTTCGCGGCCGGCTATGTGCGGCTGATCCCTTACGTGAAGAACGCCGGCGCGTTCTACGCCTACATCTCGGCAAGCTTCGGGAAGGTGGTGGGTTTGCCGTCCGCTTATGTCGCTACGGTCTCCTACCTATCGCTTTTGATGTCGACATTGGCCGCGCTCGCCTTCTTCGCGGGTGACCTATTCGCGCTGGTGACGGGTGTTCAGACACCTTGGCAACTGTGGGCAGCAATCGCGATCGCGGCGGTTGCGGTGCTCGCTTACCACCGCGTAACGCTCGTTGCGAAAGTTCTGGCCGTGGCGCTCGTGGCGGAGCTTTTCATGGTCATGCTCCTGAACATCGCCATCGTCATCCAGAAGGGGCTGCCGGCTTTCAATCTGGGCGATTTCTCGCCTTCCACCGTGTTTGCGCCCGGCCTGGGCATAGCCCTGATCTATGCGTTCAACAGCATGATGGGCGTCGAGGGGACCGCGATCTACCAGGAGGAGGCAAGGAACCGGAAAGTCACGATTCCGCGCGCCACCTACATCGCGGTCATACTCGCTTCGACGCTCTATGCCTTTACCGCATGGTGCCTCTCGACGTCGATCGGCAGCTTCGACGTCGCCAAGGTAGCCGCCGCCGATCCGGGGCACTTCGTGACGGCAAGGGCGAACGACTACCTCGGGGCATGGAGCGCGCATGCGTTCAGTGTACTGGTCGTGACGAGCGCCTTCGCTGCTGTGCTTGGCCTTTTCAACAACACCGCCCGCTATGTGTATGCCCTAGCACGTGACGGCGTGCTGCCTCATCGTTTTGCAAAGACGCACCCAGTCTACAAGTCGCCGCATGTGGCGGCCGTCTTCCTGACGATAGTCGTGGTGATCATCACGGCCATCACGGCGTTTGCGGGCTTCGATCCGCTTCTTACCATCTCGCCGATGTTCATCGGTGTGGGCTCCGTAGGTCTGATGCTGCTTATGGCGATAACGGCCCTCGGTATCCCGATCTTCTTCGCCCGCCGTGGGGAGTACGGGCTTGCCACGACTTTGGCGCCGACGATCGGCGGTTTGACGATCGTCGCGGCGACGTGGTTGGCGGTGACCAATTTCACAGCCCTCACTGGTGTCGATTCACCGATGGTGAACTCGCTTCCCTGGATATTGGCCGTAGTGGCCGTGATCGGGATCGCCCAGGCGATTTGGATGCGCGCAAATCGTCCGCAGGCCTATGAAAGTATCGGGGCATCGAGGGTCGAAGGCCCGATCGAATAGCAGGGAACCGATTTAGCCCAGCGGCGACAAATGTCGCCGCCGTTCCTTCTTCTAGCGCTCGTGGACAAAGGGTATCCATAGTTTGACTGCTGCGAGGGCGACGAAGCCGAGGTAGGATTCCTTGGTTTTGTCGTAGCGAGTTGCGATGCGCCGCCAGTTCTTGAGCTTGTTGAAGAGCCGCTCGATCTGGTTCCGCCATTTGTATTTGGCTTTGTCGTGTGGGATCGGATCGCGCCTGTTGCTTTTTGAGGGGATGACTGCCTCGACGTTGGCGCTAGCGATCTTCTCGCGAATGGCATCGGCATCGTAGCCCTTGTCGGCGAGGAATGCCTCGATCCGGTCGGAAATCATCCGAAACAATGGCGCGAAGCCCTGGGTGTCATGCGTTTGCCCGGGCGTCAGGACGAAGCCGAGCGGGCGACCTTTCGCATCACAGCGGGCATGGAGTTTGGTGGTGAAGCCGCCGCGCGATCGGCCAAGCGCCTCGGCCTCCTGAGTCCCCTTTTTATGCCGACTGCACAATGATGTGCCCGGACAATCGTGCTGTCGATCATGTCGGCGCTTCGATCCCGCTCGACCATCTCTGCCAGCGTTTCGAGCATCGCCTCAAACACGCCGGTTTCGACCCAGCGTCGATATCGGCGGAAGACGCTGTTCCACTTGCCGTATTCATCAGGCAGGTGTCGCCATTGTGCGCCGGTGCGCGCCATCCACATCATGCCTTCGAAATATCGTCGATTGTCCTGAGCAGGGCGGCATCCGCGCCCTCGTTCAGCAGGAAGAAGCGGACCGATCAGCACCCATTCCTCGTCCGTCAAACCAATCCGTTCGCCCAAGGCTGCCTCCAAATGAAAGCCTTGAATCAAAACCGGATTCCGCAGTCAACCTTTGTCCACGAGCGCTAGAAAACGGACGGACCGTGCCTTGAACCTCGCGCACTATGAACAAATCGCATATGTGGACGGCCCCCTGCTTGCAAGACTGTCGTGCAGCGTTGTGGTCGGATCGCTTGCGCTCATATGTCCGGCCTTTGTGTGCGGTCGCTTTTGACCGCTGGCCAAGATGGGTTGCGCGGACAGCGAGTTCCAAACAAGAGAGCGACCGGTGCTGTCACGCTGTTTTTGGGTTAACGGATTGGAGGTAATGGCCCCGGCATGTCTGACGCTGTCGCCCGTTACAAAAACCACCGCTTTCCAACCGAGATCATTGCCCGCGCGGTCTGGCTCTACTACCGGTTCCCGTTGAGCCTGCGCCA
>NZ_JAVFVV010000033.1 GCF_030929505.1 Mesorhizobium sp. LHD-90 | reverse complement strand
GAGATGGGCATCGAGCATGCCTATATCGAGCTGGGCGGCTTCCGCATCGGCAAGACCGACTCGCTGTTCTCGACCTTCACCGACTATTCGTCGGGCGTGCTGAACGACGGCCTGGTTCCTTACGGCCCGTTCGGGACGCTGCAGATCGCCTATACCTACACCGGCGCGAACGGCTTCTCGGCCGCCATCGCGATCGAGCAGGGCGACGAGGATGAAGCCGTCAACTACTACCCAGTCGGCTTCCCTGTTGCAGACGGCGTCGGCGCGGGCATCACCGAGGACTACGCTCCGTATGTGGTCGGCGGCGTGTCGTTGACCCAGGGCTGGGGCAAGGTCGGCATCGTCGCCGGCTACGATAGCTGGGAAGACGAAGTCGCGATCAAGGGTCGCCTGGACGTCAACATCACCGACACCGCTTCGGTGTTCGTGATGGCTGCCTGGGATTCCGGTGGCGACAAATTCGACATCAACGGCGCGGGCGTGGTCACCGACAACGGGAGCAACTTCTACGCTCCTTGGGGCGGCGACTGGGCCATCTGGGGCGGCACGGCGATCAAGTTCAACGAGAAGGCGACCTTCAACGCCGAAGTTGGCTATGACGACTTCGAGAACTTCTCGATCGCTGCCAACGTCGCCTACCAACTGGTTCCCGGCTTCACGATCACGCCGGAAATCGCCTATGTCGACAATTTCGACAACGACGTCGAAGACGCCGACGCCTGGGGCATCAACGTCCGCTTCCAGCGCACGTTCTGATCGACCCTTCAGGGTTGACCAAACGAACCCGGCGGGTGACCGCCGGGTTTTTTGTTGCGATTCGGATTTCCGGATCGGCCCTATCCACGCTTGCGTCCAACACGCCGCTTGAGCCGTCCACCTCATGCCCATAAGAAGGAGCGCCGGTCCGAGGGAGAAGTCGCCTTGATGTTCAGCAAGATACTGATCGCCAACCGAGGCGAGATCGCCTGCCGCGTCATCAAGACGGCAAAAAAGATGGGCATCGCGACGGTCGCAGTCTATTCCGACGCCGACCGCGACGCCGTGCATGTCGAGATGGCGGACGAGGCAGTGCACATCGGCGCGGCCCCCGCCGCTCAGAGCTATTTGGTCGCCGAAAAGATCATCGAGGCCTGCAAGGCCACGGGCGCCGAGGCCGTGCATCCCGGCTACGGTTTTCTGTCGGAACGCGCATCCTTCTGCACGACGCTGGAACAGCAGGGCATCGTCTTCATCGGCCCGAAGCCGAAGGCCATCGAGGCGATGGGCGACAAGATCGAATCGAAAAAATTCGCCAATGCGGCGAAGGTGTCGACCGTGCCCGGTTATCTCGGGTTGATCGAGGACGGAGACCACGCGGAAAAGATCGCCGGCGAGATCGGCTATCCCGTCATGATCAAGGCTTCCGCCGGCGGTGGCGGCAAGGGCATGCGCATCGCCTGGTCGCAGGAGGAGGTGCGCGACGGTTTTGCCCGAGCCCGCTCCGAAGCGAAAAGTTCCTTCGGCGACGACCGCGTCTTCATCGAGAAGTTCGTGGTCGAGCCGCGTCACATCGAGATCCAGGTTCTGGCCGACGGCTACGGCAACGCCATTTATCTCGGCGAGCGCGAATGCTCGATCCAGCGCCGCAACCAGAAGGTCGTCGAGGAGGCTCCGTCTCCCTTCCTTGGCGAGCAGACGCGAAAGGCCATGGGCGAGCAGGCCGTGGCGCTGGCGAAGGCGGTCGACTACCAGAGCGCCGGCACTGTGGAGTTCATTGTCGACCGCAACAGGAACTTCTATTTCCTTGAAATGAATACGCGTTTGCAGGTCGAACATCCGGTGACGGAACTGGTTACCGGCATCGACCTGGTCGAGCAGATGATCCGCGTTGCCGCCGGCGAAAAACTGTCGATCCGACAGGAGGATGTGAAGCTGAACGGCTGGGCGGTCGAAAGCCGGCTCTACGCTGAAGATCCTTACCGCAACTTCCTGCCGTCGATCGGGCGGTTGACGCGATACCGGCCGCCGGAAGAGGGGCATTTCGGCGACGTCGTCGTGCGTAACGACACCGGGGTCACGGAAGGCTCCGATATCCCGATGTTCTACGACCCGATGATCGCGAAACTGTGCACCTGGGCGCCGGATCGTTTGACCGCGATCGACGCCATGTCGGCGGCGCTGGACGAGTTCGTCGTCGACGGCATTGAGCACAATATTCCCTTCCTGGCAGCGCTGATGCGCCACCCGCGCTGGCGCGAAGGGCGGCTCTCCACCGGCTTCATCGCGGAAGAGTATCCGGATGGGTTTGCGCCGGTCGCGCCGAACGACGAGGAAAAGGCAGTACTTGCCGCCGTGGCGACGGCGGTGGAGCTTTTGCGACGGGACCGCCTCGACCGGCTGACCGGCCGGCTTACTCCGCATTCCGGCGCGCTGAAGCCGGACTGGGTGGTGAAGATCGGCGCCGACTATCTGCAGGCGCATCTCGGCGAAGGCATGGTGTCGGTGCCGATGGAGCTCGACATGGCGATTGGCGGCGGCAAGCCGATGACAGTCGCGTCGGACTGGCGGCCCGGCGAGCCGGTGTGGCGCGGCACTGTCGGCGGCCGCACGGTTGCCGCGCAGCTCCGCCCGATCGAGAACGGGGTGCGCGTCGCCTGGCAGGGCATGTCGGTCGCGGCGCGAGTGATGCTGCCGCGCACGGCAGAGCTGGACCGACTGATGCCGGTGAAAGTGCCGCCGGACACTTCAAAACTGTTGCTCTGTCCCATGCCGGGCTTGGTCGTGTCGCTGGCCGTGACCGAGGGGCAGGAGGTGAAGGCCGGCGAGACGCTCGCCGTGGTCGAGGCGATGAAGATGGAGAATGTGCTGCGCGCCGAGCGTGACGTGACGGTCTCGAAGATCAACGCCAGGCCAGGCGACAGCCTTGCCGTCGACGCGGTGATCATGGAGTTTTCGTGAGCCTCGCCAGCGGACGAACTCCAGTCTAGAATAGCCGACTTCCTTCCTGTATAGAGCCGCCTTCCCGAAGGATGGGAAGGCAGGGCATTCCGCCCTTGCGTGTGACGATTGGGTGCGACGATGACGAAATGGTCCCCGAGTTCCTGGAGAGCCAAGCCGATCATGCAGGTTCCGGCCTATCCGGACGTTGCGGCGCTCACCGAGACCGAGGCCCGTCTCGCCAGCTTTCCGCCGCTGGTTTTTGCAGGTGAGGCGCGCAAGCTGAAGAAGCAGCTTGCAAGCGTGGCTGCCGGTGACGCATTTCTCCTCCAGGGCGGCGACTGTGCCGAGAGTTTCGCCGAGCATGGCGCGGACAATATCCGCGACTTCTTCCGCGTCTTCTTGCAGATGTCGGTGGTGCTGACCTTCGCCGGCGCCCAGCCGGTGGTGAAGATCGGCCGTGTCGCCGGGCAGTTCGCCAAGCCGCGCTCGTCCGACACCGAAACTAAGGGCGGCGTGACGCTGCCCGCCTATCGAGGCGACATCATCAACGGCACCGGTTTCGACGAAAAATCGCGCATTCCCGATCCGGCGCGCCAGGAGATGGCCTACCGCCAGTCCGCGGCGACGCTCAACCTGTTGCGCGCATTCGCGCAGGGCGGTTATGCCAGCCTGGAGAACGTGCATCGCTGGATGCTGGGCTTCGTTTCCGACAGCCCGCAGGGCGACCGTTACGAGGCGCTTGCCAACCGCATCACCGAGACGATGGACTTCATGCGGGCGATCGGCATCACCTCGGAAACCAACTATTCGCTGCGCGAGACCGATTTCTACACCAGCCACGAGGCGCTGCTGCTCGGCTATGAGGAGGCGTTGACGCGCGTCGATTCGACATCCGGCGACTGGTACGCAACCTCGGGCCACATGATCTGGGTCGGCGACCGTACCCGCCAGCCCGACCACGCACATATCGAATACTGCCGCGGCATCAAGAACCCCCTCGGGCTGAAATGCGGTCCGTCGCTGACGCCGGACGGCCTGTTGCAACTGATCGACCTGCTCAATCCCGAGAACGAGCCGGGCCGGCTGACGCTGATCGCGCGCTTCGGCGCCGACAAGGTCGGCGAGCACCTCCCGAAGCTGGTGCGCGCCGTGAAGAAGGAGGGCCGCAATGTCGTGTGGTCCTGTGACCCCATGCACGGCAACACGATCACGCTGAACAGCTACAAGACGCGTCCGTTCGATCGCATCCTCAAGGAGGTGCAATCGTTCTTCGACGTCCACCACGCGGAAGGCACGCATCCGGGCGGCATCCATATCGAGATGACCGGCAAGAACGTCACCGAATGCACGGGCGGCGCGCGAGCCATCACCGCCGAGGATCTGCAAGACCGTTACCATACGCATTGCGATCCGCGGCTCAACGCCGATCAGGCGATCGAACTGGCCTTCCTGGTCTCGGAGTTGCTGAAGAAAGGCGCCCGGCCGGCCCAGCGCAAGGTCGTCAACGGCTGATTTTTCTTCCTTCTCCCCGTTCACTGGGAGAAGAGAGCTATCCCTCAATCCTTCTTGTAGAGCAGCCAGCTCTTCAGCGGCTTGTCCTGCACGGATGAGAATTTGGTCACCCGGTTGCGGCCGGTGATTTTCGAACGGTAGAGCGCACGATCGGCCTTGGCGTATAGGTCGTCCGGGCCGTCCGCTTCCGAGGCCATACAGATGCCCATGCACACCGTCACCGGGCCGTAATTGACGCCGGTCGGCGAGGAAAACAGCGTCTGCTGTATCGTCGCGCGCAGCCCGTCGGCGAGATCGAATGTGGCCTGCTCGCTGGCGCCCTCAAGGATCAGCGCGAACTCCTCACCGCCGGTGCGGGCCACGAACATGTCGGCGGGTAGATTGCCGTGCAGGATCTCCGCCACCAACTGGATGATCTTGTCGCCGACCGGATGGCCGAAGCGGTCGTTGATCTCCTTGAAGCGGTCGATGTCGGCCAGCACCAGCGCCGCGAACATGACGCCTTTGCGGTCGTTGTAGATGTCGGCTATCTGCTTGTCGAAGGCGCGCCGATTCCAGATGCGTGTCAACGGATCGGTGTCGGCTAGGATCTTGTATTTCTCCAGTGCCGATTTGACGCTCTCCAGTTCGGCGGATTTCTCACTCAGCGTGGTCGCAACCTGCTTGCCGTGGTCGATCGTCGAGGCGGTCGCCACACTCATCACGCTGACAATCCGCTGCAACAACTCGCGACTCATCGCGTGGCGGCTGGCCAGCCCGTCCGAAGTCTCCGTCAGCACCTCGCCATATTTCTCGATATGCGAGCGTTCGTGGCGTAACAGGCGCGCCACGTCCTCCAACTCCCTGGCCAGCGTCTCGCGCGCCGTTGCGACGATGGCGTGTTCATGATTCTGGGCGAAAAACTTTCTGCCGATCCTGTCCAACTCCTCCTGGGAGGGGCGTTTGCTGAGCGACACCACTTCCAGTGTCAGTTCGTGGTTCGATCCGGTCAGCGCCTCGTAGAAGATCTCATAGTTGCGGGGCAGGCCCATCACGCCCATTTGCCGCATGGTCGTGACGACACTCATGGCGATGTCGTTCGATTTCTCCGCGGGAGCCATGGCCGCCTGCATTTATGATTTCTCCCACCTCACGCGAATCGCGCCCGGCCCGCTCAGTGTTTCCGGATCGGCCTTCATGCCGGCCCGGAGAAGGCATTCTGCCCTGCGGAAAGAGGGCGCGGAAGTCATGCCCGCACCCGATATCCGTAAGATTGCAGAGCCCCCGCTAATGTTTCCTTAATTGCAGTGGAACGGACGAAGACTTCGTGAGATCTTTCAAGGTCTTGTGGCCGGCGCCGAATACTCGTGTCGCCTTTGTGGCAGGCCCGTGGCAAGCCATGTCGCATTCAGGCCCACGGCCGCGCCCAAACGATGCGAGGTCTTCTTTTCACATCCGTGCGAACCGGCTGGGGAAGACACCATGGACGACATCCACACAGGTTCCTGCAATTGCGGCGCGGTCCGCATCCGCACCAGCGGCAGGCTGCGCGACGTGGTCTATTGCCACTGCTCGCAGTGCCGGAAGCAAACCGGCCACTTCTTCGCGGCGACCAGCGTGGCGGCGTCTAGGCTTGTCATCGACGGAGAGGAATTCGTCGCCTGGTATGCGGCGTCGCCCAATGCCAGGCGTGGCTTCTGTCGTGTCTGCGGTTCGGCGCTGTTCTGGAAACAGGAAGGTGGCGATACGGTCTCAATCCTCGCTGGCGCCTTTGACCGCCCGACTGGCTTGAAGGGGGCGATGCACATCTTCGCGGCAGACAAAGGCGACTACTACTCGATCGAGGACGGACTGCCGGTCCATCCGGAATGGTGGCCGGACGAACCGTTCGCTGCGTAGGCCTTGACCACCAAAGCGCCAAGCCTCTGTCCGCTCATTGGCGCAGGTCGTCTCGTGCTTAGGCTATTGCCGAGCAGAGGAGGAATGCACAGACGAGCCTCCGGGGCACCGCGAATTTTGGGGACCAATCTTTCCCCGCGAAAGGGTTTTGTTGCATAATCGCCACAATGCGTTGCATACATCCGTGACGATCCGGACCAAGCGAGCAGCATGGCAATCGACACACCAGTGGCCCAGGCGTCTATTTTCCCGAATGCCCGCGCATTCGAGGGACGTCGGCTATTGGCGCTCACCGGTGTCATCGCGGTGTTCGGTGCGCTGGTCACGGCGGGACTTTCTTTCGCGATTCTGGTCGGGGCAACGTCGATCGCACCCGATAGCGCCACGACGCTGGCCGGTATCATCGGGATAAACGCCGTCTTCGTCATCTTCCTGATCAGCCTGATCGCCCGAGAGGTTCATCGCATCCTGGCGGCGCGGCGCAACGAAAAGGCGGCGGCGCGGCTGCATGTTCGTATCGTGGCCATGTTTTCGGTCGTGGCGGCGATTCCTGCGATCATCGTTGCGATATTCGCCTCCATCACGCTCGACATCGGACTCGACCGCTGGTTCGAAATCCGCACCAAGACCATCGTCAACTCGTCGCTGTCCATCGCCGAAGCCTATGTGCAGGAAAATGCCCGCAATCTGCAGGGTACGACCCTGTCGATGGCCTACGACCTGACCAATGCCCGGACGCTGTTCAACCTCGACCGTACCGGCTTCCGCGACTTCCTCACCCAGCAGGCCGCCGGTAGAGCGCTGGCGCATGCGGCGCTGATCCGCCCCGACGGTTCCTTTATCATGCAGGCGCAGACAGCGGCCGATTTCCCCATGCCGGAACCGCCTGCCGGCGCTGTGGGTGACGCCGAGAGCGGCCAGCCGGTGCTGATCGAGCCTCGCACCAAGAACATCGTCGGCGCCGTGGTGAAACTGCGCGAGTTCGACGACACCTATCTCTTCACCATCCGCCTGGTCGACCCGGATGTGATCAGGGCGCGCCAGATCGTGACTGCCAACACCGCCGCCTATCGTGGGCTGGAAGCCAACCGTCGAACCACGCAGGTGGCTTTCGCGCTGCTTTATCTTGGCGTGACTCTGGTTATCGTACTGGCGGCGATCTGGACCGGCATCGCGGTCGCCGACCGGCTGGTGCGGCCGATTCGACAGTTGATCGGCGCCGCTGACGAAGTGGCGACCGGCAATCTCGACGTGTCGGTGCCAGTGCGCGCCTCCGATGGCGACGTGGCCTCGCTGGGCGACACCTTCAACAAAATGATCCTGCAACTGAAATCGCAGCGCAACGAGATTCTGACCGCCAAGGATCTGGCCGACGAGCGGCGGCGTTTCTCGGAAGCGGTGCTGGCGGGGGTAACGGCCGGCGTCATCGGCGTCGATTCCGGCGGTGTGATCACCATCGTCAACCGCTCGGCCGAAACCATGCTTGCGATTTCGGCGCAGGCCAGCGTCGGCCAGACGCTGTCCAAGGTGCTGCCGCATGTCGGCAAGGTGTTCGAGGTCGGACGCAGTTCCGGCCGACCGGTCCACCGCGAGCAGGTCACCTTCTTCCGTGCCGGCACCGAGCGCACTTTCAACGTGCAGGTGACCGTGGAACGCGGCGACCACGATACAGCCGAGCAGGATTTCGTCGTGACGGTGGACGACATCACCGACCTGGTGACAGCGCAACGCACCTCCGCCTGGGCGGATGTGGCGCGCCGTATCGCGCACGAGATCAAGAACCCGCTGACGCCGATCCAGCTTTCGGCCGAACGCATCCGCCGCCGCTACGGCAAAGTGATCACCGAGGATCGCGAGGTCTTCGACCAGTGCACGGATACGATCGTCCGCCAGGTGGGCGACATCGGCCGCATGGTCGACGAATTTTCGTCCTTCGCCCGCATGCCGAAGCCGGAGATCAGGGATGTCGACTTGCGCGAACCGTTGCGCGAAGCGTCCTTCCTGGTAGAGGTGAGCCGTTCGGACATTGCTTTTGAGCGCGATTATGGCGGGGAGGCGCTGAAGGGCAAGTTCGACAGCCGGTTGTTGGCTCAGGCGTTCGGCAACGTCATCAAGAACGCCACCGAAGCGATCGACGCCGTGCCCGGTCCGGACCGCGAGCCCGGTCTCGTGCGTATAGCCGCCAGGAACAAGAGTGGGCTCATCCGTGTCGATGTGATGGACAACGGAAAGGGCCTGCCGCGCGAGAATCGTCAAAGGCTGCTCGAGCCCTATATGACGACACGCGAAAAGGGCACCGGCCTTGGCCTGGCCATCGTCAAGAAGATCGTCGAGGACCATGGCGGCTGGCTGGAACTGCACGATGCGCCTGCGGAGTTCGGTGGCGGCAAGGGCGCGATGGTGAGCATTTTCCTGCCGGCGTCTTCAGACGCCGGTGGAGGGGAGGCCGAGGGAGCCTCCGGACAGCAGCAACGAAAAACTGAGAAGGTCGGGGATGGCGTCTGATATACTTGTCGTCGATGACGAAGAAGACATTCGCGAACTGGTCGCCGGTATCCTGAGCGACGAGGGCCACGAGACGCGCACGGCGCACGACGCCGACAGTGCGCTGGCCTCGATCGCCGGGCGTGTGCCGCGTCTGGTGTTTCTGGACATCTGGCTGCAGGGCTCGCGTCTCGACGGTCTGGCGCTGCTCGACGAGATCAAGACGCTGCATCCCAACCTGGCTGTGGTGATGATCTCCGGCCACGGCAACATCGAGACGGCGGTGTCGGCCATAAGGCGCGGCGCCTACGACTTCATCGAGAAGCCCTTCAAGGCCGATCGGCTGATCCTGGTCGCGGAGCGCGCCCTGGAGACCTCCAAGTTGAAGCGCGAGGTGTCGGAGTTGAAGAGCCGCAGCGGCGACACCTCGGACCTGATCGGCATGTCCTCGGCGATGACGCAACTGCGCCAGACCATCGATCGCGTTGCCCCCACCAACAGCCGCGTCATGATCGTCGGACCGTCCGGGTCCGGCAAGGAGCAGGTGGCGCGCGCCATCCACGCGGCCTCGGTGCGCAAGACCGCACCGTTCGTATCGCTGAATGCCGCCACCATCACGCCCGAGCGCATGGAGATCGAACTGTTCGGCACGGAGTCCAACGGCACCGAGCGCAAGGTCGGCGCGCTGGAGGAGGCACATCGCGGCATACTCTATCTCGACGAGGTTGCTGACATGCCGCGCGAGACACAGGCGAAGATCCTGCGGGTGTTGGTCGAGCAGCAGTTCGAGCGGGTAGGGGGCACCAAACGCGTCAAGGTCGACGTACGCGTGATCTCCTCCACCGCCCAGAATCTCGAAAGCATGATCGCCGAGGGTCGCTTCCGCGAGGATCTCTATCACAGGCTGGCGGTGGTTCCTGTGCTTGTGCCCGGCCTGGCCGAGCGGCGCGAGGACATACCCTATCTGGTCGACGGCTTCATGAAGCAATATGCGCGCAACGCCGGCATAAAGCAGCGGCGCATCGCCGACGATGCGATGGCGGTGCTGCAGGCGCACAACTGGCCTGGCAACGTGCGCCAGTTGCGCAACAATATCGAGCGGCTGATGATCCTGGTGCGCGGCGACGATGTCGACGCGCCGATCACAGCAGACTTGCTGCCGTCGGAGATTGGCGACGTCATGCCGCGCGCACCCAGCCAGAACGACCAGCACATCATGGCCCTGCCGCTGCGCGAAGCGCGCGAAATGTTCGAAAAGGGTTATCTCATCGCCCAGATCAACCGATTCGGTGGAAACATCTCGCGGACGGCGGAGTTCATCGGCATGGAACGTTCGGCGCTACATCGCAAATTGAAGTCCCTCGGGGTCTGAGTATGCGCATCCGCCTCGCCTTTTCCGATATCTGAATGCGAGTCATCATCTGTGGGGCGGGCCAGGTTGGCTATGGCATCGCCGAGCGGCTGGCGGCCGAGAAGAACGACGTCTCGATCATCGACACCTCGCCCGACCTGATCCAGGCGGTGCGTGATGCGCTCGACGTGCGCGGCTTCGTCGGCCACGGCGCGCATCCGGACGTGCTGGAGAAGGCCGGCGCGCAGCAGGCCGACATGATCATCGCGGTGACGCTCTACGACGAGGTCAACATCGTGGCCTGCGAGGTGGCGCATGCGCTCTTCAACGTGCCGATGAAGATCGCCCGCATACGCGCGCAATCCTATCTGCAACCGCACTATCAGGATCTGTTCTCGCGCGAGCACCTTCCGATCGACGTCATCATCTCTCCGGAACTGGAGGTCGGCGAGATGGTGATGCGGCGCATCGCCCTGCCGGGAGCGATGGACGTGGTGCGTTTCGCCGACAACAAGATCGCCACCGTGGCAATCGAATGCCTAGATGATTGTCCGGTCATCAACACGCCGTTGTCGCAGCTATCCCAATTGTTTCCCGACCTGCCCGCGACCGTGGTCGGCGTCAACCGGGCGGGCAAACTCTTCATTCCGCGCTCGGCCGACCAGCTTCTTGTCGGCGACATCGCCTATGTCGTGGCGAACCGCGACCAGATCCGACGCACGCTCGGCCTGTTCGGCCACGAGGAGCAGGAGGCGACCCGGATCGTGATCGCCGGTGGCGGCAACATCGGTCTTTACGTCGCCCGCCAGATCGAGCAGCGGCAGACCCGCACCAAGATCAAGATCATCGAATCCAACCGCGACCGCGCTGTCGCCGCCGCCGATTCCCTGCGCCGCACCGTGGTGCTGCATGGCAGCGCGCTCGACCAGAGGCTGCTACACGAGGCCGACATCCAGGATGCCGAGTTGATGGTGGCGCTCACCAACAATGACCAGGTGAACATCCTGTCCAGCGTCATGGCGAAACGGCTGGGCTGCAAGTCCAATCTGGCGCTGATCAACAACCCGAGCTTTCTCGACATCACCAAGACGGTGGGCATCGACGCCACGCTGAATCCCGGCTCGGTGACGATATCGCGTGTCTTGCAGCATGTGCGGCGGGGACGCATCCGGGCCGTGCACAGCCTGCAGCAGGGCGCGGCAGAGGTCATCGAGGCCGAGGCACTGGAAACATCGCCGCTGGTGGGCGTCTCGCTGCGGGATATCGACCTGCCGGACGGGATACGAATCGGAGCCGTCTACCGCGACGGCGCGGTGCTGAAACCGAACGGCTCGCTGCGCATCAAGGCCAAGGACCGGGTCGTGATCTTCGCATTACAGAAGGCGGTCAAGCAGGTCGAACAGATGTTCCGCGTCAGCCTGGAATTCTTCTGACCATAGCCTGGACGAATGCGGGCGATACAGCGGCAGCCAGCCGTGCGCGGCATCTACGCCGCGAACACCTTCATCCGCACGATCCGCAGAAAACCCTCGTCGCCGGCACGAACAACGGTCTCCGGAGGAACGTCGAGTTCCACCGTCTCGCCGCCCGCCGTGCGGGCCACCAGCCGCCTTCCGTCTGGCCGGTCGATGACGCGAAGAACGGAGGCCGGAATGCCGCTTTCGCGCGACCATTCGAGATCGCTGGGGCGGGCGTAAACCTCGGCCGCGCCGTCCGGACAGCCGTCCGCGTCGAGCGTGACGCCGCCGATCGAGGCTACGCCGCTCTTGACGCTGCCGGACAGCCGGTTGGTGTCGCCAAGGAATTTCATGACGAAGGCGGAGGAGGGGTTGCGGCAGACCTCCTCCGGCGTTCCCTGTTGGATTATTTTTCCCTCATTGAGGATGACGACGCGGTCGGCGAGGTCGAGCGCTTCTTCTTGGTCGTGGGTGACGAAGATCGTGGTGATGCCGAGTTCGCCGTGGATCTCGCGCAGCCAGCGGCGCAGGTCGCGCCGTACATTGGCGTCGAGCGCGCCGAACGGTTCGTCGAGCAGCAGCACCTTCGGGTCGACGGCGAGCGCGCGGGCCAGAGCCACGCGCTGGCGCTGGCCGCCGGAGATCTGGGTAGGGAAGCGTTCGCCGAGCCCTTCCAGCCGCACGAGGCGCAAAAGGTCGGCGACCCGCGCCGACATTTCGGCGGGCGAGCGGCGCACCTTCGACACCTTCATGCCGAAGGAGATGTTTTCGGCGACCGTCATATGCGGGAACAGCGCATAGTGCTGGAAGACGAAACCGACGCCGCGGTCGCGCACCGGAATGTCAGTAGCGTCCTGGTCGCCGAAATAGATGTGGCCGCCATCGGCGAATTCGAGGCCGGCGACCATGCGCAGGATCGTCGTCTTGCCGGAGCCGGAGGGGCCGAGCAGGGCCAGCAGCTCGCCGCTTTCGATGTCGAGCGACACGCCATGCACGGCGCGGAACGTGTCGAAGGTTTTCACGACGTTGTCGAGACGGATCTTCATGCGGATTTTCCAGTGGGCGCGGCGAGCGCCGGGCGGTGGACGCGGCCGGCGCCCTGGCGTTCGAGCAAGACCTTGGCGACGATGGTGACGAGGGCGAGCACGGTGAGGATGGAAGCGGCGGCGAAGGCGCCGGCCGTCTGGTAGTCGTGGTAGAGCAGTTCGATATGCAGCGGCAGCGTGTTGGTCTGGCCGCGTATGTTGCCCGAGACGACGGAAACCGCGCCGAACTCGCCCATGACGCGGGCGTTGCACAGGACGACGCCGTAGAGCAGCGCCCAGCGGATGTTTGGCAGCGTGACCGAGAAGAAGGTGCGCCAGCCGGATGCCCCTAGAGACGTGGCGGCTTCCTCGAGATCGCGGCCCTGCGCCTGCATCAGCGGCACCAGTTCGCGCACCACGAAAGGCGCGGTGACGAACATCGAGGCAAGTACAATGCCGGGCAGCGCAAAGAGTATCTTGACGTCCCAGGCTTCCAGCAGCGGCCCGAACAGGCCTTGCAGGCCATAGACGAACAGATAGGCGACACCGGCGACGATCGGCGAGATCGAGAACGGGATTTCTATCACCACCAGAAGGAAGCGGCGGCCCCAAAAGTCGAACTTGGTGATCGCCCAGGCGGCGGCGATGCCGAAGGCGGTGTTGATGGGCACGGCGATCAGCGCCGTCAGGACAGTCAACAGGATGGCGTGGCGGGTGTCCGGATGGGAGATGGTTCTTGCAAAACCGTCAAGCCCGAGCGAAGCCGCCTGGGCGAAGATGACGATCAGCGGCGCCAGTATCAGAAGCGCGCCGACGGTGAGCACGAAGCCGATCAGGGTGCGGCGCACCGCCGGGCTGTCGCCGACGCGGGGAGGGCGGCGCTTCGCTTGCGGCATGGTCAGCCCCTCGCCGTGTAGCGCAGGGCGCGGGCCTGTAGGATGTTGGTGGCGGCGAGCATCAGGAAGGCGGCGATCAGCAGCACCGAGGCGATTGCCGCGGCGGCCTGGTAGTCATATTCCTCCAGCCGGATGAAGGCGAGCAGCGCGGTGATCTCCGTCGACATCGGCTGGTTGCCGGCGATGAAGATGATGGCGCCGAATTCGCCGAGGCTACGGGCGAAGGACAGTGACAGGCCGGCGAGCAGAGCGGGCATCAGCAGCGGCAGGATCCCGCGCAGGAAGATCGAGCGGTCGGAACCGCCGAGCGTCTGCGCTGCTTCCTCCAACGTCGGGTCGAGATCCTCCAGCACGGGCTGCACGGTGCGCACGATGAAGGGCAGGCTGGTGAAGGACATGGCGACCATGATGCCGAGCGGCGTGTAGGCGACCTTGACGCCGGTCTCCGCGAGGGCCGAGCCGAACCAGCCGTTCGGCGCGAACAGCGTGGTGAGCGCGATGCCGGCGACTGCCGTGGGCAGCGCGAAGGGCAGGTCGACGATGGCGTCCACCAGCCGCTTGCCGGGGAAGGAATAGCGCACCAGCACCCAGGCCAGGGCCAGGCCGAAGACCAGGTTGAAGGCGGTGGCGGCCAGCGCCGACAGCACGGTGACGCGGTAGCTGGCGACGGCGCGCGCCGAGGAGACGATGCGCCAGTAGTCCTCGGGGCCGAGGCTCGCCGCCTTGAACACCAGCGCGCCGAGCGGCAGCACGACGATCAGGCCGACATAGAACAGGGTGATGCCGAGCGACAGCGGCAGGCCGGGCAGGACGCGGCGGCGCTTCTTACCCTCCCCCTTGTGGGGAGGGTCGTTCCGCGTAGCGGAGCGGGGTGGGGGTGAAGATTCCATACTACGACCCGCACCCCGTCTCGCAAGCCTCGCGTTGCTCGGCGTGCTCGCCGACCCTCCCCACAAGGGAGAGGGTGACGCCTGGGAGATGTCCGGCAGGACAGAGAGGGGCAACGTAGAGCGCTGACATCAAACTTACTGCAATGCAAATGCCGCAGAAGCGGCACCAAAACAAAAACCGGCGGGCAAGAGCCCGCCGGCCATCAAGCCGAAACGGAGCGTCAGGTCAACGCTCGCCGTAGATCTGGTCGAGCAGCGCGCCGGAGGCGAAATGCTCCTGCTGCACCTTGTCCCAGCCGCCGAACACGTCCTCGACGGTGACCAGGCGCACCTGCGGGAACTTGTCCTTGAATTCCGCCGCGACCGCCTCGTCATGGATGCGGTTGCCGTTCTCGGCGGAGATCTTCTGGCCCTCGGGCGTGTAGAGGAAATCGAGATAGGCCTTCGCCAGGTCGCGCGAGCCGTGCTTGTCGACGACCTTGTCGACGATGGCGACCGGGAATTCCGCAAGCAGGCTGACCGACGGCGCCACCTGCTCGAACTTGTCCTCGCCGAACTCCTTGCGGATGCCGGTGGTCTCCGATTCGAAGGTGATCAGCACGTCGCCGATCTCGCGCTCGACGAAGGTGGTGGTGGCGGCGCGACCGCCGGTGTCGAACACGGGCACGTTGTCGAAGAGTTTCGTGACGAACGCCTTCACCTTCTCCTCGTCGCCCTTGAAGGCTTCGCGGGCGTAGGCGGTGGCGGCCAGATAGGTGTAGCGCGCGTTTCCGGAGGTCTTCGGATTGGGGAAGATCACCTTCACGTCGTCACGGACGAGATCGCCCCAGTCCTTGACGCCCTTGGGGTTTCCGGCGCGCACCAGGAAGGAGGGCAGCGAATAGAAGGGCGAGGCGTTGTTGGCGAAGTCCTTCTGCCAGTCGTCGGAGACGAAACCGTTCTTGACCAGGAAGTCGATGTCCGTGACCTGGTTGAAGGTGACGACGTCGGCCTCAAGCCCCTCGACGATGGCGCGCGCCTGCTTCGAGGTGCCGGCATGCGACTGGTCTATCGTGACGTCCTTGCCGGTGTCGGCCTTGTATTTCGGGATGAAGGCGGCGTTGACGTCTTCGAACAGTTCGCGCGCCACGTCGTAGGAGGCGTTGAGCAGCTTGTCCTGCGCGTTTGCCGGGCCGATGCCGAGCGCAGCCAGGGCGGCGCCGATGAGCAACAGGCGTTTCATGAAAAACTCTCTCCAAGCGGTGTTGTCTGATGGTCGCCAAAATAGAGAGATGAGGGGAGGGATGTGAGAGACGGCGCACCCGCTTGGATCGATGTGGTGGAAAATCCATCCTGGATTTTCGTATAAATGGGAAAATCGTACTGTTTGTCGGCTGATCGAGCCGGCAAGGGCGCAACGTTTGCTGACGACGCCTCCGGCGCCGCCACATGCCTGCGGCTCGGGGCTTTGCGAGTATCCAGCTTCCGAGGCCTCGACGCGCGCGTCGAAACGTGGGGCGAAATGCGTCGCGAGGCGGAATGCAAAAGTGTATAGAACCGCCGCGTTGCAATGATCTACAAGGAAAGAATGCGAGACTATCGGCAAAACAAGCTGGCGATCGCCCCGATGATGGACTGGACGGACCGGCATTGCCGCTTCCTCCATCGCCAACTGTCGACGCGCGCGCTCCTCTATACCGAGATGATCGTCGCCGACGCCGCTATCCACGGCGACCGTGCGCGGCTGCTCGGTTTCGACCAGGCCGAGCATCCGGTTGCGTTGCAGCTCGGCGGCTCCGATCCGGCCAAGCTCGCGGAAGCTGCGCGCATCGGGGAAGGGTTCGGTTATGACGAGATCAATCTGAACTGCGGTTGCCCGTCGGACCGCGTGCAGTCCGGAACGTTCGGCGCGTGCCTGATGAAGACGCCGGAGTTGGTCGCCGGCTGCGTCGCGGCGATGAAGCAGGCGGTGCGGATACCGGTCACAGTGAAATGCCGCATCGGCGTCGACGAGCAGGATCCGGAACCGGCACTCGACACGCTTGCCGACGCCGTCTTCGCGGTGGGCGCCGATGCGCTGTGGGTCCATGCGCGAAAGGCGTGGCTGCAGGGCTTGAGCCCACGCGAGAACCGCGACATCCCGCCGCTCGACTATGACCGCGTCTACCGGTTGAAACAGCGGCTGCCCGCAAAATTCATCGGCATCAATGGCGGCATCCAGACGCTGGAGGAGGCAGAAGATCATCTTCGCCATGTCGACGGCGTCATGCTCGGCCGCGCCGCCTACCACACGCCTGCGATCCTGGCCGGGGCCGACGCGCTGCTCGGCGGAGAGCCTGATCAAGTGGATTTCGCGGCGCTGCTGGAGACCATGTCCGCCTATGCCGACGCGCATATCGCGCGCGGCGGGCGGCTGTCGCATGTCGCCCGCCACATGGTCGGGCTTTTCCACGGCCAGCCCGGCGCCCGGCGTTTCCGGCAGATCCTCTCGACGGAGGCAAACCGCCCGGATGCCGGGTCCGAGGTTCTGCGCCGCGCCTTCGCCGCAATCGAGGCCGGGCAGGCGAGGGAAGCGGCCTGACCGGCCGCCTGGCCCAGGACGCCGCCATCTTGTGATCGTGTCTTCACCAGGTGGTCGCAGACGGGAGCGACGGGGAGGGAGCCTCAGCGCATCGCCCGCGCGATTTTGCGGTACCACCCCTCGCTGGCGAGTGTGTTGCGGTAGGCGGTGTCGCGCTCGACCGCCTCGTCTTCCGTTTCGGCCCGGATTTCGGCGTTGATGACGCCCTGCTCGCGCCGGAACGGGATCACCTGCACCAGCGGCGTGCCCTTTTCGACGGTATAGACGCCATCCGGCGCGATGGCGAAGAACGGGAAGTGGATGTGCGCCGTGTAGGTATCGGTGTCGACGATGCCGGCGACGCATTCGAACGGCTGCACTTCGCGGTTGAACGGCGGCACGAACAGGCAGCTCCACCCCGGCGGCGTGCGGATCGACCAGTGATTGTGGAACTTGCAGGGCGGGCTGGGCTCCTTGGGGTTGCCCGCCACCTGGTGCGCGCCGTGGTTGCTGACCATCGTGCGATCGAATTCCCAGCCGGCGTCGACGATGCGTCCGTCATCCTTGATGTCGAGCCGCACGGTCGCCGCCAGAGGCAGGATCCAGCCCATCGTCATGGCGTCGAGGAACGGCATGCAGCGTTTTACCGTCAGGCCGTTGTTGGTGGTCGCGACCTGCCGCTTGTCGACCGCCGGCAGTTTGCGGAACCAGTCCGGCAGCACCAACTTTGCCGGCACTGGCGCAGCGATGACGTCGCGGTCTTCCGGCCGGCAGAGGAAGCGGATGGTGGCGGCACGGCTGCGCTGGAAATGGAACATGCTCTTGATCTCCCTTCGACTGAGGGGAGGAACGGGAGACCGAAGCATTTATTCCAGCGCGCTGGCGATCCGGTGGAAAGGGCGCAATCGGCGGTTTGCTTGAACATTGCGGCGGACAAACGGCCACCGGCCATAATCCTGCCTGTTTCAAGACACATTCGGTTAAGCGCAAAATAAGAAGTTCCTGCTTACAAGAGGGTGGGGACTTCACGGGCTCCGGACGTATTCGGCGCGGAGAAAGCGGAAACGCACGGGCCTAGCGTGGAAATTGAAGTCGGTTTGGGGACAATCTGGAATGGCAGTTCTGGCGCGCCCGCGTCTCCGTCGCGCGACCTCGGTCGCTGTAGTCGCCCTCTGCGCCGGCTTTCTCGCCGCCTGCGCCAGCGAACAATCGAAATCGATGGTCGCTCCCAAATCCCGGTCCAAGGAATATTTCGCCGAATCGATCTGGGGCGTGAAGGCAAGCCCCCGCGTCTCCAACAAGAAGTCCAACCTGCCGCGCGGCGGTGGCCGCGACCAGACCGGCCGCCCATACAAGGTACGCGGCAAGATGTATTATCCCAAGGAAGACAAGAACTACAAAAAGACCGGCTACGCCTCCTGGTATGGCGATGCCTTCCACGGCCGGCTTACCGCCAATGGCGAAATCTACGACATGACGCATCTGACGGCGGCGCATCCGACCATGCCGCTGCCGAGCTATGCCCGTGTGACGAACGTGGCGAATGGCAGTTCGGTCATCGTGCGCGTCAACGACCGCGGCCCGTATTCGAACGGCAGGCTGATCGACCTGTCGAAAAAAGCCGCCGACATGCTGGACTACACCCACCACGGCACCGCGCAGGTGAAGGTCGAATATGTCGGGCGCGCTCCGCTCGACGGCCGCGACGACCAGTACCTGATGGCGTCCTACCGTCCCGGCAATCAGGCGCCCGACCCGTCCGACGGCTTGCCGTCGGGCGTGATGGTGGCCATGAACGGCTCGACGCCGGGCAGCGGCGCGATTGGCGAGGCGACGGCGGTGGCTTTCCCGGGCACGCTGAGCGACGTCGCGCCGGGTGCTGAGCCGGTCATGACTGCCGCGGTTTCAAGCAGCGGCGATATCGTATTGCCGGCCTTCGGGCCGATCGCTCCGGAGCGCCCGTCGATCGAAAACATCATCCAGACGCAGATGGCCATGGCGAGCATGTCCTACGCGCCCAAGGATCGCAACGCCGCGGCAAGCGCATTCGACGCGCTGGAGGGAACGCGGGTGAGTGCCGAGCATGCCGCCTCGTGGAAGCGGCCCGCCGCTGCGGACCAGCCGGCCGGCGAGCCCTTCGTCGCCGCCGGCACCTTCGAGGACAAGGCGGAAGCCGAGCGCGTGAGACAGGCGCTGGCCGATTTCGGCCGCACCACCTTCGAGGCGTCGTCCGCCGACGGCCACGCAATCTATTCCATCAACCTCTACGAGGACGGCCGCAATTCACTCGACGACATGCTCGAAGCCGCCTGGGCCAATGGCGCCCCGGACGCCATCGCCGTCCGCGACTGAGGGTTCGGGGCAGAGCCGGTAGCTCCCTTCGCTGGCAGCCGGCAGCGTACCGGAAGTTCGGCGCCGCGCCGCCACGCAGATTTGTTCGCGCATGCTTTGCCACGGCTCGCCGTGCCGCGTAACATCATTCGGTATGCGTGCCCGAAAAATCCATCTCTTGGCCGCTGTCATCGCCGGCCTGCTCGGTTTCACCGAGTGCGCCGTCGCCTTCGAAACCAAGGCAAGCGAAGCGTTGCTGATCGACGTCCACAGCGGCGCCGTGCTGTTTTCGAAGGACGCCGACAAGCCGTTCGCGCCGGCCGCGCTCGCCAAGCTGATGACCATGGAGGTGGTCTTCAAGGCGTTGAAAGACGGGGAGTTGACGCTCGACGACGCCTATCCCGTCAGCGAGAACGCCTGGCGCACGGGCGGAGCGCCGTCGGGCGGTTCAACCATGTTCGCAGCGTTGAAATCGAAAATCCCGCTGCGCGATCTCATCCAGGGAGTCATCGTCCAGTCGGCCAATGACGGGGCGATCGTCATCGCCGAGGGTCTTTCCGGCAGCGAGGAAAAATTCGCCGAACGCATGAACGAGCGCGCCCGGGCAATCGGGCTCACGGCGTCGGTGTTCAGGAATGCCAGCGGGTTGCCGGCCGAGGGGCAGGCGGTCACCGCCCGCGACCTGGTGACGCTCGCCAGCCATATCCAGAAAACCTATCCCGATTTCTACAAGATCTACGCCCAGCCGGAATTCACTTGGAACAAGATCCGCCAGCGCAATCGCAACCCGCTGCTGGCCATGAATATCGGCGCCGACGGCATGGGCACCGGCTACACGGAGGGGTCCGGCTACGCCATCGTCGGCTCGGTCAGTCGCGGCGGGCGGCGCGTCATCGCCGCCATGGGCGGCATGGCGAGCGAACGGGAACGCGCCGAGGAGGCCCGAAAACTACTCGACTGGGGGCTGGACGGTTTCCGACTGACGAATCTGTTCGCGGCGAACGAGATTGTCGGCGGGGCTCGCGTCTACGGTGGCGAGAAGCCTATTGTCCTGGTGAAAGCCGAGTATCCAGTGACGGCTCTGGTGCCGGCGGAGAATCAAGATCTGTTGACTGCCCGCATCGTCTACGACGGACCGGTTGCAGCGCCGGTCGAACAGGGCGCGCCGATCGGCCGTCTCGAGATCTGGGCGGGCGAGACTCTCAGCCGCCAAGTGCCGCTGGTTGCTGCCGAACCGGTCGCGCTGGGCCGCCTCCACCGCCGCGCCCTCGACGCCGTTTCAGAATTGGCCATCGGCTGGATGCGGTGAGCGATACCGTGTGGACCTCGCTGGCCCGTCGTCCTATGTAAAATCCTGGATTCCGGATCGGAGGCCCGCCGGGACGATGCGCGGACTGTTCATAACATTCGAGGGTGGCGAGGGCGCGGGCAAGTCGACCCAGATCAAGCGCCTGGCCGACCGCCTGCGCCGCAAAGGTTACGACACCGTCGTGACGCGCGAGCCCGGCGGCTCGCCCGGCGCGGAAGCCCTGCGCCACGTCATCCTGTTGGGAGCGGCCGAGCCCTTCGGCTGGCGCATGGAGGCGATCCTGTTCGCCGCCGCGCGTTCCGACCATGTCGAGCAGGTGATCCGTCCGGCCGTCGAGCGCGGCGCCATCGTGCTGTGCGACCGCTTCATCGATTCCTCGCGCGTCTACCAGGGTCTCGGCGGCGAGGAGGAACGGGCCTTCGTCGAGATGCTGATCCGCGTTGCCGTCAATGGCCTGATGCCCGACATGACGCTGATCTTCGACATCGACCCCGAGATTGGGCTGCAACGCGCCTCCGAGCGACGCGGGGAAGAGGTCGCCGACCGTTTCGAGAAGGAGACGGTGGACATCCACCAGGGCCGCCGCGACGCGTTCCTGGAAATCGCCGAGCGGGAGCCCGACCGCTGCATCGTGATCGACGCTTCGGCCGATGCCCACGAGGTCGAAGACGTGGTGACGGCTGCGGTGTTCGCCGCGCTGGAGATTCGCGTCAACGGGGCCGGGCAGGAGAGGGAAGCCGGATGAGTTTCGAGCGTATGGCGCCCGAGCAGCATGATACGCTGGAGGGTGTCGCCGAGCCGGCCGAGAATCCGGTGCTGGCGGGTCATGCCGAGGCCGCCGGTATGATCGTGTCTGCTTATCGTACCGGAAAGTTGCCACATGCGCTGCTGTTGGCTGGTCCACGCGGCGTCGGCAAGGCGACGCTGGCCTTTCATCTGGCCTATCACCTGCTGCGCCATCCGCGGCCTGACAGCGCGCCGGAGGAACTGGCCGCGCCCGATCCCGCCTCGCCGCTGTTCCGGCAGATCGCAATGGGCGCGCATCCAGCCGTGCTGCATTTGACGAGGCCTTACAACGACAAGACCAAAAAATTTGCAACACTGCTCACCGTCGACGAGATTCGCCGCGTCAACCGCTTTCTGTCGATGACCTCGCATGACGGATCATACCGGATCGTTCTCGTCGATCCTGCTGACGACATGAACACCAATGCCGCCAATGCCTTGCTGAAGAATCTTGAGGAGCCGCCCTCGCGAACCCTGTTCCTGCTGATCACCCATTCGCCCGGCGCGCTGCTGCCAACGATCCGCTCCCGTTGTCAAATGATCCGCCTGCAGCCGCTGTCCGCAGCCGAGGTGGAGGATGTGCTGGTCCGGCTTGGCATGCCTCTGCCCGAAGATGTAGGCGTGCGTGCCGCACTGCTGGAACGGGCAGGGGGCAGCGTGCGCGACGCGATCCTGCTTTCCGAATTCGGCGGGTTGGAGCTCGCCGACACCGTCGACACGCTGGTGCGCGCCGCCGTGATCGATTTTTCCAAGGCGCACCGGCTAGGCGACGTCGTCAACGGCCGCGACAACGAAATCCGCTTCGACCTGATGAATGCGCATCTACTCGATCTGGTGTCGCGGGAGGCAAATGCGGCCGCCTCTAGAGGCGACGGCGCGCGCGCTGAAAATTTCGCAAAAACCTTTCAGCAAATGCGCATTGCGATAAACGAGACGGACACGTACAATCTGGATCGCAAACAGCACACGTTGAACATGATCCTGCGCCTGCACGATACGCTTCGAATGTGACGCCGCTCCCGGCTGGGATGGCGGCTGCCGTCCCGTTGCGCTATCCACCTCATCATATAGTCCAGGCTCGGCGACGCACGATCATGTCACGCGAAAAATTCTATATCACCACCGCCATTTCCTATCCGAACGGCAGGCCGCATATCGGCCATGCCTATGAGCTGCTGGCCACCGACGCGCTGGCGCGTTTCCAGCGGCTTGACGGCAAGGACGTGTTCTTCCTCACCGGCACCGACGAGCACGGCATAAAGATGCTGCAGACGGCCAAGAAGGAAGGCGTTTCGCCGCGCGAGTTGGCCGACCGCAACTCGGCCGATTTCAAGCGCATGACGACCGCGCTGAACGCCTCCAACGACGATTTCATCCGCACCACCGAGAAGCGCCACTACGAATCCTCCCAGGCGATCTGGAAGGCGATGGCTGCCAATGGCGACATCTACAAGGGCGGTTACGCCGGCTGGTATTCGGTGCGCGACGAGGCCTACTACAGCGAGGAGGAGACGGAGGTCCGCGCCGACAACGTCCGCTACGGGCCCCAGGGCACGCCGGTCGAATGGGTCCAAGAGGAGAGCTACTTCTTCCGGCTTTCCGCCTATCAGGACCGGCTGCTGGCGCTCTACGAGAGCCGGCCCGATTTCATCGGCCCGGCCGAACGCCGCAACGAGGTGATCTCCTTCGTCAAGTCCGGGCTGAAGGACCTTTCGGTGTCGCGCACCACCTTCGACTGGGGCATCCCGGTTCCGGGCGACGAGAAGCACGTGATGTATGTCTGGGTCGACGCGCTGACCAACTACATCACCGCCGTCGGCTATCCCGACACCGGCGCCGAGAAATGGGGTTTCTGGCCGGCGACCCACATCATCGGCAAGGATATCGTGCGCTTCCACGCCGTCTACTGGCCGGCCTTCCTGATGTCGGCGGGTATCGAGTTGCCGCGGCGCGTCTTCGCGCACGGCTTCCTGTTCAACCGCGGCGAGAAAATGTCGAAGTCGGTCGGCAACGTCATCGACCCGTTCACCATGGTTGACCATTACGGCGTCGATCAGGTGCGCTACTTCTTCCTGCGCGAGGTGCCGTTCGGCCAGGACGGCAGCTACAGCCACGAGGCGATCGTCAACCGCACCAATGCCGACCTTGCCAACGATTTGGGCAACCTGGCGCAGCGCTCGCTGTCGATGATCGCCAAGAACTGCGGTGGCGTGGTGCCGAAGCGGGCAGGGCTCTCCGATGCCGATAGGGCAATCCTGGAGCAAGCGGAGGCAGCGCTGGACATCGCCCGCAAGGCGATGGCGGAGCAGGCGATCCACGTCGCGCTGGCGGCAATCTTCGGCGTCGTGGCGGAGGCCAACCGCTATTTCGCCGGCCAGGAACCGTGGGCGCTGAAGAAGACGGACCCCGAGCGCATGGAAACGGTGTTGCACACCACGGCCGAGACGGTTCGGCGGGTGGCGATCCTGTGCCAGCCCTTCATTCCGGACTCGGCTGCGAGGTTGCTCGACTTGCTGGCCGTGCCGGCCGAGGCGCGCAGCTTCGCTCATGTCGGCGAGGCGCATGCGCTGGTCGCCGGCACGCCGCTGCCGGCGCCGCAGGGCGTCTTTCCGCGTTATGTCGAGCAGGCGGCGGAAGGCTGAGCCTCGGATCGCACCATGAATAGCTGAGGCTTTTTCGCATGCTGGTAGACAGCCACTGCCATCTCGACTTTCCCGACTTCAGCGAGGAGCGCGCCGCCGTCGTGCGGCGCGCACTGGATGCCGGCGTCGGCCGTATGGTGACGATCTCCACGCGCGTCCGCCGCTTCGCGCAAGTGCTCGGCATCGCGGAAGAGTTTCCTGAGGTATTTTGCTCGGTCGGCACGCATCCGCACAACGCCGCCGAGGAACTGGACATTTCCGCGGACGAACTCGTCCGGCTTTCGAAACATCCGAAGGTAGTGGCGATCGGTGAGGCGGGCCTCGATTACCACTACGACAAGTCGCTGCGCCCGGCGCAGGCGCAGGGGTTTCGCACCCACATCGCGGCGGCGCGCGAAACCGGCCTGCCGCTGGTCATCCACGCGCGCTCGGCCGATGAGGACATGGAAAACATCTTGCGCGAGGAAACCGGGAAGGGCGCCTTCCCCTTCGTGCTGCACTGTTTCTCGTCGGGACGAAAGCTGGCCATGGCCGGTGTCGAACTGGGTGGCTACGTGTCGTTCTCCGGCATACTGACCTTCAAGAACTCCGAGGAACTGCGCGAAATCGCCCGCGTCGTGCCGCGCGACCGGCTGCTGGTCGAGACCGACGCGCCCTACCTCGCGCCCGTGCCGTTCCGGGGCAAGCGCAACGAGCCGGCCTATGTGGCGCAGACGGCGGCCGTGCTTGGCGAGACAATCGGCGTTACAGAGGCCGAGATCACGGCGCTGACCACCGCCAATTTCTTTCGCCTTTTCAGCAAGATGCCACAGCCGGCTGAAGCAAGCGGCCAGGCTGCCTGATGATGAGCAAGGCCGATCTCTCGCCGCGCCGGGTGACAGCCGCGTGAGCGAACGGTTGCGCCTCACAATCCTCGGCTGCGGCTCGTCGCCCGGCACGCCGCGCATCACCGGCGACTGGGGCAATTGCGATCCTCAAAACCCGAAGAACCGCCGCAGCCGGCCGGCGGCGATGATCGAGCGCATCGCCGACAACGGCGGCGTCACCCGCGTCGTCATCGACACCGGTCCGGATTTCCGCCAGCAGATGCTGGCGGCGGCCGTCACCCGAATAGACGCGGTGATCTACACCCATGCCCATGCCGACCACATCCACGGCATCGACGACCTTCGCGGCTACATGCTGGAACAGCGCCAGTTGATCGACATCTTTGCCGACCAGCCGACGCTGGACCGGCTCGTACAGGCCTTCGGCTACTGCTTCGAGACGCCGCCCGGCAGCTCTTATCCGCCGATCCTTAGGTCGCATCGGATCGACCACGCCGAGCCGGTGGTCGTCATGGGCGAGGGGGGTGCGATCGCCTTCGAACCGCTGCCGCAGATCCATGGCGACATCATCTCGCTGGGCTTCCGCATCGGCCCGATCGCCTATTGCCCGGACGTCAGCAACTTTCCGCCGAGCACCGCCGAGCGCCTGGCCGGGCTCGATCTGCTGGTCATCGACGCGCTGCAATACCGGCCGCATCCCAGCCATTTTTCCCTTGCCGAGGCGTTGGACTGGATCGAAAAGCTCAAGCCGCAAAAGGCCGTGCTGACGCATATGCACGTACCGCTGGACTACGAGACGGTGCTGGACGAGACGCCGGCGCATGTCGAGCCCGCCTATGACGGGATGGTGTTGGACGTGCTGCTGAAAAACTGCTGACTTCGCCACGCGACGACCATCAGCTTTCCGCGCTAACGTCCGGAAATCCATATGGAATGAGTCGTCCCAACAGGAAGATTCTGATGTCAGAAAAGCTGCGTGTCGCATTGCTGTTCGGTGGACGCTCCTCCGAGCACGATGTCTCGATCATGTCCGCCACCAACGTCTTCGGCGCGCTCGACCCGGCGCGCTACGACGTCTTTCCGATTGGCGTCAGCCGGGCCGGCGAATGGATTTTCTGCGCGCCCGGCGCCATGCCGGCGGCGGTTCCAGAAACGGGCCCGCGCGTCGCTCTGCTGCCCGGTGGACGAGGCAGGCTCGCAACCCTGGCGGCGCCCGGCGAGACGGCGCCGGAGCTTCCGGCGATCGACCTCGTCTTTCCGGTGCTGCATGGTCCGTTCGGCGAGGACGGCACGGTGCAAGGCGCCGTCGCACTGGCAGACGTGCCGTGCGTCGGTCCGGGCGTGCTGGCCTCGGCGGCGGCCATGGACAAGGAAATCGCAAAACGGCTGCTGGTCGGCGAAGGACTTGCTGTCGCGCGCTGGCGTACGGTCATCGCCGGCGAACCATTGCCGACGTTCGACGAACTGACCGCCGAGCTTGGGCGGCCGTTGTTCGTGAAACCGGCACGCCAGGGCTCGTCCGTCGGCGTGACAAAAGTCGAGACGGCGGACGAACTCGAGCCGGCGATCCGCAACGCGCTGAAGCATGACTGGAAGGTCTTGATCGAGGAATTCATGCGCGGCCGCGAGGTCGAATGCGGCGTTCTCGAAAACGAGGATGGCTCGCTGCTGGCCTCGGTTCCCGGCGAGATCGTGCCAACCAACCGCCACGCGTTCTACAGCTATGAAGCCAAATATCTCGACAAGGACGGCGCGGATTTGCGCGTACCGGCCGATCTACCGCCTGGCGTTTCCGACAAGCTGCGCGCGCTGTCGCAACGTGCGTTCCGGGCGCTGGGCTGCGAAGGCATGACCCGCGTCGACTTCTTCCTGACGGAAGACTCCGAGTTGATCGTGAACGAGCTGAACACGATACCGGGCTTCACCAACATCAGCATGTATCCCAAGATGCTGGACGCCACCGGCGTGCCGTATCCGGAACTCGTCGATCGGTTGATCCGCCACGCCATCCAACGGTTTTCGCGGGGAATTTGAGACCAGGAGCCTCGCCGCCATGCCCTCGCGGCACGCCTTCTAGTTCCATAATATATCTTATGCGACTTATTTGACAGCACGGCCAGGACTGCTCCCGCTCGCTTCGCCTCAGTTTGGAGTCGGCGACCCTCCGCTTTCCCCGTTCACAGCAAGCCGAGCGTCGCCGCGGCGACGGCCAGGTAGCGCGCGACCTTGGCAAAGGCCACGATCAGGACGAAGCTCCAGAGCGGCTCCCGCAGAGCGCCCGCCACGACCGTCAGCGGATCGCCGATGATCGGCGCCCAACTCAGCAGCAGCGACCATCGGCCGTAGCGTCGGTACCATCTGGCGGCCCGGTCGAGCTTCGCAGGACTGGCCGGGAACCAGGTGCGGCCGCGAAGCTTGCCGATCCCCCTTCCGATGGCCCAGTTCACGACGGAACCGAGCACGTTTCCGACGCTCGCCACCGCAATCAGGGCTGCCGGCGGGAAGGAATGCGTCATGAGAAGCGCGGCAAGGGCCGCCTCCGACTGCATGGGCAGGATCGTAGCCGCGACGAAGGCGGCAGCGAAGAGTCCGCCGTAGGCCGCGACTTCATCCATTGCAGGCTACGGACCTGCTCAGGATTCGACCTCGATGACGAGCGTCAGGCCGTCGCAGTGGAGCAGCCACTTGCCGGGCCCCTGGGCTTTCCAGGGGACGTCGAACCTCTGGCCGACATTTGACCGTGTCGCCGAGATACCACGCGGATAGGGCCAGCGTCTCCCGGTCGACAGCGGCTTCCTCGAACGGTCCTCCATATGCATCGGGTGGATCGACGTGGTGTGCGAACCGACGAAGCGGACCTCCGGAACGAGCAGCCGTCACCTCAGCCTCATGCTGCCGATGGCCCCGGGTCGTCGAAACCGTTGGGGTCGGCCGGCGCCAGCCGTGGGCGGTCGTGGACCGCGCCCCGGATCAGCCTGAGCATTGGCTCGCGCCGCGCTGGAGCGGTCAGGCCGGCTATGGCTTGTCGCTCGCGCCGCGCGGCTTCCGGCTGGTACTGGACCTTCTCCAGCACGATCCTTTCTTGCCGGCCTTCGTGGCTCGTAAAGGCCATGTCCTCACCTTCGGCGAGACCGAGGAGTGCCAGGCCCCGCGACGTGGTAATGGGCAGGAACAGCCCGGGCGAATTCACGCGGTCATGCGACAGAATACGCGTGTCGGGGTCACGCCCGTCAAGGCTGAAGGTGACGCGACTGCTCAGCGTCGCGACGTTGACGGGAACGTCGTCGCGAAACACCACGGTGGCGGTCTCGAGCTTCGTTTTCAGGATCGGCGCAAGCGGGTCGTCGCTGCCGAGGCTGCGGTCACGCATGATCTCGAGGATCGTGAAGTCCTTTGTCGTCAGGATACAGGTTGCGGTCGGCATCGCAGTTCTCCATCGCTCCGCCCAGGGAGCGGTTGCATTGAAACGGAATGGAGAATCCCCTGCCCGCTCAAGGCGGCGCAGGGGCTATGATCCTGCGATGAGGCAACCTCCGAACAGTGACAGGCGCGAAAGCGGAATGCGCATGGTCACGCCGACCGCAATTCCTGGTAGCCATTGCCCGGATTGTCCGGTGCCGCCGGCTCGACGCTCTCGACCGTGAGTCGATGTACCCGACCGTCGCGCGCCGTCCAGTCGATGGACTGACCTGACGACAGGCCGATCAGGGCCGCGCCGATCGGCGTGAGGATTGAGACCTTGCCCTCGGCGATATCCGCCTCGCCCGGGAATACGAGCGTCACAGTTCTGTCTTCGCCCGCATCGGTGGTGAAGCGCAGGCGCGAACCCATCCTCACGACGTCGCCCGCGACCCGCTTGTCGTCGACGACGCGGGCTCGGTCGAGTTCCGCGAGAAGCTGATCGGCTACCTCGGGATTTCTTGTCGAATAGGATTCGGCAAGTCGCGACAGTCGCTCGTGGTCTGAGCGCGCCATTCTGATCGCCGGCTTGCTATGTCTTGTACCGTCGGGAGCCATGTCGGCCTCCTCGCAATTGTGCCGCGACGGCGCCGCAGCGCTCGTGGCATCGATGTCGTTCTGGATGATGTCGCTTGTGCGGCTTGGACAGCCCCGCGGCGCGGGCAAGCCAGCCAGATGCCCCGCGGCCGGGGCGCGACGCGACCGGGCCGGGGGTCAGTGGCCCGCGATGGGGCACACCCTTGCAAGGACAGGAGTGGAGCGGTCGGTCGACATGCCGTCAACCTGGGTTGGCGGAGACTGAAAGTCAAGGGCGCCGGTCGCGGTTTCGCCGACGCCGGCAAAGGTGGCACTGCGCTTGCGGGCCACGCGATGTCCGGCGCGGATCGGGGATTACTCCGCGGCCACGGCCCTCGGCGCCGGCGAAATCCGCGCGGCACAGTATTTGAACTCCGGAATCTTGCCGTATGGATCGAGCATCGGGTTGGTGAGCATGTTGGCCGGGCTCTCGTTGAAGCAGAACGGCATGAACACCATGCCGTCGGCGACCTCTCGATCTGCCCGGAGGATGGCCTCGACCGTGCCGCGCCGCGTTTCGACGGCGATCACGTCTCCCTGCGACAGGCCACGCCGCTTGATCTCGTGCGGGTTCATCGCCGCGATGCCATAGGGTTCGATGGCATTGAGCACGCCCGCGCGGCGGGTCATGGAGCCGGTGTGCCAATGTTCGAGCAGGCGTCCGGTGGTCAGCACCAGCGGGAATTCGTCGTCCGGAACCTCGTCGGGCGGCAGCAGGTCGGCCGGCACGATGCGCCCTCGCCCGTCCGCGGTCGGGAAGCCGGACGTAAAGACAACCTCGTTGCCGGGGACGTCCGGGCCGTCGGCCGGATAGACGACCGACTCCTCGCGCTCGATGCGCTCCCACGAGATATGCTTCAGTGAGGGCATCACCTGCGCCATCTCTGAGTAGACCTCGGACACATGGCTGTAGTTCCAGTCGAGACCCATGCGGCGGGCAAGTTCGATGATGAGATCGAGGTCCTGCCGCGCCTCGCCGGGCAGGTCGAGCGCAGGCCTGCCGATCTGCACCTGCCGGTTGGTATTGGTGTAGGTGCCGAGCTTTTCGGCATGGGCGGAGGCAGGCAGCACCACATCGGCGTGCCAGGCGGTCTCGGTGAGGAAGATGTCCTGCACCACCAGATGCTCGAGCTTGGCGAGCGCCGCGCGGGCATGGCTCTGGTCGGGATCCGACATCGCCGGGTTCTCACCCATGATGTACATACCCTTGATTTCGCCGTCATGAATGGCGTCGATGATCTCGACTACGGTCAGGCCGCGCTTCGGGTCCAGCGTCTGACCCCAGAAATTCTGGTACTGGCCGCGAATGTCGATGTTCTCCACCGACTTGTAATCGGGGAAATACATCGGGATAAGACCTGCATCGGAAGCGCCTTGCACGTTGTTCTGGCCGCGTAGCGGATGGAGCCCCGTGCCGGGACGCCCGACTTGTCCTGTGATCAGCGCCAGTGCGATCAGGCAGCGCGAATTGTCCGTGCCATGGGTGTGCTGTGAAATGCCCATGCCCCAGAAGATCATCGAACGCTCGGCCTTGGCGTAGGTGCGCGCCACCTCGCGCAGCACCTTGGCCTCGATGCCGCAGACCTCGGCCATGGCTTCGGGTGAAAAATCCTTGACCTTGGCCTTCAGCGCTTCGAAGCCGGAGACATTGGCCTGGACGTACTGCTCGTCGTAAAGCTTCTCCTTGATGATGACGTGCAGCAGTGCGTTGAGCATCGCTACGTCGCTGCCAGGCTTGAAGCGCAACGCGTGGCTGGCGTGGCGCATCAGGTCCTGGCCGCGCGGGTCCATCACGATCAGCTTGGTGCCGCGCTTGGCCGCCTGTTTGAAATAGGTGGCGGCAACCGGGTGGTTGGTCGCCGGCCGCGCGCCGATGACGATCACGCATTCGGCCTTCATGGCGTCCATGAACGGCGCCGAGACCGCGCCCGACCCGACGCCCTCCATCAGCGCCGCCACTGATGAGGCATGGCAGAGCCGCGTGCAGTGGTCGACATTGTTGGTCCCGAAACCCTGGCGCACGAATTTTTGGAACAGGTAGGCCTCTTCGTTGGAGCCCTTCGCCGAACCGAAGCCGGCCAGCGCCTTTCCGCCGTGCTCATTCACGATACGCTTCAGGCCGCCGGCGGCACGCTCCAGCGCCTCCTCCCAGCTCGCCTCGCGGAAGATCGTCAGCGGATCGACGTTGCGCAGGTCGATGTCGCCGGCCTTGGGCGCGTCGTCGCGGCGGATGAGCGGCCGGGTCAGCCGTTCCGGCGACATCGCGTAGTCGAAGCCGAAGCGGCCCTTGACGCACAGCCTGTTCTCGTTGGCAGGGCCGTCCCGGCCGTCGATCTGGACGATCCTGTTGTCCTTGACGGCGACCTTGGTCTGGCAGCCGACGCCGCAGAACGGGCACACCGAGTCGACAACCCTGTCGAATTGCTGGACGACACGGATCCTGCCCGCCTCGTCCATCAACGATTTCTCATACAACGCGCCGGTCGGGCAGGCTTGGACACATTCGCCGCAGGTCACGCAGGTCGACAGCCCCATCGGGTCGTGCATGTCGAAGACGGGAACAGAATGGTTGCCGCGCTCGGCCATGCCGATCACGTCGTTGACCTGCACCTCGCGGCAGGCGCGCACACAGGCGCCGCAGGTGATGCAGGCGTCGAGGTTGACGGCGATCGCCGGATTGGTGACGTCGAATTCCGGCGACATGTCGTCGCCGACGAACTTCGAGCCATAGCGATTGCCCGAAATCCCCATCGAGCCGGCCCACTGCCAGAAGGCCGACTGGCTGTCCGGACCGTCGCTCGCCGGCCGCATGTTGCTGGCGAGAAGCTCGAACACCATCTCGCGCGATTTGCGGGCGCGTTCGGTATCGGTCTTCACGACCATGCCTGCGGTCGGCTTGCGGATGCAGGATGCGGCGAGAACGCGTTCGCCCTCCACCTCCACCATGCAGGCGCGGCAGTTGCCGTCGGGACGGTAGCCCGGCATGTCGACATGGCACAGATGCGGAATCTTCGTGCCTTCGCGCCTGGCTGCGTCCCAGATCGTCTCGTCTTGACCGGCGGTGACGGTTTTCCCGTCAAGCGTGAATACGACGTTGTTTGCCATCACAGATCACTCCGGAAATGCGTCAGCAGGTGGTTGACCGGATTCGGCGCTGCCTGGCCAAGGCCGCAGATCGATGAATCGCGCATGACCGTTTCGAGGTCGCGGATGTCATTTTCGGGCAGCGGCCCCTCCTCCTTCAAGAGAGTCACCAGCTTTTCGGTTCCTTCGCGGCATGGCGTGCACTTTCCGCAGCTCTCATGCTTGAAGAACTTCATGAGGTTGAGCGTGACGTCCTTGATGTTGTCGACCTGCGAGAACACCACCACGGCATGCGATCCGACGAAGGCGCCCTGCTTGGCAAGCTCGCCGCCGAAATCGAGCGGGATGTCGCCCATCGAGGCCGGCAGGATGCCGCCCGAAGCGCCGCCCGGCAGATAGGCCTTGAATTCGTGTCCGTCGGCCATGCCGCCGCAATGGTCCTCGATCAACTCGCGCACCGTAACGCCGGCCGGCGCCAGCTTGACGCCGGGGTTTTTCACCCGGCCCGAAACAGACCAGGACCTGATCCCGGGATGACCGGGTTTGCCCTGGGCGGCGAACCACTCGGCGCCCTTTTCGATGATGTCGCGGATCCACCAAAGCGTCTCAACATTGTGGTTGAGCGTGGGACGGCCGAACAGCCCGACCTCCGCGATATAGGGCGGACGGTGCCGTGGCATTCCGCGTCGGCCCTCGATGCTCTCCAGCATCGCACTCTCCTCGCCGCAGATATAGGCGCCGGCGCCCCGCCGCAGTTCGATGAAGCCGGGCTTTGCGATGCCGGCGGCCTCCAGGGCCGCGATCTCGGCTCGCAAGATGGCGAGCACCGCCGGATACTCGTCGCGCATATAGAAGTAGATGCGCTCGGCCTCGACTGCATGGGCAGCTATCAGCGCGCCCTCGAAGGTCCGATGCGGGTCTTTTTCGAGATAGATGCGGTCCTTGAACGTCCCGGGCTCGCCTTCGTCGCCATTGATCGACATCAGGCGCGGGCCTGGATAGGAGCGCACGAATTGCCATTTCTTCCCGGCGGGAAAGCCCGCCCCGCCGAGGCCGCGCAAGCCAGCATCGCCGAGCATGGCGATGATCGCGTCGGTGGTCAGCGCCCCGTCCCGGACCTGCTGCAGAAGTCGGTAGCCGCCTTCCCTGCGATATGCCTCGAGGCCGACATGGTCGGGTACCAGGACATCAGTCTGCCCTGCCCCCGCCATACCCAGCAGGCTCTTCGCGGTCGCCTGATCGACTTCGCGATTGCCGATGCGAGCGGCGGGCGCGCCGGCGCAGCGGCCCATGCAGGGCGCACGCACGACCCGTATCGCCGTCGGATCGGCAACCGCCTGCAATTGGGCAAGAAGCGTCTCGGCGCCGGCCATCATGCAACTCACCGAATCGCATACGCGGATCGTCAGCGGCGCCGGTTTTGCCTCGCCCTCCTTCACGACATCGAAGTGGTCGTAGAACGTCGCGACCTCATAGACTTCGGCCTGCGACAGACGCATGTCCTCCGCCAGCGCCCGCAGATGCGCGGCCGACAGGCAGCCGTAGCGGTCCTGGATCAGATGCAGGAACTCGATCAGCAGGTCGCGGCGGCGCTCGCGAGCGCCGAGAAGCTCCCGGACCGCGGCAAGCGCAGCATCGTCCAGCCCCCTACCCTTGGGTCCTCGATCCCGCGGTCGCCTCTCCTGCATTGTCATGCTCTCGCCTCCCCGGCTGAAACGCCCGCCTCTGTTAACGACATTTCGGGCAAGCGAGGATGTTGACAATGAGGCACGTTATGTTCCCTGCACGACCCGCGCGGAAATTGCCGCCTTAAGATCATGGAACCGCTCAAGAGAGTAGCGCAACCCGTCAAGTCGTCGCGGCCTGCGTCTTCTCGATCACGAACACGATGCGGTCGCCGTCGCGTTCCGTCGATTCAAGCCTGTCCCCCATCTCGTTGAGGAGATTGGGGATATCGATGATCGCCAAGGGGTCGGTACAGTGGACCTCGAGCCGCTCGCCCGCCCTCAAGGCTTTCAGGGCCTTGCGTGTCTTGAGTGCCGGCAAAGGGCATTTCAGCCCTGTCAGGTCGAGCTTTGTCGTCGTCATCATCGCTGGCATGATGCCCGACCCGGCGCAGCATCGTCAATCGACGCCTGAGCGGGATGTCTCCGTGAAAGCGCCACGGCCCTCAAACAAGGCTCGAATAGGCGAGAAACCGAACGACCTGACCCGGTTCGACGAGAGTCGTCCGCTCGCCCAGCTCGATAATACCGTCGGTGGCGACAAGCGACGACAGTAGCCCGGCGCCTTCGCGGGGAAACTTTACCGCTTCGAAGCCCCCGTCGTCGGTCGCGCGCAGGCTTGCCCGCACATATTCGCGACGCCCCTGCTTCTTGCGATAGGAGAAGGCGGCCCGCACGGGGGTCGGGATCGCCGGTTGCGGACGGGCTCCCGCAAGGGCGAGTATGGCCGGGCGGGCGATATGCGCGAAGGTCACGAAACTCGCCACCGGGTTGCCGGGCAGTCCGATGAGCGGCACGCCGCCGATTACGCCCATGGCGACCGGCCGCCCCGGCTTGATCGCCACGCGCCAGAACACCAGGGTCCCGGCGCGCTCGATTACTGCCCTCACGCAGTCGGCCTCGCCGGTCGACACGCCGCCCGACGTCAGGATCAGGTCATGCGTCCCTGCCGCTTCGCCCAGCCTGTCGGCGATCAGTTCCCTGTCGTCGGCCAGGATGCCGAGATCCGTGGTCTCGCAGCCAAGGCGTGCGAGCATGGCCATCAGCATGAAGCGGTTGGAATCGAAAAGCTGAGCCGGTCCGCGCGCGGTCCCCGGCGCGACGATCTCGTCCCCGGTCGAGAACACCGCGACGCGTATCCTGCGCCTCAGCTCTACGTCGATGAATCCCAGCGCGGCGGCGAGCGCGACATCCTGCGGGCGCATGCGGTGGCCTGCCGGCAAGACCATATCGCCCTGCGTGACGTCCTCACCCGCCGGACGCACATTGGCGCCCCTTTTCAGACCCGGCGGAAGAATGACCCGGCCGGAGTCATCCACGCGCACGTCCTCCTGCATGAACACAGTGTCGGCTCCCTCCGGCATTGGCGCGCCGGTGAAGATGCGCACCGCCTGGCCGGGCGACACAGCCATATCCGGCGCCATGCCGGCCTGAACCCGTCCGCCGACGGCGAAGGCAGTCTCGGCGCCGTGGGGAAGGTCGACGCCTCGCACGGCGTAACCGTCGACCGCCGAATTGGTGAACGGCGGCAGCGGCAGCGGCGCGATCATGTCCCTTGCCAACACGCGCCCGTCCGCCAGCGCCAGCGGAACCGTCTCGACCTCCTCCACGGCGCTGAGCTTCGAGGCGATCAATGCGGCGGTTTCGTCGATGGACCGCATCGGTCCGCCGAATGCGAAGCAGTCGTCCGAGAGTTGCGCCATCGCCTCTTCAGTCTCTCCGGCGCGACTGGATGCGGGTTGGATCCGCAAACGTCGATGCCGAGCCTTTTTTGACCAGCCTTGGTTTGAACAGGCTATAAGGGGAGGGTCAAGCCAAACCGGGCCAGCCGGAATGCGAGTTCACGAGTCCGCCATGCATCAGATGACACGCCGTCCGGACCCAGCCATCGTCATGCCGGACCCACAGGACCCGCGGCTGACGGAGCTGGTTACGGGTGTCGACCATACGGGCGCGCCGGTGCAGGTCCGCGTGCCCGTGGAGCGCGCCCTGACGCTTTATCTTAACGCGCAGGAGATCGTCACCATGATGACGATCGGCGACTATCCCGACTATCTGGCGCTCGGCTACCTCTTGAACCAGAACATGCTTCTGCCCGACGATGTGGTGACCGGCGTCGACCATGACGAAGACCTGCAGGTCGTGGTCGTGCGCACCGAGCGCCATACCGACTACGAGCAGAAGCTCAAGAAGCGGACCCAGACCTCGGGCTGCGCACAAGGCACCGCCTTCGGCGACCTCATCGAGGCGATCGGGGACGTCGCGCTCCCCGCCTCCGAGCTTCGCACCTCCTGGCTCTACGAGCTGACGCGCAAGATCAACACCACGCCGTCCCTCTATCTTGAGGCAGGCGCCATCCATGGCTGCGTGCTTTGCCGGGAGGGTACGCCGATCTGCTATATGGAGGACGTGGGCCGCCATAACGCCGTGGACAAGATCGCCGGCTGGATGTACCGCCACGGCGTCGATGCGGCCGACAAGATCCTCTACACCACGGGACGGCTGACCTCCGAGATGACGATCAAGACGGTACGGATGGGCGTTCCTATCCTGGTCTCGCGCTCGGGTTTCACCGCCTGGGGTGTCGCGCTCGCCCGTGAAGTCGGACTGACGCTGGTCGGTCGTGCGCGCGGCAAGCGGTTTACCGCGCTTTCAGGCCAGGAACGGATCGTCTTCGACCATGACCTCGCCTCGGTGGACGAGGAAGCGCCGCGCCATCGCCGCAAGGGCGCCGAGCATGACGACTGACCAGCCCGCGACCCTGGGCGTCGCACTCGCCGGCGGACTTGGCCGGCGCATGGGCGGCGGGGACAAGCCGATGCGCGAGATCGCCGGGCGCGCGATCCTCGACCACGTCATCGAGCGGCTGGCGCCGCAATGCGACGGGCTGGTGCTCAACGCCAATGGCGATCCGGCCCGCTTTTCCCGCTTCGGGCTTGCCGTCGTCGCCGACCCGGTCGAAGGCTATCCTGGACCGCTCGCCGGCATTCTCGCCGCGCTCGAGTGGACGGCAACGAACAGGCCCGGCTTGGAATGGATCGTCAGCGCCGCCGGCGATTGCCCGTTCCTGCCGCGCGATCTTGTCGCCCGCCTGCATCAGGCGCGCCTGGCCGACGGCGCAGACCTTGTCGTCGCGGCATCCGGCGGCCAGGCGCATCCGGTCATCGGTCTCTGGAAAGTCGCCCTGCGCGACGAACTGCGCCACGCGCTCGTCGTGGAGGACCTCCGCAAGATCGACCGTTGGACCGCCCGCTACCGCCTCGCAACCGTGTCCTGGCCGGCCGAACCTGTTGACCCTTTTTTCAACGCCAACACAGTCGCGGACCTGGATGAGGCCGAGCGGCTGGCCGCGCTGGTGGCCGATTAGAGCGTGTCGCACCCAATCGGGTTCATTCTGTTTCTCGTTTGGCGAGGCGATCCACGCGGAGGATGGCGCGGGTCGATGTGGTTCATCGGCCAAGTCCATCCGACAAAGTGGGCGCCCGCCAAACGGAAAC
>NZ_JAVFVV010000032.1 GCF_030929505.1 Mesorhizobium sp. LHD-90 | reverse complement strand
AGCGCACGTTCTGATCGACCCTTCAGGGGTGACCAAAAAACCCGGCGGGCGACCGCCGGGTTTTTTGTTGGCCAAAGCTCCGGCGAGCATGGCTCGACGCTGCCGCGCGCCGGGCGGCGAGGGGCGCTCGCGTGGACGCCGTTGCCAATGATTCGACAATGTCGCCTTGACTTACGGTCGGGCATCCCAAGCGCTGACCACATCGCATCGCAGAGCGAGCCGGACGAAGCGGCGACGAGCCAATTCGACACCCGGTTCTACGCAGCATGCGATCTTCTGGGCTAAAAATTTAAGTTATAACAACGTTTTGTCTCGTCTGCTTCGAGTGCCCTCCGGCACGCGGAGGAGCGTCCGTATTCTGGTGGCCCGTCGATCGAACGTGGCTTTTGTGCAACGCAACTGAAAATAGCATCCGAGTTTGCCCGTCGTACCGATCGGTTTGATTGAACCGGTCGGTTCGACGAGTAAGGTGGATTCGGAGAGAAGGGATGCGAGCAATCGCATGGGAATAAAGGGTGACGGTGGGGAACGCCATCCTTCAGCAATGAAGGTTCAACCCGTACTGACTGGAGACTACCTGATGAACTTCAAGACCCTTCTGCTCGGTTCCGGCGCGGCGCTCGCCGCGGTCACCGGCGCCCGTGCGGCCGACGCCGTGGTCGTCGCCGAGCCTGAACCCGTCGAATATGTCCGTGTGTGCGACGTCTATGGTTCGGGCTTCTTCTACCTGCCCGGCACCGAGACCTGCCTGAAGATCGGCGGTTATGTCCGCGTCGACCTGCGTGGCGGCGACCTGTTCGAGCGCATCTCGAACTCGGGCGACGAGACCTACAACAACCGCGTGCGCGCCCAGCTTCGTCTCGACGCGCGCTCGGAGACGGAACTCGGCACGCTGCGCTCCTACGCGCAGGTCAATTTCAACTACCAGTCCTCGAATGCGGAGTTCAACGCAGACGGTTCCGTCGCCAGCCGCTACGACATGGATGACGACACCTTCCTGGAATTCGCCTATGTCGAACTGGGCGGCTTCCGCATCGGCAAGAACGACTCCTATTTCTCCACCTTCACCGACTATTCGTCGGGCGTGCTGAACGACGGTCTGGTCCCTTATGGTCCTTTCTCGACGCTGCAGATCGCCTACACCTATACCGGCGCGAACGGCTTTTCGGCTGGCATCGCCCTGGAACAGGGCGACGAGGACGAGGGCTTCGACGGCGCCGGCATCACCGAGGACTATGCGCCTTACGTCGTCGGCGGTATCTCGCTGACGCAGGGCTGGGGCAAGGTCGCCCTGGTCGCAGGTTACGACACCTGGCAGGAAGAAGTCGCGGTCAAGGGCCGAGTGGACTTCAACATCACCGAGACCGCTTCGGTGTTCGTGATGGCCGCCTGGGATTCGGGTGGCGACGCCGGAGATCCCGGCCCCGACAGCGGCGCGAACTGGTACGCTCCGTGGCAGGGCGACTGGGCCGTCTGGGGCGGCACGGCGGTGAAGTTCAACGAGAAGGCGACCTTCAACGCCGAAGTCGGCTATGACGACTTCGACAACTTCTCGATCGCCGCCAACGTCGCCTACGATCTGGTTCCCGGTTTCACGATCACACCGGAAATCGCCTATGTCGACAATTTCGACGTGGACGACTCCGATGCCTGGGGCGTCAACGTCCGCTTCCAGCGCACGTTCTGATCGACCTTTCAGGGGCGACCAAGGAACCCGGCGGGCGACCGCCGGGTTTTTGTAGAGTGCACGACGCTGCGCCGCCTGGCACCCGAATGCCGTTCATCGTCCTTCCGCCTGCGCGATGAAGCCGGCAATCCGTTCGGGCAGGTCGCCGGCTTCCAGCAGCGGCGGATGGCCTTGTCCGGCGACCGTGACGGTCTCCATGCCCGGATGCCGCCGCTCCATCTCCGCCACGGTTTCGGTGGAAAGCAGCCGCGTATTCTCGCCGCGGATCAGCAGCAGCGGAATGCCGGCGAGCAGGTCGAACTGGTCCCACATCGCCGGCAGGCGCTGGCGCAGGTCGAGCGCCACCACCGTATTGACCAACTCCGGGTCGTAGTCCGCGAGCGGCCGGCCGTTTTCATCACGATAAAGCGCTCGCACCAGGCGAACCCAGTCCGCGTCTGTCAGGGCGGGGAAGTCGGCCCCGTGAACCGCGCGCTGGGCGGCCTCGGCTTCCGCGAAGCTGGCGACGGGCCTTGGGTTCTCCAGATAGGAACGGATGTGGGCGAAACCTTCCGCCTCGATTTCCGGGCCGATGTCGTTGAAGACGATGGCCTTCAGCATGGTTGGTCGCATCGCCGCCAGCATATGGATGATCAGGCCGCCGCGTGACGTACCGATGAAGGCTGCCTCGCCTATTTCCAGTGCGTCCAGGCCGGCAAGGATGTCGCCGGCTTCCGTGACGATGTTATAGTTCTTCCATTCCGGGTCGTAGGCCGAGGCGCCGCGCCCGCGATAGTCGAAGGCGATGACCTTGCGCGGCGCATTCGCGGCAGTTGAGAGAAAGAGCGCAACCTCATGAAAATCCCGTGCATTCCGTGTCAGGCCGGGCAGGCAAATGATCGGTCGCCCGCCTCCCGCGTCATGCCCGTAGATCCTGGCATGCAGCCGCAGCCCGTCCTTGGAGGTGTAAAAGAAGTCGTCGAAACCTGCGCCACCTGTCATAGGAATCCTCCGGTTGCCGAAGGAGTGCTATCGGGCGAGGCTGCCGGGGTCAAACCGCCTGTTTGAGAGTTGCCGGGGGCGAGGTTCAGCGTCCGTCGACGAGGTCGCGGGCGATGTCGAATGAGCCCGTCAGGCGCATCTTGTAGACCTGATAGTTTTCCATCACCCGCTGCACATAGCTGCGTGTCTCGGCGAAGGGGATGCGCTCGATCCAGTCGACCACCGTTTCGAGATCCTTGCCGCGCGGGTCGCCATACCGCTTGATCCATTCCCGCGCGCGGCCCGGACCGGCATTGTAGCCGGCAAATGTGAGCACGTAGGAACCGCTGAACCTGCCGAGTTGTTCGCCGAGGAAAGCCGCACCCAGCGTGGCGTTGTAGCCGGCGTCTGTCGTGAGCTTTTGCGAGGAAAAAGCAAGGCCGGCCTTCTTGGCGACGTCCCTGGCGGTGTCCGGCATAAGTTGCAGGAGACCGCGTGCGCCCGCCCCGGACACCGCGCCGACATTGAACTCGCTCTCCTGGCGGGCGATCGCATAGGCCAGCGCTTTGCCGGAACCGGAAATGTTGGCGGAGGACGGAATTGCACCGACCGGGTGCGACAGCACGCCGATTTCGATGCCGCGTCCGGCGGCGGCCTTGGCGACCTTGAGTGCCAGAAAATGGTTGCCGCGGCTTTCGGCCAGCGCAGTCAACAGCGCCAGTTCACCCGGGCTGGTCAGTTGCCCGGCAAGCTCGCGGTAGAGCCTGTCGGCAAGGTTTGCGTAGCCGGCGCTCTCCAGCCGCTGGATGGCGCGCACCGCCTCGCGGGCGGCGAAGGTTTTGCGGTCGCCCTCGCTCGGTATAGGCGCGGCGGCATTGATCGTCGCCCGACCGATCTTGGCCGCCGCAAGCTGGCCGTAGAAGCTGGTGCCGTAGGTCGACGCGCGCTCGTAATAGATTCTGGCGCTCCCCGGGCCGCCGGCCTCCGCCGCACGGCCAAGCCAGTAATAGGCGCGCGCGAGCGAGATCGGCCCGTCCGCAGCCTCGGCGATGCGCGTAAAATGTTCTGAAGCGGTTTTTGCGTCGCTCAGTCCCCGCAAGGCGTACCAGCCGGCATGGAACTCCGCGTCGGCCTGGTTGACGGCGCTTTCGGCGGCATGCGCGGCGGCGACCTTGTAGGCGGTCTTGATGTCGCCCTGATCGACCAGTTCGCGCGAAATCGCCCGCCGCTCGATCCACCAGGCGTCGGGGTCGATCAGCGCCGCGCGGTCCTTCGGCGCCTTCAGCACGACGGCCGCCGCTTCCGCGATCTTGTCGCTCCGCCGCAGATATCTGGCCTTGGCGAACAGGTAGCCCGCGTCCCGCTGCGCCGCCGGAACGGCATCCAGCAGCTTGCCGGCTGCTTTGTCGTTCCTTGCCACCGCCGACCAGGCGTCGAACAAGGATTTGGCGCCCGCGACCGCAGCAACGCGCCCGGCCGACTTCACCCTGCCGGCATAAAGCATGCGCTCCATGCGGATGCGGTGATCCTCGGCCGGAATGACCGCGCCGAACTCGCCGATGATCGCAACCTCCTCCGCAGCTTCAAGCTTTTCGGTCCGCCAGAACCATGACAACACGGCGCGCGCGCCGTCGAGGTCGCCGAGTGCGACGTGGGACCGGGCGAGGATGATCACGCCTTGCGCCGTCAACGGTGGTATGCCGCCGAAGGCCTTGATCACGACTTGCGGGGAGGGCTTTTCGCGCAACAGCGCGCGCTCGCTGTTGCGCCGAAAAGCCTCGGCGCCTGGCCAGGCGCGCAGCGTTTCGGCGGCCGCGGCGATGTCGGTGCTGGGCACGAGCACACTGCCCTTCAGCGCGATCGCCCAGGCGAGGATGTGGCGGTCGAGTGCGGATTTCCGCAGGCTGTCGCGGATGGCGCGCGCCTGGGCGACGTCACCGGATGCGAGCGCGTCGAGGCCGGCCTTCAACCGGGCGCTGGTATTACCGCCGATGCGGTCGCCCTTGCCGGTTACGGCGATCGGGATGCCGGCGGTCGTCTGTCCGTCGAGCGTAGCCGCGATGGCCGGCGCAGGCACGGCCGAGGCGAGCGCTGCGACGAGCAGCGAGCGGCAATGCCTCCTGAAGCCTGTGCCCATCGGACTTCCTTGTCCTGACCCAATGCAATGAGGAACGGGTGCTGGCATGCTAGATGTCTATGGTGAATGGCCTGTAAATGCGGCCGGCCTTGGGCTGGGATTGTGCCCTGGGCGATCCTTGCGGCAGCACCATGTCAAGACTATGGTGCGCGGCCCCGCTTTCCTCTAGAACGCGGCCCGATCGAAACCATGAACGCAGCCGGCAGGTTGCCGAGGAGTTTGACCAGATGTTGAGAGGTTCGTTGACCGCGCTTGTGACGCCGTTCGACAAGAACGGGGCGCTGGCCGAGAAAACGTTCCGCGATCTGGTCGAATGGCAGATCGCGGAAGGCACCCGGGGGCTCGTGCCGGTCGGAACCACCGGCGAGTCGCCGACGCTGTCGCACGAGGAGCACCGCCAAGTGGTGAAGGCCTGCGTGGAAGCCGCCAAAGGCCGTGTGCCGGTGGTGGCCGGCGCCGGGTCCAACAACACCGAGGAAGCCATCGGCCTTGTGCAATATGCGGAGAAGGCCGGCGCCGACGCCGTTTTGGTGGTGACGCCCTACTACAACAAGCCGACGCAGCGCGGCCTCTACGCGCATTTCGCGGCCGTCGCCAAGGCGACGAAACTGCCGGTCATCATCTACAACATCCCACCGCGCTCGGTGATCGACATGACGCCGGAGACGATGGGCCGGCTTGCCCACGACTTCAAGAATATCGCTGGCGTCAAGGACGCGACCGGCAAGGTCGAGCGCGTGTCGGAGCAGCGGCTCACCTGCGGCAAGGATTTCATCCAGCTCTCCGGCGAGGATGCATCGGCGCTCGGCTTCAACGCCCATGGCGGGGTCGGCTGCATCTCGGTGACATCGAATGTTGCGCCGCGGCTCTGCGCCGAGTTCCAGGAGGCGACGCTCGCCAACGACAAGAACAAGGCGCTGGAACTGCAGGACCGGCTGATGCCGCTGCACAAGGCGATCTTCATCGAGCCGGGCCTTGCTGGCGCGAAATACGCGCTGTCGCGGCTGGGCAGGGTGGAGAATGTCGTGCGCTCGCCGCTGACCACGGTGGAACAGGGCACCGCCGAGCAGATCGAAGCGGCGATGAAGCACGCCGGCTTGATCAATTGACGCCGGCGCATCATTTGATGGCACGATGAACCAGGTCAGGAAAGCCGACCCAAACAACAAGACCGTGGCCGAGAACCGGAAGGCGCGGTTCTCCTACGAGATTCTCGACACGGTCGAGGCTGGTCTCGTGCTGACCGGCACCGAGGTGAAATCGCTGCGCCAGGGACAGGCGAACATCCAGGATTCTTACGCCTCGAATGAAGGCGGCGAGATCTGGCTGATCAATTCCTACCTGCCCGAATATCTGCAGGCCAATCGCTTCAACCACGAGCCGCGCCGACGTCGCAAGCTGCTGCTCAACAAGCGCCAGATGTCGCGGCTGACCCAGAGCGTCGAACGCGACGGCATGACCATGGTGCCGTTGAAGATCTATTTCAACGACAAGGGCCGCGCGAAGCTTTTGCTCGGCGTGGCGCGTGGCAAGAAACTTCATGACAAGCGCGAGACCGAAAAGCAGCGCGACTGGTCGCGCGAAAAAGGCCGGCTGCTGAAGGAGCGCGGCTGAGGGACCCGGCCGTCCGGAGACTTTGTCCGCGCTGACCCGGCCCCTCTGATTCGGGCCAAGAGATTTCCCCACAGAAGATTTTCGCGTCGATTTCGGTTGTCGCGCGTGCGCTTTCGCCGTGGGTGCGAGACGATTTTTGCCCACGTCGGCAGGCAGCGTTTGCTTGACACGGTCATCAAAACCAGCCAGCAAATCGATTCGAAAAAGGGGTTCTTGTCAGGTTCTGGAGGTTCGAGGGCCATCGTAGCGATGCGCCCTGCGTCGGAAAGACGTTTGGGTAAAGGGATTGGTTAACCATCATTGTCCATCTTTTGAGTCGATGAGCGACAGGCAAGGCGCGCCGACGGCGCACCGGGGGATCACTCCTCGGACTGGTGATCATGACGGTTTGGCGGCCGGTTGCCGCGAAATCGGCTCAAACAAGACGGGTGCGTAATGGCGTTCGTGAGTAAGAAAGGCCGCGATAGCGGCACCGCAGGGCAGTCGCCTTCCGGCAAGTTCGGTCCCGATCGCATGCTCCGCTGGGTGGCGCTGCCATGCGTTGGTGCGGCGCTTGCCGTCTGGTCCGTAACCTTGCTGGCCGGCGTCAGCTCCATAGGCGCGTCGTTCGCGTCATCTCCGAACCTCATGCCGCAAGGTCTTGGCGCATCGACGGAAGTCGCCGCGCTGGATCCGGCCAAGCGGGAAACGCTGCTTCGCCAGGCGCGCGCCTCGCTCGTGCCGAACACCGGCCTGTCCGAAAAATCCCCGCGCCTGGCCACCGGCGCACTTCCGCCCATTGCCGGCCACGTGGCCGGGAAGGGCGACCATGGCTTCGAGAAGGTCGTTGCCAGTGCTGCGTTGACGCCACGGAAGATCGCTGCCGCCTTCGCGCGCGCCGGGCTCGGCGCAAAGGCGCAAGTAACCGCCAATGCCAGGGTGGTGAAGCGCTCGCCCACGGCGCACCGCGCTTCCCTGCCGAAGGTGGCCGAAGAACGCTTCGCGCGGCTGCCGAGCCAGGCCGTGCCGGTGCTGGAGCGTTTCGCCCGTGGCGGCGGTGCCGAGATTCAGCCCAATTCCGAGATACTGCTGGCCTATGCCGATCCGTCGCCCTTCGGGGCCGGCGGTGCGTTGTCGGACGCCAGCGTGCTGGAAAACAACGGTCTCGTCATGCAGAGCCCGCTTGAAGACGGCAGCGAGGACAGCGCCGCTTTGCCGGGGTACGAGGATACGCCGGACTCGACGCCGCTGCCGCTGCGGCGTCCGAAAGCCGACGCTGGCAAGCGTTCAGACGATTCGGGGCGCTCGGACGACGACAAGCCCAGGAACGACGGCAAGCGGGTGGACGACGATCGCCGCAAGGACGACGACCGTCGCCCGGTCCGCAGCCGCACGGCGGTTGACGATCGGGACGACGACGACCGGTCGCGAATCACGCAGTCGCAGCGTGGCGCGCCGTCGATGCTCGCCTTCGCCAAGCCCGACGATCCGGCCGAGCAAAAGGGCGGCGGCATCTTCAAGAACTTTTCGAACACGCCGAAGGCCGGCGGCGGCACGGCCGTTTACGACATCAGTGCCAAGACGGTTTATATGCCGGACGGCACCCGGCTCGAGGCGCATTCCGGCATCGGGGCGATGGCGGACAACCCGCGCTACGTGCACGTCAAGATGAAGGGGCCGACGCCGCCCGGCACGTACAACCTGGTCATGCGCGAGAAGCGGTTTCACGGCGTGGAGGCGGTGCGGATGTTGCCCGCCAACGGAAAGGTGGCGCACAACCGCACCGGCATACTGGCACATTCCTATCTTCTGCGCGGCGGCCGCGCCGAGTCGCACGGCTGCGTCGCGTTCAAGGATTACAACCGCTTTCTAACAGCGTTCAAGAGGGGCAAAATCACGCGCATTGTCGTGGTGCCTGGCGGCGGCAAGTCGAAGAACCCGGTGCGTGTCGCCTCGGCTGGACGCGGCGCGTAGGCGCAGCGGCGCGATCGTTTTCAGCCGGCGGCTTTGCCGGCGAAAAGCTGCAGGAGGCCGCCCCAGCCGCCGTCGAGTGAGGCCGTGACCTGTTCGGCGCGTTCGCCGTAATTCTCAAGCTTGCGATGCTCCAGTGACACCCGCGTGCGGCCCGGGCTCTCCTCCGAAAAGCTCACGTCCACCTCGGTCAGCAGGGCAGGGTCGTAGGTCCAGTCGGCGCCGATCCGCCAGGCGAGCAGAACCCGGTGCGGCCGATCCCATGCGAGCACGTCGCCCCACGGGCATTCGCTTCCGTCTTCCCCAATCTCGTACCAGCGGCCGCCGGCCCGCGGTTCCATCACGACCTCCTTCTGCGGTGATCTTCCGATGGAATGGGTGGCCGGCCACCAGGTGCCCATGCCGCGGGTGAAGACATCGAAGGCCTTTTCGATCGGTGCGTCGACGATCATCTGCTTGCGGATCGGGGCCGCTTTGGTAAGCGTCGTCATGGCCGTGCTTCCTCCTTTTTGTTGAATTCCTCCGAGAAGCCTTTGAGTGCGTCGTCCCACATGCGGTCGAGCCAGGCGCGCATCAGGCCGAGCCCATGCGGGTCGACTTGATAGATGTTACTCGCGCCGCGCGGTTCGGCTCTCACCAGCCTGGCCTCCCTCAGGATCCGCAGATGATGTGATACTGCAGGCTGCGACACCGGCAGCAGGCGGACAAGCTGGGCAACCGAGCGTGGATGCTCGCTTACCAGTTCGAACACCCGTTTGCGCGTCGGATCGGCCAGCGCCGCGAAAGCCTGCGCATCATAAACCATGATTTATGATAAACAGTTATTGATAGTATGGCAAGCGGCAGACCGTTTCCACGCGCTCCTGAGCGGCACCTGTCCAACTTCAGTCCTGCGTACGAAGAAATTCTGCGATCTGTGCGAACACGCCGACGAACATCTCTTCCGTCAGAACGCCGGTGTTGGTGTTGTAGCGCGAGCAGTGGTAGCTCGAAAAAAGCCTGACATCCGCAATCTCTGCCGTCGCGCCGTGCTTGAACGGGAAGGCGGCGACCCGGCCGCCCAGCGTCCGCACGGTCGATTGGTGGGCGATCGCTCCGAGTGTCAGCACGGCCCGAATGTTCGGAAAGCGCGAGAAGGCGGGCGAGAGGAACGTCCGGCAGGTCGTGATCTCGCCCGGCGTCGGCTTGTTTTCCGGCGGCACGCAGCGCACCGCGTTGACGATCGCCGTGCCGACCAGTTCGAGCCCGTCGTCAGGGCGGGCCTCGTAGATGCCGCGCGCCAGCCCGAAGCGGATCAGCGTCCGGTAGAGCAGGTCGCCGGCATAGTCGCCGGTGAAGGGGCGGCCGGTGCGGTTGGCTCCCCGCAGCCCGGGCGCAAGTCCCACGATCAGCAGCCGCACCGTATCCTCGCCTTCGGGCGGCATGAAGGTCGGCACAGGTGCGTTGAACCAGCTTGGCTCGCGCAAACGCCACTCGGCGATGAAGTCATGCAGGCGCGGGCAGAGTGGGCAGTCGCGCGTCGGTTCGGCGTTCACCGCCGATCCCGTTAGTACTCTTCCTCGGTGCCGACGGGTTCGACACGGCGCGGAGGCCGTTCGGACGGATCGCGCCCAACTTCGCTCTTCAGCGTCGCCAAGTCGATGAAATGGTCTGCTTGGCGACGCAGGTCGTCGGAGATCATCGGCGGCTGCGAGGTCATGGTGGAAACGATGCTGACCTTGCGGCCGCGCCGCTGCAGCGCTTCGACCAGGGTGCGAAAGTCGCCGTCGCCGGAAAAGATCACATAGTGGTCGACATAATCGGCAAGCTCCATCGCGTCGATGGTGAGTTCGATGTCCATGTTGCCTTTGATCTTGCGCCGGCCGGTCGAGTCCGTGAACTCCTTGGCCGGCTTGGTGACGACCTTGTAGCCGTTGTAGTCGAGCCAGTCGATCAGCGGCCGGATCGACGAATATTCCTGATCCTCGACCAGAGCGGTGTAATAATAGGCACGCAGCAGATAGCCGCGCTTCTGGAACGATGAGAGAAGTTTGCGATAGTCGATGTCGAAGCCTAGCGACCGCGAGGTCGCATACAAGTTCGCGCCGTCGATGAACAAGGCGATCTTTTCACGCGGGTCGAACATGACTGGAATGTCCTTGGTCAAAAACAATCGGTCGTTGCAACAATCATCAGGCGGATGCGGCTTGCAGGCGAAAACGTGCGTCGCATCGTCTATGAGAATGAGATATCGTCTTAACGTCGCCTTTCCAAGGTGGGTCACGAAAATGTAATGGGCTTTGGTCCCGCGCCTTTTGCGGCGGCTTGACTGGACCGGTGGTCCGGACGAGAAGCTTCCTGTTGCAATGCTTGTTTTTCGCTGTCTTTCGGGTTATGGACCGCGCCGGCTTTCCGTCACATCCAGGTATGAAAGGGGCAGTTCATGGCCCGCGTAACCGTTGAAGACTGCATCGACAAGGTCGACAACCGCTTCGAACTCGTTCTGCTTGCCGGCCACCGCGCCCGCCAGATCAGCCAGGGCGCGGCCATCACCGTGCCGCGCGACAACGACAAGAACCCGGTCATCGCGCTGCGCGAGATTGCCGACGAGACGCTGTCGCCAGGCGATCTCAAGGAGGACCTGATCCACTCGCTGCAGAAGCACGTCGAGGTTGACGAGCCAGAGAGCGACGGCGCCGAAATCACCGATCAGACCGCCGTCGCCGCCGGCGAAACGGTCGAGCAGGACGACGACAGCAACATCGCTTTCGACCGCATGTCGGAAGAAGAGCTGCTGGCCGGTATCGAAGGCCTCGTCGCCCCGGAAAAAAGCGACGATTTCTAGGACTTGGCTTATGCGGCGGGTCTTTCGTGCCCCGCCGATCGTGGCTATCTATCGAATGCGCCGTGTCCTCGACGCGGCGCATGATTTTTTTGGCGGGTGCGGACGATTGAGCCATGATGCGTCAATATGAGCTTGTCGAGCGCGTGCAGCGCTACAAGCCGGACGTGAACGAGACGCTGCTCAACAAGGCCTATGTCTATGCCATGCAGAAGCATGGCCACCAGAAGCGCGCTTCCGGCGATCCTTATTTCTCGCATCCGCTCGAAGTTGCCGCGATCCTCACCGACATGCATCTGGACGAGTCGACGGTCGCGGTTGCGCTGCTGCACGACACGATCGAGGATACCTCGGCCACCCGCCAGGAAATAGACCAGTTATTTGGCCCGGACATCGGCAAGCTGGTGGAGGGTCTGACCAAGCTGAAGAAACTCGACCTCGTCTCGAAGAAGGCCGAGCAGGCGGAGAACCTGCGCAAGCTTCTGCTGGCGATCTCCGAGGACGTGCGCGTCCTGCTGGTCAAGCTCGCCGACCGGCTGCACAACATGCGCACGCTGGATCACGTGCCGGAAGGCAAGCGGCTGCGCATCGCCGAGGAGACGATGGACATCTATGCGCCGCTTGCCGGCCGCATGGGCATGCAGGGCATGCGCGAGGAACTTGAGGAACTCGCCTTCCGCCACATAAATCCCGAAGCGCACCGCATGATCACGGCGCGGCTGACCGACATTTTCGAGCGCAACCGCGGTGTGGTGGCCGAGATCGAGGCGTCGCTGTCGGCGCTGTTCGAAAAGCGGTCGATCAAGGCCAAGGTGAAGAGCCGGCAGAAGAAGCCGTGGTCGGTGTTCCGCAAGATGGAATCGAAGGGGCTCTCGTTGGAGCAACTCTCGGACCTGTTCGGTTTTCGCGTCGTCGTCGACACAGTCGAGGATTGCTATCGGGCGCTGGGTGCGATCCACACGACCTGGTCGGTGGTGCCGGGCCGCTTCAAGGACTACATCTCCACCCCGAAGCAGAACGACTACCGCTCGATCCACACCACCATCGTCGGGCCGTCGCGCCAGCGCGTCGAGCTGCAGATCCGCACCTACGAGATGAATACCGTGGCCGAATACGGCGTTGCCGCGCACGCCCTCTACAAGGACGGGCGCGCAAGAACCAACGGCGCCGGCCATACCATTTCCAAGGAGACCAACGCCTATGCCTGGCTGCGCCGCACCATCGAGCAGCTTGCCGAGGGCGACAATCCCGAGGATTTCCTCGAGAACACCAAGCTGGAGCTGTTTCAGGACCAGGTTTTCTGCTTCACGCCCAAGGGCATGCTGATTGCCCTGCCGCGTGGCGCCACGCCGATCGACTTCGCTTATGCCGTCCACACCGAGGTCGGCGATACCTGCGTCGGCGCAAAGATCAACGGCCGCATCATGCCGCTGATGACCGAATTGAAGAACGGCGACGAGGTCGAGATCGTCCGCTCCAAAGGACAGGTGCCGCCGGCCGCCTGGGAAGCGATCGTCGTCACCGGCAAGGCGCGGGCGGCGATCCGCCGCGCCACCAAGAACGCCATCCGCAAGCAGTATTCGGGTCTCGGCCTGCGCATCCTGGAACGTGTCTTCGCCCGTGCCGGCAAGGAGTACAGCAAGGAGAGTCTCAAGCCGGTGCTGGCCCGCCTGGCGCGCAAGGACGTCGAGGACGTGCTGACCGCTGTCGGCCGCGGCGAGCTTGCTTCGGGCGACGTGCTGCGCGCCGTGCACCCGGACTACAAGGAAGAGCGCGTCACCACGCCGCTGCCGACGCGGCGCGAGGAGGGCTGGTCAAAAATCCGCAATGCGGCGGGCATGCTGTTTCAGTTGCCCGGCCGCGCCGCCCGCAAGGACCGCAAGGAGCAGAAGGAGGAAGGCGCAGTGCCGATCCGCGGCGTCCGCGGCGATTTGCCCGTGCGCTTCGCGCCGGACGGCGCCGTGCCGGGCGACCGCATCGTCGGCATCATGCAGCCCGGCGTCGGCATCACCATCTATCCGATCCAGTCACCGGCGCTGACCGATTTCGACGACCAGCCGGAACGCTGGATAGACGTGCGCTGGGACATCGACGAGAGCAACCGCGAGCGCTTTCCCGCCCGCATCTCGGTGACCGCAATCAACGCGCCGGGCTCGCTTGCCGAAATCGCGCAGACCGTCGCGGTCAACGACGCCAACATCCATTCGCTGTCGATGGTGCGCACCGCTCCGGATTTCACCGAGATGCTGATCGACCTCGAAGTATGGGACCTCAAGCATCTCAACCGGCTACTGTCGCAGTTGAAGGAATCGCCCGCCGTCAGCGAGGCAAAGCGGGTCAATGGCTGAAGGTTTGGAGCAGGTATGACCACGGACGAAGTCTTGTCGATCTTCCGCGAGGCAGGCGCGGTGCTGGAAGGGCATTTCATCCTGACGTCGGGCCTGCGCAGTCCGGTATTCCTGCAGAAGGCGCGGGTCTTCATGCATGCGGACAAGACCGAGCGGCTGTGCAAGGCGCTGGCAGGGAAGATCCGGGAACAGGTGCTCGGCCGCATCGACTATCTCGTCGGACCGGCGGTCGGCGGCCTCATCCCCGCCTACGAGACCTCGCGCCATCTCGGCGTGCCGGCCATCTGGGTCGAGCGCGAACAGGGCGTGTTCCGCCTCCGCCGCTTCGAGATCGAGACGGGCGCGAGGGTCGTCATCGTCGAGGACATCGTGACCACCGGCCTGTCCATCCGTGAGACGATAGACTGCCTGCGGGAGATTGGCGCGGAAGTGCTGGCGGCCGCCTGCATCATCGACCGCTCCGCCGGCAAGACCGATGTCGGAGTGCCGCTGGTGGCGCTGGCCGAATACGAGGTGCCGGCCTATCCGCCCGACAAGCTGCCGCCGGAACTCGCGGCGATCCCGGCGGTGAAGCCCGGCAGCCGGAACATCTGAGGCGCTGGCTCATGATCATCGGTATCGGCAGCGACCTGATCGACATCCGCCGCATCGAGAGTTCCCTCGAGCGCTACGGCGAACGTTTCGTCAAGCGCATCTTCACCGATTTGGAGCAGCAGAAAGCCGAAGGCAGGCGCGAACGCGCCGCCACCTACGCCAAACGCTTCGCGGCCAAGGAGGCCTGTTCCAAGGCGCTCGGCACCGGCATGGCGCGCGGCGTATTCTGGCGCGACATGGGCGTTGTCAACCTGCCCGGCGGCAAGCCCACGATGCACCTGACGGGCGGCGCCGCGAAACGGCTGAAATCGATGCTGCCGCAGGGCCATCGCGCCGAGATCCACCTGACCATCACCGACGATCACCCGCTCGCTCAGGCATTTGTGATCATCGAGGCGCTGCCTGCCGAACGATAGCCATTATTATGACATCTGGACGGACCGCGCGGCGTTGCCCCGCTTGATGCGAGCCCTTATACCGGAACGACGACGACCGAGGACGACATGAGCGTGGCCGAAAAAACTGCAAAGAAGTCCGGTGGACTTGGCGAGATCGTCAACGTCATCGTCCAGGCGCTGATCCTCGCCCTCGTCATCCGCACGCTGCTGTTCCAGCCCTTCTCCATTCCGTCAGGCTCGATGCGCCCGACCTTGCTCGAAGGCGACTACCTCTTCGTCACCAAATGGGCCTACGGCTATTCGCGTTTTTCGCTGCCGTTCTCGCCGAACCTGTTTTCCGGCCGCATCTTCGGCAGCCCGCCCAAGCGCGGCGACGTCGCCGTCTTCAAGTTCCCGCCAAACCCGTCGCTCGACTACATCAAGCGGGTGATCGGCCTGCCCGGCGACCGCATCCAGATGCGCGAGGGCGTGCTTTACATCAACGGCGAGGCCGTGCCGCGCGAGAAGGTCGGCGAGATCAACAACCGTGACGTGACCGAGGTTGACCGGCCTGTCGACGTTTATCGCGAGACTTTGCCCAACGGCGTCTCCTACGACACGCTCGACCTGACGCCGAACAGCATCGACGACAATACCCGCGAGTTCATCGTGCCGCCCGGCCACTACTTCATGATGGGCGACAACCGCGACAATTCCTCCGACAGCCGCCGCTCGGTCGGCTTCGTGCCGGAGGAAAACCTGGTCGGCCGCGCCAACATCATCTTCTTCTCGATCGCAGGTGGCGCCAGCCCGCTGGAGATCTGGAAGTGGCCGACCGAGATGCGCCCGACGCGCCTCTTCAACTTCGTCCGCTAAGGCGACGATGGGTCTGAAACGGCCGACCGGGAATGCTCTGGCCGCCGCGCTCCAGGATCGCATCGGCTATGCCTTCCGCGATTCTGCGCTGCTGCAGACGGCGCTGACCCATTCCAGCGCGGTCAAGGCCAAGACCAACAATGAGCGGCTGGAGTTCCTGGGCGACCGGGTGCTCGGCCTGGTGGTTGCGGACATGCTGTTTTCGCTGTTTCCCGAAGCCCGCGAAGGCGATCTTGCACCGCGCTTCAACGCCCTGGTCGACGCCCGCACCTGCGGCGCCATCGGGCTGGAACTTGGCCTCGACACGCTGATCCGCGCCGACGCGGCGCTGAAGGCGGCCAAGGGCGGCCGGACGGGCAACTACCTGTCAGACGCGGTCGAGGCGCTGATCGCCGCCATCTATCTCGACGGCGGCATGGAGCCAGCGCGCGCCTTCATTCGCCGCTATTGGGAGCCGCGCTCGCGCCATGTCGTCGAGAAGCCACGCAATCCAAAGTCCGAATTGCAGGAATGGGTGGCGCAGGCGAATGGCACGCGGCCCGAATACAGTATAGACGCAAGGGAGGGCCCGGACCACCAGCCGGTGTTCACCGTGTCCGTGCGCGTTGACGGTTTTGCGCCCACCAGCGCCAGCGGCCCGTCGCGCCGCGCCGCCGAGGAGGCGGCCGCCACCGAATTCCTGTTGCGCGAGGGTGTCTGGAGCCGCGAAGGAGCCGTGTCATGACCGAAGGCGAAATGCAGACCCACTCCGGCTTCGTCGCCCTCATCGGCGCGCCCAACGCCGGCAAGTCGACCCTGGTCAACCGGCTGGTCGGCGCGAAAGTGTCGATCGTCACCCACAAGGTGCAGACGACCCGCGCCATCGTGCGCGGCATCGCCACGCACGGGCAGGCGCAGATCGTCTTCGTCGACACGCCCGGCATCTTTAAGCCGCGCCGCCGCCTCGACCAGGCGATGGTCACCACAGCCTGGGGCGGCGCCAAGGACGCCGACGTCGTGGCACTGCTGGTCGACGCCGAGCGCGGTATCCGCGGCGACGGCGAAACCATCCTCGACAATCTGAAGGATGTGCGCCAGCCGAAGATCCTGATCCTCAACAAGGTCGACCGGGTAAAACCGGAGGCGCTGCTGACCATGGCCAAGGATGCCAACGAGCGCGTCGCCTTCGAGCGCACCTTCATGGTCTCGGCGCTCACCGGAACCGGCTGCAACGACATCCTGGACTATCTTGCCGCCTCGCTGCCGGCCGGGCCGTGGTATTATCCCGAGGACCAGCTCTCCGACCTGCCGATGCGCCAGCTCGCGGCCGAGATCACCCGCGAAAAGCTGTTTCTGCGCCTGCACCAGGAGCTTCCCTACTCGTCGCACGTCGAGACCGAAAAATGGGAGGAGAAGAAGGACGGCTCGGTGCGCATAGAGCAGACCATCTATGTCGAGCGCGAGAGCCAGAAAAAGATCGTGCTGGGGGCGAAGGGCGAGACCATCCGCGCCATCGGCCAGGCCTCGCGAAAAGACCTTGCCGAAATCCTGGAACAGCCGGTCCACCTGTTCCTGTTCGTGAAAGTGCGCGAGAACTGGAGCGACGATCCGGAGCGCTATCGCGAGATGGGACTGGATTTCCCGACTTAGCGCGACAATGAGGTCTTGAGCCAACCGGCTTTCAAGTTCCCGGAAGGCCAGCCGCTTTCTGCCGGACCCGACGGCAGATGAATCTGGCCGTCGGGTTGGAACTGCGGAACAGACCTCCTTTGGACGCGCTCGTTACGCCGGAGGTGTGGGCTTGCGCTTCGTGTGAAAGCGATAGTGCAAGGCCCGTATCTCTTCTGCAAGTTCCGGCGCAGGACCTTTCACTGCAACGTTCGGGGCTACCTGCTGGATCGGCAGCGGTGCGACTGGAGAGCCGGAAGCACCCAGTTCAGCAAGCCAGTCGACGAGCTGGGCGGAGGACGCTGCGTAGACGATGCGGCCGAGCCCCACCCAGCCATGAGCCGCCGAACACATCGGGCAATGCTCACCGGAGGTGAAGACAGTCGCCTTTGCGCGGTCCTCTGGCGTCATGTTGGTGGCTGCCCACCGCGCCAGTTCGAACTCCGGATGCCGCGTTTGGTCACCACCGGCGACGCGATTGTGGTCTTCCGCCAATACGGTGCCATCGGCTCCCACGAGCACCGACCCAAACGGCTCGTCTCCCTTTGCCAAAGCTTCGGCGGCCAGTTCCACGCAGCGGCGCAGGTGCTGCAACTCAACGTCATCGAACATCGTCATATTCAACCGTTCTCAAGAAATCGGATCGTCAGACCGTAACCCTCGTCCCGGCAAAGTATGCATCGGTTTCGGGAGAAACACATGAGCGAATCCGAAACACCTGCCACGCCGAGCAGCTAGAGCGTTTCTTGCTTAGATTGAATCATTCTGTTTGTCGTTTGGCGAGGCGATCCACAAGGAAGGCCGCGCAGATCGGGCTGGTTGCCCGGGCAAGCGGGCTGACGAAGTGGGCGTCCGCCAAACGCAAACCCGAAGGGCCGGGCTGGTTTGGGACAAATCCTTCGGGCTTCGTCTCGTCCGGGCCACCAGCCCGAACTTCGTCGAAGCCCTCGACCTTGTCCCAAACCATCGCCGGCAGAATGGTTCAATCTAAGCAAGAAGCGCTCTAAGCTACAGCCATGCGTCTGTGCCTGGCCCAGTCGCCAGGCGGCCCAGGCGATCAGACCAGCAGCGTCGCGCCGCCCCATATGATCAGGGCGATGCCGGTCGCGCGGCGGACCCACTGGCCGGCGGGAAACACCTTTTCAACCAGCACCAGAATGGCGAGCGCGGCAATCCACGCCAGATTCATCACGCCGCCGACGAACAACAGCGCCATCAGCATCCAGCAGCATCCGACGCAATAAGCCCCATGCAGGATGCCCAGCCGCAGCGCGCCAAGGGCGCGGGGGCGCCAGTGGCGGGAAAGGAACGCCGCCGGCGCCCGGCAATGCGACAGGCAGGCGTTCTTCAACGGCGAGAGTTGATATAGGCCCGCGGCGATAAGGACGACGGCCGAAAGCCAGCGGCTCTGCGAACCCATCGTCGTCGCGGAGACGATTTCGCTGCGTTCCAGCAGCCAGTACAGAACGGCCGCGGCGACGGAGAATCCTAGCCAGACCAGAAGGTAGCCTACCACGAAGACGCCGGTGGGAGCGAGGCGGTCCTGGCTCTGACGCACGGCGAGCGCATGACGATGCACGCGCGCATAGAGCAGGGCGGTCGGCGCAGCACTCGGGGACATCATGGCGATCATCATGATCCACCACATGGCGATCATCAGCGTCCAGATCGCGGCGCCCCAGGTCCGCGGTTCCGCTGCCGTCGCGCTCATGTCCATGCCGGACATTTCCATGCCGGACATCTCCATTCCAGGCATATCGGGGATCACGCCGGCGGCTTGCTGGTGAGGGAACAGCGCGAGCCTCGTCATCTCCCACACATCCATGCCGAGGCCGGCACCTGTTACGATATAAAGCCATGCCAGCAGACACAGGGCCGCAAGCCCTGCAATCGTAACGAGACGGTCGCGTTCGAGCAGGCGTTCGAGCGGCGACGCGCCGTCCATGCGACGCGTCAGCCCCGCACCACCCCGTGATTGTTGAGGTGCAGCCGCGCGAACTGGGCGTAGGTGTCCTTCGTTTCCACCAGAACCGACCCGCCGGTCCTGCTCGAAGCGCTGCCGATCTCGGCGACCGCATATTCGAAACCGTTCGGCAACACGATCTGATGGCGCGATTCGGCGCCTGTCACCTTGTTGCGGATCGGCTCCCCGACCGTTTCGATATAGTCCTTGACGAAGATGCGGCCCCTGCGGCCATCGATATCGAGTTCAAGATCGATCCTGGTGAAAACAGGCTCGTTCACTTTGGTCACGGTCGTAGCGAAAACGGCGAACATCGTCGCGAACGGGTCGGTGTCCTGGCCCGACATGATGCGCAGCAGCGCCTCGCGCTGCCGCTCAGTCGCCTTCTCGTCGACAAAGGCGATGCATTCGCCATGGCCTTCGTGGATCGGGCCGGGCCACTTGAAGATCGCGGCGATCCTGAGGCCGTCGAGACGGGTTTCGCCATGATGGCCTTCGTCGATCTGGATGCCGGCCACGGCATGGCAATGGCCCTTGTCGGGCAGCGCATTAAATTGGCAGTTGCAACCATATTCGCAGGTGCAATTGACCAGCTCGCGTCCCTTGAACTCCCACGACGTCATGACAACCTCCCGGATCCTCAAAGTATAATTTCTATAATATACCTGCGGACGCCACGTCACCACCCTGGATCACCAGGAAAATTTCAGCCCATCAGCCCGCTCTTGAAAAAGTGGATGAGAATTCACTTCGTAGATCGTGAGGATGACTTACGACGAGCGGAAATCGGCAGGCACGGTCATCGATCGGTTGGCAGCGCCGGTCGCGGCTCCTCGATCCCCCTCCTTGATCTCGCCGCTCTTTCCATGAAAGTCTCCGCCGCATGGAATGGCGCGACGAAGGCATAATTCTCGGCACCCGCCGTCACGGCGAGACATCGGTCATCCTCGAAGTGATGACGCGGGCGCATGGCCGTCATCTCGGCATGGTGCGCGGCGGCCGCTCGCGAAAGCAGCAGCCGGTGTTGCAAGCCGGAAACCGCGTCGACCTCGTCTGGCGGGCGCGGCTGGACGAGCATCTCGGCACGTTCCAGGCCGAGGCGATCGAACTCAATGCCGCCCGCCTGTTCGACAGCGCCGCCGCCGTCTTCGGCCTCCAGACCATCGCAGCGCATTTGCGCCTGATGCCTGAGCGCGACGTGCATCCCGCGCTGTTCGAGACGCTGGCCGTGCTGATAACCCATCTCGACGAGCCGCTGCTGGCGGGCGAACTGGTGGCTCGTTTCGAGCTGATGGTGCTGGAGGAACTCGGCTTCGGCCTCGACCTGTCGGAATGCGCGGCCACAGGCGCGCGCGTCGACCTCGTCTACGTCTCGCCGAAATCCGGCCGCGCTGTGTCGCGCGAGGCCGGCGCGCCGTGGCGCGACAAGATGCTGGTCCTGCCGGATTTCCTCGTCGCCGGTCCCGGCCGGCGCGCCGACGCGGCGGCGATCGACCATGCCTTCCGGCTGACCGGCTTCTTCCTGGCGCGGCATGTCTACGAGCCGCGCGGCATTTCCGAACCCGAGGCACGCGCCGGCTTTTTGGCGGCGCTGCGCAAGCTGAATAACGGTGCGCCCGCGCCTGGAGAACACGCCGCATGAGTGAAGTCGAACTGTTTCCCGGCCATGTTTCGCGACTTGGGCTGGGCACGATCCCGCATGAGGATCTGGCCGGCCAGCCGGGCCTCGTGCTGCTCAAAAGGCTGATCGCGGGCGAATACCCCGCCCCGCCGATCGCCGGCACGCTCAGTTTCACGCTGACCGAGGCCGAGCCGGGCAGGGCGGTGTTCCGCGGCCTGCCCAACGAACACCATCTCAACCCGCTCGGCGGCGTCCATGGCGGCTGGACGGCGACCATCATGGATTCAGCGCTCGCCTGCGCGGTCCACACGACGCTGGAGGCGGGCGAGGCTTACACCACCGCCGAGTTCAAGGTGAATTTCCTGCGGCCGATCACCCCGAAGACAGGCGAGGTTGTCTGCGAGGGCCGTGTCGTCCATCGCGGCCGCACGCTGGCGGTCTCCGAGGCAACGCTGAAGGACCAGGCCGGCAAACTTCTGGCCTTCGGCACCGAAACCTGTTCCATCTTCCCCGCCGCCAATCTGGCGGGGCGATAGCTCCGGCCGGGCGGGCGAGCGACCGCGATGCTCGACAGTTTTTCCGGCCTGCTCGGCGCCATTGCCATCGTCGCTCTGGTTGTCGTTGCGATGCGCCAGCAACGGCGCGTGGCTGCGCTGGAGCGCGAGATCACGGCGCTGCGCTCGTTGATCATGCCGGGCGAGGGCAGGGCGGCCACGAAACCGGCAGCCGCCGCGTCCGCTCGCGTGTCGTCCCCCGCATCCTTGTCGCCTTCCACCGCCGAAACCGCTTCCGCCGCAACTGCCGGGTCAGCCGCCATGCCGGACCAGGCGGACACGGGGGCATCGGATGAACCCGGCCTTGCCGCCTTGCGTCCAAAATCGGTCGAAACCGCCGCCGCGACGGAAAGCGACGCCAAAGCCTCCGCCGAGGCCGACGAGGCCGGCGCGTCGGAAAGCGAAAAGGCGCTTGCCGAAGTGCCGGCAGCGCCTGCCGCCGGATCGGTCGCCAAGCCCGGCATAGCTGCAAAAGCCCCGCCGAAGACGCAAGACCTCGAAACCGCACTCGGCACACGCTGGGCCGTGTGGGTCGGCGGCGTGGCGCTGGCGCTGGGCGGCATCTTCCTCGTCCGCTATTCCATCGAGGCCGGCTGGTTCGGGCCGGGCACGCGGCTGATCCTCGCGGGCCTGTTCGGCCTGCTGCTGGTCGCAGGCGGCGAGCTGATCCGCCGCACCGGCTTCGCCGTACCGGTGCCGGGCATCGCCGGGGCCTACATCCCGGCCATCCTCACCGCCGCCGGCGCCTTCACCCTGTTCGGCACGGTCTATGCCGCCCACGGCATCTACGGTTTTATCGGGCCTGCCGCTGCTTTCACGCTGCTCGGCGCCATCGGCATCGCCACCATCGCGCTGGCGCTGGTCCACGGTCAGGCGCTGGCCGGCGTCGGCCTGCTCGGCTCCTTCGTCACGCCGGTGCTGGTCTCCTCGCAGGCGCCCAACGCCTGGGCGCTGTTCGGTTATCTGGCGATCGTGCTGGTCAGCGCGGTCGCCATTGCCCGCATCCGGCTTTGGCGTTTGCTCGCCTCCGCCGCCTTCGCCGGCACGGGCCTGTGGTGCTTGCTATACATGGCCGACGTCAGGCCGCCCGACCTTGCCGTCGTCGGTTTCATCAACGCGGTCACGCTCGCCAGCCTTGCCGTCATCTGGTGCCGGGGCGAGCAGGGGACAGGCCCGGGCTACCATTCCTTCCCAGCCTCGGTTCCGGCCTTCTTTGTCGCCGTGGCGGCCATGGGCCTCATGATCGATCCCGAGTTCCAGGCGCTCGGCGGCATTTTCTACGGCACGGCGCTGTTCATCGCCATGTTGGCGCTGGCCGCCTGGCGCGCCGGCGCGCTGCCGCTGCTCTATGGCGCCGGCATCGCCATCGTTCTCGTCTATCTCCGGCTCGGCCTCGCCGGTTTGTTTGAATTCGAGGTGATGGGCGAGCCTGTCTCGGTCGAAGGGTTTTCGGTCGCGCCTTCGGCCGGCGCGCTGTTCTATCCCGGCCTGATCCTCTCGGCCGTCTTCATCGCCGCCGGTGTCCTCATGGCCCGGATACTCGCTGCCAGCCGCGCCGGCGGGGCAAGCTGGGCCGCCTCGGCGGCAATCGTGCCCATCGTCGTCCTGTGCGCGCTGTGGAACGCCTTCGGCAATCCGGATGTGGATTATCCCTACGCGGTTGGCGCCCTTGTACTTGCGTTCGCGCTGGTCGCAGGCGCCGAATTCGTCTCCCGCGCCGAACCGCCACCGCTTGCAGGCGGCACCGCGATATCCTTCCTGCTGGCGGGCGCCGGCGCGGCCCTGGTCGGCGCCATCCATATGGGTTTCGGCCCTGCGCTCACCACAATCCTGGTCGGCGCCGCCGCCGTCCTGCCAGCGCTGGCGACGCGCTGGCGCTCCTGGCCGGCGCTTGGCTGGCTGTCGGTCGGCGCCGTCGTCGTCGTGCTGGCGCGTGCCGCGATCGATCCGACTATCGTCGGGGCGGCGGCGCTCGGCACGACGCCGATCTTCAACGCCCTGCTGCCCGGCTACGGCATCCCGGCGCTGGCCTTCGGCTTCGCCGCCTGGCAACTGGGACGCACCACAGCCGGCCGACCGCGCCTGGCGATGCAAGGCGCGGCGATCTTCTTCGCGCTGCTGGCGCTCGCCATGCTTACGCGCCACGCCATGCATGGCGGCATCCTCGACACGGGTGAGGTCACGCTCGCCGAGCAGGCCATCTATTCGCTGATCGCGCTCGCCGCCGGCGGTATCCTGATCTCGCTCGACCTGCGCGCGCCGAGTTCGGTGCTGCGTTACGGCTCGCTCGCCATCGGCGTGCTGTCGGTCGCCATGATTGCGATGCAGCACTTCCTGCTGCTCGACCCGCTGTTCACCGACGAATCGACCGGCAAAATTCCCGTCTTCAACCTGCTTTTCCTTGCCTATCTGCTGCCGGCGATCGCGGCGGCGCTGCTCGCCTGGTATGCGCGGGAAAAACGCCCGCAATGGTACGGCATGATGCTTGGCGTCACCGCCGCCGCGCTCGCCTTCATGTACGCCACCCTGTCGGTGCGCCGTGTCTTCAAGGGCGAGTTCATCGGCCTGTGGAAGGGCCTGGAGCCGCTGGAGACCTACACCTATTCCGCGCTCTGGCTGGTCATGGGCGTGGCGCTGCTGGTCGCCGGCGTGAGGACGGGTTCCTTCGTCATGCGCGTCGCCTCCGGCGCGCTGATCGCCATTGCGGTGGCAAAGGTCTTCCTGTTCGACATGTCGGAACTGGAAGGCGTGCTGCGCGCTTTGTCCTTCATCGGTCTCGGCGCCGTGCTGATCGGCATCGGCCTGTTCTACCAGCGGCTCTTGACGCGGGCGGCGGCGCGATAAGTGCGGGGAAGGGTTCCCCTTTTCGGCCGCGCGACTTCGCCTGCCGTTCAGTTTCATTGATGGATTGGAAGAATCCGCCCCCCTCCGTCGTTGACCTCGGCAGCAGGCGCAGGCGGCGCCGCCGGACCGTGGGCTTGAACAAGACACCGAAATCGGATTTCTAGGGTCGGCGGAACGGCAGCGGTGCAAGCGTCGCGCATGGACGACAGGCGAAGAGCGATCCTGGAGGAGATCCCGAAGCTGCGGCGCTATGCGCGCGCGCTGCTGCGCGACCGCGACAGGGCGGACGATCTCGTCCAGGATTGTCTCGAGCGCGCCCTGGAGCATCTCGACAACTGGCGCACCGGCGAAAGCCCGCGCAAATGGCTGTTCACCATCATGCATCATCTCTTCGTCGACCAGATGCGCAAGGAGAAGCGGCGCGGCGAGGCAGCGATGCAACCGCTCGACGGGTTCGAGGCGATGGCGGTGCCGGCCCAGCAGGACGAAGATGCCGGTTCCCGCGAGGTGCTGCAGGCGTTGCAGACCATCAGCCCCGAGCGCCGCGCCGCGATCCTCATGGTCTCGGTCGAAGGCTTTTCCTACGCCGAGGCCTCGACCATTCTCGGCGTGCCGGCGGGAACGCTGATGTCGCGCATCGCGCGCGGCCGCGACGATTTGCGTGCGCTGCTCGACGACGGGTCGCGCCGCCGCGCCATCAGGGTGGTCGACCGATGATCGCGCGCGACTTTTCCGACCGCGACATCCACCTGGCGCTCGACGGCGAGCTGCCGGAGGACGAGCGTGCCCTGTATCAGTCGTGGCTCGACGCCAACCCCGACATGAACGCGCGCGCCACCCGCTATTCGGACGACCTGGCGCTGATCCGCGGCGCGGTTTCCGGCCTCGCCGAGGAGCCGGTGCCGGCGCGCCTGGCTGCGATCGTCACCGGCGAGGGCAAGCGCGTCCAGCCGGCCGCCCGCTCCGCCTGGTGGCGGCAGGCCGCGGCCGCGGCCTTGATCTTCGTCGTCGGCGGCGCCGCCGGCTATTTCGGGGCGGTCGGGTCCGCCGGTGACGCGGCGGGGCCGGCCGACCGCCTCGCCGACAGCGCCATCGGTGCCTACGTCACCTTCGCTGTCGACCAGCCGCGCCCGGTGGAGGTCAAGGGCGTCGACAAGACCTATCTTGAAAGCTGGCTGTCGAAACGCACCGGCCTGAAGCTCGTCGCGCCGGATCTGTCGGCGCAAGGTTTTGAGCTTCTGGGCGGACGCATCCTGCCGGCCGGACGTCATGTTGCGGCCTTGCTGGTCTATGCCGACCACGCCGGAAACCAGGTGTCGATCTATCTCTCCGCCGAGGGCAAGGCCAAGACCAAGGGCGTCTACACGCCTGTCGGCGGCGGTCCGAGCGCCGTCTACTGGCTGGACGAAGGGTTTGGCTGCGCCATCGTCAGCGCCGCGCCCAAGGAGGTTCTCGACGCCGTCGCCGGCAATGCCTGGCGGCAGATCAAGGAAGGGCTGGCGAGCTAGGTCGCCTGAAACGCGATATCACCTCGTCCCCTCTCTGCGACTTCCTCCTCCTGCAATGGGGAAAGTCCACGCGCGCCGATCACGTCACAATTCAGCCCAATTCCGGGAGCGAAAGCGCATGGATGCCGGCGCGGAATCATGTCCTGGCGGCAATTTGTTTGCTTGCGTCCCCCGCTCCGCGACCGAGGTCTTTCCTACTCCCGATGCCTCCCAAAATTCGCCCGGCCCGCGTTTCGGACCTCGATGCTCTCGTCGCGGTCGAGCAGGCCGTTTTCGACGCCGACCGCATATCCCGCCGCTCCTGGCGGACGCTTCTGGCAAGACCCTCCGCCGCTGTTCTGGTCGCCGCGGATGGCGGCCAAATCGCCGGCTGCTGCGTGATCCTGTTCCGCGCCGGCAGCGATGTTTCTCGGCTCTATTCGATCGCCGCAGCGCCCGGCCGCTCCGGCATCGGCCGCGCCCTGCTGGCCGAAGCCGAGCAGGCGGCGGCGCGGCGCGGCGCGAAAACGATGCGCCTGGAAGTGCGCGAGGACAATGTTCGCGCCATCGGCCTCTACGAAAAATCCGGCTATCGCCGGTTCGGCCGCAAGCCGGACTATTATGCCGACGGCGCCGCGGCCCTGCGTTTCGAAAGGCCGCTCGCGGCGGAGGACCGGCACGGCTCGCCGCCAGGTGCCGAGCGCGGAACCACGCCGCCGTGACCGCGTTGACCCTGCCCCTTCGAAGACCATCCGCCCCTTTGCCGCAACGCCCTCGCACACGGGATTTTCGATGACCTGGGTCATCCTCACCGGCCGCAACAGCGACATCGACCAGGTCGACACGCCGCACAAGGTGATCACCAACCGCGACTACCTTGCCCATCCGGCGTTGTTTTCCGGCCAGCGGCCGAAGGTCATCAACCTGTCGAACAGCTACGCCTATCAGAGCCGCGGCTACTACGCCTCGCTGCTCGCCGGTTCGCGCGGCCACAAGGTCATCCCCACCGTCGAGACGATGATCGACCTGTCGGAGCGAAAACTCTACGAGCATGCGTTGCCGGAACTCGAACTGGCGCTCAACAAGTGCCGAAAAGATCTCGGCGGCGCGTTTCCTGCAAAAGTCTCGTTCTTCTTCGGCATCGGCCCGTCGAAGGCCTGGGACCGTTTTGCAAAGCTGCTGTTCGACTGGTTTCGCGCCCCGGCGCTGGAGGTGGCGATCAAGGACAGTCAGCAATGGGCCTCGATCCACAGGATCGGCTTCTGTCCGCTGGGCCGCCTGCCGCTGGAGGACAAGCAGCGTTTCCTGTCCGGCCTGCAAGCCTACACCAGCCGTGAATGGCGCGACGGCAAGGCGCGCACCCCGGCGCGTTACAGTTTCGCCACGCTGGTCGACCCCGCCGAGCAGCTTCCGCCGTCGGAGATCAGCTCGCTGCGCCATTGGGCGCGCATCGCCGAGAAGATGGGCGTCGAGGTCGAGCCGATCACCAAGCGGGACCTCGCGAAACTCGCCAATTACGACGCGCTGTTCATCCGCGAGACCACGGCGATTTCAAACCACACCTATCGCTTCGCGCGGCGCGCCGAGCAGGAGGGAATGCCGGTCATCGATGACCCGCTGTCGATGATCCGCTGCACCAACAAGGTCTATCTCAACGAACTGATGACCTTCAACAAGGTGCCGGTGCCGCCCACGGTGATGATCGCCGGCCCGTCCGATCTGCAACTCGCCGCCGACATGCTCGGCTTCCCGCTGGTGCTGAAGATCCCCGATAGTTCGTTCTCGCGCGGCGTCAAGAAGGCGTCGAATTTCGAGGAACTGAAGGCGCTTGCCGTCGAGTGGCTGGAGGATTCCGACCTCTTGATCGCCCAGAAATTCATCCCGACCGATTATGACTGGCGGGTCGGCGTGCTCGGCGGCCAGCCGCTGTTCGCCGTGCACTACCTTATGGCGAAAAAGCATTGGCAGATCGTCAACCACAAGGCCAACGGCAAGCCCGACCAGGGCGGCATAAAAACCTTCACGCTGAAGGAGGCGCCGCCGCATGTCGTCGAGACGGCGGTCAGGGCGGCGCGCTGCATCGGCGACGGGCTCTACGGCGTCGACATCAAGGAGACCAAGGACGGCGTCTTCGTCATCGAGGTCAACGACAATCCCAATCTCGACCATGGCTGCGAGGACACCGGCGAGAAGGACGAGGTGTGGGTGCGGCTGACGCAGTGGTTTCTCGACCGGCTGGAACGGCAGGGGCGCTGACAAGCCGGGCTGCCGGACGGCGGTTGTACACCCCACAGTTTTCGTGCCCTACTTGTTTCGTTTTGAGAGAGGGCATCATGAAATCCGCCGTCCGTCTGCGCCTGGCGTTCTTGACCATGTCAGTCTTGGCCGGGCTGTCCGCCGCCCACGCCGCCGAGCGCCGCTGCGGCTGGTATTCCAATCCGACCCCCGGCAACCTCTGGCTGATCGACAGGGACGCCACCTGGACGATCGCCTCGCAGGGCGAGGCCGATGGCCCCGACGCCGCCGGCGTCGACAACGCGCCCGACTTCGACCCAAAACAGTTCGTCAAGACGCAGCACCCCGAACAGGATTATGGCTACGGCTGCGCCTGCATGACGGTGGAGACCGATGCCGGCAAGCAGCGCATCACCCGCGTCTTTGCCGGCAAGATTCTGCCGCTCGCCAAATGCAGGAGCGACAAGGGCCTGCCGCCGCCTTCATGAGACGGCTGGCACCGGATTTCGGCGCCGCATCGAGCCGTCTTGCCGGCCACAAAAAAATCCCGTCCTTCACGGAATAGACGCCTGCCCGTCGCGTTTCCCGCCTTGCAACGGCGATGACGGTCGAGCCGACCCCCGGCTCGACGCCGCCGCAAAGCGGACGGAGAAAAGACATGGCGACCATCATTGGCAATGACGACGCGAATCGCATCGTCGGTACTTCGGCGGCGGACAAGCTCTACGGCCGCAGCGGTGACGATTTGATCTACGGCCGCGACGGCAACGACCTGATCTATGGCGAGGCTGGCAACGACCGCCTCTTCGGCGGCGAAGGCCACGACACCTTCCGTGGCGGCGGCGAGGACGACCGCATCTATGGCGAGAACGGCGATGACGTCATCTACGGCGACGCCGGCAACGATCAGGCCTATGGCGGCCTCGGCATCGACCGGCTGTTCGGCGGCGAAGGCAACGACCGCCTCGACGGCGGCGACGGCAACGACACGCTTGTCGGCGGCGACGGCAATGACACGATCCTCGGCGGCAATGGCAACGACGTCATTGCTGGCGACGACGGCAACGACCGGCTCAACGGGGGATCAGGCACCGACACGATCCGCGCCGGCGAGGGCAATGACGACGCCTGGGGCGGCGCCGGGTCGGACCTGATCTATCTCGGCGTCGACAACGACCGCGCCTGGGGTGGCTCCGGCAACGACCGAATCTATGGCGAGAACGGCGACGATTTTCTCGACGGCGGCAGCGGCAACGATGTGCTCAGCGCCGGTGCCGACGACGACACGCTGGTCGGCGGCGCGGGCCATGACCGTTTGGCCGGCGGCGAGGGCGACGACACCGCCGTCTGGGTCAATGCGATCGGCGAATTCACCTTCCGCGACACTTCGGGCGGCATCCAGGTGATCCATGCGCGCGGCGGACGGGAGGAGGGCACCGATCTGCTGGTCTCCGGCGTCGAGACTCTGAAGTTCGCCGGGCAGGAGATCTCCATCGACGACGTCGAAACCCTGCTTGCCCGCTCCTCGACGGTCTCCGGAATGGAGTTCATCTGAGCATTCGCAACACGCGGCGCCGGCATTCCTCTGCCGGCGCCGCCGATCTAGGGTGTGTTGATATTCAGGTCAGGCTGAGCCGAAAATGGTGGATTTCGAGAACCGGAACGGAGCGTACGTGCTGGTACGTGAGTACCGGAAGCGCAGAAAACCGCCATTTGCAGGCCAGCATCACCTGAATATCAACGCACCCTAGTCCGGCCTATGCCTTCTCTCTGCGTGCCTTCTCGATCACCTCGAAGCGTCTGAGGAATGCTGTCTGCACCGCCTTGGCGGGCCGCAGCCGCAAATCCAGCCCGTCGGCGGAAATGCCGTTCGGGCGGCCGAAATAGCGCACCGCCTCCGTCGTGCCGAATCCGGCAAGCACCGTCGCCTCGAAATAGGCGGCGATTTGGTCGGCGCGCTTGATAGCGCTCTTCGTCTTGGCGTCGAGTTTCGGCGGCAGTGAAAAGCGCAGGTGGATTGCGTGCTGCAGTCTCTCCTCCACCATCCTGTAGTCGCCGCCCACCACGGCCTTGAACGGCGAGATCATGTCGCCGATGACGTATTCCGGCGCATCGTGCAGCAGCGTCGCCATCCGCTGGTCAGGTGAAGCCGCAGGCATCTGCGCGCAAAAAATCGCCTCGACGAGTAGAGAGTGCTGGGCGACCGAAAAGGCATGGTCGCCGAACGTCTGGCCGTTCCAGCGGGCGACCCGCGCCAGCCCGTGCGCGATGTCGGAAATCTCGATGTCGAGCGGCGAGGGGTCGAGCAGGTCGAGCCGCCGGCCTGAAAGCATGCGCTGCCAGGCGCGCGGCGGCGCTCCCGCCCGGTCCGGCGCCATCAGGCCTCCTCCGCCGTGGCCGCGTCCTGCGGGAAGGTGAATGTTGCCCATGCCGGAATGGCGAGCGTCAACTTTGCCTCGCCCGCGGTGATCGGAATGCCGGCGTCCATCGCCGCCTTCACCTTGTCGATGCGTACGATCGCGATGGCTAGGCGTCCGGCGCTCGAACCGAGCGTGCCGACCGGACGTCCTGCCGCCTGGATGTCTGTGCCTGCCGAAGGAAGGTCGGCGTCGCCGGTGGCGACCAGCACGCGTCGCCGCGCCGTGCCGCGATGCTGCATGCGTGAGACAACTTCCTGGCCGACGTAGCATCCTTTTCTGAAGCCTACGCCACCGGTCTGATCCAGCAAAACGTCGTGCGGAAAAACATCATTCAGGGAAAAGTCACTGCCACTCTCGGCTATGCCGTTGAGAATGCGAAATCTTTCCCACTTCACGCGATCTTCGAGGCTGCTGGTGGCGCTGCCCCCATAGCTCCGCCATGCCGCGGAGGAGTCTGGAAATCGCCGGTCTCGCAGCGCGCCATCCGGTGTCGAATCGGCTTCTGAGCCGCTTGATTCATCCCGCCATGAAACCAGCACAAGCTGTTGATCCAGCTTTCTTAGTTCCGCTTTGGCGCGCAGCCGGTAAAGCGTCAGCCGGCGCACCAGGTCGTCGGCGACGTCGGCGCGGCAGTCGAGCAGCAACGCATTTTCGCCCGCCCGAGATACGAGGAAATCGAACAGGATCTTTCCCTGAGGTGTCAGGAGCGCCCCGGGCATGATCTCGCCAGGCAAAAGCTGTTCGAGATCGGTGGTGATCACGTTCTGCAGCAGGTGCTCCGCGTCGAGTCCGGAGACGGAGATCAGCGCGCGGTCGTCGAGGAGTGCGGTTGGCATGGCGTCAGTCTGGCTGCTTGCAATCGGCGAGATCCTTAACTAAGCCCCGGAAAACCCTTGAACAAGAGTGGTTGGTCACATGGCGGCGTCCTACGATCTTCTCCTGACGGGCGGCATTGTCGTCAATCACGACGGCACCGGCCACCGTGACATTGGCGTCACCGCCGGTCGCATCGCCGCCATCGGTGATCTTTCCCGCGCCTCCGCCGGCGAGACCATCGACTGCACCGGCCTGCACATTCTGCCAGGCGTAGTCGACAGCCAGGTTCATTTCCGCGAGCCAGGGCTGGAGCACAAGGAGGACCTCGAGACCGGCTCGCGCGCCGCGGTTCTCGGCGGCGTCAGCGCCGTCTTCGAGATGCCCAACACCAACCCGCTGACCACCAGCGAGGCTGCCCTGGCGGACAAGATCTCGCACGCAACCAATAGAATGCATTGCGATTTCGCTTTCTGGGTCGGCGGCACGCGCGACAACGCGGCAGACGTCGGCGAACTAGAACGTTTGCCGGGAGCGGCCGGCATAAAGGTCTTCATGGGCTCGTCCACCGGGGACCTGCTGGTCGAGGACGACGACGGCGTGTACTCGATCCTCAGGAACACCCGCCGCCGCGCCGCCTTCCATTCCGAGGACGAATTTCGCCTACGCGAACGGGCCTCATTGCGTGTGCCCGGCGATCCGTCCTCGCATCCGGTCTGGCGCGACGAGATCGCAGCACTTCGCTGCACCGAGCGGCTGGTCAGGGTGGCGCGGCGGGCGCGGGCGCGCATCCACGTCTTGCACATCTCGACGGCGGAGGAGATCGCCTTCCTGCGCGACCACAAGGACGTCGCCACCTGCGAGGCGACGCCGCATCACCTGACGCTGACGGCCGACGACTACGCGAGCCTGGGCACGCTGATCCAGATGAACCCGCCAGTGCGCGCGGCCCGTCACCGCCTCGGTGTCTGGCTCGGCATTTCAGACGGCGTGGTCGACGTGCTCGGCTCCGACCATGCTCCGCACACGCTGGAAGAGAAGGCGAAACCCTATCCGGCCTCGCCTTCCGGCATGACCGGCGTGCAGACGCTGGTGCCGATCATGCTCGACCATGTGAATGCGGGGAGGCTCACGCTGGAACGTCTCGTCGACCTCACCAGCCACGGCCCGAACCGGCTGTTCGGCATGGCCGGCAAGGGCCGCATCGCCGCGGGATACGACGCCGACTTCACCATCGTCGACCTGAAGCGCTCAGAGACGATCACCAATGCCCAGGCCGGCTCGAAGGCCGGCTGGACGCCCTATGACGGCAGGCAGGTGACCGGCTGGCCGGTCGGCACTATCGTGCGCGGCCAGCGCATCATGTGGGAAGGCGAGATCGTCGCGCCGGGGAGAGGACAGCCGGTGCGGTTTTCCGAGGCGCTGCCTCTGTAGGACTACTCTCCGGCGACGAAAAACGCCCACCGGCCCTGCGGCGTGATGCCGACGCGGTAGAAGATGTAGGAGCCGAAGTTCTTCATCTCCTCGTAGTCGCCAGCGGTCACGATCTTGAACAATTCGACCCGCTGCGGGCCGGTGAGCTTGTCCAGCGGCACGGCGAAGAAATACGGCCAGACATAGAGTTCTTCCGGCTTGCCGGCGTCGAGATGCACGTAGCCGGCCGACAGCACCTCTTCCAGGATCGCAAGGATTTCCTGCCCGTCCTCGTCGCCGGCGAGGCTCTTCAGGTAGTCGATCGGATCGCCTTCGACGGCGATCAGCGACAGTTGCGTCATGTCGTCGCCCATGCCGAGCAGCGGCCGCAGCTTTTCGATGTCGCCGCTCTTGGCGACTTCGAGCATCTGGTTGCGCAGCTTCTGCACGTCCGGCGGCAATTGGCTAACGTCGTAAAGCACTTCCGGTGCCGGCTCGTCCGGATCCGGCCTGGCCTGCCCGGCGGGCTCGGTCGTGTCGTCCGAATCGGCAGGGGTCGTTTCGTCCGGTTGCTCGGTCGTGGAGGGCGATGTGGCCTCCGGCAGCGGCACGGTCTTTTCGGTGTCGTCGCCCTGCGGCTGCTGGGTGGAAGGCGCCGGCAGTTCCTCGCGCTTGATCTCGCTCAGCGCCAGCGCCGGGACGCCGCTCAGAGAAAGCGCCACGCCGATCGTCAGGCAAAGCAGGGCGGGCCGGCAAATGCTAAAAATTCCCGCGACCGCCGCGGGGTGCCCCCTCCGGGCCGCTAGGAACCTCATCAACAATTCTCCGCGAATGCGCCGTCCGCCGTCAGTCCTATAGCACGGATCGTGGATTTGCGTGACGACTCAATGTCGCGACTGCGAAGGTGCGAAATCGCCGGCGACGACCCGCTCGCGCATTCGGTCGATAAGCGACAGCGTGACATTCTCCCCGCTGCAGCGGAAAATCTCCCCGAGCGCCGTGGCCAGCGCGGCTTCTGCGATGATGTCCGTCTCGATGCCTGCCGAAAGCCCTTCGGCCCAGGCTTCCGTGTGGCATTCGACGGCGGTCAGGCGCTTTTCCTCGCGTACCAGCGCATCGATGTCACTCGTGTTATGCTCGATACTCACATCCTCACCCTTCAAATCCATGGCCGCGAACGGCCAACTTGATTCAAATTTTTAATGTCCCATTAAGGGTTCTACCACACTTGTCCCGCACTGCACGCTCGCATTGGCGAAAAAGTTAACGCGTTCCTAATTTCCATAGCGGACCGCTGTTTCACGAGAAAGCTGCTCGCCTTCCTTGATGTAACGGCCAGTCGCTTCCACCGCCGCGGCGGTGCAGACCGTGTAGTTGCCGGCGAAAGCCCGATACCCGCGGTTAAAGCGCGCCACCAGCCGCGCCTTGCGCTCCGGATCGGGGTTTTCGATTGCAAGCAGGGTTCCCATCTCGCCGCGCCACCTGCCGCCCTTCTCGCCACACAGATTGCGCAGGAAGTGCAGCGAACCCAGGATTTCCGAGAGCCGCAACAAATTGTCCTCGAAGGGGCTTTCGGTCGTTTGCGCGGCGGCCGGGGTCGTGATCGTGACGCCCGCCGAAAACACCAACATCGCGAAAACCGCTCGCCCCATGACCGGCTTGTGGCCGATCATTTTGGCGGGGGCAAGGCGACCGAAACGACATCTCATCGCGTTTTCAGCTTCTTGCGAGCAATCGTTCAGAAATTTCCTCGATCATGCCGGTCAGGGGCAGGCGTTTCAGTTCGTCAAGGGTGAAGAAGACCGCTTCCTCGGCGTCGCTTGCGCTAACCGGCTCGCCGCCGATATGCTGCGCGGAAAACACCTGCAGCCGGAATTGCACCGGCGCGTCCTCCTTGCCGCCTCCGACCACAAGTTCGATCACCGGGCTGAGCGGTCCAGCCTGCAATCCAGTCTCCTCTAACAGTTCGCGCCGCGCCGCTTCCTCCAGCGTCTCGCCGGCCTCTACCCGGCCGCCGGGAAAGGCATAGAGCCCGCGCGACGGCGCCCTGCCGCGCTTGACCAGCAGCACGCGTTCGCCGCGCACCAGGGCGACCGAGACGGCGGGGATGGGCTGTGGCGCGGTCAAGCTGTCACCTTTGCGACGATGTCGCGCGATAGGGTTGCGGGCGTGGGCGAATCCCACACTATGCGTACGGGCTGAGTCTCGAACCTGCCGCTTATTCACTCCATCCGGAAGCCGGGATCAAGGAGAGCGCTTTCATGTGCGGACGCTTCACGTTGATGGCGACGCCCGACCAGGTCGCTCTGTTCCTGTCGCTCACCGATCTGGAGGATTTTCCGGCCCGCTACAATATCGCGCCGACCCAGCCGATCCTGATGGTGGCGGCTGGCCATCCGCAGCCGCCGGGCTCCAACCTGCCGGATCGCATAGCCATGCTGGTGCGCTGGGGCCTGATCCCCCGTTGGGCAAAAGACCCCAAGAGCCTGTCGCTCTTGATCAACGCTCGCTCCGAAACTGCGGATGAGCGCGGCACATTCAAGGCGGCCATGCGCCATCGCCGCGCGCTCATTCCCGCCAGCGGCTTTTACGAGTGGAAGACCGTCGACAAAACCAAGCAGCCTTTCTTCATGCGGCCGCGCGACGGGGGGCTCGTGGCTTTCGCCGGGCTTATGGAAACCTATGCCGATCCCAACGGATCGGAGATCGATACCGGCGCGATCCTGACCACGGCCGCCACGCCCGACATTGCCCATATCCACGACCGCATGCCGGTGGTCGTCGCTCCGCGAGACTTTGCCCGCTGGCTGGATTGCCGCACGCTGGAACCACGCGACGTGGCCGACATCATGCAGCCGCCGCTGCCGGCCCTGTTCGAGGCGATCCCGGTTTCCGATCTGGTCAACAAGGTGACCAATGTCGGGCCGGAGATCCAGGAGCGCGTCGCCGTCGAAGTCCCGCCTCCGCCGGCGCCGCCGAAACAGTCAAAACCATCCAGGCCGCCGCAGGACGACGACCAGTTCAGCCTGTTCTAACATAATATTGTGCGCGGCCTAAAAGCCGTATCCGGCCCGGCAATAGCCTCGCGCGACGGGCTAAGCCTCGATTGGGCGGGAGCGCATCGGCGCTCCTCGATCCGCCGGGATATTCAAGGCGCCGCTCTCCTGCCGGGTACGGCGCGGCCGAAAGCCGTTCAGGCCTTGGCGGGCGCGGCTCGTACGGGCACCGCCGGCTTGCGCTTCTTGGCGGCAGCCAGCGCACCCGCTACCGCCGCGGGGCCGATGGCGCGATAGTGCTTCACCAGGTTAGCGGCTTGAGCGCGGGCTCGTTCGGCTTCGCTCTTCAGGATGGACATTTCAGTTCCCTTGGTCACTTGTCGTTGCGCCGGCCACTTGTTCGTCGACTTGGACAAAACCGTGGCCGCGACTCCTACATACTCCGACAATTCGCTCAATTAAGTATAGACATGCTTAAGGAAAGCTTGCCGGTGTTGCTTTCCCGTCACGCCACTTGGCTCGTCGGAACGCTCTGGAGCCACGGGAGAAATCGGTTTTGCCGCCTGACCCGCGCCTCCTTGGCGCTCGCCGCTCCAAGCTTTGCCCTCTGACGCAGATGTTAGCCGGAAAATGCAACGAAAACGTGCCGCGCGTATGGCTTTGTCGTAACATTGTAAGACGCCTTGCCGCATTTTGCGATCACGCCGCTTGACGCGCGTCGCGTCCTGGCGCGATAAGGCTGGCCATGAAGACGACTTTTGCCATTTGCGGCATCTGCATTATCGGCTAGCGCTCTCGCTGGTCCGGTCGTTTTCGCTCAATCCTCTTCGATCCGAAAAACGCCCCGGCCAGCAGGCTGGTGTTTTGCGCACCCATGCGGAATGGGTGGGCGAAGGAAACGGGACGGGCGATGACGGACAAGATTCTGCGGCTTTACAACACGCTGACGCGGTCGAAGGAGGACTTTTCCCCTATCGATGCCAACAACGTGCGCATGTACGTCTGCGGGCCGACCGTCTACGACTTTGCCCATATCGGCAATGCGCGGCCGGTCATCGTGTTCGACGTGCTGTTCAGGCTGCTGCGCCATCTCTATGGCGAGGAGCACGTCACCTATGTGCGCAACATCACCGACGTCGACGACAAGATCAACAACCGGGCGCTGCGCGATTTCGGGCCTGACATCGCCGGCGGAAAGCTGTCGCTGAACGAGGCGATCCGACGCGTCACCGAAAAGACCGCCAACCAGTTCAATGACGACGTGAAGGCGCTGGGTTGCCTGCCGCCCACTTTCGAGCCGCGCGCCACGGAGTTCGTCGAGCCGCGCGCCGACGGCAGCACCGACATGATCGGCCTGATTCAAAATCTCATCGAACGCGGCCACGCCTATGAAGCCAACGGCGAAGTTTTGTTCGACACCCGCTCCATGCCGGACTACGGGCAACTGTCGAAACGCCCGCTGGAGGAGCAGCAGGCCGGTGCCCGTATTGCCGTCGACGCGCACAAGAAGAGTTCTGGCGACTTCGTCTTGTGGAAGCTTTCCTCGCCCGAGGAGCCGGGCTGGAACAGCCCGTGGGGCAGGGGCCGTCCGGGCTGGCATATCGAATGCTCGGCGATGTCGGCCGCCTATCTAGGCGAGGTTTTCGACATCCATGGCGGCGGGCTCGACCTGATTTTTCCGCACCACGAGAACGAGATTGCCCAGTCGCGCTGCGCCCACGGCACAGATGTGATGGCCAACTACTGGCTGCACAACGGTTTTCTGCAGGTCGAAGGCCGGAAAATGTCGAAGAGCGAGGGCAACTTCGTCACGATCTACGAGCTGCTGCACACCGAAAAATTCGGCGGCCGAAAATGGCCGGGCGAGGTGCTGCGGCTGGCGATGCTGATGACGCATTACCGCGAGCCGATCGATTTTTCGGTTCGCAAGCTGGAGGAGGCGGAGAACACGCTGCGCAAATGGAAACGTGTCGCCGATACCGCGACCGATACCGAGGCAGCCGTCTCCGGCGAACTCCTGTCGCGTCTGGCCGACGATCTCGGCACCTATTCGGCCTTCCAGGTCCTCAACGAACTCGCGGCCGAAGCCCCGGAGCAGTCCGAAGCGGCGAGCGTGCTGAAGGCAAGCCTCGCCTTCCTCGGCTTCGACGTCTCGAATGCCGATGTCGACGAGGCGGATGTCTCGGCGCGCATCGCCGAGCGCCTCGCTTTCATTGCGCAGAAGAACTGGATCGACGCCGACCGTGTCCGCGACGAACTCCTGGTTGAGGGGATCCAGTTGAAGGACGGCAAGGACCCCTCCACCGGCCAGCGCGTGACGACGTGGGAGGTGAAGCGGTGAGGGCCGAGGACGCAAAGCTTCAAGCGCAACGGCTTGAAATGCTAGATACTGCTCCAGCCTGAACCGCAAGCGGAGAACAGTCCCATGATCGACCACACCGGCATCACCGTTTCCGACTTCGAGGTCTCCAAAACCTTCTACGATGAGGCGATGGCGCCGCTGGGTGCGTCGTTGCTCTATGTTGTGCCGCTGCAGTTCACCGGCGGCGTGAAGGTCGGCGGCTACGGCCGCGAGCGTCCGACCTTCTGGCTGCACGAGGGCGGCAAGCCGCGGGATCGCCAGCACGTCGCCTTCACCGCCCGCAGCCGTGCCGAGGTCGACGCCTTTTACGCGGCCGCGCTCGCCGCCGGCGGCAGGGACAATGGCGCGCCGGGCCTGCGCCCGCACTATCACCCGAATTATTACGGCGCCTTCGTCATCGACCCGGATGGCAACAACATGGAGGCCGTCTGCCACGAGTTCGAGCCCGCGAAAGGCTGATGCCATGAGTCTCGACAATCTGCCCCTCTATGCCGGCGGCTGCCAGTGCGGCGCGGTGCGTTTCCGCGTCGAGGGCGCGCTGGGCGACGCTTCGATCTGTCACTGCCGCATGTGCCAGAAGGCGGCCGGCAATTTTTACCTGCCGCTGGTGTCGGTACGGAAGGCGAAGCTGACCTGGACGCGCGGCGCCCCGAAAAAATTCCGGTCGTCGAACTATGCCTGGCGCGGCTTTTGCGGCGATTGCGGCACGCCGCTGACCTACGAGGCGCCGGACGGCGTGGCGCTGGCGATTGCCGCGTTCGACAAGCCGGAAGAGATCGCACCCACCGTCCAGTGGGGCACCGAAGCAAAGCTGCCCTATGTCGATCACATTCCAGAACTGCCGGGCGAGGAGACGATGGCCGACATTTCCTCGGCGCCCTTCTTGGCCGACCTCGTCTCCTACCAGCATCCCGACCACGACACCGAAACCTGGCCACCGGAGGGCAAGACATGAGCACACTTCCGCTGACCGGCGGCTGCCAGTGCGGCGCCGTGCGCTATTCCATTGCCGATGCCGGCGAGAACGCTTTTCTCTGTCATTGCCGCATGTGCCAGAAGGCGATGGGCAACCTGTTTTCCGCAATGATCTACGTGCCGCCGGAAGCGATCACCTGGACGCGTGGAGAGCCCGCAACGTTCCGTAGCTCCGGTTCGGGCCAGCGCGGCTTTTGCGCCGCCTGCGGCACGCCGCTCTGCTACATCGGCGATTACGGCCACAGGACGATCACCATCGGCTCGCTCGACCATCCCGAGCGTCACAAGCCGAAATCGCAGGACGGCCTGCAGGGCCGCATGCCTTGGTTCGCCGAACTGACCAGCGTACCGGATGAAGGCGAGACGGGCGGCGGGCCGGACGTCGACTGGGTGGTGGCGATCCGCCACTCGAACCGCCAGCATCCCGACCACGACACCGAAACCTGGCCGCCGGAGGAAAAACCGTGAGCGCCCGGGCGATCACCGGCGGCTGCCAGTGCGGCGCGATCCGCTACCGCGTCGAGGGCGAGCTGCGCAACGCCCATATCTGCCATTGCCGCATGTGCCAGAAGGCGGCTGGAAATTACTTCATGCCGCTCGCCAAGGCGCTCAACGGTACGCTCAGGGTGACGCGCGGCGAGATCGCCTATTTCCATTCCTCCGACCCGGTACGGCGCGGTTTTTGCCGGGACTGCGGCACGCCGCTGATCTTCGAGACGCTTGGCGGCACCGGCCCGAATGTCACGCTGGGCAGCCTCGACGATCCGGCGGCGATAAAACCCGGTTTCCAGGGCGCGCCGGAATCGAAGATCGCCTGGCTGGACGAACTCGCCGCGCTGCCGCCTGACGAAGATTCTACCGCATGGTTCGATAGGATCGCGCTGTCCAACCGCCAGCATCCCGACCACGACACCGAAATCTGGCTGCAGGAGGAAAGATCATGACCGAAACCGTCCGGACCGGCGGATGCCAGTGCGGCGCCGTGCGCTTCCGCATTCGCGGTCAACTTGGGCGCGCCTCGATCTGCCACTGCCGGATGTGCCAGAAACAGTTCGGCTCGTTTTTCTCGGCGCTGGTTACCGCGCCGAAGGACGGCGTCGAATGGATGCGCGAGGAGCCCAGCTATTTCCAGTCCTCGGTCAACATCGACCGCGGTTTTTGCCCGCGCTGCGGCACGCCGCTGACCTATCGCCATCCAGACGGGCTGGAGATCGCCATCGGCGCCTTCGACGACCGGTCCGACCTCGCCCCGCAGATCCAGGTCAATTATGCGGTGCGGTTGCCTTGGGTGGAAAAGATCTTCGAGGCGCGCGTTCACGAGGATCCGGGTTATTACTCGCGGCAGGAGCAGATCATCTCCTTCCAGCATCCCGACCACGAAACCGAAAACTGGCCCGAAAGCGGACTGCAGCTATGAATTTGCGTACTCACTACCCTAAGATCGAGCCGTTCGAGACCGGCATGCTGGATGTCGGCGACGGCCACACGATCTATTGGGAACGCGTCGGCACCAGGGGCGCTAAGCCGGCGGTCTTCCTGCATGGCGGGCCGGGCGGCACCAGCCTGCCGAAATACCGCGGCTTCTTCGACCCAGAGCGCTACGACGTCATCCTGTTCGACCAGCGCGGCTGCGGGAAATCCACGCCCAACGCCTCGCTGGAAGCCAACACCACCTGGCATCTGGTCGACGACATCGAACGGCTGCGCGAGATGATGGGCGTCGACAAATGGTTGGTGTTCGGCGGCTCATGGGGCTCGACCTTGGCGCTCGCCTATGCCGAGACGCATCCCGAGCGGGTCACCGAGCTCGTTGTACGCGGAATCTACATGCTGACCCGCGCCGAGCTCGAATGGTATTACCAGTTCGGCGTGTCGCAGATGTTCCCGGAAAAGTGGGAGCGCTTTGTTGCGCCGATCCCCGAGGCCGAGCGCGGCGACATGATGGCCGCCTACCGCAAGCGGCTGACCGGCGCCGACCGCGAAAAGCAGGTGGAGGCAGCACTCGCCTGGAGCCTGTGGGAGGGCGAGACCATCACGCTTCTGCCCGAGCCGGAAACCAGCGATCCGTTCGGCGAAGTCGACTACGCCATAGCCTTTGCCCGCATCGAGAACCACTATTTCGTCCACGGAGGCTGGCTGGAGGAAGGGCAGCTTTTGCGCGATGCGGGGAAGCTCAAGGGCATTCCAGGCGTCATCGTGCATGGCCGCTACGACATGCCGTGCCCGGCAAAATATGCCTGGCAGTTGCACAAGGCCTGGCCGGACGCGGAATTTTTCCTCGTCGAGGGGGCAGGACATGCCTCTTCGGAGCCCGGCATTCTGGACCGGCTGATCTACGCGACGGACAAGTTTGCGGGGAAATGATGACACGCTGCGCCATTTCCCTCCCCCTTGAGGGGAGGGTGGCCGCGAAGCGGCCGGGTGGGGTCCTCGCGGCCACACTCCGACGTTGCTTTGCGTCGCGTACTTCCTCGACCGCCCCCCTCTGGCTGCTTCTGTCCAGCCGATGGATGGGTAACAGAATGGACCGGATACATGGGTTACAGTTCTCCCCGTTGCTGGTCCGCAAAAGCGCCGGCTGGTTTGGGTTGCAAGGCGGTTTTGCGGACCAGCC
>NZ_JAVFVV010000031.1 GCF_030929505.1 Mesorhizobium sp. LHD-90 | reverse complement strand
CGGATTCGACACCCTGCGCAACTGGCTTCAAACCGACCCACCCCGCGCAACACAAGCCTGGGACACGATCTGGAAACGACTGCCCAAAAAACTCAAACCAAACAGAGTCGTGTAGTGTGCGGTTATGCGTCAGCTTTCCGTCAACCTGTTGAAAATCAAAAAACTTCCCGACTTCACGAGCTTCCGGAAGGCACTGAAAAACTGCGACCGGGCATCGGCGGATGCGCCTGTCATTCCCGCTCAACTTGTTGATTTTCCTTGCGGAACGGCATGTGGTGCTGAAAAAGTTCGCTCGTCTGCGCCACTTCCTGCCGTTCGCGTCTGAGATAGTCGGCGACTGCGTTGCGAAGGCCGGGATGGGCGATGAAATGCGCCGAGTGGGTGGTTACGGGGCGGTAGCCGCGCGCCAGCTTGTGTTCGCCCTGGGCGCCGGCCTCGACCACACGCAGTCCCTTTTCGATAGCGAAATCAATTGCTTGATGGTAGCAGATCTCGAAGTGCAGGAACGGATGGTCCTCGATGCAGCCCCAATTGCGGCCGTAGAGCGTATCGCCGCCGATGAAATTTATCGCACCCGCGACATAGCGGCCGGCGCGCTGCGCCATGACCAGCAAAATGTCCTTTCCCATCCTTTCGCCGACAAGGGAAAAAAACCTGCGGTTGAGATAGGGTCGGCCCCATTTTCGGCCGCCGGTGTCCATGTAGAAGGCAAAGAAGTCGTCCCACACCGCTTCGGTGAGGTCGCTGCCGGTGAGCCAGTCGATCGTGATGCCGGAGGCGACGGCCTCGCGCCGCTCCTTCCTCAGCGCCTTGCGTTTTCGGGACGCGAGCGTGGCCAGAAAGTCCTCGTAGTTCAAATAGTTATCGTTGACGAAGTGGAATTGCTGGTCGGTCCTGTGCAGGTAGCCAGCCTCGTTGAGAGCGCACAGATCCTGGTCGCCGACGAAAGTCACATGCGCCGAAGATACACCGAGTCTTACCGCCACAGCCTTCAGCCCGGCGGCGAGCGTGGACTTCGTTGCAGTGGCGTCGAGGTCACCGCGCACCAGCAGGCGAGGGCCGGTCGCGGGGGTAAAGGGAATCGACGCCTGCAATTTTGGGTAGTAGTCTCCGCCGGCTCGCTCGAAAGCGTCCGCCCAGCCGTGGTCGAACACGTACTCGCCCTGGCTGTGCGATTTCAGATAGGCCGGAACCGCGCCCAGCAGCGTGCCCTCAGCGTCCTCCAGGCGCAAATGGCTGGCTTGCCAACCGGTGCGCGCCGTGGCGCAGCCGGAGTCCTCCAATGACTTCAGAAAATCATATGAAAGGAAGGGGTTGTAGGCAATTCCTGCAGCGCTTTCGCGGGCCGTACCGGCGAGATTTTCCCACTCTTGGCGGGTGAAATCGTTCATCGAGCCGGCCACGCGGATCGCCTGGCCGGCCTTAGAAGCGTCGCCGTCTTCGCCGCGCTGCATCATCGCAGTGTTATGTGCACTGCGAAAGCGGCGCGGCAAGGGCCATTTCACGCGACCGCCGCTTTTTCCGGCTCGAAGCCTTCGAAGGTCATCTGGTCGGCCAGCGCGAAAGTGCGTTTCACCGCCGCTTCGTCGCGCACCGTCCAGGTGATCACCGGCATGGAGAGTTTCTCGCGCACGAAGCTGACGAAGCGGTTGGGCAGATGGTCAACGGCGTAGGAAACGAAGGAGATTCCATGGCTTAGCATGGAAAAATGCGCCTCGATCTCCTGCTGCTGGTCGCCCCAGGCGGTCAGGCCGCCGGGAATTCCCGGCGCGTCGCGCTCGAAATCGCGGATCAGCCAGTGGTCGAACGACATGATCGCAACGTCGCCGGAATAGTCCTTCAGCAGCGATCCCACCTTGGCGACGAGGCCGGCGTCGTGGCCTGGAATGCCCTTTAGCTCAATCACCAGCGGCACGCGGCCGGCGACGAGATCGAGCGTTTCCTTCAGTGTCGGCGCGTGATCGTCCGTCCCGCCAATCCTCAGCGCGCCGAACTCGGCCGCTGTCTTCTGCCAGACATAGCCTTCCCGGCCAGCTAGCCGGCGCAGATCGTTGTCATGGAAAACAATCACTTCGCCGTCGAGGCTCAAGTGCACGTCGCATTCGATCGCATAGCCGCGCTCCGCCGCGCGGGCAAAGGCGGACAGCGTGTTCTCCCAGACCTTTTTATTCATGTCGTGGAAGCCGCGATGCGCCACCGGCTGTTTCGTCAGCCAGGAAATATCTCGCATGATCAAGCCCTTACGCGAGTTCGACGATGGCTTCGATCTCGACTGGCGCATTCAGCGGCAGCGAGGCCATGCCGACTGCCGAGCGCGCATGCTTGCCGGCATCGCCGAGGACGGCGGCCAGGAAATCCGAGGCGCCGTTGGCGACCAGGTGCTGCTCCGTGAAATCCGGCGTCGAGGCGACGAAGACGGTGATCTTTACCAGACGGCGGATGGCGTCCAGCGACCCTGCCGCTGCCTTCACCTGAGCCAAAATATTGATTGCGCAGTATTTTGCGGCATCCTTGGCGGCCGCCGTGTCAATGTCCCGCCCGACCAGTCCGCTTGCGACCAGCTTGCCGTCTTTCAGCGGCAACTGGCCGGCGGTGAACAGCAGGTTGCCGCTCCGCACGTAGGGCACGTAGTTGGCGGCCGGCGCGGCGGCAGCGGGCAGGGTGACGCCGAGTTCGGCCAGCCGCTTTTCGATTGTGTCGCCCATCGTCATTCCTTATCTCTAGTTTCTGGCGGTCTGTTCAAGGCTGGAAATTGCAACTTTTGCCTCGCTTCCGCCACGACTTTTTTGGAGGTTTCGGCCTAGTTTGAGGCCGGCGCCGGATCGGAGTTACTGCATGCGCGCATCGCGCCAATTCGTCCTTGCTTCCGCGACCGCTGCGACACTGGCGGCCTTTCCGGCCCTTGCCGCCGCGCCGCTGATCTCGCATCGCGCCGTCTACGACCTGGCGCTCGACAATGCCTCCGACAGGTCCGGCATCACCGGGCTGCACGGACGAATGGTGTATGAATTCAACGGTTCGCCCTGCGAAGGGTATACGGTGAATTTCCGCTTCGTGACGCGCATCGACACCAGCGAGAATTCGCGCCTGACAGACCAGCAGACCACCACCTTCGAGGACGGTGGCGGAAAGTCGTTCTCCTTCGTCACCAAATCCTTCACCGACCAGGCTCTCGACCGCGAACTCAAAGGCACGGCGACGCGCGAGGCCGACGGGCTGAAGGTGGAGATCGACAAGCCGGAGAAGAACAGCCTCGAACTGGGCAAGACGCAGTTTCCGACCCAGCACCTGGTTGAACTGATCGGCAAGGCAAACACCGGCGAAAGATTCTACGAGACCAACCTGTTCGACGGTTCGGAGAATGGCGACAAGGTGATGACCACAACGGTCGTCGTCGGCAAGAAGACCGAAGCCGCGGCCGACGATCCCGAACTGCCGGTGCTGAAGACGCTGGGCAAGGACCAATACTGGCCGGTCGATATCGCCTATTTCGACGACGATGACGATGGCGGCGAGGAGGTGCCCGAATACCGCATCGCCTTCAAGCTGCACGAGAACGGCCTGACCCGTGACCTCACCATGGACTATGGCGACTTCTCGATGACCGGAAAACTGGTCAACCTGTCGGTGTTCGACACGCCGCCGCAGCAAACCTGCAAATAGCTTGCGCGCCTGCTTGAGCCGCTTTCCCGCCGCCCCACCAGCGGGCCGCGTAACCGGCTTCGGCCCGCCGGCAAGGCGTTGATAGGAGCGGCGCGTGGGGGAGAAGCCGGGCCAGCTCAATAGTTTCGTCCCGCCACGGCCCAATCGCCTGCTGATCGGCCTGATGACGCCGGTCAACCGGTGGCTGATGCTGAAAGGCATGCCGCTGCTGCGCGACGTGCCCGTGCTCAACCGCGTGCCTGGCATTCGCGGCATCGCCAACGTGCGTGAGATCGACTTTCCCGACGCCGACCGGGAACGGCTCGAAACCGTATGCGGAAAAGGCAAGGCGACCTTTCTGACGCCCAACCATCCGGAATTCTTCACCGACTGGATGATCGACAAGGAGATCGTGTCGAAGGTGGCGCCTCTGACGGCGTCCTGGGCCACAAACGGCGTCGTCAACGGCCTGGGCAGGCTGGCGCAACGCTTCTGGCTGGCCAACAATCTGATCGCACAGATCCCCGGCAGCAACGATCTGGCTCGCCAGCATTCGGTCGACTGGGCAGTTGCCGGCAACGGCGTGCTGCTGCACCCGGAGGGCGCGGTCGGCTGGCATGGCGACTGGGTCGCGCCGCTGATGCCGGGGGCGGCCGAAATGGCTGTTGAAGCGCTGGCGAAGGGCCGGGCCGCCGCTCCGGACTTCGAGGCCTGGCTCGCGCCCATCGTCTGGAAGCTGGTTTTCCTCCACGACGCGGATGCCGGCCTGCAGGCGGAGTGTGCCTATGTCGAGCATAAACTGGGAATCGCGGCGCCGCCCGTGGGCGCCACGACTGCGCAGCGCATCCACACGATCTACCAGGAACTTTTGTTCCGCGACGAACGGAAGGCTGGAGTGACGGCGGACCGCCGCGGGCCGGTGGCGGTGCGGCTGGAGGGTCTGGCAGGCATTTTGTCGCAACGGCTTGCCGAGGCGGTCGAGGCTTCGCCTGACGCGGACGTGCTGCGCGCCGCCCGACGCTGGCTGCGCGACAAGGGCGGGACTGCCTCTGACGAGGCCAGGGGCAGGGTGAAGCAGCTCGCCGAGACGCTGCAACGGCTGAAGCGGCTGGGACCGTTTGCCTGGGCGGACCCCGCGATGACCCAGGAGCAGGCGGCCGAGCACATAAAGCGCATCCGCAACGACTATTGCGCAGGCACGTTGCGCGACACGCTGAACCGTTTCGTGCCGCAACCGGTCGGTCCGAGACGGGCGATTATCCGTGCGCCTGAGCCTATCCCCGTTCATGCTTTCGACGGCGACGCCGGAGCGCTGACCGCGGAGTTGCGCCGGCGGTTGCAAGCGGCGCTGGACGGCATCAATACCAATCTGTACCGCGAGGGGGTGTTGCGGACCTATCCGAATCCGTTTGCGTATCGGGCGGTTGCAGTCACATCCTCGTGCCGGGGATAGGTTTGCTTCGTTGCTGGCGCCGCCCGTCTCCGTCTCTCCCGCCAGCGGGGAGACATGACTTCGCCGATTTCGCCTATGGCCAAAATCGACGCGGTCAGTCCGCCCCCTCGACGGCTGCCGGTGCGCTTTCGTCGGCAATCACCTCGACCTCGGCATTGTTGCCCGCCTCGACCGTGAAATCGCGCTGATAGATGTGGTCCCGGTTCTTGGCGACAATGGTGTAGTCGCCTTCCGCGAGCACCATGGACGCATAGGCGCCGACGCTTTCGCGCACCGGGTCGCCGGAGTTGGTCTGCACCGACCAGGACGTGTCGGCGATCGCCTCGCCGCCGGACTGCCGCACCAGCTTCATGGTGATCTCGGCCGCCCGGTGCTCGACGGTCGCCTCGGTCAGTTTTCCGGCTTCGACCTTGATGTCGGAGCGGATGACGGCGTTGACGTTTCCGTAGGTCGACACCACCTGGTAGGTGCCGGCGTTGAGCCGGATCACCGTGTTCGGGCTGACGTCGGGCAGGATCAGCGCGCGTTCGCCCGCACCCTGCTTCTCGTCCGCCTCGTAGATGGAAAAGCGCAGTTTTTCCGATGGGATGTGCTGCCCTCCGGAATTCTCCGCGTCCAGCTTCAGTCCGCCGGCGTCGAGCACCAAGGCTTCGCGCCGGGCGTCGTTGCCGACCGAGATGCGTTTGGTCGCACCGGCGCGGCCGTAGGAGGCGTGGACCAGATATTGGCCTGGCGACAGGTCGAAGGACTGGGCGCCGCCCTTGGCCGAGGCGACCAGCTTGAGCTTGCCATCCGGGCCGGGCTCGGTGTCGAAGACCCGCCAGACCAGTCCGCGCGTGATTTCGGCGCCCTCATCGACCAGTTGCGCGGCGAGCGTGATTCGTCCGAGCCCGGCAGTGGCCAGCGGCGAGGTTTTCGGCGCCGGGGCATAGGTCGAGAGGCCCGGCATCTCTATCTGCGGCAGGCGGTCGCCGAGTTCCTGCGCGCCGGCAAGCGCGGACGGCAGCGACGCGACGCAGAAAGCGGCAAGGATGTGGCGGATTTTTCGCACGATCATGGCTTGCCATCAAAAGCAAGGCGGTGGCAATTTCAAGACATGGCGCGCCGATCTTGAAGCGATCCAGGCTTCGAGGCTAGAGCAATGTCCGATCCGATTGAACCATTCTGTTTCTCGTTTGGCGAGGCGATCCGGCAGGAGGGTTGCGAAGGTCGATGGGGTTCCATCGGCCGAGCAAGCCGACGAACCGGGCGTCCGCCAAACGGAAACCCGAAGGGCCGGGCTGGTTTGGGCCAAATCCTTCGGGCTTCGTCTCGACCGTACCGCCGGTACGGCCATTCGACGAAGCCCTCGACCTTGGCCCAAACCATCGCCGGCAGAATGGTTCAATCGGGTCGGACATTGCTCTAAGAGATACCGAACAGCGCCGCTCCCGGCGCAGCCAGAGCCGCCGCGCAAACGCGCCTCAGCCGAAAACAGACGAGAAAGCAAAACGATATGGCGTCGCCGATCATCGACTTCATGCTCGCCAGAGGCTCGGCCCCGATCCACGAGCTGAAGGGCCCCGGACCGACCGACGACGAGATTGCCCTGCTGATGAAGATCGCCAGCCGCGTGCCCGACCACGGTCGCCTGGAGCCCTGGCGTTTCATCCTCTATCGCGGCGAGGCCCGCCACAGAATCGGCGAGGCGCTGGCCGAGCTGGTCGAGAAGGTCGAGGGGCCGCAGCCGGAAGGCCGCAAGCAGAAGGAGCGTGAGCGGTTTTCGCGCGCTCCGCTGGTCATCGGCGTCGTGTCGAGCCCGAAGCCCAATATGAAGATCCCGGAATGGGAGATGTTCCTGTCCGGCGGCGCTGCCGCGATGAGCCTGTTGGTCGCGGCGGGCGGCCTGGGCTACGGCGCAAACTGGATCAGCAACTGGTATTCCGACGTGCCTGAGGGCCGGCGGCTTCTCGGCCTCGCCCCCAATGAAAGGGTGATCGGCTTCGTCCACATCGGCAACTATGACGGGCCGGCGCCGGAGCGTCCGCGCCCCGACGTGTCGAAGCTCTATGCCGACTATTCCGGACCCTGGAAGGAATAGGCCATGTTCTTCGAACCGGAAAAGGGACACGGGCTGCCGCACGATCCGTTCAAGGCGATCGTCGCGCCGCGGCCGATCGGCTGGATCTCGACGGTCAACCGGGCAGGGCAGGTCAACCTCGCGCCGTACTCGTTTTTCAATGCCTTTTCCGGCCGGCCCTATCTCGTCTGGTTCTCATCGGAAGGCAGCAAGGACAGCGCCGCCTTCGCGGCCGAGAGCGGCGAATTCGTCGCCAACCTGGTCGGCCGCGAATTCGCCGAGCAGATGAACCGCACCTCCGTCAACGCGCCGCGCGGCGTCAGCGAGTTCGATTTTGCGGGACTGGATGCCGTGCCGTCACGCCTGGTCAAGCCGCCGCGCGTCGCCGGCGTTCCCGCCGCGCTGGAATGCAAGGTGACCGAGATCCTGCATCCGAAGACGCTGGACGGGCCGTCGTCGGTCGACGTCGTTGTCGGTCAGGTCGTCGGCGTCCATATCGACGACGCCTATCTGAAGGACGGGCTGTTCGACACCGCCAAGGCGGGCAATGTCGCCCGGCTCGGCTATTTCGACTATGCGCAGGTCAACGAGACGTTTTCGATGCGCCGGCCGAAATGGGAGAAGGACTGACCTTGGGGTATCACTACACCCTCTATACATACCCGTTCTGAGATCTTAAGTAGAGATTGGGTTTTGTGGGGGTGGATATGAAGACCGTATTTCGTTTTTCCGTGGCTTTGCTCGGCGTGGCCATGATTGCCGGCTGTACGCTGACGGAGGGTCAGTTCAACAATATGCAGGCGACGATTGGAGGAAGCCCCGCGGCGAAGCGGCAAGCGATCTCCGAATGTGTGGTGCGTCAGAAGGCGAGGCCGATTTCGGAGAAGAAGAACGACTCGGTAATGTTCAATATCGGGCTGTCCAATTTTCCGACGACCTACTGTACACGGCTGTGGAACGCCACCGCCGCGGGACGGATTACTTATGCCGACTATATAAAGCTCACTCAGCCGACAGCCGACAGTAGCAAGGTCATTCGAATCATGCAGGGGCGGTAGCCACGCTGGCGTTCTAGCGCGACCGCAAGCTGACGATTGCAACGCTTCAGTTCGGCAGGCCGGTCAGCTTGTTTTCGCCCGCGCCAGAAGCCGTTCGGCCCGGCGCAGATGCGGCCGGTCGAACATCTTTCCACCGATGCCGACCACGCCCGGATTGCCGGCTGCCGCGAAGGCGTCGACCAGCGCGTGTGCTTCCGCAACCGCCTCGGGCGAGGGGGTAAAGACCTCGTTGATCACCGCCACCTGGTCGGGGTGTATCGCCATCTTGCCGGTAAAGCCGTCGCGTTCCGCTTCCGCGCATTCGGCGCGCAGGCCGGCCGTGTCGCGGAAATCGACGAACACCGTGTCGATCGCCGCGGTATCGGCCGCCGAGGCGGCGAGCAGCGTGAATGAACGGGCGAGCCGGAAAAGCTCGGTGTAGCGACCGTTCTGGTCGCGGGTGGCGCGTGCGCCGATCGCCGCCGAAAGGTCCTCGGCGCCCCAGGTGACGGCGGAAAGGCGCGAGCTGCCACGCCCAAACGTGGCGGCGGCAAAGACCCCCGCGGCGGTTTCCGAAACGATCGGCAGGATGCGGGTGGCGCCGTCTTCCAGTCCGTTCTCCGCCTCCAGCACCCGCAACTTCACCGACAGCCGCTCGACGTCGGCGAGACCTTCGGCCTTGGGCAGCATGATGCCGTCGGGCGCAGCGGCCATCAAGACGGCGAGATCGTCGTCGATGAGACCTGAGGCGAGATCATTGACGCGCACATAGATCGCCGCGTTGGCGCTTGCGCGGCGGTCGCGGATCGCGGCGGCGGCGATGGTCCGCGCGGGCGCCTTGTTCTGCGGCGCGACCGAATCCTCCAGGTCGATGAGCAATACGTCGACGGCGGACGCAAAACCCTTTTCCAGCTTGCGCTCGGAATCGCCGGGAACGAACAGCAGTGAGCGCATCAGGCGGGCCTCTTCAAAATCATGGTCTGGCGAAGGCAGCGCGCCACCAACACGCCGTCCTGATTGAAGGCGCGGTGCTCCATCTCGACGATGCCGCGATCGGGCTTCGATTTCGACTCGCGCACCGACTTGATCTCGGTTTCCACCCGCACCGTGTCGCCATGGAAAAGCGGATGGGGGAACACCGTCTCCGTCATGCCGAGGTTGCCGACCAGCGTGCCGAGCGTGGTATCGTGTACGGAGATGCCGATCATCAGCCCGAGCGTGAACAGCGAATTGACCAGCGGCTTGCCCCATTCGCTCTTCGCCGCATAATCGAAGTCGATATGCAGCGGCTGCGGATTCATGGTCATCAGCGAGAACATGACGTTGTCGCTCTCGGTCACGGTGCGGGTCAGAGCGTGTTTTATCACCAGCCCCGGCCGGCACTCGTCCAGATACAATCCAGCCACGCGATCCTCCCTGCGGACGCGTTCTTGCTAGCCCCGTAAGCCGTCCCCCGCAAGGTGGCAGGCGATGCCCGCAAGCCCTTAAAAAACATGGTGAACGCTTCGTAAACCATTTCTACCTACCGTCATCGCCGGGGTTGAGTGCTGAGTCTGGGGGGCGGGTAATCCGAATGATCGTGTCCAATTTCCTGAAATGGGTCCATACGGCACGCGTTACGGAACGCGCTCACGCGGCCGGCCTGCTGGCGCGGGCTTTCGTGGAACACAGGTTCGAGTTCGAGGACCGTTGCGCCGCCGAGGCAGCGCTCACACTGTTGCTCGACGATCCGTCCTGGAAGGTGCGGCTGGCGATGGCCGAAGCGCTTTCGATGAGCCCGCATGCGCCGCGTCAGGTTGTCGCCGCGCTGGCAGCCGACCAGCCGGAGGTGGCCAGCCTGATCATCGGCCGCTCGCCGCTGATCACCGATCTGGATCTGATAGACCGGGTCGCCGCCGGATCGAAGGCGACACAGGTGCTGATCGCAAGGCGCTGCCAGCTATCCATGTCGGTATCGGCTGCGCTCGCCGAGGTCGGGGAAGCGGAGGCCTGCCTGGCGCTGCTCACCAACGCCGGCGCCGACATAGCCTCCATAAGCTTCCGCCGCATAGCCGAGCGCTTCGGCGACATGGCCGCGATGCGTGAGAGGATGATCGCCGATCCGCGCCTGCCGTCGGACTGCCGCCACATGCTCCTATGCAAGCTCGGCGATGCACTGAGCCGCGCGCCGCTGGTGCGCGCGCTGATGGGAACGGCTCGCGCCGAGCGGGTGACGCGCGACGCCTGCGTGAAGGCCTCGCTGACAGTGGTCGAGGGCACGCGGCCCGGCGAACACAGCGCGCTGATCGAACATTTCCGGCTGCGCGGCGACCTGACCGCATCCTTCCTCATCCGCACGGTGGCGCATGGCAAGATCGATTTTTTCGGGTCGGCGCTTGTAGCGCTCACCGGCCACGCGGAGAATCGCGTGAGGGCATTGCTCTCCTCCGGCGGCGATGGCGCGGTGGCGGCGCTGATGCGCGGCGCTGGGCTCGGCGCCGGCACGCATGGCGTTATCCTGCGAGCGCTGAAAGTGTGGCGCGAGGTGGCACGCGGCAAGCAGGTCGCCGGCGTGCAGGAGGTCTCTTGGCTGATGCTGAAGGAACTCGGCGGTCCGAACGCGCAGGGTGACCTTGCCGGCCTGCTGAAGTCGATCCATCTCGACGTGCTGCGCGAGAATGCGCGTTTTCACGCGCTGGCGATCGCCGCGGCCTAGATGCGCCCGCATAGCAGCCCTGAGTGCGCCTGATTAACGATTCAGCCCGGCGGTGATGATGATCTCCGGGCTTTCCTCCGTAAAAGCCGATCCGTCCCAATCGCCCTGAATGTCGATCGCCTTCAGCCCTGCCTCGGCGAGCAGGCCGAAGATGTCCTGCTTGTCGGTGAAACGCAGCGCCGACGGTGCCACGATGGTCTCGCCGTCGGCAAAGGCGAAATGCGTGTCGTAACGGACGATGTCGCTGTCCACGCCAGTCACGTCGTAGTGGACGTTCACCGTGCCGAGGTCCGGCGCCTCGACCCGCATCGCCGTTTCGGCCGGCGTCCAGCTTTCCCATTCGCGCGCGGCCGGATTGCGGCTTTCGAACACCAGCCGGCCGGCCGGCGTGAGCCGCTGGGCGATTCCCGCCAACACCATGCGCGCCGCCTCGTCGCTGAGAAAGACCTGGAAGACATTGCCGGACATGATCGCAAGGTCGAATTTTTCCGTGGCCGGCACCGCCGCGACGTCGCCCTCGATCCAGGTCACCGACTTTCCACCGGGGCGCGAGCGCGCCACCGTCAGCATTCCCTGCGCCGGGTCGACGCCGGTGACGCGATGGCAGCGCCGAGCAAAATCGACCGCCAGCCGGCCGGTGCCGCAGCCGACATCGAGGATGTTCAGCGCCTCGCCGCGCGCTAGGTCGAGGTAGAACAGATCGCTTTGCGCCAAGGGATTGAGCACATCGTAGATTTTCGCCAGCCGGTGTTCCGTATAGGCGGGGCAGGGGCGTGCGGCGTTGTCCGGCTGATGCATGGCTTCGTCTCCTCGTCGCCCGATAGCAGGAGGCGACGGCCTTCCGCAAACCTGTGCCATCAGTCGGTGGAGGCGCCGGATGGGAGCGCGTTGGTGAAAACGATGATCGATTCGACCAGCGCCGCCGACCAGATGTCGTTGTGGCCATGCCCATGCTGCACGACGAATGTCTTGGGTTCGCTCGCCAGCGAAAACAGAGTTTCGCCTGACGAAAGCGGAATGAGGCCGTCCGTCTCGCCATGCAGGAAGAGCTTCGGGCCGGAGACCTGGGCGATCCGGAGGTCGGAGCGAAAACTGTCCCTTATCAGCAGCCTCACCGGCAGCAGCGGATATTGGCGCTGTGCCAAGGAGGCGATCGAATCGTAGGCCGACACCAGCACCAGCGCTCCAGCCTTCCGCTCGGCTGCCGTGTTGACGGCAACACCTGTACCGAGCGATCGGCCGAGCAGCACGACCGGTCCAATGCCTCGCTCCTCAAGCCAGTCGAAAGCCGCAAGTCCGTCGACGAGCAATCCGGTTTCCGAGGGCGAACCGGTCGAACCCGGATAGCCGCGATAGGACACAGCCAGCAGCCCGAGGCCATGACCGGCCAGCGAGTCGGCAAGGAAACCGTAGTGAACGATGTTGTCGCCATTGCCCGGAAAGAGCAGCAGCGTCGGCTTGCCGGATGAAGGTCGGGAAAGCAGCGCCGCCAATGTCTCGCCGTCGGGCGTTCGAATGGCCGCCCATTCTCCCCACGGCGGTGCGGACGGCATCTTTTCGGCCGTCGCACCGGGAAAGAGCAAGGCGCGCTGGGCGAAATACATGGCCGCGACGACCAGCGCATAGACGACCGCAGCCGCGATCAGGAGCGATTTCAGCAGCTTCCAGATGTTTGCTGCTCCGTTTCGCTAGCTATGCGCTAGATGTCCAGCTCTTCCGTCTCGGCGAACTCGGCGCGTTCCTGGATGAAGCGGAAGCGGGCGTCGGCCTTGGTGCCCATCAGCGAATCGACGGCAGTTTTGGTGCCTTCGGGATCGGTCTCGTCAACGTCGACACGGAGCAGCGTGCGCTTGCGCTTGTCCATCGTCGTTTCCTTGAGCTGCGAGGCCATCATCTCGCCGAGACCCTTGAACCGCCCGATCTCGACTTTTCCGCGTCCGGTGAACTCGGTCTTCAGCAACTCGTCCTTGTGTGCGTCGTTGCGGGCATAAGCGACCTTGCCGCCCTGGCGGATGGAATAGAGCGGCGGCACGGCAAGGTAGAGGTGGCGATCGCGGATAAGCTGCGGCATCTCCTGGTAGAAGAAGGTGATCAGCAGCGAGGCGATGTGGGCGCCGTCGACGTCGGCGTCGGTCATGATGATCACGCGGTCGTAGCGAAGGTCGTCGTCGCGGTATTTCGAGCGGGTGCCGCAGCCGAGCGCCTGGACAAGGTCGGCGATCTGCTGGTTGGCATTGAGCTTGTCGTTGCCGGCGCTGGCGACGTTGAGGATCTTGCCGCGCAGCGGAAGCACTGCCTGGCTGGCGCGGTCGCGCGCCTGTTTGGCCGAGCCGCCGGCCGAGTCGCCTTCGACGATGAAGATCTCCGCGCCTTGCGCCGCGCTTTGCGTGCAGTCGGCCAGTTTGCCTGGCAGGCGCAGTTTTCGCACCGCGCTCTTGCGGCTGACTTCCTTCTCCTGGCGGCGGCGCACGCGCTCGTCGGCGCGCGCGATCACCCAGTCGAGCAGCTTTGTGGCTTCCTGCGGATTGTCGGCGAGCCAATGGTCGAAGGCGTCGCGCACCGCCGTCTCGACGATGCGGATGGCTTCCACTGTCGCCAGCCGGTCCTTGGTCTGGCCGACGAACTCCGGCTCGCGGATGAACACCGACAGCATGCCGGCCGCCGAGATCATCACGTCTTCCGGCGTCACCACGGAGGCGCGCTTGTTGCCCGTAAGGTCCGCATAGGCCTTCAGCCCGCGCGTCAGCACCGCACGGAAGCCGGCCTCGTGCGTGCCGCCCTCGGCTGTCGGGATGGTGTTGCAATAGGAGTTGAGGAAGCCGTCGCCGCCGTACCAGGTGACGGCCCATTCGACGCCGCCGTGGCCGCCTGGCTTGTCGGTTTTTCCGGCAAAAACCTCGCGGGTGACCTGGAACTCATCGCCGAGTGTGGCGACCAGATAGTCCTTCAGCCCGCCGGGAAAATGGAAGACGGCCTTGTCCGGCGTCTTGTCCTTGTCGGCAATCAGCTCCGGCGCGCACGACCAGCGGATCTCGACGCCGCCAAACAGATAGGCCTTGGAGCGCGCCATGCGGTAGAGCCGCGCCGGCTCGAATTTCGCGCCCTTGCCGAAGATGTCAGCATCGGGATGGAAGCGGATTTTGGTGCCGCGCCGGTTCTGAACGTCGCCGAGCTGCTCCAGCCCACCCTGTGGCACGCCGCGCGAAAAGCGTTGGCGATAGAGTTTTCGGCCGCGCGCCACCTCGACCTCGAGCTGGTCGGAAAGCGCGTTGACCACCGACACGCCGACGCCGTGCAGGCCACCGGACGTCTCGTAGACCTTCGAGTCGAATTTTCCGCCGGCATGCAGCGTACACATGATGACTTCGAGGGCGGACTTGTTTGGGAATTTTGGATGCGGATCGACCGGGATGCCGCGTCCGTTGTCGGTGACGGTCAGAAAACCGTCGGCGGAAAGTTCGACCTCGATGAAGGTGGCGTGCCCGGCCACCGCCTCGTCCATGGAATTGTCGATCACCTCGGCGAAGAGATGATGCAGCGCCTTCTCGTCGGTGCCACCGATATACATGCCCGGACGACGCCGCACCGGCTCCAGACCCTCCAGCACCTCGATATGGCTGGCGTCGTAGCCCTCGCTGCCGTCCTTGGAGACGGGAGTCTTGCGCGCCGCCTGCACGATCGGGTCGACCGGCCGCTGCGGGCGTTGCGGCGGTTGTCCGCCGAGATTGGAAAAGAGGTCGTTATTGTCCATGCGATCGTCAGGCAACTGATTCGGTTTCGGTCGATAGTCGCAAAAATTCAGGCCACGTGATACCGGTTCGCGATTCGTTCCGGAAGTCCTATCCGCGAGAATTGTGGCCTGCGCATGGTTACCCGATCGTTGACGGTTCGGCGATCGGCTCGCGGCCGTTGCGCTCGATCAGCAGCGACGCCAGCGCCACGGCCAGCGCCAGCATGACAATGGCCGATCCGACCAGCGGCAGGCTTGCATAGGAGACGCCGAGCGACAGCGCCGAGCCGCCGATCCAGGCGCCGGCCGCATTGCCCATGTTGAAGGCGCCCTGGTTCAGCGTGGCGGCAAGGTTCGGCGCGCCGGAGGCGCTGTTGACGACGCGGAGCTGCAGCGCCGGGATCGGCAGGAAGGTCAAGACGCCCCACAGGAAAACCATCGGGATGACGATGTATGGCAGCGGCCCGACCTCGTTCAGGACCAGGAACATTGCGACAAGTGCAATCAGGGAGCCGATGATCGTCGGCATCATACGCCAGTCGGCGAGCCTGCCGCCTATAATGTTGCCGACAGTCATGCCGCCGCCGAACAGAAGCAGGATCCAGGTGACGGCGGGGACCGATACGCCGGTCACGTCGGTCAGGATCGGCTTGATGTAGGTGAAGACGGCGAACAGCGCACCGGAACCCAGCGCCGAGATCAGCATCGCCAGCCAGACCTGCAGCCGGCCGAGCACACGGATTTCGCCGGCGATGCCGCTGCCGCTTGGCGGCGCGACGTTGTTCGGCACCAGCCAGGAGATCGCCGCGACCGAGATGATGCCGATGGCCACCACGGCGAGAAAGGTCGAACGCCAGCCGAAGGCCTCGCCCAGCGCCGTGCCCGCCGGCACGCCCAGAATGTTGGCGAGCGTCAGTCCGGCAAACAGCATCGCCATGGCGCTGGCCTGCTGGTTCTTTGGCACGAGGCTCGCGGCGACGACCGAACCGATGCCGAAGAAGGCGCCGTGGCCGAAGGCGGTGACCACGCGCGCCGCCATCAGCATCCAGTAGTTGGGCGCGATGGCGCAGAGCAGATTACCGACAACGAACAGCGAGGCGAGCCCGACCAGTACCAGCTTTCGCGGCATTTTTGCCGTGGCCAGCGCGATGACGGGCGCGCCGACGACGACACCGAGCGCATAGCCCGTCACCAGCAGGCCGGCCGCGGGGATGGAAACGCCGAGGTCGGCCGCCACCTCCGGCAGCAGGCCCATGATCACAAATTCGGTAGTGCCGATGCAGAAGGACGCAACGGCGAGCGCAAGGATGGGCAGGGGCATGAAGGACTCAGGGATGTCTAACGTAGGCCACAGAATGGGCCAGTTTCATGTAGGCGAGAAGCGAATATGCTGCAATGCAGCAATGCGCGAACGAAGAGACAATTCATTGGTGCAGACGAGGAGGCGAAAACCGAGTGGCGTGCGCGCTCGACCGGACCCCGGCGGCCGTATCAATCTGGCGCCTCGGCCGGCCCCGTGTAGCGGCGCTTCACCGCCTCTGCGATCAGCCTGCGGCTTTCCTGCGGCGAAAGCTTCTTGTCCTCCTCGACAGCCGCCGTCTCGTCGGCGAGCTCGTCGTCGCGGATCTGTTTGCGGAACCAGTCGGAATAGTCGCCGGCGCGCAGATGGTGCTGCCAGGTCCTGTCGTCGATGCCCTCGGCGATCTGTACGAACATCATCAGATTGTATGCCCGAAGGTTCATCGCCTTGCGCGGACCCCGGAAATAGAAACTGCCGGCCTCGTCGATCTCGCCCTGCGCGTATTTGCGGGTATGGCGCTTGCGAGACTGTTTCGGTTTCTCGGCTTTGACGATCCGCGGCCGCTTTTCCTTGCCCGGCCGCCAGAACAGCACGGAGTCGCTGTCGGGCGCCGGGAGCCTGGTCGGCGCCTTGCGCCCGGTGGTCTCGCAGAAGGTCTTGATGACGGTCGAGGCCTTCGGCCCGAGCGCGATCACCGCGGTCACCAGCTTCAGCGCTTCGGGTGACATGGCGTCGGGGTGGACAGTGATCAGGATCGTGCCCGGCAACTGGCTGGAGAGCGCCAGCGACGTGCCGTCGCGCTGTTTCGGAAGCATGTGGTGCGCCTCGTCGGCGATCAGCCAGTGCGGCCTTGCGTAGCGTGCGCGAAAGCCGGTCAGCTTCGACAGGAATTCGGCGAAAAACTGTGGCCGCTCGTCCAGTTCGACGCCGAGCGCCTCGACCGCGACATTGGTGTCCGGCTTGCCGAGGAGGTCGAGCACCTGCTCGATTGTCGGCGCTTTCTCCGCCTCGCCGAGCTTGATGGCGTTCTCCAACTCGCTGTAGTCGCCCTCCGGATCGACCACGCAGAACTGGAATTTCTTTTCGACGCAGCGCTCGGTGATGGCCGTTGCCAGCGTCGACTTGCCGATGCCTGAGCTTCCGGAAATCAGGACACAGTCGGTCGGCCGCAGTTCGGCGAATTTGTCATCTTCATCCTTGCCGATCGCGATCCGGTTGCGCGGGGCTTTTCCAAGATCCTGGTCACGTTCGATCAGCCCCGTGATCAACTCTTCGACACCGCGCCCGCGCGCGCCCTTCGTCACCAGGTCGGCTGTATCCTTGACCGCCGGCAGCGCGTTCGCGACGGCGACGCTGCAGCCGCAGGCACGCAGGAAAGCGTGGTCGTTCTCCGCGTCGCCGATGCCCACCACATTGTGCGGTGACAGGCCGAGTTCGGCGAGCGCGGCCGCCAGCCCGGTCGCCTTGTTGACGCCGCTCGGCAGGATCATCACCGCGCCCTTGTTGAAGACAATCTCGAGTTCGAGGCCTAGCGCCTGGATCGCCTTCAGCGCCGCAGTCTGGTGCGGCTCCCATGTGGCGACGATCGATCGGCCGACCGAAACCGGGTCGACGCCCCGCTTTTTCAGTTCGGCGACGAAATCATCGGACGGGGCTGGCGCGAGCGGCTTTTCCTCGCCGGTCGACGGCGTGTAAAGCAGCGCGCCATTCTCGACGACGACCTTGTCGAACACGTCCAGGTCCGAAAAAACCTTCTTCAGGTCGGGCAGTTCGCGGCCGGTGACCAGAAGGAGTTTGCGGCCGGTCTCCTTCAGCTTGCGAACGGCAGCCAGGGTCTTGTCGGCCACGATGCCGTGATGCGCGAAGGTCCCGTCATAGTCCGTCGCCAATGCGATGAAATACATGCTGCACCCTTCTGCTGCGTTCGGCGAGTGTCGCGCTTCAACGCGCGAAACGGCAGCGGGGCTCCACTGGCAGGTGACAAATGTGCGAGGACGAGGCGAATCAAACTCCACTGCCTGTGTAAGGCCTGCCGCGAACTATGGCCTCGACCTATCTTATGGGCGACAATGAAAACCGACATCTGAGTCCTGCCAGCCGAGACGCCATGCCCGCCGACCGACCCCCGCGTGACCCGATCCTGCGCGCCATGCTGCAATCCGAGACGGCGCCGGTTACCGCGCCGAACGAGCCGGCGGCGGTGCGGCCCTTCATCCATCTGCGCGTGCATTCGGCCTATTCCCTGCTCGAGGGCGCGTTGCCGATCGCAAAAATCGTCGCGCATGCGCAGAAGGACAAGGCGCCGGCCATCGCGATCGCCGACACCAACAATCTGTTCGGGGCGCTCGAATTCGCCAACAAGACGACCAAGGAAAGCATCCAGCCGCTAATCGGCTGCCAGCTTGACCTCGCCTTTGGTGGCGAGGCGGAGCGCGGCAGTGCGCAGCGTCGCAGCGGCGTCGAGCACAATCCGGTCGTGCTGCTGGCGGCGACGGCCGAGGGCTACGCCAATCTCGTACGGTTGGCGAGCCGCGCCTATCTTGACGGACCGGCGGGCGAGGCGATCAAGATTTCCACCGAATGGCTGGAAGACCTTTGCGCCGGCCTGATCTGCCTGACCGGCGGCCCGCGCGGGCCGGTCGGCATGGCGCTGAAATTCGATCATGCCGATCTCGCCGAAAACCGCCTGCTCAGGCTGAAGGAGATTTTCGGCGACCGGCTCTATGTCGAGCTGGAGCGCGTCGGCAACTGGGACCGCCGCGTCGAGGCGGCGACCATCGATCTGGCCTACCGCCACGAGCTGCCGCTGGTCGCCACGAACGAGGCGTTTTTCCCCAAGCGTGACGATTTCGAGGCGCATGATGCGCTGATCGCCATCGCCGAGGGTTCGGTGGTGGCTTCCGACGACCGCCGGCGGCTGGCGCCCGACAACTATCTCAAGAGCCAGGCAGAGATGTCGGCGCTGTTCGCCGACCTGCCGGAAGCGATCGACAATACCGTCGAGATCGCCATGCGCTGCTCCTACTATCCGAAGAAGCGCTCGCCGATCCTGCCGCGCTTCACCGGTAGCGGCGACGACGCCGAGAAGGCCGAGGCCGAGGAACTGCGTCGCCAGGCCCGCGAGGGACTGCAAATGCGCTTCGAGACGGCCGGCCTGACGCCCGGCTATACCGAGGACCAGTATCGCGAGCGGCTGGAATTCGAGCTCGGCATCATCGAGCGCATGAAGTTTCCCGGCTACTTCCTGATCGTGGCCGACTTCATCAAATGGGCGAAGGCGCATGACATCCCGGTCGGGCCGGGGCGCGGTTCGGGCGCCGGCTCGCTGGTCGCCTATTCGCTGACCGTCACAGACATCGATCCGCTGCGCTTCTCGCTGCTGTTCGAGCGCTTCCTCAATCCCGACCGCGTCTCGATGCCGGACTTCGACATCGACTTCTGCCAGGACCGGCGCGAGGAGGTGATCCGCTACGTGCAGCAAAAATACGGCCGCGACCAGGTCGGCCAGATCATCACCTTCGGGTCTCTGCAGGCCCGCGCCGTGCTGCGCGACGTCGGCCGAGTCCTGCAGATGCCCTACGGCCAGGTCGACCGGCTGTGCAAGATGGTGCCGCAGAACCCGGCCAATCCGGTGAAACTCGCCGACGCCATCGCCGCCGAGCCGCGTTTCGCCGAGGAGGTGGAGAAGGAGCCGATCATCGGCACACTGCTCGAAATGGCGCAGAAGCTGGAAGGGCTCTACCGCCACGCCTCGACGCACGCCGCCGGCATCGTCATCGGCGACCGGCCGCTGTCGGAACTGGTGCCGATGTACCGGGACCCGCGCTCGGACATGCCGGTGACCCAGTTCAACATGAAGCTGGTGGAAGAAGCCGGGCTCGTAAAATTCGACTTCCTCGGCCTGAAGACACTGACCGTGCTGGAGACGGCGGTGAAGCTCATCCGCCGGCGCGGCGTCGACATCGATCTGGCGCGGCTGCCGCTGGACGACCCGAAGACCTACGAGATGCTGTCGCGCGGCGAGGTCGTCGGCGTGTTCCAGGTTGAATCGGCGGGCATGCGCAAGGCCCTCATCGGCATGAAGCCAGACCGCATCGAGGACATCATCGCCCTGGTGGCGCTCTACCGCCCGGGTCCGATGGAGAACATCCCGACCTATAACGCGCGAAAGCACAAAGAAGAGGAGATCGCGTCGATCCATCCGAAGATCGACCATCTGGTGGCCGAGACGCAGGGCGTCATCGTCTACCAGGAACAGGTGATGCAGATCGCCCAGGAGCTTTCCGGCTATTCGCTGGGCGAAGCCGACCTGCTGCGCCGCGCCATGGGCAAAAAAATCCGCGCCGAGATGGACGCGCAGCGCGTGCGTTTCGTCGATGGCGCGGTGAAGAACGGGCTGAGCAAGCAGCAGTCCGATTTCATTTTCGATCTGCTGGCAAAGTTCGCCGACTACGGTTTCAACAAGTCGCACGCCGCCGCCTACGCCGTCGTCTCCTACCAGACCGCCTATCTGAAGGCGCATTATCCGGTCGAGTTCCTTGCGGCGTCGATGACACTCGACATGTCCAACACCGACAAGCTGGCGGATTTCCGCCAGGACGCGTTGCGGCTCGGGATCGACGTCGTGCCGCCCTCGGTAAAAACCTCGTATCGCGATTTCGAGGTCGAGGAGAACCGCATCTTCTACGCAATGGCCGCCATCAAGGGTGTCGGCGACGCGGCGGTCGAGCACATCGTCGCCAAGCGCAGGGAAAAACCCTTCGCCGACCTTGAGGATTTCTGCGAGCGGGTCGACCCCAAGATCGTCGGCAAGCGGGTATTGGAAAGCCTGATCCTTGCCGGCGCGCTGGATTGTTTCGGTCACGATCGCGCGGCGATGATGGCCGGCGTCGAGCGCATGATGGGGCTTGCGTCGAGGGCGCATGAGGATGCCGCACTCGGCATCACCGACATGTTCGGCGGCAGTTCGGCCGGCCGTCAGCAAAAACTGCATCTGCCCGCCGCCGATCCCTGGCTGGCGGCTGAACGCCTCCACAAGGAGTTCCTGGCGGTCGGCTTCTACCTGTCGGCGCATCCGCTCGACGAGTACAATACGGCGCTGCAGAAGATGCGTGTCCAGAGCTGGGCGGATTTTTCCCTTGCGGTGAAGAAGGGCGCCACCGCCGGACGGCTGGCGGGCACAGTGACGTCCAAGCAGGAGCGCAAGACCCGCACCGGCAACAAAATGGGCGTGGTCATGTTCTCGGACCAGTCCGGCCAATACGAGGCGGTTATGTTCTCCGAGACGCTGGCGCAATATCGCGACCTGCTGGAAGCCGGCCGCTCGGTGGTGCTCACGGTGCAGGCCGAGGACCGGCCGGAAGGCGTCAACCTGCGTATCCAGACGGCGCAGTCGCTGGAGGTTGAGGCCAGCCGTGTGCAGAAGGCGTTGCGCGTCTATCTGCGCGACACCGGGCCGCTGAACACGCTTGCCGGCCAACTCGGCGTCAAGGGAGACGGGCAGGTGAGTTTCATCGTGCTCAAGCCCGATGCGCGCGGCGAGGTCGAGGTGTCGCTGCCGGGTGGATACCGCATCTCGCCGCAGGTGGCGTCCGCCATGCGGGCCGTGCCAGGCGTGGTCGAGGTGGAACTGGTGTAGGGACCGGCAGCGATCTGTCACGAGACGCGCTAGACTCGGACCCTCACATAGGTTCCGGGCGCCTCGCCGAGCACCTTTCCCTTCTTTCCAGGCTTTCGCGCCGGCACCTTCGCGGAATCCTTGTCCTCGATCCATTTCTGCCAGTGCGGCCACCAAGAGCCGGGGTTTTCGGTGGCATGGGCTAGCCAGTCCTCGAAGGCGCCGACCGGCTTGCCGCCGGTCCAGTGCTGGTACTTCATCTGCGCCGGCGGGTTGACGACGCCCGCGATGTGGCCGGAGCCCGCCATGACGAATTCCACCGGTCCGCCGAAGAAGCGGCATCCGAGGAACACGGACCGCGCCGGCGCGATGTGGTCCTCCTTGGCGGACAGATTGTAGACCGGGATGGTGATGTCGGAGAGCGACAGGCTTCTGCCTGCGATCTCCATCCTGCCCTTGGTCAGGTTGTTGTCGAGATAGCAATTGCGCAGGTAGAAGGAATGGTTCGCCGCCGCCATGCGGGTCGAATCGGAATTCCAGTAGAGCAGGTCGAAGGGCAGGGGTTCCTTGCCGCGCATGTAGTTGTTGATGACATAAGGCCAGATAAGGTCGCCCGCTCGCAGCATGTTGAAGGCGGTCGCCATCTTGGTGCCTTCCAGATAGCCTTTCTCGCCCATCGAGCGCTCGACGGCGGTGACCTGGTCCTCGTCGACGAACACCTTCAGGTCGCCGGCATAGGTGAAGTCGACCTGGGTGGTGAAAAAGGTCACGGAGGCGATGCGGTCGTCGCCTTCCTGCGCCAGCAGCGCTAGCGCTGCGGCGAGCAGCGTGCCGCCGACGCAGTAACCAATGGCGTTGACCGTGCGCTCGCCGGTCGTGGCCTCGACCGTGTCGAGGGCGTATTGCAGCCCTTCCCGGATATAGGCCTCCCATCCCTTCATGCCGTGCCGCTCGTCCGGATTGATCCAGGAAATGACGAAGACTGTATGACCCTGTTCGACGGCCCAGCGGATGAAGGATTTTTGCGGGTTGAGGTCGAGGATGTAGAACTTGTTGATCCAGGGCGGGCAGATCAGCAGCGGCCGCTTCAGCACGTTTTTGGTGGCTGGCTCGTATTGCAGGATCTCGGCGACGTCGCTCCGCCCCACCACCTTGCCCGGCGTGACGGCGAGGTTCTTGCCGATCTCGAAGGGCGTGTAGTCCGCTTGCCTGAGCTTCAGGTCACCGCGCCCGGCGGCGATGTCCTCCGCCAGCATCTTCATGCCGCGGACAAGATTCTCGCCGCTGCTGGCGACGGTCTCGCGGAACAGTTCCGGATTGGTCAGGATGAAGTTCGATGGCGAGATCGCGTGCGAGATCTGCTTGACGTAGAAGGAAGCCTTGTAGCGCGTGTGGTCGTCGAGGCCGTCGGCATGCTCGACCAGTTCGCCCGCCCAGCGCGACGTGACCAGATAGGCCTGCTTCAGGAAATCGAAGAAGGCGTTGCGGCCCCATTCGGGGTCCTGGAAACGCTTGTCGCCCTTGTCGGGCTGGATCGCGTCCTCCGGCTGCTCGCCGCCGGCGCGCTGCACGGCGTTGGCCCACACGCTCATATAGCCGGAGAACAGCCTGGTCTGCGCCTCCAGCGCCCGCTGCGGATCGGAAAGCCAGTATTCGGTGAGTTTCGAGAAGGTCTTGACCATGTCGACGACCGGCTCGGCTATGCTGTCGCGCAACTCGCCCTTCTCGCGCGGCTCGGCCCAGGCGGAGGCCGCCTTGCCGGCCTGCTCGACCATGCGCGCCATGTTGAGGGCAAAGCGTTGCGGATCCTTGACGAGATACTGCTCGACCGAGGCGGTGTCCGGGCTTGGCTTGTCCGAATCGGAAGCTTTCGTCATGCTCTTCGCGATCCTCCCAAGGCTTTTTGTTGACATGTTAGCATGACACGTTCGAAAGGGTCCAATATCGTCGGATCGCGGTGTAACGAAGCCTTTGCGGAAAGAACATGACAATCCGGTTTAAATCCAGGCTGCTCGCTGTCGCATATAGGGCGTCACTCGCGGTTTTGTTTGCCGCGCCGCTCGCGTTGAGCGGGTGCGCGTCGAGTTCCGGCGGTGTGGAGTTGGCGGCGGCGCCGGGACGCGGCCCGATGAACACCGGCACCTATCCCAACCTTAACGTGCCGCCGCAGGTCGCTGCGGCGCCGCTCAACGCCGGCGACAAGGCGAACCTCACCGGCCGTATCGCCTCGGCCCAGTCACGTCAGGCCGCGTCCGGTCGCGGCGCCGGTACCACCGGCGATCCCGCCTGGGTGAAGAAGCTTACCGAAAATCACGGCAAGGACACATTGGAGGCGATCGAGGCCCAGTGATGCCTCGACCGCGTCCCGGTTTGGGTATATAGGCGCGGCCAATCCATTTCCCCCGGTTTCGTGGATCGACCATGGAAGAGTTTCACAAGGTTCGCCGGCTGCCGCCCTACGTGTTCGAGCAGGTCAACCGGCTGAAGGCCAGCGCCCGCTCGAAGGGCGCTGACATCGTCGATCTCGGCATGGGCAACCCCGATCTGCCGACGCCGAAATCCATCGTCGACAAGCTCTGCGAAGTGGTGCGCGACCCGCGCACGCACCGCTATTCGTCATCGCGCGGCATTCCGGGCCTTCGCCGCGCCCAGGCCAGCTATTACGCCCGCCGCTTCGGCGTGAAACTCGATGCGGAGACCCAGATCGTCGCCACGTTGGGCTCCAAGGAAGGTTTCGCCAATATGGCGCAGGCGATCACCGCGCCCGGCGACGTGGTGATGTGCCCGAACCCGACCTATCCGATCCACGCCTTCGGCTTCATCATGTCGGGCGGCGTCATCCGCTCCATGCAGGTGGAGCCGAACGACGGCTTCATCCCGGCGCTGGAACGCGGCATCCGCCATTCGATCCCCAAGCCGCTGGCGCTGATCCTCAACTATCCGTCGAACCCGACAGCGCTGGTGGCAAGCCTCGATTTCTACAAGGACGTGGTCGCCTTCGCCAAGAAGAACGACATCATCATCTTGTCGGACCTCGCGTACTCGGAGATCTATTTTGACGGCAACCCGCCGCCTTCGGTGCTGCAGGTGCCTGGCGCGATCGACGTCACCGTCGAGTTCACCTCGATGTCGAAAACCTTCTCCATGCCCGGCTGGCGTATGGGCTTCGCGGTTGGCAACGAGCGGCTGATCTCGGCGCTGACGCGGGTGAAGTCCTATCTCGACTACGGCGCCTTCACGCCGATCCAGGTGGCCGCCACCGCCGCGCTCAACGGCGACGGCGCCGACATCGAGGAAGTGCGCGAGGTCTACCACAAGCGCCGCGACGTGATGATCGACACCTTTGCCCGCTCCGGCTGGACGATACCTGCGCCGGCGGCGTCGATGTTCGCCTGGGCGCCGATTCCCGAGCCGTTCCGGCATCTCGGCTCTCTGGAGTTTTCCAAGCTGCTGATCGAGCATGCGGATGTCGCCGTGGCGCCGGGCGTCGGCTTCGGCGAGCACGGCGACGACTTTGTGCGCATCGCGCTGGTCGAGAACGAGCACCGCATCCGCCAGGCGGCGCGCAACATCAAGCGCTTCCTTATGTCGGCGGAAAAGCAGCCCAACAACGTCGTGCCGCTCGCCGCCCGGCGCTGACGGCACGCGTCTTTCCTTTCGTTTCAGTTTGAGGGCGGACCGGTCATGGCCGAAGCTTTGCGTGTTGGAATAGCCGGGCTCGGCACGGTCGGTGCCTCGGTGGCGCGTGTCGTCGAGACCAAGCGCGCGGAACTGACACGCCAGTGCGGCCGCGACATCGTGGTTGCCGCCGTGTCTGCGAGGGACCTGGCACGCGACCGCGGCGTCGATCTTTCCGGCGCAAAATGGTTTTCCGATCCGTCCGAGCTTGCCGCCAAGGCGGACATCGACGTGTTCGTCGAACTGATCGGCGGCGACGCAGGGCCTGCGTTTGCCAGTGTCAAGGCCGCGCTCGAGGCCGGCCGGCATGTCGTCACCGCCAACAAGGCGCTGCTGGCGAAACATGGCGTGGCGCTTGCCGAGATCGCCGAGAAGAAGGGCGTTCTGCTCAACTACGAGGCGGCGGTCGCCGGCGGTATCCCGGTGATCAAGACGATGCGCGAGGCGCTGGCCGGCAATACGGTGAGCCGCGTCTTCGGCATTTTGAACGGCACCTGCAACTACATACTCACCCGCATGGAGGCCGAAGGCATCACCTTCGACGAGGTGCTGAAGGATGCGCAGCGGCTGGGCTACGCCGAGGCCGATCCAACCTTCGACATCGAGGGCCACGACACCGCGCACAAGCTGTCGATCCTCACCAGCCTGGCCTTCGGCACGAAGATCGCGGCGGACGACATCTATCTCGAAGGCATCTCCAACATCACCCAGGCCGACATCCGCGCGGCGGGCGAGCTCGGCTACCGGATAAAGCTGCTCGGCGTCGCCCAGCGCACCGACAGCGGCATCGAGCAGCGCGTGCACCCGACCATGGTGCCGACCGCTTCGGTCATCGCGCAGGTGCACGGCGTCACCAATGCGGTGGCGATCGAGACCGACATTCTGGGCGAACTGCTGCTCTCCGGCCCCGGTGCCGGCGGCAATGCCACGGCCTCGGCCGTGGTGGGCGACATCGCCGACATCGCAAAAAGCCGGCCGGGTTTCCAGCACGGTCCGGTGTTCGGCAGGCCGGCGAAGGAATTGAGGCCCTACAAGCAGGCGAAGATGCGCAGCCACGAGGGCGGCTATTTCATCCGCCTGACGGTGCTTGACCGCGTCGGCGTCTTCGCCGCCGTCGCCAAGCGCATGGCCGACAACCAGATCTCGCTGGAATCGATCGTGCAACGCGCCGCCGAGGCCAATGGCGAGGCGATCAAGACCGTCATCCTCGTCACCCACGAGACCACCGAAGCGGCGGTGCGCAAGGCGGTCGACGGCATCGTCAAGGACGGTCACCTGACCGACAAGGCGCAGGTGATCCGCATCGAGCGGGCGGACTGATTGCCGGGTTTGCACGACGCAAGTCACCTGCATGTTACGGCCTTGCCGGTCGGTCGCGACTTTGCGACAAGACGCAGTCCGCAGGGGAGATGCTGATGACCAGGGGTGCCGGCGGTCTCGACCGCATCCTCGCGATGGAGATCGTGCGCGTCACCGAACGCGCGGCGGTCGCAGCCGCGCGTTTCCGCGGCAGGGGCGACGAGAAGGCGGCGGACCAGGCGGCCACGTCGGCCATGCGGCAAGAACTCGACAAGCTTCCGATCAGGGGTACGGTGGTGATTGGCGAGGGCGAGCAGGACGAGGCCCCGGCGCTTTATGTCGGCGAGACTTTGGGCAAGAGCGGTCCCGAGGTCGACATCGCGCTCGACGCCCTGGAAGGCACCACGGTCTGCGCGAAAAACCTGCCCAATGCTCTTTCGGTCATCGCCGTGGCGGCCAAGGGCAGCCTGCTGTTTGCGCCCAACGTCTACATGCAGAAGATCGCCATTGGCCCCGGTTATCCGGCGGGCACGGTCGACATCGACGCTCCGCCGAAGGAGAACATCGAGAACCTGGCAAAAGCAAAGGGCGTGCCGGTCGGCGAGATCACCGCCTGCATCCTCGACCGGCCGCGCCATGCACGGCTGATCGAGTCGGTGCGTAAGGCGGGCGCGGCGATCAAGCTTATCGGCGACGGCGACGTGGCGGGCATCATTCACGCCACTGAGCCGGGCGAGACCGGCATCGACATCTATCTAGGCTCGGGCGGCGCGCCGGAAGGCGTCTTGGCGGCGGCGGCGCTGCGCTGCATCGGCGGCCAGATGCAAGGGCGGCTGATCCTCGACACGCCGGAAAAGAAGGCGCGGGCCGACAGGATGGGCATAATCGACTTCGAACGAATCTATTCCGCCGAGGACATGGCCAGGGGCGATGTGATTTTCGCCGCCACCGGCGTGACCGACGGCAACCTGCTCGCGGGCGTGCGCTTCGGTCGCGACGTAATCACCACCGACACGATTGTGCTGCGCTCGTCCTCGCGCACCGTGCGCGAGATCCGCGCCCGCCACCGGGATCTGGAGCGGCTTTGACGACGGAAAAGCGTCTGTTCCTCGGGGTACGCCGCTCCGCGACCGGCGTCGCCTGGGTGCACCGGCTGAGCGAGCGGCAGGAAATGTCAGCACTCGCCATCGCGCAGGGCCATGGCGTGCCGGATATAGTGGCTCGCGTGCTGGCCGGCCGCAACGTGCCGGCCGAGACGGTCGAAAAATTTCTCGATCCGACTATCCGCGACCTGCTGCCCGATCCCGCGACACTGACCGATATGGAGGCTGGCGCGGCGCGGCTTGCCGATGCCGTCACTCGCCGCGAAAAAGTGGCGATCTTCGGCGACTACGACGTCGACGGCGCGGCGTCCTCGGCGCTGCTGAAGCGGTTTCTAGCGCATTTCGGCATCGAATCGGAAATCTACATTCCTGACCGGATTTTCGAGGGTTACGGCCCTAACCTCGATGCGATGCGCGAGCTGGTGGCGCGGGGCGCTAGCCTGATCGTCACCGTCGATTGCGGCACAAACAGCGCCGTCTCGATCGCCGCGGCGCGCGAGGCAGGCGCGGACGTGGTCGTGCTCGACCACCATCAGGTGGGCGGCGCGCTTCCAGAAGGTGTCCCCATCGTAAACCCGAACCGCGAGGACGATCTGTCGGGGCAGGGGCATCTGTGCGCCGCAGGCGTGGTTTTCCTGGCGCTCGTCCAGACGGCGCGTTTGCTGCGCACGCGCCAGCCCGGCCTGTCGCAGCCCGACCTGCTCGCCATGCTCGACCTTGTCGCTTTGGCGACGGTCTGTGACGTGGTGCCGCTGACCGGCGTCAACCGCGCCTTTGTCGTCAAGGGCCTGCTCGCCATCCGCCAGCAGCGCAATGCCGGCCTGGCGGCGTTGGCGCGGTCCGCGCGCATCGGCGAGCCGGTCAACGCCTTTCATCTCGGCTTCCTGATCGGCCCGCGCATCAATGCCGGCGGCCGCATCGGCGACGCTGCGCTCGGCAGCCGGCTGCTGGCGACCGACGATCCGGTGGAGGCAGAAAAAATCGCCGCCGTGCTCGACCGGCTCAACCAGGAGCGGCAGGCGCTGGAGCAGGTGATGCTCGACCAGGCGCGCGCCGAAGCCGATGCCGAACTCGCCGGCGGCGCCGGGCCGGCTGTGCTGGTGACCGGCAGCGATGGCTGGCATCCGGGCATCGTCGGGCTGCTTGCTTCGCGGCTGAAGGACCATGCACGGCGTCCGACCTTTGCCATTGCCTTCAACGCCAACGGCGTTGGCACCGGCTCGGGCCGCTCGGTGCCGGGTTTCGACCTGGGCCGGCTGGTGCGCGATGCCTTCGCGCTGGGCTTGATCGACAAGGGCGGCGGCCACGCCATGGCGGCCGGCATCACCGTGCAGCGCGCAAAACTGGGTGAGCTGCGCGCCTTTTTCGAGGAGCGGGCGGCGACCGAGGTGGCGCGGCTGCGTGACGAAGAGAGCCTGCTGATCGACGCCGCGCTTTCGGCCGACGGCGCGACCCAGGGCTTGCTCGACGCGCTGGAGCAGGCGGGGCCGTTCGGCTCGGGCTACCCGCCGCCGCTGTTTGTGCTGCCGCGCCACCAGTTGCGCGATCTGCGGCCGGTCGGCAGCACGCATCTCAGGCTCGACCTGCGTTCCGACGCCGGCGGTTCGATCCAGGCCATTGCCTTCCGCGCCGCCGGCAGCGATCTCGGTGAATTTCTGGGCAAGAACCGCGGCAACCGCATCCATGTCGCCGGCCAGGTCCAGCCGAACTACTGGAACGGTGCCCGCAGCGTACAGTTCAGGGTGGTCGATGCGGCGCCAAGCGCGCTCTGACGCGGGCCCACGGCAACGGAGGTCGAAGGACGCCGGAGCATCCCAGGACCGGACGATTAGACCTGGGTTTCCTCCAGCACCGACTGCAGCCGCACAAGCTCACCGATGCGCTCCTTCGTCGTCTCGTAGCCGATGCGGATCGACTCGTCGGCGCGGTGGAATTCCGACAGGCCGATATGGCCGAGTTTCGGCTGCAGCGAAAGATCTGGCGGGTCGCCGGCCAGCCGTGCCCGCGAAATGCGGTCCTGGATGATGTTGAAGGCCTCGACCATCACGCCGCTGATGCCGAGCCGGGCCTCCCGGCCGCCACCGCGCATGCGCGAATGGCCGTCGGTCTCGACCACCAGTTCGCCGGCGCTGTGTTTGATTACCGCTGCCCGGCCGAACAGGTCGTAGTGCAGGTTGACAGCCACCACCAGCGGCTGCTCGTAGGCGCGGCAGACCGACACCGGCACCGGATTGACCAGCGCGCCGTCGACCAGCACGCGCTTGTTGGCGGTCACCGGCTCGAACACGCCGGGCAGCGCATAGGAAGCGCGCATGGCGGTGATCAGCGCGCCGCTGGAAAGCCAGATTTCATGGCCGGTGCGGATTTCGGCCGCCACGCAGACGAAAGGTTTCGGCAGGTCTTCGAAACGCGTGCCGTTCAAATGCTCCTGCATGCGGGCGTCGAGTTTCATGCCGCCGAACAGGCCGTTGCCGCCGAAATGGAAATCCAGCAGGCCGAAGATGCGCCGCTTGGTCAGGCTGCGGGCGAATTCTTCGATCTGGTCGAGCTTGCCGGCCAGGTAGCAGCCGCCGACTAGTGCGCCGATCGACGTGCCGGCGATCATGTTGATCTCGATGCCGGCCTCGTCCAGGGCCCTGAGTACGCCGATATGGGCCCAGCCGCGCGCGGCGCCTCCGCCGAGTGCCAGCGCGATGCCGGACTTCTTGACCGGCGCCGGCTCATTCTTGGGCGCGCTCGGCAGGCCACCGCCTGCGTCTCCCGTCTCGGCCCTGTTCCTGAACGACGCCCATTCGAGCATGTTCAACTCCCAGTCTCCCAACCACACTTATACGGCGCAGGCCGTATCGAAAGCATGAAGGACCAGAACCCGGAAGCGGAAAACGATATGCCAGCTAACCATGCGTATGCGGCGCGCTGCTCAACACAGCACTGCCGTCGTCGCGGAGGCTCACTTCCCCGTCCGTGTAGTCCACAACCCTATAAAAGCAGGAACGTCTGCCGGTGTGACAAGTTGCGCCGTCCCCCGCCACTTTCACGCGCAGCCAGATCGCATCCTGATCGCAATCGGCCCGCATTTCAGTGACTCTTAGAAAATTGCCCGACGTCTCCCCTTTTTTCCAGAGTGACGCACGAGAACGTGACCAGAAATGGGCAATGCCCGTCTCGATCGTTCGCGACAAGGCCTCCGTGTTCATATGCGCGACCATAAGCAGCGTGCCGTTATCCGCGTCGGTGACGACGGCGGTGACCAGCCCCGCCGCGTCAAAGCGGGGCGAGAAAATCGCGCCGCCCTCCAGCAGGCGCTTGTCGGAAGAGGGTTTTGGAAAATCCGGCATCACCGGCTCCTCTGAAGCCGGTGATGCACCGGGAGCTAGTTCCCATAGCCTCCCCGGACCATTGTCAAGAACCGGATCTGTTCCTCGGGACTGTCCTTGAACGTGCCGGTGAAGGTGGACGTCAGGGTCGTGGAACCCTGCTTGCGGATGCCGCGTATCGCCATGCACATATGCTCGGCTTCGATCATCACGGCAACCCCGCGCGGGTTGAGCACCTCCTGGATGACGCCGGCGATCTGCGCGGTCAGCGCCTCCTGCGTCTGCAGGCGATGCGCAAAAATGTCGACGACGCGGGCAATCTTCGACAGGCCGACCACCTTGCCGTCCGGCAGGTAGCCGACATGCGCCTTGCCGATGATCGGCACCATGTGGTGCTCGCAATGCGAATGGAACTGGATGTCGCGCACGATCACCAGATCGTCGTAGCCGGCCACTTCCTCGAAGGTGCGGCCGAGTTCCTCGGCCGGGCACATGTCGTAGCCGTTGAAGATTTCCAGATAGGCCTTCGCCACGCGTTTCGGCGTATCCTTCAGTCCCTCGCGGTCCGGATTGTCGCCGGTCCAGCGCAGCAGGGTGAGCACGGCGGCCTCGACCTCGGCCTGGCTGGGGCGGTGCGTCTCCGGTTTGTCCATGTAGTCGGAGCGCGGCATGATCTTCTTGACGACGGCGTCCATGAAAGGAGTCTCCCGTAGCCGCCCACTTACGGGGCGACGAGTTAAACGGACCACTGCCTTTCGCGGCCACCTGACCCTGCGGTGTCCGAAAAATGGCGTGACGGCTTGTCCGGATGCCGGCGTTGGTCGCCATATCCGGACAGGCCATTATATAAGGGCGAGGCGGGCGAATGAAAGACACTCCCTTGGTACACAGCGTTCGTCAACTGACAGCAAAGCGCAAAAACGTATCGGGATTCCGCCGGCCGGGAGACGATTTGCAACGGCTCTGTTGCAGCCGGAAACGGAACGGATGCAGCTTCCACCCGGCGGCGACGGAGTCAGGATACAGTGACCTGTCGGGCCGATGCTCGATGAGCGGATGAGCCGGCAGGGCGCGCGGCCGAGATTCCGTGTGCAGCCGGCGATGCCAGCCCCTATATTGGTTGCGAACAAGCTTGCGCCGCGCGATCAAGCGGCCCGATGCGGACGTAAACGATGATTGACGACGTCTACAATGCGAAAATCCTGGGTTTTGCCGGCAATATCGGCCGTATCGGCCGACTGCCGCATCCCGACGCCAGCGCCAGGGCGCATTCAAAATTGTGCGGCTCGACGGTGACCGTCGATCTTATGATGCATGACGGCGTCGTCACCGATTTTGCACATGACGTGAAAGCCTGCGCGCTGGGGCAGGCGTCTTCGGCGATCATGGCGGAGCATGTCGTCGGCGCGACGGCCGACGAGTTGCGCGCCGTGCGCAAGGCGATGCTGAAGATGCTGAAGGAAAACGGCGCGCCGCCGGACGGCCGCTTCGCCGACCTGAAATATCTGGAGCCGGTGCGCGACTACAGGGCCCGGCACGCCTCGACCATGCTCACCTTCGATGCGGTCGTCGACGCCATAGGCCAGATCGAACGCAAGCAGGCGGAAAAGGCGGCCTGACGGCCGCGGTATCGCCTGGCTCAGGCCGCTTCGGCCGTCTTTCGTTGCGCGGCCTCCACCACTGCCAGCGCCGTCATGTTGACGATGCCACGTGAGGTGACCGAAGGCGTAAGAATATGCGCTGGCCGGTCGGTGCCGAGCAGGATCGGTCCGACATGCAGGGCGTCCACCATCTGCTTGACCGTGGTCAGCGCGATGTTGGCGGCATCGAGATTCGGGAATACCAGCAGGTTCGCCTCGCCCTTCAGCCGCGAATGCGGATAGATGCGCTGGCGCAGCACTTCCGACAGCGCCGAATCGGCGTGCATCTCGCCGTCGCATTCGAGGTCCGGCGCGGTTTCGCGCAGGATTTCGGCGGCCCGGCGCATTTTGAGCGAGGTCGGTGCGTCGCGCGAGCCGAAATTGGAGAAGGATACGAGCGCTGCCTTCGGCTCGATGCCGAAACGCCTGATTTCTTCCGCCGCCAGCAAGGTCATCTCGGCGATCTCGTCGGCGGACGGGTCGATGGTGACATAGGTGTCGGTGAAAAACAGCACGCCCTTGCTGGAAATCAGCATGGACAGCGCCGAAAGGTCTCGGTCGCGCACCGTGGGCCGCGCGCCGATGATCAGCGACACATGGCGCAGATGCCGCTCGAAACGGCCTTCCAGCCCGCAGATCATGGCGTCGGCCTCGTCGCGCTTCACCGCCAGCGCCGCGATTACCGTGGTTTCGGTGCGCACCATGGTGCGCGCCGCCTCCTGGGTGACGCCGCGTCGGCCGGCGAGTTCGATCAGCATGTCGACATAGGCGCGGTAGCGCGGATCGTCTTCAGGGTTGATCAGCTCGAAATCCGTGCCAGGGCGGATACGCAGCCCGTAGCGCTTGAGGCGCACCTCCACGACGTTCGGGCGGCCGATCAGGGTCGGCTGGGCGATGCCCTCGTCGATCACCACCTGGGCGGCGCGCAGCACGCGCTCGTCCTCGCCGTCGGCATAGATGACGCGCTTGGTCGCTGCCGTCTTGGCGGTGGAAAACACCGGCTTCATCACCAGGCCGGAGCGGAAGACGAAGCGGTTCAGCCGGTCGATATAGGCCGGGAAATCGCTAATCGGGCGCGAGGCGACGCCGGTTTCGCAGGCCGCCTTGGCCACGGCCGGGGCGATGCGCAGGATCAGCCGGGGGTCGAAAGGCGAGGGGATCAGGAAATCGGGACCAAAGATCGGCGTCTCGCCGGAATAAGCACGGGCAGCGACGTCCGAAGGCTCCTCGCGGGCGAGCCCGGCGATGGCGCGCACGGCGGCCATCTTCATTTCCTCGTTGATCGCTCGGGCGCCGCAATCCAGCGCGCCGCGAAAGATGTAAGGAAAACACAATACGTTATTGACCTGATTGGGAAAATCCGAACGGCCGGTACAGATCATCGCGTCCGGCCGGGCGGCGCGCGCCACTTCCGGCATGATCTCAGGCGTCGGGTTTGCCAGCGCCAGGACTAGCGGTTTCGGCGCCATGTCCGCCAGCAGTTCGGGCTTCAGCACGCCGGCGGCCGACAGGCCGAGAAATACGTCCGCCCCCGGAATCACCTCCGCCAGGGTGCGGGCGTCGGTGTCCTTGACGTAAGGGTCCTTCCAGCGATCCATCTCTTCGACGCGCCCCTTGTGGGCGACGCCAAAACGGTCTGTGACCCAGATGTTCTCGACCTTCGCGCCCAGCGAAACCAGCAGGTTGAGGCAGGCGAGCGCGGCAGCGCCCGCGCCCGAGGTGACGATCTTCACGTCCTCGATCTTCTTGCCGGCGAATTCCAGCCCGTTGAGAACGGCAGCGCCGACGATGATCGCGGTGCCGTGCTGGTCGTCGTGGAACACCGGGATGCTCATGCGCGCCTTCAGCCGTTCCTCGACCTCGAAACATTCGGGCGCCTTTATGTCCTCGAGGTTGATGCCGCCGAACGTCGGCTCGAGCGCCGCCACCGTCTCGACCATGCGGTCGATCTCCGGCGCGTCGATCTCGATGTCGAACACGTCTATGCCCGCGAATTTCTTGAACAAAACGGCCTTGCCCTCCATCACCGGCTTGGAGGCGAGAGGGCCAATGTTGCCAAGCCCCAGCACGGCGCTGCCGTTGGAGACGACGCCGACGAGATTGGCGCGGCCGGTGTAGTCGGCGGCGGTGGCCGGATCGTCGCGGATGGCAAGGCAGGGCGCGGCCACGCCCGGCGAATAGGCGAGCGCCAGATCCCGCTGGTTTCCCAACGGTTTTGTTGCCTGGATTTCAAGCTTTCCGGGCGTGGGATATTTGTGGAAGAACAGGGCGGCCTGCTCCAGATCGGACTTGGCCGTGTGGTTGTCTTCGCCGCTCATGCCCGTGACCGCCGTTCCTCGAGTTCCTTCTAGCCGCCGCTAGGCGATGCAAATCACGCTTTTCAGAAAGCGCTCACATAAGTACCGCCGTCGACGGGAATGTTCTGCCCGGTCAGATAGCCGGCATGGACGGAGCATAGGAAGGCGCAGATCTGGCCGAATTCCTCCGGTGTCCCCAAGCGCTTCGCAGGTATGTCCGCCGCGAGTCGCTGCTTGCGCAGGCGCGCCGCCTCCGGATCTTCCGGTACGCCGGGCTCGTGCGGCCCGCGCAGCCGATCGGTGTCAAGTTTTCCCGGCAACATGTTGTTTATGGTGACGTTCTTGTCCGCCACCCCGCGCGCGATGCCGGCCAGGAACGAGGTCAGACCGGCGCGGGCAGCCGACGACAGGTCGAGTCCTTGCAGCGGCATATAGACCGATAGGGAAGTGATGTTGACGATGCGGCCGAAGCGGCGCGCCGCCATACCGTCGATGACAGCCTTGATCAACTCGAACGGCGCGACCATGTTGTTGGTGACGCCTTTCAGGATAGCTTCGCGGTCGAGCTCACGGAAATCGCGGAAGGGCGGGCCGCCGTTGTTGTTGACCAGAATGTCGGGATCCGGGCAGGCGGCGAGCAGCGCCTTCTGGACTGCAGGATCGGCGACATCGCCCGCGATTTCAATCACTTCGACATCGAAGCGGTTGCGAATTTCGGACGCGGTATCGGACAGAATCGCCGCGTTGCGGCCGTTGACGACCAGGTCGACGCCGTTCTCCGCCAACGCCAGGGCGCAGCCCTTTCCAAGTCCCTTGCTGGATGCGCAGACAATCGCTTTGCGCCCACGAATGCCCAGATCCATGCTGCTTACCCTCCATTCCAGTGGCGCGCACCCTATAGCGGGGCACGCCAAAACCGCAACCGTCATACGCGTGTTGCATGAATCTGGGCATTGGCGCGCATGCAGCAACAGGACCAGGCGGTCATGTCCGAAACAGCACCCCGCAGGTACCGGACACTTTTCATCTCCGACCTGCATCTCGGCTCGAAAGCGGCTAAGGCCGAGTTTTTGATCGACTTTTTGCGGCACCACGAGGCGGAGACGATTTACCTCGTCGGGGATATCGTCGACGGCTGGCGGCTGCGCCGGGCCTGGCACTGGCCGCAGGCGCACAACGACGTGGTGCAGAAGCTGCTGCGGCAGGCGCGCAAGGGCGTCAACATCTTCTATGTGGCTGGAAATCATGACGAATTTCTCCGGCAATTCCAGGGGACGCACTTCGGCGGGATCGTCGTCAGCGACCGGGCGATTCATGAAACGGCGGATGGAAAACGCTTCCTGGTGATCCACGGGGACCAATTCGACACCATCGTGCACAACGTTCGTTGGCTGGCCTATCTTGGTGATCGGGCTTACGATTTTGCCGTTTCGGTGAACCGGGTAGTGTTCCGGGTGCGGCGCACGCTCGGGCTGCCGTACTGGTCATTCTCGTCCTGGGCGAAGGTGAAGGTCAAGAAGGCAGTGAATTTCATTGGCGCTTTCCAGAAAGTTCTGAGTGAAGAGGCTCGCCGGTCGGAAGTCGATGGCGTGATATGCGGCCATATCCACCATGCATTGATCGAAAGATTTGAAGACGTTACTTACATAAACACGGGAGATTGGGTGGAAAGCTGCACGGCTGTGGTCGAACATTTCGACGGATCTCTGGAAATATTACGTTGGCCGCATGTGCTGGTGGTTGCGCCGACGGGCACCGGATTCAAACCGCGCGTCATTGAAGGGGGTGCGGTCGTGGAGGCGGCCTGACCCCGATGGCCTAAGTCATTGAAATCCAAGGCGTCCCGGAGCCGCGCGAACTCGCGTGAAGTCCGGAAGTTGAAGCGATTTCAATAGCCTAGCAGGATGATGCCCCGGAAATCGCGCGGCAGGCTTCTTTTTCACCGCTTTTTTCGGCCCGCGCGCTTGGTTTTCGCATGAGAAGGTTTCCCGGCAGAGCATTTTTCGTTGCGGCGCGGTTGCGAGAGACCACTGCTCGCGGAGGAAGCGGAGGAGTTTCTCCCGGAAGGCGAGGGCCCTTGCTTCGCGACACCGGCGTGGCCATTCCGCCACAGCGGTTATGGAGTTGGTCCTCAAGCCAATCATCCGTTGGGCGGCTTCCGGCCGGCATGCTATGGCCGAGGCATCCGGAGCGGCCGTTCGGCCCAAATCTCCGGCCGGACGTTGCCCTGAAAAATGCCCCTGCCAGCGCTTTCTCCCGAACAACGCGTCAAGCCGCGACATTTCGAGCTTCGGATATCGCTGATCTTCGCGGCCATCTTCGTGCCGCAGGCCATCCACCTTCCGTATTTCCCGCTCTGGCTGGAAGGCAACGGTTTTGGCGCCGAGGAGATCGCGGTGATTCTGTCGGCACCGATGTTCCTGCGCGTGGTGACCACGCCGTTCATCACCGCCATGGCCGACGAGGCGAAGGACCGCGCCAATGTGCTGATCCTGCTGGCCGCGTCCGCCCTTTTGGCTTCGCTGGGTTTTTTCCTCAAGCCGACCTACCTGGTCGTGCTTGCGGTCTCGCTGGCGCTGGCGGTGGCGTGGACGCCGCATTCGCCGCTCGCCGATTCGCTGGCGCTGTCAGGTGTCCGGCGTTTCGGTTCGAACTATACGCGCATGCGCATCTGGGGTTCGTTCGCCTTCCTGTGCGGCAATCTCGGCGGCGGGGTTATCCTGTCGCTGACCAGCGAGCAGGCGGTGCCGGCGATCATCTCGGCCTCGCTGGTGGTGACGCTGCTGGTCTCGTTGCTGGCGCCGAGGCTAGGCCGACCGCGAAAGGCCTCGCCGCTGTCGGCGGTGGATATCCAGGACGCCGGACCGAAGCTGCTCAACCGCTATTTCGTGCTGGTCGTCGGCGGCGCAGGCCTCATCAATGGCAGCCACGCCTTCCTTTACAGTTTCGTTTCGATCTACTGGAAGTCGATCGGCGTCGGCGACACGACGGTGGGGTTGCTGTGGGCCTGGGCGGTCGCGGCCGAAGTGCTGATGTTCCTGTTCTTCACGCGTGTGTTCTCGCGGCGCCCGGCGACTTTTCTGCTGGCGCTGGCCGGCGCAGGCGCGGTGCTGCGATGGCTGGCCTTTCCGCTGATCTGGCCTTCGGGAATCGGCGTCGCCGGCTTCTTCGCGATCCAGTCGCTGCATGCTTTCTCGACCGCCTTGATCCTGATCGGCGTGCAGAAACTCATCGTCGAGACGGTGCCGGAGGAGCGGACGGGTGCGGCGCAAGGCATCGCCTTCTTCGCCACCGGCTTTTCGATGGCAGCCTTCACCCTGCTGTCAGGACCGCTCTACGCGGCTTTCGGCGTGTTCGGCTTTTGGGCGATGATCGCCGTCGCGGCGGCCGGCATGGTGCTGTTGGGGATGGTGCGCCGGCCAACGGCTTCTTGAAAGCGGCGGGCAGTTGCCGTGAGGAGCGGCGCCGACCCGTCACGTCAAGAAAGTTCACCCCCACAACTCCGGGCGGGGCGGTGAGACCAGCGAGCCCGAATAGGCGAGTCCCGGCTCGCGGTCCTTCGCCAGCAGCAGCGGACCGTCGAGGTCGACGAAATCGGCGCCCTGCGCCAGCAGAACCGCCGGCGCCATGCCGAGCGAGGTGCCGACCATGCATCCGACCATAATCGAAAAACCGAGCTGTTTTGCCCGGTCGCGCAGGACGAGGGCGGCGGTGAGGCCGCCGGTCTTGTCGAGCTTGATGTTGACCGCATCGTAAAGGCCGGCAAGCGATTCGAGATCGTCGGCCGTGTGCAGGCTTTCGTCGGCGCAGACCGGCACCGGTCGGGCGATGCGGGCGAGCGCAAAATCCTTGCCGGCGGGCAGGGGCTGCTCGACCAGCACGACGCCGAGGCGGGCGGCGGCGGCGAGGTTGTCGGCGAGGTTTTCTTCCGTCCAGCCCTCGTTGGCGTCGAGGATGATGCGGCTTTGCGGCGCCGCCGCGATGACCGCCGCGATGCGGTCGAGGTCGCCGTCGCCGCCGATCTTGACCTTCAGCAGCGGACGATCGGCATTGGCACGGGCCTGCGCGGCCATTTTTTCCGGCGTGTCGAGCGACAGCGTATAAGCCGTCACCAGCGGCTGTGGCACGGCTATGCCGAGCGCCGATGCGGCTGAGACGCCGCGCTGCTTGGCCCCAAGATCCCAGAGCGCGCAGTCGACGGCATTGCGCGCCGCCCCCGGCGGCATCAGCGACAGCAGATCCTGCCGATCCATGCCGGCCTCGATTTCCCGACGCGCCGATTCGATCGCCGCGAGCACGCCGTCGATGCTCTCGCCGTAGCGGCGGTAGGGCACGCACTCGCCGCGCCCTGCATGGGAGCCATCGCGAATCGTGCAGCAGATGACTTCGGCTTCCGTCTTGGAGCCGCGCGAGATGGTGAAGGCGCCAGCGATCGGAAAACGTTCGGCCTCGACCGAAAGGACACGCGCCATGACTTTTCGGCTCCCGGTATGTGTGTGCCGCCGCGCTTTACTCGATATCCGTCACGCCGGTGTTACCGCTGGCGGCACCCAGACCTGATCAATGATCGGTTGCTTCGGGACGTAAGTCCGCAGCGCCAGGTGGAAGGCCCCCTGGGCCGGCGACGGAAGCCAGTTCGCGCGTTCGGAGGGATCGCTCGGTGCATCGGGCTGGATGTAGATGGTAAGACTGCCGTCAGCACCCTTGGTCAGACCGGCCGTGCGGTCTCCTATGGCGTAGCGCATGGTGTCGGTGGGCACGAAGTTGTTGTCGGGACCATACATGGTCACGGACCAGAACTCGTTGACGGGCGGCAGATTGTCGGCTTTGAACTGCATGGAGTACCGGCGACCGCCTACGAGCGGTTGGCCTTGAACATCGCTGAATGTGAACAGATAGACGGCTTCATCGGGATCGTTCGAGATGATGCCACCAAGACACTGACCCGCGGCACGGACAATGAAATCGCCATAGAGCCCGGCGCTGCCGAACGTCTTGGGCGGATACATCCAGTCATTGACCATCTTGGATTTGTAGGCGCCGGTCGCGAGCATGGCGTTGAGCATCGGGCGCGCCGTTGCCGCCGCGCGCGCCAGACCTTGCCTGGTCGGTTCGGGCAGCTTGTCGATGCTTTCGGCGGTGAAAGCCGGGCCAATGCCGATCTCGCCGAAGAGGCGCACCAGATCGGCATCGCGATCCTTCGGAAGAGGGTTTTCCGCCCATGCCCGGTTGATCGTTCGCCAGTCGCCCAACGGATCGTTCGCCGTATCATACGGCTTGAAGACGTCGCGTCCCTCGGGGATCTGCGGGTCCAGTTGGCCCCAAAGGGCCAGCGGAATCATGCGGTATTGATCCTGCAACTTGTTGACCGCCGCGACATCAGCTTCATCATTCACAAGCGTGCGGCCGAAGACGAGCGCAAAGCGAGTCGGGGACTGGAACGAGCTCTTGATGTCCGGCGGAAGGCTGCCGCTCCATCCCGGCGGCAGGATTGCGAAAGCCCCGGCCGCCCCGCCGGTCGTCCGCTTGCCGACATAGGCAAAATTGTCCGAAAACATGTCGGCGATCTCGAAGGTGAAGTATCGATCCCCCATGTCGGGATGCGTGAGGGCGACCGGGCCTTGGCGGAGATCCAGCCACCCCCAAGAATAGAGGGTGTCCTGGTTCGGCGAGCCTCCGGAGGTGTAGTTGATGTGGTTGGCGAGAACCTTCTTGTGGTGGAAATGATTGAGCGAGGCATAGAAGCTGGAGTCCGGGACGTTCGTCCACTCGTAGCGCAGCTTGCTCAGATAGGTGAGCGGGAAGGCGTAGACATAGGCCTGCACGCCCAGCGTGTAGGCGTATTCCTCGCGCCAATCGTTCGTAGCGACGGTCGTTGGGGTCTGTGCATAGGCAGTGCCGCCATTTGGTGAAACTGCGAGGTCGAATGCGGTCAAGACACCGGCTCCCGACGCAGCGACTAGCGTGGCGCCGGCACCGCCGCCAATAAGATTGCGTCTGGTTGTCTTGAATCCGTACACGGCGTCTATCTCCCGGCTGGAAGCGTTTTTGACAGAACGGGCGCTAGCCTATCACGCCAATATTTCAACTCCAGAGTGGCGCAAGCGATGGAGTGGTGGACGCATCGGCGTGATGAAGGCGCCAGCGATCGGGAAACTTTCGGCCTCGACCAAAAGGACACGCGGCATGATTTTCTGCTCCCGGTATGTGTGTGCCGCCGCGCGGCAAAGTGACAGGCTTCGATTCCGCCGCTAAGACTTTGAACAATGTTGTTCAATCGCTCCAGACAAACAAGGCGTTCCGAGGGCCAGCCGGCGGTCGAGCAGGCCGACGAGAACGGGCGGCACGTGCTGCGCCTGTCTGGCCGCTGGACGACACGCACCATTGCCGACGTCGACGAGGAGATGACGCAGTTTGCCGGCGATGCCGCCAGCAATCCCGTCGCACTCGACCTTTCGGGTATCGAGCGCATGGACACGGCAGGCGCCTGGCGGATCGGCCGGTTCATCGACCAGGCCAGCGCCAAGGGCGCGGACGTCTCGCTGGAAGGCCAGACGCAGGCCATGGACGTGCTGCTGACCGCCATCCGGGAAGCCTCCGCCCAGAAACGTCTGGATGCGCCCGCCCGCCCAAACCTCGCCATTCGCGGGCTGGAGACCCTCGGCCGCGCCGTCTATTCCGCCCGCGACGACTTCTTCGCGGCGATGAACATCCTGGGCGCCACCATACGCGGCGGCCAGATGAAGATCGGCCGCGGCCACGGGGTCAATCTCGCCGCCATCTTCAACCAGATCGACCGCATGGGCGTCGGCGCCATTCCGGTCATCCTGCTGATGTCGACCATCGTCGGCGCCATCGTGGCGCAGCAGGGCGCCTTCCAGTTGCGGTACTTCGGCGCCGACATCTTTGTCGTCGATCTCGTCGGTATCCTGGTGCTGCGCGAGCTCGGCGTGCTGATGACCGCCATCATGATCGCCGGCCGCTCGGGCAGCGCGATCACCGCCGAGATCGGCTCGATGAAGATGCGCGAGGAGGTCGACGCGCTGACCGTCATCGGCCTCAATCCGGTCGGCGTATTGGTGTTTCCGCGGCTGGTGGCACTGGTGATCGCGCTGCCGTGCCTTACCATCATCGCCAACTTCGCCGCGATCGCAGGGGCCATCGGCATCACCTGGGCCTATTCCGGCATCGCGCCGGAAGCGTTTCTCGACCGGCTGCGCCAGGCCGTCGACGTCGGCACCTTCCTCGTCGGCATGATCAAGGCGCCGTTCATGGCGATGATCATCGGCATCGTCGCCTCCGTCGAGGGGCTGAAGGTTGGCGGCAGCGCCGAATCGCTCGGGCTGCACGTCACCGCCGCGGTGGTGAAATCCATCTTCATCGTCGTCATTCTCGACGGCGCGTTTGCTATCTTCTTCGCGCAGATCAATTTCTGAAAGATGTTCGAGAATGCGTGATGGCGGGTTGCAGATGATGATTTTCGCGCTTCGGGCGCCAGGTCGCTGAGATGAACAGCCAGACCGCCGAGCAACCGACAGGCCATGCCCGCATCGCCGGTCAGAAGGGTGACATCATCCTGTCGGCGCGCGGCGTCACCGTTGGCTTCGGCGACAAGATCGTGCTGGAAAAGCTCGACCTCGACATCAGGCGCGGTGAGATACTCGGCTTCGTCGGCGCCTCGGGCGGAGGCAAATCGGTGCTTCTGCGGACAGTGCTCGGGCTCAACAAGAAGCGGGCCGGCACGATTCGACTGTTCGGCATCGACGTTGACGAGGCCAGCGAGGAAGAGCGCATGCGGATCGACATGCGCATGGGCGTGCTGTTCCAGCAGGGCGCGCTGTTTTCGGCGCTGACGGTGCTGGAGAACATCCAGGTGCCGATGCGCGAATATCTCGACCTGCCGCAATCGCTGATGGACGAACTTGCCTATCTGAAGATCGAGCTGGTCGGCCTGCCGCCCGACGCCGCGCCGAAATTCCCGTCCGAACTGTCGGGCGGCATGATCAAGCGCGCGGCACTTGCCCGGGCGCTGGCGCTCGACCCCGACCTGGTCTTCCTCGACGAGCCGACCTCCGGCCTCGATCCGATCGGCGCGGCCGAGTTCGACGAACTGGTGGCCAAGCTGCGCGACACGATGGGGCTGACGGTCTACATGGTTACGCACGACCTCGACAGCCTGTTCTCGGTCTGCGACCGTGTCGCTGTGCTCGGCAAGAAGAGGGTGCTGGTGGAAGGAACGATCGAGGACATGCTCGCCAGCGACGAGCCGTGGGTAATGTCGTATTTTCGCGGAAAACGTGCACGGCAACTTGATCTTGCCGCAAGGAAGTAGAAACACGGGTCTGGATGGAAACGAGAGCCAACTACGTCGTCGTCGGCATTTTCACCCTGGTGGCCATTTTGGCCGCCTTCGCCTTCGTCTATTGGATGGCGGCGTTCGGCAACCGGGGGGAGGTCGCTTTGTTGCGCGTGCGCATTCCGGGATCCGCATCCGGGCTGGCCACCGGCAGCGGCGTGTTCTTCAACGGCGTCAAGGTCGGTGACGTGCGGCGCGTCTATATCGACACGACCAATCCGAGCGTCGCCATCGCCGATACGCAGGTCGACCGGCTGACGCCGATCACCCGATCGACCAAGGCCGTCATCGGCATCGCCGGTCTCACCGGCCAGGCGACGCTGGAGATCAAGGGCAGCGACACGCAGGAGCCCAACCTGTTCGACGAGGCCGAGAACGACGGCACCGTGGCCGAAATCACCGCCGATCCGTCGGCGGTGACCAACCTGCTGGAAAAGGCGCAGGATATCGCCAACCGCGCCGACAGCGTGCTCACCGATCTCGAAGGCTTCACCAGCGACGCCCGTACGCCGCTGACCGAGACCGTCCAGAACATCCAGAAATTTTCGGGAGCGCTGGCGCGCAATTCCGACGGCGTCGACAAGTTCCTCGACAGCGTCTCGAAACTCTCAGGCGAACTCGCCGGCGTTTCCGGAAAGCTGGACGGCACGCTGAAGGCCGCCGAGGACATATTGAAGGCGGTCGATCCGAAGAAGGTGCAGTCAGTGGTCGACAATGTCGACAAGTTCACCGCCGATCTCGCCAAGACCAGCGCGCAATTCGACGAAACGGTGCGCGAGGTGCGCGAGACGGTGGCCTCGATCAACGATTTCGCCACGAAGACGCAAGCCACGCTCGGCAAGGTGGACGGCATACTGGACGGCGTCGACCCGGCAAAGGTACGCAGCGCGCTCTCCAACATCGAGCAGGCGAGCCGCTCGGCCAACACGGCGGCCGCCGACGTGGAAAAGATCACCCAGAAATTCGCCAACAGGTCCGACGAGATCGACCGCATGATCGGCGACGCCTCGGAAATGATACGCCGCTTGAACCAGGCGTCGGTACGCGTCGACGGCGTGCTGGCCAAGGTGGACAGCCTGCTCGGTTCCGACAATGCCGAGAGCCTGATCACCAACGCCAACGACACGCTGAAGGGTTTCAGGCAGGTCGCCGACACGCTGAACGCCAAGCTCGGCACCATCACCGACGGGCTTGCGCGGTTCTCGGGGCAGGGGCTGCGCGACGCCGAGGCGCTGATCCGCGACAGCCGCCGCTCGATCGACCGGATCGAGCGGGCGATCACCGACCTGGAGCGCAACCCGCAGCGCATCATTACCGGTGGAGATGGTACGGTCAGGCAGTATGACGGCCGGGTCCGGCGTTGACTTCGCGCCCGGCGCACCGCAAGAGAGTCGGGGGGCGAACGGGGATCGTCCGGCAAGTTTTTCTGTTTCGATTGAGCGGGTTGCCTTTTCCTTGAAGCTTCTCAGCCTGTCATCCGCGCTGCTGTCCGTCGCCGTCTCGCTGAGCGGCTGCGCGCTGCTGGGCGCGGGAGCGCCGCCGCTCGACACCTACGACCTTTCGGCGCCGGACGCGCCGGAGGCGCGCGGCCGCAGCAACACGCAGATCCTGATCGCCGAGCCCGGCGCGCTGAAGGCCCTTGACGGGCAGAACATCGTCATCAGAACCGGGCCCGGCGCGATCCAGTTCCTCAAGGGCGCGCAATGGGCCGACAGGCTGCCGCTGGTGGTGCAGGCAAAACTCGCGCAGTCGTTCCAGGCCGCAGGCGGGTTTTCGGGCGTCGGCACACCGGGCGAGGGGCTGGCGATCGACTACCAGGTGGTCTGCGAAATCCGCGCCTTCGAGGTGCGGGTGGGTGCGGGCAATCAGGCGCATGTCGAGATCTATGCGCGGGTGCTCAACGACCGCAACGGCACGGTACGCGCGGCAAAGGTGTTCCGGGCATCCTCGCCGGTCTCCGGCAGCGGCAACGACGCCTTTGTGCGCGGCCTCGACGCGGCATTCGGCACGGTCGGAGCGGAGATCGTGGACTGGGTCGACGCCCAGATCTGAGGCCTCGTATCCGGTGGCTCCCACGGAGCATCGCGCAATGGCCGGAAACCGGCTTCACCACGGAAGTCGGATTCAGTCGAAGATCGGGGCTTGACTGCCCAATTTGCCCATGGACGGCAATTCGCCGCTTGTCATCAAGGTCTTCTGTCCGCGTTATCTCCGATAACCTTAGCGTTCTTGAAGTGATCGCAATTTTGTTGTTTGGCGAAACGAAATCTTAACCGCCGGACTATAGTTATGCTTGGGCGTCCGTCGGGTTTCCAGACATGATCGACAAGACCGCGTCCGGCGAAGAGAGCGTTTCGCGACAGAACTGGGTCGCCTGGACGTTCAACTTCTTCTACCCGCCGACAATCGCCGTGCTCGGCGTCATCGTCATCTCCCGCTATTACGACCTGCCCATCGCCGGCAACATCGGCAAGGAGCTGTCGTCCCTGATCCGCGGCACGGTGCTGCTGCTTCTTGTGTGGTGGAACAGCCTGTTTTGACGGCTTGGCCCGTGCGTTCCGGCGGCGGCTGAAGCCTGCAAAAAAGGAAAGGCGGACCTCGGTCCGCCTTCGTTTCCGTTTCGGCGCCGCTCTATCGCAGCCGGCCGGCGGCGTGGGCGAGCATGGTGAAGACCTTGCCGGTCTCCGAGGTCAGGTAGGTTTCCGACATCCGGTTGTCGCGGTCGTTGCGGGCGACGTCTTTCAACAGTTTCTCGAAATCTTCGCAATAGCGATCGACGGCCACCCGGAATTCGGGGTCGGCGCGGTATTTGCGGCTGATCTCGTCGAAGGTCTGCTGACCCTTCAGCGTGTAGAGGCGGCGGGTGAACACGTCGCGCTCGCCGCGCCGGTAGCGCCGCCACAGCTCGATCGCCGCGTCGTGGTCGATGGAGCGGGCGATGTCGACGGAGAGCGTGCTGAGCGAGGCGGCGGCCTTGGACGGGACTTGCGCTTCGAGGCGCGGCGGCTGCACGGCGACCTCGCCCTCGTCCTCCTCGCCGCGCGAGGCGCCGGTGAGCAGGTCGCGGACCCAGGCGCCGGTGCGCGGACGCGGCTCCGGTTCACGCGCCCGCGGCGGTTCGGCGCGCGGAGCAGGGGGCGGCTCGGGC
>NZ_JAVFVV010000030.1 GCF_030929505.1 Mesorhizobium sp. LHD-90 | reverse complement strand
GCCGCGATAACGTCAAGGCGAGAGCGTCGGGAGACAGCGACATCGAAGGATCCTTCTTTGGCGAGACGAATCCTTCATTCCAACTGATTCTCGGCCTCTCGCCTAATCACTGTCGTGTACTTTTGCCCGCAGCGCCCGGACAAGTTGTTGGATTCGCTTGATCTTCCGGACTTCACGCGGTTTCGATCCTGCGTTCGCTTCGGGCCCGCGGACCGCTGCCGTCAGGGCGAGAAGATCGACCAACCCATTGTTCTGGCGAGCTTTTCCAGCGCGATCGAACCGAGGTGAGAATTGCCGTTGGCGTTCAGCCCCGGCGACCAGACGGCCAGCGACGCTACGCCCGGCACGATCCCCAAAATTCCGCCGCCGACGCCGCTTTTTCCCGGGATGCCGACGCGAAACGCGAAGTCGCCCGACCCGTCATAATGGCCGCAGGTCAGCATCAAGGCATTGATTCTCCTGGCTCTTTCCGGCGACACCACCGAGTGGCCGGTCGCCGGATTGCGCCCGTCGCAGGCCAGGAACCGCCCGGCCAGCGCCAATTGACGGCAACTTATGGCTATGGCGCAATGGTGGAAATAGACGCCCAGTGCCAGCTCTGCGGCATGGTTCAAATTCCCGAACGATCTCATATAGTTAGCGAGCGCGACATTGCGGAATCCGGTGGCGCGTTCCGACGCCGCCACCTCCCTGTCGATGTAGATCGTCTCGTCGTCCGCCAGGAACTGGATGAATCGCAAGATCTCGCCGATCGCCTCCCGCGGCTCATGCCCGGCAAGCAGAACGTCCGAAATGACAATCGCTCCGGCATTGATGAACGGGTTGCGCGGGATGCCGCGCTCATGCTCGAGCTGAACGATGGAATTGAAAGGATTTCCAGAGGGTTCGCGGCCGACCCTCTTCCAAAGCGCGTCGCCGATTTTGCCCAGCGCCAGCGTCAGGGTGAAGACTTTCGAGATGCTCTGGATGGAAAACGGCTCGTCGGCATCGCCGGCAGAAATCACCCGCCCGTCGACCAGCGCCACGGCAATGCCGAATTTCTTCGGATCTACCTTGCCGAGCTGCGGGATATAGGTCGCCACCTCGCCGCGATCGCTGCGCTCCGCCATCTCATTGGAAAGATTGTGTAAAACCTCTTCAATTTCGGGCAAGTCGATCTTTCTATCTCAGCCAGCGCTCGATGCGCGCAAGCGCTTCGGCCATGTCTTCGTGGCTGCCGGCATAGGAAAAGCGCATGAAGCGCCCGCCTTGCAGCGTGTCGAAATCCCGCCCGGGAGTGGCCGCAACAAGCGCCTCCGCCAGCATTTTGCGCGCAAAAGCCATGCTGTCGTTGGTCAGGCGCGACACGTCGCAGAAGGCGTAGAAGGCGCCGTCCATGGGCGCCGCCAGCGCAAAGCCGAGTTCGGGAAGGCGCCGCATCAGCAACTCGCGGTTCTGCGCGTAGCGTGCCTTGGTCCGATCGAGCTCGGCGCTTGCTCCGAACGCCTCGCAGGCCGCGATCTGCGACAGTTCCGGCGGCGAGATGTACAAGCTCTGCTGGATGCGCTCGACCGGGCGCACCAGATTCTCGGGCAAAACCATCCAGCCGATGCGCCAGCCGGTCATGCAGTAGTACTTGGAAAACGAGTTGATGACCGTCACGTCGCCGTCGAGCGACAGCGCGGTGACGTCCGGCCCGACATAGTTCAGCCGGTGGTAGATCTCGTCGGAAATCACCGAAATGCCGAGGTTTTTCGCCTCCGCCAGCAGCGCCGCCATGTCGGCGGGCGGCACGACCGCGCCCGTCGGATTGGCCGGGCTGGCGAACAGCAGCCCGCGCAACGGCTTCCTTGCATGCGCCTCGGCGAGTTGGCGCGCGGTCAGAAACGGGGCTTCCTCCATCTCCACCTCGGCCACGTCGAGGCCGAGCGCGGCCATGATGTTGCGGTAGGCCGGGTAGCCGGGTGAAGCGATAGCGATGGTGTCCCCGGCATCGAACATCGCCAGGAAAGCAAGGTTGAAAGCGGCGGAAGATCCGGTGGTTACGGCAATCCGCTCAGGCGATACACCGATGCCGTAGTGGTCGGCGTAGTGACCGGCGATGGCTTTCCGCAACGCCGCCGTGCCGAGCGCGTCGGTGTAGCCGATGCGGCCATCGCGCAGAGCACGCGCGGCAGCCTCGCGTACCGCCGCCGGGGCCGGATCGAAGGGCTGGCCTACCGCCATGGAGATCACCGGCGCGCCACTCGCCTTGAGGCGGTTGGCCTCGGCCAGAATGTCCATGGCGTGGAACGGCTCGACCTCGCCGCGCCGGGAAAGCGATACCATCTTCGTGTCAACTCCAAACTCGCGGGCGCCGCCGCGCCGCACAAATGCCCGATTGATGTGGGGATCACAAGTTCATGAAAACCGGAGCGTCGCCTTTCATTCGCTCCCCTGCTCGGATACCAGTGATTCCGGTTATGAGGAAAACCCCTGCTTCCATGACGATACCGGCGGTGATGCGCGCATTGGTCGGTTTCGCGGCTGCCGCGGCGGTCACCGTCGCCGCCTCCGCGCAGGCATATGCGCAATCGAGCATGCCGATCGTTCGCGACGCCGAGATCGAGGCGCTGGTGCGCGACTATGCGCGGCCGATCTTCAAGGCAGCCGGACTGTCGTCCGGCATCGACATCATCCTGATCAACGATTCCAGCTTCAACGCCTTCGTCGCCGGGCGCCGCATGTTCATCAATACCGGCGCGCTGATGCAGGCCGAGACCCCCAACGAGATCATCGGCGTCATTGCCCACGAGGCTGGCCATCTCGCAGGCGGGCACCAGGAGCGACTGCGCGACCAGATCGCGCGGGCCCAGACCATGGCGATCGTTACCGGCCTGCTCGGCATCGGCGCGATCGCGGCCGGCGCGGCGGCCAATTCCAGGGAACTGGCGCAGGCCGGCGGCGGCCTCGCGATCGGCGGCGGTGAAGCGGCGCGGCGCAGCCTGCTCGGCTACCAGCGCACCGAGGAGACGACCGCCGACCGCTCGGCGGTGACCTATCTCGAGGCCACGGGCCAATCCACCAAAGGCATGCTGAAGACCTTCGGCCGCTTCCAGAACGCGCTGTCGCTGTCGGGCACGCGGGTCGACCCCTATCAGGTCAGCCACCCGATGCCGCGCGAGCGCATCGCCAACCTGGAAGCGCTGGCCACCAGCAGCAAGTACTACGACAAGGTCGACCCGCCTGCGCTGCAGCTTCGCCACGACATGATGCGGGCGAAGATCGCGGTGTTCACCCAGGGCCAGTCGGCCTCGGCGCGGCTTTTCCGCAAGGATCCCAAGGGACTCGCGTCGCAGTATGGCGACGCCATGGCCACCTATCTCTACGGCAATCTCAAATCGGCGCTGAAGAAGGCCGACGCGCTGGTGAAGGCGCAACCGAAGAACCCCTACTTCCACGAACTGCGCGGCGACGTGCTGATGAAATCCAACCGTCCGGCCGAGGCGGTCGAGGCCTATCGCAGCGCGGTGCGGCTGGACCCGGTGAAGTCCGGCATATTGCGCATTTCGCTCGGGCAGGCGCTGATCTCGACCGGGGATCCGGCGTCGCTCAAGAAAGCGGTGACGGAGATCAACAGCGCGCTGGAGCGCGACCGCGAGAACACGATGGGCTATCGCTATCTCGCGCAGGCGTATGGCCAGTTGGGCGATATCCCAGAGGCGGAACTCGCCACTGCGGAAGGGTATTTTTATGCCGGCGGTTATCAGGACGCCAAGATTTTCGCCATGCGCGCGCAGACCAAGATGAAACGTGGCTCGCCCGGCTGGGTGCGGGCGCAAGACATCATCAACTTCAAGATTCCGAAGAAAAAAGGCTGAGGCTTTGCTGCGAAGGCGGCGCCGCGGCGGGAGATCGAACACATGAACAAGGCAATCCTACTCGGCGCTGCCGGCGTCGCCGCCGCCATTGCGATGCTGGCGATCGGCTTCGTCGCCGGCAGGCCGGCCGCCGTCGCCAGCGACACGCCGCAAGTCATGATAGCGGACAGCAAGCTCGATCGCGCGGAGGTGGAGACCATCGTGCGCGACTATCTGCTCGCCAATCCCGAACTGATGCTTGAAGTGCAGACTGCGCTCGAGAGCAAGCAGAAGGAGGAACAGCGGGTCGCCAATCTGCAAATCATCGAGGACGCCAGGAGCGAAATATTCAACTCGGCCACCGACGGCGTCGTCGGCAACCCGAACGGCAAGGTTACGATCGTCGAGTTCTACGACTACAATTGCGGCTACTGCAAACGCGCCCAGGAGGACATGCTGGCGCTGACGGCGGCCGATCCGGACCTGCGCTTCGTGCTGAAGGAGTTCCCGATCCTGGGGCCCGATTCGCAGAAGGCGCATGTCGTTTCCCAGGCGTTCCTCAAGTTGATGCCGGAAAAATTCGGTGAGTTCCACAACGAGCTGCTCGGCAGCAAGAGCCGCGCCACCGAGGCGGCTGCAATCAAGATCGCGGTGGCGCTCGGCGCCGACGAGGCAAGGCTGCGTGAGGAGATGAAGAATCCGGCGATTTCCGAAGCCTTCGGCAGGACTTACGACCTCGCCAACAAGCTGGCGATCACCGGCACGCCCTCCTATGTGGTCGGCGACGAGGTCGTGTTCGGCGCCCTCGGCAGGGAGGTTCTGGCCGAGAAGGTCGCTCTCGCCAAGGCGGCCTGCGCCGAAACCACCTGCTGATCTCCATTTCTACGGCTTGGGTCTGGCTGTGGACAGGCCAACAACACGCTTGCGCTCTTTCCGGCGCGGGCTATGCCGTCTATAGAAGGCGCCGCGCGGCCGATCCGTGCGGATTCAAGGTGCATTGATTGAAGACGGCATTCATCCTGAACGGCCCCAACCTGAACGCGCTGGGCAAACGCGAGCCGGGCATCTATGGCGGCAACACGCTAGCCATGATCGAGGCCGATTGCGCCGCCGCGGGCGCCCCGCTCGGACTGGCGATCGACTTCCGCCAGTCGAACCATGAAGGCGATCTGGTCGACTGGGTGCACGAGGCGGCGGACAAGGCAGTCGGAATTGTGCTCAACGCCGGCGCCTACACCCACACCTCGATTGCCTTGCACGATGCCATCCGCGCCAATGCGCCGCTGCCGGTCATCGAAGTGCACCTGTCAAACATCCATGCCCGCGAAGCATTTCGCCACAAGTCGATGATCGCACCCGTCGCGGTCGGCATGATCTGCGGCTTCGGGCCGCTCGGCTACACGCTTGCCCTGCAAGCGCTCGCCGCGCGGCTCTAGGACCGCGCGAGAAAAGGAAAAAGGTCCACACATGTCGACAAAGAAAACGGATGTTGACCAGCAGCTCATCCGCGATCTCGCCGGGATCCTCAACGACACCAATCTTTCCGAAATCGAGGTCGAACTCGGCGACCTGAAGATCAGGGTGGCCCGCCAGGCCGCGTCCGTGCAGGCCTTCGCGCCCGCGCTGCATGTTCCAGCAGCCCCCGCGCCTGCGGCCCCGGCCCCCGCGGCCGCTCCGACCGCAGACCTGTCAAAGAATGCCGTTCTTTCGCCGATGGTCGGCACCGCCTACCTTGCTCCCTCGCCCGACGCCAAGCCGTTCATCGAGATCGGTCAGAGCGTGCGCGAGGGCCAGACCCTGGTCATCATTGAGGCAATGAAGACCATGAACCAGATCCCCTCGCCGCGCTCCGGGACGGTCACCGCGATCCTCATCGAGGATGCCCAGCCGGTGGAATACGGCATGCCGCTCGTCGTGATCGAATAGGCCGCCGCCCGGATGTTCCAGAAGATCCTAATCGCCAACCGGGGCGAGATCGCGCTGAGAGTTCTGCGCGCCGCCAAGGAACTCGGTATCAAGACGGTGGTTGTGCATTCGACCGCGGATGCCGACGCCATGCATGTGCGGCTCGCCGACGAAAGTGTCTGCATCGGGCCCCCGCCGTCGCGCGACAGTTATCTCAACATCCACCAGATCGTCGCCGCCTGCGAGATCACCGGCGCCGATGCGGTGCATCCCGGCTACGGCTTCCTGTCCGAGAACGCCCGTTTCGCCGACATTCTCGCCGCCCACCACATCACCTTCATCGGCCCCTCGGCCGAGCACATCCGCATCATGGGCGACAAGATCGAGGCCAAGCGTACTGCCAAGCGCCTCGGCATCCCCTGCGTGCCCGGCTCGGACGGCGCGGTTTCCGACGAGATCGAGGCCAAACGCATCGCCGCCGACATCGGCTATCCAGTGATCATCAAGGCGACCGCCGGCGGCGGTGGCCGCGGCATGAAGGTCGCCCGCACCGAGGACGACCTGATCGAGGCGTTGCAGACCGCAAGCACCGAGGCGGGAGCGGCCTTCGGCAACGATTCGGTCTACATCGAAAAATATCTGGAGAAGCCGCGTCACATCGAATTGCAGGTGTTCGGCGACGGCGCAGGCAAGGGCATCCATCTCGGCGAGCGCGACTGCTCGCTGCAGCGCCGGCACCAGAAGGTCTGGGAAGAGGCCTTTTCACCGGCGCTGAACGCCACCGAACGAGCCCGCATCGGCGACATCTGCGCCAAGGCAGTCGCAGACCTTGGCTATTCCGGCGCCGGCACGATCGAATTCCTCTACGAGGACGGCGAGTTCTATTTCATCGAGATGAACACCCGCCTGCAGGTCGAGCATCCTGTGACGGAGGCGATCACCGGCCTCGATCTGGTGCACGAGCAGATCCGCGTCGCCTCCGGCGGCGGCCTGTCGGTGACGCAGGCGGACGTGAAGTTCCAGGGCCACGCCATCGAGTGCCGCATCAATGCCGAGGATCCGCGCACCTTCGTGCCCTCGCCCGGCACGATCACGCATTTCCACACACCCGGCGGGCTCGGCATCCGGGTCGATTCCGGCGTCTATTCCGGCTATCGCATCCCGCCCTACTACGACAGCCTGATCGGCAAGCTGATCGTGCACGGGCGCAACCGCGTTGAGTGCATGATGCGGCTACGCCGGGCGCTGGACGAATTCGTGGTCGACGGCATCAAGACGACGCTGCCGCTGTTCCGCGAGCTTGTCGGCAACAGCGACATCGCCAATGGCGACTACGACATCCATTGGCTGGAAAAACATCTCGCCCACAGTGATTGAAACGGCTCGGCCGATGATACGCCCTTTCGCGCCCGGCCACCGCATTCCGACCGACCTTTTGCTGAAAGCCTATGCCACCGGCGTCTTCCCGATGGCGGAAAGCGCCGATGACCCGGAAGTCTTCTGGGTTCGCCCCGAGGCGCGCGGCATCATTCCGCTCAAGGGTTTTCACGTCTCGAAGAGCCTGCGCAAGACGGTCCGCCAGGGGCAGTTCGACATCCGCGTCGATACGGATTTTCCCAGCGTCATCGACGCCTGCGCAGAGGAACGCGAAAACCGGCGCTCGACATGGATCAACGGACCGATCCGCGACGCCTATATCGAACTCAATCGCATCGGCCACGCGCATTCGCTCGAGGCGTGGCGCGACGAAAGGCTGGTCGGCGGGCTCTACGGCGTCACGCTCGGTCGCGCTTTCTTCGGGGAAAGCATGTTTTCGAAGGAGACCGACGCCTCGAAGGTTTGTCTCGTGCATCTGGTGGAGCGGCTACGCGAGCGCAATTTTACGCTGCTCGACACACAGTTCACCACCGAGCACCTGAAGCGCTTCGGCGCGATCGACGTGCCCCGCCGCAAATATGAAATATTGCTTGCCGAGGCGCTGGAGTCGACTGCGAAGTTTTATCCGTAAGGCTCTGGAAGGTCCGGCTTAGTTGGTCTTGTTGGCTTCCGGCGGCGGCACGTCCGAGGCCTGTTTGCAACTCTTCAGCCACACGTCGTAGACGGCGTGCTCGACGGCGTTGAGGCCCGGGCTTTCCGCGAACATCCAGCCGGTGAAGATGCGCCGGATCTTTCGGTCCAGCGTGATCTCGTCGACCTCGACGAAGGAGTCCGTCTTCGGCTCCTCTTCCTTGGCACGCGAGTAGCAGACGCGCGGCGTGACCTGCAGCGCCCCGAACTGCACCGTCTCGTCGATATAGACATCGAAGGTGATGATGCGCCCGGTGATCTTGTCCACTCCGGTGAACTCGGCGACCGGATTGGCGATGCGTTCCGCCAGCGCCGGCGCCGCAAACAGCGTCATGCAGGCCGCCACGACCGCCGCCAGCCTTGCACCGCCTTGTTTTGGGGAAAAGATCATGCGGACGAATCCGGAAAGGGTTGCCAGACCACCATGGGGCTTATCGGCCCGTCATGGTCAACATGCGATTAATTCTGGATTGTGGCGAGAACGGACCGCAACGGCAATTCAACTGCCCGGCGTCCAGGCGTCGTAGTCGCCGGTGACCTGCGGCCGGTGCGAGCCGTGGGCAAGCGACCCCGGCGGCCGATACGCCGCGGGGCTGCCGGTCAGGTTCGGCTGATGGGCCTTCTGCCATTCGCGCGGCTTGTAGTTCTCCTGCGACGGGGCCATGTCGACGCGGTGATGCATCCAGCCGTGCCAGCCGGGCGGGATGGCCGAGGCCTCGGCGAGCCCGTTGTAGATGACCCAGCGACGCGTGCGGCCCTCCGAATCGGTGCCGCCCTCGTAGTAGGTGTTGCCGAACTCGTCCTGCCCGACCTTGCTGCCGTAGCGCCAGGTGTGGAAACGCGTGCCGAGCGTCTGGCCGTTCCACCACGTAAAGAACTGGACAAGGAAGTCTTTCATCGCATCCCTCGGCCGACCGGCGCCTGAAAGGCGCTTCGCGGAATTTTGCCCGTTATGGCCTCGCCCGCCGGCCGTTGCAAGTGCGGGCTGTTGTCCCACGCTGCTTTCCGCGAGGGCTTTGGCCGTCATCGCTCGGGAACCAAGCCGGCCGGAGCCGGTTCTGTCCTTGGGCATCCATTTAGGAGGATCACGACATGAGACTGATTTCTTCCCTGTTGGTAGCGGCGTCGCTATCTTTCGCCGCCGGCACCGCAATGGCCGCTTGTCCCGACGACACGGCCGCCGCCGGCACCGACATGAACAAGACCGGGGCCATCGCCAAGGATGGCACGCATGCTCCGCTGGAGACGCCGGACAGCCAGGCCAAGGCGGGCAATCCTGTCGCCAAGGACGGCAGCAACATGCCGCTGGCCGAACAGGAAGGCGGCGGCAACAAGGATCTCGCCACGTCGCAACAGGATGTCGAGGCGCAGCAGCATGGTGACAAGACCGCCGCTGCCACGGCTGAAGACGAGAAGTGCAAGGAATGATGCAAATGCCCGCCGGCTCGCCTTTGAAGTGCGGGTCGGCGACCCATGGCGCCACGCCAGGCGCTTAATCCAGGCGCTTCTCGTAGACCAGTGCGGGAATGGCGAACCTTGAGCCGCCGCAGTTCGCCACCTCGCCCCGCGGCTCAAAACCGTTCCTGCGGTAAAAGGCGATGGCCGGCAGGTTTTGCGCCTCCACCTCGAGCCGAAGCATCCGTGCATCCGGAAAGCTGTCCTCGATCTCCTCGAGAAGCAACCGGCCGAGCCCGCTTCGCTGCAGGGTCGGCCGCACATAGAGCTGATGCAGGATCACGATCTTGGGATCGCTGGTGCCGGCCGCATAGGCCATGCCACCGAGGCTCTTGCCGTCGTCGGCAACCACGAATTCGGAGTTCGGCCGCGCGAGCCGCGCCTTCAGCGACGGAATCGAATGCCACTCGTCGGTGATCTCCGAGACCTTGTCGACGCCGTAGATCGAATCGTAGGTGGCGTGCCAGGTCTCCACCAGCAGGTCGCGCACCGCCGGAAGATCGCGCTCGCTGGCGGTGCGCAGGAACATTTTTATCCCTCGATGCCGAGCTTGGCCTTCACCAGGTCGTTCACCGCCTGCGGGTTGGCCTTGCCACCGGTCGCCTTCATCACCTGGCCGACGAACCAGCCGGCCAGCGTAGGCTTGGCCTTCGCCTGCTCGGCTTTTTCCGGATTGGCAGCGATCACGTCGTCCACCGCCTTCTCGATGGCTCCGGTGTCGGTGACCTGCTTCATGCCGCGGCTTTCGACCAGCGTTTTCGGGTCGCCGCCTTCGTTCCAGACGATTTCGAACAGGTCTTTTGCGATCTTGCCGGAGATCGTGCCTTCCTTGATCAGGTCGATGATCGCGCCCAGTTGCCCAGGCGAAACCGGTGCGTCTTCAATGGCTCTGCCGGCTTTGTTCAACGCGCCAAGCAGGTCGTTGATCACCCAGTTGGCGGCCGCCTTGCCGTCGCGGCCGGCCGCGACTTTCTCGAAATAGTCGGCAACGGCCTTTTCGGACACCAGCACCGAGGCATCGTAGGCAGTGAGGCCGAGCGCCGAGATCAGCCGCGTGCGCTTGTCGTCCGGCAACTCCGGGAGGCCGGCGGCAAGAGCGTCGACATAGGCCTGGTCGAATTCCAGCGGCAAAAGGTCCGGATCAGGGAAATAGCGGTAGTCGTGCGCCTCTTCCTTTGAACGCATCGACCGCGTTTCGCCCTTGTTGGGGTCGAACAGCCGCGTCTCCTGGTCGATCTTGCCGCCATCCTCGAGGATCGCGATCTGGCGGCGCGCCTCGTATTCGATCGCCTGGCCGATGAAGCGGATGGAGTTGACGTTCTTGATCTCGCAGCGCGTGCCGAACGCGCCGCCCGGCTTGCGTACCGAAACGTTGACGTCGGCGCGCAGCGAGCCTTCTTCCATGTTGCCGTCGCAGGTGCCGAGATAGCGCACGATGGTCCTGAGCTTCGTCACATAGGCCTTCGCCTCTTCCGAGGAGCGCAGGTCCGGCTTCGAGACGATCTCCATCAGCGCCACGCCCGAGCGGTTCAGGTCGACATAGGACATGGTCGGATGCTGGTCGTGGATCGACTTGCCTGCATCCTGCTCCAGATGCAGCCGCTCGATGCCGACCTCGATCTCCTCGAACTGGCCCTTCGAATCCGGCCCGACCGACACGGCGACGATACCCTCGCCGACGATCGGCTGCTTGAACTGCGAGATCTGGTAGCCGTGCGGGAGGTCCGGATAAAAATAGTTCTTCCGGTCGAAAACCGACTTGTGGTTGATCTCAGCCTTCAGCCCGAGCCCGGTGCGGATCGCCTGGCGCACGCATTCCTCGTTGATCACCGGCAGCATGCCCGGCATGGCTGCGTCGACCAGGCTGACATTGTCGTTGGGCGCCGCGCCGAACGAGGTCGACGCGCCCGAGAACAGCTTTGCCTCGGAGGTGACCTGGGCGTGGACCTCCATGCCGATGATCACCTCCCAGTCGCCTGTGGCGCCGGGGATAAAACGTTTCGGATCGGGCGTGCGGGTGTCGATGAGGGTCATAGCTGTCCGGCCGGAAAGGCGCAAATTGATCCGGGTCTGGCTATTCGAATTGGCGGCGACAGGCAAGGGTCGGGGAACCGGGTAACTGGCGACGATTCTCCGTCCGGATGATCTGTCGGCTTCTCACTCCATACTGGCAACCTGCGAAAAAGCCACAATGTTCGCGCTTAGTTCGATGACCTGTTCGAAGGAGCAGCTCCGAAGCTGGACTGTCGACTATGGAAAAGGCTCTTGAGATCAGGCCGTTTCACCAACTCAAGCGACTTCGGGCGGTGCAGCTCGGTGCGATCCTGAGTGCTGCTGTGCTCGTTGCTTCGCGTCCGGCTTGGAATGAGGATGCCTTGGCGCATGAAGTCATAGAAATGGTCGGCCTGGCTCTCGTCCTTGCATGCGTTGTCGGCAGATTGTGGTCTATCCTTTATGTCGGCGGCAAAAAGAACGAGGAATTGGTGGCGGTTGGTCCATATTCGATCAGCCGCAATCCGCTCTATTTCTTCTCGACAATCGGCGCCATCGGGATCGGCATGATGTTCGGCTCGTTGATCGCCGCAATCGTCCTGGGGACCGCCACCTATGCGGTTTTCGCTTTCACGGCCTCGAAAGAGGCGATGTTTCTGAGAGCGAAATTCGGAGCAACATACGAGGCGTACGAAGCGAGAACTCCGCTATTTTGGCCCAATCCGTTCTTGTACGCCGAGAGTTCCGACACGCGATTTTCACCAAGAGCGCTGAGGCGTACGTTTCAAGATGGATTGTTTTTCCTTGCGTTTTTCCCGGCGCTCGAAGTCGTCGAATATTTGCGTGACATTGGCGCGATACCGACCTTGCTCAGATTGTACTGATCGTCGAGACCCATCTTTGGCCGCCGAGAGCCATCCGACCACATAGCCTTCCGTCCGCCGATCGGTTATACGCACCGCCTCCCGATGGAGTGTGGATGTCTTCTTACGCTGAGACCCGCTGAAGCCCTGCCTTTCGGCAAGGCAGGGCCTGAAAACCTGAACCCCGTGCCGCGAGTTTTCGCGGCTGCGGCTTTTTGTTTTGGCCATACGGCCAGGTTTTCCCGGGACATTTTCCAATGGACATCTCGCGCACGGAACAGCGCATTTTGCATCTGCTCGCCCAGGGCGGGCGCATCGAAATCGAAAAGGACGAACGCAAAAGGATAGAGGCTGCGCATTGCCTGACCCGCGACGGCTGGCGCTATCCGGGCTTCGACCTCGACCTCTTCCGCAAGCTGAAGCGCAAGCGGGCGGTCTCCTCGTCGCAAGGCGGCCCCTATCGCATCACCCGGCGCGGTCTGGAGCTGGTGCGGTCGGAACTGGACAACCGCTAGGAAAACGGGGCCGGCCGGGCTCGACCCGGCCGGTTCTTACGCCGTCGCGATATATTCCCGGATCTGCTCGGCCTCGCGCTCTACGTCCTCGATGCGGCGCTTCACCACGTCGCCGATCGAGACGATGCCATCGAGCTGGCCGTTCTTTTCCACCGGCAGATGGCGGAACCGCCCCTTGGTCATGATCTCCATGACTTCGTTGACGGTATGGTTCTCGTTGCAGATGCTGACTTTCGGGGTCATCACCTCACGCACGCTGCGGTCGAGCGCCGCCGCGCCGTCGCGACCGACCTGCCGCACGATGTCGCGTTCGGAGAGGATGCCGACGATCTTGCGGTCGCCATTGGTCACGACCACGGCGCCGATCCGATGCTCCGCCAGCATCTGTATCGCCGTTGACAGCCTTTCGTTGGGGCCGATCGTGAATACGTCGTGGCCCTTCCGTTCCAGAATTGCCTTCACCGTCATGGCGTCCTCCAGCTATCGTCGAACGAACGCGGCGCGACCAGCGCACGCCGATCCGTGGCATATCGTGCCCCTCGTGCCCGGCCAATGCAAGTGTCTGAAACCTGGCGGCGCGATGGCTACCTTTGTCTGCGGTCAGCGGAGCTTGCCGAGAAAATAGGGCACGCCCAGGAAGCCTGCGACGAAGCCGCCGATGTGAGCCTCCCAGGCGATCGCGGCCTCGGCGCCAGGACCGAAACCGAAATAGCCGGTCGCAAGGTTGGTCAGCATCCAGAAAGCCAGGAAAGTCACGACGCCGCGCGAGCGGAACACCTCGCTGACTGGCAAGACCGGCCCGCCGAACGACGCCCGATTGCCGCGGCGTTCGATGCGGAAGGCAAACCGCGTCGCCGCTCCCATCATGCCGGAGATTGCGCCGGACGCGCCGATGAGCGGCCCCTGGTCGAGCGGATGGATCGCCCAGTGCAAGGCTGCCGCCGACAATCCGGTAACCGCCCAGAAGAGCAGGAAGCGCAATGTCCCCAGCCGGTTGGCCAGCGGCGAACCGAAGGCCGCGAGCCACACCATGTTGATGCCTAGATGCAGCCAGTCGCCATGCAGGAACGTGTAGGTGAACGGCGTCGTGAAGGCATAGACATCGAGGTCGAACATGCCGGAATAGCGGATCGGGATGAAGGCGGCGCGCAGCAACAGGTCGCCGTATTGACCTCTGTTCAGCGCGTAGACGCTCACGACATGCACCATCGCGCAGATCGCGATCAGAAGAACCACGACGCCCGGCATGTTGAAGACCGGTTCGCGCGGCCTCTCTCGCGGTTCCGGCGGAATGGTCCTGGCAGGTTGTTCGCTCATCGTGGCTGCTTGCTAGCGCATACGGAAGCAAAGCAAAATGGCCGCCTGCCCGCGGGACCGGATTTTCACGACGGCGGTCCGCCAGCCTGTGCCGAATCGCCGAGGCAATCTCCACGAATCAAAAAAGAAGGCCGCCCAGAAAATGCTGGACGGCCGGTCGAGCCCCCGCTCGTCCCGAAGATTTTTGACTGAAGTGGCGCAAGCTGATGTCCGCAACCGCGCCGTGGAGTGCTCATAGTGATCTCACGGCGGCCTGCTGCGTGCAATCTAAACCGAAAGTTAACCTTAACGCTCCCGACCCGTGAACAACCCAAGGCAAGGCTGGCACGCATCCTGCTCCGCCACGCATGTAGCAGTCAGCGGACACGTTCCCTGTCCGTCGCTGATACAGCGGACAGCAAGACGCGTGGATTGGATCGGCATGAAACGGGAAGCATCGGTCAACCTGTTCCAATATTGGAACCGCCTGCGGGACGGACGTCCGGCGCCGCGTCGGACCGAAATCGAGCCCGCCGACATCAAGGCGTTGCTGGGCGATACCTTCATCCTTGAAAATGATTCGCGCGGCGAAGCGGTCTTCCGGCTCGCCGGCACGCGCCTCTGCGCCATCTATGGCCGCGAGCTCAAGGGCTTCGCTTTCTCGTCCCTGTGGCGAGAGAACGACAGCCGCATGGTCATGCGGCTGGTGCAAGCCGTCTTCCACGAAAAGTCCGTGCTGGTCATATCGTATGAAGGCATTTCGCGCGGTCAGCGCTCCGTGTCGATGGAACTGCTGCTGCTTCCCCTCGACGGCGGCGAGGAGCATCGCCGGGCGCTCGGCATCATCTCGCCAGAGTCCAAACCCTATTGGCTGGGCGCCGATCCGGTGTCGGACGCTGGCGTGGAGGCAGTGCGAATCGTCAATCCGGACCGCGAGCCGATGTTCCTGAAGAATAGGCCGGCGGTTCGGGTGGCGTCGACGTCGTCCGGTCGCGACGAGCCGCAGCCGCCGTCTGGCCCGGTCGGCGCGCGCCGGATACGCCATCTTGTGGTATTGCCGGGCGGACGGATGGAATAGTTGCTTCCGGCGGCAAAACAGCCGTCATAATTACCCGCCGTTAACCTCTCTGACGATATCTAATTGCCATCCAGCTAATATTGCGCGGATTTGGCAGTCGAGCGGAGCAGGACCAGTGATCAGGGCGACGGCAGTGGACCAATCGCCATCGAAGGTTGAGCGGCGCAACTTCCAACGGGTGCGCGTGAAGATCTATGGCCGCTTCATGCTCGAGGACCGCAGCGAGCATCCCTGCCAGGTCATCGACATGTCGCCCGGCAACGTCGCGCTCCGCGCCGACAAGATCGGTCTGCCCGGCGAAAAGATCATCGCCTATATCGATCATATCGGCCGCGTCGAAGGCGTCGTCACGCGCGCGCTGGAAGACGGTTTCGCGATGACCATCATCGCGTCGGACCGCAAGAAGGACAAGCTCGCGGCGCAGTTGACCTGGCTCGCCAACAAGCACGAACTGGACCTGCCCGAAGACCGCCGCCACGAGCGCATCGCACCGCGCAACCCGATGAGCACGCTGCAGCTCACGGATGGCCGCCAGTATCCATGTCGCATTATCGACCTTTCGCTCTCCGGCGCCGCGGTCGAAATCGATGTCCGGCCGGCGCTGGGCATCCAGGTCGTGCTCGGCACCATGCGTGGTCAGGTCGTGCGCCACTTCGACGATGGCATCGCCATCGAGTTCGCCGTTGTCCAGCGCTCGGAAGCGCTGGAATCGGAATTCAGCGGCCAAAACTGAACTCCCCTTCGTCGGGCGGCTGTGACAGCGGCCCTACCCTTGCGGCGCCGTTCGATCCGCTCTGCGTCCGCCATGGCCGCCGGCTCGCAGCCTCTCCTCCGCCCCTCAGGCCCGGTCGTTGCCGCGCAGGACCGCATGCAGCCGCGGCGGCTGGAGCAGTTCGCACTCAGGTCGGGCTCGTCTCGGCACGGTTAACAAATGCCGAGCAGAACCAATCGAATTTTATACTTGTAAGAATTGAAGTATCTAACAAAACGTTTCAAGTTCTATTCAATATCTACCGCGCTGTTTTGCGTCAAATAAATTCGCCTCTGTCATTGTCGCCTCGAACGGGGAGACGGGACTATGACAAAAGCGAAGGGGATGTCGCTGCTGCTTGCCGCGGCCTTCAGCATCGGGGCGATGACGGGAACGGCAGGGGCGGCCGGGTCCTTCATGAAGACCGGCAGCCGCACCACGCAACCCGTGGGGCATTACGAACTCTGCCGGAAACTTCCGCAGGAATGCCGGCAGAAGACCGCACGGCACGCGCCGATCGAACTTACGCGGGGCCTGTGGTCGTCGATCGTCAGCATCAACAACGCCGTCAACGCCGCGGTCGCGCCGAAAACCGACATGGAAATCTGGGGCCGCGAGGAAGTGTGGTCCTATCCCGCCGGCGAGGGTGATTGCGAGGACTATGCGCTGGAGAAGCGCCGGCAGTTGATGGCGCTGGGCATGCCGGCCGGCGACCTGTTGATCACGGTGGTCCGTCAGCCCAACGGCGACGGTCACGCGGTTCTGACCGTGCGCACCAGCCTTGGCGACTACGTCCTCGACAATCTCGAGCCGCGGGTGCTGGCCTGGGAAGAGACCCCCTACACCTATCTGAAGCGCCAGTCGGACACCAATTCGGGCGCCTGGGTCAAGATCAACGACGGTCGCGCCGAGGCTGTGGCGAGCGTTCGCTAGCGAGTTTTCGGAAAAACCCGGTCGAGTCCCCACCCTCCCCGTCCCAACGACCGGGTTTAGGAGCCGGCCCCTGTCCCCGGGGCCGGCTCCGCTCCTTTTGGGGGCATGCGGGGTGCTCCGCCTCCGCGATGCGGATCGGCAACGGTGACCCGACGGCATGCGATCCCGGTCAATCATCCCGCGCATGGCCACTTGCAGGCTTTCATATTGCGTTGGATAGTCTGCCATGTGCCGGCGAATCGAGGAGCGCCGCACTTTTTGGCTTTTGCGGGGGCATGACAATGCGCGCACTTCTTACGCTGACCGGCCTGCTGGCGATCGTCATCGGCCTGTCAGCATGCCAGAGCGCATCGTCGAGCAGCGATTTTCAGCCGCGCTGCACACCGCGCGCCCAGGACGCAGGCAGTTGCTACGGCATCGCCCTGCCGGCAGGCGCGAATTTCAACTGAGCGGATCGTCTGAGGTATTCCGACGGCGCGGCCCGCGCCGTTTCGCACCAAAGCTTAACGGATACGATGTGGAACAGAGAACGGTCGCGGTGGCCGCTGTCATCAATTCGGTATGGAAGCTTGGGAGAATGGTGGGCGATGTAGGGATTGAACCTACGACCCCACCCGTGTGAAGGGTGTGCTCTCCCGCTGAGCTAATCGCCCGCCAGCAGCCCGAAGGCCAACAGCGCGCCGCGATATAGGATGCGCCGGCGGGCCAAGTCAAGGACACTTGGCTCGCTTTGTGGATAGGTCGCCGAGAATGGATATCAGGCTGCTGGAAGGCGGGCGGCAACCCTGTGACTGCCGCCCGCCTTGCCCTCAGGCCAGCGTATAAGCGGTCTTGACCGTCGTGTAGAATTCCGCGGCGTAGCGCCCCTGCTCGCGCGGGCCGTGGCTGGAGCCCTTCCTGCCGCCGAACGGCACGTGGAAATCGACGCCCGCCGTCGCCAGGTTGACCATGACCATGCCCGCTTCGGCGTTGCGCTTAAAATGCGTGGCGTGTTTCAGGCTGGTCGTGCAGATGCCGGACGACAGGCCAAACGGCGTGTCGTTGGCGACATGCAGCGCCTCCTCATAGTCCTTCACCCGGATGACCGAGGCGACGGGCCCGAAAATCTCTTCCTGGCTGATGCGCATGGCGTTGGTGGCCTCCGTGAACAACGCCGGCTGCAGGTAGAAGCCCGGCGTCTCGCGGTTCAGCCGCTCGCCGCCGAAGGCGAGTTTCGCGCCCTCGTCGCGGCCGATGGCGATGTATTTCTCGTCCTGGTCGAGCTGGTTCTGGTCGACCACCGGGCCGATCTGCGTGCCTGCCTTCAGCGCGTTGTCGACGACGAGGTTTTTCAGCTTTTCGGTCACCGCCGCCACGAACTTGTCTTGGATGCCGTCCTGCACGATGAGGCGCGAGGAGGCCGTGCAGCGCTGCCCGGTCGAGAAGAAGGCGCCATTGACCGCGCAGTCGACGGCAATCGCGAGATCGGCGTCGTCCAGCACCACCAGCGGGTTCTTGCCGCCCATCTCCAACTGGAACTTTCTGTTGTGCTCGATGGAGGCGGCGGCCACACGCTTGCCGGTGCCGACCGAGCCGGTGAAGGTGACGGCGTTGATATCAGCGCTGTCGAGCATCGCCTGGCCGACGACCGAGCCCTTGCCCATGACCAGGTTGAGCACGCCCTTCGGCAGGCCGGCGCGATGAAGAATGTCGACGATCGCCCACGAACAGCCGGGAACAAGGTCGGCCGGCTTGAACACGACGGTATTGCCGTAGCAGAGGGCTGGCGCGAGCTTCCAGGCCGGGATGGCGATCGGGAAATTCCACGGCGTTATGATGCCGACGACACCGACCGCCTCGCGCGTGATCTCGACGCCGACCCCGGGCCGTACCGACGGCAAGATCTCGCCCGCCAGCCGCAGCGCCTCGCCGGCGAAGAAGTCGAAGATCTGCGCGGCGCGAATGGTCTCGCCGACGCCTTCGGCGAGCGTCTTGCCCTCCTCGCGCGACAGCAGCCTTCCGAGCTCGTCCTTGCGCGCCAGGATCTCATCGGAGGCTTTTCGCAACACCGCGTGGCGCTCCAGCGGGCCGGAACGCGACCATTTCGGGAAGGCGGCCTTGGCCGCGGCGATCGCGGCCAGCGCGTCGGCCTTGGTCGCCCGGGCATAGTCGCCGACCACGTCGTTGGTGTCGGAGGGATTGATGTTGGGGACCGCGTCGCCCTTCACCCACTCGCCGTCAATCAGATTGCCATGCAGTTCGCTCATATCCGCTTCCATTTCCAACAATTCAGCATAGGGCCGTCTCGCCGCCGGGATGCTGGATCCCGGCGGCGCCAAGGCTGGCCTGGGGCTTATCTAGGAGAATTCGCGGCGCGCGGACAGGCTTGGCCGGGAAGAATCGCCCTCGCGCGCCATTTTGCGAAACTTGACCCGGAATCGAAACGGCGCCCGTCTCGGGCGCCGTTCGTCGATTTAACGCAGTGAGAAGCCGGCTGGCGCCGGCTGCGTCAGAACTTGACCTTGAGGGTGCCCGACAGGGCGCTGACGAGATCGTTGCCGTAACTATAGGTGACCTGATCGTCTGCCGAGGAGCCACTCGTAAGGACACCAAGAGCTCCGCCAAACCTGACTTCGACGTTCTGGTTCGGCGTGTAAGCCGCGCCGGCGGATAGTGTCCACGTATCGCTCTGCGTTCCGACGGTGGTCGACGTGCCACGGTCCCACGTAAGGCTCACAGCTCCGCTCCATTGCTCGTTGAAGCTATGGCCGACGCCTCCCTGCACCGTCCAGCCGTCGCGATAGAGAAGTTCGAGAGACGTGATTTCCTGGCCCTGCGCGCAGAGGCCGGGCGTCGGGTTCACGCACGCGAAAGGCACGACCTGCAATTGGCTCCAGTCGACCCACTTGACCGAACCGAAAGCGAGCCAGCCAGGCGCGATGCCCGTCTGGAGCTTGAGCTCTACCGAGGCGGGCATAGCCTGTTGACCAACGACAGGGACCGGAGACGCCAGGAGCGGGTTGACCTGAGAAAGGTCCAGCGTGCCTGTAATATCACCCAGGTTTACCTCGCTGTTGTAGACGAGGCTGGCGCGCAGCGCGATCTCGGGAATTTCGTAGGCCGCGCCGATGCGCCAGCCAACACCATTGCCTGCCAGTTCGAGCCGCCCCTGGCCGTTGCCGGGCACAGCTATGTCAGGAGCCACAGAGCGCACCTTGAAGCCGTCGACTTCCTGATAGAATACACCGCCGATAACGCGGAACTGACCCTTCCCGGCCTGCATCTTGTAGGAGCAAGTGGCTGCGTAATTATCGCTGTTGATCTTTGTTTCGATGTTGCTGTTGGCGCCCATCCAGTCCGCGCCGGGATTGCTATGGGCGCCCCAAGGCTGCGAATAATCGAACATGCAGTCCACGGCATCGACCGCGCCGAACTTCACGCCGATGCGCGGCACCCAATAATCTTCCGTATCCCGAACGCCGTCCGTGGCGCCGCCGCCGATGCCGTTCGAGCCAATGCCGTTGGCGGGATTGACGTCGACGACATTGTCCAGCTTGCGGTCCGGCATGACATAGGTGGCGGTCGCCTCGGCGGCGAAGCGCGACGGATCGAACAGAAGATCGATATTGTAACCGCCGCGTTCCAGGCCGCCCGCCATCGCGGTTCCGGCCACCGTCGACAGAAAGCTTGCGCCGATCAGAGACGAAAGCAGCGTCCGGTTCATGAATGTCCTCTCCCCAGTACTTCGCGCAAATGTTGAGCGAATTCGCGGGAGGGGCGCAACGAGCAATTTGGACCGGCGCCCCTGCCGTACCGACGAGTACCCCCAACTCCCCCACCAGAACGCGCCGATCGAGCCGAGTTTCGCAGGAAATTGGTAAGAAATGATAAGGAAATAGCGAAAAGTGGCCAAACCTGCGGGCGATTCCCGCGATTTAGGCCGACTTGTCACTTTGCGGCAACATTGCGGCGGAAAATCGCCGCGTGCCGCCGAAGTGCCCCTGCGGAACGCCTTGAGCGGGTATTTTTGGGGCGGCACGGACCGGCAAGGGTGCCGGCCCGCGACTCACCGTCAGGTCTGGACGTCGCGTACCCGGGAGAGCGCGATCACCAGCCGCTCCTGCGTGGCCTGGTACTCCGCCAGCTTCTCGCGCTCGGCCTCGACGATCTCCGGCGCCGCGTTGGCCACGAAACGTTCGTTGGAAAGTTTCTTGTGGATGCGCGCGATTTCTTCCGTGACTTTGGCCAGTTCCTTCTGCAGCCGCGCGGCCTCGACGGCGAGGTCGATCAGCCCGCCGAGCGGCAGGCAGACGGTCGCCTCGCCGAGCACGATCTGCGCCGAGGCCGGCGGCGGCGTCTCCGCAAAGCTCACCGTCTCGACACGTGCCAGGCGCTTGATCGCCGCGTCATGGCGCTCGAACCGGAGTTTTGTCGTCTGGTCGGCACCGACCACCGCGAGCGGCGCCACGGCGCCGGCCGGCACGTTCATCTCGGATCGCACCGAACGGATGCCGGAGACCAGTTCCACCAGCCAGTTGGTTTCGGCGGCGGCGTCGAGATCCTCGAAGTCCGGCTGCGGCCAGCGCGCATGGCAGAGCAGACTCGCCCGCTCCTGCCCCTCGCCGGCGGTCAGCGCCCAAAGCTCCTCGGTCATGAACGGCATGATCGGGTGCAGGAGCTTGTAGATCTCGTCGAGCACGAAGGCGGCGACCGCCTGGCTTTCGGCCTTCGCCGCCTCGTCGGTTCCGGCGAAGATCGGCTTCAGCAGTTCCAGATACCAGTCGCAGAAAAGATTCCAGACGAAGCGGTAGGCCGCCCCCGCCGCTTCGTTGAAGCGGTAGCTGGTGATGCCCTCGGTGACGGCGCGCGAGGCCCGCGTCAGTTCGGTCAGGATCCAGCGGTTGACCGTCAGCTTGGCGTCGTTCAGCCAGAAATCGTCGTTGCGCGCCACGCCATTCATCTGGGCGAAGCGGGTGGCGTTCCAAAGTTTCGTGCCGAAATTGCGGTAGCCGGCGACGCGCGACGGATCGAGCTTCACGTCCCTGCCCTGCGCGGCCATGATGGTCAGCGTGAAACGCAGCGCATCGGCGCCGTATTCGCTGATCAGGTCGAGCGGGTCGATGACGTTGCCCTTCGACTTCGACATTTTCGCGCCGGTCTTGTCGCGCACCAGCGCGTGGACGTAGACGGTGTGGAACGGCTCCTCGTCCATGAAATGCAGGCCCATCATCATCATGCGGGCGACCCAGAAGAAGATGATGTCGAAGCCGGTCACCAGCACGTCAGTCTGGTAATAGGTCTTCAGTTCCGGCGTCTTGTCCGGCCAGCCGAGCGTCGAGAACGGCCACAGCGCCGAAGAGAACCACGTGTCGAGCACGTCCTCGTCGCGGGTCAGGATCTCGCCCGGCTTGAAGTTCTCGAGCTTGTCCTCGACCCAGGCCTTCCACGGCCCTTCGTGGGCGATGTAATGCTGGATCGCGGCTTCCAGCGCCGTCTCCTCGTCCTTCTCGACGAAGACCGCCCCGTCCGGCCCATACCAGGCCGGGATCTGGTGACCCCACCAGAGTTGGCGCGACACGCACCACGGCTCGATGTTCTCCATCCAGTCGAAATAGGTCTTTTCCCAGTTTTTCGGCACGAAGTTGGTGCGCCCCTCGCGCACCGAGGCGATCGCCGGCTTGGCCAGCACCTTGGCGTCGAGGAACCACTGGTCGGTCAGCATCGGCTCGATCACCACGCCGGAGCGGTCGCCGAACGGCTGCATGATCTTCTTCGCCTCGACGAACGGCACGTCGTTGCCATCCGCATCCTTGGTCGTGACGGCCAGTCCCTCGGCAGTGATCGCCTCGACGATCAGTTTTCGCGCGGCGTAGCGGTCGAGGCCGCGATATTCGTCCGGCACCAGGTTGATGCCGTCGACCTCCGCCTCGCCCGGCGTGTTTCCGGTCCTGGCGATGTCAAGCGCCTGCGCCGCGTACTCAGCATAGGGCTCGCCGTCGGCGCGCATCACCGCGCGCGTATCCATCAGCCGGTAGAGCGGAATGTTGTTGCGGCGGGCGACCTGGTAGTCGTTGAAGTCGTGCGCGCCTGTGATCTTCACCGCGCCCGAGCCGAAGGTCGGGTCGGGATACTCGTCGGTGATGATCGGGATCAGGCGCCGGTGCTCCTTCGGGCCGACCGGAATCTCGCACAACTTGCCGACGATAGGCGCATAGCGTTCGTCTGACGGGTGAACGGCGACCGCGCCGTCACCCAGCATGGTCTCCGGCCGCGTCGTCGCGATGGAAATATAGGCGCGCTCTTCCTCGAGGATGACGTTTCCGTCGGCATCCTTCTCGACATAGGTGTAGGTCTCGCCGCCGGCCAGCGGATACCTGAAATGCCACATATGGCCGTCGGCTTCCTTGTTCTCCACCTCGAGGTCGGAGATCGCCGTCTCGAAAGCCGGATCCCAGTTGACCAGCCGCTTGCCGCGATAGATCAGCCCTTCCTTGTAAAGCCGCACGAAGACTTCGAGAACCGCCTCCGAGAGTCCCTCGTCCATGGTGAAGCGTTCTCTGCCCCAGTCGCAGGAGGCGCCGAGCCGCTTCAACTGATGGATGATCGAACCGCCCGACTGTTCTTTCCAGGTCCAGACGCGGCTGATGAATTCGTCGCGTCCGATGTCACGGCGCGAGGTGCCGCTGGCGGCAAGCTGGCGCTCGACCACCATCTGCGTGGCGATGCCGGCATGGTCCATGCCCGGCTGCCACAGCACGTTCTTGCCGCGCATGCGCTCGAAGCGGACGAGGATGTCCTGCAGCGTGTTGTTGAGCGCATGCCCCATATGCAGCGAACCCGTCACATTGGGCGGCGGGATGACGATGGTGAAGGGTTCGGCGCCGGGCTCCGATCCCGCGCCTGCCCGAAAGGCGTCCGCCTCTTCCCAGCGTTCGGCGATCGCCGGTTCGACGGTTTTCGCATCATAGGTCTTGTCAAGCATGGGAAAACCGTCCGTAGCTGTCCGGAAATAAGAAAGGCCGGTGTAAACCGAATGGCCGGCGTCAAGTCAACCATGACGCCACGCTTCATTGCCGCCGACAGCCGGGCGATGGCGCGCCATCCGACGGGCTCGACCGTTTCGATGGCCGGGGTTTGCTTCTCAAGCGTGCGGCTACGATCCGATGGACCGTCCGGTATCGCGCCATCTATGCTGGCTTATGGGGCGCGGTCGAATCAACTCTGCTTTCGTCTTCTGGCTGATGATGCTGCTCGGTCTGGCGCCGACGCGGCCGGCCGCCGCCGAACGGTTGACCATCTGCCACGGCTATTCCTGTTATTATGAGACCCGGCTGGACTTCGGCGCCCAGGATCTGAGCCGCATCGCGTCGATCATGCGAGCGGGCTCGTCGTCGCCTGAGGCCGAGCGGCGCGCGCTCTCTCGCGCCATCCAGTATTTCGAGCGGCGCGCCTCCGGCGTGCTTGGGGTCAGGGACCGGCCCAAAGGCGAATTGGGGCACGGCCGCGAACTCGGCCAGATGGACTGCATCGACGAATCGACCAACACGACGACCTTGCTGCGGCTGATCGAGGCCAAGGGAATGTTGCGCCATCATAGAGTTCTTCGCCGCACGTCGCGAGGATACCTGCTGGACAATCGGTTTCCACACTTCGCGGCGGTGATCGTGGACAAGTCCGGACGGCGATGGGCGGTGGACAGTTGGTACGAGCCCGGGGGCGGTGCGCCCGACATCATGCCGCTCGACCAGTGGAAACAAAGGGGCGTGGCGGGGAAACGATGATACGCCCCGTCCTGCGCCGAGGCGCTTGCCCGGAAGGCAGTTGCCATGGCCGTGCGAAAGTCGACATCCTGATGGATGAACGATTCGGTACGGACGACTTGCGGGTGCGGGATCGCGCGGTGTGCCGACTTGCCGGATTGAGAAACGATGATTGGCTCCCCGGGCCGGATTCGAACCAGCGACCAACCGGTTAACAGCCGGTTGCTCTACCACTGAGCTACCGGGGAACGGAGGCTCGTCAAAGCGTGGCGTGCCTATAGCAAACCCGTTTCAGCTTTGCAAAGCGCCGATCGTCATTTTTTTGGCCGGCTTCGCCACGTTTATGGCAAGCGGCGGGCATCGGCATCATATGGTGGGGTCCAGCAAGGCGTGCAATCGGGCCGCACAGGAGACGACGACGGATGAATCGCAGCACCGGACCGGACGAGACCGGGACGCCTGAGCCGGACGGCAACGAAGCCGGCGCGCGCCGGATAAAACTGCTCGGCCGCGAGTTCCGCATGCCGCAGTCGCGCCTTACGCGCATCCTCATCGGCGTCCTGCTCGTCTGCTTCGGCTTCCTCGGCTTCCTGCCCGTGCTGGGATTCTGGATGATTCCGCTCGGGCTGCTGGTTCTGTCCTACGAATTCTCCTCGGTGCGCCGCCTGCGCCGCCGCTTCGTCGTGTGGTGGGAGCGACGCCGGCGCCCCTGACCCGCGGCGCGCACGGCAGAATCGCCCCGGACCGCCCCTAGAAGCCGCCCGGCTCGATTCGGCGAAGCCGCCGTTAGGTGGCGAATCCGAGGTTTTCAAGTGATGCCGAAACAACACGTCGCCGACCCTTTTTCGGCATGGCGCGAAGGGATCGGCCTTCGAACCGCGCTGTTCACTTGACCCGTAACCGCCGCTTAACCTATTCAACGCACATAGAACGGCGGGGCGACGAGGCCTCGTGGCGGAGTGGTTACGCAGAGGACTGCAAATCCTTGCACCCCGGTTCGATTCCGGGCGAGGCCTCCATCCTGTCGTCGCCGGTCTTTTGCGGCCGGCGCCCGCGTTCTAGTGGCAATGTGCGCCATGTCGGCGCAAGGACGGACCGGGTTGATAATGGAAGCAGACTACGCCCAGCGACGGATACGCATGGTCGACGGCCAGGTGCGCACGACCGACGTGACCAGCGCCGCGCTGCTCGACGCCATGCTGGCCGTACCGCGCGAGGCTTTCGTCGCCGCCGGCCGCCGCGACCTCGCCTATATCGACGAGGACGTTGAGATCGCGCCGGCCGCGGGCGGCAATCCGCCGCGCTACCTGATGGAGCCCTCCCCCTTCGCCAAGCTGGCGCAGCTCGCCGAGATCGCGCCCGCGGATTTCGTGCTCGATGTGGGATGCGGCACCGGCTATTCGTCGGCTGTCCTTTCCCGGCTGGCGAGTTCGGTGGTCGCGCTCGAATCGGACGGGATTCTGGCCGATATCGCGGCCGGGAACCTCGCTGCCCTGGGCTGCGACAATGTCGCTGTGGTCAAGGGGCCGCTGCAGGAAGGTTACGCTGCGGAGGCGCCCTATGACGTGATTTTTCTCGGGGGCTCGGTCGAAACGCTCCCGGACGCGCTTGTCGCGCAGTTGAAGGAGGGCGGCCGGCTGGTCGCGGTGGAAGGCGGCGGCAATGCCGGCAAGGCCAAGCTCTATTCGAAGTGGAACGGCGTGGTGACGGGACGCAGCGCGTTCAACGCGGCAATCAAGCCATTGCCGGGTTTCGAGCGCGCTTATACATTTCAGTTCTGAGACGGACGGGATCGGTCTAGGCAAGGTGTGGGAAGCGTTTGCTCTCGGGTTCTTGAGAGGGAGCGGAGTGTACGCGGTGGTCGTGTTTGCAGGCCGCGCCGGATGATCCGGGCGGAGCGGGCTTCGCCGCTGCGATAGAGGGATATGCTGGTGCAGATTGTTCGCAAGTCTTTGTTCGCTGCCGCCCTGCTAGCGGCGACGGCGCTTTCGGCCACCGCGGTCTCGGCCGAGACCATCAGCGGCGCGTTGGCCAAGGCCTACAAGTTCAATTCCAGCTTCAACTCGGCGCGGGCCGGCACGCGCGTCACCGACGAGAACGTGGCGATCGCCAAGTCCGGCTACAGGCCGACGGTCAACGCCACCGGCAACATCCAGTACAGTTCCAACAAGCGGAATCCCCGCCTCGGACTCCTGGACAGTTCAAGCTCCCGCATAACGACGGGCGCTTTCGGCATCGAACTGCAGCAGAATCTCTTCGACGGCTTTCAGACCAAGAACAACGTCGCCGCCGCCGAGGCGCAGGTGCGCAGTTCGTTCGAGAACCTGCGCAACACCGAGATGAACACGCTGTTCAACGCGGCGAGCGCCTATATGGATGTCATCCGCGACCGTCGCATCGCGGTGCTGACCGAGCAGAACCTCGAGTTCCTCAACGAGCAGGCTCGCGCCGCGCGATCGCGGCTCGAGGTCGGCGAAGGCACCCGCACCGACGTCGCCCAGGCCGATGCCAGCCGGTCGTCCGCCGTGGCCTCGCTCAGCGCGGCGCGCGCCCAGGCGCTGACCAGCGCGGCGAACTATCGCGAGATCGTCGGCGAGGAACCCGGCAACCTCAGCCCCGCCTCGCCGCTGGCCAAGCTGCTGCCTAAATCCGTCGACGCGGCATATTCGATAGCCCTCACCCAGCATCCGGCGGTTCTCGCATTGCAGCATGTTGTCGACGCCACCGGCTTCCAGGTGAAAAGCGCCGAAGGCCAATTGCTGCCGCAGATCACCGGCCTTGCCGGCGTCGAGACCGGCTTCACCAATACCGAGCCTTTCACCGGCAACTCCCGTACATCCGACGGCAACACGACGTCGGCCAGCGTCGGCGCCCAGCTTACCATCCCGATCTATCAGGGCGGCCGCACCTCGGCGCAGGTCCGGCAATTGAAGGAACAGCTCGGTCAGGCGCGGATCGATGTCGATGTGACGCGCGACAACGTCCGTCAGGCGGTCGCATCCGCCTGGTCGGCCTACGTCGCGGCCCAGGAAGGCGTCGCGGCCAACCGCGAAGTCGTGGCGGCGGCGCAGCTTGCGCTCAACGGCGTCATCGAGGAACGCAATGTCGGCCAGCGCACCACGCTCGACGTGCTGAATGCACAGCAGGACGTCATCAACGCCCAGGTCAACCTCGCCACCAGCGAACGCGACGTTGTGGTCAACAGCTATGCCATCCTGTCGGCGATCGGCACGCTCTACGCAAAGCGGATCGGCCTCGCGGTGGCGGAATACAGGCCCGAGGAGCACTACAGGGCCGTCAAGGACAAATGGGGCGGCCTGCGCACCCCGGACGGCCGCTAGACCAGTTTGTATTCAGGTCGACCGATTCTCCCGGCGACGGTTCGGGCCGAGGCTCTCGCCGCAGGTCGTAGTGGTGGTCTGCACAAGACGAGGCCCTCGATCTTGACCCAATCCGCCGCCGGCAGGTCGGATCGGATTGAAAGCTACACGCTCTAAGCCTTCCGACTTCGTTCGTCCTGAGTGCAAATTGCCAGGGCGCGATTTTCGGCTCTATCCTTTGGAAATTGTTGTGCATCCCCGCTTGGGGGATTCTCGTCAAAGCCCCGCTCCGCTACGCTGACGTCATGATTCGGTGCGGTCTTCACGCGAAGGCCGCTGGTCGGCAACGGTCACAAAGGCGGCGGATGTGACGATGGCACAACTTGGCGGCGCGCAGCGCGAACCTTCCATGGAAGAGATACTCGCTTCCATCCGCAGAATCATCGAGGACAGCGACACCGTCCGGAGGTCGGACGATGCGGCCGGGCCGGTGCGGCCCGACAATGACGTGGCTCCCTCGGCCGCGACGGCCGCGGTCGCGGAAAGCACCGTGATCGAGGTCGAGACGTTCCGTGCGCCGCCGCGTGTCGAGGCGCCTGCCGCCGAGCCGCGCGGACCGGTGACGATGGCCGAGGTCCAGGCGCAGGTCGTCGCCGAAAGGGCCGCTGCCCGCGACCTGCCCGAGTTCGGGCATTCGCCGGCCGAGGCCTCGGCGCATGAGCCGCCTCACGATTCGGCCGATCTCGAGCCTGTGGCCGGCGAGCCGGAGATGGCGACGGCGGTCGAAGAACCTGCGGCGGCTTCGACCATGGAATGGCGCCTCGGCGTGCCGGAAGAGCAAGCCGTCGAGACCGTGGAACATGACGATTTCGATGTCGACGAGGTGGCGAAGGCCGTCCTGGAGGATATCAGTTCCGCCCAGTCGGCGGTTCCGCGGGCCGAGGATTGGCTTCCGGAAGAGGCGGACCAGGCAGCCGAGGCTCCACGCCCGGCCATTATATCGGATCAAACCGGCAAGCAGGTTGCCGCAGCGTTCCATGAACTGTCGGAGGCGTTGGCGGCGCGCAACCGCAAGAGCCTGGACGAGATGGCCGAGGAGATGCTGCGGCCTATGTTGCAGGACTGGCTGGACAACAATCTGCCGACGCTGGTCGAGAGGCTGGTGCGCGAGGAGATCGAGCGGGTCGCGCGCGGCGCGAACTAGCTGCCGGGGGCTGCCGCGCCCACGGACGCGATGCAGACTGTGCTCGCAGTATGCCATCGACGGGCACGCGTTCGGCCCAGGTTTCCGTGAATCCGCGAAAGCGCCTAGGACACCCGGACGTCGGCCGAAAAGCGCAGCTCGCGCAGCGGCCTGACCTGGCGCGTGGTTTCGCCATAGAGTGGATGTGCCTTGTAGGCGGCGAGCGCGGCCTCGTCCTCGAACTCGGCATAGACGACCACGTCGATCGCATCGCAGAGCGGATCGACCTTCAGGTTGCGCGCCACCTCGAACAGCGTCGAATGCGGGATGTTACCGAGTCTGCGCAAGCCGGTCTCGATCGCCGCGGCCTCGTCGGGGTGCGTTGCACTGAAAAATACGATGTGCCGGATCAAGGCGGCCTCCGCGTCGGTTGGCGCGAAACCTTTGCTGCGCCGCGCGAACGGCGTCAACAAAGCGATGCCCACTGATGCTGCGGCGGACCGGCGCAGGCCTGCTGCCGGATCAGTTGACGACCGAACGAACCATCGAACTCACTGCCCGGAGCGTCGCGTCGAGATAGCGGCCGTCATAATGCACCGCGTCCCAGACGATGATGCCGGTCAGCAAGCAGACCGCGATCACGTAGCGCATGCCCGCACTCCAGCGGCAACAAGCCGGCGAATGACCGCAAGCATCCTGTCAGCAAACGGTAAAGCAACGATGATCATGATCAGCGCAATGCTTCGTATCGGGCGCGAGGCGCGTATGACGGGTTGGCCAGACGCTCTCCGGCCGGCGAGGTTGCGCGCGGAAGGATAGACGCAAGGAGATATTGCAGGAATCCTGTAGTCATACCATTGTGCGGCGGCGCGTTTTTGAGGGATGCGCGAGGGGAACGATATGAAGACTGACGACGGCCGCAACAGGGATAGCACGGGCGAGGACGCGGTCGACCTCACCGAGCAAAACTTCGCGGAAATCGCCCAAAGCCTGCCGGGCAGCGCGCGGCGCGCGCTTGCCGCGGCGCGCCACCTGCCGCGAGGCACGCTGACCGTCACCACGCCGGAAGGCCGCCGCGTCAGGATCGTCGGCAAGGCTTCCGGTCCGTCGGCCGAGCTCGTGCTGCACAACTGGCGCCTTCCCGGTCGGGCATTTTCCGGCGGTACGATCGGCGTGGCCGAATCCTATTTCGACGGCGACTGGGACAGCCCCGACGTGACCAGCTTCCTGCAGCTCTTCGTCATCAACACCGAGATGGGCGAGGCGCTCGCCGGCGGCGCCAGCAGGCTGCTCGGCATGCTGCAGCGCTTCCGCCACTGGCTGAACGCCAACACGCGAACAGGTTCCCGCCGCAACATCTCGGCCCACTACGATCTCGGCAACGCCTTCTACAAGGAGTGGCTGGACCCGACGATGACCTATTCCTCCGCGATCTATTCCGAGGGCGCCAACGACTTGGAAAGCGCCCAGCGCGCAAAATACCGGGCGCTGGCCGGCGACACCGGCATCACTGCAAAAGACCACGTGCTGGAGATCGGCTGCGGCTGGGGCGGTTTTGCCGAGTTCGCGGCGCGCGAGATCGGCTGCCGCGTCACCGGGCTGACGATCAGCCGCGAGCAGCACGATTTCGCGCAGCAGCGGATGGCCGCCGCCGGGCTTTCCGACCGCGTGACGATCAAGCTGCAGGACTATCGCGACGAGACCGGAACTTACGACCGCATCGCATCGATCGAGATGTTCGAGGCGGTCGGCGAAAAATACTGGCCGACCTTTTTTTCCAAGGTGAAGCAGTGCCTGAAGCCCGGCGGCACCGCCGGCATGCAGATCATCACCATCAACGAAGAGGCCTACCCGCTCTACCGCGCCCGCCCGGATTTCATCCAGCGCTATGTCTTCCCGGGCGGTATGCTGCCGACGCCGCGCATCCTGCAGGCGCTCGGCGCCGAGCAAGGCTTGCGGCTGGCGCGCGAGCGCATCTTCCCGCAGGATTATGCCCGCACGCTCGCCGAATGGCGCGACAAGTTTCTCGGCTCGTGGGAGCGGCTCGTGCCGCTCGGCTTCGACGATCGCTTCCGTCGCCTGTGGGAGTTCTATCTCCACTATTGCGAGGCCGGCTTCCGCGCCGAATACATCGACGTCCGACAGGTGATCTACCGCGCCTGACCCATCCTGAAACCAAGGCTGTCCTGACAGGTTGAATGCGGCCCATGCCACCAAAACGCCAGGAGGCCCGATGAAATCGTTCTGGCCGCAATGGCTATCACGTTAGCCTGCTCTACCTTCGGGTGGACGCAATTGCTCGACGTCGAACCCAAGGGAGGATTGTTATGAAAAAGATTGTCGGACTGGCTTCCGCCGCGCTGTTCTTCTCGCTCTTCGGCGCCGCCGCCCAGGACAATTCGATGAGCTTTTTCGTCACCAGCGCCAACCCCGGCAAGGGCGGCGACCTCGGCGGCCTCGTCGGCGCCGATGCCTATTGCGCAACCCTGGCGGAAGCGGCCGGCGTGACCGGCAAGACCTGGAAGGCTTACCTTTCCACCGATGCCGAGAATGCCAAGGATCGCATCGGCGCCGGCCCGTGGTACAACGCCAAGGGCGAGAAGATCGCCGACGACGTCGCGTCGCTGCATGGCGACGGCAACACCATCTCCAAGCAGTCGGCGCTGGACGAGAAGGGCAACACCGTCGCCGGCCGCGGCGACAAACCGAACCAGCATGATATCCTGACCGGCTCGAAGCCGGACGGCACGGCCGCGCCGGAGACCTGCGGCAACTGGACGATGGGCGGCGCCGAGGGCGCGGCGATCGTCGGCCATCATGACCGCATGGGCCTGAACGACTCGGCCGAGGCTAAATCCTGGAACGCATCGCACGCAACGCGCGGCGGCTGCAGCGTCGACGCCTTCAAGGGCACGGGCGGCGCCGGGCTGTTTTATTGCTTCGCGGCCAACTGAAGCGACCGGCCGGGACGTTTGGCGTCGGGAACGTCCCGGCCGTTTTCCAGGCTCTCAAGCGTTGGCGCCGCCGTCGATGGTGAATTCTGCACCGGTGACGTTGCGCGCTTCCGATCCGGCCAGCCAGGCAACGAGCGAGGCGACCTCGTTCGGCGTGCCGAAACTGCCGGAGGCGGTGAGTTGCCGCTGCGCCTCCGCATCCGGGCCGTTGGCCGGGTTCATGTCGGTATCGGTCGAGCCCGGATGCACGACATTGGCGGTAATGCCTTTTTCGCCGAGATCGCGTGCAAACCCCTTGGTCATGCCGACCAGCGCCGCTTTGCTCATCGAATAAAGGCTGAGTCCCGGACCGGTCGCCCGCACCGCGAGGTTGCTGCCGATGGAAACGATCCGCCCGCCCTCGCCCATCAGCGGGATCGCCGCCCGCGACGCCACGAAGGCGGCGCGCAGATTGACGTCCACCGTCTCGTCGAAGTCGCCAACGGAGAGTTCGTCCGCAGGCCCGACGAGAAAGATGCCGGCATTGTTGACCAGAATGTCCAGCCGGCCCAACCGGTCGGCCGTCTCGCGAACGGCACCCTCCACCGCCTCGGCGTCGCGATTGTCCGCCTGCAAGGCCAGCGCGCGCCTCCCCGTGGCTTCGATGCCGCGCGCCACATCGGCGGCGCGATCGCCGGCCCGAGCATAGGTGATCGCCACGTCGGCGCCGTCCTCGGCCAGGCGTTTTGCAATCGCCGCCCCGATTCCCCGGCTTCCGCCGGTCACCAAGGCCACCTTGCCAGCTAGTCTGCTCATCACGATTCTCCATTATGTAATGATCGATACATAATCATTTCCGCGTTGCCGATCGGCGTCAAGTGAATTATGTATCGGTCGATACAAAAGGATCAGGTGGTGTCCCAGCGCGGCAGGCCAAGAACGTTCGATCGCGATGACGCGCTGCGGCGCGCCATGGAGCTGTTCTGGGAAAAGGGCTATGGCGGCGCCTCGCTCGCCGACCTGACCGAGACCATGGGCATCAACTCGCCCAGCCTCTACGCCGCCTTCGGCTCAAAGCAGGCGCTGTTCGACGAGGCGGTGGACCTTTATGCCCGCACAGAAAGCCCGGAGATCTGGGAGGCGCTGTCGGTCGAGCCGACCGCGCGCGACGCTGTCGCCAGTTTCTTGCGACTGACCGCGCTGTCCTTCTCGCGTCCCGGAAAGCCGGCCGGCTGCCTGATCGTGCTCGGCGCGCTGCACGACAGCGACGCCAGCGCCGAGGCCTGCGCAGCGTTGCGCCGCCATCGCGCCGAAAACGTCGAGGCGGTGCGCGCCAGGCTGGAGCGCGGCATCGCCGAAGGCGACGTACCCGCCGGAACCGACTGCGAGACGGTGGCGCGTTTTTTCCTCACGGTGCAGCAGGGCATGTCGATCCAGGCACGCGACGGCGCGACGCGCGAGCGCCTGCACGCGCTCGCCGAAGGAGCGATGGCGGCATGGGACGGACTGGTCGGCGCGACCGCTACAAGATAGGCTCGCGACGATGGAGTACCGGACGTTCAAGCGTCGAAATCATAGTCCAGCACATGCCGAGGCGCGAAGGTGACGGTGTCGCCCAGCCGCAGCCCATGCGAATCGGTACATTGCAGTTCGTTGTCGATCCCGCCGGTCAAACGCACGGCGGCGCCTGCTCCCTCGACCGTCCGCACGATCACCCAGAACCGCTCGCCGGACCACTCGCTGTCGGCGTCCTGGAACTCCGCGCCGATTTTCAGCAAGTTTCCGGGCTTTGCCTGCTCGACAATGTCGAAGCCTGGGAAATTGAACGTATCGGGATGGCTCAGGCTGCGCTCGAATGCGTCGATCAGCGTGTAACGCGGCGCACGCTTCATTTCAGAAACGTCACCCACTCTTCCAGCGGCGCGCGCTCGGTGCGGAACTGGTTTTCCGGCTTGGTCGTGTCTTCGTAGCCCAGCGCCATGCCGCAGACGAGGATTTCTTCCTCCGGAATGTTCAGTACCGGCCTGATTTGCCGGTGATAAGGCGCGAACGCCGCCTGCGGGCAGGTGTGCAGCCCCCTGCCCCTTGCGGCGATCATGATGTTTTCCAAAAACATGCCGAGATCGACCCACGAACCCTTGTTCAGCCGGCGATCGATGGTGAAGATCATGCCGACCGGCGCGTCGAAGAAGACAAAATTGCGGTCGTGCTGTTCGCGCATGCGCTCCACTTCGCGCCGGCCGATGCCGAGCGCCGAATAGAGGCCGAAACCGACAGTGCGCCGACGCGTCAGGTAGGGCTCGAAGAACTGATCGGGATAATATTTGTATTCGTCCCAGGCGATCTTTTCGGCGCGTATGCCGGAGTTCAGGACCGCGTCGGAGATGCGCTGCTTGGTCTCGCCGGTCGTCACATAGACGCGCCACGGCTGCATGTTGGTGCCGGAAGGCGCACGCGCCGAAACCTCGAGGATGTCGCGGATCACCGCATCGTCGATCGGGTCGGGCAGGAAGGCGCGCACGGAGCGCCGCGAGACGATCGCCTCGTCGACAACAGCCGCCTCGTCGAATTCATCGGTTCTCAGATCCGGTGCCAGCATGCGTGGTCCTTTCCCTACCGCGCGAACAGGCGCCCCCTCAACGCTGCCAAAACCAGCGTTTGCACCACGCCCATTGATCGCGCAAGCGATTCGTGACTTGTATGAAATTCTCCTTGATTTTTTCATGACAGTCATGTGTATGAAATTTTCGAGGATTTTTTCATGATAGCGACAGCCGAGACAGAGAGGGAGAACGGTACGAACCCGTTGCTGGCGCGCGACATCCGCGCGCTGCGCAAGTCACGCGGCTTGACGCTTGCCGAAACGGCGCTGCGGCTCGGCCGCTCGGTCGGCTGGCTCTCCCAGGTCGAGCGCGGCCTGTCGGTGCCGTCGCTCGGCGACCTGCGCGCCATTGCCTCGGCCTTCTCCGTGCCGATCAGCCTGTTCTTCACCCACGAGGTGCCGCGCGAGGAAGAGCGTGGCGTCGTCGTGCGCGCCGGCGCGCGTCGTCCGCTTGGCACAAGCGAATCAGGCCTGGTGGAGGAGCTTCTGTCGCCCGATCTCGGCGGTAGTTTCGAACTCATCCGCTCGGAATTCGCACCGGGCGCGGCCCTTGAGGAAGCCTCGCTGCGCGACACCGAGGAGGCGGGTTACGTCGTGTCGGGCCGCTTCGACATCGAGATCGGCGGCGTCTGGCACAGTCTCGGCGCAGGCGACAGTTTTCGCTTCAAGGACAAGACGCATCGCTGGCGCAATCCGGGACAAGTCCCGGCCGTCGTCATCTGGGTCGTGTCCCCGCCGGTGTATTGAGAGAATCGCGATGTCGACGCCAATGCAGCTCAGAAATTGCATCACCCAGCGGGTCCGGAAAAATGGCTGATCTTCCCTCCCACGCCCGTGTGGTCATCATCGGCGGCGGCGCGGTCGGCGTCTCCTCGCTCTATCACCTGGCCAAGGCAGGCTGGACCGATTGCGTTCTTCTGGAAAAGAACGAGCTCACCTCCGGCTCCACCTGGCATGCCGCCGGCAACGTGCCGACCTTCTCCTCGTCCTGGTCGCTGATGAACATGCAGCGCTATTCCGCGACCCTCTATCGCGGCCTGGCGGAAGAGGTCGGATACCCCATGAACTACCACGTCACCGGCTCGCTCAGGCTGGCGCACGGCAAGGAGCGCATGCGCGAGTTCCAGCGTGCAAAAGGCATGGGCCGCTATCAGGGCATGGCGATCGAGGTCGTCGGCCCCGACGAGATCAAGGCGCGTTATCCGTTCATCGAGACGCACGAGCTTGCCGGCGCACTCTACGATCCCAACGACGGCGACATCGACCCCGCCCAGTTGACCCAGGCGCTGGCCAAGGGTGCCCGCGACATGGGCCAGAAAATCGTCCGCTTCTGCCCGGTCACCGGCGTCCGGCGCGACAACGGCGAGTGGGTGATCGCGACCGCGCAGGGCGACATACGCTGCGAATACGTCGTCAACGCCGCCGGCTACCGCGCCCAGGAGGTCGGAAAACTGTTCGGCCGCGACGTGCCGATGATGGTGATGAGCCACCAGTACATATTGTTCGAGGAAATCCCCGAGCTCGCCGCCTGGACCAGGGAAAACGGCAAGAAACTGCCGCTGCTGCGCGACGTCGACACCTCCTACTACCTGCGGCAGGAAAAGAGCGGCATGAATCTCGGCCCGTACGAGCGCAACTGCCGCGCGCACTGGGCCGGCCACAACGACCCGATGCCCGACGATTTTTCCTTCCAGCTATTCCCCGACGATCTCGACCGGCTGGAGCATTATCTCGACGACGCGGTTCGCCGCGTGCCGATCCTCGGAACCGCCGGCTTGAGCAAGGTCATCAACGGCCCGATCCCCTACGCGCCGGACGGCAACCCGCTGATCGGCCCGATGCCCGGCGTACCAAACGCCTACGAGGCCTGCGTCTTCACCTTCGGCATCGCGCAAGCCGGCGGCGCCGGAAAGGTGCTGGCCGAATGGGTCACGCAAGGCCAGACAGAATGGGACATGTGGTCCTGCGACCCGCGCCGCTTCACCGCCTTCACGGCGGATAAGGACTATTGCGTCGCCAAGGGCCTCGAAATCTACGGCAACGAATACGCCATCTCCTTCCCCCGCCACGCCTGGCCGGCTGGCCGCAACCAGAAACTGTCGCCGATCCACGACCGCATCGCCGCGCTCGGCGCTGAGTTCAACGCCTACAACGGTTGGGAGCGCGCCACCTGGTATGCAAAACCCGGCGACGATACCTCCGAAGAATCCACCCAGACCTTCGACCGCGCCGGCCCATGGGAGCCGCGCATCCGCGAGGAATGCTTGGCCGTGCGCGACGCCGCCGGCATCCTCGACCTCCCCGGCTTCTCGCGGTTCCGCCTGCAAGGCCCCGGCGCGCGTGACTGGCTGTCGTCGCTGATCACCGGCATCGTGCCGAAACCTGGCCGCATCGGTCTCGGCTATTTCGCCGACGACAAAGGCCGCATCGTCACCGAAATGTCGATCATGGCGCTCGACGAGGATTTTTTCTTCCTCATCACCGCTGCCGTCGCGCAGAGCCACGACTTCGAGTGGCTGACGAAGAATTTTCCACAAGCCCATGAAATGACTCTGGCTGATGTCACCGAGAACTTCTCCTGCCAGATCCTTTCCGGCCCCAAATCGCGGGAAATCCTGGCGGAACTTACGGATGCCGACCTGACAAAACCCTGGCTGTCGCACCAGTCGTGCCAGATCGCCGGACGCTGGCTGCAACTGGTACGCGTTTCTTTTGCCGGCGAGCTCGGCTGGGAGCTGCACACCAAGGTCGAAGACACCGCGGCAATCTTCGATGCCGTGTGGGCAGCCGGCGAGAAACACGGCCTGAAACCCTTCGGCATGTTCGCGCTGGATTCGCTGCGCTTGGAAAAAGCCTATCGTGCCTGGAAGGGCGATCTATCCACCGACTATTCGATACTCCAAGGCGGGCTGGAGCGTTTCGTCAAATGGGACAAGCCAGCCTTCGCGGGCAAGCGTGCCCTCCAGAACGAAAAGCAGCAGGGCGTGACGAAACAATTCGTCACCTTGACCCTGGACAACCCCGGCACCTGCGACGCGCCTTACATGTCGACGCTTTGGCATGACGGAAAGATCGTCGGCGAGACGACGTCAGGAGGCTGGGGCTACAGGGTGGACAAGTCGATCGCGCTGGGCATGCTGCGCGCCGACCTGACCGTTCCCGGCACGAAGGTCGAGGTAGAGATTTTCGGCGACCGTTTTGTCGCCACGGTCCAGCCCGACAAGCCGCTCTGGGACCCCGAAAACCTGAGGCTTCGCGCATAACATGACCCTGCCCTTTCCCGACCACGCCTTCGGCGCCTTCCTTTTCGACATGGACGGCACGCTGCTGAGTTCGATTGCCGCCGCCGAGCGCGTCTGGGCCGCCTGGGCGACGCGCCACGGGCTCGACGTCGCCGCCTTCCTGCCGACCATCCACGGCGTGCGCGCCGTCGAGACCATCCGCGCGCTCAACCTGCCGGGCGTCGACATTCACGCCGAGGTCGCGGCCCTCACCCAGGCCGAGTTGGACGATGTCGACGGCATCGAATCGATTGCCGGCGCGGCGGTCTTCCTCGCCGCGCTGCCCGCCGACCGCTGGGCGATTGTCACCTCGGCGCCGCGCCAACTGGCGATCCGCCGGCTGGAAGCCGCCGGCATTCCGCTGCCGCCGCTGATGGTGGCCGGCGAAGACGTGACCAACGGCAAGCCCGCGCCCGATTGCTTCCTGCTCGCCGCGAGCCGGCTAGGCCAGCAGCCGCATGATTGCCTCGTCTTCGAGGACGCTCCCGCCGGCATCCGCGCCGCGGAGGCGGCGGGCACGCGCGTCGTCGTCGTCACGGCCACCCACACGCATCGCTTCGAGACCGCGCACCCGACAATCCACGGCTATGAAGCGCTGGCGCCGCTAACGGACGCCGCCGGACGGCTGGTGATCTCCGGTCTTGCCGGCCGGGCGGCGTAAGGAGTTTTTCATGCCAAAACCGTCTTCGCGCATAACCGGCATCATCCCCTCCGGCCGAGACGGCTGGGAGGTGCATTTCGCCGCCATGACCCGCAAACAGGCGGGCGAGCCGATCGTCATGCTGTCGGTCGGCGACCATGATTTCGACACGCCCGCCGAGACGGTCGAGGCCTGCGTGGCGGCGGTGCGCGGCGGTTTTCACCATTACACGCAGCTTCCCGGCATTCCCGGCCTGCGCGCCGCCATGGCAAAGGTTTCCACCGAAGCCACCGGCGTGCCGACCGCCGTCGACGAGGTCATCGCCACGCCGGGCGGGCAGGCGGCACTTTACTCCGCCGTGCAGACCGTGCTCGACCCGGGCGCCCACGCCATTGTCGTGGCCCCCTACTATGCCACCTATCCCGGAACGTTTCGCGCCGCCGGCGCCGACTTCACGGTGGTCGAGACGAGCGCAGAGACCGGTTTCCAGCCCGAGGCGGCGGCGATCGAGGCGGCGGTGAAGCCGAATACGCGCGCCATTCTCATCAACACGCCAAACAACCCGACCGGCGCCGTCTATTCGAGAAAATCCCTTGAAGGCATCGCCGAAATCTGCCGCCGGCACGATCTCTGGCTGCTGTCGGACGAGGTCTATTGGACGCTGGGCGGCGGCGAGCATGTCTCGCCCCGCTCGCTGCCCGGCATGGCCGAGCGCACGCTGGTCATCAACTCCATGTCGAAAAGCCACGGCATGACCGGCTGGCGCATCGGCTGGCTCACCGGCCCGGCCGAGATCATCCGGCTCGCCATCGACCTGAACCTCGTGACGACCTACGGCCTCACCGATTTCGTCTCACGCGCCGCCACGCAGGCGCTGGAGAACCGCTTCGGCGTGGCCGATATCGCCGCCCGCTATGCTGCCCGGCGGCAAACCTTCCTGGCCGAGGTCGCCGGCCTCAACCGCATCACGGTGCGCGGCTCCGAGGGCGGCATGTACATCATGCTCGACGTGCGCGACGTCGAGCCCGACTGCGAGGCCTTCGCCTGGGCGTTCCTCGACGCCGAAAAGGTCGCCGTGATGCCGGGCTCCTCCTTCGGCGAGGCCGCTGCCGGCCACATCCGTATCAGCCTCTGCCAGCCCGAACCCGTGCTTGCCGACGCCGCCGCGCGGCTGAAACGTTTCGTCGCCAATTACCGGAAGAAAGCCGCATGACCACCCTCCCCCAAAAAGCCCGCGTCGTCATCATCGGCGGCGGCGTCGCCGGCTGCTCGATGGCCTACCACCTGGCGAAGCTCGGCTGGACCGACATCCTGCTACTCGAACGCAAGCAACTGACCTCCGGCACTACCTGGCACGCGGCAGGCCTGATCGGCCAGTTGCGCGCCACCGCCAACATGACGCGGCTCGCCAAATACACCGCCGACCTCTACGTCAAGCTGGAAGAGGAGACGGGCGTCGCCACTGGCATGCGCCAGTGCGGCTCGATCTCCGTGGCGCTCACTTCCGAGCGCAAGGAAGAATTCTACCGCAACGCCTCGATGGCGCGCGCCCGCGGCGTCGACGTCGAGGAAATCTCGCCGGCTGAAGCAAAGGCCCGCTATCCGCATCTGGAGATCGGCGACGTGGTCGGCGCCGTCTACATCCCCAAGGACGGCCAGGGCGACCCGGCCAACATCACCCAGGCGCTCGCCAAGGGCGCGCGCATGCTCGGCGCGAAAATCGTCGAGCAGGCAAAGGTAACCGCCATCCACCAGGACAAGGGCCGCGTCACCGGCGTCACCGCTGTCGTCGACAGAGAGACCACGACGATCGCCTGCGAACACGTCGTCAACTGCGCCGGCATGTGGGCGCATGGCGTCGGCGCCATGGCCGGCGTGCCGGTGCCGCTGCATGCCTGCGAGCATTTTTATATCGTCACCGAGCCGATCCCCGGCCTGGAGCGCCTGCCGGTGCTGCGCGTGCCGGACGAATGCGCCTACTACAAGGAAGACGCCGGAAAGATCCTGCTCGGCGCCTTCGAGCCGGTGGCGAAACCCTGGGGCATGGACGGCATCCCGGAAGATTTCTGCTTCGACCAGTTGCCCGAGGATTTCGACCACTTCGAGCCGATCCTCGAAAAGGCGGTGAAGCGTTTTCCGCTGCTTGCCGAGACCGGCATTCACACTTTCTTCAACGGCCCCGAGAGCTTTACGCCCGACGACCGCTATTATCTCGGCGAGGCGCCGCAGCTACGCAATTTCTGGGTCGCCTGCGGCTTCAACTCCATCGGCATCCAGTCCTCCGGCGGCGCCGGCATGGCGCTGGCGCAATGGATGCAGGACGGCGAGCCGCCCTTCGACCTGTGGGACGTCGACATCCGCCGCGTCCAGCCGTTCCAGGCCAACAGGACCTATCTCTACCGCCGCTCGGTCGAGACGCTGGGCCTGCTTTATGCCGACCATTTTCCCTATCGCCAGATGGCGTCCGCGCGCGGCGTGCGCCGCTCGCCGCTGCACGAACACCTGAAGGCACGCGGCGCCGTGTTCGGCGAGACCGCCGGCTGGGAGCGCGCCAACTGGTTTGCTCGGCAGGGCCAGGAGCGCGAATACAAGTATTCGTGGAAGCGGCAGAACTGGTTCGACAACCAGCGTGACGAGCACCTCGCGGTGCGAAACGGCGTCGGCCTGTTCGACATGACCTCGTTCGGAAAGATCCGCGTCGAGGGCCGCGACGCGCTTCCCTTCCTGCAAAGGCTCTGCGCCAACGACATGGACGTGCCGGCTGGAAAAATCGTCTACACGCAGATGCTGAACGAGCGCGGCGGCATCGAAAGCGACCTGACCGTCAGCCGCCTGTCGGAAACCGCCTTTTTAGCTGTCGTGCCCGGCGCCACGCTGCAGCGCGACCTCGCCTGGCTGCGCCGGCATCTCGCCGCCGAATTCGTTGTCATCACCGACGTGACGGCGGCCGAAAGCGTGCTCTGCCTCATGGGGCCTCATGCCCGCGACGTGATCAAGAAGGTCAGTCCGAACGATTTCTCGAACGAAAACAACCCGTTCGGCACCTGGCAGAAGATCGAGATCGGCATGGGCGAGGCGCGTGCACATCGCGTCACCTATGTCGGCGAGCTCGGCTGGGAGCTATACGTTTCCACCGACCAGGCCGCCCATGTCTTCGAGGCGATCGAGGAGGCCGGCGCGGATTTCGGGCTGAAGCTGTGCGGCCTGCACACGCTGGATTCCTGCCGCATCGAAAAGGCGTTCCGGCATTTCGGCCACGACATCACCGACGAGGACCATGTGCTGGAAGCCGGCCTCGGCTTCGCGGTGAAGACGGCAAAACCCGGCTTCATCGGCCGCGACGCCGTGCTGCGCAAGAAGGAGGCCGGGCTGGAACGCCGCCTGGTTCAGTTCCGCCTCACCGACCCGCAGCCGCTGCTCTTCCACAACGAGGCGATCCTGCGCGACGGAAAAATCGTCGGCACTGTCACCTCGGGCAATTACGGCCACCACCTCGGCGGCGCCGTTGGCATGGGCTATGTCCCGTCGAAGGGCGAAAGCGAGGCCGACCTGTTGTCTTCGTCCTACGAGATCGAGATCGCCGGCGAGCGTTTTGGAACGGAGGCTTCGCTCAAGCCGATGTACGATCCGAAGGCGGAACGGGTGCGCGCCTAAACCCTCCCCCTTGAGGGGAGGGTCGCCGAGCAATCCGCAGCGAAGCGAGGATTGCGAGGCGGGGTGGGGTACAAGCGGCAGCATGCCGACCTCGCCCTGCCGCGTTGATGCAAGACGAGAACATCCCCCTCACCCGCATGGACATCGGCCTGCAAAATATGCACTCTGCCTTCCGCGGAGGCATGGATTGCGCGCGCGGGGTATCGTGAAAAGCGTGCGGCGGGTGCTGGCGGCCGGATGTCGCCGGTGGCACACGGATTGCTTCTCATCGGACGGTTTTTCAAAGCACCGCGGCATGCGCGGGCAGGACGAGGGTGGTTTCCATGAACAAGAATCTCGCGAAGCTGTCGGTCGCGTTCGCGGCCATCGGTGCGACGGCGTTCGGCGCCGCGGCGGCCGAAAAAATCACCTACATGACCAACTGGCTGGCTCAGGCCGAGCATGGCGGCTACTACCAGGCCGTCGCCGACGGAACCTATGCCGCTTGCGGCCTCGAGGTGACCATCCAGCAGGGCGGCCCGCAGGTCAGCGGCCGGCCGCTGCTGCTTGCCGGCAAGATCGACTTCTATATGGGCGGCAATTTCCTGCAGGCGTTCGATGCGGTCCAGCAAGGCATTCCGCTGCGGGTCGTCGCCGCCTCCTTCCAGAAGGAGCCACAGGTGCTGATGACCCATCCCGGCGAAGGCCTGGACAAATGGGAAGATTTGACGAACGCCGAGCAGTACATCATCGGCGACGAAGGTTTTCAGAGCTTTTTCCAGTGGATCGTCACGGACTTCGGCTGGGACGCCGGCAAGCGCATTCCCTATACCTATAACCCCGCGCCCTTCATCGCCAACAAGAAGTCCGTGCAGCAGGGCTACGTGACCTCCGAGCCCTTCGCGGTGGAGAAGGAGGGCGGCTTCGTGCCCAACCAGTTCCTGCTCGCCGACTACGGCTTCGCCACCTACGCGACCACGATCGAGGCCATGCAGGAGACGATCGACAAGCGGCCGCAGGTCGTCCAGTGCTTCGTCGATGGCTCGGCCAAGGGCTGGTACAATTACCTCTACGGCGACAACAAGGCCGCCAACGAGGCGATCAAGAAGGACAATCCGGATATCACCGACGAGCAGATCGCGTTCTCGATCGCCCAGATGAAAAAATTCGGCATCGTCGATTCGGGCGAAGCGGAAAAGCTTGGCATCGGCGCCATGACCGACGAGCATATCCAGAAATTCTACGACACGATGGTGAAGGCCAAGATCGTGCCGGAAGGGCTGGACGTCAAGAAGTCCTACACGCTGGATTTCGTCAACAAGGGCGTCGGGCTCGATCTGAAGAAGTGATTTTTCCGAGCGGGTTTTGACCGCCGGAGCATTCGTCACCGGTACGGCGTTGGCGCTTGCCGCCAATCGCCGAGGTTGGAGATTGGCGGAAACACCCCTTCAACTCGTCATCCCAGGGCAAGCAGGAGCGAAACGAACTGCGCGACCCTGGGATCCATGCCGTAGCGGTAAAGAAGCACTCCGGCGGCGCCGAACAGGCTTCCCTTATCGGGCGGAGTGGGCCATCGGAAGGTAGGCTTTGCGATGTTTTCCGCCCATTTGAGTCGTAGGAAACCGGATCGCAAGCACACCGACGCAACGAGGTTGAGACGAACTACTTGTGAATACCGTCGCCGCAATGCCCCAGCCAAATAGCGCCGCCGATCCGCTGCTCATCCTGCGCGGCATCGGAAAAACCTTCTCCAACGGCACGACCGCGCTGCGCGATGCCACGCTTACCATCCGCGAGGGCGATTTCCTGAGCCTGCTGGGGCCGTCGGGCTGCGGCAAGTCGACGGCGCTGCGCATCATCGCCGGCCTGCTGACCCCGACCTCCGGCGTGCTCGACTGGAGGAAGACGCTCGGCGAGGACAGCGTCGGCTTCGTCTTCCAGGAACCGACGCTGCTGCCCTGGGCAAACGTCTTCGACAATGTCTGGCTGCCGCTGCGCCTGCGCGGCGTGTCGCGCGCCAAGGCCGAGCCGGCGGTACGCGAGCTCTTGGAACGCGTGCGCCTCACCGGCTTCGAGAAGGCGATGCCGCGCGAACTCTCCGGCGGCATGAAGATGCGCGTCTCCATCGCCCGCGGGCTTGTGACCAAGCCGCGGCTGCTCCTGATGGACGAGCCCTTCGCCGCTCTCGACGAGATCACCCGCTTCCGGCTGAACAACGATCTGCTCGAACTCTGGCAGGACGAGCGCTTCACGGTCGTCTTCGTCACCCACAGCGTGTTCGAGAGTGTGTTCCTGTCCAACCGCATCGTGGTCATGGCGGCACGGCCGGGCCGCGTGTTCGAGGAACTCGCCGTCGACGCCCCCTATCCGCGCGACGAGGCTTTTCGCACCTCGCCCGACTATGCCGCACTCTGCCGAAAGGCGTCCGACGTGCTGGTGGGCGCCATCAACGCGCCGGCGGCGGAGGTGCGGGCATGACGGCCATCGAGGAGCCTCGCGCGGTCGTGCTCGACGCCGAGGAGGCGCGCCGCGCCCGCAATGCGCGGCTGGAAAAGATCGGACGCTGGGTGCTGCCGGTCGTCATCATGCTGGCCGCGATCTGGCTGTGGGACCGCATCTGCGTGTGGAACGAGATCCCGAAATACATCCTGCCGCGCCCCGGCATGGTGCTGGACACGCTGATAGCGGACGCCGGACTGCTGTTCTCGTCGCTGCTGGTGACGCTGCGCATCACCTTTTTGAGCCTGTTGCTGGCGGTGGCCGGCGGCGTCGGCCTCGCGATCCTGTTCACCCAGTCGAAATGGGTGGAGATGTCGCTCTTTCCCTTCGCCATCGTCTTGCAGGTGACGCCGATCGTGGCGATCTTCCCGCTCATCAACATCTATGTCGACAACCAGACGGCGAAGCTTCTGCTGTGCTCCTGGATCGTCGCCTTCTTCCCGATCCTGTCCAACACCACGCTGGGGCTGAACTCGGTGGACCGCAACCTGATCGACCTGTTCCGGCTGAACGGCGCGACGCGCTGGCAGGAACTGTGGCATCTGCGGCTGCCGGCGGCGATGCCGTATTTCCTCGGCGGCCTGAAGATCGCCGGCGGCCTGTCGCTGATCGGCGCGGTGGTGGCCGAGTTCGTCGCGGGTGCTGCGGGGCAGTCGTCGGGGCTGGCATCGCGCATCATCGAGGCGGGCTACCGGCTGAATGCGCCAAGGCTGTTCGCGGCACTGTTCCTGATCTCGCTCACCGGCATCCTGATCTTCCTGGTGCTGTCGCTGGTCTCGCATCTGATCCTGCGGCGCTGGCACGAAAGCGCGCTGGGACAGGAGAGGTGAGGTCGGACGTGATCACCTCTCCCAAAATCCCGGCCACCGGCTGGTACGTGCTGGGCAATGCGCGTCTGCACCAGTCGCTGACGCCCGGACTTGAGGCCCCTTTCGACCGCGACGGTTTCGCGCTGGTCGACGTGGCGATCGCCGACGGGCGGATAAAAGGCATCGCGCCGCGTGGCGAGCGGCCGGCGCCACCGCGCACGGTCGATCTCGCCGGACGCATCGTTCTGCCCTGCTTCGTCGACTGCCATACCCATCTCGACAAGGGCCATATCTGGCCGCGCATGCCCAATCCGGACGGCTCGTTCATGGGTGCGCTGGACGCCGCCGGATCCGACCGGCTGATCCACTGGAGCGCCGATGACGTGGCGCGGCGCATGGATTTTTCGTTGCGCGGGGCTTATGCCCACGGCACCAGGGCCATCCGCACCCATCTCGACTCCATCGCTCCGCAGGAGAAGATCTCCTGGCCGGTCTTCGTCGAGATGCGCGAAAAATGGCGCGGCCGCATCGATCTTCAGGCGGCGAGCCTGATCGGCATCGAAGGCGCGCGCGAGGCAAAATGGTTCGCGGGCCTGGCGCGGCGCGTCGCAGCGGCCGGGGGCATACTTGGCGCGGTCACCTACATGCTCCCCGACCTCGATGAATTGCTCGACCGCATGTTCTCGACTGCGATCGATCTCGGGCTCGACCTGGATTTCCACGCCGACGAGACCGGCGACCTTGCCGCCGTGTCGCTGAAAAGGATCGCGGAAGCCGCGCTGCGACACAAGTTCGAGGGAAAGATCCTGGTCGGCCATTGCTGCGCGCTGTCGCGCCAGCCCGACCGTGAGGTTAAGGCGACCTTGGACAAGGCGGCGGCCGCGGGCCTCGGCGTCGTCTCGCTGCCGATGTGCAACCTCTACCTGCAGGACCGCCGCCCTGACGGCGCCACGCCACGCTGGCGCGGCGTGACCCTGCTGCACGAAATGAAGGCGCGCGGCATTCCGGTGGCGGTCGCCTCCGACAACACGCGCGATCCGTTCTATGCCTATGGCGACCTCGACATGCTGGAGGTCTATCGCATGGCGACCCGCATCCTGCATTTCGACCACCCGGTCGCCGACTGGCCGCGCGCTGTGGCGGCGACGCCGGCAGCGATGATGAGCCTGGACCGCGCGGGTACGCTTTCGACCGGCGCGCCAGCCGACCTGGTGATCTTCCGCGGAAGGAGTTGGACCGAGCTTCTGTCGCGGCCGGAAGCCGATCGCATCGTGGTGCGCGACGGCCGGGCGATCGACCGCCAGCTTCCCGACTATGCCGAACTCGATGATTTGATGAGGGCCTGATGAACCTCGAAGCGCTGAAGAAAGACCTCGAGGGCCTGAAGATCGAGGACAATCCTGCCATCGTCCAGCAGAAGAGCCGCGACTTCTACTGGTACAGCCCGGTGCTGAAACGCCAGTTGGAGAAGGTGACCGGTGACCTCGTCGTGTCGCCGAAGGACGAGGCGGAAGTGATCCGCGTGCTCGCCGCCTGCCACCGCCATCAGGTGCCGGTGACGCCGCGCGGCACCGGCACCGGCAATTACGGCCAGGCCATGCCGCTGTCGGGGGGCGTGGTGCTCAACCTCGCCGAGATGAATGCGGTGAAGTCGATTTCAGCCGGCCGCGCCGTTCTGGAGCCGGGCGCCGTGCTGGCCGACATCGACAAAGCGACGAAAGCGCATTCAGCGCAGGAACTGCGGCTGCATCCCTCCACCTACGCCACCGCATCGATCGGCGGCTTCATCGCCGGCGGCTCTGGCGGCGTCGGCTCGATCAATTTCGGCGGCCTGCGCGATTTCGGCAACGTCATCCGGCTGCGTGTCGTCACCATGGAGGCCGAGCCGAAAATTCTGGAGCTGACCGGCGAGGACCTGCACAAGGTCACCCACGCCTATGGCACCAACGGCATCATCACTGAGGTCGAGATGCCGCTCGCCGCCGCCTACGACTGGGTGGACGTCATCGTCGGCTTCGACGATTTTTCCGCCGCCGCGCGCTACGGCAACGCGCTGGCCTGCCAGGACGGCATTCTGACCAAACTGATCACGCCAGTGGCCGCGCCCGCGCCCTGGCTCTATTTCAAGCGCCACCAGAAATTCCTGAAGGAGAACCAGAGCGTCGTCATCTGCATGGTGGCGCCGCATTCGCTCGACGCCTTTCGCGCCTTCACCCGCCGCGAGAAGGCGGAGATCGTCTACGACGCCTCCGCGATCGAGGACAGGAAAGGCATTCCGCCGGCCTATGAACTCGCCTGGAACCACACGACGCTCAGGGCGCTGCGCGTCGATCCGTCGATCACCTACCTGCAGTCGCTTTACCCGTTCCCGGACCAGCTTGGACTGGTCGAGAAGGTTGACGGCATGTTCCCGGGGGAAGTCGTGTCGCATCTCGAATTCGTGCGCTTCGACGGCAACATCACCTGCTTCGGCCTGCCGCTGGTGAAATTCACCAGCGAGGAGCGGCTGGACGAGATCATCCGCACTTACGAGGACAATGGCTGCCCGATCTTCAACCCGCACCGCTACACGCTGGAGGAAGGCGGCATGAAACAGACCGACGACATCCAGCTCGCCTTCAAGCGCCAGGCCGACCCGCAAGGGTTGCTTAACCCCGGCAAGATGATCGCCTGGGAGCACCCGGAATACGACTATCGCAGCGGCAGGACGTTTCTGTTCAAGGGGCTTGAGCGGGCTTCGTAGTGTAACAATCCACAATGAATCCTTGGCGCTCTACGTTGCCCCCCTCTGTCCTGCCGGACATCTCCCCCACAAGGGGGGAGATCGGCTGTGGCGCCGAAGCTGCCAATCTCCCCCCTTGTGGGGGAGATGTCC
>NZ_JAVFVV010000029.1 GCF_030929505.1 Mesorhizobium sp. LHD-90 | reverse complement strand
CGGAACGTGTCCGAACCGCCCATGCCGAACAGCACGTCGCTGCCGCCGGCGCCGTCGAGCACGTTGGCGCCGTCATTGCCGCGCACCAGTTGCCTGATCTCGTTGCCGGTCAGGTTGACCGCATAGACCGCGTGCAGCGAGGTGGTGTTAAGGTATTCGGCGCTGACGCCGCTGGCCAGCACGAAGTTCACGCCGGCGCTGACGCGGTCGTTGCCCTGGCCACCGAATTCGACGATCGCCGCGCCGGCATTGTAGACCGAATAGCTGTCGTTGCCGACGCCGCCGGTCAGCGTGTCGGCGCCGCCGACGCCGCCGTCGTTGAGGATGTTGTCGCCGGCATTGCCGGTCAGCACGTCGGCGAAGGCCGAGCCCTTGAGGTTCTCGATGTCGGTAAAAGTATCGCCGGAAGCGTCGCCGCCGCTGGCGGCGCCCGTCCCCAGGTCGACAGTGACGCCGGCCGCCGAGCCTGCATAGCTGACGGTGTCGTTGTCGCCCCCGCCGTTCAGGACGTCGGCGCCGGTTCCGCCGTCCAGCACGTCGTCGCCGTTGCCGCCCTCCAGGGTATCGGCTCCTGCTTCTCCAACGAGGCGGTTTGTATTGCCGTCTCCGATCAACGTGTCGTTGAAGCTGGAGCCCGCGACATTCTCGATCCCGATGAGTGAGTCGCCATCGGCGTCGCCCCCGGAAGCGGTGCCAAGCTGCAGATTGACCGTCACGCCGGCGCTGGATGTTGCATTGATGGCGGTATCGACCCCGTCGCCGCCGTTCAGGACGTCGGCGCCGGCGCGACCATTCAGCGTGTCGTTGCCGTCACCGCCATCCAGCGAATTCACGCCGCCTTCGCCTGTCAGCGTATCGTTGAAGGCCGAACCGGCGACATTTTCGATATTGGAGAGTGCGTCGCCTTGGGCGGAACCTTGCAGCCCCATGCCGAGCTCCAGACTGACGATGACGTGCGCGGCGGAACTCGCGTAGCTGGCCGTATCGTTGCCGCCACTGCCATCCAGCGCGTCGGCTCCTGCACTACCATCCAGAACATTGTCGCCTGCCGACCCGGTGAGTGTGTCGTTGCTCATCGACCCGACCAGGCGCTCGATGCCGATGAGCATGTCGCCTTGGGCATCCCCACCGCTGCCGGTGCCAGTGGTGAGATTGACGATTACCGGCTCCGCGGAGGCGGAATAGTTCGCCGTGTCCGCCGAGCCCGCCCCGCCTTGCAAGGAATCGGCGCCACCGGCGCCGACCAACACATCATTCCCGGCGCCGCCGAGCAGGATGTCGTTGCCTCCCTGTCCGTCGAGCGTGTCGTTACCGCCCTGACCGTTCATCGTGTTGGCGGCTGCGCTGCCGGCCAAGTCGTCGCCACCCGTGTTGGAACCGATCAGGTAGACGATACCGACCAGATAGTCGCCCTGGGCGTCGCCGCCGAAACCTTGCGAGGCACCGGTGAGCTGGATGTTGAGACCCAGCCTCGGCAGGTTGAGGCTGACAAGCACTGACAGGTCGATAGTCACGCCGTCGACGGATGTCGTGTAATCAGCCGCGTCGATGCCTGAAAGGGTGATGACGCCTGCGGCATCGATCGTGCCGCCGATGACGACGTCCCCGCCGGCGCCGCCGCGGATCACATCGTCGCCGGACCAGCCGATTGCGATGTCGTCTCCGCCGAGTGCGTCGACGAAGTCGTTGCCGGTGCCCGAGACCGGCCCCATGTTGATATCAAGCAGGATCTCGGCGCCGTCGGTGCCGGTGAAAGTGGCCATGAGATCCTCGTGGAAAAATGGGGCGGCGAAGAGGTGCGCCGATTCGCACCGAACGCGATCGTAGCATGCTACCTTGAGTAGATGAATGCGTGTGGAGTACTTGTCACAGGCCCCTACCCGGCAAATGCCCGTCATGGATAACAAGGATTGAACCGGACCCGGACGGATCGATACTCGGCTGCTGAACGGCGATCAGACCACTTTGGCCAATGGTGTCGCCGCCTTCGCGAACGATACTGTTCGCGCGACGACGCCAGTGTCCGCGAGGATGCGGCGATGGCCGAGTCCGGGCGCCCAATGCAAGGTGACGTGTGGGCCTGCGCCGGCATAGGTACGTGCGTCGTCCGCGGGAACCTCGCGGTCGTCCGGCGCATGAACCACCAGCGTCGGGATCGCCACGCGCGCCAACTGGCGTGAGCCGGCAAAATCGTCCAGCCGGCGTTTTGCGATTCGCTCGATTCGCTCGGCCATTGCATCTCGGGACCGGCGGCCGAGGCCGATCTGGCGGCCGAATCCGTCAAGTATTTCCGAGATCGAGTTGGGCGCGGCGATCAGCACGAGGCGGCGAGCGCAAAGCAGCGTCGTTCCCGCCAACGATCCGGCGACGGCGTTGACCGCAACCGCGCCACCGAAGGAATGACCGAGCACTACGTCGAACGGCCCGAACCACTGTGCGACATTCGCCAATGCGTCCACCCCTTTCATGATGGTCAAGCGCCGGCCGGCGGACTGGCCGTGGCCAGGCAGGTCGACGGCGAACACCCGGTAACCGGCGGCCCGAAGGCCCTCGACGAGAGCCCTCATATATTCGGTGCGGGACCGCCAGCCATGCACGACAAGCGCCCTGCCCGCCTCACCGCTGCCGCTGTCCGGCCGGAACTCGTGCACCGCCACGCAGTCCTTGCCGGCGCTCAGGCGATGATGCCTTGCGGTGCTCATGAAGTCGGCGGCGCGCGCGATGGCCTTGCGCTCGCCATCGGTCTGGATGCGCGGATTGGGCGTGCGGGCGAATAGTTCGAAAGCGGCGCGTCCCGCCAGTTTTGGTGCAACCCGTTCACCGATGCCGAAAAGGGTGCGGGTGACCTGCCAACCCAAAGATGCCATAATCGCGGACCATCAACTAGTTCAAGCATGAACATATTAGTTCAAGAATGAACAATAATCAAGAACTCCCCTGGGATAATCCGCGCTTCCGCAACTGGGTCGCGGTCGCGCGCGCCTGCCATGCCGTGGAACGCGCGTTGGGCGCGGCCCTGCTGCCTCTCGACCTGAAGCCCGCACAACTCGACGTTTTGATGAACTTGTTCCGGCACCCCGGCATCTCGCAGCAGGATCTTGCACGAAAGCTGCTGGTCGGGCGCTCCAACATCACCATGCTGGTGCCGCAACTCGAGACACGCGGGCTGTTGACGCGAGAGGGCGATGAGAAGGATCGGCGCGTGCTGCGGCTCACGCTAACGGCGGACGGCGAAGGACTGCTGATGCAGGCGCTCAAGATCTACACGGCACTGATCGAGAAGGCGATGGCGACCGCCACCCCCAGCGAATGCGATTTCGTCGGCGACCACATGCGCCGAATCGCCGACGTTCTGAGAGTCGACTGAGCGGTCCGGGCTATCGCACTCTGGATACCACTATCCGGCCGCCGCCCGCAGGGGCTTGCGGCCGCCGCCCTTCGGGCGCTTTTCGCCAGCAAGCGGACGCAGCAACGGCACGGCGGCGGCCGTCAATCCGGTCGCCAGAACCCACCAGGCAGGCCGGACCATATACGAAAAATGCAGATTGGCGGCGAGCACGCGCTCCGGCGGGACGCCGGTCGCGAGCGCGTACCAGGCATATTCGATGCCAGCCGTGGCGAGGCCGGCCAGAATCGCAGCACCGCCGAGCACCAGTGGCGAGCCAATGTCGAATCCACGCCAATGCAGGATCCGGAAGAACATTAGCAGCACGAACAGGCCGCTCATCAGAGTGGCCTCGTAAACATCCGCTTTGGTCTGCATGAAGAAATGCAGCGCCGCGAGAACGCCGATCGCATAGATGATCCTGTGCAGCCGCGTCCAATTGCGACCAAGCTTCTTGATCATCGCGTCGGTCGAGGTTGCGCCCAGAACGGACAATCCTATCAGCGCCGCGAAACCGATGGTCAGATAGATTCGAAGCGCTATCTCCGACGCGACGCGGGCCAGCCCAAAATTCTGGTCGATGATGTAGAGGCAAAGATGGGTGAGCGCATAGAACAGCGCAGCCAGCCCAATCATGCGGCGCACCAGGATAAGTTTCGGCCAGTCTGCAATGCGCCGGAGCGGCGTGACCGCCAGCGACAGAAACAGGAAGCGGATCGCCCAATCGCCTGTGCCGTGGATCAGCTCGGTCACCGGCCGTGGCCCGAGCGCACCCGCCGCAAATTGGGCGAGCAGCCAGATGGCTGGAAGGACCAGTCCGGCAAGCACCGCCGTCTTCAGCGGTGAAAGATGCCCGGCGCGGTCGTTCCAGGGCAGTGGCAAGGATCGGCGATCAGTCATGGCACGATCCTATACGAAGATCGTGCGGCCTTGTTACGGAACGGGCGGATCACGCTTCAGTGAAGCAACCACCGCCGGCCCGCCTCACCACATCGTCTTGCGCGCCCGCTCCGGCCATTCCCGATCATAGGCGTCGCCGTCGATGCGGGCAGCGCTGGTTTTTTCCAGAATTTTTCCGGGCGTCGGCAGCGATTTTTCGTCGACATGCCTTTCCGGGTTCCACAGATCGGAACGGCGGATGGCGCGGGCACACTGGAAGTAGACCTTTTCGATGGCGATCACGGTGACGGACCGCGCCGGCTTGTCTTCCATGGCAAAACTGGCGCAGAGGTCCGGATCGATGCTGACTTCGGCGCGGCCGTTGACGCGCAGCGTCGTGCCGGAACCGGGAATCAGGAACAGCAGCCCTACCCTGCCGTCGCGGATGATGTTTTTGAGCGAGTCAGCGCGGTTGTTGCCGCGCCGGTCCGGTATCAGCAGAGTCCTGTCGTCTCTGATGCGCACAAAACCGGCGAGATCGCCGCGCGGACTGCAATCCAGCCCCTCCGGCCCGGCGGTCGCCAGCGCCACGAAAGGCGACGCCTCGATCAGCACGGCATATTCCGGGATCAGCCGGTCGAGTTCCTTGACCAGCGAGGCCTCGCCGGGCTGGCCGTAGAGCGCTTCCAGTTCCTCGACGGTCCTAACTATCGACATCGTTGTTCCTCAGTCTCGCGAAAGGGCTTTTTGCGCAAGCTCGTCGAGATACGCCTGCCAACGCGAATCCTTCTCATGTCCGAGCGTATGCAGGTACTGCCAGGTGAAGATGCCGGTGTCGTGAAAATCGTCGAAGGTGATGCGCACCGCGTAATTGCCGACCGGCTCGATCTTCGAAATGGCGACGTTGCGTTTCCCCGGCACGGTGACGCGCTGCTCGGGGGAATGGCCCTGCACTTCCGCCGACGGCGACAGCACGCGCAGCAATTCCGCCGGCAGTTGGAACGGCCGATGGTCGGGAAAGGTCACCGTCAGCAGTTTCCGGTCTTTCGAGACACGGAGTTCGGTCGGAGCAGTCATCGGTCGTTCTCCATCTGCGGCCGCTATACGCCCAATGCCGTTCGCGAGAAAGCTCTCGACGCCGGCCGCGCCGCATCAACCAAAGAACAGGCGTGACCTTGATTGTCGCGCCCGATCGTACGACATAGGGATATATAACGATCGGCCAGAAGCCGATGGAGGAACGCAATCCCGATGCAGTCCGACATGATCGATCCTTTCGGCCGGGCCATCACCTATCTACGCGTGTCGGTCACCGACCGCTGCGACTTCCGTTGCACCTACTGCATGGCGGAAGACATGACCTTCCTGCCGAAGAAGGATCTTCTGTCGCTGGAAGAGCTCGACCGGCTAACCACCGTCTTCGTCGAGAAGGGCGTAAAAAAACTGCGCCTCACCGGCGGCGAGCCGCTGGTACGCAAGAACATCATGCATCTGGTCCGCCAGATCTCGCGCCATCTCGACAGCGGTGCGCTGGAGGAATTGACGCTCACCACCAACGGCTCGTTGCTTTCGCGCTTCGCGGCTGAGCTCGCCGATTGCGGGGTAAAACGCATCAATGTGTCGCTCGACACGCTCGACACGGATAAATTCCGGCAGATCACCCGCTGGGGCAGCCTCGATCGCGTCATGGCCGGCATCGACGCCGCGCAGGCTGCCGGAATTCATATCAAGCTCAACGCGGTCGCATTGAAGAATTTCAACGAGTTCGAGATTCCGGAACTGCTGCGCTTCGCCCACGGCCGCGGCATGGATCTCACCGTCATCGAGACCATGCCGATGGGCGAAATCGACGGCGACCGCACCGACCAGTACCTGCCGCTGTCGCTGCTGCGTGCCAGCCTGGAGCGACTGTTCACACTCAGCGATATTCCCTTCAAAACCGGCGGCCCGGCCCGCTACGTCGAGGTGGCGGAGACCGGCGGGCGGCTCGGCTTCATCACGCCGATGACCCACAATTTCTGCGAGAGCTGCAACCGCGTCCGTCTGACTTGCACCGGCACGCTCTATATGTGTCTTGGCCAGGAGGACGCCGCCGACCTGCGCACGCCGCTGCGTGTGTCGGAAGGCAACGAGCGCGTGTCGGCCGCCATCGACGAGGCGATCGGCCGCAAACCGAAGGGCCACGATTTCGTGATCGATCGGCGCACCCGCCGCCCAGCCGTGTCGCGCCACATGAGCGTCACCGGCGGCTGATCCGTCTCTTATCACAAATTTTTTGACTGGACTCGAACCGGCTCACGGCGTTAGCCGCAACCTCCGGTTCGGACCTATGCGCGATTCAAGCCGGTCATCACCCAGTTCTCGCCCGTCGAGCCTTGATCAAAAACCAGCGGTTTCGACAGCATGACCACGCTCGACAACGACACATTGGCGGAAAGGCAGCGCCAGCGGCTGGCCTCGCTGCTGACACGCGCCGAGCGCCAGGGCGCCCGCTGGCAGTTCTGGGTCACGTCCGGGACGCTGCTCGGCGTCGCCATCCTGTTCGTCGCGCTCGACAAGTGGGACGCGGCGTTCAGCTACTCGATCTCGACGCTGGTCTTCTTCTTCCTGATCAACCTGTTGAACTACCTGCTGATCAGGCGTGGCATGCGGCCGCTCTGGCTCGGCTATGTGCTTGGCACCCTCAACATCGTGGTCTTGACTGCGGTCGTCGTCATACCCAACCCGTTCCACGACCAGGCACTGCCGCATGCCATGACACTGCGCGACGCCGGCTTCAAATATCTGCTGATCTTCGTCTGTCTCGGCGCGCTGACGCTGTCGCCACGCCTCGCCGCCTGGCTCGGCACCGCCGCGGCGCTGTGCTGGGCAGCGGCCGTGCTGTGGATCATTTCGCTGCCGGGAAGCATCGTCGCGCCGCCGCCAGCCGACGGCATCGGTGTCGGCGAGCGGCTGCGCCTCTATCTCAATCCCAATTTCGTCGACATCGTCGACCAGGCCACCAACATCGCGGTGATCCTGATCATCGCCGGCATCATCGCGTCGGTGGTGGCGCGCACGCGCCGACTGGCCGAGGATTACACGAAAGCCGAACGCGCCCGCGTCAACCTCGCCCGGCATTTCTCACCAAACGTCGTCGACGCGCTGGCGTCGATCGACGAGCCGTTCGGCCCGGTGCGCCGGCAGGAGGTCGCGGTGCTGTTCGCCGACATCGTCGGCTTCACCAACTATGCCGAGGACCACAAGGCCGAAGAGGTGTTTTCCATGCTGCGCGCCTTCCACGGGCGCATGGAGCAGGTGGTGTTCGACCATGGCGGCACGGTCGACAACTATATCGGCGACTGCATCATGGCGACCTTCGGCGTACCCCGCCCCGCCGAGGACGACGCGGCGCGGGCGCTGCGCTGCGCGCGCGCCATGCACATCGCCCTCGACCAGTGGAACGACGAGCGTCGCCGAAGCGGCCTCGACCCCGTCGACGTGCGGATCGGCTGCCAGTACGGTCCGGTGGTGATCGGCGCGATCGGCAGCGAGCGTAGCCTCTCGTTCGCGGTCATCGGCGACACCTGCAACGTTGCCAGCCGGCTGCAGACGATGTGCCGCGATCTCGGCGCCGCTGTCTGCGTCGGCGACGCGCTCGTCAAACGTGTCGCCATGTCCGGCGCGGACGACTTGACCGAAGGTTTCGTGGCGATGCGTGACGTGACGGTACGCGGCCGCGAGGCGCCCATCGACATGTGGACCTTGCCGGTCACGGCTCCGGCTGTCTAGCGGATGCGGGCAAACGCTTCTTGCCTGCGCATTCCTGGGCGACTCGGTGGTGCCCGCCTCGGCCAGGCCGATCGTACCGGGGCGTCCACGCCTCGCCGGCTGGACCAGCGCATTAAAATTGCTGGTGTCGCCGCATCCGTCTAAGCGGCGGCATCGCAATCTTTCCGGACGGCCCCGTGGCGCTTTCCCCCAATCATGCCGGCGCGGTTTTCATGATGGTGTCGATGGCGGGTTTCACCGTCAACGACGCCCTGGTGAAACTCGCTGCGACCGAGATGAACATGGGCCAGGTCATGCTGGTGCGCGGTTTTTTCGCCACCCTGCTGATCACCGCGCTGGCCTGGCACATGGGCGCGTTCCGCTCGGTGCGGCTGCTTCTCCATCCGATGGTGGTCCTGCGCTCGGCCTGCGAGCTCGGCGCCACCGTCTTCTTCCTGACCGCCCTCGTGCATCTGCCGATCGGCGACATCTCGGCCGTGCTGCAGGCACTGCCTCTGATGGTCACGATGGGGGCGGCGCTGTTTTTCGGCGAACCCGTCGGCTGGCGGCGCTGGCTGTCGATCGGCGCGGGTTTTGCCGGTGTGCTGATCGTCATCCGCCCGGGCTTTTCCGGTTTCAGCGTCTACTCGCTCGCCGTGCTGGGCAGTGTGTTCTGCGCCACCGTCCGCGATCTCTCGACCCGCGCCGTGCCGCCGGAAGTGCCCACGCCGCTTGTCTCGGTGATGACCGCAGTGCTGGTCACGGTCGCCGGCGCGATACTGGTGAAGCCGCTCGGCGGCTGGACGCCGATGGACGGCTGGGAACTGGGCACGCTCGCCGTCGCGGCCGGCCTGCTCATCGTCGGTTACCAGTTCATCATTCTCGCCATGCGGCGCGGCGACATCTCCTTCATCGCCCCGTTCCGCTACACCTCGTTGCTCTGGGCCATTCTGCTCGGCTACCTGATCTTCGCCGACGTGCCGGACCTCCCGATGATCGCCGGCTCGGCCATCATCGTCGCGTCGGGGCTCTACATGCTCTACCGCGAGCGCGTGGTGGCAAAACGCCTGCCGATCGCCAACAGCACCTCGCCCGGCATGGCGCCGGAAGGGTTGTGAGCTTGCAGAACGATCCGCTTCGGTTTACCGCGGCCCGATGAGCGGCCTCGAGACTATCGAGATCGGCTGGATCTGCTTCAGCAGTACGTCCTTCAACATCGACACGCGCGGACCTTGCCGCGGTGGAGCGGATGGCGAAAAATAGCGGCGCATGACAAGACGCATCTTCGGCATCACCGGCTGGAAGAACTCGGGAAAGACCACGCTGGCCGAGCGGCTGGTCGCCGAGCTGACGAAGCGCGGCTGGAAAATCGCGACGGTAAAACACGCCCACCATGCCTTTGACATCGACCATGAAGGCACTGACAGTTTTCGCCATCGCGCGGCCGGTGCCACGGAGGTGGCGATCGTTTCCGGCGTCCGCTGGGCGCTGATGCACGAGCTCCGCGACGAGGCGGAGCCAGCCCTGGAGGCGGTGATTGCTCGCCTGTCGCCCTGCGACCTCGTGCTCGTCGAAGGCTACAAGCGCGAAAGCCACCTCAAGATCGAAGTGCGCCGCCGCAACGCCAAGAACACCACGCCCTTGGCGCCCGTCGACCCGAACATCGTCGCTATTGCGGCTGACCATGCGGTCGAAGGCACGGACTTGCCAGCCTTCAGCCTCGACGATATCGGCGCAATCGCCGATTTCATCGAACGCACGACCGGTCTTGTGCGCGACTGACGCAGCGTCGCTGTTCTGCTTGGACACTGCGCGGTTTTGCGATTGCTTTTTCAGCGAAAACAGTGGGAATATTAACGAATGCGGGCGTGCGAAAATCGCGCCGCAAGCGGTCCGGCTCCAGAACGGGACCGGTCGATAACAGAGAGGAACACTATGCGTATCACCAAGCGTATCGCCTTTGCGATATCGGCGGCCGCCCTGATGGCGTCGCTCGGCGCGGCAAGCGCCCAGGAATTGAACCTGAAGATCGGCACCGAAGGCGCCTACCCGCCCTTCAACAACCTGACCGCCGACGGCAAGCTGGAAGGTTTTGACATCGACATCGCCAACGCGCTCTGCGAAGAGATGAAGGCGAAGTGCGAGTTCGTCACCCAAGACTGGGACGGCATAATCCCGGCGCTGCAGGCCGGCAAGTTCGACGCCATCATCGCGTCCATGTCGATCACGCCGGAGCGCGCCGAGAAGGTCGACTTCACCCACAAATACTACAACACCCCCTCGGCTCTCGCCGGTCCGAAGGATTCCGACATCAAGGGCGTAGCCAAGGCGGATCTCGCCGGCAAGACCATTGGCGTCGCCACCTCGACCACCCACTTCAACTACGCCACGCAGACCTACACCGATTCCGAGATCAAGGGTTATCCGACCAGCCAGGAGTTCCTGCTTGACCTCGCCAACGGCCGGCTCGACGCGGTGGAGGACGACATCAGCGTGCTCGAGGAATGGCTGAAGACCGCCGATGGCGCTTGCTGCAAGCTGATCGGCCAGCCCTCGCCTCAGCCCGTCGAGATCTTCGGCGAAGGCGCCGGCATCGCCGTGCGCAAGGGCGAGACGGACCTGGTCAACAAGCTCAACGATGCCATCAAGGCGATCCGCGCCAACGGCAAATACAAGGCGATCAACGACAAGTACTTCACCTTCGACGTCTACGGCGCCGAATCCTGACACGTGATGCACGGGCGGCCGCTTTTCGTGGCCGCCCGTTTGCGTGCCGCCGACTGATCAACGGAGCCCGATCCGCCTCATGAAGAGCATCTGGACTCTGTTGAGCTGGGGTTCCGAGGGGTGGCTTGATGAAATCGCCTATGGCGTCTTCATCACCGTTTCGCTTGCGGCGGCGACCCTTCCCCTCGGGCTGCTCATCGGCTTTTTCGTTGCGCTGGCCAAGCAGTCGGGCGAACCCTCGCTCCGGCTGGCCGGCAACGTCTACACCACGATCTTCCGCGGGCTTCCTGAACTCGTCACGCTTTTCCTGGTCTACTACGGCGCGCAGATCGGCATCCAGAGTCTGATCCGCACCGTCAACCCGGAAGCGACAGTCGACGTCAATAGCTTCATCTCAGGCATGGTGGCGCTTGGCGTGGTGTTCTCCGCCTACGCGAGCGAGGTGTTTCTCTCCGCCTTCCGTGCGATTCCGCAGGGCCAGTACGAAGGCGGCTACGCCATTGGGCTGACCTACGGCCAGACCATGCGCCTCGTCGTGCTGCCGCAACTGATCCGCATCGCCCTGCCCGGCCTGGCCAATCTCTGGCTGATCCTGCTGAAGGACACCGCATTGGTGTCGGCGATCGGCCTCAACGACATCCTGCGTTGGACAAGCGTAGCGGCGCGCGTCGAGCGCGAGCCTTTCCTGTTCTACAGTTTCGCCATTTTGATCTATCTCGCGCTGACGATCGTCTCTTCCTTCGGAATCAACAAGATAGAACGGTCGGTCGGCCCGGAGCCGACGCGATGAACGCCACCGGCCAGACGGCAATCGAACTTGCCCCGCCCAACCCGCCGCGCGGCTGGCCGCGCGAGCGCATCGTCGGGCACGTGCTGACCGGTCTGTGGATTCTGGCCGGCATCGGCCTCGTCGGTTATCTGGCCGCCGTCTGGAACCTCACATGGTTCGAAAAATACATTCCGACCTACATTGCCGGCCTCAAGGTGACGCTGTCGCTGGTGGTAATCTCGATCCTCCTCGGCGCCATCCTGTCGTTACCGATCACCTATGCGCGCATGTCGAAGAACAACGTGCTTGCGGCCATCGGCTACGGCTATGTCTATTTCTTCCGCGGCACACCGCTGCTCGCACAGACGTTCCTGATCTATTACGGCATCGGCTCGTTCAAGCCGCAGTTGGAAGCGGTTGGCCTGTGGACCTTTTTTCGCGAAGCCTGGTACTGCGCCATCCTCGCCTTTTCCTTGAACACCGCCGCCTATCAGGCTGAAATCCTTCGCGGCGCGATCCGCAGCGTGCCACGCGGCCAATGGGAGGGAGCCGCCTCGCTCGGCCTCCACAAGCTGCAGACACTTTGGAAGGTTATCCTGCCGCAGGCCCTGATCGTGGCGCTGCGCCCCTATGGCAACGAGATCATCCTGATGGTCAAGGGCTCGGCCGTGGTAGCGCTGGTGACCGTGGCGGACCTGATGGGCGCGACCCGGCTCGCCTATTCGCGCAGCTTCGATTTCCAGGCCTATATCTGGGCGGCAATCATCTATCTGGCCCTTGTCGAAACCCTGCGCAACGCTATTGACTGGTTCGAACGGCTGATTACACGACACCTGCGGCGCTGAGCACACCGTCACGCCGGCCCGGGCAATCACCCGTTCGAAAGGATCGCACCATGGCGTCAGTCGCATTCCTCGGTCTGGGCGTCATGGGTTTTCCTATGGCCGGGCATCTCAAGAACAAGGGCGGCCATGACGTGACCGTCTACAACCGTACCGCCGCGCGGGCCGAAAAATGGGTCGCCGAGCACGGCGGCAAAAGCGCGCCGACGCCGGAAAAAGCCTCGGAAAACAAGGATTTCGTCTTCGCCTGCGTCGGCAATGACGACGATTTGCGCGCCGTGACAACCGGCGAGAACGGTGCCTTCGGAGCGATGAAGAAGGGGGCAATCTTCATCGACAACACCACAGCCTCAGCCGAAGTCGCCCGGGAACTTGCGGAAAAGGCGGCGGAACGCGGCTTTTCGTTCCTCGACGCGCCGGTCTCCGGCGGCCAGGCCGGCGCGGAAAACGGCGTGCTGACGGTGATGGTCGGCGGCCAAGAGGCCGATTTCGACCGGGCAAAACCGGTGATCGATTCTTACGCCCGCATGGTCGGGCTGATGGGACCGTCCGGCGCCGGACAACTGACCAAGATGATCAACCAGATCTGCATCGCCGGTCTGGTGCAGGGGCTGGCCGAGGGCATCCATTTCGGAAAGAAGGCGGGGCTGGATGTCGAAAAGGTCGTCGAGGTGATTTCCAAGGGTGCGGCCGGCTCCTGGCAGATGGAAAACCGGCACAAGACGATGAATGCCGGCAAATACGATTTCGGCTTTGCGGTCGACTGGATGCGCAAGGATCTTAATATCTGCCTTGAGGAAGCCGATCGCAACGGCGCAAAACTGCCGGTGACCGCGCTGGTCGACCAGTTCTACAAGGAAATCCAGCAGATGGGCGGCCGGCGCTGGGATACTTCGTCGCTGCTGGCGCGGCTAGAGAAATGACTTGAGCGCTTACTCGCTGCTGCTCACGATCGCCAGGGGAATTCGGCTTCGCCTTCTCAGCCGACGCGTGAACCCCGAGACTTTCGTCTACCAGTGCAGAGATCTAGGCTACGGCATGGGAGAAACGATGCTGCTTCTCATGCGCTTCTATCAACTCGACGGCCGGGAGGCCAAGAGCATCTCATTTCTGAGTCCCGCATGGGGTGAGGAAATGGTAAAGGAAACCAGTGAGTTGCATGAGCATCTTTGGAATTGGGCCGAAGCGGAGGCGAAGCGGCCAGACTCCGGAGTCAAGATCATTTGAAAGAACCTAGGCCGGACTGGTCCGCGACAGAAATCATCGCTCATCTGCACTCGATCGGTTCGGAAGACAACCGAAAGGGGATGCAGCGCTACGGGATCAGAATAGACCGGGCGCTGGGCATTTCGCACGGCGTGCAGCGGCAGATCGCCAAAAAGATCAAACGCAACCACGAACGCGCCTTCGAATTGTGGCAAAGCGGCATCATGGAGGCGCAGTTCATCGCTTCCGTCACCGCCGACCCGAAGCGCTTTTCCGCAGCCGATGCAAGGGCTTGGGCTGCGTCCTTCGATTCGTGGGATATCGTTGACGGCGTCTCCGACCTGTTCGTCGATACCGATCATTGGCGGAGCCTGATCGAGGAGTTTGCGGAAGACGAGCGGGAGTTTGTACGGCGTACGGCTTTCGCCATGCTGTGCTGGGCGACGGTGCACCGCAAGAAGGAGCCCGATGCGACCTTTGCAGCTTACCTATCGCTGGTCGAAAGGCATTCGACCGACGGCCGCAATTTTGTGAAAAAGGCGGTGAACTGGGCATTGCGGACCATCGGAAAACGCTCGATTGTGTTGCATTCACAAGCACTTGCGCTGGCAGAAAAGCTTGCCGCATCCTCGGATAAGACGGCACGCTGGATCGGCAAGGACGCGGTCCGCGAACTGACGGCGGCAAAGACAGTCGAGCGGATCAAGGCCAAGGCGAAGCCGACCACCTGAGGAGCTTCTGCGTGCCTATGCTGCTGACACAACACCGCTCGGGCTTCACCGGCGGGTCTTTGCGATCAATGGGTTAAGCCTAGCCGGCACGCCGCATCATTTCGAATGAAGTCCGGAAGATCGTTTATTTGCAACACGTTATGTGGAATGGCAGCTTGCGGAACCGCCGACGGGCTTCATGGCGGGGTTCAAAAAGCCTGCTTTCCATCGCTCTTCTGACCGTCTGGCTTCAGCAGGAACGCAAATGACCTTCTTGCCGGTTCCCGTTCCCGACACTCGCCCCGCTCGACGAAGTGAACCCAGTCGCCTTTTGGTTGGCCCCGGCAATCAACGCGACGGCGCCGCCCCGCGGCCCAAATCCAATCCGCGGAGATATTTTGGCAGGTGGCGCCCGTCCGGGCTGGTCAGGCGGCGTTGGAGCCGGATTCCTTCTCCAGCATCATGTAGTCGAGCGGCAGTTCGGTCGTGTATTTTATCTGCTCCATGGCGAAGGACGACGACACGTCGCGGATCTCGATCTTGGCGATGAGCCGCTTGTAGAAGGCATCGTAGGCGGCGATGTCGGGCACGACGACGCGCAGCAGATAGTCGATGTCGCCGCTCATGCGGTAGAATTCGATGACTTCCGGGAACTCCTGGATGACCTCGGAAAAGCGGCGCAGCCATTCGTGGCTGTGCGAGTTGGTGCGGATCGACACGAACACGGTGACGCGCGCGTTGATCCTTTCCGGATCGAGGATGGCGACGCGCCTGCGGATGACGCCTTCCTCCTCGAGCTTCTGGATGCGCCGCCAGCAAGGCGTGGTCGACAGGCCGACCTTCTTGGCGATGTCGGCCACGGCGAGCGTGGCGTCCTCCTGCAACAAGCGAAGGATTTTGCGGTCTAGGCGGTCCATAACGGGCTCCGGGAGAAAAATATTCCGCGCAACTTAGCATTCCGGGAAACCCGTACAAGCAAGATTTTCGCTCCGGCGCCATCGTCACGAGCATGAGCTTGCGTGGAGGTCAGGTAAGGCGCGCGGCGATTTCCTCTCGCAGGCGCGGCAGCAATTCAGCCTCGAACCACGGATTTTTGCGCAGCCAGCCGGTGTTTCGCCAAGACGGGTGCGGCAGCGGAAAGATTTTCGGTCCGCTCGATCCTTCAAGAATGTCGCGCCAGTCTTGCACCGTTTCGGTCAGCGAGCGCGCTTTCCCGCCGCCCATATGCCAGGCCTGCGCGTAGAGCCCGACGGCGACCACCAGTTCGACCTGCGGCATCAGCGCCATCAGCGGCGCCCGCCAGGCCGGCGCGCATTCCTTGCGCGGCGGCAGGTCGCCGCCATGTCTGTCCTGTCCGGGAAAGCAGAACCCCATCGCGACGATGGCGATCTTTTCCGCATCGTAGAATGTCCGGTCGTCGACGCCGAGCCAATCGCGCAGCCGGTCGCCGGACCTGTCCGAGAACGGCCTTCCGCTCAGATGCACCTTCGTGCCGGGCGCCTGGCCGGCGATCAGGATCTTTGCCGTCGAGGACGGCGTCAGCACGGGCCGCGGCTCGTGCGGCAGCGGCCGGCCGGCAGGCGTCTCGACACAGATGCGGCAGGCGTGGATGCGGGCCGTCAGGTCTTGCAGTTGTGCTTCCAAGTCAAGCCGTCGCACTCGGCCGTGCCTTCAGCGCCGCGTACCAACGCAGCACCGACGGGCAGTCCTCCGGGATGGTGATGCGCGCCGGCTTCATGAAGTCCAGCGCGATCATGCCGGTGATGTCGGCAATGCTGAAAAAGTCGCCGGCGGCGAATTGGTTGTCTTGCAGATGCCGGTCGAGGATACGCAGGAACTCGATCGCCTTCGGCCGGTTGGCCTCGCCCCATTCGGGCACCTGCGGCACCTCCCACTCCTTCATGGCGGGGTGCGTGTGACGAAAGGCATGGGCGACCGCGGCATAAAGGACGAGCTCGATGCGCCGCTGCCACATCTCGACAAGCGCCTTGCCGAGAGCACCGCGCCCAAACAGCGCAGGCTCGGGATGCAGTTCCTCGAAATAGCGGCAGATGGCGACCGATTCGGTCAGCACGGTGCCGTCATCGAGTTCCAGCACCGGCAGGCGCTGCAACGGGTTTTTCGCGGTGATCTCCGCGCCCCTGTGACCCATGGCGCCCATGTCGACGGGCACAAGCGGCACCTCGATGCCCTTTTCCGCCAGAAACACCCGCACCCGGCGCGGGTTCGGCGCGCGGCCGCCGTCGAAAAGTTTCATTGTCCAGCCCTTTGTTCCGATCCTTGCCCCAAGCCGATTGGATAGAGGCGGATGGCGCGGGGTCAAGGGCTGCAGGATTTCGTGATCGAGGATCGGCGCCGAATGGTGATCGTTGGATCGCCACTTTTATCGCGGCAACACGTCCTCGATGTTGTGCCCCGTTTTCTCCCGATAGGCACGTCGGGCCGATACCATCTCCGTCCAGAAGTCTTGCGTCGCCTTGTCGGGAAGACCATAGCTGGGTCTGGGCCGCAGGAATGACGAAGCGTCGAAGTTCAATGCGGTTGCCTCCCGCAAGGACCGAGCGGTCACGCCTTGCACTCGAAGCGCGGTGAAAGTCGAACTCATCATCGGCGATGCTCCGTGGTAATCGGCTTGCCTGGCGCTGACGCTGGAAAGTACAAGCCCGCAGGCCGGATCATTGCGCCGGCAGGGCCGTCGGGGTAAGCGCGATCCCGCAAGCACGCGCCAGTTCCCGGTTGGGCTTGTCTTCTCCGAGAGGCGTCGCCCATCCGGCGGCGGCGACGAGACCCGGCCGTTGAAAGGCGCGCGCGATTTTCATATCGGCCACGATCGCGGCGGAATTCGGATCGCGTTCCGCGCGCTCCAGGCAATAGGGCAGAAGACTCAGAGCGACGGCCGACAGCACAGCGTCGTCCGACATGCGCCGCGCCGCGCGTTCGGTGAGCCAGCCGCCCCAAGTAAAACCGACGAGTGACAAAGCGAGCGCCCCCGTGCCGGCGCCGAAGAGCACCGGCGAAATCCAATCCGGGATTTCCATGAAATCTGTCCGATCTTGACCTGGGCAAGTTCGCCTGATCGCAAATGCCCAGAAATGCTTGTAGCAGGGTAATAGGGCAAGCAGGGATTTATTTGACAAGAATCCGATTAACCTCGCTATCCTGCTTGCCTGCTGCTAGGGTCTTCGGGTTGGCAGCCTTTTCAAGGGCGCTGTCGATTGAGGGCGGCTATCGTGCCCTAGCCCCAGCCGGAAAGGAGGACACCCATGTCTTCCGCCTTGCCAACACCGCAACCGACCTCTTCCAACATGGCAATGTTGTCGCGCGTCCTCAACGAGGTGCGCGCGAACAACGAAGCACGGAGCGATACCGCGCGCGCAGCGGACATCGCATTGTGAGGCGGCTTGAACGGATCGCAGCGGATCCAACCGCCATCATCCTGATACTGCTGGTCGCTTCCGTGATCGGCGGCTTTCTGTACCTCGCCTTGAGCAGCATCACATTCTGACGGCAATCGAGGGGAAGCATTCCCTCGTATCGATGAGCGATCCCGTACAGGCGGGCAACCGCAATCATCTGCCGTCAACCGGAGCACCAGAGTATTCCGTCCATGACCCTAGCCTTTCCAAACCAGAGCCGAAGCTATGACGCCGGGAGGCAGGCAGTCCATTTCCTGGGTTATGATGGGATGTTCAAGGTCCCGTTCTTCGTCGAAACCAACGCATTGAAGCCGCTCGATGGCGGAGGGAACGCCGAGGCGAGGTATCTGGCCGCGTTCGATGCGGCAAGGAAGTCGATCGAGAACGCGGCGCGGAAGGCCTATTCGAACAAACGGAGTCAACTCTATGTGCTGACCGCCGCGGACCTTTAACTTCTCCGCGGATCGGCGCATCGTGTAGAAAGATCATGACCCTCCACGATTTCGAAGCCGCCCGTCGCGCCCGCGGGCGCTGCCTGGTGATCCCGTTTCCGGCGCGAAAACGTATCGGAGAAATCTTGCAGGCGGCCCAGGCCCTGTCGGAAAAATCCGGGCGGGACGCCGATCACTACTGGAAATTCGTCATTGCCACCATGCGGTCGCGCCTGATGGCCGCCGGAGTTCCCCGTGAGGTAACCGAAAGCGAATTGAGAAAATTCGCGGACGAGGTCTTTTCCCGACTGTCCTGAGGACATCACCCGATGACCGTGGCACACAAAATCCATGAACTCTTCATCGTGCCGCCCTCGGGATCAGAGTACGAGGACGCGGCTCTGCATGGCCGGATCCGGGCCGATCTGTCGGAACGTTTCCCGCAGTATCGATACACGATCCGGCTTTCGGTCGATCGCCAGCACGGATGCTATTCGATGTATGTCGGCGATCCGGAACTCGGAACCCCCTATGTTGCAGACCAAGATTTGAAGAACTTTCAGGATATCGGAGCGCATCTCTACAAGCATTTTCTGTTCATTCGCACGTTTCACTGAGCAGAGAAATTCATTCGCGGTATAGGGATTGCCCCCCGGCATCAGGGTTTTGTTTCCGATCCCAGCGCCTCCGAACCTTTTCCGTCGAAGAACGCCCGGAAAAATACGCGTTCAGGGGCAGAGCGGATTGTCCTGGCGATCAAGGCGGTTGCCAGCACGGCAAAGATCAGCCGGCCGACAAAGACGCTGGTGAAGTCGGCGCCGAGGGCAACGACGAGCAGCGTGTCCTCGATCAGCGAGTGGGCAAAACCCATGAAGACGCAGGCGAGGAAGATTTGGCGCGGTTCGACGGCCGTCGAGCGCGCCTCGCGGATGAGCAGCCCGCCGCCATAAGAAATGCCGAGGAAAAGACCCACCGCCGCGAACGGCACGGTTTCGGAGCGGATGCCGGCAAGCCGGAACAGAGGGGCGATGCCCTTGTTCAGCCAGTCCATGATGCCGGAGATTTTCAGGATCTCCATCGTCCAGCTAAGGGCAAGCAGGATGACCAGCATGGCGGCCAGGCTTTCCGCCAGACCCCACGCGAATTCGCCCCAGCCGGCGCTCTGGCCCATCGGCATCCAGGCCGGCTCCAGCGGCGCGGCCAGCCAGCCGGTCGCGGCAAAGGTCTGGTGCAGGATGACAGCAAAGACCATGCCGCCGCCGATGCGGACCGCCGCGGTGACCAGGAAACCGGGGCCTGCCTTCTGGATGATGCGCTGTTCGATGGGGATGGCGTGCGCCACCAGCAGCAGCGCCGAAAAGACAGTCATGTCGGCGACGGTCAGTTCCGAGACCGGCACCAGGGTGAAAAGGGTCGCTACCGCGCCCCAGAGCCCGACCAGCAATCCCATCAGCCAGGCGAAGGCAAGCTCCGGCGGCAGCCCGTAAAGTTCCATGACCGGCGCGAACACCGGCGAGACGGCGCGGATCACGCCGAACTCCACCAGCGCCTGGGTGAGCAGCGTGACCGGCACGATGATGCGCACCAGTTCCCAATAGATTTCAAGGGTTTCGCGGGTCTTTCGATAAAACAGCGCCGTCGCCGTCATGGCCATGTCTCCAAACTTCGGCCAACCTCTTAACCCGGCGCCGTTCGCATTCGGCGTCAAAAACTTGCGGGTGCGTGCAATATTATTGCATGGTGTTGGCGGGTGGCGGCCGGGAGAAATGGATGGACCGCATCGACAAAAGACTGCTCGACCTTCTGCAGGAGGATGCGTCGCGAACCAATGCGGAGCTGGCGGACCTGGTCGGGCTTTCGCCGTCCAGTTGCCTGCGCCGCATCCAGCGGCTGAAGGCCGGCGGCGCAATCGATCGGATCGTGGCGATCCTCAATCCGGCCAAGGCCGGCAAGGGATTGAAGGCGATCGTGACCGTCGAACTGGTGCGCCACGGCGAACAGCACACGCGGCGTTTCCTCGACCTCGCGGCCCGGGAGCCGGCCGTCGTTCAGGCCTACAGCGTTTCCGGCCAGACGGACGTGATCCTGATGCTGCGCCTGGCCGACATGAAGGAGTTCGGCTCGCTGTGCGAGCGCCTGTTCGACGACCGCAGCGACATCGCGCGCTATTATACGATGTTCGTCGTCCGCACAGGGAAGGAGACGACGGCGATCCCGGTTTCGGGGTGAGCCGCCGCCCGCCTGTGACATCGGCAACCCTTGCGCGGACGCGGGCGCGATGGTCTAGGGACCACGCTTTCGCAGCCGCCTCCGAAACAGCCGGCCGCGAGAAATGAATCCCAGGCTGGAAACGCATGATCCGTCTCGAAAATATCGGCAAGCAGAACGGCAAGCAGATCGTCTTCATCGAGGCCTCCGCCGCGATCCAGCGCGGCGAGAAGGTCGGCCTCGTCGGCCCCAACGGCGCCGGCAAGACTACACTGTTCCGCATGATCACCGGCGAGGAACAGCCCGACGAAGGACAGGTGTCGATCGACCGCGGCGTGACCGTCGGCTATTTCAGCCAGGATGTCGGCGACATGGCCGGCCGCAGCGCCGTGCACGAGGTGATGGACGGCGTCGGTCCGGTCAGCGCGCTGGCGGACGAAATGGCCGAGCTGGAGGCCGCCATGGCCGATCCGGATCGCGCCGACGAGATGGACGACATCATCGCGCGTTACGGCGAGGTGCAGCACAAGTTCGACGAGCTCGACGGCTACGCGCTGGACGGCCGCGCCCGCGAGGTGCTGGACGGGCTGGGCTTTTCGCAGGAGATGATGGACGGCGACGTCGCAAAACTGTCGGGCGGCTGGAAGATGCGCGTGGCGCTCGCCAAAATTCTCTTGATGCGGCCCGATGCCATGCTGCTCGACGAGCCGTCGAACCATCTCGACCTCGAAAGCCTGATCTGGCTGGAGAATTTCCTGAAAAATTTCGACGGCGCGGTGCTGATGACCTCGCACGACCGCGAATTCATGAACCGCATCGTGGGAAAAATCGTCGAGATCGATGGCGGTGCGCTGACCTCCTATTCGGGTGATTACGAATTCTACCGCCAGCAGCGGGCGGTGGCCGAGGTGCAGCAGCAGGCGCAGTTCGAGCGCCAGCAGGCGATGCTGGCCAAGGAGATCGCCTTCATCGAGCGCTTCAAGGCGCGCGCCAGCCACGCCGCGCAGGTGCAGAGCCGCGTCAAGAAGCTGGAGAAGATCGACAAGGTCGAGCCGCCGAAACGCCAGCAGACGGTGCGCTTCGAGTTCCAGCCGGCGCCGCGCTCCGGCGAGGACGTGGCGACGCTGAAGAACGTCCACAAGAGTTTTGGCAGCCGCAGGATCTATGAGGGGCTCGACTTCCAGGTGCGCCGGCGCGAGCGCTGGTGCGTGATGGGTGTCAACGGCGCGGGAAAATCGACGCTGCTGAAGCTGGTCGCCGGCGCCGCCGAACCCGACGACGGTTCGGTTTCGCGCGGGCCGAGCGTCAAGATGGGTTATTTCGCCCAGCACGCCATGGAACTGCTCGACGGCGAGCGCACCGTGCTGCAATCGCTGGAGGATTCGTTCCCGCAGGCGGGCCAGGCGCCGCTGCGGGCGCTTGCCGGCTGCTTCGGCTTCTCCGGCGACGAGATCGAGAAGAAATGCCGGGTGCTTTCGGGCGGCGAGAAGGCGCGGCTGGTAATGGCGAAAATGCTGTTCGACCCGCCGAATTTTCTGGTGCTCGACGAGCCGACTAACCATCTCGACATCGCCACCAAGCAGATGCTGATCGAGGCGCTGTCGCGCTATGAGGGCGCGATGCTGTTCGTCAGCCACGACCGGCATTTTCTCGCAGCACTGTCGAACCGGGTGCTGGAACTGACGCCGGACGGCCTGCACGCCTATGGCGGCGGCTACACCGAATATGTCGAGCGCACCGGCCAGGAGGCGCCGGGCCTGCGGAGCTAGCGCGGGAGCCTTCTTCTAGCCGAACCCGAAGCTTGCCCGCAGCCAATTCCACGCGGCATCAAGCCAATCGTGCTCGTCTTCGGCCATGCTGCCATGGCTGTCGCGCCATTGCCGCGGCCGGTCGAACTCGCCCGCCCACAGGCCACGCCCGGCTTTTCGCGCGGAAAATTCCTCGATCTCGAAGCCGCCGAAGGCCACCGCCCAGCCCTCCGCCACCAGCGCGCGATTGAGATCGGTCGAGCCCGCCTTGCACTCGCCGAGCAGCCGGCCGAAACGGTCGCGCTGCCAGCCGGCACATGAAACGGCCTGCCCGCCGATCAGACGGCGCAGCGCCTCGCGCGCCTCGCGGCCGCAGGCATAGTCCTTGCCGCCACGCCGGCAGGTCTGCGAATATTCCGGCGCGTCGATGCCGCGCAGTCGGATCTTTTCGCCGGCAATGGTGATCGTGTCGCCGTCATTGACGATCGCGGAGCCCGCCATGCGCCGGGTCTCCACCCGGTCGAGCCGCGCGGCTAGAAGCGCGATCAGCCCCAGGATGACCACGGCCAGCGAGAGGTCCAACGCCTTGCGCGCAAAGCTGCGCGGCGGGCGCGCCCGCCCGGCCCGCCACGGCCTGCTCATATGGCAAACAGTCTCTTAATCATTCGCAACTAGCTTGGAGGAACCGAAAATCCTGGAACCCGCGCGCGAAATTTTTGAACCGGAATGCCGTCCACGCTCACCAACACGGCGGACAAGATCATTGTGGACCGGCGCAAACCGCATCGCAACAGCGATGTGGCGCGGGCCGTCCGGCGGATTCGCGACCGGCTGGCGCAGCAGCCTGGCAATGTCGGCTACGACCGCGAACTGTTGAAGCTGCACGCCAACTCGACCATCGCCGGCGCGGCCGCCGTGCCGCTGCTGGTGTCGATCATCGCCATCGGCGGCATGCTGGCGGGCATGACCCTGTCGATCGCCATTTGGGCCCTGATAACAGTCACTTGCTACGCCGGGCTCGCTTTCGTCGCGAAGCGCATCGAGCGCCAGCAGACCGACGATCTCGATGTCGCCTGGACGAAACGCGCCTTCCTGGTCGGGCATTTCGTGTCGGGTCTTGGCTGGGCCTATCTGGCGGCGCTGCGATGCGACGAATGCAGCGTGGCGCAATTCCCGGTGGTCAAGGCCGTGCTGCTGCTGCTTGCCGTGGCCGCTTCGGCGCTGATCGCCGCTTCGCTGCGCGGCGCGCTGGTCGCCACCTTCGCGTTGCCGGTGCTGCTCTATGCGGCGCTTGGCGCCGACCTTCGCCAGCCGGTGGAGGCGCTGATGGCGGCGCTGCTCGTGCTGTCGCTGCCGTTCTTTTCCTACATTTCCGGCCACATCTACCGCTCCTCGCTGATGCTGCTCTCCTTCCGCACGGAGAAGGACGCGCTGATCGCCGAGCTTGAGACGGCGAAGGCGATGTCGGACGAGGCGCGCCTGCGCGCCGAAGAGGCCAACCTGGCGAAATCGCGTTTCCTCGCCTCGATGAGCCACGAGTTGCGCACCCCGCTGAATGCCATCCTCGGCTTTTCCGAGGTGATGGGCAGCGAGGTGCTGGGTCCGATGGCCAACACCACCTACAAGGATTACGCCCACGACATCCATTCCTCGGGCCAGCACCTGCTGCAACTGATCAACGAGATCCTCGACCTGTCGCGCATCGAGGCCGGGCGCTATCAGCTCAACGAGGAGGCGTTGTCGCTGGCCGGCACGGTCGAGGATTCGTGCCACATGATGACGCTGAAGGCGCGCGCCAAGGACATCCGCATCGTCGAGGAGTTCGAGCAGGACATGCCGCGGCTCCACGCCGACGAGCGCGCGGTGCGGCAGATCACGCTCAATCTGCTCTCCAACGCGGTGAAATTCACGCCCGGCGGCGGCGAGATCCGCGTGCGCGTCGGCTGGACGGCGGGCGGCGGCCAGTATCTGTCTGTGAAGGACAACGGGCCGGGCATCGCCGAGGACGAATTGCCGGTGGTGCTGTCGGCCTTCGGCCAGGGTTCCATCGCCATAAAAAGCGCCGAACAGGGCACCGGCCTCGGCCTGCCGATCGTCCAGGGCCTGATCGCCCTGCATGGCGGCAGTTTCGACATCCGCTCGAAGCTGCGCGAGGGCACCGAGGTGATCGTCGTGTTCCCGGCCGCGCGGGTGATGGAGGCGATGCCGGCCGTGCCGGCGCCGGGGGCGGCGGCGGGCGGACGGCGATAGGGCGGGGTGCGACCGGCTTAGCCTTTGGTGGTTGTGCGCCGAGGCCTATGTTAGGTGTCGAGGGTACGAATCGGAACTTTTATGATGCGACTGCTGCCGCCCATTGCGATGATCGCCGCGCTGACCCTGCTTTCGGCCTGCCAGAGCGCGCCGCCGACAAAACCCTTCGAGCCCGCCTGCACACAGCACCGCTACGACGCCGGTTTTTGCGACCTGCCGAGCAATTTCCACCTGTGGACGACCCTGCTGACCGGGCAGTGGCAGTAGGGAGCGCTGCTGCCGGATTAGGGTCTGTTGATATTCGGGCCAAGGCGGCCTGCAAATGGCGCTTTTCTGCGCTTCCGATGCTCTTGTACCTTAACGTACACTGCGCTTCGGTTCTCGAAAACCGCCATTTTCGGCGCGCCCTGACCTGAATCTCAACAGATCCTAGACTACCGCTTCCCCGCGACCGCGGCGCGGGCCTCCGCGAACGTCGATGCCACTTCGGCGGCGGCCTTCACGATTCCGGCAGCAAGCACGGCCGAAGTTCCCTCTCCGCCGGAAATGCCGAGATCGAGCACCGGTTTCAGCCCCAGCCGCTCGACGGCCTTGGCCGGACCCGGGTCGACGGGCGCCTGCGCGACAAGGCAGTGGTCGAGCGCGGCGTCCAGCGCCTTCAGCACCGCCGCCGAGGCGATCGCGGCCGCGCCATCCAGAATGACCGGCACGCGCTCCATGCGCGCCGCCAGAATGGCGCCGGCGATCGCCGCGAATTCGCGTCCGCCGAGGCGGCGCAGCACCTCCAGCGGATCAGCAAGATGGTCGCGATGCAGCGCCAGCGCGCGGTCGACGGTCTCCACCTTGCGGGCATGCAGGTCGGCTCCGGCCTCCACCCAATCGGCCCCTGTGCCGCCGAACAGCGCGGCGAACAGCGCCGCCGCGACGGTCGAGCCGCCGACGCCGATGGCGCCGATGCACAGAAGGTCGGTGCCGCCGGCAACCGCTTCCATGCCGAAGGCCATGGTGGCGGCGCAGCCGCGCTCGTCGAGCGCGGACTCGACAGAAATGTCGGCGGTAGGCAGATGCAGCGCAAGATCGAACACTTTCAACCCGACATCGTTGGCGAGGCAGACGCCGTTGATGGCAGCGCCGCCGGCTGCGCAGAGTTCGACCAGCCGCGCCGTCTCCTCGACCGGACGTGACGAAATGCCTTGCGCCGCGACACCGTGGTTGCCGGCGAACACCGCCATCAGCGGCCGGCGCACCGCCGGCTGCTTGCCAGCCCAACGGGCGAGCCATACGGCAATCTCTTCGACCCTTCCCAGCCGGCCGAAACGGGCGGCGCGCGACAGGAAATCGAAGCGCACGCGCTCGGCAACCTCGTCGTCGCCGGCCGGCAGTTGCGGCAGCAGCGCGCGAATGTCGTCGAAGGGTTTTGCCGATGCCATGTCGTATCCGCCAGGGAGCGCTGTCGTTGCCGGGGGCATAAACGCTTCCGCCGCATGGCACAATCGCGCCCTTGCATATCGTCTTCGCCTGTCCCAAGTGAAGCGTATCGAACGGAACGGCAACACCTTGATCGAGTCGCCCTGCATCCTCGTCTGCTCCATCGACATGAAGACGGGCTACTGCTTCGGCTGCGGCCGCACGCGCGACGAGATCGCCGAATGGATCGACATGACGCCGGACCAGCGCCGCGCCGTGATGGCGCTGCTGCCGGCGCGGCTGGAGACGGTTGAGCGGAAGCCGCGCCGCGAGACCCGCCGCGCCCGCATGGCGCGCGAGCGCGGGATGGCGGAGTGAGATGACATGAACCGCCTGACCATCGGTCTCGGCATCCTCGGCGTCGGACTGGTCGTGCTGTTGGTCACCGATTCCAGCGGCTCGGTGCTCGGGCTGGACAACGACCGTTTTGCTCGCCTGGTCTATCTCGGTGCCATTGTCGCCGTGATCTCCGCCGGCCTGGTCTCGTCGCGACGCCAGTTGAGCGGCGGGCTGCGCGCCGCGGCCTTGTGGCTGGCGATGCTGCTGGCGCTGGTCGCCGGCTACCAGTATCGCTACGAGTTGCAGGACGTGCTGTCACGCGTCACCGCCGGTCTGGTGCCTGGAAGCCCGCTGTCGGTGACCGACGCCGACGGCCGCGCCACGGTGATGATGGAAAAGCGGCCGAACGGCCATTTCGAGGTGCGCGGCACCGTAGAGGGCGCGGATGTGGAGTTTTTGATCGACACCGGCGCCACCAGCACGGTGCTGACGACGGAGGACGCGCGCCGCGCCGGCATCGACATCGGCGCATTGAGCTATTCGATCCCGATCGCCACCGCGAACGGCACCACGCATGCGGCGTCGGCCCGGGCGCGTGAGATCACCGTCGGCGCCATCATCCGCCGCAACCAGCCGATCCTCGTGGCCGCCGAAGGCACGCTCGGCCAGAGCCTGCTCGGCATGAATTTCATCTCGACGCTGTCGGGCTTCGACATGCGCGGCGACCGGCTGATCCTGCGGGACTGAGTTTTTTACGAACGGCGGGCGGGGGCGAAACCCCCCGCCCCGCGGCTGTGTCTAGCGCAGCAATGCCTTCCAGCTCTTGTTCCAGCTTTTGCCCCAACTCCTGCCAAAACCCTTGCCCTTGCCGCCATGCCGGGAGCGGCCGGAATCGTAGCCATCGGACGATCGGTTGGATGACGAATTGGAGTTCGAATTGCTCGACGAGTTGGACGAGGAATTCGAGCTGGAATTCGACGAGCTGTTGGAGGAACTGTTCGACGACGAGTTCGAACTGGAGTTGCTCGACGAGTTGGAGCTCGAATTGGACGAGCTGTTGCCGACGAGGATGACGGCGCCGTCCGCCAAATTGCTGGTCATCGAGGACCCCTTGGCGGGTACCGACATGTGAAAGGGCTGTGCCTCGGCCGCCGTGGTGGCTACCGCCGCCATACCGGCGATTGCCGCCGCGCGAAACTTCCAGTGCCGTGTTGACATGATCCTGTTCCTTGCTTGCGACCGGCTTCGTGCCGGCCGCGAGGAAGAACGGGGGCCTGGCCGCCTTATTCCCCGCAAGAAGCGATCGGTGGCGATTATTGTTTGGAGGGCTCGCGGATTGCCTTCAGCGCCGCCGCTTCCTCGGCCGCCGCCATGGGCGCCGCTGCCTCGATGGCGCCGAGATAGGCGTCCAGCGCCTCGGTCGAGGACGCCGGCGCATAGCCGGAGGAATCGCCGGGCGCGGCAACGGCGAAATCGACGCGCCAGCCGCCTTCCGCCGCGCAGGCCACCGCGATCACCGTCGAGCGGGTTTCCGAATCCAGCTCGAATTCGCGGCAGGTTTCCTGCCGGCGGTCGGTGAAAGTGGCGATGGCACGGAACCGGTGCTCATCGACCTGCTGTTCCTGTCCGGACGGCACGCTGGCCAGCGCCTGCCGCAAGGCCGGGCTGTCGATGCCGGCGATGATGTCGCCCCTTGGCGGGATGTCGCCGCCCTGCTCCAGCCGGAAGCCCAAAAACCCGCCGACAAGCGCTGCAACCAGCGAGGCTGCGACTGGCAGCAACCACACCGGCTTCGGACGGCGTACCTCTCGCGCCGCGGCGATGGGGATGACCACGGCCTCCGGCTTGCCCGCGCCGGACTGCGGCGCCACGCCTGCTGCCCGCTTCCCGGCAATCATGCGCTCGACCGAAGCCGTCAACTCCGCCGGCACCGGCTCGTCCAGCAGCGGCCGCAGCGCCTCCTTGGCGGCGGCCCGCGTCTCGATGAACAGCGCCACGCGGGCGACGAGGTCGTCGTCCGTCTCCATGTCGCGCTCCAGCGCCTCGGCCGTCGCGGCGTCGAGTTCGCCGTCGGCGTAGCGCATCAGTGTCTCGTCGGTGAAATCGGCCTTTGTCATCCCCGCACACCCTTCGAATGGTCAGAACGGGCCGGCGCCGCCTCTATTCCCGCGGCCACGCCAAGATTTTTGCGCGCCCGCGCCAGCCGGCTCATCACTGTGCCGATCGGGATACCAAGCACCTCCGCCGCGTCGCGGTAGGAGAGTTCCTCGACGCAGACCAGCAGCAGCACTTCGCGCTGCTCGTCGGCGAGTTCGCCGATCGCCTCGGCGACGCTTTTCAGCGTCATGCGGGCCTCGGCCTCGCGCTCGCCCGTGCCGGTCGAGAGCTCGTGATGGTCGGAAATGTCCTCCTGCACCCCGGCGGTTTTCCGGCGGCGGATCTGGTCGATCCACAGGTTGCGCAGGATGCGGAACATCCAGGCGTCGAAACGCGTGCCCGGCTCAAAGCGGTCGGCGCTGGCCAGCGCCCGCTCGCAGGCCGCCTGGACCAGATCGTCCGCGACGTCGCGCGAGCCGCTGAGCGAAATGGCGAAACGGCGCAGATTGGGCAGGAAGGCGATCAGCCGGTCCTCGACGCGGTCCGTCGTGTCGGTCATGTCGGTCCGGCTCGAACTCCCCGCAACGGCTTCAGCCGTTTGTTCATGAAAGCGGCGGCCTTGTCCAGCGGGGTCGGGCGCCCGCCGAAGTCTCAGGACCGGCTCAGAGCAGCCCGAGCTCCGCAAGCTCCTGCCGGAGTTTTGGCGGCATCTCCATGAAACCGGCCCTACCTTTGCCGAGGTCCGGCGGCGCGTCGGCCGGCTTCAGATAGCGCCAACCCTGGAAGGCGCGGCGCGGCTGCCATTCGGTACGCTCGACATTGGGATCGAGGATGAGGTGGCAGCGGCCGATGCCCTCGTCGTCGGTGAACGGGCGTATTTCCACCAGCCGCTGGCGGCATTGCACCTGCGCCTTGATGACCCAGTAGAGCGAGCCGCCGTCGAGCAGTTCGGAGGCACGGGTCGGCACCATGCGGGTGGTGTGATAGTGTTCCACCGGCTCGCCGGCGCGCCGCCGCTCGTCGAGACGGAAGGCGATCCACTCCTCCAGATCCTCGACACTGTCGCAGCCGACGCAGAGTTTTATCAGGTTGAGCGCCATGCAAGAGATTTAGCGGCGCGGCGGCGGCGGTTCAATCGCAAGCCAGGTTATGCACAGGCGGTACAGCGCGTGTTGACGACGCATCGGGCAACGGTGTCAACACTCCACCACGTTGACCGCCAGCCCGCCGAGACTGGTCTCCTTGTATTTCTCGCTCATGTCGCGGCCGGTCTGGCGCATCGTCTCGATCGCCGCGTCAAGCGGCACGAAATGTTTGCCGTCGCCCTTGACCGCCAGCGAGGCGGCGGTGACGGCCTTCACCGCGCCCAGCGCGTTGCGCTCTATGCAAGGCACCTGCACCAGCCCGGCGACAGGATCGCAGGTCATGCCGAGATGATGCTCCAGCGCGATCTCGGCGGCGTTCTCGATCTGCTCCGGCGTGCCGCCGAGAACCGCCGCGAGACCGGCGGCGGCCATCGCCGAGGCAGAACCCACCTCGCCCTGACAGCCGACCTCGGCGCCGGAGATCGAGGCGTTGGTCTTGATGATGCCGCCGACGGCCGCCGCCGTCAGCAGGAAGTCGCGAACGCCGCGCTGGTCGGCGTCGGGGTGGAAATGCAGCCAATAGCGCAGCACGGCGGGCAGCGTGCCGGCCGCACCGTTGGTCGGCGCGGTGACGACACGGCCACCGGCAGCGTTCTCCTCGTTGACGGCCATGGCGTAGACGGAGAGCCAGTCATTGGCGAGCAGCGGGTTCGGGCGATTCTGCCGCCATTCCTCCTCCAGCTTGCCGTGCAACATCTTGGCGCGGCGCCGCACTTTCAGCCCGCCTGGCATGACACCTTCCTGCGCCAGGCCGCGCTCGATGCAGCCGCGCATGGCGTTCCAGATGGCGTCGAGGCCGGCGTCGAGTTCCTCGCGCGACATCTGCGTTTCTTCGTTGACGCGCTTCATCTCGGCGATCGACAGGCCGCTTCTTTTCGCCATCTTCAGCATCTCGGCGGCGTCGGCGAAGGGATACGGCACCTTCGGCCCTGCGGCCTTCGCCGAGCGGCTCTTCATGCGCTGCAATTCTTCCTCGGAGACGACGAAACCGCCGCCGATCGAATAATAGACCCGGCGCAGGATGAGATGATCGTCGGTGTCGTATGCGTAAAACGTCATGCCGTTGGCATGGCCAGGCAGCGGCGTCTTCTTGTCGAGCACGAGGTCGGTCGCCGGATCGAAGCGATAGGAAGGATGGCCGGGCGGCGACACGCGCTTCTCCGCCTTGATCGCGTCGACCTGTGCGTCCGACTTGTCGGGGTCGACAGTGGTGGGCGTCTCGCCGGCAAGGCCGAGTATGACGGCGCGGTCGGAACCGTGGCCGACGCCGGTATAGGCAAGCGAGCCGTGCAGGCTGGCACCGATCCGCCCGACCTTCGTGCCGGCCGGGCGCGGCCAGTCGTCGCCGGCGATCTCGTCGAGGAAACGTCGGGCGGCGGTCATCGGCCCCATCGTGTGCGAGCTCGACGGGCCTATGCCGATCTTGAACAGGTCGAAGACGGAAAGAAACAACGGTTGCTCCCTGTCCGCGTGGTGCGAACCATGCTGTCGCGGAAAGCAACATATCGGTCTTTTGCCGCGCCGGGACTAGGCCCATGCCGAAATCCGCTGTGCAGGCCGCGACATTGCGGCGCGCTTCATGGCGGCCGAAACGCGAAAAGGCGCGGTCGCCCGCGCCTTTCCGGTGCCGCCCTGTGTTGTCCGATCAGCCTGCGGTCAGCACCGCCGCCGTCTCGTGTCCTCCGCCGACCAGCCAGGTCAGCAGCAGGATGCCCGCGAAGCCTATGACCACCTTTGCGGTAAGGCCCCAGCAGGACTTCTGAATTCCGTCGTCCATGATTTTCCCGTCGTTGCCGGCAAGTGGCGTGGCGGTCGTCGCGCCGCCTTGTTCCCCCAGCCGGATGCCGTGATACGATTTCGTCCGCGCCTTCGCAACGCGAAAAATGGCAGAATCGTGGCAAGGCCTGGTGCCGCTGCGGCATTGGATCGCCAGCATTTTAATAAAAACAACACGTTACTGCTGATTCACCGTAAACGGTGTTTTCACCGGTGAGGCGGGATTGCGGCGACGCCGCAGGGCCGCCGATGGGCGGCGTCTTCGCCGAGAATCGCCGGCGCGCCCGTTTCCCTTCGGCATCGCCCCGCGTTACGATTTCTTTCATGGTCGAATCGCTGATGCTGTCGCGCTTGGATATTGTCGCCCTCGCCATCTATCTGTCGGTGTGGGTGGTCCATGCGCTGGCCGCCAACGGCCATATCGTCAGACGCGTCTCGCTGACCACGGCCATGAACGCGCAGCGGCTCGCCTGGATGCGCACCATGGGCCGGCGCGAATTGCGCATGATCGACACCAGCATCATGGTCGGCCTTCAGCAGGGCACCGCCTTCTTCGCCTCGAGTTCGCTGATCGCGCTGGGCGGCTGCTTCGCCATCCTGCGCGGGTCGGACAATGTGCTGGCGGTCGTCTCGGACCTGCCGCTCACCGATCCTCCCTCGCAGCAGCTTTTCGAGATGAAGGTGTTCGGGCTGATCGCCATCCTTGCCTACGCCTTCTTCAAGTTCGGCTGGTCGTATCGGCTGTTCAACTACTGCTCGATCCTGGTCGGCGCGGTGCCGATGCATAAGGACAGCCTCGACAATCCGGCCGAACTGGAGGCGGCGATCGAACGCGCGGCACGCATGAACATGCTGGCCGGCGCGCATTTCAACGCGGGCCTGCGCGGCATCTTCTTCTCGATCGCCTATCTCGGCTGGTTCTTGAACCCGCTCGTCTTCATCTTCACCACCCTGCTGCTGTTCGCCGTGCTGTTGCGGCGGCAGTTCTTTTCTGAGGCGCGGAGGGTGGCGTTGGGTGAAGAAGGCAGTATGGCAGTAAGGCAGTAAGGCAGTAAGAGGGAACGCGAACTCGCAGAGTTGTCAACGGATCGTTGCGAATCTCAAAACCAATGCCGGGAGCGGACACCCCTACTGCCCTACTGCCCTACTGCCCTACTGCCCTACTGCCCTACTGCCCTACTGCCCTACTGCCCTACTGCCCTAACTTGGAAACGGCTCATCGATCCTTCCAGACAGCCAGTAGGCGAAAAGGCCGATCCATTCGCGGATGCCGAGGGTCGTCGCCTGCAGCGAATCGATGGCGTTGTCGGCAAAAAACAGGCCTTCCCTGCCGGAGGTACGGTAGTCGACCGGCCACGGCAGCACGGCAAAATCCGCCTTGCGGAACAGCGCCATCGAGCGCGGCATATGGAAGGCGGAGGTGACCAGCAGCCAGGTCTCGCCGGGTTGCGGCGTCACCAGCCGTTTGGTGAAGAGGGCGTTTTCGAACATGTTGCGGGATTGGTTCTCGAGGATAAGCCGCGCCGGGTCGACGCCGAGCGCCGTCAGCAGGCGCGGCGCGGTGGCGCCGTCGCCCTCGCCGTCAAGCAACAGCGTGCCGGCGCCGCCGCTGACGACGATGTGCGCCTGCGGATAACGGCGCGCCAGCACCGCCGTCTCGATATAGCGGTCGCCGCCGGCATTCACCTCGTAGCCACCGCGGGCGAGATTGATCGAGCCCTCCAGCCCGCCACCGAGCACGACGATGCCGTCCAGCTTTTCAGGCGCCGGGTTCGGGCGCGAAAAACGTTCCTCCAGCGGGTAAAGCAGCGCCTGGCCGAAGGAGGTCCACGTTGCCACGGCGAGGACAAGAAATGCGCCGGCCGCTCCCGCCGCCATCAGCTTTCGCCAGCGAAACAAGCCGGCCGCCAGCAGGAAGATCGCCAGATTCAGCGGCTGGACGAAGAACCAGAAGATTTTGGAAAGGAGGAAGAACATTCTGCCGCGCAATCGCTCCCGCCGCCTATCGGCTGCCCCAGGGCGGATTGGAAATATGGGCGATGTCGTGCCGACGGCGCGTCCAGTCACGGATATGGACTGACCCGTCAGCAAGAATCTCGATCAATTTGCCGTCGGGTGGTTCATCCATTTCGACAAGATGATCGAGAGCACGTGAAAAAAGTGCAATCTGAGCCTGCCGCTCACTATTGGGAACCAGCACGATCAGGCCGTGGTGCAGTTCGTGCTTCAGATACTCGCGCAAGAAGTCGCGTCGATTGTTCGTCACGACGATGTAGCCATTTTCAAAGGCAAACCGGGCTATGTTCCAATCCTGCCAACCGGCCATGCCCATGTGCGGGCCGTAGTCGACCAGGAGGCCCCGCTCCTTGGCAATCGCGACGAGCGACGCGCTCAGACACTCGTCGATGAAGAAGCGGTTCACCGGGATCGGGTCGTGCGAGATGCAGCGAGCGCCCGCCAATCCGGCCCCAGTTCCGCTTCGGCCCAGGCAATGACGGCATCGATCCCGTCGACCGGAAGCGTCGGATAGTCCTCAAAAATCTCGCGGCTGCTCCGTCCGGCGCGCAGGTAAGCAACGATCGTCATCGCCGGAACCCTCGTGCCGCGCACGACAGGATCCCCGCTCATGATCGACGAATCGCGAACGACTTCACTCTTGACGACGGGCTTGCTCGTGAGGGCGGTCATCACTCGATCCCCAGCTCGATGCCCTTCAAGATAAGCGGTTCCCGCGTCCATGCAAGGAAAGCGCGAGACGAATTGCCCTACCACCACTTCTCCGGCGTGAACCGCCCGGCGGCCTGCTCGATGACATGGCCGGTCTGGAACAGCGTCTCCTCGTCGAACGGCTTTCCGATGAGTTGCAGGCCGAGCGGCAGACCGTTGGCGTCGAGGCCGGCGGGAACGGCGATGCCTGGAAGGCCCGCCATGTTCACGGTGACCGTGAAAATGTCGTTGAGGTACATCTTCACCGGGTCGTTCGCCATGTCTTCGTCGGCAATGCCGAAGGCGGCCGAAGGGGTCGCCGGCGTCAGGATCACGTCGATGCCGTCGGCAAAAACCTTCTCGAAATCGCGCTTGATGAGATTGCGGACCTTCTGCGCCTGCAAATAATAGGCGTCGTAATAGCCGGCCGACAGCACATAGGTGCCGATCATGATGCGGCGCTTAACCTCGCGGCCGAAACCGGCGGCGCGGGTCTTTTCATACATGTCGATGACGTCCTTGCCCGGCACGCGCAGGCCGTAGCGCACGCCGTCATAGCGGGCGAGGTTGGACGAGGCTTCCGCCGGCGCCACGATGTAATAGGCCGGCAGCGCATATTTGGTGTGCGGCAGCGAGATGTCGACGATTTCGGCGCCGGCATCCTTCAGCCAGGCGATACCCTTTTGCCAAAGCGTCTCGATTTCCTCCGGCATGCCGTCGACGCGATATTCCTTCGGTATGCCGACCTTCATGCCCTTGATGGAGCGGCCGATGGCCGCCTCGTAGTCCGGCACAGGGATATCGACCGAGGTCGTGTCCTTGGCGTCGACCGATGCCATCGACTTGAGCATGATCGCGGCGTCGCGCACGTCGCGGGCGATCGGGCCGGCCTGGTCGAGCGAGGAGGCGAAAGCAACGGTGCCCCAGCGCGAGACGCGGCCATAGGTCGGCTTGATGCCGACCGTGCCGGTAAAGGCGGCCGGCTGGCGGATCGAGCCGCCTGTGTCGGTGGCGGTGGCGCCGGCGCAGAGGAAGGCCGAGACCGCCGCCGCCGAGCCGCCCGACGAACCGCCGGGCACGAGCCGCATATTGTCCAGTGCCTTGACCTGCCGTGCGACACTGCCGGCGGAAACAAAGCCGCCCTCGCCCATATGGATCGACGGCGTCACCGCCGTTTCGGTGCGCTGGCGCCGCCACGGATTGACGACCGGGCCGTAATAAGAGGTCTCGTTGGACGAGCCCATGGCGAACTCGTCCATGTTGAGCTTTCCGAGCATGACGGCGCCGTCGGCCCACAGGTTGGACGTCACCGTGGACTCGTAGCGTGGCTTGAACCCGTCGAGGACGTGGCTACACGCCTGGGTGTGAACGCCCTCGGTGGCGAACAGGTCTTTTATGCCGAGCGGGATACCCTCGAGCGCGCCGGCCTCGCCCTTGGCCAGCTTCGTGTCGGACGCCTTGGCCATGTCGCGCGCCTTGTCGTGGGTGACGGCGACATAGGCGTTGAAGGTCGGGTTGGCGGCGTCGATCGCAGCGAGATAGGCGTCGGTCAGCTCGGCAGAGGTGATCTCGCGCGCCTTCAGCTTTGCACGGGCCTCGGCGATTGTCAGTCCGGTGAGCTCGGTCATTTAGGAAAGCTTCTTTTCGTAGAATCGGGAATGGCCGGAATCGGGATAGTCGAGAACGACGCCGCAGGTGGTGAAGCCGCCGCGCTCGTAGACGCGGTAGGCGGGCTCGAAGCCGGGCGCCTCGCCGGTCTCCAGCACCAGCCGGGAAATGCCTTTTTCGCGCGCGAGCGCCTCGATCATCCGCAGCAGTTGCGACCCGACGCGTCTTCCCCGCACTTCCGGCAGCGTGAACATGCGCTTGACCTCTCCGACGCCGCCGCCATGGTCCTTCAGCGCGCCCATGCCGACCGGCTTGCCTTCATCGCGCGCCACGAACAGGGTGACGGCCGGCTCCGCCATCTGCTCGACGGTGAGCTGGAACTGGAATTCGCGCGGCGTCAGCGGGATCATGGTGGCGTTCAGCGCCGACACCATCGTACGCACATCGTCCTGCAACGGCGTCTCAACCGCGATCTCGATGGACATGGGCGCTACTCCACGACCTTCGGGACGAGGAAGAAGTTTTCCGCCGTCGCCGGCGCGTTGGCGACGATGTCGGCGGCCTTGCCGCCGTCGGTGACCCCGTCCTGCCGCTTCTTCATGGCCATCGGCGTCACCGAGACCATAGGCTCGACGCCGGTCACGTCAACTTCGTTCAACTGTTCGACGAAACCCAGAATGGCGTTGAGCTCGCCGGTCATGCGTTCGGCGTCCGCGTCGTCGACGGCAATGCGGGCCAGGCGCGCGACGCGCTTCACGGTGGCGATATCGACGGACATCTCTTGCCTCGGCGAAATGATGGGAAAAGGCGAAGTCCGGGCTATAGCGGCGTGCCGCGCGGCGCGCAACCGCAGACGGCGCGACGTTCGCGCCGGGAGCGCTACGGCAGCGGCACGCCCTCGCAAAGGAAATAGCTGCCGCCGTTGCCGCCGCCGGAGTCTGGATCGGCCGGCTTGACCGAAACCAGATCGAGCTGGGTCGCGTTCATCTCCAGGATGGTGAGCACATCGGGCGAGAGGTAACCGGGCTCCTGGCAGACCGCCTGCACCAGCCATGTCGGCGAGCGGGTTGCACGGGTCATCTGCACGAACTCGCAATTGTACTCGATGCTCTCAATGCCGCGCGCCGAAAGCATGGTGTTGCCCGCCTCTATGACGGTCTGCAGCGAATCCTTGCGGGCCTGCTCGCACAATTCCTCGGACTGGAGATAGACACCCTTGATGAAGTCGTCGGCCAGGGCCGCCTTCGGCATGGCCAGCAGCATCGCGGCGACAAGCGGCCCCAGAGCAATGTCCGACCAGATTGAATCATTCTGTTTCACGTTTGGCGAGGCGATCCACGAGGAGGATGGCGCGGGTCGTGCCGGTGGCACGGCCAAGTCCATCCGACAAAGTGGGCGCCCGCCAAACGGAAACCCGAAGGGCCGGGCCGGTTTGGGCCAAATCCATCGGGCTTCGTCTTGTCCGGGCCACCAGCCCGGCCTGCGACAAAGCCCTCGACCTTGGCCCAAACCATCGCCGGCAGAATGGTTCAATCTGATCGGACATTGCTCTCGCCACGACCGGACAGGTTGCGATCGTCTTGACGGCATCGATCCCCTCGCGCTCAACGGTTTTGGCCGAATAGACAGGGCAGCAAGGCGCGCGTCAATGATCGGGGGCAGCGCCTGACCGCGCCTGGATCAAATCGGGGCAAGGCCACAGCCTGAAAGGATTGGCGCGGCGACCGGGCTTGGAGTCAGCGCAAATACGCCGTCACCCGATCAATAAACCTGACCGCGAAAACCGGCGCGGTGCAGGATCGCCCGCATTCCCGAAACGCGGACCGGTCAAAACTCAATCGTCGCGATAGACTTTTTCGCGACGCTCGTGCCGTTCCTGGGCTTCGATCGACAGCGTGGCGATCGGGCGGGCATCCAGTCGCTTCAGCGAGATCGGCTCGCCGGTCTCCTCGCAGAACCCGTAGGTTCCCTCGTCGATGCGCATCAAGGCGGAGTCGATCTTGGCGATCAACTTGCGCTGGCGGTCGCGGGCGCGCAGTTCGATGGCTCTGTCGGTTTCGGAGGAGGCGCGATCGGCCAGGTCGGGGTGGTTGGCGTTTTCCTGCTGGAGAATTTCGAGTGTTTCGCGGGCTTCCTTGAGTATGTCGCTCTTCCAAGTCATGAGTTTTGCCCGGAAGTAGGCTTTCTGCCGCTCGTTCATGAACGGCTCTTCTTCCGTGGGCACATAGTCGGCATCAACGAGAACGCTCATTCGACTCATCCCATTACCCCAGTTTTTTGGCGCCTATATATTCGCCGCCTCCAAGTGGCACAAGATCAATCCGCTACCCCATAACGCGATTGTTAGTTGCATCCCAGGGGTGCTTGGCATGCCTTTGGCGCTGCCTGCATGACATTGATTTGATGAAAGAATGAGGATCGGGCCGGCCATTGCGCGAAACCGCTGCGGCCGCTATGCCGCAAGGGCAGCAAGGGGCGGCGGATGAGCAAACTCTATCTTCTGAGGCATGCCAAGGCCGGCTGGGCGCTGCCCGGAATGCGCGATTTCGACCGTCCGCTCGACGCGACGGGCGTGCGGGACGCCGCAGCCATGGGGCTCGCCATGCGCGAGCGCGGCTACGTCCCCGACCTTACCCTCTGTTCCACCGCGGTGCGCGCCCGCCAGACGCTGGAAGGTGTCGCCGCCCAGGCCGACACCGGCCGCGTCGTCCTCCTCGATGCCCTCTATTCCGGGGACGCCGCCGGTTATCTGTCGGCCATCCGCGATCATGACGGACGCGGATCGCTGCTGGTCGTCGGGCACAATCCGACGATGGAGGATCTGGCCATCGCGCTGGCCGGAAGCGGAGACGCCGAGGCACTTGCGTCACTCTCGGCCGGCTTCCCGACATCTGGACTGGCGGTGCTCGAGTTCGAAACCGAACTCAGGCACGCTGCGCCCGGCAAGGGCAAGCTGACGGCGTTTCTCAGCCCCGCCCTCTTGTAGGATTCTTCCCGCGCTCCGCGAACGGGCTGTGCGGCATTTCAATTGCGGCGCGCCGCGCCTATATGGCCGGGACGGTAGGCAGCGGGATTTCGGCTTGGCGTCACTCACCAGTTTCACCGACGAGGCGCGGATCGCGCTGGACACGCTGACCGGCCGCGCGGCGGGCATGTTCTCGCCGCCCTCGCTGAGGCTCGGCGTCACCGGCCTGTCGCGCGCCGGCAAGACGGTGTTCATCACCGCGCTGGTCCACAACCTCATCCACGGCGGCAGGCTGCCGTTGTTCGAAGCCCGCAAATCCGGGCGCATCTCTCGCGCGCGGCTGGAGGAGCAGCCCGACGACGCGGTGCCGCGCTTCCAGTACGAGGACCATGTCGAGGCGCTGGTCAATGCGCGCATCTGGCCGGACTCGACGCGGGCGATCTCGGAACTGAGGCTTACCATCGAATACGAAGCGGCCTCTGGCTGGAACCGCATGTTCTCCAGCGGCCGGCTGGCGATCGACATCGTCGACTATCCAGGCGAGTGGCTGCTCGACCTGCCGCTTCTGGCCAAGGATTTTCGCACCTTCTCCCGGGAAGCCGTCGATCTTGCCGCGCTGCCGGTGCGCGCCGACCTGGCGGAGGGCTGGCGAAAGCTGGCGGCCGAGGCCGATCCGGACGCGGATGCGGACGAGATGACGGCGCGTCGTCTCGCCGAGGCGTTCGCGTCCTATCTAAGGGCATGCAAACTCGACGAGCGCGCATTGTCGACGCTGCCGCCTGGCCGTTTCCTCATGCCGGGCGATCTCGACGGCTCGCCGGCGCTGACCTTCTCGCCGCTGGTCCTCGTCGACGCCAAGGCCGCGCGGCCCGGCTCGCTGCATGCGATGATGGAACGACGCTACGAGGCTTACAAGACGCATGTGATCAAACCGTTCTTCCGCGAGCATGTGGCGCGCCTCGACCGCCAGATCGTGCTGGTCGACGCGCTTCAGGCGCTGAATGCCGGCCCCTGGGCCATGGCCGACCTGGAACGGGCGCTGGGCGAAATCCTCGCCTGCTTCCGCATCGGTCGCGGCGGTTTTCTGACCGACTTCTTCTCGCACCGCATCGACCGCATCCTGGTCGCCGCGACCAAGGCCGACCATCTGCACCACGAAAGCCACGACCGCTTGCAGGCGATCGTCAAGCGCATCGCCGACCGGGCGGTGAAGCGCGCCGATCTCACCGGCGCGGAGATCGACGTACTGGCCATGGCGGCGGTGCGCGCCACCCGCGAAGGCACGGTCCGGCAGGGCCGCGAGGAACTGCCGGTGATCATCGGCACGCCGCTCAAGGGCGAAACCATCGGCGACGAGGTCTTTGACGGCAACACCGAGACGGCGGTGTTTCCCGGCGACCTGCCGGGGCGGACCGAAGCTGCCTTCGAACCTGCCCACGAAGATGAAAACGCCGTCCGTTTCGTCCGCTTCCGGCCGCCGAAGCTCGAACGCACGGCCGACGGAGCAACGCTGTCGTTGCCGCACATAAGGCTCGACCGCGCCTTGCAATTTCTCTTGGGAGATCGGCTCGCATGACACCGCCCCGCAAGCCGGCGGCCTTCAGGATCGCCGCCGAAAAGCCCGCGCCCGCCCCTCATCCGGCAGCTCCCTCTGCCCAACCGACGCCGCCTGCCGCCAGGCCGCCGGCTGCCCAAGCGTCCGTGAAACAGAGACCACCGCGAGCGCTCAAGAGCGAGGACGCGCTGGTCGTGCCGGACGAGGCCGACTTCTTCGCCGAACCTGTGGCTGTCGCTGGCGACCCGCCGCCGGCCACCGCGCCAAGGCGGCGCTCCTGGCTCGCCCCGATCTTCGCCGGCGCCTTCGGCATACTTGTCTCGCTCGCCATCGGCCTGTGGACAGACCGGCTGATCCGCGACCTGTTCGCGCGCACCGAATGGCTGGGCTGGGTTGCGGCGGCGGCCGCGGCCGTCGCGCTGCTCGCGCTCATCGTCATTCTAACCCGCGAAATGCTTGCATTGGCGAAACTTTCGTCGATCGAAAGGCTGCGGGCCGACGCCGCCGAGGCGGCGCGCAAGGACGACGCCAAGGCGGCGCGAAAGGTGGTTGCCGAATTGACGGCGCTGCTCGCTGCCAATCCGGAGACCGCCGCTGGCCGCAAGGCGCTGGCCGATCTCGATGGCGAGATCATCGACGGGGCGAATCTCATCCGTCTCGCCGAGACCGAAATTCTGGGGCCGCTCGACGCCCGCGCGAAAACCCTGGTGCTCGACGCCGCGAAACGTGTGTCGATTGTCACCGCCGTCAGCCCGCGCGCGCTGGTCGACCTCGCCTATGTCGTGTTCGAGGCCGGCCGGCTGATCCGCCGCCTGTCTGAGCTCTACGGCGGACGTCCCGGCACGCTCGGCTTCTTGCGGCTGGCGCGCAGCGTCGTTGCACATCTGGCGGTCACCGGCGCCATCGCCGCCGGCGACGATTTCGTGCACCAGATCGTCGGCCAGGGTCTTGCCGCGCGCCTTTCGGCGAAGCTCGGCGAGGGCGTGGTCAACGGAACGATGACAGCGCGCATCGGCATTGCCGCGATGGAAACGGTGAGGCCCCTGCCCTTCGCCGCGCTCAAGCGCCCGAAACTGACCGATTTCCTGGCAGCGCTCGCTTCCTTCACCAACCGCAAGGCGGCCGGAAAGGACGCGCCGGCTGCCTGAGGCGCCTGCCGTCGCGATGTTGGCAGACCCTCGACGACTCCCTTTTTAAGGAATGCATTAACCATTCTTCTTCATGGTCGGTGCCAGTAAAGCAGCTCTGGTGCGTGGACGTTTCCCGATGAAGTTCGTGTCTTTCTCCGCCGTCTCGATGATCCTCGCGGCGGCTGCCGCTGTCATACCCGCGGCCGGTGCTTCCGCCGCCGAACGCGACAAGAAGTTCTTCGAATCGGTCGAGGGCAACTGGACCGGGCCAGGCGAGATCGTCGCCGGCAAATACAAGGGCACCAAGTTCAACTGCACCTTCGAAGGCACCACGCCCGGCAACAAGAAGACCGGCATGACGTTGGACGGCGGATGCCGGGTCGGCGTGTTCAACCAGAAGATGAGGGCCTCGATCGAGCACAAGGCCGGCCGCTACCAGGGCACGTTTCTCGACGGCGCCGAGGGTAAGGGCCTCGACATCATCTCGGGCAATGTCGTCGAAAGCGGCCAGAAGGTCGTGCTTGCCATCAACCGCAAGCAGCTCAACGGCATCATGCAGGCCAAGCTTGCCGGCGAAAACACCATGAACGTCACCGTCTCGGTGCGTGTCGACAAGCAACTGGTGCCGGTCATCGGCATGAGCCTGAAGCGCGTCGACACCACCGCCGTCGGCTCGATCGACTGACCGTCCCGCCCCACGCAACCCTCCTTCGCCCATTCGCCTCTGGCAGAGCGGAAGCCTACCCCCTATCGTGAGTGCTGATCTGGGCCGGACGGCCCGCGCACCCAGGACAGGAACGGACGTATGGCGGTTGAAGGTGCGGGCAGCGATCTTGTGCAAGTGGTGGCGCTGCTGGCGGCCGGCGTTGTCGCCGTGCCGATCTTCAAACGGATCGGTCTGGGCTCTATCCTCGGCTATCTCGCAGCCGGCATTGTCATCGGCCCGTTCGGCCTCGGCATCTTCTACGAATCGGAAGCCATCCTGCACATCGCCGAACTCGGCGTGGTGATGTTCCTGTTCATCATCGGCCTGGAAATGGAGCCGTCGCGGCTGTGGAACCTGCGGCACGAGATCTTCGGGCTCGGCGTCTTTCAGGTCGGCCTCTGCGCGCTGCTGCTGACGCTGGTCGGCATCCTGACCGGCTTTCCGGTCGCCGCTTCCTTCGTGGCCGGCGCCGGTTTCGTGCTCACCTCCACGGCAATCGTCATGCAACTGCTCGAGGAGCGCGGCGACCTTTCCACGCCGAAGGGTCAGCGGATCATCTCGGTGCTGCTCCTGGAGGATCTGGCGATCGTGCCGCTGCTGGCGCTCGTCGCCTTCCTGGCTCCGGGCGGCGAGCACCTGACCTGGACAGAGAGATTTACCGGCGTCCTGATCGGCATCGGCTCGATCGCCGGCCTGATCGTCGCCGGCCGCTACCTGCTCAACCCCATCTTCCGAATCCTTGCCGAATCGCGGGCGCGCGAGGTGATGACCGCCGCCGCCCTCCTGGTCGTGCTGGGCGCCGCGCTCGCTCTGCAACTCGGCGGCCTGTCGATGGCGATGGGCGCCTTCATCGCCGGCGTCCTTCTGTCGGAATCCACCTTCAAGCACCAGTTGGAAGCCGACGTCGAGCCGTTCCGCGGCATCCTGCTCGGCCTGTTCTTCATCGCCGTCGGCATGTCGCTCGACCTGGCCGTGGTGTGGCAGGAATGGCGGCTCGTCGCCTTCTACGTCGTCGCCTACATGGTCATGAAGGCGCTCGGCATCTATGTCGTGGCGCGGCTGCTCGGCTCCGGCCACCGCGAGGGGCTGGAGCGGGCCGTGCTGATGGCGCAGGGCGGCGAGTTCGCCTTCGTGCTTTATGCCGCCGCCTTTTCGGAAGGCATCATCAGCGCCAACGAAAGCGCCGTACTAACCGCGATCATCATCGTCTCGATGGTGCTCACGCCCTTCGCCATCATCGCCCTGCGCCGCCTGACGCCGCGCGAAACGCAGTCGCTGGAGGGGATCGACATCGCCGACGGGTTGACCGGCAGCGTGTTGATCATAGGCTTCGGCCGCTTCGGCCAGATCGTCAGCCAGCCGCTGCTGTTGCGCGGCATCGACGTTTCCATCATCGACAACGATGTCGAGATGATCCAGGCGGCGGCCGATTTCGGCTTCAAGGTCTATTACGGGGACGGCGCCCGCCTCGACATATTGCATGCTGCCGGCGCGCACCGGGCCCGCGCCGTCCTCGTCTGCGTCGACAAGGGCGACACCGCGATCCGCATCGCCGAGCTGCTCAGATCGGAAGTCCCCATGGTCCCGGTGCTGGCCCGCGCCTATGACCGCGGCACTACCATCTCGCTGATCAAGGCCGGCGTCCGCCACCAGGTGCGCGAGACCTTCGAATCGGCGCTCACGCTGGGCGGCGAGGCGCTGCGCACACTGGGCACCGAGGCGGACGATGTCGCTGAAGTCCTGGAGGACGTGCGCCGCCGCGACGCCGAGCGTCTGGAATTGCAGATCTCCGGCGGTCTGCAGGCCGGGCGCGGCCTGATGAAGGGCAATGCCCCTGTTCCGGCGCCGCTGGCGCCACCAAGACGGCCCGGCCAGGCCATGACCCCCGAAACCGCCGACATACTGGCGCAGGGTACGACGCAAGAGCGGCAAGGAGAACCTCGATGATCGCCACGCAGCGGGAGGTCGTGGATTTCTGGCGCGATGCCGGACAGGAAAAGTGGTTCGAGAAGAATGACGATTTCGATACCGCCTTCCGCGAAAAATTCCTGGAAACCCATGAGGCGGCCGCGCGCGGCGACCTCGACGGCTGGACCGAAAGCGCGGAGGGCGCGCTCGCCCTTCTGATCCTTCTCGACCAGTTCCCGCGCAACTGCTTTCGCAGCACCGCGCACATGTACGCGACCGATCCGCACGCCCGCCGCATAGCCCGCAAAGCGGTCGCCGCCGGATACGACCGTGCCTTCGACGGCCCGGTCCGCGTCTTCTTCTACCTGCCGTTTTCGCATTCCGAGGATCTGGCCGACCAGGAGGAAGCCGTTCGCCTGCAATCGCTCATCGGCGAGGAATACGCCAAACATGCCCGGCGCCACCGCGACATCGTCGCGAAGTTCAGCCGGTTTCCGCACCGCAATGCGATCCTTGGCCGGGATACGACGCCGGAGGAGCAGAAGTATTTGGACGACGGCGGCTTTGCCGGCTGAACCCTCGGTTATCCCGCGGCCTGCGCCTTCCACCAGTCGCGGCCCGAGGGCTGGCGCTCGATGTCCGAAACGTCGAGCGCCCGCAGCCATTCCCCCGCCGGTTGGCCGGCTATCTCCAGATCAGGGGCAATCTCGGCGAGCGGAACGAGCACGAAGGCGCGTTCGGTCATGCGCGGATGCGGCAGGTCGAGACCGGGCTCGCTCACCCGGCGCCGGCCGAACATCAAGATGTCGATGTCGATCAGCCGCGGTCCCCAGCGTTCACGGCGCTCGCGTTTCAGCCGCCGTTCGACGTCGAGGCAGAGATCGAGGAAGGCGCGCGGCGTCTTGTCCGTCTCGACCGCCGCGGCGATGTTCAGGAAATCCGGCTGGTCGAGTTTTCCCCAGGGCGGCGTCCGGTAGAGAGCGGACACGGCGACCACCTTCGTACTCGGCTCGGCGTCGAGCAGGCGCAAGGCCTCGCCCATGGCGCGCGCGGGGTCGCCCAGATTTCCGCCGAGGCTGAGATAGACGCACTCGCTTGCATGGTCAGGCACGCCTCACCTCCGTCCTGTTGTCGATCCGGCGCCGACGCGCCTTCGACAGCAATAGTGGCAGCGGCGCCACACGGCCGCTCCAATTGCGACCTTTGCGCGACTTGGTCCCCGCCGATGCAGGCATGTCTTAACCCCGGGCATATATTGGCCTACATCCTGTGTTTCGACTTCCGGCGTGCCCGGGGAGAGTTAGAGCGTTTCTTGCTCAGATTGAATCATTCTGTTTGCCGTTTGGCGAGGCGATCCACAAGGAAGGCCGCGCAGATCGGGCTGGTTGCCCGGGCAAGCGGCCTGACGAAGTGGGCGCCCGCCAAACGCAAACCCGAAGGGCCGGGCTGGTTTGGGACAAATCCATCGGGCTTCGTCTCGTCCGGGCCACCAGCCCGAACTTCGACGAAGCCCTCGACCTTGTCCCAAACCATCGCCGGCAGAATGGTTCAATCCAAGCAAGAAACGCTCTAACGCAGATCGAGCCCAGAGGCGACATGCTCACGAAAATCCTTGCGGCGACTGCACTTTTCGCGCTGACGATGTCGGCGGCGTCCGCCGCGACCGTTTCCCGCGCTTACAGCTATTTTCCGGTCACCGGCGGCACACTCGAGGAGATCGAGCAGGAACTGTTGAAGTTCGGGCCGAAGGTCGAAAGCTCCGGCCAGCGCCACCCCGGCGCCACCCGTATGAAGTTCTCCATGCGCATCCGCTACAAGGAAGAGCCAGGCCGCTGTGAAATCGTCAAGGCCGACGTCAGTGTGAAGGCGACGGTCATCCTGCCGAAATGGCGCCAGCCGAAGGGCGTAGACAACGACGTCCGCCTGTTCTGGGACACGCTGCGCGCGGACATCAAGCGGCACGAAGAAAGCCACATCATCATTGCCAAGAATCATGCCCGCGCGCTGGAGGAAAAGCTCGTCACGATCGTCGCTCCCGATTGCAAGCAGGCCGCCGAACGCTCCAAGGCCACCATGGCTCAGGTTCTGGCCCGACTGGAAAAGGCGCAGGACTATTTCGACCGCGTCGAATCCGTCAATTTCGAAAGCCGGATGGTCCGCCTGATGCTCTATCGGCTGCAGCAGACCAAAGCCCGCGACCGGGCGGCCAAGACGAACTGAGCGTTAATGCCGGCGCGTCACCGCGCCGATCTCACGCGACGCCAAGCTTCTTCTGCAGGCTGGTCGAGGAAGTCGTGTACTGGAACACGACCCGCTCGCCGGGGCTGACGATGCGCTTGGCCGCCTGCGCCATCAGCGCCACCTCGTGGAAACCCGACAGGATCAGCTTCAGCTTGCCCGGATACCAGTTGATGTCGCCGATCGCGAAAATGCCCGGCACCGAGGTCTCGAACTTTTCGGTATCCACCGGAATGAGGTTCTCGTGCAGGTTCAGCCCCCATTCGGCGATCGGCCCGAGTTTCATGGTCAGGCCGAAGAAAGGCAGCATGCGCGTGCACGGCACCTCGACGTCGCCGTCGGGGCCTTTGACCGTCGCGGACGCGAGTTTTCCGTCGGCGCCCTTCAGCCCGGTCACCTGGCCGACCAGAAACTCCAGTTGCTTCATCTCCTGCAGCGCGTACATCTTGTTGACACTGTCGGGTGCGGCGCGGAACTCCGGCCGCCGGTGGACCAGGGTCACGCTTTTGGCCAGCGGCTGCAGGTTGAGCGTCCAGTCCAGCGCCGAATCGCCGCCGCCTACGATCATCACGTCGTGGCCGCGGAACTCTTCCATGCGGCGCACCGAATAGAAGACACTTTCTCCCTCGAACGCCTCGATGCCGGGGATTGGCGGACGTTTTGGCTGGAACGAGCCGCCGCCGGCCGCGATCACCACGACCTTCGCCTCGAACACCTCGTTCTCGTCCGTGACGACGCGAAATCCGCCGTCCTCGAGCTTTTCCAACCCGGTGACCATGCGATTGAAGGTGAAGCCGGGCTTGAACGGGGCGATCTGCTCCATGAGCCGGTCGACCAATCCCTGGGCCGTGATGATCGGATAGCCGGGAATGTCGTAGATCGGCTTTTCCGGATAGAGTTCCGCGCACTGGCCGCCCGGCCGGTCGAGGATGTCGATCAGATGGCATTTCATGTCGAACAGGCCGAGTTCGAACACGGCGAACAGGCCGACCGGCCCTGCCCCGATGATCAGGACGTCGGTGCGGGTCGGCTCTGGCATTGGCTGCTCCTTCGCGGGCTGGCGCACCTGTCCGCCGATATCGCGCTCCGGCGCGGCAGTGGCCGGAGCAGATTGCTGATGGACCTAACCTTGCCTTTCCGGGACGGTGACGACAAGCCCGTCCAATTCGCTGCGCACCTTGATCTGGCACGACAGCCGCGAGTTCGGGCGGACGTCGTAGGCGAAGTCCAACATGTCCTCTTCCATCGACTCCGGCTCGCCGACGATGTCGGTCCAAGCCTCGTCGACATAGACGTGGCAGGTGGCGCAGGCGCAGGCGCCGCCGCATTCGGCTTCGATGCCGGGAACGGCGTTGCGGATCGCGTTCTCCATCACCGTCGAGCCGTTCTCGGCATCGACCTCGAAGCGCGTGCCGTCGAAGGCCATGTAAGTCAGCTTGGTCATCATATATTCCGGGAGTGCCTTGCTCCGCCGACATAATCACTGTTGGGCGCGAGTCAACAGCGCGGCGCCGCTGCCAGCCTGCGGAATCCTGCGGTCCACCCGGTTTCGCAGGAATTCCGCCTTCGAGCGGCGCCCGGCTTAGCGGCAGATGGCTGCGACGAAGTCGCGCGCCTCCTCGATCAGCTTGGCCAATTTGCGCTTGGCTTGCGCGTCCCGCGGGTCGGCCTCGATCTCCGACGCGCAGTCGGCGATGGCGAAAGCGCCGACGCCGGCGGCCGCGCCTCGCAGCCCGTGCGCCAGCCTTTGGCATTCCTCCGGTCCGGCATGGGCGATCTGGTCCTGCACCAACCTGCTTTGATTGACGAACATGCCGAGCACCTCCTGCTCCAGCGCCCGGTCGCCCATGGTCTGGCGCGCCAGATGCGCCATGTCGATCGGCCTGTGCCGCGCCATCCCCGATGTCTCGCCGCCGGGCATCGAGTAGGCGACGGCTTTGTCCTTGTTCTCAAGCATGCTGGATTGACCCCTGCGCTGCGGACCGACCCGGCAGCCTATCGATATGATGTGGATAACGCGTTAATCGCAAAAATGGCCAAAAAATTGGCTCAATTTGCCGCCCCAACGGGCGGTAGCGTTAACCCTATGTTTAAACTTTTACGCATTTGGCGGGATTCAAGTTTTCTTTACCGGACCCGCTGGATACGATACGCCGGGCTCATAATGGGCCCACTTTGCGGGGGCTTCTCCGCGACACTCGACCGGCATTGCGGCATTGGTACAGGGTAGTAGCGGCATGGCTAAGGCACCGACGACATCGAAGACTCTGGACAACGATGTCGCAAAGGAGCTGGAGAAAGCGCTGGATCGCGACCTCATCAGCGATGGCGGCGATCTCGACATAGCAGCCTCCATGGAAGACCTGGAGGCGCAGATTTCCAAGGCGGCCGAGGAACTGTCGCGCGAGACGCGGGACCCGCCGCTCCTGAGCGAGACGCCCTCGACCCCGCCCCCTGCCGCCAATGACGAGATCGACATCGACGTCAAGCCTTCGTCGCTGGGCCTGCGCCCGGCCGCCGATCCGGCGCCGGTGTCGCTCGCTCCCGCCAATGACGACACCGTGCGCGAATCCCGGCTGATGCTGCAGAAGCTGGCGCGCCGCTCCTCGTCGGCCATCTATTGGGCGGTCGCCGTGCTTTCGCTTCTGTGGATCGCCGGCGGGCTGATGTTGGGCTACCTGCTGGTCGGCCCGGAAATTCTCCAGGAATTCTCGGCGCGCACCGTGCTGGACCAGCCGCTGGTTCTGCTTGTCGCCATCATCACGCTCACCCCGCTCATCCTGTTCTGGGCCTTTGCCGTGATGATCCGCCGCGCCCAGGACATGCGCATCGCCGCGCAAGGCATCGCCGAGGTCGCCGCGCGGCTGGCCGAGCCCGAGGGCATGGCGCAGAACCGCATCATGACCGTCGGCCAGGCGGTACGCCGCGAAGTCGCCGCCATGGGCGAAGGCATCGAGCGCACTTTGGCGCGCGCCGTCGAGCTTGAAACGCTGGTCCACACCGAAGTCAATCAGCTCGAACGCTCCTATTCCGAGAACCAGGCGCGCATCCGCGCCCTCGTCGACGGCCTCGGCAGCGAGCGCGAGGCGGTGGTCACCCACGCAGAGCGCGTCCGCGCCTCCATCACCGGCGCCAACGAGACGCTGAAAGACCAGCTCAGCTCGGCCAGCGACGTCATCCGCGACAGCATCCTCGGCGCGTCGACCAAGCTGACGATGACCATCACCAATTCCGGCGACGCGCTGATCGACCGCATCCATGACAGCGGCAATTCGATCTTCGATTCGATCGGCAGCCGCCTCGACACGCTCAGCGACCGCATCACCACCTCTGGCGAGGCTTTTGCCAGCCTGCTCGACACCCGCATCGCCACCCTCCAGCAGACCTCCGACGACGTCACCCGCTCGCTCACCGACATGCTCGACGAGCGCACGTCGGGCATGGTTTCCCTGCTCGGCGGCGCGGCACGCTCGCTCAACGAGGAGTTCGACACCAGCCTGAAGGCGATCGAGCGCACGCTGGCCGAACGCGGCCAGAGCCTGATCGGCGAGTTCCAGACCCGCGCCGAGGCGCTCGACACTGGCACAGAAAAGCTCAACGCTGCGTTGGAGGCGCGCGCCCGCCAGATCAACGACAGCCTGGTCGAACGCGCCAGCGAGATCGCCGCCACCTTCACCGGCGGCCGCCAGCAGCTTTCCGACCTGTTCGACGACGGCAAGCTGAAGCTGAACGCCGAGATGGCCGAGCTCGTCACCTCGACCACGTCGATGCTGGAAGCGCGCGCCGCCGACTTCGCCGGCCGCCTCGAGGAGGCCCGTCACCTCGCCTCGCAATCCTTCGACGCAGACCTCGGAAAACTGTCGGCCGCCCGCCAGGGGCTGGACGAGGCCGTCGGGGAGCAGTCGCGAAAGCTGACCGAGAGCGGCGAGCGCATGAGCGGTCTGCTGCGCGCCGATTTCGAGCGTTTTACGCTCAGCCGCGGCGAGATCGAGCAGGCGGTCGAGCTCCAGGTCCAGAAACTCGCCGAGGGCCGCGAGGCGATCGCCAAGGCGGTCGAGGACGATCTGCGCCGCATCGATGAATCGCGTACGCTGATCGACCTGTCGCTCGGCGAACAGTTGCGCAAGATCGCCGAGGGCCGCGACAGCCTCGACAAGGCGCTGCAGGAGGATGCGGTCAAGCTGGCCCAGAGCCGCATCGGCATCGACGAGATGGTCACCTCGCATGTCGCCAAGCTCACCGAGGGCCGCCATATCCTGTCGCGGGCGCTCGAGGCCGACGCCTCGGTCATCGACGGCATGGTCGCCGCGCAGGCCGAAAAATTCACCGAGGGCCGCACCGCCCTGTCCCAGGCCTTCGACAAGGATGTCGAGCGCCTCGAATCCATCGTCACGGCGCAGACGGCGCGCATCGCCGAGACGCGCGGCGCGCTCAGCCGCGCGCTCGACGACGACATCGGCAGCCTCGACACCATCGTCGCCGCGCAGGTCGAGAAGATCGAGAACAGCCGCCGCGGCCTCATGGATGCCCTCCAGAACGATCTCGGCGGCATCGAGACGGCCGTCGCCGGCCACCTGGACAGGATCGCCACCGGCAGCCGCTCGCTGTCGCAGTCGCTGCTCGGCGACATGGCGGGTGTCGAGACGCTGGTCGACGGGCAACTCGGCCGCATCGCCGAAAGCCGGCTCTCCCTCAGCAAGGCGCTTGAAAGCGACGTCGGCGCCATCGACGGGCTGGTCGCCAGCCAGGCCGAGAAGATCGAGCTTGGCCGCACCGTGTTGTCCAAGGCGTTGGAAGCCGACATGGAGAGCATCGATTCCATGGTCTCCGGCCATCTCGACCGGCTGGCCGAAGGACGGCGCATCCTGTCGCGGGCGCTCGAAACCGAGATGGCCGACATCGAGGGCATGCTGGCCGGCCAGTCCGGCCGCTTGGCTGAAGGCCGCGAGGCCCTCGGCAAGGCCTTTGCCTCCGACATGACGGCGATCGACGCCATGATCGAGAAACATGTTGGCAAGCTGGTCGAAGGCCGCGGCGTGCTGACGGCGGCGCTCGAGAGCGACATCGCCCATTTGCATGCGGCCGTCGATTCCCAGTCGCGGAAATTCGACGAGGGCCGTGACCTCCTGTCCAGGCGGCTTGCCGAGGACCTCGGCCGGCTCGACGAAAGCCGCAGCGGCATCGACGGCCTGGTCGCCGCGCAGGTGGAGAAGCTTGCCGAAGGCCGCGACATCCTGAAGCGCGCACTGGAGGCCGATCTGGAGCGGTTGTCGCAGAGCCGCGCCGAGATCGACGGCCTCGCCGTCACCCAGGTCGACAAGCTCGCCGAAGGCCGCGCCTTGCTCAGGCAGGCGCTGGAGGACGACCTTGCGAAACTCGCCGAAAGCCGCTCCGGCATAGACGGTCTGGTGGCCGCACAGGTGGAGAAGCTGGCCGAAGGCCGCGACATCCTGAAGCGCGCTCTCGAGGCCGACCTGGTGAAAGTGTCGGAAAGCCGCGCCGAGATCGACGGCATCGCCGCCACGCATATCGAGAAGCTGGCCGAAGGCCGCGCCCTGCTGGCGCGCGCGCTGGACGAGGATCTCGCCAAGCTGGAAGGCATCGCCGCGACCCATGGCGAAAGGCTGGCCGAAGGCCGCAGCCTGCTGGCGCATGCGCTGGAAGACGATCTCGCCAAACTTGCCCAGGGCCGCGCCGAGATCGACGGCATCGCAGCGACCCATGTCGAGAAACTGGCGGAAGGCCGTGCCTTGCTCGCCCGCGCGCTCGAAGAGGACGTCGCCAAGCTGGCCGAAAGCCGCGCCGAGATCGACGGCATCGCCACTGCCCATGTCGAGAAGCTGGCCGAGGGCCGCGCCGTGCTCGCCCGAGCGCTGGAGGACGATCTTGGCAAGCTCGACGGCTTCGCCGTCGCTCATGCCGACAAACTGGCCGAAAACCGCAGCCTGCTCGCCAATGCTCTGGAAGCCGACCTTGCCAAGCTGGCGCAGAGCCGTGCCGAGATCGACGGCATCGCAGCAACTCATGTCGAGAAGCTGGCGGAAGGCCGCGAATTGCTGGCGCGCAACCTCCACGAGGACCTGGCCAAGCTGGAGAGCGTCTCGGCCGCCCATATAGAGAAACTCGCCCAGGGCCGCAGCGTGTTCACCGAGGCGCTGGAAGCCGACCTCGCCAAGCTGACCGAGAGCCGCGCCGGCATCGACGGGATTGTCGCCGCGCAGGTGGAAAAGCTCGCCGAAGGCCGCGACATCCTCAAGCGCGCGCTGGAAGCCGATCTCGCGAAACTTTCGCAGAGCCGCGTCGAGATCGATGGAATCGCCGCCATGCATGTCGAGCGGCTGGCGGAAGGCCGCGACGCGCTTGCCCGCGTCTTCGAAGCCGACATGGAGAAGCTGTCGCAACGCCGCATCGAACTCGACGGCATGGCCAAGACCCATGTCGAGCACCTTGCCGCCGGCCGCGAAGTGTTGAAACAGGCACTGGAGGCCGATCTCGCCAAGTTGGGCGAAAGCCGCGCAGGCCTCGACGGCATCATCGCCGCGCAGGTCGAAAAACTCGCCGAGGGCCGCGACATCCTCAAGCGCGCGCTGGAAGCCGACCTGGCGAAACTGTCCGAGAGCCGCGCCGAGATCGACGGCCTCGCCGCCGCCCATATCGAGAAGCTGGCGGAGGGCCGCAGCCTGCTCAAGGACGCGCTGGCCTCCGACCTGGCCAGCATCGAGGGCAGCCGCGCCGACGTCGATGCGATCGCTGCAAGCCATGTCGAGCGTCTGGCCGAAGGCCGCGACGTTCTCAGGCAGGCGCTGGAAGCCGATCTCGCGAAGCTCTCGGACAGCCGCGCCGAGATCGAAAGCATCGCGGCGAGCCATGTCGAAAGGCTGGCCGAGGGCCGCGACATGCTGAAACGCGCCCTGGAGGACGATCTCGCCCGCCTGCTGGAAAGCCGGGCCGAGATCAACAGCATCGCCGCCAGCCATGTCGACAACCTGGCGGAGGGCCGCGAGCTGTTGAAACGCGCGCTGGAGGCCGACCTCGCCGCGCTCGACGAAAGCCGCGCGACGATCGACGGTCTCGTCATCGATCAGGTGTCCAAGTTTACCGAAGGCCGCAACGTGCTGAGCCGGGCGCTGGAGGATGATCTCGGCAAGCTCCAGGATGCGCGCGCCGAGATCGACACGCTCGTCAATTCGCATTTCGACAAGCTGGCGCAGGGCCGCGACGCGCTGAAACGCGCGCTGGAAGCCGACCTTGAGAAGCTCGCCGATACCCGCAACGAGGTCGACGGGCTGGTGCAGACGCAGGTCGGCCGCCTTACCGAGGGCCGCAACTTCCTCGTCCAGGCGCTTGAAGCCGATCTCGGCAAGGTGGCCGAAGCGCGCGGCACGCTCGACGCCACCATCGTCGGCCATATCGGCAAGCTGGCGGAGGGCCGCGGCCTGCTGGCGCGGGCGCTCGACGCCGACCTGAAGAAGCTCGGCGACGGCCGCGACGCGCTCGATCAGGTCGTCGCCAGGCAGCTCGAACGTATCTCGCAGGGCCGCGACATGCTGGCCCAGGCAATCGAGACCGACATGGCCGGACTGGAAGGCATCGTACGCGACCAGATCGCCAAGCTGGCCGACGGCCGCGAGGTGCTGTCGCGCGCGCTCGAACAGGACATGTCGAGCATCGGCGGTATGGTCGAGGGCCACGTCGAGAAGCTCGCCGCGGGCCGCACGGCCCTTACCGAGGCGCTGCAGGGCGATCTCGGCATGATCGACCAGGTCCTCGCCAGCCAGGGCGAACGCTTTGCCGAGGGCCGCGACCAACTCAGCAAGTCGCTCGCCGAAGATCTCGCCAAGCTCGGCGAAAGCAGGGCGACCATCGACCAGCTCGTTTCCGCGCAGGTCGAAAAGCTGGCCGAGGGCCGCGACATTCTGCGACGCGCTCTGGAAACCGACCTCGCCAAGCTTGGCGAGACCCGTGGCGGTATCGACCTCGCCGTGCAGGGACAGATCGAGAAGCTGGCGGAAGGCCGCGCGGTGCTGAAGCAGGCGCTGGACAGCGACCTGATCCAGCTTTCGGAGGCCCGCGCCAGCATCGACCGCATGGTCGAGGCGCATGTGGAGAAGCTGGCCGAAGGCCGCGGTACACTGGGCAGCGCACTGGAAGCCGATCTCGCCAGGCTGGAGGAGGTGCGCGGCAGCATCGACCAGTTGGTACATTCGCAGACCGACACCATCGCCCAGGGCCGCGAGGTGCTGGCGCATGCGCTGGAAGCCGATCTGGCGAAAGTGGCCGAGAGCCGGGCCGGCATCGACGCCATCGTCGCCGGCCATCTGGAGAAGCTCGCCGAGGGCCGCCAGCGGCTGGCGCAGGCGCTCGACGTCGACATGGAGAAGCTTGTCGACGCGCGCCGCGCCATCGACCTCGAGGTCTCCTCCCATATCGACACGATCGCCGGCAAGCGCGACCTGATCTCGCAGGCGCTTGCCGCCGATGTGGAGCGCATCGAAGGCGCCTTCAGCCGCCAGACCGGCGTCATCGAGGAGCGCACCGGTACGATGGAGCGGGCGCTGTCGGCCGGCGTCGAGAATGTTCGCCAGGCGCTGCAGGGCAGCGCCGTCGCGGTCGCCACCTCGCTGCGCGACAAGGTGATGGAGATCACCGCCGCATTGCATCAGGAGGCCGGCAATGCTTTCACCGATGCTGACAAGCGCATCGCCGAGCGGGCCGAGCAGACCTCCGCGGCGTTGCTCGCGCGCGCCGAGGACATAGCCGGCGTATTCGCCGACGCAGACCAGCGCATCCTCGCTCGCACCGGCGAGACGGCGGACACGCTTTCGGCGCGCGCCGCCGAGATCGCCCAGCACTTCGAGGAAGCCGACCGCAAGCTGGTAGAGCGCGCCGTCGCCACGGCCGAGACACTGGCCGCCCGCGCCGGCGAGATCGGCCAGAATTTCGATCGGATCGACGACGGCATCGGCCAGCGCATCACGCAGTCGGCCGAAACGCTCGGCGCCCGCGCCACCGAGATCGCGCGCCTGTTCGACGCGGTCGACGAGCGGCTCGACCTGCGCTTCGTCAAGGGCGCGGAAGCGTTCGATGCGCGCACGGCGGAACTGAATGCCGCCTTCGACAGCGCGGACCGGAAATTTGCCGATCGCATCGAAAGCGGCGCGCAGGCGTTCGGCGCCCGCGCCACCGACCTCGTCACGGTGTTCGAGGACGCAGACCAGCGGCTTACCGCGCGTGTCGGCGAGACGGCGGCGACGCTGGCCGCCCGCGCCAGCGAGATCGGCCGTGTGTTCCACGAGACCGACGAGCGCCTGGCGTCCAGCATCGAGAAGAACGCCGACATGCTGGCCGGCCGCGCCGACCAGTTCGAAAGGGTGTTCGAGGCGGCGGACCAGCGCATCGCCGCCCGCGTCGACCAGACCGCCGATGCGCTCGCCGAGCGCGCCGTCGCGATGGGCGACGTTTTCCGCAACGCCGACGAGCAGCTTGCCGCCCGTACCGAGGCCGCCGCTCAGGCGCTGTCGGCACGCGCGGTGGAAATGGGCGAGGTGTTCAAGGGCGCCGACGAGCGCTTTGCCGCCCGCGTCGGCGAAAGCACATCGGCCATCGGCGCGCGCGCCGATGAGGTCGCCAAGGCCTTCGCCTCCGCCGAGCAGCGGGTGGTTGCGCGCGTCGCCCAGTCCTCGAAGGAACTCGAAGGCCGCGCCCGCGCCATCGAGGGCGCGCTGGCGGCGGTCGACCAGCGGGTCATGGCCGGCGCCGAAGCCGCCACCTCCTTCGTCGAGGCGAAACTTGCCGATGCGGAGAGCCGGTTCGCCAACAGCGCCGACGAGGCGACGCTACGCGTCGGCAACACCATGATCGACGTCGAGAACCGCATGGCGAGCAGCGCCGAGGCGCTCAGGCAGCGGATCGGCGAGCATGTCTCGGAAGCCGAGGAACATTTGGTGTCGCGCGCCGGCGTCATCGCCGACACGTTCACCGCGGTCGGCAAGCATATTGGCGACAGCACCAACGACGCAGCCCGCGCCATCGCTGCCAACACGCGCGAACTCAACGCGCTGATGGCCGAGCGCTCCGTCGAGATCACCCGCATCCTCGACGACACCGCGCGGCCGATCGCCGACAAGCTCAATGCCGCCCATGCCGATCTCGAGCGCACCGTCGAGACCGCTTCGCAGCGGGCGGCCGACAAGCTGCGCACCGAGAACAATGCGCTTGCCGAGGCGCTCGCCAATCGCACCGCCGAAACGCTTGCCGCCGTCGACGGCGCGCGCAACAGCCTCGCCAGCGGCGTGACCGAGCTCATCGGCCGCATGTCGGCGTCGAGCGCGAAGCTCGGCAAGTTGATCGAGGCGGCGGCGGAAAACCTCGGCAAGGTCGACGGCGATCTCAGCGCCTCCACCGAGCGCTTCGCCGCGACCACCGAACGCGCGGCGCAGACTTTCGCCAGCTCGGCGCGGCTGGTCGATTCCAACACCACCCGCCTCACCGAACTGTCGTCCGGAACCTTGCGCGAGGTGGCTTCCATCGCCACCCGCTTCGAGGAGCACAGCCGTCTGCTCACCAGCGCCTCGCACCTGCTTAGCTCGGCGCAGGGCAACCTCGAGCACACGCTGGAGCGCCAGTCGACGCTGGAGGATCTGGCGGTCGGCCTGGTCAAGAAGTCGGAGGACCTGGAGACGATCATCAAATCCTTCGAAAACCTCGTCGGCAACGCCCTGGAAAAGGCGGAGGGCAAGGCGCTGGCCTCCACCGACAAGATCCGCACGGCAATCACCGACGTGGTGGAATCGGCGACAAAACGCTTCGCCGACGCCACCGAGGAGATGCGCCGCACCGCCAGCTCGATCAAGGGCGATCTCGACGCCACCCGCGCCGAGCTGCGCAAGGGCGTGCTCGACATGCCGCAGGAGGCGAAGGAGTCGACCACGGCGATCCGCCGCGCCGTCGGCGAGCAGATCAAGGCGCTCAAGGAACTGTCCGAGATCGTCGCCAAGTCGGGGCGCACGGTGGACGTCTCGGACAAGGCCGAGCAGCCCGCGCCGCGCCGCGCCGCGCCGCAGGCGGCGCCACGGCCGGCCGAGCGCCAGCCCGAGCCG
>NZ_JAVFVV010000028.1 GCF_030929505.1 Mesorhizobium sp. LHD-90 | reverse complement strand
GTGACGGCGATGCCGAGGCTGCGCAGCACGGCCTCGTTGGTTCCGGGTTTTGGCTTTCGCGGGCGAAACGGCGGCAGGGTCACGACGATGCCGCGCGCCGCCGCGATGATCAAACGCCGCGCTGCGGATTCGGCCGGTCGCAGCAACCGCAAAATGGCGCGGTGGAGATGGCGCGGCAAGGTAAGTGCCGGGGACAGTTTACTTTTTTCAGCTTGCGCGACGTCTGGACTGCTGCGGCCTTCCTGCGGAAACAAAGTAAACTGTCCCCCAGCACCAAGACCCAGCTCCGCCATGCCGACAAGCATGCTCAGAAGACGCTTCAAGGCCTCCCAGTTCTTGTCGATCGCCGGACTTACCTCCATCGCCACCGCCTCCTTTCCAGCACAGGCGATGAGGATTATCGCTCCGGCCGAAGGGAGGGGGATAAGTCGCGGGAAAATAATCCTGACAGATGCTGACCAGGCCGGCATTTGTTTATATTAAACAAAGGGTTACCCCCTCTCTTGGACTTTCTACGACTTAACCTCGTTTTTCGCCTCGCCCTTCGGGCTTCGGCCGCTCGGCTAAGATCGTGAAAATCCATTCTCCCCCGCAAGGGGGGAGATAGCGCCGGCATCGGCCTTTCCGCCAAACGTCAACCGTCGTGATTGGCAGAAACGTCGGTGCAACGGTATGTCCCCCCTTGCGGGGGAGAATGGATTTTCACGATCTTGGCCGAGCCGCCCGAAGGGCGAAAAGCGAAGGCCAAGTCGTAGAAAATCCAAGAGAGGGGCAACAAAAGTTGCATCACGAAACCCCAGGCGGACGTTTGCGCGTACCCGACGGGATCGAATTGCAAGGCCCGGGCCACTGCCAAGCCCGCCCAGACGCCATCCCCGGGCCATGCCGGCCAGGAAAACGCCCGTTTCCCTCCGGTCGGCATGACTATTTCGGCGCGTTGGCCTTCAGCCAGGCCTCCATCTGGTCGATCTCCTTCTCCTGCGCGGAGATGATGTCCTCGGCGAGCTTTCGGATTTCCGGGTCCTTGCCGCCATGCTGGAGCAGCACTTTCGCCATGTCGATCGCCGCCTGATGGTGCGGGATCATGCCGCGCACGAAGTCGACATCGGCATTTCCGGAATAGACGATTTTTCCGAACGTCTGATGCATCGCGTCCATGGCCTTCTTGTAGCCGGCCTCGGCGGCTGTCGCCGGCGCGGGCGCGTCCGGGGTCGTGGCGTGGCCGCTGTGGTCCGTCTGGGCGAAGGCGGCCGACGACAGCGGCAGGGCGAGCGCCGCGGCGAGCAGGGCGACGCGGAGAGGGGTGCGGGTCATGACAGGTCCTTTCTGGTAGGGAGGAAAACGAGGCGCCGGAGCCCTCAATGATGGTGCCCGGCGAGATCTTCGAGGATCGGGCACTCCGGCCGGTGGTTGCCATGGCAGGCCTCGACCAGATGGCCGAGCGTGACGCGCAGCGCTTTAAGTTCCGCGATTTTTCGGTCGATCTCGACGAGTTTTGTCTCGGCGATGGCCTTGACCTCGGCGCTCTCGCGCCCGGTGTCGCCGTAAAGCGACAGGAGCTGCCGGCATTCCTCGACCGAAAATCCCAGCCCGCGCGAACGCTGCAGGAATTTCAGCCGGTGCACGTCGGCGATCGAATAGTCGCGATAGCCGTTGCCGGCGCGGCCCGGGCTGAGCAGTCCGATATCCTCGTAGTAGCGGATGGTCTTGGGCGGCAGGCCGGATTTTTCCGAAGCCGTTCCGATGTTCATGATGTGGTTCCTTGAGTTCGGCGCAGGGGACAGTTTACTTTTTTCCGCTCACGCGAACCTTGAAGCGTTGCGGCCTTTCTGCGGAAAAAGTAAACTGTCCCCGGCACTTGCCTACAGCTTCACCCCGCGCAGCCGCAGCGCGTTGCCGATCACCGACACCGACGACAGGCTCATGGCGGCGGCCGCCAGCATCGGCGACAGCAGCATGCCGAAGACGGGATAAAGCACGCCCGCCGCCACCGGTACGCCGACGACGTTGTAGGCGAAGGCGAAGAACAGGTTTTCGCGGATGTTGCGCATGGTCGCGACCGACAGCCGCCTGGCCCGCACGATCCCGAAAATATCGCCCTTGAGCAGCGTGATGCCGGCGCTCTCCAGCGCCACGTCGGCGCCCGTGCCCATGGCGATGCCGACATCGGCGGCTGCCAGCGCCGGCGCGTCGTTGACGCCGTCGCCCGCCATCGCCACCGCCGCGCCGTTTTTGCGCAGTTCCTCGACCAGCGCGTGTTTGGCTTCCGGCGTCATGTCGGCGCGGACCTCGTCGATGCCGAGTTTTTTGGCCACCGACTTCGCCGTCAGCGCATTGTCGCCGGTGGCCATGACGATCCTAACGCCGCTGTCGTGCAGCGCCCGGATGGCGTCGGCGGCGTTGGCCTTGACCGGATCGGCGACGGCGACGAAGCCGGCGAGGCGGCCTTCCAGCGCGACGAACATCACCGTCCGGCCCTCGGCGCGCAGGGCGTCAGCTTGGGGCGCGAGCGGAGCGGCGTCCACGCCGATGTCCTGCATCATCGCGACATTGCCGAGCGCCACGGCATGGCCGGCGACGATGCCCTTGACGCCCTTGCCGGTCACCGCCTCGAAGTCGGTCGCCTTGTCGATGGAAACACCGCGCTCGCGCGCGCCCTCGACGATCGCTTCCGCCAGCGGATGTTCGGAGCCCTGCTCCAGTGCCGCGGCGAGGCCAAGCAGCCCCTCCTCGTCCAGCCCGCCGGCGGCCACAATATCGGTCAGCCGCGGCCGGCCCTCGGTCAGCGTGCCTGTCTTGTCGACGATGAGCGTGTCGACCTTAGAGAGACGCTCCAGCGCCTCGGCGTCCTTGATCAGCACGCCAGCCTGCGCGCCGCGCCCGGTCGCCGTCATGATCGACATCGGCGTGGCCAGCCCCAGCGCGCAGGGGCAGGCGATGATCAGCACCGACACCGCCGAAACGATGGCGAAGGTGAGCCCCGGTCCGAAGATCGCCCACACGGCGAAGGCGACGATCGCCACCAGCACGACCGTAGGCACGAAGTAGAAAGAGACCGTGTCGGCCAGCCCCTGGATCGGGGCGCGGCTGCGCTGCGCCTTGGCCACCATCTCGACGATGCGCGACAGCATCGTGTCGGCGCCCACCTTCTCGGCGCGCATCACCAGCGTGCCGTTGCGGTTGAGCGTGCCGCCGGTCAGCGCCGCGCCCGGCTCCTTCTCCACCGGCAGCGGCTCGCCGGTCAGCATGGATTCGTCCACCGCCGAGCGGCCGTCCTCGACCACGCCGTCGACCGGCACGCTCTCGCCGGGCCGGATGCGCAGCAGGTCGCCGGTCTGCACCTGGTCGAGCGGCACGTCGGCCTCGCCGCCGTCCTTGCCGATCCTGCGCGCCGTCTTCGGCGCGAGGTCGAGCAGGGCGCGGATCGCCGAACCGGTGCGTTCGCGCGCCTTTAGCTCCAGCACCTGGCCGAGGAACACCAGCGCCACGATGACGGCGGCGGCCTCGAAATAGACCGGCACGGCGCCGCCATGGCCGCGCATCTCATGCGGAAAGATGTCCGGGAACAGCGTGGCGACGACACTGAAGACATAGGCCGCGCCGACGCCGATCGAGATCAGCGTCCACATGTTCGGGCTACGGTTGACGATCGATTCGTAGCCGCGGTGAAAGAACGGGACCGCCGCCCACAACACGACGGGCGTTGCGAGCGCGAGCTCGATCCAGACGGACGTTCGCTCGCCGAGCCAGTCGCGGATCGGCAGGCCGAGCATCGGCCCCATGGTCAGCACCAGCAGCGGGATCGACAGGATTGCGCTGACCCACAAGCGGCGGGTGAAGTCGACAAGCTCCGGGTTCGGCCCTTCCTCGCCGGTCGGCACGCCCATCGGCTCCAGCGCCATGCCGCATTTCGGGCAGGAGCCGGGGCCATCGCGCACCACTTCCGGATGCATCGGGCAGGTGTATTGCGTGCCTTTCGGCGCCGGCGGCTCGGGTTTTCGTTCGCCGAGATATTTTGCCGGCTCGGCTTCGAATTTCGATTTGCAGCCGGCCGAGCAGAAATAGTGCCCCGCGCCCTCATGGCGCAGATAATGTTTGGCGCTGGCCCGCTTCACCGTCATGCCGCAGACGGGGTCCTTGGCTTCCAGATAGCGCTCCGGATCGGCCTCGAACTTGGTTTTGCAGCCGTTGCAGCAGAAGTGGTAGGTCTGCCCGCCATGCTCCATTGACGGTTTTCCCGCCGTGGGGTCGACGGTCATGCCGCAGACCGGATCGCGCACCAATTCGGGCGCCGCGCCCGCCTCTGCCTGGTGCCGATGATTCGTGTGGTGATGATGGTTCAAGGCCGTCATTCCCGTTTCATTCCTATGTGGGATCGAACCGTAATCCTTCCAGTCACTGGAAGGTCAAGCGACTTTTTTGCGCGATGGCCGAGTCGGTCCAACGCGTGAGAAGCCGCATCGTTCGACACGTCACGGGTGTGGACACCGACATCGACCCCGAGATGGCCATCCACGTCGTCGGGACTGCGCTGAACTCGTCCGATCTGCTGCTCTGAACGCAGCCTATGCGCAGAAACGCAGGGGCAGCCTACGGGCCGCCTCGACCGTCTCGCTTGAGAGCTACGCCTTGTCGGCGTCGGTCACCATGGCGGCGTCGTAATATTCGATGAGTTCGGCGACCTTGCCGTCCCTGACGGTCCAGAAATGCGCGTTCTCCAGCCGCACCCGCTTGTTGCTGGCCTTGTGGGTCATTTCGATCTTCGTCTCGGCGGCGACGCGCTCGCTGTCGCCGAAGATCGAGACAATGCGAAAGGAATTGTAGTCGAAGACTTTGTGGAGACGATCGAGTCTCCGGCGGAATTGTTCCAGCCCGGCTTCGGTTCCGCAGAAACGCGTAAAACCTAGATCGGCTTTCCATACGAATCGGACGTCCGGCGCGCACAAGTTCATCGTGGCATCCAGGTCTCCCTGGGCATAAAGCCCATACATCTTCTTAACGATACCGACAGCACTCACACTAGATCTTCCCTCCATTGAAAGAAGATCATGCGCCTTTGCGCTCGGCAAGCAAAGACTGCGTTATACTGTCAAAAACTTCCTCACGTCCGGGCGGTCGAGATCTTCCGCCGGGCCGGTATGGACCACCTGGCCGCGATCCATGATGTTGACCTCGTCGGCGAGTTCCCGACAGAAATCCAGATATTGCTCGACCAGCAGGATGGCGATGCCGGCGCTGTCGCGCAGGTAGCGTATGGCGCGGCCGATATCCTTGATGATCGACGGCTGGATACCTTCGGTCGGCTCGTCGAGCACCAGCAATTTCGGCCGCATCACCAGCGCCCGGCCGATGGCGAGTTGCTGCTGCTGGCCGCCGGAGAGATCGCCGCCGCGCCGCGACAACATCTGCTTCAGCACCGGAAAAAGCTCGAACACATGCGGCGGCACGTTGCGATCCGCCCGCTTCAACGGCGCGAAGCCGGATTCGAGATTTTCCTTCACCGTCAGCAGCGGGAACACCTCTCGTCCCTGCGGTACGAATGCGATGCCCGACCGGGCGCGATCATACGCCGCGCTCCGGTCGAGCGCCTTCCCCTCGAAGGCTATGGTGCCGCTCGTCAGCCGGTGGTGGCCGACGATCGATCTCATCAGACTGGTTTTTCCGACCCCGTTGCGGCCGAGCACGCAGGTGATTTTTCCGGCGTCCGCCTTCAGCGACACGCCGCGCAGCGCCTGCGCGGCGCCGTAGTGGAGGGTGGCGTCCTTGACCTCAAGCATGGTGGGTCTCGCGGACGAACTCCCGGGGACAGTTTACTTTTTCCCGCCCGAGCCAACGCCGGTACCGCCGCAGCATTTCAGCGGGAAGAAAGTAAACTGTCCCCTGCATCCGTACCTGGTCCCCCCGCGCCCCCGTCGCCGCAACAGCGGGGGTGGCGAACCTTCCGGCGCGCCAGGGGAGGTTGGTGAAATTCTCAAGGTACGCGCCTAAGCGAACACCCCTCATCCGTCTCGGCTTCGCCTCGACACCTTCTCCCACAAGGGGAGAAGGGGGAGCACTGCCGTTCCGCCTCCGCCAGTCTTCAACTTCGATGATTGCCGATGACATTCGTGCCAAGCTCCCCCTTCTCCCCTTGTGGGAGAAGGTGTCGAGGCGAAGCCGAGACGGATGAGGGGTGCTCATCTTGGCATCAAACCGTTCCAGACAAACCCGCCACATCGCCGTCACCGCCCCAGATAAACTTCGACGACACGCTCGTCGGCGGACACGAAATCCAGCGTACCTTCCGACAGCACCGAGCCCTCGTGCAGGCAGGTGACCTTGACGCCGAGCTCGCGCACGAAATGCATGTCGTGCTCGACAACGATCACCGAATGCGTCTTCGAAATCTCCTTCAGAAGCCGCGCGGTCTCTTCCGTCTCGGCGTCGGTCATACCGGCGACCGGTTCGTCGACCAGCAGCAGTTTTGGGTCTTGCGCCAAAAGCATGCCGATCTCCAGCCACTGCTTCTGGCCATGCGACAGGTTGGCCGCGAGGTCATGCCGCTTGTCGCCGAGCCGGATCGTCGAAAAGATCTCCTCGATGCGCCGCTGCTCACCGGCCGATCGCTTGTGGAACAGCGCCGGAAAGATCGAGCGCGGCCCTTTCAACGACAAGACGATATTGTCCTCCACCGTATGGCTCTCGAACACCGTCGGCTTCTGGAATTTCCGGCCGATGCCCATCATGGCGATCTCGGCCTCGTCGTGCCTGGTGAGATCGATCTGGCCGTCGTAGAAGACCTCGCCGGTATCTGGCTTGGTTTTGCCGGTGATGATGTCCATCATCGTCGTCTTGCCGGCGCCGTTCGGGCCGATGATCGCCCGCATCTCTCCCTTGTCCAGCACCAGCGACAGGTTGTTGATCGCCTTGAAGCCGTCGAAGGACCGTGAGACGCCGTCGAGATAAAGGATGGTGCCGCTCTTGCTCATGGCGCTACTCCGCCGCCGCCGGCTCGGGGCCGCCGGACGGGACCTGCCAGCCTTTTTCGGCGCGCGCCGACTCGACCGCGGGCGAGACCGGGGCGAGCGGCGGCGCGTCGCCCGTCGCCGCTGCCTTAAGACGGTGGCCACGACCAGCCTTCCACTGGTCGTACATGCCGACGACGCCCTTCGGCAGGAACAGCGTGACGAAGACGAACAGCCCGCCCAGCGCGAACAGCCAGAATTCCGGCAGCACGCCGGTGAACCAGCTTTTGCCCGCATTGACCAGCAGCGCACCGATGATCGGCCCGACGATGGTGGCGCGGCCGCCGACAGCCGTCCACACCACCACCTCGATCGAATTGGCGGGGTCGAACTCGCCGGGATTGATGATGCCGACCTGCGGCACATAGAGCGCGCCGGCAATGCCGGCCATGACAGCCGACACGGTGAAGGCGAACAGCTTTACGTTCTCCGCCCGCCAGCCGAGGAAACGCGTGCGGCTCTCGGCATCGCGCACCGCCATCAGCAGCTTTCCGTATTTCGAACCGATGATACGCCAGGTGACGAAAACGCCCAACGCCAGGGCCAGCGCGCTCGCCGCAAACAGGGCCGAGCGCGTCGTGTTGGCCTGCACGTTGAAGCCCAGAATGTCCTTGAAATCGGTCAGGCCGTTATTGCCGCCGAAACCCATGTCGTTGCGGAAGAAGGCGAGCAGCAGCGCATAGGTCATCGCCTGGGTGATGATCGACAGGTAGACGCCGGTGACGCGGCTGCGGAATGCCAGCCAGCCGAAGCAGAAGGCCAGAAGCCCGGGCACCAGCATCACCATCAGCGCGGCGAACCAGAACTGGTCGAAGCCGTACCAGAACCACGGCAGTTCCTTCCAGTTCAGGAACACCATGAAGTCGGGCAAGATCGGGTTGCCGTAGACGCCGCGGTCGCCGATCTGCCGCATCAGGTACATGCCCATCGCGTAGCCGCCGAGCGCGAAGAAGGCGCCATGGCCGAGCGAAAGAATGCCGCAATAACCCCATACAAGGTCGAGCGACAGCGCCAGCAGCGCGTAGCAGAGATACTTGCCGATCAGCGCCACCATGTAGGACGGCACATGCAGTGCCGAATCCGGCGGGAAGGCGATGTTCAGCACAGGTACGAGGATCGCCACCGCCACCAGGATGAGGATGGTGATGGCGATGCGGCGGTCGGCGCCGGCGACAAAAAACTTTCCGGAGATCATGCTTCCACCGCCCGGCCTTTGAGCGCGAACAGGCCGCGCGGGCGCTTCTGGATAAACAGAATGATCAGCACCAGCACGAGAATCTTGCCCAGCACCGCGCCGGCGTAGGGCTCCAGGAACTTGTTGAGGATGCCGAGCGACAGCGCGCCGACCAGCGTGCCCCACAGATTGCCGACGCCGCCGAACACGACCACCATGAAACTGTCGATGATGTAGCCCTGGCCGAGGTTGGGCGAGACGTTGTCGATCTGGCTGAGCGCGACGCCGGCGATGCCGGCAATGCCGGAGCCCAGCGCGAAAGTCAGCGCGTCGACCCACGGCGTCCTGATGCCCATCGAGGCGGCCATGCGGCGGCTGGCGGTGACGGCGCGCATCTGCAGGCCCCACGGTGTGCGCTTCATGACGAACAGCAGGGCGAAGAACACGGCCAGCGCGAATACCAGGATCCACAGCCGGTTCCAGGTGATCGAAAGCTGACCGAGTTCGAACGCGCCGGACATCCAGGACGGGTTGCCGACCTCGCGGTTGGTCGGGCCGAAGATGGTGCGCACCGCCTGCTGCAGGATCAGCGACACGCCCCAGGTGGCGAGCAGCGTCTCCAGCGGGCGGCCGTAGAGGAAACGGATGATGCCGCGCTCGATGGCGAAGCCGACGGCGGCAGCGACCAGGAAGGCCAGCGGCAGGGCAATCGCCAGCGACCAGTCGAACAGGCCGGGCGCCGAGGTGCGGATCACCTCCTGCACGACATAGGTCGTGTAGGCGCCGAGCATCACCATCTCGCCATGCGCCATGTTGATGACGCCCATGACGCCGAAGGTGATGGCGAGGCCGATCGCTGCCAGCAACAGAACCGAGCCGAGCGAGATGCCGTACCAGACGTTCTGTGCGGCGCCCCAAAGCGCCAGCGAGGAGTTTATCCGGTCGATCGCGGCCGTGGCGGCATCCTTGACCGCGCCGTCGGCTCTTGCCTGGACGGCGGTGAGCAGCGACAGCGCGTCGCGGCCGCCCCGCGCCTCCAATACAGTGATCGCCGCCAGCTTCTCGCTGGCGGGCAGGTCGGAAACGAGAACCGCAGAGGCGCGCGCCTGCTCAAGCTGTAGTTTCACGCTGGCGATATGCTCGTCGAGGATCGCCACGTCGAGCGCCTCGATGGAATTGGCGTCGGGCGCCTTGAACATGGTCTGCGCGGCGGCAAGCCGCGCGGCCGGATCGGCGGCCCCGAGCGTCAGCGTTCCCAGCACGTCGCGGATGACGCGGCGCAGGCTGTTGTTGACCTTGACCTTGGTCACCTCCGCCTTAGCGGCCTCGCCGGCGTCGACGGCCGTGAGCGGATCGGCGAGTTTCACCGTCTGGCCGCTCTCCTTGCCTATGAAGACCGCTGCATCGGATTTCCGGAAATAGAGATCGCCTTCGGACAATGCCGTCAGCGGCTTGCCGACCGCCGGATCGCCGGTTGCCGCGAGCTCGCGCACGACGGCTTCGGTCTGGGAGAAATTCTTGACCGTCGCGAATTTGGCGACGACGGGCCGCAACGTGGCTTCGTCGGCGGAGGCGGGGGAAACGAGGATCGCCAGGAGGGAAAGAATGGCTAGTGCAAAAGTGAAAGCAGCGTTCCTTCGCACCCCCCTCTGTCCTGCCGGACATCTCCCCCACAAGGAGGGAGATTGCTCCGACCGCTCGGGTTTCGCCAATTGCCAACGCCGCAGAAGGAGCGGCGTCGCCGAAGCGGCTAATCTCCCCCCTTGTGGGGGAGATGTCCGGCAGGACAGAGGGGGGCAACGTAGAGCGGATGAGCTCATCTAGACCAGCACTCTAAAACGTCTTTCGGAGACCCCCCGGGCGGGGGAGAGAGAAACCCCGCCCGGGCCGCGCGTCGCTTGGGAGGATGCGCTCAGTTCACGCCCTTGCCGCCGCACTTGCCGGTGGCAACGTTGAAGTTGCCGCAGGACATCGGCGCGCGCCAATCCGAGATCAGGTCCTTGGAGTCGGGCAGGTAGTCGGACCATTCGTCGCCGACCACGAGGCCCGAGGTCTGCCACACTGTTTCCATCTGGCCGTCGGTCTGGATCTCGCCGATCAGCACCGGCTTGGTGATGTGGTGGTTCGGCATCATGGTGGAATAGCCGCCCGAGAGGTTCGGAACAGAGACGCCGATGATGGCGTCGATGACGGCGTCAGGATCGGTGGTGCCGGCTTTCTCGACCGCCTTGACCCACATGTTGAAGCCGATGACATGGGCTTCCATCGGGTCGTTGGTCACCCGCTTCGGGTTCTTGGTGTATTCCTTCCACGCGGCGATGAACGCTTCGTTTTCCGGCACATCGACCGACTGGAAATAGTTCCAGGCGGTGAGGTGGCCGACCAGCGGAGCGGTGTCGAGGCCGGCAAGTTCCTCCTCGCCCACCGAGAAGGCGACGACCGGGATGTCCTCGGCCTTGATGCCCTGGTTGGCGAGTTCCTTGTAGAACGGCACGTTGGCGTCGCCGTTGACGGTCGAGACCACGGCCGTCTTCTTGCCGGCCGAGCCGAAATTCTTGATGTCGGTGACGATGGTCTGCCAGTCGGAATGGCCGAACGGCGTGTAGTTGACCATGATGTCTTCCTTGGCCACGCCCTTGGATTCGAGATAGGCTTGCAGGATCTTGTTCGTGGTCTGCGGATAGACGTAGTCGGTACCAGCAAGCACCCAGCGCTTCACCGAACCGCCTTCCTCGCTCATCAGGTAGTCGACGGCGGGGATTGCCTGCTGGTTCGGCGCGGCGCCCGTGTAGAACACGTTGCGCTGGCTTTCCTCGCCCTCGTACTGGACAGGGTAGAACAGCAGATTGTTCAGTTCCTCGAACACCGGCAGCACGGACTTTCGCGAGACCGAGGTCCAGCAACCGAATACCGCCGCCACCTTGTCCTTCTCGATCAGTTCGCGCGCCTTTTCGGCGAAGAGCGGCCAGTCCGAGGCAGGGTCGACGACTACCGCCTCGAGTTTCTTGCCGAGCAGACCACCCTTCTTGTTCTGCTCGTCGATGAGGAACAGCATCGTGTCCTTCAGCGTCGTCTCGGAAATCGCCATCGTGCCCGACAGCGAATGCAGGATGCCGACCTTGATCGTATCATCCTGCGCCATAGCCGGTGCGGCCATGCTCAAGCCAGCCGCCAGCGCCCCCGCCGCGAACAGACTTCTTATGGTTGTTTGAATACCCCTCATATGGACACCTCCGAACTGGGTTGTTGCACCGGGGCAAGCGATGCAACCCCCGTGCCAGTTGCCGGAAGCGGCTTGGTCCACTGGGATTAACGAATTGTTTACAGCCGTTTACCCCAGCATCGCTGGGTTTGAAGCAGCAAGCTCCTTGCGCGGCTAAAGATCACCGTGAGTTTTTTTTGCGCACGCCTGGCAGGGTGCTGCCCATTTTTGAACCAACGAATAATCAATGATTATTTCTTAGGCAGATAGTTGCCGCGCAACAGGGTAAAAAATCTTTGACAGTTGGCAACAGACGGCAAGAAGCCGGCACGGTCACAGCGCGGCTTTCAAGAAATTGTTTTGGCTTGCCTGGGACCCGCCTGCCTTGAAGCTTGAAGGTCACGCCGCGGCTTGGCGGCGCTCCGGGAACAGGTCCAGCAGTCCCTCGCGCGAAGCCTTCGCCACGCCGCGCTCGGTGATCAGTCCGGTCACCAGCCGCGCCGGCGTCACGTCGAAGGCGGGGTTGCGGGCCGGCGTGGCATCCGGCGAAATGCGCACCTGGGCGATCTCGCCATTGCCCGCCCTGCCCCACACCAGCGACACCTCGTCGGCGGAGCGCTCCTCGATCGGGATCTCCTTCAGCCCGTCGACTACCGTCCAGTCGATGGTCGGCGACGGCAGCCCGACATAGAACGGCACGCCGTTGTCGGCAGCAGCAAGCGCCTTCAGATAAGTGCCGATCTTGTTGCAGACGTCGCCGTTCGCCGTCGTGCGATCGGTGCCGACGATGACCATGTCAACCTCGCCATGCTGCATCAGGTGTCCGCCGGCATTGTCGACGATCAGCGTATGCGGCACGCCGTGGCCTGCCATCTCCCACGCCGTCAATTGAGCGCCTTGGTTGCGCGGCCGCGTCTCGTCGACGAAGACATGCACGGGGATGCCGGCCTCCACGGCAAGATAGATCGGCGCGGTCGCCGTGCCATAGTCGACGGTCGCCAGCCAGCCAGCGTTGCAATGGGTCAAAATGTTCACCCGCTCGCCCAGCTTCTTGCGCGCCGCGATGTCGCGGATGATCTTGAGCCCGTTCTCGCCGATCGACCGGTTGAGTTCGACGTCCTCGTCGGCGATCTCGGCAGCGCGTTTGTAGGCAACCTCGGCACGTTCCGAAGCCGGCAAAGGTTTCAGCACGCGCGTCATCTCGTCCAGCGCCCAGCGCAGATTGATGGCGGTCGGGCGGGTCTCGTGAAGCTTGTGCCAGACGGCTTTCAGCGCCTCGTCGGATGGGTCTTCCACCATCTGCAAGGCGACGCCATAGGCCGCCGTCACGCCGATCAGCGGCGCGCCGCGCACCCACATGTCGCGGATCGCGGTGGCGATGCCGTCCACCGTATCCACGGTCTCGACGCGAAAAGCATGCGGCAGCCAGCGCTGGTCGATGATGTCGACCGAACGGCCGTCCCTGTTCAGCCAGATGGTGCGGTAGTGCGTGTCGCCGACCTTCATAGAGCGGGCTCCTTCTCGATCAGATCAGCCAGATTGTTAACTTCCTCGATGCCGTGGATGTTCCGGCGGTTGACCACCAGATGCCGGCCGAAACGCAGCGCCTTGGCCTCGCAGGAGGCACGCAGGTCGGCGTCCTCGATCGCCTCGAAATCGGCATTGTGGGCAAGACCCAGAATGCGCCGGTGGCACTCGACGCCGGCAAAGCCCAGCATGTCGTCGAACAACGCATGCAAAACATGATCCAGCGCCTGCTCGGAGGCGAGCACATCGCCCTGATCCTCGAACAGGCTCTTCTGGTAGAGGATGCCTGTGCGCTCCGTCCTCCACAGATGCGAGAACTCGGCGCGGAACACCTGCCATGCCTCGACAACGACACCGAGCAGGTAATCGCGCACCCCCTCGCGGTCGCCCGGCGCCTTCTCGTGGCCGCGCTGCGAGAAGAAGGACATCCAGAAATTCGCCAGCGCCATGCCGACGTCGAACGCCATCGGCCCGTAGAAGGCGAATTCCGGGTCGATCATGCGCGTGTCGGCCTCGGTGACCATGATCGATCCGGTGTGCAGGTCGCCATGCACCAGCGTCTCGGCATTCGCCGTGAACAGGTGCTTCAGCCGCTGCGCCTCGACTTTCAGGTCGCGGTCGGCCCGCAGTTCCGCAACCAACCCATCGAGCTGTGGCGAAGTATGCCGGTTGAGCTTTGCGTCGAAATACGGATCGGAGAAGACGAGGCTTTCCGTAATGTCGCAGAGCTCGACATTGTCCGCGAACAGCGCCAAATCGGCCTTGCGCTGCCGCGTCTCCATATGGAAATCCGACCCACGGAACAGCGTGCGCGCCATGAACAGGCCGAGGTCGCGGCCGACCTTGGGATAGATGTTGCCAGCGATCAGGCCCCTGCGCAGGATGATGTGCGGCGACAAAAACTCCATGACGATCAGCGCCTGCGCCTCGTCGAAATGGAAGATTTTCGGGGTCGAGCCGGGATCGCGCGCTTCCTGGCGGGTCAGCGCATGATACTCGAAGAAGGAGCGTTTCAACGGCAGCGGCCAGGAATCGCCGACGAGGCGGACATAGGGCAGCGCCTGCTTGACCACCACGCCGCCGGCCGGGCCTTCGACGATGAAGACGAGATTGAGGTTGCCGTCGCCGACCTCGCGCACTTTCCAAGCCGCGACATCGTCGCCCAAGCGCGACCGCATGACCTCCAGGCCGCCCAGCCGAGCGGGCAAAGTCTCCACTGTCAATGCCTTGAAGGCATCATGTACTGTCATTTCAATCCTCCCCTGCACTCATCCGCGCGATGCCGCCGTGGACCGACTATCGTAGCGTCGCCGCGATATTGCCGCCGTCGACGGTGGTCACGTCGGCGGTGGTGCGCTCGGCTAGCGCATGGTGCAGGAATGCCTGCGCCACGTCCTGCGCCGTCACTTCCTGTCCGAGCAGGTTACCCGACATATAGTCCTTCTCCGACAATCCGCGCGCCTTCGACCGGCTGGCGATCATGTCGGCGGTCAGCAGCCCGGAGCGGATGCGGTCGGCGTTGACGGCGTTGGAGCGGATGCCGAGCGGTCCGTATTCCAGCGCATACTGGCGCGACAGGAACAGTGTCGCCGCCTTGGGCAGGCCGTAGGCTCCGAAATTGGCGCCCGGATTGATCGCCTGCTTGGAGGTGTTGAACAAGAGCACGCCGCCGGTGCCCTGCTGTTTGAAGATACGCACGGCGTTTTTCGCGGCGTTCTGGTGGGCGAAGAAATTGAGCTCGAAACTCTTGCGCAGCAGCGCGTCGTCGAGTTCACCGATCTTGCCTTCCCAGGCCGCACCGGCGTTCGAGACGAGGATGTCCAGGCCGCCGAAAACCTCGACCGCCTTGTCGAAGGCGGCTCGCAGCGCGGCGGGATCGGTGATGTCGCAGCCGACGCCGATCGACTGGTTGCCGGCCTTCTTCGCTGCTTCCGCGGCGCGCTCGGCGTCGAGGTCGACCACCACCGCGTGGGCGCCGTAGTCGGCGAAAAGTTTCGCCGTCGCCGCGCCGATCGCGCCGGCGCCGCCGGTGACCAGCACCGCCTGCCCGGTCAGCGGCTTCGGCTTGTTGGAGGCAAGTTTCGCCTGCTCCAGCGACCAGTATTCGAGCTCGAACAGGTCGGAATGGGCGAGCGGGTGGAAGGTGCCAACGGCCTCGGCGCCCTTCACCGCCTCGATCCACATCTCGCCGACGTCTGAAGCGATCCTCGCGTCCTTCAGCGTGCGGCCGTGGCCGAACATGCCGAGCCCCGGAACCAGCGACAGGCGCGGCATCGGGTCGAGCATGGTGCGCTTGATGTCGTCGCGCGCGTCGTTGCTGGTAAAATAGTGCTCATAGTCGCCCGCGAAGGCCGCAACCCGTTCGCGAACCGCCGTCTCGAAACCCTTCAGGTCGCCGGCGTCCGGCGCGGGCAGCACCATCGGCCCGGTCTTGATGCGGATCGACAGGTCGGGCGTCGACACGCCGGTCTTTGCCAGCGCCTCCAGCCGCGGCCCGCGCAGGAAGTCGAGGATCGCCGGCGAGGTGCGGAAGTCACTGATCATCCGGTCGAAACGGCCCTCGCCTTTAACGACGGCGACGGCGCCGCGCAGCATCGGCGCGATATCGAGGGCTTTCGCCAGGCTGGCCGGCAGCGCGGTGGGTGCCCCCGCCGGTCTGCCTTCCCTGGCGACGAACTCCTCGGCCAACGTCACGGCGTCGATCATCCGGTCGTAAGCCACCTTCGCCGTGTCGCCGAAGGTGAAGATGCCGTGCTTGTCGAGAATCAGGCCGATGACGGAGGTGTCCTGCTCGTAAACCTCGGCGGCCGCCTTGGCGAGGTCGAAGCCCGGCTTGATGTAGGGCACGAACCCGAAAGTCTTGCCGAACACTTTTTCGCAGATCGGCTTGCTGTCCGCCTGGTCGATCAGCGACAGGATCGCGGTCGAATGCGTGTGGTCGACGAATTTGTGCGGCAGGAAGGCGTGCAGCAGCGTCTCCACCGACGGGTTCGGGCCGGACGGATCGATCAGATTGGCGCGCTGCAGCGCCACCATATCCTCGTCCGACAGTTTTTCCAGCTTGCGCGCCTTGAGCAGCGGCTTCAGCTTCACCGCGGGCAGGCCCTGCGGCTCGATCACGCCCATGTCCCAGCCGCTGCCCTTGACGCACAGCACGTCCCATTCGTCGCCGACCAGATCGGTCATGGTCTGCTTGACCGAGGTGTTGCCGCCGCCATGCAGCACCAGCCGTGGCTCGCCGCCGAGCAACCGGGTCGTGTAGACGCGCAGCGCAAGCTCGCGCCCGACGCCCTTCTTCGCATAGGCCTCGACCAGTCTTTCAGCCTCGGCGTCATTCCACAAATTCTTCATCGTCTTCGTCCTGGTATCGGTTGGCGGTTGAGGTCACACGGCGTTTCAGATTAGCGACCGGTCATGACCGTTGATGATCAGGTTTCGCGCCCTGCCCGCGCAAAGTCGAGAAGTCGCCGGGCCATCCCGGCGCCGACGACGAGATGCGTGCAAAGCCCGCCGGCCAGTGCTGCCTTAAGCGGCTCGAACTTGCTGTCTTCCTGCACCACCACCAGCCGCTTCGGAATGGCGCGCAGCGAGTCTATGTCGGTGGAGATCAGGCGGCGGTTATAGGCGCAATCCAGCGACGCTCCCCTACCGTCGATGACCCTCCCGGCGATGACGCCGGCGGCTCCGGCCGCTCGCAGGCGGTCGAGTTCGGCGAGATCGACCGCGCCGCATTTTACGATATGGCTGTCGGCGTCGACCGTGCCGATCGAAAACAGCGCCAGATCGCAGGTTCGGATCCCGTCAAGTTGCTCGCGGATGACCGGCTCGGCCCGCAACGCGGCAGCCAGTTCCTCGGTGCTGAGCACCAGCGGCGCATAGAGATTGAGGCCCTTGGCGTTGAGGCGCCGGGCGATCTCCATCGTGCATTCGTCGGGGCGATAGGAGTAGGGCGCGCCGAGATTGCCGCAGAGTTGCACCACGGTGACCCCTTGCAGGTCGGCATGCGCCATCTGGTCGGCGATGGTGTAGACGGTGCGTCCCCAGGCGACCCCGATGCGTGCGCCCCGTGTTATCAGCCCGAGGAAGACGTTTGCCGCCACCAGCGGCACGTCGGCGGTCGGGTCGGACGAATGCGTGCTGTCGGGCGCCACCCACACGGCGTCGAGCTTCAGCGCGTCCTCCAGTTGGCGCGCCAGCACGTCGTCGGCGAAAAGCTGGGTCGAAGCGGAGATGGTGACGATGCCGGTTTCGCGCGCCTTGCGCAGGTACATGGCGACCGACGCCCGCGAGATGTTGAGTTCGCGCGCCACTTCGTCCTGCCGCAGCCCGTGCGAATAGTAGAGCCACGCGGCCTTGTGTATGATCTGGTCCGCCGTGCGGATAGGCATGTTTCCTCCGTCCTCGACAATAGTCACGGCGATTGACAAAAGTCAAACCGTCCTGAATCCCTGCCGCGATTTCAGGCGGAAAGCGTGTCCAGCGCCAGGCGGAGGTCCGGGGCGATGGGTGTCGCCTTGCGCGTCGTGCGATCGACGAAAACATGCACGAAGAAGCCCTCCGCCGCGGCGACATCCTCGTCGTTGCGGAACAGGCCGATCTGATAGCGCACGGACGAGGTTCCAAGTTTCGTCACCTTGACACCCGCCGTGACCACATCCGGAAAGGCCAATTCCGAAAAATAGCGGCAGCCGGTCTCGACGACGAAAAACACGGTCCTGCCGCCATGGAAATCGATGAGTCGCCTCTCCACCAGCCAGCCGTTCACCGCCGTGTCGAACAGCGAATAATGGACCACATTGTTCATGTGTCCGTAGACGTCGTTGTCCATCCAGCGGGTCTGGATGGTCCGGAACATCCGGTAGTCCGCCCGCACGGACGGCCCGCTGCGTTCGCTCATCGTCCCTCCCGATGCCATTTCGCGTCAGGCCGCCTGCCTGGCCTTCGGCCGGCCTATGCTGATGTAGGAGAAGCCGTGCTTCTCGACCTCATGCGCCTTGTAGATGTTGCGCAGATCGACCAGCACCGGCGCCTTCATCGCCTTGCCGATCCGATCGAGATCGAGTGCCCGGAAGGCGTCCCATTCGGTGACGATGACCAGCGCGTCCGCCCCTTTGGCGATCTCGTAGGGCGAGCCGCCGAATTCGACGCCGTCGAGCAGCGCCTTCGCCCCCTCCATGCCTTCCGGATCGTAGGCGCGCACGCGCGCGCCGCTGTCCTGCAGCGCCTGGATGATCGCCAGCGACGGCGCCTCGCGCATGTCGTCGGTGTTCGGCTTGAAGGTCAGCCCCAGCACGGCGATCGTCCTGCCCCGCACGTCGCCGCCGCAGGCGGCCGTCACCTTGCGCGCCATCGCCCGCTTGCGCGTGTCGTTGATCGCCACCGTGGTCTCGACCAGCCGCACCGGGCTCGCCGCGTCCTGGGCTGCCTTGACCAGCGCCAGCGTGTCCTTCGGAAAACACGACCCGCCATAACCGGGTCCGGCATGCAGGAACTTCGCGCCGATGCGCTGGTCGAGCCCGATGCCGCGCGCCAGGTCCTGCACGTCGGCGTCCAGCGCCTCGCACAGATCCGCCATCTCGTTGATGAAGGTGATTTTCATCGCGAGATAGGCGTTGGCGGCATACTTGATCAGCTCCGCCGAGCGCCGCGACGTGTACATGATCGGCGCGGCGTTGAGGTAGAGCGGCCGGTAGACTTCCGCCATCACTTCCCGCGCGCGCTCGTCCTCCAGGCCGATGACGATGCGGTCGGGTCGCTTGAAGTCGGAGATCGCCGCACCCTCGCGCAGAAACTCCGGATTGGAGACCACCGCGAAATCGACCTGCGGATTGGTCTCGCGGATGATGCGCTCGACCTCGTCGCCGGTGCCGACCGGAACCGTCGACTTGGTGACGACGACTGTGAAGCCGCGCAGCGCGCCGGCGATCTGCCGCGCAGCCGCGTAGACGTGGCTCAGATCGGCGTGGCCGTCGCCGCGACGCGACGGCGTGCCGACCGCCATGAACACCACGTCGGCCCCGCCGATCGCTGCATTGAGGTCGGTCTCGAAGCTGAGCCGCCCCGCCCGCAGATTGGCCGCGACGATTTCGCCGAGGCCCGGTTCGTAGATCGGGATGCGGCCGTCGCGCAACGCCTCGATCTTGCCGGCGTCACTGTCGATGCACACTACCTGATGCCCGAAATCGGCAAAGCAGGCCGCCGAGACGAGCCCGACATACCCGGCGCCAACCATCGATACGCGCATAATCTACCTTCTCTCGGATGAGGACGCGCTTTCAGAAAAGGCACGCCCGCGCGGCGGGTCCCTTTGCGGCGGCATCCCTACGCCGGATCGAGGCTCCGGCCAACAGAAACATTTGCCGCATAATTTCCCATGCGAATACGACAGTCCGATAACCGATGCCGACCCATCGCCGGAATTTTGAGCCTCTCGCGGCGCCGGCCTCCGTCACTCCCGTCCTTGAAGATGGCGGATATTGCGCAGCTTCGGGAACAGCCAAGCCCAAAGCCCCGCCACCGCGATCGCCCCGACGCCGCCGAAGACGACGGCCGGCACCGTGCCGATCAGCGCCGCCATGGTGCCGGCGCGGAACTCGCCGAGTTCGTTCGAGGCGCCGACAAACACCATGTTGACCGCATTCACCCGGCCGCGCACCTCGTCCGGCGTCCACAACTGGATGAGCGTCTCGCGCACATAGACGCTGACCATGTCCGTCGCGCCGAGCATGGCAAGCGCGAAGATAGACAGCCAGGTGATGGTGGACACGCCGAAGACAACGGTGAAGGCACCGAACAGGCCGACGAAGACGAGCATGATGGCGCCCGCATGGTCGCGCAGCGGATGGCCGGCAAGCCACACGGCGACCAGCAGGGCGCCGACGCCTGGCGCGGCGCGCAGCATGCCCAGCCCCCATGGACCGAGTTCGAGAATGTCGCGGGCATAGACGGGCAGCAGCGCGACCGCGCCGGACAGGAGTACCGCGAACAGGTCGAGCGAGATGGCGCCGAGCACGACTTTCTCGTTCCAGATGTAGCGGAAGCCGGCAAACAAGGTGTCGAGCGACGGCCGATCGGCACCGGTCCGCTGCGCCGGCTTCGGGATGCTGAAAATCAGGACGGCGCTCGCCACCATCAGCAGCGTGGCGATGCCGTAGGCCGCCTCGGCCGAGATGCCGTAAAGCAGGCCGCCCGCCACCGGCCCGACGATGGTCGCCGTCTGCCAGGCGGAAGAATTCCAGGCGACCGCATTGGCGAAATCCTTCGGCGGAACGAGATTGGCCACCAGCGACGCGGCGGCGGGGCCGAAGAAGGCGCGCGCGGTGCCGAACACAGCGAGCACCACAAAGATCGGAGCGACGCCCGACAGGCCGCGCAGCGAGAGCAGCAGCAGTGCCAGCGCGCAGACGGCCTCCAGCACCGCCGACAATCCCATGACCAGACGCCGTCCGAACCGGTCGGCGATCGCGCCGGTCAACAGCACCAGCAGCAGCGACGGAATGAACTGGATGATGCCGACAAGTCCGAGGTCGAGCGGATCGCGCGTCAGGTCGTAGACCTGCCAACCCACGGCGACCGAGACGATCTGGGTGGAGAAGGTAGCGAGAAAGCGCGCCGACCAGAAGGCGACGAACGGCCGGTGGCGGAAGGCGGCGTAACGATGGCCGTCGGCGGTCGCTGCGTGGGAAGACATCAGGCGGGATATTGGAAAGGCATGGTGAGCGGTCCTTAAAGCATGTCGCGCCGCTTATCGCCATCGTTTCGCGGCTGGACCAAAAATTATGCGGCCCGCCTCCAAGACGCCTTCAACAGAGGCGCAGCGCCATGCTTTAGCTTTCCGCCTTGAAGGTCTCCGCCTCCTGCCGGATCTTCTCCCAGTCGTTGCCGTGCCGCCTGAGCAGTTCCCGCGCCTGGCTCGGCGAAAGATCGGTCGTCTCGGCGAGGTGCTGGACTTCCAACTCACGGCCTTCGGCAAGGCGGCTTGGGGGCCGTCTTTTCTCAACCATGGCTCCGTCTCCATTGAACAGTGGTCAACGCACGAATTGCGAAAAGGTCGCAGGTGAACCTGCACGCTGCCGAACCGTCCCGGAATCGGAACTTCTCCGCGACCGGGCGAGTTTCTGATGCGACCAACGGAGATGCTTTCGATGATCAAATGGCTCGTGAGGCTCGGTCTTGCCGTCGTGGCGACGCGACTGGCCGCAAAGTATCTGACGCCCGAAGCAGAGCCGGAGCGGGCGAACACGCCGGCCCCGTGGCCCCGCAAGAGGAGGACTGCGAAATGACACATTTTGGACTGGCGGCCGCGGCACTTGCCGGATATGTCGCATATCGGCTTGGCCGGCGGCTGGTCGATGAAAACAGCGGCAGCGCCGCGCTCCCTAGCCGCAGACGCCGAAAGATCCACCGCGCTCCACCGCCTCACATCGGCGTGGACGTTTCGGCGAGAACCGCCGACCAGGTGCTAAGGCGATGACGCCCCGTTCCCCGGTTCAGTGTTCCGTCAGCGCTTCGTGCAGCAGGTCCAGGTCGACATAAAAATACCGCACCAGGCAGCGCTGCACTTCCTCGGCGTCGAAGCCGTGGTTTTTCAGATAGGAAACCGACTCGTGGATCGCCCTTCGGTCGATGAGTTTTGTCTTTCGATCGTCCTGGGCGTCCATGAACGCGTCCATGTCGGCGATGTTCCGATCCTTGTAGAGGATTTCCATGCGGGCGCCCTGCATCTTCAGGCCCGCCAGATTAACCCGTTAAGGATAACAAAAAGCTAATGCCTGGCAAGGCTGCCGACGCTACGAAAGCAAGCTTGCGCGACGATGGCTACGCCGCGCGCTAGAGGGGAAAGAATCACTCGTCGCTGATGGCGTAGCCGGCGCCGCGCACGGTGCGGATCACGTCCGGCAGGCGGCCGGTGTTGACGGCCTTGCGCAGCCGTCCGACATGCACGTCGACCGTGCGCTCGTCGATATAGATTGTCTCGCCCCACACATTGTCGAGCAGTTGCCCGCGCGAAAACACCCGGCCGGGATGCCGCATCATGAATTCGAGCAGCCGGAACTCGGTCGGCCCCAGCTTGATCTCGCTCTTCTTGCGGTAGACCCGGTGCGATTCGCGGTCGAGCACGATGTCGCCGACCTTCAGCACGGACGACAGCACTTCCGGCTTGGCGCGGCGCAGCAGCGCCTTCACCCGCGCCACGAATTCCGGGGTCGAGAACGGCTTCACCAGATAGTCGTCGGCGCCGGTGGCCAGCCCGCGCACCCGGTCGCTTTCCTCGCCGCGCGCCGTCAGCATGATGATCGGCAGCCGCTCGGTCTCCGGCCGCATTCTCAGCCGGCGGCAGAGCTCGATGCCGGAAACCGCCGGCAGCATCCAGTCGAGCACCAAGAGGTCCGGCACGTTCTCCTGCAACCGGATCTCGGCCTCGTCGCCGCGCCCGACCACCTCGACCTGATAACCTTCGGATTCCAGATTGTAGCGGAGGAGCACGCCCAGCGGCTCCTCGTCCTCCACCACCATGATCTTCGGTGCGATCATTATGCCTCGCTGCCGTTATTCGGCGAGCACGGTCGTGGCCGTCTCGTCGAGTTTCGGACGGTTCGCCGGAAGCTGCGCGCCGGTAAGCACATAATAGGCGTTCTCGGCGATGTTGGTCACATGGTCGCCGATGCGCTCGAGGTTCTTGGCGCAGAACAGCAGATGCGTGCAGGCGGTGATATTGCGCGGGTCCTCCATCATGTAGGTCAGGAGTTCGCGGAACACCGATGTATATTTGAGGTCGATCTTCTCGTCCTCGGCGCGCAGCCTGTCGAGTTCGTCGGGCTTGCGTCCGGTATAGGCGGCGATCACGCCGCCGATCTGGGCGTTCACCAGCGTCGCCATGTCGTCGATGCCGTGCGACAGGCCGCGCGGCGTGGCGCCCTCGCCGATCGCGCCGACGCGCTTGGCGACGTTCTTGGCGAGGTCGCCGATGCGCTCCAGGTCGCCGGCCATGCGGATGGCGCCGAGCACGGCCCGAAGATCCTGCGCCATCGGCTGGCGCTTGGCGATCAGCGTGATGGCGCGGTCGTCCAGCTCGCGCTGCTTGGCGTCCATCACGGCGTCTTCGGAGACGATCCGCTGTGCCGCCGCGGCGTCGGTATGCAGAAGCGCCCGGATCGAGGCGGCGACCATCGAGCCTGCAAGATCCGCCATCTCATGGATCAGCCGGTCGATCTGTTCGAGATCCTGGTCGAAGGAGGCAACGGTGTGTTCGCGCATCAAATAACTCCGAAATTCAGGGAAGCGCCGGGGGCCCGCGAGTGAAGTGCGTCGCGCATTTCGAAGCGGATGCTAGCCGAAGCGGCCAGTGATATAGTCCTGCGTGCGCTTGTCGTCGGGGTTGGTGAACATCTTGTCCGTCGCCCCTTCCTCGACCAGGTAGCCCAGATGGAACATGGCCGTGCGCTGCGACACGCGGGCGGCCTGCTGCATCGAGTGCGTCACGATGACGATCGTATAGTTCTGCTTGAGCTCATCGATCAGTTCCTCGACCTTGGCGGTGGCGATCGGATCGAGCGCCGAGCAGGGCTCGTCCATCAGGATGACCTCCGGCGCCACGGCGATGGCGCGGGCGATGCAGAGGCGCTGCTGCTGGCCGCCGGAAAGGCCGGTGCCCGGTTCGTGGACGCGATCCTTGACCTCGTTCCACAGCGCCGCCTTCTGCAGGCTCGACTGCACGATCGCGTCGAGATCGGCCTTGGTCCTGGCGAGCCCATGGATCTTCGGCCCATAGGCGACGTTCTCGTAGATCGACTTCGGGAACGGGTTCGGCTTCTGGAATACCATGCCGACGCGGGCGCGCAGTTCCACCACGTCGATCTTCGGGTCGTAGACATCCTCGCCGTCCAGCGTGATCTTGCCGGTCACGCGCGCAGAGTCGATCGTGTCGTTCATGCGGTTGAGGCAGCGCAGGAAGGTCGACTTGCCGCAGCCCGATGGGCCGATCAGCGCCGTCACCTGGTTCTGCCTTATGTCGAGTTCGACGTCGAACAGCGCCTGCTTCTCGCCGTAGAAGACGCCGACCTTGCGGCCCTGCATCTTGATCACTTCATTGGTCTTCGCAGTCATGCTCGCGCCCACTGCCTGCTCGAGTTTCTGTTCGGTCATGATGTTCATGAGACTTGCTCCCCGTCTACCAACGCCGTTCGAAGCGGCGCCTGAGTACGATTGCGGTAATGTTCATCACCATGAGGAACACCAGAAGGATGATGATGGCGCCGGACATGCGCTCGACGAAGGCGCGTTCGGCCTCGTTCGCCCACATATAGATCTGCACGGGCAGCGCGGTGGCCGGATCGAGTGGCGTGGTCGGATAGTCGGCAACGAAGGCGACCATGCCGATCAAAAGCAGCGGCGCCGTCTCGCCCAGCGCGCGGGCAAGGCCGATGATGGTGCCGGTCAGGATGCCGGGGGTGGCCAGCGGCAGCACATGCTGGAACACGGCTTGCGTCTTCGAGGCACCGAGGCCGAGCGCCGCCGAGCGGATCGACGGCGGCACAGCGGCAAGTGCTGCGCGCGTGGCGATGATGATCGTCGGCAGCGTCATCAGCGTCAACACCAGGCCGCCGACCAGGGCCGCCGAGCGCGGCAGCCCCAGGAAGTTGATGAAGACGGCGAGGCCCAGCAGACCGAAGACGATCGACGGCACGGCGGCGAGGTTGTTGATGTTGACCTCGATGATGTCGGTGAGCCGCGTCTTCTTGGCGAATTCCTCCAGATAGATCGAGGCGGCGACGCCGATCGGCAGCGCCAGCAGCAGCACGATCAGCATCATGTAGAACGAGCCGATGATTGCCACGCCCATGCCGGAGGTCTCCGGACGGCTGGACGCGCCGTTGACGAACAGGCCGGTGTTGAACTTGCCGGCCATGACGCCTTCGTCACGCAGCTTGTTCATGAAGCCGACCTGCTTGTCGGAGACCTTGCGATTGGTCTCGGCAACGCCGAGGTCGATCTGGCCCTTGTAGGCCGAGTCGATATTGGCGCTTGCCAGCACCCAGACGTCGCGGGTGGTGCCGATGATCGACGGGTCGGCGACCACCATGTCGCGAAGCTGCGTGCGCACGCCGTCGGAGATGAAACCCTTCAGCGCCGCCATCTGCGGCTTGTCATCAGGCGAGATGCCGAGCCTGGCGGCCAGCGCGTCGCGCGCCAGGTTCGGATAGTTCGCCTTGATCAGCACGCTCGGATCGGTGGCGCGCTTGTCCTGCGGATCGATCACCTTCGCGTCGAATGTGATCGGCAGCAGAACCGAGGTCTGCATGAACGAGGTGTAGCCCTTGGAGACGATCGAGATCAGCATCACCGCAAGGAAGATGACGCCGATCGAGATCGCGACGCGGCCGTACCAGCGGAAGCGCGTCTCGGCGGCGTAGCGCCGCTTCAGGCCGATGTCGCGACGGGCCGGAGCCTGGGCGACCGGAAGAGTGCCGACGGCGGCGGTCATTCGTACTGCTCCCGATATTTGCGCACGATGTAGAGCGCGACGATGTTCATGATCAGCGTCACCACAAAGAGCGTGATGCCGAGCGCGAAGGCGACGAGCGTCTGCGGCGAGTTGAACTCGAGGTCGCCGGTCAACTGGTTGACGATCTTGACGGTGATCGTGGTCATCGCCTCGAACGGGTTGAGCGTCAAATTGGCGGCGACGCCGGCCGCCAGCACAACGATCATCGTCTCGCCGATGGCGCGCGAGGCCGTCAGCAGCACCGCGCCGACGATGCCCGGCAGCGCCGCCGGCAGGATCACCCGCTTGATCGTCTCGGAGCGCGTTGCGCCGAGGCCGAGCGACCCGTCGCGCATGGCGCGCGGCACCGCCGTGATGATGTCGTCGGAGAGCGATGACACCACCGGGATCAGCATGATGCCCATGACGAGGCCGGCGGTAAAAATCGACTGCGCCTGGATAAAGGGCGTGCCGCCGGTCAACGCGGCGGAGAGGTCGCGCAGGAACGGCCCGAGCGTCACCAGCGCGAAGATGCCGTAGACGATGGTCGGGATGCCGGCCAGCAGCTCCAGCGTCGGCTTGACGATCGAGCGCACACGGCGCGAGGCGTACTCGGCCATGTAGACCGCTGACATCAGGCCGATGGGCACGGCGACCAGCAGCGCCACCAGCGCGATGTAGAGCGTGCCGGCAAGCAGCGGGATCAGGCCGAACTGGCCGGCGGAATCGCCGGCGCCGGCGGCGGCGAAGCGAGGATCCCAGACCGTGCCGAAGAAGAAGTTGGTGAGCGGCACCGACGCGAAGAAGTGGAACGTCTCGAACAGCATCGACAGCACGATGCCGACGGTCGTCAGGATGGCGATGGTCGACGATCCAAGCAGCGCCCACAACACGATGCGCTCGACATTGTTGCGCGCCCGCGTTCTTGGCTGGATGCCGCGGACAGCGATCCCGGCGCCGGCAAGCGACAGGATCAGGCCAATCACGCCGCCGGTCAGCCGCAGGCCGTCGCTGGCACGGTTGGTCTCGACGGCGACCGGGATCATGTAATCCTGCGTGTCGGGCGCCAGCGCCACGCCCTTGGCGACCAGCATCGGCTGCAACTCGGCGAAGGTCGCGGGCAACTTGTCGAGCGTCGCCGCGTCGAGCCGTCTCAGGCCGTTGGCGAGGCTCCGCACCAGGCCGAGTTCCAGGCTTCGGTTGGGCACCGCGCTGTCGGCCGTCTGCGGCGGAAGCTGCGCCTCGATATGGCGCTCAAGATAGACCGAGGAGCCGACGCTCCAGACGATGAGAAAAAGCAGGGCCGGCACGGTCGCCAGCAGGAACGCCCACCAGGCATGGTAATGCGGGCGCGAATGCTGCTTCACCGCTCCGCCGGTGTGCACCGCGGCGCGCTGACGGCCGATGATGTAGGCGACCACGCCGATCACGAGGATGATGGCGATAAAATAGGTCATCGGCATGCGCGGAACCCCCGGCGCTCACAAGCTAAAAAGGGAGGCAATAAAGATTGCCGCGCGGCCGGAAGGCCGCGCGGCGCATTCGACAACTACATGGTCTTGCCGGCGGCGAAGTCGTCGCGCTGCTGCTGGCGCTCGGCATCCGGCGCGGCAACCAGGCCGTACTCGGCGAGCGGGCTCTCGGGGCCGACCATCTGGTCGTCGAGGAAGAACTCGACATATTCCTTCAGGCCCGGCACGACGCCGAGATGCGCCTTCTTCACGTAGAAGAACAGCGGGCGCGACACCGGATACTCGCCCTTGGCGATCGTCTCGGTGGAAGGCACAACGCCGCCGACAGTGGCTACCTTCAGCTTGTCGGCGTTGTTTTCGTAGAAGGCCAGGCCGAACACGCCGACGCCGGTCTTGTTGGCGTCGATGCGGGCCAGCGTCTCGGTGTAGTCGCCATCGATGTCGACCGCCTTGCCGTCCTTGCGAACCGCGACGCAGGCCTTGGTGACTTCCTTCTCGCCGACGCCGGCAGCCTTCACGGCATCCTTGTCGCAGCCGGCCGCCATCAGCTTCTCTTCGAAGACTTCGCGAGTGCCGTGCTTTTCGCCCGGGATGTAGGCGGCGATGTCCCAGTCCGGCAGGGCCGGGTTGACCTGGTTCCACTTGGTGTTCGGATTGGCGACGAGCTTGCCGTCGACGACGAGCTGCGCGGCGAGCGCCTTGTAGATGTCGGCCGGGGTGAGCGCCCAATCCGGACCCTTGATGTCGGTGGCGAAGACGATGCCGTCATAGCCGATCTTGACTTCCTGCACGTCCTTGACGCCGGCGTCGACGCAGGACTTGAGTTCGTCTTCCTTCATCTTGCGCGAGGAATTGGCGACGTCGATCGTGGCCTCGCCGACGCCCTTGCAGAATTCCTTGATGCCGGCGCCCGAACCGCCGGACTCGACGACGGGGGTCTTGAACTCGGTGAAGGTCTCGCCGAAGGATTCGGCGACGATCTTGGCGTAGGGCAGAACGGTCGACGAACCGGCGATCTGGACCTGGTCGCGGGCGGCGGCGATACCGGCCGAGGCGGCGAGCGCCAGGACCGCAGCCGACGCTGTGAGGATAGCTTTTTTCATGGGGCCTGCTCCTGTCGGGATATTGGCTAGGACGCCTTTCCCGGCGTCACGCGGAGAGGCCTTAACGAGCCTGTGTAACAGTTGCATGACAGTTTCGTGTCGAACGGGTAAACGGCCGTTCGTCATGGCCGCTCCTGTTTGCCGGCAGGCTTTGCAGGCTCTTTTGCCGGCTGGGATACGCAATCTCCGACGCAACCGGGCCCGCGGCCGGTCACGATCGCGTGTCTTTCAAATTCTTGTCAGCGAGCGTGTAGACGATTGCTCTGCCGGCTTTCAGCGGCGCAGCAGCCGTGTGAAATGGCCCATCTTGCGGCCGGGCCGGGCTTCCGCCTTGCCGTACAGGTGCAGCACCAGATCAGCCTCGGCCAGCAGCGCTGGCGCGCGAAAGACGTCGTCGCCGATCAGATTTTCCATGACGCAGTCGGAGTGCCGGCGCGGGTCCCCCAATGGCAGGCCCGCGACGGCGCGGATATGCTGCTCGAACTGCGAAACAGCGCAGGCGGCTTCCGTCCAGTGCCCCGAATTGTGGACGCGCGGCGCAATCTCATTGGCGAGCAGGCCGCCGTCCGGGAGCACGAAGAATTCGACGCCGATGACTCCGACATAATCCAACGCCCCGAGAATGGAAAACGCCGCTCCGGTCGCTGCCTTCGCTGTTGTCGGCGAAACGGATGCCGGCAAGGTGGACGTATGCAGGATGCCGTCGCGGTGCACATTCTCGGCGGGATCGAAAGCCGACAGCCCGCCGTCAATACCACGCGCGGCAATGATCGAAATTTCCCGCTCGAATGGCACGAAGCTTTCGAGGATGAGCGGCACGCCGCCCATCGCGGCAACGCTGCCCGTCACGTCGCCCGTATGACTGCGGAACACGCGTTGGCCTTTTCCGTCATAACCCAGCCGCCGCGTCTTCAGGATGCCGTTGCCACCGAAGGCATCGAGCGCGGCGTGCAGGTCGGCATCACTGTCGACGGCGCGAAAATCGGCAGTTGGAACGCCGATGCCGTTCAGAAACGTCTTTTCGGCCAGCCGGTCCTGCGACACTTTTAGCGCACGCGGCGGCGGATGGACCGGCACGGACGCCGCCAGCCGTTCGGCGGCGACGACCGGCACGTTCTCGAACTCGTAGGTGACGACGGCCGAAACCTTTGCCAGTTCGTCCAGAGCCGCCGGATCGTCATAGGCAGCCACGATCTGCCGGTTGGCGGCCTGCGCTGCCGGGCAATCCGCCTGTGGTTCCAGGATGACGGTGCGATAACCCAGCCGCGCCGCGGCCATCGCCAGCATGCGGCCGAGCTGGCCGCCGCCGATAATGCCGATCGTCGAATTCAGGGGGAGCGGTTTTGTCATGCTTCGGAAGGTGTTTCCGCGACCGCTGCGGTCTGCCGCGAGCGCCAGTCATCCAATCGCGTCGCCAGTGCTTCGTCGCTCAGGGCAAGCACCGCCGCCGCGAGCAGCGCGGCGTTGACCGCGCCTGCTCTGCCGATCGCCAGCGTGCCGACAGGAATGCCGGCCGGCATCTGCACGATCGACAGCAGCGAATCTTTTCCGGACAGCGCCTTGGATTCCACGGGAACCCCGAACACCGGCAGTTGCGTCAGCGCCGCCGCCATGCCCGGCAGATGCGCCGCGCCGCCTGCACCCGCGATGATCACCTTGTAGCCGGCTGCCTTGGCCCCGCTGGCGAAGTCGTAGAGTCGTTTCGGGGTGCGGTGCGCCGACACGATGCGGTCGTCATGGGCGACGCCGAGCGCATCGAGCGTCTCGGCGGCATGTTTCATGGTCGCCCAGTCGGACTGGCTGCCCATGATGATCGCCACGTCGGCTTTACGTTCGGCCACCGTCTTCGTCCCCGGTCGTGCGGAATGCGGCGCATAACGGAATTCCGGACAGCCCGCAAGGATTGGCGGCACCAAACGACTTCCACAGGTCGGCTTGCCGCTGCCAAAAGGTTCGGTTACGCCTTCGGCCATGACGACGCATCGCTTCACCGCCACCGCCTGGGCCAATGTGCTGGGCACCCTGCCCCCGGCCCTCACCGTCGCCTCCGGCGATACCGTGATCACCGAAACGATCGACGCCCACGGCTTCGACAAGGACGGCGTGCAGCGCGCGCCGGAGCCGAACCCGATGAACGGTCCGATCTTCGTGACCGGCGCCGAGCCCGGCGACGCGCTCAGGGTGGAGATTCTGCGCATGACGCCGGTCAGCCCCACCGGCTGGACCCGCGCGTCGCTGGCCGGCAATGTCGTCGATCCCGAATTCGTGCGAAACCTGCCGCCGCGCGACAAGGTGAACTGGCGGATCGATCGGCAGGGACTGACGGTAGCGCTGGAGCCCGCCGTGCCGGGCCTCGAGCACCTCGTCCTGCCGCTGGAGCCGATGATCGGCTGCTTCGGCGTGGCGCCGGCTTTAGGTCAGGCCTTCTCCACCGCGACCAGCGCCGAGAATGGCGGCAACATGGATTACCGGGGTTTTTGCCCCGGCGCGACCGTGTGGTTCCCCGTCGCCATGCCCGGCGCGCTGTTCTTCCTCGGCGATTGCCATGCGACGCAGGGCGACGGCGAGATCGTCGGCACCGGCATCGAGACCTGCTTCGAGGTCGAGGTGCGGCTGACGGTCGAAAAGAACCGCAATCTTGTCTGGCCGCGCGGCGAAAACGCCACCGACATCTTTTCGGTGGGCAACGCGCGGCCGCTCGACCAGGCGCTGCAGCACGCCACCACCGACATGTTCAACTGGCTGACCGGCGACTATGGCCTCAGCCCTCAGGCCGCCAGCCATCTCATGGGGCAGGTTGTCCGCTACGACGTCGGAAACGTCTTCGATCCGGCCTACACCATGGTCTGCCGAATCGAGAAAAAGTGGCTGCCGAACCGCTGAACACCGGCAGGCGGCAATTCGGGGCGCATTCGGAAAAGCCGCCCCCAGGGCCATCAAATCAACGCGACGCCGGCGCGCCGGCCGCTCACGCAATAATATCGGGGATAATCCGGTCTTCCAGCTTCGCCAGCCGGTCCTTGAGGCCCAGCTTCTTTTTCTTCATGCGCTGGATCTGCAGCGGGTCGCAGCCGGTCGCGATCATGGCGTTTATGGCGGCGTCGAAATCGGCGTGTTCCTGCTTGAGCTTCGCGAATTCAAGGCGAATGTCGGTCTGATCCTGGTCGGACATTTCTTTCCGTCGGCAGAAATCCGGCGCCGCTGGCGCCAACAGGGCGGGGTCCGGGCGCGCTAGCCCACCCGGCGGCAAGCCATTAGCACATTTTGCCGCTTCGGGAAATGCTACCACTCAGCATTCGACATTGCCACAATCTGGTGGCAGAGTGTCATCGTACCGTCACGAGGCGGCATGGGCGGAAGCCGCTTGAGAACGCGTGCTATCGAGGAACCATGAAGGGAGAAGCAAGCATGTCTCTTGCCAACCACCTTGACGAACTTCAGCGCAGGCACGGCGACATCGAACGCCAGATCGACGAGGCGCTCACCCATCCGTCGGTAGACGACCTCGAAATCGTGACGCTCAAGCGACGCAAGTTGGCAATCAAGGACGAGATGGAGAAGTTGCGACACACCACGCACTGACGACCGTCAGAAACGCAATTCGACTCCGCGCTTGACCACCCGGCGGCAGCTTTGTTGCCGGAAAGAAATCAAGTTTTCCAGCCGGATCTCGCCCGCCTCGCGGATGAGTGAGTTTGTTTATCCTCGCAACGTCAGGTCGCGTGCCCCGCGGGACCTGGCGGTTGCGGGGCAGTGGCCGCGTCAGAGCGCAGCTCCGGTCTTCTCGGGCGGCCGGCGCACCGGACCCCGCGCAGGTTCCCTGCCCGGCAGCGAGGGAGTCCTAAGCCTGCCAGAACTGATCCAGCCAGATATTCAGCTTGAGAAAGCCGTTCTCACTGACGGCGTAGACGCGCCTGGTGCCATCGGCCCTGGCACTGACCAGTCCGGCGTCGAGCAGGACCTTGAGATGTTGCGAGACCGCCGGCCGCGACACCGGAAGGCCTGATGCCAGTTCGCCGACAGTCTTCGGTCCGCGCCTCAGCTCCTCGAGCAGATGGCGCCGATTGGGGTCTGCAATCGCCGCGAACGCGTCGGTGAGCATGTGCCATTGTTGCGGCAAGCGCCAAAAATTCTCAACCGTCTTGTTCGGGCTTGATGCGCGGATCAAGCCGCGCCGCCTCCGGGGTTGCGCCGCGCTCGGACGGCATGGTCGTGAACGCCTCGCGCGCTTCCACCGGCACCGGCGCACGCCTGGAGATGCGCAGCAACGTATAGGCGGCGAGCGCGACATGCGCCAGCGCCGTCGCCAGGAACAGGCTTTCGGGCCGCATCAGGCTCATCAGCGACGACCCCAGCAGCGGCCCGATCATCGTGCCGAAACCGTAGAGCAGCAGCAGGCCGCCCGAGACCTTGACGAAATCTTCCGGGCTCGCGTGGTCGTTGGCATGCGCGACCGCCAGCGAATAGAGCGTGTAGGCGAGCGCGCCGTAGCAGGCTGTCATGGCGATAACGGTGACGCCGGCGCGTGGCGTCACCAAAAACACCAGCAGACCAAACAGCGCCGCCCCCATCGAGGCGGCGGCCAGTACGTAGCGGCGGTCGGTGCGGTCCGAGACGCGACCGATTGGCAGTTGCAGCGCCGCTCCCGCCACCACAACGAGGCTCATCATCAGCGCGATCTCGGCCGTGGTGATGCCGATGCGCGCGCCATAGACGGCGCCCAGCGTTCCCCAGGCGCCGTTGGCGACTCCGATCAGCAGGCAGCCAACCGACGCCACCGGCGAGTTCGCGTAGAGGCTTTTGATGTCGAGCGAAACGTCCTGCAGCGGCTTTGGCGTGTCGGCCGTCGACATGGCGGTGGGCAGCAGCGCCAGGCAGAAGAAGATGCCGGCGACCATGAACAGCGAATCGGACCGGACGTCGCCGGCCGCGACGATCATCTGCCCGGCCATGATCGAGGCATAGGTGACCATCATGTAGAGGCCGAACACGGTGCCGCGGTTCTCGTTGGTCGCCTTCTCGTTGAGCCAGCTCTCGATCACCATGAAGGCGCCTGCCATGGTGAAGCCGGTGGCGGCGCGCAGAATGATCCAGGCGACCGGGTGGATCATCAGCCCGGTCAGCAGGGCGATGATCGCGCCCGATGCCGCGAAGGCGCCGAAAGCGCGGACATGACCGGCGCGGCGCACCAGCCGCGGCGCCAGGAAGCAGCCGGCGACGAAACCGCCCGCCCAGGCGGTGCCGAGCAGGCCGAGCACGGCGGTCGAAAATCCTTCTGCCTGGCCACGCAGCGGCAAGAGCAGGCCGTGAAGGCCGGACGCCGCCAGCAGGAAGGCGGTGCCACGCAGCAGGGACAGGATCGGCCGGTAGGTCGCGAACATCATTCAATCCGGATCAGAGGTACGAAGTGCCCAGGATACAATAGCCGATTTGGTCGACAGCGTGACCACGCGGCGAGCGACTCGGTCTCACGCAGTCGCGGCACCCACCCAGGAGGGATCCCGCCTACTCCTGTCAAATCAGCTCGATCTTTATCGTCCTGCCCACCGCATGCGCCGCCCGCGACAAGACGCCGAGCGTGACACCGTCATTGTCTGGATCGAGCAGCCGGTCGAGTTGCGAGCGGCTGGTTTCCAGCCGCCTCGCCATTTCCACCTTGGTGATATTCTGCTCCTTCATCGCTGCCTTGAGTTGGAAGGCGACGACGCGTTTGATCGCTTGCTCCGTCGACTCCTCGTAGCTCCCTTGCTCCTTCAAAAAATCTTCAAACAAGGGGCCGGCCTTGCCCCGCTCGATGTCGTCCGTCATTTCAAACCTCGCATTCGTTTCACAGCTGTCTCTATCTCTTGAGGCGGCGTGTTTTGCGACTTCTTGATAAACCCATGCAGCAGCACCATCGCGCCCTGATGCGAGCAAAAGAACACGCGGGCGATCCTGCCGTCAGAAAGGTTCGTTCTGATCTCCCATAGTCCTTTGTGACCCGACAGTGATCGACATAGCGGCATTCCAACCGGCCAGCCGAATTCCGCGGTTCGGATGTCGTCGCCAATCGTCTTGCGATCGTCCGTCGCGAGAGAAAGCAGCCAAGTCGCGCACTGGAAGCCGGCCGGAATCTGCCTCGAAAAATCGCGCGGGAAACCGCTTCACGCCATTCATCGGATGATGAACCAGATATGGTACATTGCTGCAGCTGCAGTTGCAACACTGGAGAGGCGTAGCGCCAAACAGGTGACCATCTTACTTCCTGAAAAGCGCCTCGGCTGCCGATTTGGTCTGGCCGCGTTTGCCGCGTTCGGCTTCCAGCCGCTCGACCTCGGCCTTGAGCAGTCTTATCCGTTCCGAAAGCTCCTCGACGGACAGGAGCGATATGTCCTGCCCGACCACATGCGCAGTGGCAGGTTTGCGGGGCTCCTCGTCGAACATCGCCATCGGTCGGTCTCCCGTTTGCCAGATCACCGGAGAGACTACATAAGGGGAGAGGCTCGAAGCAACCGCGGCGCGATCACAAGGGACGGACCATGGCCGACGATACGACGATACCGGCGCGCATGACGGCAGTGGCGATCTCGCAGCCGGGAGGGCCCATGGTGCTCAAGCCGGAGAAGCGCGCCATCCCAGAGCTTGCCGAGCGCGACATCCTCATCCGCGTCCACGCCGCCGGCGTCAATCGGCCGGACGTGCTGCAGCGCAAGGGCGCCTATCCGCCACCGCCCGGCGCATCCGACCTGCCCGGGCTCGAAGTGGCCGGAACGGTGGTGGCGGTCGGGCCGGGCACAAGGCGCTGGCGCGTCGGCGACGCGGTCTGTGCGCTGACGCCCGGCGGCGGCTATGCCGAATATTGCAAGGTCGACGAGACCAACGCGCTGCCGGTGCCGCCGGGTTTCACCATGACCGAAGCGGCGGCGCTGCCGGAAACCTTCTTCACGGTCTGGCACAATGTGTTCGAGCGCGGCGGCCTCAAAGCCGGCGAGACCTTTCTTGTCCATGGCGGCAGTTCTGGCATCGGCACCACGGCGATCCAACTGGCGAAGGCGTTTGGCGCGACCGTCATCGCGACAGCCGGGTCGGCGGAAAAATGCGAAGCCTGCAGAAAGCTCGGCGCCGATCTCGCCATCGACTACAAGCAGCAGGATTTCGTCGAAGAGGTGAAAACCTTCACCGGCGGCAAGGGCGCCAACGTCATTCTCGACATGGTCGGCGGCGACTATGTCGGCCGCAACTATTCGGCGGCGGCGGTCGAGGGCCGCATCGTGCAAATCGCCACGCAGATGGGGGCGACGGCGAACGCGGACGTGTCGAAGATCATGGTGAAGCGTCTTGTCCATACCGGCTCGACGCTCAGGCCGCGCACCGCCGAGTTCAAGGGCACGGTGGCGGCCGCACTTGAGGCGCAGGTGTGGCCGCTGCTGGCGTCGCGCCGCGTCCAGCCGGTCATGGACATGATCTTTCCGCTTCGGGAAGCCTGGCGCGCCCATGAGCGGATGGAGGAAGGCGAGCATATCGGCAAGATCGTGCTCGACGTCGCCTGAAGCCGGGCCTCCGCCCCGGTCGGCTCCAAGGCAATGTGGCTGGTGAAACGCTTTTTGGCGACCGGGCTCCCGGCCGCCAAAAGATCACGCCATGCCGAGGGCGGCCATGTAGAGGTCGAGGATCGCTTCTTCTTCCTGCCGCTCGTTGGCGTCCTTCTTGCGCAGGCGGATGATGGTGCGCACCGCCTTGGTGTCGAAGCCCGTGCCTTTCATCTCGGCATAGACGTCCTTGATGTCGTCGGCGATGGTCTGCTTTTCCTCTTCCAGCCGCTCGATGCGCTCGATGAAGGCCTTGAGCTGCCCCGCCGCAACGGTCTGGCTGGTTTCGGTGATGTCTTCGGCCATGTCTGTCTCCGGAACGGCGATTGAAAGGCCGCGACTCGGGGCCACGGCGAGGACGCGGTTCGATGCCCGAAGCAGGCTGGAGGGTCAAGAGCGTTCGGGCTTCCGTCAAGGAAGCCGCAACACGAATGGAGCCGGCCGCCAAGCGAACGGCGTCGCTGCAGGGGCAGTGTTAATGATCCTTCGGCCGGTTGACCTCGAATGCCGCCTTCTTGGCGTCGGACGCCTCGGTCTGGTGGCGCGCCTGCCACTCGGCATAGGGCATGCCGTAGACGATTTCGCGCGACGCTTCCTTGGACAATTCCGCGCCGGACGCTTCCGCCGCCTCGCGGTACCAGTTGGACAGGCAGTTGCGGCAGAAGCCGGCCAGATTCATCAGGTCGATATTCTGCACGTCGCTGCGCTCGCGCAGGTGCTCGACCAGCCGTCGGAAGGCGGCTGCCTCGAAATCGCGTCTCTGCTCGTCGGAAAGTTCCGGCATCATGGCACTCCCTTAGGCATCGGCCTTTGAATCCGTCATGGCGAGGCGAAAATGGAGAGTCTCGAGAACCGAAGCGGAGCGTACGCGAGCATCGGAAGCACCGAAGATCTCCATTTGCAGCCCGCAAAGGCGGGTTTACATCGGCCCGGTGCGCGAGCCGAATTGCTTGACCACATGTATATCGGGTCGCAAATTGATCGCGTCAACGATCGGCGCCAGCCGCTCCGCCCAGGCTTCCGCGCCGGTCTCGTCGGCGATCAGATCCTGCCGGATCTCCAATAGCGCATGGGCGAAGCCGTTGACGATGGCATGCTTGTACATGGTGTCGCCCTTGAGCGCGCCGTCATAGGGCTCGTTGTCGCCGACCACGGTCAGCGGGTCGGCCGCCAGCATCCCGATCAGCAGCTTTGCGACGCGGTCGTCAAGGTCCCACAGAACGCCGGCATGCCACGGCCGCGCCCTGCCCTGCATGATCGGCGTGAAGGAATGGACCGAAAAGATCAGCGGCGGCGCGCCCGACTCGTGCGCCACGGAGGCGATCAGCGCCGCGACGGCGTCGTGATAGGGCCGGTAGAACCGATCGAGCCGCCGCTCGCGCTCCTCTGCCGACATCGGATAGTTGGCGGGCACGATGGTACCGTCATAAAGCTGGCGGATCAGCGTCGGGTCGTCCTCGCCCCGGTTGGGATCGATCAGCAGCCGCGAAAAGGCGGCGAACACTGCCGGCGCGCCGAGCCGCTCCGCCAGTTTCCGGATCACCATCTCGACACCGATGTCGTAGGCGATGTGGCGGTCGAATTCGCTCGACGGCAGGCCGAGGTCGCCATATTCGTCGGGCAGGTCGCGCCGCGCGTGGTCGGCGACGAGCACGATGCCGCGCCGCCGGTCCCCCTCGATCACCACGACGGGGGCGAAAAGTGCCGATCGTGTCATGAACCTTCCATAGGGATTGCTGCAAGGTGGCGGGCGTTGGGGCAGACACGCGTCTTTTCACGAAGCGACAAGCGGCGCAATGCCGTTGTTTCGCCAATCTTGAGGCCGAAGTCCGAAGCGGGACTCATGATTTGACGCGCCGGGTATTAAATCGATTGGATCGGCTGGCCGCGCGCGTTGACATGTGCGCGCAGTTTGCCGAAAAGGGGTGCCCGACAATGATTTCGTCCGCTTCGAGAGGTCTTCAGATGCTTTCTTCCGCCGGCCAGCGCAGCCGTTGCGCCGTCGCCGCGGGAGCCGTCGCCGTGGGCCTTTTCAGCCTTGCGCCGACCGAGGCGCGGGCCGATTTCCGCGTCTGCAACGCCACGCAGAACCTTGTCGGCGTCGGCATCGGCTACCGCGCCAAGGCGGGCTGGGTCACCGAGGGCTGGTGGCACATCGAGGGATCGAGCTGCAAGACGCTGATCGAAGGGCCGCTGGCCTCGCGTTTCTACTACCTCTACGCGGAAGACGCCGAGCGCGGCGGCCGCTGGGACGGCCCGATCACAATGTGTGTGGCGGAAAAGGAATTCAAGATCGCCGGCGTCACCGACTGCGTTGCCCGAGGCTTCCAGCGCGCTGGCTTCGAGGAATACGATACGGGCGAGCAGGCAAGCTGGATGGTCCAGCTCACCGACCAGCCCGGCACCGGCGGCGACCCGGCCGCCACGGGAGCGCCGTCGCCATGAGACGCAGCCGCAAGGTCAAGATTCTCGCAACAATCGGACCCGCTTCGTCATCCGTCGAGATGATCCGCAAGCTTTTCGAAGCCGGCGCCGACGTGTTCCGCATCAACATGAGCCATACCGACCATCCGCAGATGCGCACGCTGGTCGAGCGCATCCGGTTGGTGGAGGAGGAGCTTGGCCGGCCGATCGGCATCTTGGCGGACCTGCAGGGCCCGAAGCTGCGCGTCGGCAAGTTCGCCGAGGGCAAGGTGGCGCTGACCGTTGGCCAGACTTTCACGCTGGACGACGATACGACGCCGGGCAATGCCACCCGCGTATTTTTGCCGCATCCGGAGATTCTCGAGGCGGTCAAGACCGGCGACCGGCTGCTGATCGACGACGGCAAGCTCGCCCTGCGCGCCGTGCGCTGCGACGGCAGGTCGATCGAGACGGTGGTGGTTGCCGGCGACAAGATTTCCGACAAGAAGGGCGTCAGCCTGCCCGATACCGAGCTGCCGGTGGGCGCGCTGACCGAAAAGGACCGCGCCGATCTGGATGCCGTGCTCGCCACCGGCGTCGACTGGGTGGCACTGTCCTTCATCCAGCGTCCCGACGACCTTGCCGAGGCCCGCAAGATCGCGCGCGGCCGGGCGCTGCTGATGTCCAAGATCGAGAAGCCGCAGGCGGTCGCCCGCCTGCCCGAGATCATCGAACTCTCCGACGCCATCATGGTGGCCCGCGGCGATCTCGGCGTGGAAATGCCGCTGGAGGCGGTGCCCGGCATCCAGAAGCAGATCACCCGCGCCGCGCGGCGCGCCGGCAAGCCGGTGGTCGTCGCAACCCAGATGCTGGAATCGATGATCACCGCGCCGGTGCCGACCCGCGCCGAGGTTTCCGACGTGTCGATCGCCGTCTTCGAGGGTGCCGACGCCGTCATGTTGTCGGCCGAATCCGCCGCCGGCGCCTATCCGGTCGAGGCGGTGGCGATGATGAACCGCATCGCCGAGCAGGTCGAGCAGGACCCCTTCTATCCCGGCATCATCAACGCCCAGCGCTCCGAGCCGGAAGCCACCGGCGCCGACGCCGTGTCGCTGGCCGCCCGCCAGATCGCCGAGACGCTCAACCTGTCGGCCATCGTCACCTATACCGCGTCCGGCACGACCGGCCTGCGCGCTGCCCGCGAGCGGCCGCGCGTGCCGATCGTGGCGCTTTCGCCCGTGGTGGCGACCGCACGGCGCCTGTCGCTGCTGTGGGGCACCCACTGCGTGGTGACGCCCGACGCCGCCGACCTCGACGACATGGTGGAGCGCGCCTGCCGCATCGCCAAGGCCGAGGATTTCGGCAAGCAGGGCGACCGCGTCATCATCACCGCCGGCGTGCCGCTGCGAACCCCGGGCTCCACCAACATGCTGCGCATCGCCTATCTCGGCGCCGACGGGCGGAGCTGAGCCACCGTCATCTCGTCGAGGCACGGCCGCCTATAGCGGCGCCAGTTCGGCCTCTGCTGGCTTCTCGTCGATGCAAATGCCCTCGCCATGCCGGTCGCCGGCGATGCGCGCCTCCAGCGCGCGGGCCGCGGCATCGAGATCGACATCCTTGCCCGCGACTTTGGCAATCGCATCGACGACGAGGTCCGGCGCGATCCAGTCCGGCTTGTGCCCGAGATTCTTGATCCACACCAGCTCGGCGCCCAGTATGTCGCGCGCCAGCCCGAGCGAATGGATTTCTTCATAGACTACGGTGTCGCGGTCGCCCGAAATCACAACGGTCGGCGTCTCGATGTCGCGATAGCGCGGCGCATTGGCCTCGGCAAAAGCGTACAGGCCCTGAACGTCGATCGAATTGGCATGGAATGCTGCCGGACGCAGCACCAGCGGGATCGACGCGCGGTTGAGGTAATCGTCCGGCGTCGGATTCGGCGCGAACACGCAGTCGGTCGCCCGCGCCATTTGCAGCATGCCGCCGGGATAGGCCAGCGTCTCGGAAAACAGCCGGCCGACCGCCGGCCACGCCGCCAGCTCGTAGTACCAGGAGGTGCGCCCGCCGGGCCAGGGATGCGTCGCCGCCGAGACGAAAACCAGGCCCGCAACCTTGTCCGGATGGCCCAGCGCCAGCGCCGCGGCTGTTGCGCCGCCGAAGGAATGGCCGACGACGATCGCCTTGCCAATACCGAGCCGGCCCATCAGATCGGCCAGCGTTTTTGCCTGCCCCTGCGGCGTGTCGTTGCCGCCGCCGCGTTCCGACCAGCCATGGCCCGGCCGGTCGAAGAACAGCAGCTCGGCCCTGCCCTCCAGCAGCGGCCTCAGCGGCGCCATCTGGTCGTTGAGATTGGCGCTGGCGCCATGGATGAAGACGACGGGCGGCAAATCGGCGCCTGGCGGCGCCGGCACGTGCACATGATGGATGCGCGCGCCGCCGATCTCGGCAAAGGCGCCCACGGGCGGATTTCGCCGCTCGATCAGCCATGCGCCGATGCGGCTCACCCCGATCAGCACGAGGGCGAGGGCGAGCAGGCATATGACTGCGGCGGAGAGGAGGTTCAAATCGGACTGCCGGCGGGAATGATGCGCCTTATACGCACGGCGCGCTGCGCGGATTGGAAGGGTCTGTCGAGATTCAGGCTTTGAGGCGCCGAAAATGGTGTTTTTCGAGAACCGAAGCGCAATGTACGTGAAGGTACATGAGCATCGGAAGCGCAGAAAAGCGCCATTTGCAGGCCCTCAAGGCGTGAATATCGACAGACCCTAAATGCCTTCGCCAGTGAGTTCGTCCGACAGCGTCCCCACCTCGTTCTGGGCATTGCGAAGCATCGGATAGATGACGAGCACCCGTTGGTAGGCATCGAGCGCCAGTTCCTTGCGCTCGGTCTCCCTCATGATCTGCGCAAGGCCGGACAATGCGCCGAAATGCCGGGGCTCGAGCTCCAGCGTGCGCTCGATATCGGCCATCGATTTGCTGAAGTTGTGCATCATGTAATGCACCGTCGCGCGGCGGTTCCAGCCCTCGGCGTAGTCCGGCGACAGCGTCACCACCTGGTCGAGGAAATCCAGCGCCACGTCGAATTTTTTCTTCTCGACCGCCTGCTGCGACCACTGCATCATCAGGTCGACGACGGCGCTGCCGGACTGGTTCCACTCCTGCCAGATGCGCGCGGCGATGCGCTCCGCCGCCTTCTCGTTATGCTCGCGCTTGAGGTTGATGAACAGCTCGTCGAGCCGTTCGGTCCTGGTCTTGGGAGCGGCGGCTTCCGGCTTCTCGGTCGTTGGGGGAGAGGCCTCTTCGGCGGCAAATACTGGTGCGGCGCAGAAAAGCGCCAGGCCGGCGAGCAAAACAAAACAATTCCGCATCCCCGGAACTCTAGAGCCCCAGAACGGAACGTCAAACTGAAATTCATGTGATGCCGCCGCGGAACCGGCCGCGACGGCCGAGCGGGACCTCAGCCCTGGCGCGCCTTGTAGCGCGGGGCGGTCTTGTTGATGATGTAGATGCGGCCCTTGCGGCGAACCATGCGGTTGTCGCGGTGGCGGCCCTTGAGGGCCTTGAGCGAGTTCTTGATCTTCATTGGTCTGGCCTGTCGAAATGGCCCGGCGGGCCTAACGGAAAGGCGCGCCCGAGAGCGCGCCCGAAAGTGTTGCTGGCTCATAAGGGGAAAGGCGTCCGCCTGTCAAGCTTCCCGACGCGCTCAATGGAAGCGCCATACTGTCGTGCGCTTTACCTCGGCGTCCTCGAGCGCGCGGGTCACCGGCACCTCGTAGGCGGCAAGTGCGCCTAGCCGCTCTTTCGGCAGGTAGGAGCGGCCGGGGTCGCCCACCAGCACGGTGGCGCCACGCGCCGCCAGCGCCGAAAGCCAGGGGATGAGCCGGTCGGCGAAGGCGCGATCGTAAAAGACGTCGCCGGCCAGCACCACGTCCCAGCCTTCGTCGCTGCCGACCATGTCGGCATCGCTGAAGCGTAGCACGACGCCGTTGGCGGCGGTATTCAGCACCACGGCTGCCTCGCAGAACGGGTCGATGTCGCTGGCAATCACATCCGCCGCGCCGGCTTTCGCGGCGGCGATAGCCACCAGCCCGCAACCGGTGGCGAAGTCGAGGACCGTCTTGCCGGCGACCGTCTCCGGATGGTCGAGCACGTAGCGCGCAAGCCCCTGGCCACCCGCCCAGGCAAAAGCCCAGAAGGGCGGCGGCAGGCCGATCGCCTCCAACTCCTCCTCGGTGCGATGCCAGAGATCGTGCGCCTCGTCGGCGAGGCGGAGCGTGATTTCCGGCACGTGCGGCGGCGCCACAAACGCCGTGTTGGCTAGAATGAAGGCGGTCCTGTCGCTGGATTGCGATGCCGGACGGGGCGCAGTCACGGCGCCGGGTCGACGCCGCCGACGCGGCAGATCTCGCGCCACTCGTCCGCGGACACCGGCTGCACCGAAAGCCGCGAATTGTTGACCAGCACCATGTCCGTCAGCTTCGGATTGGCCTTGCAGTCGTCGAGCGTCACCGGCTTGGGCACGTCGCGCACGGCGCGGATGTCGACGCATTCCCAGCGCGCGTCGTCGGTCGTGCTGTCCTGATGCGCCAGCTTGCAGACCTCGGCGATGCCGACCACCGCGAGGCCCTCGTTCGAATGGTAGAAGAAGCCGAGATCGCCGATCTGCATGGCGCGCATGTTGTTGCGCGCCTGGTAGTTGCGCACGCCGTCCCACTCCTGCCCAGCCGTGCCCTTGGATTTCAGCATCTCCCAGGAAAAGGCGCTCGGTTCGGATTTGAAGAGCCAATACTGCACGGTGCTTTCCCTCGTCTCTACCATTGGCCTCAGGCGGCCGGGTTGTTGAATACCCAGTTCCACGGCTGCACAGTCACAGACTCGAACAGGCCGACCTTCGCGAACGGGTCGTTGGCGGCCATCTCCTTGGCGGCGGCAAGGTCCGGCGCCTCGACTGCGACCAGGCTGCCGCACGGCTTGCCGTCGCCGTCGAGGAAGGGACCTGCGAATTTCAGCGCGCCCTCGGCATTGAGCTTGTTGAGGTATTCGACATGGGTCGGGCGGTTGTCGACCCGGGTCTGCAGATGGCCGGGCTTGTCCTTGCAGGTGAAGACGAAAATCATCGATGGCTCCTCGTTTGCTGCTTTCTATCGTAAGGCGCGGCCGGCCGGGAAGGCCAGCCGCCGCAATTCAATCGGCCTCAGATTTCAGCGGCCGCGACATCAGGCTTTCGACGGCCTGCGCGATGGTGAGTTTGCCCGCCAGGATGAGCGCGGTGGCGGCGATGATCGGCGCCTCGACGCCTCTTTCGGCGGCGATGCGCGCGGCGATCGCCGCGGTGGCGACGCCCTCGGCAAGCGGCCGGCCTTCGAGCGACTCGCCTCGTCCGAGCGCCAGGCCATAAGCAAAGTTGCGCGACTGCCCGGAGGCGCAAGTGAGCAGCAGGTCGCCCAGCCCGGACAGGCCCATAAGCGTTTCCGGTTGCGCGCCGAACGCCGCGCCGATGCGCCGCAATTCGACGAAACCGCGCGTCACCAGGGCGGCCTGCGCGCTGGCGCCGAACTTTGCGCCAATCGTGGCGCCGGCGGCGATGGCCAGAACGTTCTTCAGGGCGCCGCCGATCTCCACCCCGATCTGGTCGGCGGTCGAATAGCAGCGGAAGGCGCCGGACGACAGCGCCGCCGCCAGGTCGGCGGCGACCCTTTCCGATGGCGCGGCGACGACAACCGCGGTCGGCATGCCGCGCGCCACGTCGGTGGCAAAACTCGGGCCGGACAGCGTCGCGCTGGGATTTGCGGGACAGGCTTCGGCGGCGATCTCCGACAGCAACTTGCCGGTGCCGCTCTCGATGCCCTTGGCGCACAGCACCACCGGCACGCCTTTCGGCAGGTGCAGTGCGGCCTGCGAGAGAACGGACCGCAGCGATTGCGCGGGAACCACGGCAAGCACCGCCTCGGCCCCGGCGACCGACCGCGCGATATCGGTGCTCGCGGCGATTCCGGTTTCAAAGGTCATCTCCGGCAAGTAGCGGGGATTTTGACCCTGTGCGATGGCCTGCGCTGCTTGCGCCTCGCGCGCCCACAGCGCCACGTCGTTGCCGGCGCGCAGCGCCGTCAGCGCCAGCGCCGTGCCCCACGCGCCCCCGCCGAGAACCGCGATCCGCGTCATGCCTTGGCGCCCCTTCGCCCGGCGCCGACGACCGGCGCCGAGACGCTGTCCAGCGGCCAGCGCGAGCGCGGCACGAAATCCATGGCGTCCTCGCCCGCCAGATCGGCGCGCAGCCGCTCGATGCCGGCCCAGGCGATCATCGCCGCATTGTCGGTGCACAGCGCCAGCGGTGGCGCGACGAAGCCGAAGCCGTGATCGGCGCAGAGCGACAGCAACGCCTGGCGGACCGTCTGGTTCGCGGCGACGCCGCCGGCAACCACCAGCGCAGGTGCTGCAACATCCGGATATTCCGCCCTGAACCGAGCCACGGCGCGCCCGACGCGGTCGGCCAGCGCATCGGTGACGGCCGCCTGGAACGACGCGCAGATGTCGGCGACGTCCCGCTCGCTCAGCGGCGCGATTGCCGTCGCCGCCTGCCGCACCGCCGTCTTCAGCCCGGAAAACGAAAAGTCGGGCCGCGCCTCGCCCTTCATCGGACGGGGGAAGGCGAAGCGGCTCGCGTCGCCGTCTTCGGCGGCCTTCTCGACATTCGGCCCGCCAGGATAGGGCAGGCCAAGCATCTTCGCCGTCTTGTCGAAGGCTTCCCCGAGCGCATCGTCGATCGTCGTTGCCCAGCGCTGGTAGTCGCCGACGCCGCGCACCAGCACGATCTGGGTATGGCCGCCGGACACCAGCAGCAGCAGGTAGGGGAAGGCGAGCCCATCGGTCAGGCGCGGCGTCAGCGCGTGGCCCTCGAGATGGTTGATCGGCAGCAGCGGCTTGCCCGCGGCGGCGGCGATGGCCTTCGCCGTCATCAGCCCGACGATCAGCCCGCCGACGAGCCCAGGCCCGGCGGTGGCCGCAATCGCGTCGATGTCGCGCAATTCGGTCCCGGCGTCGGCAAGCGCGGCTTCGATCAGCCCGTCCAGCGCCTCGACATGGGCGCGCGCCGCGATCTCCGGCACCACGCCGCCGAAGGCTGCGTGCTCCTCGATCTGGCTCAGCACGACATTGGACAGGATGCGACCCTGCCCGGCATCGCCAAGCGCCACCACGCTCGCGGCGGTCTCGTCGCAACTGGTCTCGATGCCCAGAACCCGGATCATCTGCCCCTTGAAAGCTTCTTTGATTGTCCGGCGGAGGATTCCCCGTTAGGAGAAGCCCGGCCTGGCGTCACGGCCGGCTGCCTATCATGGACGCGCCTCTATGCAAACTGCCACTCTCAGGATCGGAACGCGCGGAAGCCCGCTCGCGCTCGCTCAGGCGCATGAGACCCGCTCGCGGCTGATGGCCGCGCACGGCCTGCCGGAAGACGCGTTCGCCATCGAGGTGATCTCCACCAGCGGCGACCGTATCCAGGACCGGCCGCTGTCGGAGGCCGGCGGCAAGGGGCTTTTCACCAAGGAACTCGAGGAAGCGCTGCTCACCGGCCGCATCGACGTCGCCGTGCATTCGTCGAAGGACATGCCGACCCAGCTTCCGGACGGCCTCCGGCTATCCGCATTCCTGCCGCGCGAGGATCCGCGCGACGGTTTCATCGGCAAGGCGGCGCCGGCAATCGAGACGCTGCCGCACGGCGCGACCGTCGGTTCGTCGTCGCTGCGCCGCCAAGCGCTGATCCGCCGCATGCGGCCGGACATTTCCGTCGTCACCTTTCGCGGCAACGTGCAGACAAGACTGCGCAAGCTGGAGGAAGGACAGGTGCACGGCACCATCCTCGCTCATGCCGGCCTGAGGCGGCTCGGCATGGCAGGCGTAATCACCGACCTGATGCCGCTGGAGAAATTCCCGCCGGCCCCGGGACAGGGTGCGATCTGCATCGAGAGCCGCATCGGCGACGCGCGGGTGGATGCGCTGGTCGCGCCGATAAACCACCACGACACCGCGCTGGCGCTGGCCTGCGAGCGCGCCTTCCTGGCCGCGCTCGACGGCTCCTGCCGCACGCCGATCGCCGGCTACGCGACGGTCGATGGCGACAGAATGCACTTCGGCGGGCTGATCCTGTCGCCCGACGGGCAGGCGTCGTTCGATGTGACCCTGGACGGACTTGTGGGCGAAGCCGAAAGCCTTGGCCGCCGCGCCGGAGAAATCGTGCGCGACAAGGCCGGCACGCGATTCTTCGAAAGCTGGACCTGACCAGTGGTGACGGTGCTGGTGACCCGCCCGCAGCCGGGCGCCGTGCGAACCGCCCGGCGCCTTGCCGAAATGGGGCACCGGCCGGTCGAGCTGCCGCTCACCCGCACCACTGCCCTGCCGGGGCCGCCGGCATCGCTCGACGGGCCTGTCGATGCCGTGGCAGTGACCAGCGCCAACGCGCTGCGCCATGCGCCGCCAGCGTTGCTCGCCCGCCTGGCGGAGCGGCCCTGCTTCGCAGTGGGCGAACGCACTGCCGCGACGGCTCGGGAACACGGTTTTCGCAGCGTGACGGCGGCCAATGGCGACGCGAATTCGCTCGCCGACCTCATCAGCTCGAATCTTCGTCCCGGCTCCACGATCGCCTACCTGACCGGAAGAATCCGGCTGAGCGATCTCGAGGCGCAGGCAGCCGCTGCCGGCCTGAACCTCGTCGCGGTCGAGACTTACGACACGCAAGCCATCGACTATCGTCCGCAAGACCTCGCCGAGAGGCTCGGAACGGAACCGATCGATGCCGTGCTGCTTTATTCGGCCAATGCGGCGGAGCGCCTTTTGCGGCTGCGGTGGCCGGAGAGTTTTGGTGACTGGATGTCGCAGGCGACCTGCCTTTGCATGTCACAACGTGTCGCCGAGAGGCTCCCGCGTGGCGCGGTTGCGCGTATTCTTGTCGCACCGGAACCGTCCGAACCGGCATTGCTGGCGCTTCTGGCTGAACCATCGGGCGGCCGTGACCCGGCCCCTTTTCAGCCCGGGCCTATGTGATAGGTATCGGCCGAGGCCGGCGCGCCGGCCCCGAGCGATGACAACAGAGCGGAGACCGCTTCATGGTCAAGACGCCGAAGACACGGCACTCGAACACCCGGCGCGAGCCCATGACGATCGAGCTCGATCCCGCCGATATCTCGCGCGTGGATGACCCGGCGCCGGAAGACCGGGCCCAAGGGGCCGGCGCGACGGAAGCACATGTCGAACCCGGTGCCGTGAAGGACGCGCCGGCCGACAAGGCGAGCGGTGCCGAGGCTGCCGCTACGAACGAAAGCACCGTTCAGGCCGACACGGCTCAAGCCGAAGCGACTCAGGCCGACACGGATTTCTCGACGGAGACCGGTACCGCAACTCAGCCCGAGCAGGAGTATCAGCCGGCCGAGGCCGCGCAGGAGCCTTCCGGCTACGGCTTCGACGAGACTGAATCCAAGCCGGCACAATCGGCAGCGCGCGAATCGCCCAAGACCGCCATCCCACCTCCGCCGCCTCGCCGCGACGGTTTTTCGCGGATCGCAGCCGGTGTCATCGGCGGGGTCGTCGCGCTCGCGGCGGCGGGCGGGCTTCAGTATGCCGGCCTGCTCGGCACACCTGCCGGGCAATCCGGCGGCGACCAGCTTGGGGCCGAGGTCGAGGCCCTCAAGCAGGAAGTCGCCGCGTTGAAGGACGCGGCAGGCTCCGGCGACGCTACCGGCCAGTCCGCCGAACTCGTCAGCGGGCTTGAGGCGGCCAAGGCCGATATCGATGCCGTCAAGACGGACGTCGCGGCACTGAAAGACGCCATTTCCTCCGGCGGGGGCGGTGATGCGGCCGCCGCCCAGGCGCTCGACACCCGCCTGAAGGAGGTCGAGACAGCCGTTTCGGCGCTTGGCCAGGCCACCGCGCCCGATGCGGCGGCGCTCTCGCAACTCGGCGAGCGCACCGCCGCCGTCGAGGCGCTCGTGAAGTCCACCAGCGAAGCATCCGCCACCACGGACGGAAAACTCGCGGCGCTCGAACAATCCGTCTCGGCGCTGACCGGCCGCGTCGACACGCAGGCGCAGCAACCGAAGATCGCGCTGGCCATCGCCACCGCCGCGCTGAAATCCGCCGTCGATAGGGGAGCAGCCTTCCAGGCCGAGCTCGAAACCTTTGCGGCCATCGTGCCGAACGCACCCGAACTCGAGGCATTGCGTTCCCATGCGGAAAAGGGCGTGCCGACCCGCGAGGCGCTGCTGTCCGAGGTCGAGCCGGCGGCCGCCGCGATGATCGCCGCCGCGAAACCGGCCGACCCCAATTCCGGTTTCTTCGACCGGCTGCTCGACAGCGCCGAATCGCTGGTCTCGGTCCGCCCGGTCGGCGAGGTTCAGGGCGCGGGGGTGCCGGAGACCGTCGCCCGCATGCAGGTGGCGCTGACCGCCGGCGACCTCGACAAGGCCATCGCCGAGTTCGATGCGCTGCCCGACGCGGCCAAGGCCGCCGCCGGCTCGTTCGGCGAGAATCTGAAGGCGCGGCGCGACGTGGAACGCCTCGTCGACCAAGCGATTGCCGGCGCAATGAAGGCCTGAGGACGACAGATGATCCGTATCCTGATCTTCCTCATCGTCGTTTTCCTGCTTGTTCTGGGTTTCGCCTGGCTGGCCGACCGCCCCGGCGACATGGTCGTCACCTTCGACGGCTACCAGTACCGCGTCACGCTGATGGTCGCGGCCGTCGGTGTGGTGGCGGTGGTCGCCGCGGTGATGATAGCCTGGTGGCTGGTCAAGTCGATCTGGAACAGCCCCTACATCATCTCGCGCTATTTCCGCGTGCGCCGGCGCGACCGCGGTTATCAGGCGCTGTCCACCGGCATGATCGCCGCCGGCGCCGGCGACGCCGCACTTGCCCGCAAGAAGAACAAGGAAGCCGCGAAGCTGATCCGTTCCGACCAGGAGCCGCTGATCCAGTTGCTCGACGCGCAGGCATCGCTGCTGGAGGGCGACCACGACGGCGCGCGCCAGAAATTCGAGGTCATGCTCGACGATCCGGAGACGCGGCTGCTCGGTCTGCGCGGCCTCTATCTGGAGGCCGAGCGCCTCGGCGACCGGGCGGCGGCACGGCACTATGCCGGCCGCGCCATCGACCTTGCGCCACAGCTCGGCTGGGCGGCGGATTCGACGCTTGAGGAGAAGACGGCGCGCGGCGACTGGGACGGCGCCATCACGATCGTCGACGCACAGAAGTCGACGCGGCAGCTCGAGCGCGACGCCGCCAACCGCAAGCGCTCGGTACTGCTCACCGCCAAGGCGATGGACCTGTTCGACCGCGACTTTGCATCCGCCAAGACAGCCGCGCTGGAGGCCAATCGGTTGCGGCCGGACTTCGTGCCGGCAGCGCTTGTCGCGGCGAAGGCGCTGTTCCGCGGCGACGACACCCGCAAGGGCGCCAAGATCCTCGAGGCTGTGTGGAAAGCCAATCCGCATCCGGACGTCGCCGACCTTTACGTTCATGCCCGTCACGGCGACGCGGTCAACGACCGGCTGGCGCGGGCCAAGAAACTTCAATCGCTGAAGCAGAACCATGCCGAGTCCGCGCTGGCCGTGGCACGCGCCGCGCTCGACGCAGGCGACTACACGCTCGCCCGCGAGCAGGCCGAGTCGGCGATCCGCATGCAGCCGCGCGAGGGCGCCTGGCTGCTGCTGGCCGACATCGAGGAGGCCGAGACCGGCGACGTCGGCAAGGTGCGTCAGTTGCTGGCCAGGGCGGTGCGCGCGCCGCGCGATCCCGCCTGGGTGGCGGACGGCATCGAATCCGACAAATGGGCGCCGGTTTCCCCGGTCAGCGGCCGGCTCGACGCGTTCGAGTGGCGCGTGCCGGTCGAGCGGCTGGGCGCGGTGATCGAGGACGTCTCCGAACCGGCCGGGAAGCCGGTTCTCGCTCCCCCTGCCCCGGTGGTGATCGCTGAGCCGGAACCGCCGGAAGTAGTGGAACCCGAGATCGCCCCGCCCGCCAAGACCGTCGGCTCGACCGTTCCCGAGCCGGCGAACGACCGCAAGGCCGTGGAAACCATGCCCGCGCCTGCGGCGGCTGCACCCGTCGCCCCAGCCTTGGCGGCGACGCCAAGCGCCGCGATTGCCGAGGCGACGCCCGAGCAAAAGCCTGCCGAGGAAGCCGAGGGCCAGGCGGTTGTGATTTCGCCGCCCCTGCCCGATGATCCCGGCGTCGATCCCGATCTGCCGGCCAAGGCGCCACGGCGGTTCGGGCTTTTCTGACGAGCGGGGAGTTTTGGGTGGATGCTTGACCGGGTGAAGGCCTTCTTCAAGGACCTGCCGCGCGCGGGCGGGTCGATCAAAGGCGACGATCCACGCGTGGCTGCCGCCGCGCTGATGTATCACGTCATGGATGCTGACGGCGTCCGGCAGGACGCCGAATGGGACCGCATCAAGCAGATTCTGGCCGAAACCTATCAGATCACCGGGCGTGAACTCGACGATCTGGTCAAGGCCGGGGAGAAGGCCGATCAGGAATCGATCGACCTCTACGCCTTCACCAGCGTGCTCAACCGTCATCTCGACGAGGAAGGCCGCATCGCCTTCATCCGGCTGATGTGGGACGTGGTCTATGCCGACGGCGTGCTGCATGAGCTCGAGGACAATACGCTTTGGCGGGTGGCGGACCTGATCGGCGTCGACGCCCGCGAGCGGGTGCTGGCCCGGCAAGCGGCCGCCCGCAATGCGCCGGGAGCGAAGGGCACGCCAAGCAATGAGTAGGCCCACCGCTGAAAGCCGGCCGAAAATCCTTGTCGTCCTCCATCAGGAAACATCCAGCCCGGGCCGCGTCGGCCATGTGCTGATCGAAAACGGTTTCGACCTCGATATCCGCCGCCCGCCGCTCGGCGACCCCCTGCCCGATACGCTGGCCGATCATGCCGGCGCGGTGGTGTTCGGCGGGCCGATGAGCGCCAATGACGGCGACGAATTCGTCAAGCGCGAAACCGACTGGCTGGCGGTGCCGCTGGTGGAAAACCGGCCGTTCCTCGGCATCTGCCTCGGCGCCCAGATGCTGGTCAACCATCTCGGCGGCAGCGTCGGCAGCCGCGACGATGGCATCGTCGAGATCGGCTGGTACCCGATCAAACCGACCGAGGACGGCAAGAGGCTGATGCACTGGCCGGAAATGGTCTACCAGTTCCACCGCGAAGGCTTTTCGCTGCCCGACGGCGCGACGCTGCTCGCCACCGCCGACCACTACCCCAACCAGGCGTTCCGCTACGGCGACAATGCCTGGGGCATCCAGTTCCACGCCGAGCTTACGCGGGTGATGATGCAGCGCTGGGTGGTGCGCGGCGCGCATCGCTTCGAACTGCCCGGCGCCCAGCCCGGTCGCGACCATCTCGGCGGCCGCATGATCTGGGACATGCATCTGAAACGCTGGCTGGGAGAGTTTCTGGAGACCGTGTTCGGCCGGCCGGAAACCGCCTGACGCATTTCCGGCGCTGCCCCGCGACCGCGCTGGGATCAATCGCTCCAATCGCCCTCCGGCGTGCCGTTGAAACGCTTCTTCAGGCCGGCCCAGCAGTCCACATAATCCTCCTGCAAGGTCTCCAGCTCCGCCGCGAAGCGGGTGAGCATCTGCGGAAAACGCGTCTCGAACATGAAAGCCATGGTGTTTTCGAGTTTTGCCGGCTTGAGCTCGGCGAGCGACGCTTTCTCGAAGCCGAAGGCGTCCGGGCCATGCGCCAGCATCATGTTGTGCAGGCTGACGCCGCCCGGGACAAAACCCTTTTCCTTGGCGTCGTACTGGCCGTGGATGAGGCCCATGAACTCGCTCATGATGTTGCGATGGTACCAGGGCGGGCGGAACGTGTCCTCGGCCACCAGCCAGCGCGGTGGGAAGATGACGAAGTCGACATTGGCGGTGCCCTCCTCGCCCGACGGCGCGGTGAGCACTGTGAAGATCGACGGGTCGGGGTGATCGAACAGGATGGCGCCGACCGGCGAGAAGGTGGCAAGGTCGTATTTGTAGGGCGCGTAGTTGCCGTGCCAGGCCACCACGTCGAGCGGCGAATGATCGAGTTCGGTGACGTGGAACTGGCCGCACCATTTGACGATCAGCCGGCACGGTGTCTCCTTCTCCTCGAACCAGGCGACCGGCGTCTTGAAGTCGCGCGGATTGGCCAGGCAGTTGGCGCCGATCGGCCCGCGGTCGGGAAGCGTGAATTTCGCGCCATAATTCTCGCAAACGTAGCCGCGCGCCGGGCCGTCCACCAGCTCGACCTTGAAGGTGAGACCGCGCGGCAGCACGGCGATCTCACCGGGTTCGATCTCGATGACGCCCATCTCGGTGACGAAACGCAGACCGCCCTGCTGCGCCACCACCAGCATCTCGCCGTCGGCGTTGAAGAAATGATCGTCGGCCATCGAGACATTGGCGGCGTAGACATGTGCCGCCATGCCCGACTGGCCGAGCGCGTCGCCGGCCGTGGTCATGGTGCGCATGCCCGAGATGAAGTCGGTCGGCGCATCCGGCAGCGGCAGCGGGTCCCAGCGATACTGGCCGAGCGCCAGTGCGTGGTTTTCCACGTTCGGCGCGGTCCGCCACAGCGGATAGTCGGCCGGCTTGAACCTGCCGTGGTGTTTCACGCTCGGCCGGATGCGGTAGAGCCAGGAGCGCTCGTTGGTGCCGCGAGGCGCGGTGAAGGGCGAACCGGACAGTTGTTCGGCGTAAAGCCCGTAGGTGGGCCGCTGCGGCGAATTGCGGCCCTGCGGCAGCGAGCCGGGCAAAGTCTCCGTCTCGAAATCGTTGCCGAAACCCGGCATGTAGGAATGGGTCATTTTTGGTCCTCCCTCATTCCAAAAGCGTTTCCGCCGGGAGCGTAGCCGCAGCGTTTGTAACCATCAATGCGGCTGGCGGTGCCGGCGGCGCAGTAGCCCCTCCCCCTTGAGGGGAGGGTGGCCGCGAAGCGGCCGGGAGGGGTTGGTCCGGCCAAACGCCATCGTTGCTTTGGGTCGGAGCGCGGCCGCTATGACCCCTCCCCCGGCCTTCGGCCGGACCCTCCCCTCAAGGGGGAGGGGAACCCGCACTTTTCCCTCGCCACGCTGCGGAACGCCGCCCTGGCCATTGAAAAATTCGGGAAGACGGGCGGCCGTTCGATCGCTCATCTAGTAATAATGTGCGACCTTGCGGCCGCCCGTCCGGCGACTTTGGGCTCTGTCCCGTCCTGCTTCGCGACAGCTCCGGCTCCGGCTTTCGCCTCGGCTGGCCGTGCTTAAGCGCGTCGTCCAGCGCACACCGCACGTAGTTGCGGAGGGAGGACCTTCGGACAAAACCTCCCCGGGCGCGGGCTACGTCTTCCCGCACCGGAGGCGCCGGTTCCTCCCCGCAAACCACCGTCATGATCGGCGTCCCCGCGGGAGAAACTGGCGGCAAGTATGCGCGTGGTTTTGGGGAGGGGGATAAGAATCTTGCCGCGCGTCCTTGCCGGCCCGAGAATTCCATTCGATTTCAAGGACGGATGTGAATCTTTTCTTTCTAGCGGTTGAAACCCATCCCCTCCTTCCAGGTTTTCGCAAAGTGCCGAAGGCTCTTCGGGCGTAGGCGATCGCGCCGTCGGCGCGCAATTGACTCTTCCGCCGAAGCGCGTAAAGAGACGCGCGGGCGAACAGCCGGCGGTTCCGACGATCGGGGCTGCGAAACTGGAAAGACGATGCGCGGCCTTCTGATGGCGCTTTTTGCAGTCGATTTCCCCGGCCATGCCGCCGGGCGCGACCGCGCGTCCGCACTTTCGACCAAAACCCCGGCCAAAAAAACGACCGTCACCAAAACGGTCTGATTTCCCTGGCCTTCTCGCCCTCACCCGGGTCCGGCCTGGGAACGAGACCCGCGCCGGCCGGCGGGTTTTCCCAAGAAAAGCGGTGAGGGACAGGAGCAGTTGAGATGGCATTCAAGGTAGCGATTGCGGGCGCCACGGGCAATGTGGGCCGCGAGATGCTGAACATTCTGGAAGAGCGCGGCTTTCCGGTCACCGAAGTGGTGGCGCTGGCTTCCCGCCGCTCGGTCGGCACCGAAGTGTCGTTCGGCGACCGCACGCTGAAGGTCAAGGCGCTCGACACCTACGACTTTTCCGACACCGACATCTGCCTCATGTCGGCCGGCGGCAACGTCTCCAAGGAATGGTCGCCCAAGATCGGCAAGCAGGGCTGCATCGTCATCGACAATTCTTCGGCCTGGCGCTACGACCAGGACGTGCCGCTGATCGTGCCGGAAGTGAACCCCGACGCCATCGAGGGCTTTACCAGGCGCAACATCATCGCCAACCCGAACTGCTCGACCGCGCAGATGCTGGTCGCGCTGAAGCCGCTGCACGATGCCGCTACCATCAAGCGCGTCGTCGTCTCCACCTACCAGTCGGTGTCCGGCGCCGGCAAGGAGGGCATGGACGAGCTTTTCCAGCAGACGCGGGCCGTCTTCGTCGCCGATCCGGTCGAAGCAAAGAAGTTCACCAAGCGCATCGCCTTCAACGTCATTCCGCACATCGACGTCTTCATGGATGACGGCTCGACCAAGGAGGAATGGAAGATGGTGGCCGAGACCAAGAAGATGCTCGACCCCAAGATCAAGGTGACGGCGACCTGCGTGCGCGTGCCGGTGTTCATCGGCCATTCCGAGGCCGTCAACATCGAGTTCGAGAAGCCGATCACCGCCGACGAAGCGCGCGACATTCTTCGCGAGGCGCCGGGCTGCCTGGTGATCGACAAGCGCGAGAACGGCGGCTACATCACGCCGCTGGAATCGGCCGGCGAGGATGCGACCTATATCAGCCGCATCCGCGAGGATTCCACCATCGACAACGGCCTCAACATGTGGATCGTCTCCGACAACCTGCGCAAGGGCGCGGCCCTCAACGCGATCCAGATCGCCGAGTTGCTGGCGGCGCGCGGGCTGGTCAAGCCCAAGCAGAAGGCGGCGTAGCGCTTCTTCCTTCTCCCCCTTGAGGGGGAGATGGCCCAAAGGGCCAGAGGGGGTCGGCGGATGCCGGGCGCGACCCCCTCTTGTTTGCCACGGGTAGTGCAGAGTCGGAGCACTGCCAAGGTGACCCCACCCGGCCGCTTCGCGGCCACCCTTCCCTCAAGGGGGAGGGAGGTCGCCGGCACTCCTTGCCATCGAGATCAAAATCCCCATCGCCTCCTCGGCGCGATCCTCCGGCACGAACAAGTGGTCGTGAAAAAAGGCCGAGACCGGGTTGACGCCCATGCCGACAGCCGCGAGCCGCGCCGTGATGGCGGCCAGAAAGCCGACGGCTTCCAGCGCGGAGTGGATTTCCAGCGTGATCATCCGGCAGCGGAAATTGGCTGCCTCCAACCCGGCCCGCCGCGCCTCGACCTCGCGCAGGATCAGGGTCATTCCCTCGGCCTCGCGAAAAATCATCACCGGATCGACACCGGCCGGCATGCCCGCGCCCTCCGGCAGCGTGCAGAAGACATGGACGTCCCGCCGCAGAACCGGCCGCATGCCCGCGATCAGTGCTTCGAGGTTCGTTTCCCCAGCCATCGTCCGTCCTCCAGCCTTAGCATAAACTTGCCGCGCGGTCCGTCGAAGACGGACGGGTTGTGGAATTGCAACGCGCGCAAGGTTGAGCCATTTTCCGTACGGCGTATAGTCGCAGAGTGGAGGCCGGAAGAATGGCAGGTCGGGCGCTCAGCCGCAGGGAATTGCAGAAAGCCGAGATCCGCGCCGAGCTGATCGAAGCGGCGCACGACCTGGTGCGGCAGGAGGGTTATGAAGGCCTGACCATCCGAAAACTGGCGGCGCGCGTCGGTTATGCGCCGATGTCGGTCTATTCCTATTTCCCGGACAAGCACGCCATCCTGTTCGCGCTGGCCCAGGACGCCTTTGCCATGCTGGCCAGACGCATGGAGCGCGACCCGCCCGCCGGCCCGCTGGAGGCGCTGGTCAAGCTGATGCGCGAATACGCCGCTTTTGGTTTCGACAATCCCAACGAATACCGCACGGTGTTCATGACGCGTGATCCCGCGGACTTTCCGGACAGCGAGATGAAAGGCGTGCAGAAGGACAATCCGGCGCTGCAATTGCTGCTGAAACGCGTCCAGGCCTGCGTGGACGCCGGCGTTCTCGCCGGCGACGTGTTCGCCATCGCCACGCTGATCTGGACGTTCGGCCATGGCATGGTGTCGCTGCTGATCAGTTTTCCGAACTACCCGTTCGGCGACCGCGACGCCTTTGTCGAGCGCACGATCGAGCTTTGCCTGGCAGGCATCCGCAGCGCGCCCGTCGCGCCGCTCGCCAACTCAGAAGGCTGCTGATTCCGAAGGCTGCTGAGGTTTTCAGCCGGCGCGGTCTGGCCGGATTAACCATCTTGCTCCATTTTTCGTACACGTACGATTTTTCTTGCAGACCGCGCCTCGCGGGCGTATACGTACACCATATCGTACACGTATGGAAATGAGGGCTGCAAATGAAGAAGCTCGTTTTCGCGCTGGGCATGACCCTGGCCGTATCGGCACCCGCCATGGCGGCAAGCACCGCAAAGAAGGAACCGGCGCCAGCCGCCCGCGTCGAGAAGCCGGTCAAGAAGCCGGTGCTCGACCAGATCAGGACCCATTCGATCGCTCCAGCCACCGCGACCGGCAATGCCACGCCGGCCCCGCATCGGCAGCGTTCAGGCATAGAGGTCAATCCGTGGATCGTCCCGAACTTCCGGTGATTTCCATCGCTGCGAAAGGCCGGCTTCGCCGTTGTTCGCGTCAAAGGCTCGGGTGAAGCGCGGCCTGCAACCGCAGGCTGGATAAGGGCAGCCGCGAGGCGTATCCTGTGATTCGGCCGGGGCGAGGATTTGCCGCGACGCGGCAACCCCTGCCACGCAGGAGGATGCATGGAAAACGCAGCGGTCGAAGGCTCGAGCGTACTCTACAACGTCATCGTCTGGATCATCGTGGGTGGCATCGCCGGCTGGCTCGCCGGCCTGATCGTCAAGGGCATCGGCTTCGGCCTCGTCGGCAACGTCGTGCTCGGCATCATCGGCGCGATCGTCGCCGGCTGGCTGCTGCCGGCGATCGGCATTTCGCTGGGCGGCGGGCTGGTCGGCTCGATCATCGCCGCCCTGATCGGCGCGATCGTGGTTCTGGTGATCGTCGGATTGATCAAGCGGGCCTAGAGCATTTCCGGGTAAATCCTGGTCGCTCTGCCGGAGGGCATTTGGCCCAAGGTCGAGGGTTTCGGCGAAGGTCGTATCGGTGATACGGCCGAGCCGGAATCCGAAGGATTTGGGCCAAATGCACCCGGCCCGAAGGGTTTCCCGCTGGCGGGCGCCCGCGGCGTCGAGCCGCTCGGCCGTGGCGCCGCCACGATCTTCGCACCTCTCCTGGCGGATCGCCTCGCCATCGGAGAAACAGAGCTGACCCGGATTTGCCCGGAAATGGTCTAGCCGCCGACGCGAGAGGGTCTGAATTTTCCGGCGGGTCGCGAGCCGACCCGCCATTGAACATTTTCCGGCGCAGCGGCAGCGCTTCAGTGCAGCACGAACTCGCCGTCGACCTTGCGCCATTCATTGGGCGCGATCAGGCGCTTGTGCGTGTAGGCGACCGAATGCAGCGGTCCCTCCAGCGTTTTCCGCCAGAAGTCGAGGAATTTGAACAGCACGGGGAACTGGGGCGCGAGGTCGTATTCCTGCCAGATGAACGTCTGCAGCAGGTGCGGGTGATCGGGATAGTGATAGAGGATCTTTGCGGTGGTGAGCCCGTAGCCCCGGAGCATCAGCTCCATTTCGGAAGCGGTTCGCATGGCAGTCTCCACATCGAGCGCCGTACAATCCTCCCAAGCAAACTGTGCGACGCAACGGTTACCTGACAATTAACAAATTTGTCGGCTCAAAAAGGTTCCGTCAAGCATTTCAGTGACTTAGCAGCCAGCCTCGGCGGCTGCTGACAACGGCCCGCAGCTCTTGCGCCGATTGTGCGGCATCCCGCCACGCGCCCCCAACGTCTAATATTGTCGTTTGCGGCGAATTGATAATAATGCCGGCGCAATTCACCGGCCGACTGGCGCCGGGGCCGCGACGCATGGCAGAGGGATCGCGGCTCGAAGGGAGGGAGAGAATGTCGGAAGTCCATGTCCACAAGGTCCAGCCGGCCTGGAAGAAGCGCGCGCTGATCGACAACGAGACCTACCTGAAGTGGTATGCCGATTCGATCGAGAACCCCGATAAGTTCTGGGCAAAACACGGCAAGCGCATCGAGTGGTTCAAGCCTTTCACCAAGGTCAAGAACACCTCGTTTTCCGGCAAGGTCTCGATCAAATGGTTCGAGGACGGGCAGACCAACGTCTCCTACAATTGCGTCGACCGCCACCTGAAGAAGCGCGGCGACCAAGTGGCGATCATATGGGAGGGCGACAATCCCTATGACGACAAGAAGATCACCTACAAGGAACTCCACGGCCACGTCTGCCGCCTCGCCAACGTGTTGAAGAAGCACGGCGTCAAAAAGGGCGACCGCGTCACCATCTACATGCCGATGATCCCCGAGGCGGCCTACGCGATGCTCGCCTGCACGCGCATCGGCGCCGTCCACTCGATCGTCTTCGGCGGTTTCTCGCCGGATTCGCTCGCCGGCCGCATCGTCGACTGCGAATCGACCTTCGTGATCACCGCTGACGAGGGCCTGCGCGGCGGCAAGGCAATCCCGCTCAAGGAAAACACCGACAAGGCGATCGACATCGCGGCAAAACACCATGTCATGGTGAAGAACGTGCTGGTGGTGCGGCGCACCGGCGGGCGGATCGGCTGGGCGAACGGCCGCGACCTCTGGTACCACGACGAGGTCGCATCGGTGAAAGCCGAGTGCAAGCCGGAGAAGATGAAGGCGGAGGACCCGCTGTTCATCCTCTACACCTCCGGCTCGACCGGCAAGCCGAAGGGCGTGCTGCACACCACGGCGGGCTATCTCGTCTGGGCATCGATGACCCACCAGTACGTCTTCGACTATCATGACGGGGATATCTACTGGTGCACAGCCGACGTCGGCTGGGTCACAGGCCACAGCTACATCGTCTACGGGCCGCTGGCCAACGGCGCCACCACGCTGATGTTCGAGGGCGTGCCGAACTATCCTTCGGCCTCGCGCTTCTGGGAGGTGATCGACAAGCACCAGGTCAACATCTTCTACACCGCCCCCACCGCCATCCGCGCGCTGATGGGCGCCGGCGACAGCCATGTGAAGAAGACGTCGCGGCAATCGCTGCGGGTGCTCGGATCGGTCGGCGAGCCGATCAACCCGGAAGCCTGGGAGTGGTATTTCAACATCGTCGGCAACAAAAAGGTGCCGGTCGTCGACACCTGGTGGCAGACCGAGACCGGCGGCATCATGATCACGCCGCTGCCCGGCGCCACCGACCTGAAGGCGGGCTCGGCGACACGGCCGTTCTTCGGCATCAAGCCGGAACTGGCCGACGGTGACGGCAGGGTGCTGGACGGCGCCGTCAGCGGCAACCTCTGCATCGCCGACAGTTGGCCGGGCCAGATGCGCACCGTCTATGGCGATCACGAGCGTTTCGTGCAGACCTATTTCTCCACCTACAAGGGCAAATATTTCACCGGCGACGGCTGCCGCCGCGACGGAGACGGCTATTACTGGATCACCGGCCGCGTCGACGACGTGATAAACGTGTCGGGCCACCGCATGGGCACGGCGGAGGTGGAGTCCGCGCTGGTCAGCCATGCGAAGGTCTCGGAGGCCGCGGTGGTCGGCTATCCGCACGACATCAAGGGCCAGGGCATCTATTGCTACGTGACGCTGATGGCCGGCGAGCTGGGCTCGGACGAGTTGCGCAAGGAACTGGTCGCGCATGTGCGCCAGGAGATCGGCGCCATCGCCTCGCCGGACAAGCTGCAATTCGCGCCCGGCCTGCCGAAGACGCGGTCAGGAAAAATCATGCGCCGCATCCTGCGCAAGATCGCCGAGGACGAGTTTTCCGCGCTGGGCGACACCTCGACACTCGCCGATCCGGCGGTGGTGGATGATCTGATTGCCAACAGGCAGAACAAGAAGGGGTGAACGAAGCCGAGACCCGGAAAATGGATGAGATCGGCCGCGTCGCCGGACTCTGGCGCTATCCGGCAAGCTCGTTGGGTGGCGAGCCGATGGACATTCTGACAATCGGCCCGTCAGGCGCTGACGGCGACCGGATGTTCGGATTGGTCGAGGTGGCGACGGATGAAATCGCCCGCCCGGACGGCGACCGCAAATGGCACAAGGTGCCGCGTATCAAGGCGCGGCTATCGCCAGACGGTGTTTTGGAAATCGCGACGCCCGAGAGCGGCTGGCTGGAGGCGCCAGACGCCATAAGCGACGAGGTGATTTCCGCCTATCTCGGTTTCGGGGCGGCGATCTGCCCGTTCAGACGGGAACATGCGCCGTCATACGAAGGCCCGCTGACCGCCGAGCGCTATCGCAAGGCGCCGGTGCATCTTCTCACCACCGCCTCTATGGCCCGTCTGAAGGCCTTGCATCCGGCCGGCGATCCCGATGCCCGGCGCTTTCGGCCGAACATCGTGGTCGAGATGCCGGAAATCGACGGATCGTTTCCCGAGACCGAATGGATCGGCCGCAGGCTGGCCATCGGCGACCTGGAACTGACGATTTCGGAACCCTGCCGCCGTTGCGGGTTCACCATCATCGCGCAGGACGGTTTCGACAACGATCCGAACATCCTGCGCAATCTCGTGCGGCACAACGCCCACAATATGGGTGTCTACTGCACGGTGGATCGTCCGGCGCGGGTCCCGCTCGGCGCGCCGATGCGCTTTCTGTAGGTCGCTCGACCTGCCGCAAGATCGACGGGTGATTTCCGCCTCGCCTACCGATACAGATCCGCCCGGGTGGGCGGCAGGATGCTAAAACCCTTGCCGCGCCTGACCGCCACCGTCTGGAAAACCTGCATCGAGCCGCGCTGGAAGCCGATCGAGCAGCCGGTGAGATAGAGCAGCCACAGCCGCGCCCGCGCCTCGCCGACCTCGGCGATCGCCTCGTCGAAGCGCGTCCGCAGGCGCTCGGCCCAGAGCCGGCAGGTCCGAGCATAGTGCTCGCGCAAATTCTCGGTGTCGTAGGCAAGAAAATTGTGCGTCTCCAGGCTGCCCAGCGTCATGCCGATCGTGTCGACCTCGGCGCCGGGAAAGATGTATCTGATCAGCGCCTTGTATTCCGCGCCCTTGCGCAACGTCCTGCGCATGCCGCTTTTCGCCCGCCTTGTGATGGCATGGTGCAGATAGATGCCGTCTGGCTTCAGCAGGCGGCGCACGCTGGAAAAATAGGTAGCGTGGTTGGCGATTCCCAGATGCTCGAACATGCCGATCGAGCAGATCTTGTCGAAGCTGCCTCGCAACTCCGTATAGGATTTGATCTCGATGGTGATGCGGTCATCAAGACCCTCGGCGCGGATGCGCTCGCGCGCAAGCCCGGTCTGCTGCTCCGACAGCGAGACGCCGTGGCCGGTCACGCCATAGTGCTTTGCCGCATAGATCAGCATCGCCCCCCAGCCGCAGCCTATGTCGAGCAGGCGCTCGCCCGGCTTCAGCCGAAGTTTCCGGCAGATGTGCTCCAGCTTGTCTTTCTGCGCCTGGTCTATGCCGTTCGAAAAATCGGTGAAGTAGCCGCAACTGTAGACCATGCGCTCGTCGAGGAAGAGCCGGTAGAAGGCATTGGAGATGTCGTAGTGATGGCGGATCGCCTCGGCGCTGGAACCGCTGACCAGCGGATCGCGCGCCGCCAGACCGGCGGCCTTGCGCGTCGGGTTTCCCGAAAACAGGATGACTGGCAGGTCGCGCAGCAACCCCATTTTGGGCAGGGTCTTGAGCTTTGCCCTGAGCTTGCCCTCCGGGCGGCGTTCGAAAATGTCGAACAGCGTTCCATCTTCGATGTCGACCGCCTTCGACACCCAAAGTTCGACCAGCGTATCGAGGTTGGGGCGGCGAAGCAGCCGCCAGACGATGGCCGGGTCGTGGAGAACCAGCGTGGGACCGGTCAGCGGACCCAGCCGCTCCCCCGTCCAGAGTTTTACGGCAAATCCGGGCCTCAGCGTGTCGACGACCGTCCGGATGATGCGGATCGCCCTGTCGCCTGCGTCCATTCACACCCCCCAATCCGGCAGGTCGCTGGCGTCGCCGAGCCCATGGCAAGCACGACGCTCCGCGTCCACAGGTTGCGACCCCTCTTGTCAAACCGGCGGCAAGCCCCCATCATATGCTGGTGTTCAACCAATCGAAAGGAGGTGATCCGATGTCGAGTGATTTCGTTTCCCAGCGTGTGGTCTCGGCGGATTGCCTTTTCGGGGAGCAGCCTTCCCGCTGAAGCGCGATCACGTGCGGCAGGCGGTCCTGACGGATCGCCGCTGACGGCCGCGCTGGACGAAAACACGGAGGCCGCTGTCTCGGGGACGAGGCAGCGGCCTTTCCTTTTGCCGTTTCGGGTGTCGGAAAGCGGTTATTTTATCAGCGCCAGCTTTTCGGAATTGCGGATGATTTCCGCGAACGCAGCGTCCAGTTCCTCGCCGGTCGCGGCTTCGAAATAGTGTCTTATGGTGCCCTCGTCCGGGCTGGCGCAGGTCTTGAGAAGGTTCGCGGCGCCCGACTCGTTCTTGATGTCGAAACCGATCGTGTAGACTTCGATCCCGTCGGCTTTCATGTTGGCGCAGATGCTTTCGGCATAGCGGCGCGATCTGTCCGGCTGGCTCACCCGGGGCGCCTCCCTGCTCGGCACGCCTGCAAAGGCCGTGTTGAAAAGGCCGTCGGTCATCAGCACCGCCACCTTGGCGACTTTCTTTGCGTTGACGTCCGCCGGTCCCGCGCCGAGATCGGCATCCTTTATGGTCGGGCGCCACTTCGGCGACAGCATGTAGTAGCCCCATTGCAGGGCGATCGCGCCGGCCGTGACGCCGTCCGCCCTGAAATCCCCGATCGAGGCGAGAAGCGCATCGGAATCGGCCGTAAGCGGCACGAGTTCGGCCGTCGGGCATACCGAAAGACGGTCGTCGCGGTTGACGAGCGCGAGATATTTCCTGAAGTCATTGTCGCGGCGCTCGGCGGTGGGCTCGTCATCGGTGAAATCGGCCTTGCCATCCTTGGTCTTGCGTTCCGTGGCGCAGTTGTCGCGCGGCAGGCCGGCGGCGTCTGAAACCGGCGTAGCCGCATCGACCGGGGGCGGCAGGTTCGGGCCGCGCGGCACTTCCTTGAAAACGGAGGTCTTGCCGAGTTCGCCGCTGTTGACCGCTTCCGCATAGGGCACCAGCGCCATCCTGATCCGCGGGTTCTTCGGGTCCTGCTTGCCCAACGCCGCCTTGACGGCGTTCTCGGCGGCGGTCTTGAGTTCTTCGATTTTCCAGCCCTTCATCGATCCGGTCACGTCGAGCATCAAGGCGATCTCGACCTTCTTGTCGGAATAGAGCGCCGCCGAGGTGATCGCCACCTTCGGGTCCTGGCCAAACAGCGGAAAGGCCGAGTTCACATAGGCATGGGCGGTGGCCTCCAGCGTCTTGGCGGCGTCGTCCACCGTCAACGTGTCGAGCACGAAGCCGGCTTCGCCGGCGAATTTTTCCCCGGCATTGGCGGCGAGGAATTTTTCGACGGCCTTGCGGGCGTCCTCCTTCTTGATGATGCCGGTGGTGATGTCGCGGGCGGTCGAGGTCACGGCGGCATCCAGCGCCGCGTGAAGGCCGGATTTGACGTGGAACGCCTGGGTCAGATTGACGCCAAAACCGACGGCCAGAATGATGGTCGTCATCGACATCGCCGCCAGAACTGCGATGTTGCCGCCGCGGTCGCGAACGAAACGGTCCGCGAGTTCGCCTACCATCCTGATACCTGAGCGTTTCATTTGCCTGCCTCCTCGCAACGGTTCCCGTCGCTGCGGAAGGCGTTGCAGGATTCGGCCCAGATCGCCGACCCAGTCCCGACAAATGATCCAAGCTCTTGAAAAGACTAAACAGAGAGCAGCGACAGAGTTAACGATTTGCTACCGCCGATGATGGACCGGCCAGAAATGTTGCCGGCCGTTAACCACATCCTCCGGCTGCCCCGCGCTGTGTACCAAATCGGGACCGAGCCGCTGTACCGGCGCGGTTCATCCGCACCAGCCTTTTCGCTTGCCCCCGCCATAGGGCCGCACCAACCCTTCCGCGAGCAGGACCCGCGAAACCTCCTCGCCCCCGGCCGTGAACACGTCGGCCAGAACGCGGCCGTAATATTTGGCGCCGCCGATGTTGGAGATGACGACGGGATCATCGCCGAGCATCAACGACAGCACGTCGCGCGCCTGACGGGCCGCCTGCCGCTCGAGCGCGCACCGGCCTTTCATTTCCGGCGCGTCCACCCCTCTGATCCGGACATTGACCCGCACGAACTGACCGGGCCAGACATGCGCTTCCGCCACAAACGTGTCCCCGTCGAGCACCGAAAGCACCCTTGCCTCGACCGGACCGTTGAACGAGCCGGCGGCAAGCGCCGCGCCGGCCGCAGCCAGGCCGGCCGCGGCGAACACCGCGGCGGCGGCAAGACGCTTGAGGTTGACGTGATAACTCATGAACAAGGAATTTATTCCTTTTCCATGAGTCGCGCAAGCGCAGGCGCGCGCTTTTAGAGGACCACGCCGGGGCTATTCGGCCTATGAGATCAAATGATTGCCGATCAACCGGTCGACGCGCCGCACCGGCGGCTGCGTCGCCGGCGTCTCCTGCTCGTAGGTCCAGACCTTGAAGGTCGACAGCGAATGCGGCCCGAACGTGTGCAGCAGCGGCACGTCGGTGGCGTCGCGGCCGCGCGCGATCACCACGCGGCCGATGCGCGGAATGTTGTGGCGCGGGTCGAAGCTATACCATTTGCCATCGAGATAGGCTTCCATCCAGGCGCTGAAATCCATCGGCGCGGGATCGGCCGGCACGCCGATGTCGCCGAGATAGCCGTTCACGTAGCGGGCGGGGATGTTCATGCAGCGGCAAAACGTGATCGCCAGATGCGCGAAATCGCGGCATACGCCGACGCGCTCCTCATGCGCCTGCGCCGCGGTGCGGGTGGCGCGGGCATAGCCGTAGCCGAACGAAAGCCGGGCATGGACGTAGTCGACGATCGCCTGCACGCGCGCCCAGCCGGGCGGCAGATGGCCGAAGAGCTCCCAGGCCAGACCCATCAGATGGTCGGTCTCGCAGTAGCGGCTGCCAAGCAGGTAGCACAGCACGTCGTCCGGGAGGTTTTCGACAGGCGTCTCCTGCGCCAGCGTGTTCGCTGCGTCATGTTCGCCGCTGTCTTCGACAACCGCGTCGTAGAGGATGCGCACGCCGCCCGCCGGCGCGGTGAAGCGGCGGCAAGTGTTGCCGAAAAGATCGGAATAAGGCCGCGTCGGAACGGCAGGCGAGGTCAGCATGCGCGTCTGGCGCTTGATGTCCTGACGCCGGCTTTGGTGGATGTCGAGAAGAGCGACTATCGGTGTCGGCTGCGCACAGTTGATCGCAATTTCGTAGCCGAGCCGAATAAGCATCGAAGGTCGTGTCCCACCGATTGGTGTAGCTCGACGGTAGCGGCGTCGCTCGGGAGCGCGCCTTCAACAGCGCTGTAGCGAGCGAGCGGCGGTGCGGGTGGTCATCGATGTTCTTCGGTAAGG
>NZ_JAVFVV010000027.1 GCF_030929505.1 Mesorhizobium sp. LHD-90 | reverse complement strand
GATAACGTCAAGGCGAGAGCGTCGGGAGACAGCGACATCGAAGGATCCTTCTTTGGCGAGACGAATCCTTCATTCCAACTGATTCTCGGCCTCTCGCCTAATCACTGTCGTGTAGTGTGGCATAACCGGCGCGAATCGCTTGATTCGGGACCGATTTTTGGCCCGATGTGGTTGACGTGGAGGCCGGTGAACTTGGCGGGAACGTCCAAAAGCTTCACGCGGAGCCGCCTTGCCGACTGGCGGGCGGAAGCCCGATTCGCTATTGCGGAATGAGACGCTCTCATTGCCCGGAGGTTCGCCAATGTCCACCGCCTACGACCCCGACAACGTCTTTGCCAAGATCCTCCGCGGCGAGATTCCGTCGCACAAGCTTTATGAGGACGAGGCGACTTTCGCTTTCATGGACATCATGCCGAGGGGCGACGGCCATTGCCTGGTGATCCCCAAAAAACCCTCGCGCAATATCCTGGACGTGGCGCCCGACAGTCTCGCTGCTGTTGCTGCGACAACGCAAAAATTGGCGCGCGCCGTGGTCAAGGCGTTTTCCGCCGATGGTGTGACGGTGCAGCAGTTCAACGAACCGGCCGGCGGGCAAGTCGTGTTCCACCTGCATGTCCACATTCTTCCGCGCTTCGACGGCGTGGCGCTGAAGCCACATACCGGCCAGATGGAGAAGCCGGAAGTGCTGGCGGCCAATGCGGAGAAGATTCGAAAGGCGCTGGGGTGATCCTCCCCTAAGGGAGGGTCGCGGAGAAATCCGAGCGGAACGCGAGGATTTTGACGCGGGGTGGGGTCGGTGATGAAGCGCTCCATCCTGAAGCGACCCCACCCCGGCTCACTCAACTCCACTTCGTTGCGTTGGCTCGCCGACCCTCCCCTCAAGGGGGAGGGTAAGCGGCGCAGCTACCACCCTACCGCCATCCCCGCGATGAGCACGGCCTCGCCGGCGACGATGCCGACGAGCATGCGTTTTCCCGAAAGCAGATAGGCGGCAAAGCCGGCGGCCGCGGCGCCGATGCGCAGCGCCGGCGCCGTCTCGGCCAGCGAGCCGCTGGGAAACACGATGAGGTTGCCGATGACGGCGGCGACAAGCGCGGTGGCGACGGCGCGCACGAATACCAGCGCTTCCGATTCTTCCGGGATGCGGCCGCCGAAATGCACGCCGAGGAAACGCCAGACGTCGGTCGCCAGGCCCCCGCCGATCAGGATGAACAGATAGGGCCACCATGCCGCGTCGATCGCTTCGAACGTCATGGGGCGGCGCGCCTCGCCGTCAGAAGATGGAACGCGAAGGCAATGATGCCACCGACCAGCCCGGCGGCGAGCAGGTCGAAGCCCGGCCAGACCGTGTGGAAGACGGGCCCGAGCACCAAGCCAGCAAGCATAGCGACATGGCCGGCCTTTTCGCGCGCGGAGCCCCAGAGCGAAGTGAGGAAATAGATCGGCGTCAGGAAGAGCAATGCCGCCGTGACCGGTCCCGGCAGGCCACCAACCAACAGGTAGACGACGCCGACCAGCAGCGTGTTGGTGACGAGCAGCGTCGATCCGAGGCCGGCGAACCAGGCGGTGCGCGCCTCGCGCGGCACCTTGCGGACGCGCTCCATGGCCAGCACCCAGGAGGTGACGGCGACGAAATGCGACAGGATGTAAAGCGTGAGCCTTCCGGTGCGCGCGGCCCTGAGTTCCGGCATCAGCGCCACCACCATCGGCATCATGCGGAAGGACGACAGCGCCACCGCGAAGGCTGCCCAGAACAGCGACGCGCCGGACAGGATGGCGCCGATCAGCACCACATTGGCCGGCAGCGCCCATGCGGCCGCCGTCATGAACATGGTTTCGCCCAGCGAGAATCCGGATTCCTTGGCCAGGCCGGCAAAGCCCACATAGGCGGTTGCGAGAATCCAGCCAGGCACCGAAAACGCCGCCGCCGCGCCGCGAAGATACCAGCGGCGGCCGTCTTGCGGCGATGGTGGGGGGAAGGACTCGGCGCCTGACATGAGGCCGCCGCTTAGCATGGGATTTTGTCGGAGTCAGCCCAAGGGGCTTGCCACGTGAAGGCGGGCCGCAACGCCGGCCTTTAGTGTCTTAGTCGGCGCGAAATTATCCGCATTTGGCGCCCGGGTGACCTGTCTCGGCCGGCGCGGCCCGGCGCTCCGCCGCGCCATGGAACGCGGGTATTTCAAGCCTTCCCGGATTCGTCATCCGGGCGCACCTGCCGGTGCAGCGCCACGCCGACCATCACCAGCGCGATGCCGGCAAGGTCGCGCGCGGACGGAATCTGCGCCAGCACGATAGCGGCGATGGCCGTCGCGGTGGCAGGCAGCAGCGCCAGCATCAACGCGAATGTGGCGCGCGGCAGCCGCGACATTGCGAGTTGGTCGGAGATGTAGGGGATCACCGAGGAGCAGAGGCCGACGCCGACGCCGGCGAGGATCAGTTGCGGCGCCGAAAACGCCTTCAGCGCCTGCATGAAGCCGAACGGAAAGGCGACGACCAGCGCCACTGCCATCGCCGCACCCAGCGTCTCGACGCCCTGCCCCGCGCCGCGTTCGGCGATACGGTGGCCGAGCACGATGTAGAGGCCGAACAGCGCCGCGTTGAGGGCGGAGAAGCCGAGGCCGAGGAAATCGGACGACCATTTTATGTCGATCAGAACAGCCACGCCGGCGGCGGTGAGCGACAGCGCCACCAGATTGCGCCGCGTGCGCAAGCCGTAGAAGGCTATAAGAATGGTGCTGACGAATTCCATCGCCGCGACCAGGCTCATCGGCAGGCGCTCGAGCGCCAGATAGAAGGAAAAATTCATCGCAGCCAGCGTCAGGCCGAGCGCGATGAGCAGCCACCGCGTGCGCCGGTCCGCCAGCCGGATCGTGCGCAGGGGGCGCGTGAACGGCGCGAAGATCAGGGCGGCGGACGCGATGCGCATCCAGGCGACGCCGTAGACGCCGACTGCGGGAAACAGCAGCACGGCGAAGGACGGGCCAAGATAATGGAACACGGCGCTGACCCCGAACCAGGCCTGCGGCGGGATCTTTTCGGCGGCGCGGTCGAGGGCGGACATGCGGGGCTCCTGCGGGGATGTGATATCGGCGTAAGCACCCCCACTCCGGCCCTTCGGGCCACCTCTCCCCCCAAGAGGGGTAAAGGAAACCAAGCTGGAGAGGCGCCGGCATCGCGGCGGCGCCCTTCCTCTACCCTCTTGGGGGGAGAGGTGGCCCGAAGGGCCGGAGTGGGGGGTGCTTGGAACAGTTTCGCAAGGTGGAGCAGCACTTTCATAGGAACGACAAAAGGCGTATCCTCTGAATAGCTTCCATTTCCAAAGGCATTGGTCATGAAACGCCTTCGATATGAAGACGGTCCTCTGGACGCGGTGGATGCGCGCCTGCTGAGGGCGCTGGCGGAGGATGCGCGTACCAGCGTCGCCGAACTGGCGCGGCTGGTCGGGCTTTCGGCGCCGAGCGTTTCGGAGCGGCTGAAGCGGTTGGAGGAAAGCGGCGTGATCAAAGGCTACGCGGCGACGATCGATCCCGCGGCGCTTGGCCTGCCGCTGGCCGCCTGGCTGCGCATCAGGCCGCTGCCGGGCGAGTTGAAGCGTGTCGCCGAGATCCTGCGCGGACTGCCGGAGATCGTCGAATGCGACCGCATCACCGGCGACGACTGTTTCATCGCCAAGGCGCATGTGCGGTCCGTCGAGCATCTGGAAGAGATCATCGACGGGATCATTCCCCACGCGATGACCAACACGTCGATCATCCAGTCATCGCCGGTGGAACGCCGGCTGCCGCCGATCGGCGTGGCATAAGGCTGCAAGGTCCCGGAGCGGTCGCCCCGGTCGCATTGCTTCGCGCCTTCCGTCCGCCCGAAGATCGGACGCCATGTGTCATTCTCTTCCCCGGAAACATTGATAAGTTGTGGCCGTTGCCCGTCAGGAGGCAATGCCATCGATGGAGGACAGGCCATGAGCAGATATTATTTTGTCGGTAGTGGCATTGCAGCGCTTGCCGGCGCGGCGTTTTTGATCCGGGACGCAAAGGTATCGGGAAAAGATATTGTAATACTGGAAGAATCTCACGACTTTGGCGGCGCCTTCGACGCTCACGGCGACGCGAAGAAAGGCTATTTCATGAGCGGCAGCCGGATGTTCGAGGCGCACTATGTCTGCACCTTCGCATTGCTGGACACGATCCCTTCGGTCAGCAATCCGAATATCTCCATCAAGAAGGAGACCGAACTCGCGGACAAGGACGCGCACTGGTTCAACCATACGCGCCTGGTCGATCGCGACGGGAAAATTCCCGACTTCCACACGATGGGGTTCGACGAGCGCGACCGTCTCGATCTGATCAGGATCATGAGCACCCCGGAAGACAGGCTGGATGGCAAGCGCATCAGCGACTGTTTCGACAATCACTTCTTCCAGACCAATTTCTGGTATGAGTGGTGCACGCTGTTCGCCTTCGAAAGATGGCACAGCGCCATCGAGTTCAAGCGCTATCTCCTGCGCTTCGTTCACCACTTTTCGACAATCGATACCCAGGAAGGCATCTATCGCACCAAGTACAACCAGTACGACGCCATCGCCGTGCCGCTGGTGCAATGGCTGCGGTCGCACGACGTCGAGTTCCGCTTCCACACGAGGGTCACCGATCTCGACTTCGCATCGGGACAACTGATCACGGTTACCGGGCTGCACTGCCAGTCCAGGGACAGCGACAAGGCCAAGCGCATCGAAATCGAGGAGGCCGACCGCGTCTTCGTGACCAATGGCTCGATGACCGCCGACAAGCATTTCGGCGCGACCGACAAGCCGGCCGTGCTGGAGCGCGACAAGAAAGCCGGCGCCTGGCAGCTATGGGAAAAGCTCGCCCAGGGCAGGCCTGAATTCGGCAATCCTCTGGTGTTCAACGACAATATCGGCGAATCGTCGTGGATATCCTGCTCGGTCACATGCAAAAACCCGCTGTTCCTGCAACTCATTGAGCACTTCACAGGGCGTAAGCCGGGCACCGGCGGCCTCATTACCTTCAAGGATTCGAACTGGCTGCTCACCGCTTCGGTCTTTTACCAGCCGTTCTTCGTGAACCAGCCCGACGACGTCGCGGTGTGGTGGTTCTACGCGCTCTTTCACGACCGTCCCGGCGACTATGTGAAGAAGACGATGGCCGAATGCACCGGCAGGGAGATGCTGGAGGAACTCCTCGGTCACCTGCATTTCAGCGAGGCCGACAAGAAGACGATCCTCGATACATCGGTCGCCATCCCTTGCATGATGCCCTACATCACCAGCCAGTTCATGGTGCGAACCGGCAAGGACCGGCCAAGGATCGTGCCCGATCGCTCGACGAACCTGGCCTTCATCGGCCAGTTCGCGGAACAGCCCGACGATGTCGTCTTCACCGTGGAATATTCCATCCGCGGCGCGCAGTCGGCCGTCTACGAACTGCTCAATCTCGATCTCGAGGTGCCGCCGGTTTACAAGGGGATGCACGATCCGCGTGTGGTCGTCGATGCCATCCGCACGCTCCACCGCTGAATTGACGAGACAACAAAAAGAGCTGTCGTTTCTGACCGCCCCTCCTTGTCGAACACGGGTCGCCAGGCTCAGCCCTTCCTGGGCAGTTGCGGCACGAGACTGCGCTTGGCACCGCCGTCCTTGGCGGGCGGCAGTTGCTTGGGCTTCTGGGCGACGGCCTTCTTGGCGGTGGCTTTCTTCGCCGCTGTCTTGCGGACCGGCTTGCTGCGCGGCTCCTCTTCCTTCTTCGGCTTGACCGGGATCTCGTCGGCCAGCGCGTCGAGCTTCAGGCCCTTCTCGCCGTTGTCCCGGGTCTCTACGGTGACGCGCACCGTGCCGCCCTTCTTCAGCTTGCCGAACAGCACCTCGTCGGCCAGTGGCTTCTTGATGTGCTCCTGGATGACGCGGGCGAGCGGCCGGGCGCCCATGCGCTCGTCATAACCCTTGTCGGCCAGCCAGGCGATCGCCTCTGGCGCGAGGTCGAAGGTGACGCCGCGGTCGGAAAGCTGGGCCTCCAGCTGCATCACGAACTTCTGCACGACCTGGTGGATGACCGGCACCGGCAGCGAGCCGAACGGGATGATCGCGTCGAGGCGGTTGCGGAACTCCGGCGTGAACAGCCGGTTGATCGCCTCCAAATCGTCGCCCTCGCGCTTGGTCGAGCCGAAGCCGATCGCCGCGCGCTGCGCGTCCGACGCGCCCGCATTGGTGGTCATGATCAGGATGACGTTGCGGAAGTCGATCGACTTGCCGTTGTGGTCGGTCAGCTTGCCGTGGTCCATGACCTGCAACAGGATGTTGAACAGGTCGGGATGGGCCTTCTCGACCTCGTCGAGCAGCAGCACGCAATGCGGATGCTGGTCGACGCCGTCTGTCAACAGGCCGCCCTGGTCGAAGCCGACATAGCCGGGAGGCGCGCCGATCAGGCGGCTGACAGTGTGGCGCTCCATATATTCCGACATGTCGAAACGCAGCAGCTCGACGCCGAGCGACGAAGCAAGCTGCTTCGCCACCTCGGTCTTGCCGACGCCGGTCGGGCCGGAGAACAGGTAGCAGCCGATCGGCTTCTCCGGCTCGCGCAGCCCTGCCCGCGCCAGCTTGATCGCCGAGGACAGCGCCGAGATGGCGGTATCCTGGCCGTAGACGACGCGGCGCAGTTCGGCATCGAGGTTCGCCAGAACCTGCTCGTCGTCGGCCGACACGGTCTTCGGCGGGATGCGCGCCATGGTGGCGACGGTCGCCTCGATCTCCTTGATGGTGATCGTCTTCTTGCGCTTCGCCTCAGGCAGCAGCATCTGCGAGGCGCCGGTCTCGTCGATCACGTCGATCGCCTTGTCCGGCAGTTTCCGGTCGTTGATGTAACGAGCCGAAAGCTCCACCGCCGCCTTGATGGCTTCGTTGGTGAACTTCACCTGGTGGAAATCCTCATAATAGGGTTTCAGCCCCTTCATGATGGCGATCGTGTCCTCGATCGTCGGCTCCTTCACGTCGATCTTCTGGAAGCGCCGCACCAGCGCGCGGTCCTTCTCGAAGAACTGGCGGAATTCCTTGTAGGTGGTGGAGCCGATGCAGCGGATCGCGCCCGACGACAACGCCGGCTTCAACAGGTTGGATGCATCCATCGCGCCGCCGGAGGTTGCGCCAGCGCCGATGACGGTATGAATCTCGTCGATGAACAGGATGGCGCCCGGGAATTCTTCCAGTTCCTTGACGACCTGCTTCAGGCGCTCCTCGAAATCGCCGCGATAGCGGGTTCCGGCGAGCAGCGTACCCATGTCGAGCGCGAAGATGGTGGCGCCCGCCAGCACCTTCGGCACGTCGCCCTCGACGATGCGCTTGGCGAGGCCCTCGGCGATGGCCGTCTTGCCGACGCCGGGATCGCCCACATAGAGCGGGTTGTTCTTGGAACGGCGGCAGAGGATCTGGATGGTGCGGTTGATCTCGGATTCGCGGCCGATCAGCGGATCGATCTTGCCGGCCTTGGCCTTCTTGTTGAGGTCCACGCAATAGGCGGTCAACGCATCCTGCTGCTTCTTCTTGCCGTTGCCGGACTCCTCGGCCTCGCCGCTGCCCTGCGCGCCGTTCTGCTCTTCCTCGGCGCCGCGCGGCGTGCGGCTCTCGCTCGATCCCGGACGCTTGGCGATGCCGTGCGAGATGTAGTTGACCGCGTCGTAGCGGGTCATCTGCTGTTCCTGCAGGAAATAGGCGGCGTGGCTTTCGCGCTCGGCGAAGATGGCGACGAGCACGTTGGCGCCCGAAACCTCGTCGCGCCCGGACGACTGCACATGGATGACGGCGCGCTGGATGACGCGCTGGAAGCCGGCGGTCGGCTTGGAATCCTCGTCGTAGCCGGTGACGAGATTGTCGAGTTCGGTGTCGATGTAGTTGAGCACCGTGCGGCGCAACTCGTCGAGATCGACGTTGCAGGCGCGCATGACCGCGCCCGCCTCCGCGTCGTCGATCAGCGCCAGCAGCAGGTGCTCGAGCGTGGCGTATTCGTGGTGGCGCTCATTGGCGAAGGTGAGGGCCTGATGAAGGGCCTTTTCAAGCCCCGGGGAGAAAGCCGGCATTTAGAGACCTCTCACTTCTTTTCCATCACGCATTGCAGCGGATGCTGATTCTGACGGGCGAAATCCATGACCTGGGCCACCTTGGTCTCGGCCACTTCGAATGTATAGACGCCGCATTCGCCCACCCCGTGATTGTGGACATGAAGCATGATGCGTGTGGCGCTTTCGCGATCCTTCTGGAAAAACCGCTCCAGAATGTGGATCACGAACTCCATCGGCGTGTAGTCGTCGTTCAGGATCAGGACGCGATAGAGGCTGGGCTTCTTGGTCTTCGGTTTGGTGCGCGTGATCACGGCCGTGCCGCGTCCGGGGCCCTGCCCGCCACGGTCGCCGTTTTGCATTCTCGCCACTCGCCGCGCCGTGGCTTCCCCGCCTTGTCTCACAGATCCTTTCCTTCCGCGGACCGTTTCGCCCGCCCGTCACATGTAGGTCGCTGTGTTCTGATTTTAAGCCCTTCTATTGGGGAGACAATATGGTTGCGTCGCCTCGCCGCCATCTCCCCGACGATTGATGGGTTGGCGGGCAACAAAAAACCCGGCTGCGGGGGGCAGCCGGGTCTGCCGGCGAACCGGCGATCGGAGAAATCGACCGATGCCGGAGGCGTCACTTCGCCTTCACGACGAGCGATTCGAACGGCTTGTAGGCCTCCTTCGCCATGTCCGCGTAGAGTCCGGAAAGCTTGCTCGATTCGGCGACGAAACCCTCATAGGCCTTCCTGGCGTAGTCTGCCTGGATCTCGACGGCGTTTTCCAGCGACTTGGCCGAAAACAGCTTCTCGAAGGTCGCTGCGCCGGTCTCGTAGGACTTTTTGGTGTAGTCGGTTGCCTCGGCGACGATCGCCTGGGCTGCCTTGGAGACCGAGGCAAAGCTCTTCAGGCCGTTGTCGACGAACTCCTTGCCGAACGCGCCGGCATCTTCAAACATCGGGGTCATGAACACTCCTCGTGGGGGTGGGCGGGGCGTTATATGCACCGCCCACAGGCTATTGTGCATTGCACAAGGCGTCAAGGGAGGCCTGGCCGCGCAAGGTTTTGAGGAGCCTGGCGAAGGCTAAAGTTCGATTTAACAGAGGCTAAATCGCGCCGGAATTCCTGAACGTTCTGGTTACCATAAACGGATTGGTAACGCGCCCAGCCTACTATGCGGGATCGAGGCAGGGACCTTTGCCGCCTCTCCGGGTGCAACAACAATCTCAAAGGGTGTTAACAGTGCGTCAGGCGACCGCAGCGCGTTTCTTCAAGGCATTCTCCCTCAAGACCATAGCTGCCGGCCTGATCGCCGCGGTCATGAGCCTGGCGCCGACCGCCGCAACGGCGGCTGACTCGCGCTATGCGGCGATCGTGGTGGACGCCAACACCGGCAAGACGCTGTTCTCAGCCAACTCCAATTCGCGGCGATACCCGGCATCGCTCACCAAGATGATGACGCTTTATCTCACCTTCGAAGCGATGAAGCAGGGCCGGATCAAGAAGTCGACCCCGGTCCGCTTCTCCTCCCAGGCGGCGGCGCAGCCGCCGACCAAGCTCGGCGTCAAGGCCGGCAAATCCATTTCGGTCGAGACCGCGATCTATTCGCTGATCACCCGCTCGGCCAACGACTCCGCCGAGGCGCTGGCCGAGTTGCTTGGCGGTTCGGAAGCCGGCTTCGCCCGCATGATGACGTCGAAGGCCCGGGCGCTCGGTATGGAAGGCACCGTGTTCCGCAACCCGCACGGCCTGCCCAACACCGCGCAGTTCACCACCGCGCGCGACATGGCGACGCTGGGCATGGCGCTGCGCGAGCACTTCCCGCAATATTATTCCTATTTCTCGGTGCGTTCCTTCACCTACGGCAAACAGCGCATCGCCAACCACAACCGGCTGCTCGGCAAGATCAAGGGGGTCGACGGCATCAAGACCGGCTACACGCGCGCCTCCGGCTTCAACCTTGTCTCGTCGGTGTCGGACGGCAACCGCCGCATCGTCGCCGTGGTCATGGGCGGCCAGAGCGCGGCCAGCCGCGACCGGCAGATGGCCGGACTGATCGAGGAATACCTGCCCAAGGCCAGCAGCCGCAAGGGCGGCCCGCTGGTGGCCAACGCCAACAACAGCACGATCATGGACGTCGCCAAGGCTATCCTGTCGAAGAAGAAGGCGCCGACGCCGCAGGCCCGGCCCGACGACGATCAGGACGCGGAAGTCGCCGCCTTCGTCGAACGCACCGAGGAAGGGCGCCCCGCCACCAAGGCGGCGGCAAAGATCGCCGCGGCCGAGACCACCGCGACCGCAGTCGTCGAGGAGGCCTATGCGACGCCGCGTCCCTCCGTCGACGTCGATACGCTCAAGACCGCCTCGGTCGAGCCCTCTGGCTGGGTGATCCAGGTGGCTTCGTCCCCGAGCAAGGCGGAAGCCGCCAAGGCGCTGGAGGCCGCGGCGCGCAAGGCGCCACAGGTGCTGGCCGCCGCGTCGAGCTACACCGTGCCCTACGACAAGGACGGCGTAACCTATCACCGCGCCCGCTTCGCCGGCTTCGACACCAAGGCGGCGGCGTGGAAGGCCTGCAGCCAGTTGAAGAAGAAGGACATGGGCTGCTACGCGGTCCAGAACTAGCCGGATTCGGGCCGAGGCTGGCCTGAAACCGGGCGGCAAACCGAAAGCAAGACGTTCGTACTTGTTCCGAATCTGTATCGAGTATCGGGAGAGTTAGTGGTGATTGGCGAGAAGGACATCCTTGGCTTCGTTGATCCTCGCCGCGAGGAACGACGTCCCCCCGAGGTCGGGGTGCAGGCGCTGCATCAGGCGGCGATGCGCCTTGCGGATATCCGCCGGGGAGGCCCCCGCTTCAAGACCAAGGATCTCGTAGGCCTCCTGCTTAGTCATGGCGCCCGCACCTGGCGCAACTCGCTGCCCGTCGCCAGCCTGCGCCTTCGCGTGTTCGCGCCAGGCGGGAAACCTGCCGTCAAGATACGTCTCAAGTAGCTGGCGGCTCTCCGGGTCGCCCTTCAGGTCCTCGTATAGCTCGCGAAGCTCCCTGAGCGACATGGTGCCGAGCATGCGCTGCTCGTGACGCCCGGCCAGCACCATTCCTTCCAGTTTGCCTGTATCGTGGTCGAGTTCCATCTCCAGCGCCGCGGTACGCACGCTGGAGCGTTTTCCTGCCGTCCTGGGTCTTGCCGGCGTCCCGAGACGCGAGGCGCCATACCAGGCGAGCGCCAGCGAAAACAGCAGCCCTCCCACCCCTGCCCTGCCGGCCAGCAGCAGCAAAAGGCCGGACAGGCCGAGCACCAGCGGTCCGGCCGTCCGCAGCGTCCTGGCAAGCTTGACGGGGTTGGCCCTGATGAAGGCGGTGGCGACCAGGAATATGGCCAGCAGAACGACGAGGCCGCCGATCGCGTAGCTCATCTGCCGCCGCCGCTCCGCAAATGTTCGATCAGCAATCTGTCCTCCGGCAGGTTGCGCGCTTCCAGCGCCTTGAGCCCTCCAGCGGCGAAGACTGCCACCGAAGCCAGCAGCTTCGCAAGCTTGGCCGCAGCACTCCGGTCGAAGCGGAACCAGGCGCCCTTGGTCAGGCGGGCGATCTCGCGGAACGCCGCTTCGGCGGCGGCGTCATTGCCTTCCTGGAAAACGAAGACCGGCACGCCGCGCAACCCGAGTTTTCCGGCGAGTTCCGCCAGCCGGTCGATCTCCTCCTCGAAAGCGTCGCCGATGAAGACCAGCGCGTCGACCTTCTGATGGGCAGTCTCCTTCAGCGCATGGGAGAGGATTTTCCGAAGCTGTGTGTGGCCGGCGCGGCAATCGATGCGGGTCATAAGATCCTTCAGCGCACCGGTGTCGCGGACGAAGGCAGAGGCGCGGCACTCGGAGAAGCCGCGGAAATAAACGAGCTGCACGGCGAGTCCGCCGGCCTTGCCGGCCGCGTCGAACATCTCGCCCTGCAGGCGGCAGGCGAGATCCCAGGTCGGCTGGCGGCTCATGGTGGCGTCGAGCGCCAGGATCAGCCGGCCTTTCGCCGGCCCGTTGGCCGCCGCGACAGTCTTGGCAAGCCGAACGAAATCGTCGATCTCGCGCGAGCCGGAGCGCTCGACCGACCTGCCCGAACCCGTGGTGAGACTGTCCTTGGCCATGCAGGAAAAATGTGTCGGCGGCGGGCGGCTTGCAAGATGATTCGCCAAAAGGCGGGTCATCACCATTCGTCCATCCGGCCGTTGGCGAACATCCCAGCGGCCGCTATTCTCGGCGGCCGTGTTTTCCAGGCTGAAGTCATGGGCGCGTTCGGTAAGGCGCGACGCCTTCGCGGTCTATCTTGCCGCGCGCGATCCGCGCACGCCCTGGTACGCCAAGGCTCTTGCATTTTGTGTCGCGGCCTATGCGCTTTCGCCGATCGATCTCATTCCGGATTTCATTCCGGTCCTCGGCTATCTCGACGACCTCATCCTGCTGCCGCTGGGCATCGTGGCAGTCGTCAGGATGATTCCGCCCGAAGTGATGGCCGAGCACCGGAAGGCAGCGGCAATCGCCGCAGAGCGGCCGGTGGCTCGAAGCGCGGCCGCGGTCATCATATGCCTGTGGGCGGTTTCGATCGGGCTGGCGATCCTGTTGGCGAGCAGTTTGTTCCTCGAATAGCCGGATTGCCTGCCCGAGGCGCCGGCGAGCCGAAGTTGTCGCGAAGGACCGGTGGGTGGTAGGTTCGAGAATCGCCGCGATGCGCCCAACCTTCTCAACAGCTTGTATGGTGCGGCGGACACCATGGGCCCGGGAGCCGGAATGAAGGGTTTTGGGATCGGGTTGGGCGGCGCCGCGATTGTCGCGGCGGCTATCCTGCTTGTTTCCACGCCAGCCCTGGAGGCACAAGGCGCAACGCGCATCTGCCGGCAGTTGGAGGCCGAGCTCGCCAGCGGCGGCGGCGGATCGGCGCGGGCCGGCCGCTACGACGCGGCCATTGCCAAACAGCGCGAGCAGATGGCGATCGCCCGCGCCCAGGCCGAGGACGCAGGCTGCGGCTTCGCGCTGCTCGGGCGCGCCGTGCGGCAATGCGCGGCGCTGAACGCGACCATCGACCGCATGGTGCGCAACCTCGACAAACTACAGCGCCAACGCGACAGGATCGGCGGCGGTCGCTCGCGCGCCAGACTGCTGGCGGCGCTGGAGGCCAATGGCTGCCGCGACGAGCAGCCAACGGAAATGCCGCGCGAGGCGATGGCCGATCCCGACCCGGACGAAACACCGAAGACGCCGCTAGAAATGATGCTGGAAGAAGGCGACGTGGAAGAATACCCGCCGCTGCAGGCGCGCGTCGGCGAAACCTATCAGACCATGTGCGTGCGCACCTGCGACGGCTACTTTTTCCCGATCTCCTACGGTTCGGCCATTGGCGACTTCAGCCGCGACCTGACGAACTGCGAGACCTCCTGCCCCGGAACCGAGATGCAGGTGTTCTTCGGTCCGAGCGGCGTCGACGAGCCGGCGCAGATGGTGTCGACGCAGAGCGGTCGGCGTTATTCCGACCTGCCGACCGCCTTCCAGCACCAGCAGGCCGACGTGCCGCAGCCGCCCGGATGCGGCTGCAATCCGAAGAAGGATTTTAGCGTGATCGCAGGCGCGAAGCCGGCCAGCCGGCCCAGGGTCTGGCCGCCGGAGCCGCCCGCCGAACCGGCTGCGACGGACCAGGACGCGGCGCAGGACGGCGCTATCGCCGGCGGGCGGCCAGTTGCGCCGGTCCCGGCCCAGCGCCCGGATGTGGAAGGTGCGGACGTCGCCGCGACGGCGCCGGCCGGCGAGACACCACCCTTCGAGATCGCGCCGACGGAGGTTCCGCGGTCGAGCATCGTGAAGATCCCGCTGCCGGAAGCCGCCCAGCCGAAGCCGGACCCGGAGGCGGCTGCGCCGGCAAGCCCGGCAACGGCGAAATCCTCCAAGCCGGAAGATCCGGCCGGGCGAAAGGTCAGGGTCGTCGGGCCAAAGTTCCTTCCCGACCCAGAACCGGCAGCAGGCTCGCCAGATCCGGGCCCGGAAGAGGCCCGGTAAGCGCCTGCCGCAGCGGCAGGAACAGCGGCTTGCCCTTGCGTCCGGTGGCCTGCATGACCGTTTTCGTCCAGACCTTCCAGGTCGTTCCGTCCCACGGCTCTTCCGGCAGGAGTTCGAAGGCGGCGCGGACGAAGTCTCGGTCCTCGTCGGAAAATTCCGCCGGCGTCGCCGGTCCGTCGCGAAGAATCTTCCACCAGTTCAGCGCATCGGCGACGGTGTCGACATTGGCGCGCACCGCCAGCCAGAAGGCTTCCGCATTGTCGCCGGTCACGCCGAGCACCGCCAGCCGGTCGCGCGCTTCGGCGAAGGGCATGTGCTGGAGCAATGTGCGGTTCAGCGCGGTCAGATCGGCCGGGTCGAATTTCGCCGCCGATTTCGAGACGGAGGCCGGATCGAATTTCTCGGCCAGCTCCGCCATGGTCGGCACGGCTTCGGTGTTCTCCGACGTGCCGATCAGCACCGCCAGCGAGGCGACCGCCATCGGCTCGATGCCCTGTGCGCGCAGGCTGCCGATGGAGAGCGCGCCGGTGCGTTTCGACAGGCCGTCGCCGGTGCTGGTGGTCAGGAGATTGTGGTGGCCGAACCGCGGCGGCTCGGACCCCAGCGCCCGGAACAGCGCGATCTGCACGCCGGTGTTGGTGACGTGGTCGTCGCCGCGGATGACATGGGTCACGCCCATCTCGATGTCGTCGACCACCGAAGGCAACGTATAAAGATAGGTGCCGTCCTCGCGCACCAGCACCGGGTCCGACAGCGAGGCGAGGTCAACCGTCTCCTCGCCACGCACGACGTCAGTCCAGGTCACGTCGGTACGCACCGTCTTTTCCGGGTCGCCATCTTCATAGTTTGGCAGCAGGAAGCGCCAATGCGCCTTGCGGCCCTCGGCCTCGAACGCCGCCATTTCGGCCGACGTCAGCGCCAGCGCCTCGCGGCCGTAGACCGGCGGCAGTTTTCGCGACAGTCGCACCTTGCGGCGAAGTTCCAACTCCTCCGCGGTCTCGTAGCAGGGATAGAGCAGCCCAGCCGTCTTCAGACGCTCGACCGCGGCGTCGTAGTGCTCGAAGCGGCGCGACTGGTAGTCGGTGGCGTCGGGATAGATGCCCAGCCAGTGCAGGTCGTAAAGGATGGCGTTGGCGTATTCCTGCTTCGAGCGGGCGACATCGGTGTCGTCGAAGCGCTGGATGAAACGGCCTTTGTGCTTCAGCGCGAACAGCCAGTTGAAAAGCGCGGTACGCGCATTGCCAATGTGGATATTGCCCGTCGGGGACGGAGCGAAACGAACGGTCACGGTCATGGCGGGCGGGTTAAAGGAAGAACCGGGCCATTTCAAGATTCGGATGCCGGCGGCCTTGCCGCGGAGCCCGGTTTCCACTGCTCGGGCACACGAGCCTGCCTCTGGGCCAAGAGCAAAACCCGGCTGAGACAGGGGTTTGGCGCGCCTCGCGTTGCACGCCGCGCGCCGCCACGCTACATCGGCGGGCATGAGCACAGCACCCGACGTCCTGCGCATCGCCGTCGCCCAGTTGAACCCGATCGTCGGCGACGTCGCCGGCAATCTCGCAAAAGCACGCGAGGCGCGCGCCGACGCCGCCCGCCAGGGCGCCGACCTGGTGCTCTACACGGAACTTTTCCTCGCCGGCTATCCGCCCGAGGATCTGGTACTCAAGCCCGCCTTCCTGGCGGCCTGCGAGAAGGCGGCCAACGATTTTGCCGCCGACACTGCCGACGGTGGACCCGGAATCATCATTGGCACGCCGCTGAAACGCAAGAGCGGCACCCACAATTCGGTGATCGTCGCTGACGGGGGCAAGATCCTTGCCGAGCGCTACAAGCTCGACCTGCCGAATTATGGCGAATTCGACGAGAAGCGCGTGTTCCAGGCCGGGCCGCACATGCCGGGGCCTGTGAATTTCCGCGGCGTACGCCTCGGCATCCCAATCTGCGAGGACATCTGGGGCGATCTCGGCGTCTGCGAGACGCTGGCCGAAAGCGGCGCGGAGATCCTGCTGGTGCCCAACGGCTCGCCCTATTACCGGGCGAAAGTCGACGTGCGCCACCAGATCGTCATCAAGCAGGTAGTCGAGACCGGCCTGCCGATGCTCTACGCCAACCAGTTGGGCGGTCAGGACGAACTGATCTTCGACGGCGCCTCCTTCGCCATCAATGCCGACCATACGCTGGCCTTCCAGATGAGCCAGTTCGAGGAGTTCGTCGCCGTCTCCACCTGGAAGCGGCGCGCCGCGGAAGGATCGGACCATGGAGCGTGGGCCTGCATCGACGGGCCGATGTCGAAGATCCCGGAAAAGCAGGAGGCCGACTATCGCGCCTGCATGCTGGGCCTGCGCGACTACGTCAACAAGAACGGTTTCAAGAACGTCGTGCTCGGCCTGTCGGGCGGCATCGATTCGGCGATCTGCGCGGCGCTTGCCGTCGACGCGCTGGGCGAGGAGCGCGTGCGCTGCGTGATGATGCCCTATCGCTACACCTCCAAGGACTCGCTGAAGGACGCCGAGGACTGCGCCCGCATGCTCGGCTGCCGCTACGACATCGTGCCGATCTTCGAGCCGGTCGAAGGATTTTTGCATGCGCTGACGCAACTGTTCGAGGGCACCAAGGAAGGCATCACCGAGGAGAACCTGCAGAGCCGGGCGCGCGGCACCATTTTGATGGCGATCTCCAACAAGTTCGGCTCGATGGTGGTGACCACCGGCAACAAGTCGGAAATGTCGGTGGGTTACGCCACGCTCTACGGCGACATGAACGGCGGCTTCAATCCGATCAAGGACCTCTACAAGATGCAGGTCTACGCGCTCTCGGCTTGGCGCAACGGCCATGTGCCGCCGGGCGCGCTGGGGCCGTCCGGCGAGGTGATCCCGCAGAACATCATCGACAAGGCACCCTCGGCGGAACTGCGCGAGAACCAGACCGACCAGGATTCGCTGCCGCCCTACCCGGTGCTCGACGACATTCTGGAATGTCTGGTCGAGAACGAGATGGGCGTCGACGACATCGTCAAGCGCGGCCATCCGCGCGAGACGGTTTCCCGCGTCGAGCACCTGCTCTATGTCGCCGAATACAAGCGCCGGCAGGCCGCACCTGGCGTCAAGATCACCAAGAAGAATTTCGGCCGCGACCGGCGCTATCCGATCACCAACAAGTTCCGCGACCGGGGCTAGTCGCTTGTCGTCACGGCCGCGCTTGGGTCCCGCGTTCGAATATCCGCCCGACTCCCTTGCGGAGCCAGCCGATCGCAACGGCCAGCGCGCCCGGCCTGACGCGGCCCGACGCCAGCCTCTCGCCAAGGGCGTCGAGGTCGCGGATGCGGGTGACATGCTCGGCACAACCGCATCCTTCGCCGAGCCCGATTTTCTCGTAGTAGAAGCGCTCAAAACTGTCCTTGCGCATGGATGCCCATCCGTTGTGGCTTGGCGGGAAACCTATCACGATGCCGCCCGGAAATCATCGCATGGACCGTCATGACTGGTTTTGAGATCAGCTTCGATATGGCGCGGCTCGACTTCCAGGCGACCTCGGAGCTGCTGAAGGCCACCTACTGGGGCCGCCAGCGCACCGACGAGATCAACCGCCGCGCCTTCGAAAACTCCGTCTGCGCCATAGCGCTGATCGACGGCCGGCAAGCCGGTTTCGCCCGCGCGTCGGGCGACCGCGCGGTGTTCGCGCGCATCTCCGACGTGATCGTCTGGCCGGACCATCGCGGCAAGGGCATCGGCAAGGCTCTGGTTCAGGCGTTGCTCGACCATCCGGACCTGCGCTCGGTGTCGGCCTGGATGCTCAACACCTCCGACGCGCACGACCTCTACGCGCGTTTCGGCTTCCGGCCGGTGACCGGCGGCAACGAGATGCGGCTCGATCGGTGACCGTACGCGCCCTCGCGGACGCGCGACCGCGCGCGGAAGGCGGGCACAGCTTGCTATGGTCTGACGGATGGCGGAGCACCGGCAATCAGTGTTCGTCAGCGGCTTGCCGCCGGATATTCCTGTATACTACTGTCAACTTAAATTTTCGATTGTCCAGATCAACGCCAAGACATCGATGATATAACCTTGAGCGACAAGCATCACGACGCAAACCACAAGTTGTATATATCAAGGAGCGAAATAGTCCGATAAGACTTCTCGCAATACGTTATTTGTGGTACTATTCAATCGGGCAAGCGATTTTCAGGCGTTGCCTGAGGGGAACGCGCGTCTTCATGCGGGATTTCCCCTGACGGTGGCCTTTGTGGCCCTCAGAACCGGTCGAAAACCGGTCGCCATATTCAAACGCAGAGCAGCGACAGTGGGCAGAACCCCCGCCGCGGCAACGATTCCGTTTGGCCGAGCCTCGCTGATGCGCTGCGCCAGCCCAAGGAGGTTTTTATGGCTATTGTCAATGGCGACAATTTCGCCAACATTCTCTTCGGCACCAATTTGGCCGACACTATTAGTGGCTTTGGAGGCGACGACATCATCGTCGCTCTGGATGGCGCAGACACCCTCGATGGTGGGCTCGGCGCCGACGTCATGGTCGGCGGACTCGGCAACGACGTCTATATCGTCGACAATGTCGGCGACAGGGTCGCGGAGAACAAGAACGAGGGTATCGACCGCGTTGAAAGTTCCATCAGCTTCAGCCTGAACGCCGATGGCCGCTTCGACGTGGAGAACCTCACGCTGACCGGCGCCGCGATCATCGGCATCGGCAACGCCCTCAACAATGTCATCGTCGGCAATGCGTTGAACAACACGCTGAGCGGGCTCGCCGGCAACGACAGCCTGTTCGGCCTGGGCGGCAACGACAGCCTGTTCGGCGGCGACGGCAACGACCTGCTCAACGGCGGGACCGGCGGCGACAAGATGAACGGCGGCGCCGGCAACGACACCTACGTCTTCGACAATGTCGGCGACGAACTCACCGAACTCATCGGCGGCGGCACCGACACCGTTCAGAGTTCCATCAACCTGACCCTGAGCGACCCGGATCGCCTCCAGGTCGAAAACTTGACCCTGACCGGCGCCGCGATCATCGGCATCGGCAACGCCCTCAACAATGTCATCATCGGCAATGCGTTGAACAACACGCTGAACGGGCTGGCAGGCAACGACAGCCTCTTCGGCCTGGGCGGCAACGACAACCTGTTCGGCGGCGACGGCAACGACCTGCTCAACGGCGGGGTCGGCGGCGACAAGATGAACGGCGGCGCCGGCAACGACACCTATGTGTTCGACAATGTCGGCGACGAACTCACCGAACTCGTCGGCGGCGGCATCGACACGGTTCAGAGTTCCATCAACCTGAGCCTGAGCGACCCGGATCGCCTCCAGGTCGAGAACCTTACCCTGACCGGCGGCGCGACCATCGGCGTCGGCAACGCTCTGAACAATGTCATCGTCGGCAACGCTCTGAACAACACGCTGAACGGGCTGGCCGGCAACGACAGCCTCTTCGGCCTGGGCGGCAACGACAATTTGTTCGGCGCCGACGGCAACGACTTCCTCAATGGCGGGATCGGCGGCGACAAGATGAACGGCGGCGCCGGCAACGACACCTATGTGTTCGATAACTTCGGCGACGAACTCACCGAACTCGTCGGCGGCGGCATCGACACGGTTCAGAGTTCCATTAACCTGAGCCTGAGCGATCCGGATCGCCTCCAGGTCGAAAACCTCACCCTGACCGGCGGCGCGACGATCGGCATCGGCAACGCCCTCGGCAATGTCATCGTCGGCAATGCGTTGAACAACACGCTGAACGGGCTGGCCGGCAGCGACAGGCTCTTCGGCCTCGGCGGCAACGACAGCCTGTTCGGCGGCGACGGCAATGACTTCCTTAGCGGTGGCGCCGGAAACGATACGATCTCGACCGGGGCCGGCTTCGACACGGTGCGGTTCGACACGGCTCTGGGAGCGGGCAACGTCGACACCCTCACGGACTTCCTGCCGGCGACCGACACGATCCAACTGGAGAATGCGATCTTCACTGCCCTCGCAGCGGGCGTCCTTCCGGCCGCGGCGTTCCGCATCGGCGCCTTCGCCCTGGATGCCACCGATCGGATCATCTACAATTCGGTGAATGGAGCGCTGTTCTACGATCCGGACGGCATATTCGGCGTGGGGCAGACCCAGTTCGCCACGCTTCCCACTGGCCTTGCGATGACCAATGTGGATTTCGTGGTGACATAGCCGTCAGGCGATGTCGATTGAACGCGAATCCGTTCGACGCAAGAACTAGGGGGCCCCGAAAGGGGCTCCTTTCCCGCAAGGGCAATCACCCAGCCGCCTCGGCTTCGTGAGCTTGGCGCGTGGTTATCCCGCCTCATTCTGCCTGTCGCCGTTGACATGGTCGACGATCCCCCAGTCGCGCGCCTCTTCTGCCGTCATGAAGAAATCGCGGTCGAGTGTGCGTTCCACGTCCTCGATGGTTCGGCCGCAATGTTTGGCATAGAGCGCGGTCATGTGGCGCTTCACCTTGACGATGTCGGCTGCATGGCGCTCGATGTCCGAAGCCTGGCCCTGAAAACCGCCGAGCGGCTGGTGCACCACAACGCTGGCATTGGGCAGCGCCACGCGGCGGCCGGGTTCGCCGGCCATCAGCAGGAACGAACCCATCGAGCGCGCCGTGCCCATGCACAGCGTCGCCACCGGGCATTTGATGAACTGCATCGTGTCGTAGATAGCGAAACCGCTGGTGACCACGCCGCCCGGCGAGTTGATGTAGAAGGCGATTTCTTTTTTCGGATCCTCGGCCTCGAGGAACAGAAGCTGAGCGCAGATCAGCGCGGCGGAACTGTCGTCCACCATGCCGTTCAGGAAAACGATCCGCTCGCGCAGCAGGCGCGAAAAGATGTCGAACGACCGTTCGCCGCGCGGTGACTGTTCGACGACCATTGGGACGAGCTGCATCGTGGCGCTCATGGCGCGATCCTCCGTTCGGTGTTTTGCGATGGTGGTTGCTAGGCGGCGAGCGCCATCGGCGTGTTGCCGTTGGCCGCGGCAGGCCGCACTGCAGGCGGCCGGTGCGTCAGCCGGAACCAGGTGTTTTGCGGTCCGCGCGGCGCGATCTCGACGGTGACGAAACTCTCGCCCGGCGCCTCCGGCGAGCCGTCGCGCCAGCGATAGGTCAGCCGCGAAAACGGTTGTGCCTCGACGATCTCGAAACGATTCGCCGCAGTATCGTCAGAGCCGCCGCCCTCGCCCAAGGCGGGCTTTGCACCTAGCCAGTCGGCGGCGAGTTCCGGCACCGACAGCGCCCGCCACACCCGCTCGGCCGGCGCCTCCAGCCCGCATTCGACGACGACCTCGCCACCCCCGCCGACACTCGTTTCGATGCTCATTGGTCCATCTCCTTGAGCAGATCCTGCAGCCGCTCGACGCGCGCCGGCCAGAAGGCTCGGTAGCGCCCGATCCAGGCGAGCAGCGGCTCAAGCCCGTTAGGCTCGACGCTGTAGTTGACATGCCGCCCGACACGCCTTTCGCGGATCAGGCCGGCGCCGCGCAGCACCGCCAGATGCTGCGAGATCGCCGGCTGCGAAACGCCGAACCCCTCGCGCAATTCGGTGGCGTTCTTCTCGCCCGCCGCCAGCCGCTCCAGCACGGCGCGGCGGGTGGGGTCGGAAAGCGCGCGAAACACCTCCGTCTCGTTCATGACAACAGATAAGCAGATACTTATCTCAATGGCAAGCGCGCATTGGGACAGCCGCTTTTGGGAACGACAGCGCTGCCCTGGCGCGTCTGCAACAACGGTCCACGATCCGGAGAGGACGAATGACCGGCTCACTCGCCGGTATATTCGAGAATCTCCTGCGGCGTGTGGTTGACGCCGATCGACATGGCAAGGATGCGCGAAATGTGCTTTCGCGGCAGGCCGGTCTCGGACCCCCAGGCGTTGACCTGGTCCTGGACCTTCTGCAGATCTTTTTTGGAGGTCGGGCTTTCGGCGATGTCGAGGCCGGCGTCGCGCAAGGCCGCGGCCATGTCGGTCGAAATGATGAAGGAATCCCAGCCGATCCAACGCAGGAAATACTGGCCGGTGTTGCCGCCGAGCCGGCTGCCGTGCTTGCCGAGATAAGCCATAAGGCCTACCTGGTCGTCCGCCGGCCATTCGGCGAGGAATTTGCCGAAGCCGCCATGTTCGCGCGACACGCGCTCGACGAAGGCGGCGTTGTCGCGCACCGACCTGATCTTCTGCGGATTGCGCACGATGCGTTTGTCCGACGCCAGCTCATGCCAGAAATCGTCGGGCTGGAACAACAGCCGCTTCGGCTCGAAATTCAGGAAGGCTTCCTCGAAGCCCGGCCATTTCTGTTCGATCACCCGCCAGACGAAACCGGCGGCGAAGACCCGTTCGGCAATCGTCGACAGCAGCCGGTCGTCCGACAGCTTTGCCACGTCGCGATTGTCGGGTGCGTCGCCGAGAAGCCTGTCGAGGATTTCGTCGCCGCCCTTGCGTTCTGCAGCCCGCGCGCGAATTGCCGCGAAATCCGCCATTCTGCTATTCCTCTGAACGATGCTTGCGCGTGGGCCGCGCCAGCGTGACCGAGACCGAGCCGCCCGCCGGAGCGCCCCATGCCAAAAACCCTTGCCGACATCGCCAAACGCTGGCTGACCCGCAGGCCCGAGAGCCTGAGCGAAAGCGAAAGAGGCGTGCTGCAAAGCACGCTCGACCGCCGCACGATATCGCGCGACATCAACGCCGTCCACGAGCACAAGATGTCGACCGGCGAGCGCATCGCCGACACCATCGCGCGGGTCGGCGGTTCCTGGAGTTTTATCATCTCCTTCCTCGTCTTCCTGGCGATCTGGACGGTGGCCAACACGCTGCTCCTGGCCCGCGAGGCTTTCGACCCCTACCCTTTCATCTTCCTGAATCTCGTGCTGTCCATGATCGCGGCGATCCAGGCGCCGGTCATCATGATGTCGCAGAACCGGCAGGCCGAGCGCGACCGCCTCGACGCCTCGCACGACTACGAGGTGAATTTGAAGGCCGAGATCGAGATCATGGCGCTGCACGAAAAATTCGACGACATCAGGCACCAGGAGATCTTGGCGATGCGCGACGAGATCGGCACGTTGCGCGCCGTGCTGGAGCGCATCGAGAGCCGCCTTCCCGAGGCGGGCCGTCCCGCATGAGCGACACCATTCATCTTCTTGTCGAGCGCTACGGCCTGATCGCGGTCTTCATCGGCTGCCTGGCCGAGGGCGAGACGGCGGCGATCCTCGGCGGCTTCTTCGCGCATCAGGCGGTTTTTGTGCCTTGGCAGGCATTTTTGGCGACGTTCCTCGGCGCCTTCGGCGGCGACACGTTTTTCTTCCTGATGGGCCGTCGCTTCGCCGATCACCGTATCGTGCGGCGCCTGCGCGCCAAGCCCGGTTTCAGCCACGCTCACGAATTTTTGCAGCGGCACCCCAACCTGTTCGTGTTCTGCAACCGCTTCATCTATGGCATGCGGCTGTTCGGCGGCGTCGCCGCCGGACTCTCGGAGATCCCGTTTGGCCGGTTCGTCGTCATCAACGCGCTGTCGTCGCTGGTGTGGGCGTCGCTGTTCGGCGGCCTCGGCTATTTCTTCGGGCTCGGGGCCGAAACGCTGCTCGGCGAGACGATCCGCAAACACCACCGCCTGCTGATCGCGCTCGGCATCGGCGTCGCGGCGTTGGTGCTGGGCCATTTCGCCGCCCGCTGGATATTGCGCCGGCAGGCAAGACAGCGCGCCTGAAATAGTCTTGCGTCAGACCGGCGCGGCTTTTCCGCCGTGACGGATTCGACAGTCAGGCCAGCAGGCTGCCAAATCGCTCGGCCAGAGCAAAACCCCAGACGCCGACCACCAGGATGATGGCGATCAGCACGGCCAGCGAGCCGCAATCCTTGGCGAGCTGGATCTCGACGTTGAACTCGCGCGAAAACGCGTCGCACGCCGCCTCGATGCCGGTGTTCAGCACCTCGACCATGATCAGCACCAGGATGGAGGCGATCAAAAGGGCGTAGATCATCCAGGAGGTCGAGACGAACCAGCCGACGGGTATGGCGAGGATCAGCAGGCCGAGTTCCTGCTGGAACGCCTTTTCGGTCAAGGTCAGCCGTCGCAGCGCCCGCATCGAATTCCAGAAAGCGCTGATGATCCGTTCCATCGCCGAAAGACCCGTTCCGCCATTGTTGCGAAACGGCTCTTAGCGAAAAGCGGCGCTTACTGGAACAGGTAGGAATCGTTGGCGAAGAAACCGTGATTGACGGAATCGTGGACCCGCCGGCCCCGCGCGCCCTCGCCCGCCGCGCCATAAGCGAAGAAGATCGGCATCAGATGCTCGTCGGTCGGGTGGTTGTCGGTCGGAAACGGCGCGCGGCGCTCCCAGTCTAGCAGCGCTTCGGTGTCGCCCTTCGACAGTTCATCCGCGAACCAGTCGGTAAACGCCTTCACCTTGCCGGGCAGCGCCGGGTCGGGCTCGGCGCCCTGGCGCATGACCGAAAAGAAGGCGCGCAGATTGTGGGTGATGTGGCCGGAGCCAATGACCAGCACCTCCTCACCCCGCAGTGGCGCCAGCGCCCGGCCGACCGCATGGTGCCAGGCAGCGTCGCGTTTCGGGTCGATCGACACCTGCACGACGGGAATGTCGGCCCGCGGATAGGCCAGTTTCAGCGGTGTCCAGGTCCCATGGTCGTAGCCGCGCTTTTGTGCGCGCTGCGGCGACAAATCGGCTTGGGCGAGAAGCCCGAAGACACGCTCGGCAAGGTCGGGATCGCCCGGCGCCGGATACACCATCGTGTAAAGCTCGGGCGCAAACCCACGAAAATCGTAGATCATTTCCGGCGCCGGATCGGTCACCACCGCGACCCCGTCCGTCTCGAAATGTGCCGAGGAAATGACGATCGCCTTCGGCCTCGGCAGCATCAACGAGAGGTTTTCGAGATAGTGGCGGGCTGGCGTGTCTGAAATGACGATGTCCGGCCCGCCATGCGAGATGAAGAGCGACGGCAAGGTCTGCATCTGCTGTTCTCCCGGTGTCCGGCGCCGTTGGTGGCCGCGCCGATCTTCATTGGCTCGCCACAGGCGCAAGCCGGGAGATGCTATCACTGCGACGGGCGTCCGGCCATCAGCACTTTGTTGCCGGCCAGATAAGCTAATAGACCTTTCGGCCAACCGCCATGTCACGCCGAGTGACTGGCACGAAGAGGTACTTCACGGCGCGCTCCTGCATCAGCAAGAGCGCCTTCGACGTGTCCATATCGGGCGTCGCGGCCGGTCGGGTGCTGAGATAGAAATCGTCGCTCGCGCTCACGACGATGTGGGGGGCGCCTCCGTTTGCTCGCAGTATACGAAAGATAGAAGAGCGGGCGGATCCGGCGGAAGGACTTCTTTCTGACGTTTCCAGGCGAGACAGAGGTCGTATGTCTCGAAGGGTTTTTGTTCTCGGCGTTCTTCGATGCCGCCAACTACAGGTGCAAGAGAAATAACAAACGCTATAGCATTGACAGTAGGGGAATCCGTTTTTGCAGCCGTTGGCGCCGCCAAAAGAACGGCGAGCGCGATGATGAGCCTGGTGCGTTTCATGTTCATCCTCCTGCCCAATCCGGTGCCGCGGGGATCGCTTGGAAGCGCAGGCCGAATTGGCTAAACTAGGAAGCGCGCCAGGAGGGTGAAATGTCCCGAAAGGCTCCTGAAATTGACCTGAAATCTGCCAAAGCGATCACGCTTCGCGGTTTTGTCTTTCTGCCGAAAAGCAACGAACTTCGAACTGTTGACGGCAAAGCGGTCGATCTTCGCAGCCAGTCCGCCGAGGTGCTCTCCGTGCTGGCGGCTCGATCGGGCGAGATCGTGTCCAAAGACACGCTTATGCAGGCGGTTTGGCCCGACACTTTCGTGACCGACGACAGCCTCACCCAATGCATTGCCGATATTCGCCGCGCGTTGGGCGACGACGCGCACGTGATCGTGGAAACCCTCCCCAAGCGAGGCTACCGGCTGAATGCCGATCCATCGGACGCGGCGGCCCCAAACGCCGTAGTCGGTACGGAACGAGCCAAGCCACGGTTCTTCCAACGCAGCTTCATACTTGCTGCGGTCGTCCTCGTCGCGGTAGCGATCGGCGCGTATTTCGGTGTGAAAACATGGCGAGCGGCTGCGGTTCGCTCGAGCGACATGCCGAGGATCGCGGTCCTTCCCTTCGACGACTTCAGTGCTGGTGCGGAAAAGGGATATCTCAGCGATGCCATCGCCGAGGGGATCATCACCGAGCTGGCGCGGAGCAAGACCTATGCCGTCATCGCCCGGAACTCGAGCTTCAGGTATCGCGACCAGCCGAGTGACGCCAAGCAGATTGGAGATGAACTTGGCGTCGACTACCTGCTCGAAGGCAGCCAGCAGAAGATTGGAGACCGGCTGAAAGTGACTGCCCAGTTGCTGAATGCACATGACGGATCACATCTCTGGGCCAACACATACAACCGGGAGATCGGCGATCTGTTCGTCGTCCAGGAGGAAATAATCCGCACGCTTGCCGATCGGGTCGGGCGCAGGATCGAGCGCCCCTTGCCGGAGAGCGACGCCGCGCAGGTCAGCGCGCTCCGCTATTACCTGATGGGTGGGGCCGAGATCGAAAAGGATTTCTCAGCCGAGGGGAACAAGCTGCTGCGGCAGTTCAGCCTCAAGGCGATCGAAGCGGATCCGGACTCCCAGTTCGGCTATATCGGGATGGCATGGCACTATCGCCATGACGCGGTCTTCTGGCACGCTCAGGAACACCATGACGAGGCGTTGAAGCGCGCCGCCGAATACGCCGACAAGGCCATCCTGCTCGCTCCAGACGATGCCGACTCGCATTATGTCCGCGCGCAAATCCACAACGAAGCCGGCGAGGTCGAGCAGGCCCTTGCCCGATTCGACCAGGCGATAGCCCTGAACCCCAGCGATTCGAGTATCCTCGTCCACAGTGCGGGTGTGCTGTTGCATATAGGCCGCGTGGACGAAGCGATCGATCGGATCGAGCAGGCCATGGGCATCGATCCTTTCCACCCTGACTGGTTCCATTGGGACATGGGCTGGGCGCTCTACGAAAAGAACGATTGCGGGGCCGCGCTGACGGCGATGCGGAAAATGTCCAAGATTCCGATCGGCGCACACCGGATGCTTGCGGGGATCCACGCCTGTCTGGGAAACCAGAGGGAGGCGAAGGAAGCGCTCGCAGTCTTCCTCAAAGACTCGCCCGGCGACTCCATCAGCAAACAACGCAGGCAGTGGGAGAAGAATTACACCGCCCCCGGAGCCCTCGATCGCTGGATCGGGCACATGCGGTTCGCGGGCTTGCCGGAGTGACGGCTGTCAGTGTGCCTCAGAAGACAACGGTCCCTGCGTTGCGGCCCTGGTGTTGTTCGCAAGGATATCGGGTGCGGGAAAGTCGGCCATGGGGCGGAAGTTCGCCCCAGCAATGAGCGGTTAAGCACATAGCCTTCGTGCGTGGATCAACGCAGTGCAAGGTTCAATTGCTTTTTGCTGCCCGGTAGACGTTCACCCCCAGCTCGCGGATCTTCTTGCGCAGCGTGTTGCGGTTCAGGCCCAAAAGATCCGCCGCCTTGATCTGGTTGCCGCGCGTCGCCGTCATCGAGGCCAGCACCAGCGGGAATTCGACCTCGGCCAGGATGCGCTGGTAGAGTCCGGACGGCGGCAGGTCGCCGCCGAATGCGGCGAAGTAGCGTTGGAGGTAGTGTTCCACTGCCTGGCCGATCGACAGGTCGTCCGGCAGCAGCCGACCTCCCGGCATGGTCGGCTGTTCGCCGGTCTTCAGCTCGGCTTCGATGATCTCCGCCGAAATCTCGTCCTGCGCATAGAGCGCCGCCAGCCGCCGGATCAGGTTTTCCAGCTCGCGCACATTGCCCGGCCAGGGGTAGCGTTTCATAAGCTCGATGCCGCCAGCGGAGATGCGTTTGGTCTGCAACCCCTCCTGCTCGCCCTGTTTGAAGAAGTGGCGCACCAGGTCCGGAATATCCTCCGCCCGCTCGCGCAGCGGTGGAAGCCGCAGCGGCACGACGTTGATCCGATAGAACAAATCCTCGCGGAACAGCCCCTGGTTGATCAGTGTGCGCAGGTCCTTGTTGGTGGCCGCGACGATGCGCACATCGGTCTTGATCGGCGTGCGCCCGCCGACGGTGGTGTATTCGCCCTGCTGCAGCACGCGCAGCAGCCGGGTCTGCGCCTCCATCGGCATGTCGCCAATCTCGTCGAGGAACAGCGTGCCGCCCTCGGCCTGCTCGAAACGCCCCGTCGAGCGGTTCTGCGCGCCCGTAAAAGCGCCCTTCTCGTGGCCGAACAGTTCCGATTCGATCAGGTCGCGCGGGATCGCCGCCATGTTGATCGCCACGAACGGACCGTTTCGCCGCCGCCCGTATTCGTGCAGCGCGCGCGCCACCAGCTCCTTGCCGGTGCCCGACTCGCCGGTGATCATCACCGTCAGGTCCGTCTGCATCATGCGCGCCAGCATGCGATAAATATCCTGCATGGCCGGCGAGCGGCCGACCAGTGGCATGGCGTCGGGATGCTCCTCGGCCGCGTGATCGCTTTTCGGTCGCTTCGGCTCCGACAACGCGCGGTTGACGATGGCGAGCAGTTCGTTGAGGTCGAAGGGTTTCGGCAGATATTCGTAGGCGCCGGTTTCCGAGGCGCGGATCGCCGTCATGAAGGTGTTTTGGGCGCTCATGACGATGACGGGCAGTTCGGGCCGTGCCTTCTTGATGCGCGGCAGCATGTCGAAGGCGTTCTCGTCCGGCATCACCACGTCGGTGATGACGATGTCGCCCTCGCCCGCCGCCACCCAGCGCCACAGCGTCGCGGCGTTGGAGGTGACACGCACCTCGTGGCCGACGCGCGACAGCGCCTGGTTGAGCACCGTGCGGATGGCTGCGTCGTCGTCCGCCACCAGAATGTTGCCGCGCGGCTTCATGTCGCTTCTCATGGGATGGTCCCCTCGCCGCCCGCCGTTTCCTTCCACGCCGGCATGAGAATGCGGAACGTCGTGCCGCGCGTGGTCGAATCGCACTCGATGATGCCGCCATGCTCGCCGACGATCTTCGCCACTAGCGCCAGGCCGAGGCCGGAGCCGTTCGGTTTGGTGGTGATGAACGGGTCGAACAGGATCGGCAGGATATCGTCGGGCACGCCCGGGCCGTTGTCGTGCACGCAGAACTCCAGCGGCAGCGACACCCGGTCCTGCGAGCCCGGCGCCGAGACCCTTATGCCCGGCCGGAACGCCGTCGAGAGGGTGATCTCCGCAGTCGGCAGGTTGCCGGTCGCCTCCGCCGCGTTCTTGATCAGGTTCAAAAACACCTGCACGAGCTGGTCGCGATTGGCATGGACCGGCGGCAGCGAGGGGTCGTAGTCCTCGAAGATCTTGATCCTGCTGGCGAAACCGTTGCGGGCAATGGCCTTCACATGGTCGAGCACCACGTGGATGTTGACCGGATACCGGTCGATCGGCCGCTCGTCGGAAAACACCTCCATGCGGTCGACCAGCGACACGATGCGGTCGGTCTCGTCGGTGATCAGCCGCGTCAGCGCCCGGTCGTCGTCGGAAACCACCGTCTCCAGCAATTGTGCCGCGCCGCGTATGCCCGACAGCGGATTCTTGATCTCATGCGCCAGCATCGCCGCCAGGCCGGTCACGGAGCGGGCGGCGCCGCGATGCGTCATCTGCCGGTCGATCTTGTCGGCCATCGAGCGTTCCTGGAACATGATGACCACCGAGCCCGGCAGTTCCGGCACCGGCGAGGCGTAGAGGTCGACGATGCGCTCGATGCCGAGGCGCGGCGAGGAGATGTCGACGCGGTACTCGTTGACCGGCGCGGCGCGCTCGCGCACCTGGTCGACCAGCGTCAGGATCGGGCTGCCGAAGGGCACGAATTTCGCCAGCGTGGCGCGCGCCAGCATGGTGGCGCTGGAGCGGAAAAAATCCTCGGCGTCGGCATTGGCATAGGCGATCAGCCCGTCCGGGCCGATCATGATCACGGGGCGACGGATGGTGTTGAGCACGATCTGCGCGGCAGCCTCGGCGCCGGGCGGCGGGGACGCCAGATTCATGCCGCGCTCCTCAAATCGACACGCTCCGGCGCCGCTGCAAAAGCCTGCCGCAGCGCCGCGATCACCGCCGCGGGCTCCAGCGAGCGCATGATGGTGGCGCGCAACTCCGCCCCGGCCGACGGCGCGTGGCGGTCAAGATACCAGCCCAGATGTTTTCGCGCCTGCCGCAGCCCGCTGTCGACGCCGTAGAGCGCCAGAATGTCCTCGTAATGGGCGACGACATAGTCGGCCAGCGCCGTCCCTTCCGGAGCCGGCTTCGCCGCAACGTCGCTGCCCGCCGCGATGGCAATCGTGCCCGCCGTCCACGGCGCGCCGTAGTTTCCCCGCCCGACCATGACGGCATCGGCGCCGGATTGCTCCAGCACCGCCGCCGCATCCGCCACCGAGCCGACATCGCCGTTGGCCACCACCGGGATCGACACCGCTTGCTTGACGCGGCGGATCGCCCGCCAGTCCGCTTTGCCCTCATAAAACTGGCAGCGGGTGCGGCCATGCACCGTCACCATGGACACACCTGCCTGTTGCGCCCGCCGCGCCAGATCGGGCGCATTGAGTGCGCCCTCGTCCCAGCCGAGTCGCATTTTTACCGTCACCGGCACGTCGACGGCGCCGACCACGGCGTCGATCAGCGAAACGGCATGGTCGAGGTCGCGCATCAGCGCCGACCCAGCATAACCGCCCGTCACCTTCTTGGCCGGGCAGCCCATGTTGATGTCTATGATGTCGGCGCCCTCGCCCGCCGCGATGCGCGTGCCCTCGGCCATATGCCTTGCCTCGCGCCCGGCGAGCTGCACCATGTGGACGTCGAGTCCGGAATGGCGGATTCTCAACTGCGAGCCGGCGCGGCCCCTTGCCAGCTCGCCGCTGGCGACCATTTCGGATACGACCAGCCCGGCGCCGTGCGCATGGGCGCGCGCCCGGAACGCCTGGTCGGTGATGCCCGACATCGGCGCCAGGAAAACGCGGTTGCGGATCGTCACGCGTCCGACGCGCAACGGCTCGCCCAATTTAGCCGGCATGCACAAAAACCAAGCAGACTTGTCTCATGCCCATTTCCTAGACAGAAACGGCAGTAACTGCAACCGCAACGAAGGTGGAAATTGTCGCAGCCGCCGGTGCCCGGAGTGTCTTCCGGCTGTCGCCCCGGGCCTCGAACAGGTGGCGGCGGCGTTGTCCACCCTCCTGTTCGGGATTCAGGGAGTTCCTTTGGACCTGGCGCGATTGAGCGAGTCGTGACGCCGCCGAATTTCTTCCGGCCATCGCGACTTTATGTAGGTCAGGACGGCGACGATGTCGTCGTCCGACAAGACGCCGCCGAATGCGGGCATGCGGGTCTCGTAGCCCTTCAACTCGGCCGCCGCCGCCACGCCGCGTTTGGTGATGTCGAACAGCAGCCGGTCCGGATGGTGCCAGGTGTGCCCGGTCTCGTCATGTGGCGGCGCAGGCAGAAATCCGTCATTGCCCCGTGTCTGCCAGTCGGGCTGCCCTTCGAGATTCCGGCCGTGGCAGGAGGCGCAATGCTCGACATAGACGGCTTTGCCGCGGGCGACTACATTCGCGTCGTCGGGAGCGAGCAGCGCCGCCGAACCCTTGTCAAGGAAGGCGTATACACCCAAGACAGCAGCCGCTGCGCCGGCCCCCACCGTCGCAAGGAACAACGCCGCTCCCGCCCCGCGCCCCGCCGTCATTCGGTTATCCACTGCCACCGGCCCTTGGCTGGATGGGGATGCGGACGGGTCGTATCGTTGGTCAGTGCATTGACGAACGTCACCAGATTGACCGGATCGAACCGCAGCCCGTGGAAATTCGCCTTCCAGACCCCTTGCCTGTCGATGACATGCGTGACGATTCCGTGCATCTGGTAGCCGTCGTCCGTCTTCTCGAACTTGTGGCCGTAAGCCTTGGCCAGCGCGCGGGTCGCGTCTTCGGCTTCGTCCGATGTCGTCGTCAGGAACGTCCAGTTGGCCGGGTCGAGGCCGTGCGTGGGGCCGTACTCGCGCATGGCCTCGGGTGTATCGTTTGTCGGGTCGGTCGTGACCGAAATGAAGGCGACGCGCTCTTTCATCGGCGTGTCGTCCACCAGGCGCTGGACTTCGGCGATCGCTTCCGCGTGCAGCGGGCAGACGTCCGGGCACGAGGTATAGATGAAATTCAGCACGATGGCCTTGCCGCGAAAATCGGCAAGCCGCGCGACCAGGCCATCGGCCGTTCTCAGCGTGAAGTCCGGAGCGGGCCTTTCCACCACCTGAAAATATTGCTCCTGGCCTGCGAGCATGGTCTCGACTTCGTCGAGGGAATGCGCTCGCGCGGTTCCCGTGGCCGCCGCGAGCAGCGCGGCGGCCACGGCCCAGACTGTCGGGCGGCGCACGTCCGTCACTCCGTCGCGTAGACGGTCGGCTGCTTGCCGTCCTTGGGCACGGTGTAGATCGTGAACGGCCCGGTCTTCTTGCCGACCATGCCGGGGGATCCCATCGGCATGCCGGGCAGCGTGATGCCGGCGATGTCGGGACGTTCGGACAGAAGCTTCCTGACGGTCGTCACCGGAACATGCCCGTCGATCACGTAGCCGTCGACGAACGTCGTATGGCAGCCCTGCATGTCGGCCGGAACGCCCGCCTTGCCGCTGATCATTGCGAGGTCGTTCGTCGGCTTGACATCGACCTCGAAGCCGTTCTGCCGAAGGTAGTCGGCATAACCTTCGCAGCAGCCGCATTGCGGGTCCTTCCACAGCGTCGCCTTGAGCGTCTCCTCGGCGTGTGAGTAGGCAGTGCCAGTGGCAACCAGCACGGCGAGTCCAAAGATGCGAAGCATGGCGATTTCCTTTCTCGGTTGTTCGAACGTTCATCCCGCTTCGGCGACGCGGAGGACGGTCATCAGGCCGGCCATCTGGTGGTCGGTGACGTGGCAGTGAAGCATCCAGTCGCCGGGGTTATCGGCCACAAAGGCGATCTCGACGACATCTTCGGGAGCCAGCAGCACCGTGTCGGCCCATTGGTTGTGGGGAACGGGCGAGCCGTTGCGGGTCAGCACCCGGAAGCTGAAGCCGTGCAGGTGCATCGGGTGCCACCAGGCGGTCCGATTGCGCATGGCGACGATATGGCTGCTGCCGCGCGCCAGCGTGAACAGAGGCGCCATGCCCGCATGGCCGTCGCCCATCATGGAGTGGCCGTTGATCGACCACGTCGCCCGCCCCATGCCTTGCATGCCCTGCATGCCTTGCATGCCTTGCATGCCGGACCTCATGTCGTCCGCGGCGGAATGGCTCATCATTCCGCCTTCAAGCGTCAGTTCATGGCGTTGCGCGGTCGTCAAATCCGGTTCGGGCAAGGGGTTCGGCGGAAGGCGGAACGGCGGCGGGCTTTCTTTTCGCAGGACAGGCATTTCGGAATAGACGAACCGGGTGAGTTCGTATCCCAGTCCGCGGTAGAAACCGTCGGTGACCCGATAGCGCCCCCTGGGCTCACCCCGCATGTCGATGACAAGGTCGACGCGCATGGCCGGGCCGAGCAGCAGGCCGCCTTCATCGGGCTCATGCGGATCGCACGGCTGTCCGTCGCGCGCGACGATCAGCGGGGCATGACCCTCGAAGCGCAGCGCCATGATGCGCGCCAGCGAAGAGTTCAGCAGTCTGAGCCGGATGCGTTCACCCGCTCGGACCGTCTGGTCGCCCGGAACGGAGCCGTTCAGCGTAATAGTATTGCCGACCCTTCCGGACATGCCGGCTTCCATCATGTTGCCGAAGCCGGACGCGATCTGGCCCTCCTCGTCGATGCGCCAGTCCGCCAGCACCCATAGAAGGTCGCGGTCGACCGGCACGGCCTCGGCCTCCTCGACGATCAGCGCGCCGGCCAGCCCCCGGCCCAGTTGCTCCAGACTGTTGGCGTGCGGATGATACCAGAAGGTGCCGGCGTCGGGCGGTGTGAACGTGTAGAGGAAGGTTTCGCCGGGCTTGATGGGCGGCTGCGTGAGGCCCGGCACGCCGTCCATGGCGTTCGGCAGCCTGATGCCGTGCCAATGCACCGTGGTATCCTGGGAGAGTCCGTTCTCGACCCTGAACCGGACCGGTTCGTGCTGGCGCAGGCGAAGCGTCGGGCCGGGAACCTGCCCGTCATAGGTCCAGAAAGCGGTTTCGCTCTTTTCCTTTCCACTCAGCCGGCGGGCGGCCGGCATGGCGGCGATTTTCCGCTCTGGCGCGCCCGATGCGGCGGTTCGCCCTTGGCGTGGCAGGACAGACATGGCGGCAAGGCCCGCTCCCGCCTGCAGGAGCCCCCTGCGGGATATGGAGAAATTGCTGTGCATGGCTTCAGTTCGACCTCTCAAGCATGGCCGCCGACGGCTGGCAAGGATGCCCGCCGCCGAGGAATTGACCGCGCAACAGGAGCGCGGGGCTGCGCGGGACGCGTCTCACCGGCCGCGCTCGGCGGCCGAGGAACGTCAGGCCATGTCGATGGATCTGGGAGGGTATGGATCGGGTGGTGTCTGCCGCCCGTGCCAGGACAGGCACGGGACCGGCTCCAGGTGCAGACGGGAAACGGAGACGGCCGGTGACGGGCCCTGCGGGACCAGCGCCAGCACCGGGGCTACGCAGACGGCCGGACAAGGTATCTTGCTGCCGGGATTGTCATCCGGGCATCCCGCGCAATCGCCGTCGGCCGACATGTCCATGCTGGACGTCATGCTCATCTTGACGGTCATGTCGGCGGCTTGAACGCTGGACAGGCTCAACCCGATGGCGATCAACGCCGCAAGCAGCAAGGCGAAGACTTCTTTGGCTGGCCGCAACATGACGAAGTGACGTTACTGCGAACGGACAACATTCTCAATATGCGAGAGGCACACCGCGTGCGGCGGATGGACGCCAAGGCGTCGCTATTCGATGCAGCTTGAAATGTCGCGTTCGGGTGCTCTATGCGTCTGCCATGGAACCCGCAGCAAGACCGGACAGCAAGGCCGCCGTCGTCATCGTGGCCGCCGGCCGCGGCGAGCGCGCCGGCGCCGCCGAAGGACCGAAACAATATCGCGCGATCGGCGGCAAGCCTGTGATCCGGCGGTCCATCGAGGCGTTCGCAAACCATCCGGCGATCAGCCCGATCGTCGCGGTCGTCCATCCGGACGACCATGCGCTTTTCGCCGAGGCTGCCGGCGAACTCTGCGACCGGGTCATCGTAGTCGAGGGCGGCGCCACCCGCCAGGATTCGGTGCGGCTCGGCCTGGAGGCGCTACGTGCGGCAGCACCCGCAAAAGTGCTGATCCACGACGCGGCCCGACCCTTCGTCGACGCCGCCCTGATCGAACGCACCATCAACGCCATCGGCGAGCGGCAAGCCGCGCTGCCGGCCCTGGCCGTTTCCGACACGCTGAAGCGCCGCGGCAGCGACTGGACCGTCGCCGGCACGGTTTCGCGCGAAAGCCTGTTCGCGGCGCAGACGCCGCAGGGTTTTCCGTTCTGGCCGATCCATGCCGCCCACATGAAGGCGCACCACGCCGGCAGGACCGACTTCACCGACGACGCTGCCATCGCCGAATGGACCGGCATTCCGGTGAAACTGGTCGAAGGCTCGCCGGACAACGTGAAACTTACTTGGGCGCGGGATATCGAGATGGCCGACCAGCGACTATCCGGCACGTGCTTTCCCGATGTCCGCACCGGCAACGGCTATGACGTCCACTCCTTCGAGGAAGGCGACCATGTCTGGCTGTGCGGTGTGAAGATTCCGCATACGAAAAAGCTCTCCGGCCATTCCGACGCCGATGTCGGTCTGCACGCCCTGACCGACGCATTGCTCGCCACCCGCGGCGCCGGAGACATCGGCACCCACTTCCCGCCGTCGGACCCGCAATGGAAGGGCGCGGCTTCAAAAATCTTCGTGGAGCATGCCGCGCGCCTGGTGCGCGAGGCCGGCGGCCGCATCGCCAATGCCGACATCACCTTGATCTGCGAGGCGCCGCGCATCGGCCCGCACCGCCCATCGATGACGGCGGCAATCGCCGCCATGCTTGGCATCGATCCCGGCCGCGTCTCGGTGAAAGCCACCACCAACGAAAGGCTTGGCTTCATCGGCCGCGAGGAAGGCATCGCCGCGATCGCCACAGCGACCGTCGTCTATCCCGGAGATTTGCCCGCATGACCGAGCTGGCCGACCTCGCCGACCGTTTCCTGAAAGCCTGCGCGGCGAAAAAGATCCTGTCGGCCACCGCCGAATCCTGCACCGGCGGCCTGATCATCGCCACCCTGACCGACATCCCCGGCTCGTCCTCGATGGTCGACCGCGGCTTCGTCACCTATTCCAACGAGGCCAAGATGGAGATGCTCGGCGTCGCCAAGGCCACGCTGGACGCCCACGGCGCAGTGTCGCGCCAGACCGCCCTCGAAATGGCCGCCGGCGCGCTGAAGAATTCCCGCGCCGGCATCACGCTCGCCGTCACCGGCATCGCCGGCCCGGACGGCGGGTCTATTGAAAAGCCGGTCGGGCTGGTCTGGTTCGGCCTTGCGCTGGCCGGCCAAGACCCGGTCGCCGAGAAGCGCATCTTCGACAACAACGGCCGGGACTACATCCGCCGCCAGACGGTTTTGACCGCGCTCGAAATGGGGCTGAAGGCGCTGGAGGGCTGAGCAACCGACCCGTCGCCGCCAATGGTTCCGGAACAATTCCCGCCCCTGCCCAAGCGCGCGCATCTCGTTGAAACGAAAAATCCCCTGCGGGAAGCCCGAAACGGCTTTGATGAAGCCGAAAGTCCCGATTTCGGCCCCCGAATCAAGCCGAATCAGCGCTCCCGTGCGGGCGTCTTTCACAAACCATTGCTTTCAAACGATATTGTGGACTTCACGCGCTTTCGAACGGCGCGATGCCGCTCCGCGTTTCGCCCAAGAAAACCCGGTCAAAACAAATACTTAGGCCGGCTGAACCGCGGCGCCATGGATGACGTCGGCGCGCTTCTCAAAAGCTTCCGCGAACGTGCGGAAAGCCCGGTCGAACATCGAACCCATGACCATGCCAAGCAGCCGGCTCTTGAATTCATAGTCGATGGAAAAATGGATATCGCAGGCGCCCTGGCCGGTCGGCTCGAAGCTCCAGATATTATGCAGATATTTAAAAGGGCCATCTATGTATTTGACGTCTATGCAGTTTTCCGCCGGCTTCAAATGCACCTGGCTGGTGAACGTCTCGCGGATCGCCTTGTAGCCGACCGTCATGTCAGCCACCAGAATTGTCTGGCCGTCGCGTTCCTTGCGCGAACGCACTGTAAGTGCATCGCACAAGGGCAGGAATCCGGGATATTTTTCGACGTCGGCCACCAGCGCGAACATGTCTTGCGCGGAGTGCGGGACATGCCTTGTCGTCTCAAATTTCGGCATGAAAATCGTGGCCTTAGACAGCTTTCTTCAACATCGCCTCACGCGCTGCCCGGAGTCGCGCGAAATCTTCGCCGGCATGGTGCGACGAACGGGTCAGCGGGCTCGACGCCATAACCAGGAAACCTTTGGAAAGCCCAATGGTTTCAAAGGACTTGAACTCGTCCGGGGTGACGAATTTCCTGACCGGATGGTGCTTTTTCGACGGCTGGAGGTACTGGCCGATGGTCATGAAATCCACATCCGCCGAGCGAAGGTCGTCCATCAGCGCCAGAACCTCATTCCGCTCCTCACCCAGCCCGACCATGATGCCGGACTTGGTAAAGATCGACGGATCGAGTTCCTTCACCCGCTGCAAAAGCCGGATCGAATGGAAATACCGCGCGCCGGGTCGAACCGTGAGATAGTTCGATGGCACGGTTTCCAGATTGTGGTTGAAGACGTCCGGCTTGGCGGCAACGACAATCTCCAGCGCGCCTTCCTTGCGCAAAAAGTCCGGCGTCAGGATTTCTATTGTCGTGGAAGGGTTTAGCGCGCGAATGTTACGTATCACCGCAGCGAAATGCCGGGCGCCGCCATCGTCCAGATCGTCACGGTCGACCGAGGTGATGACCACATGCTGAAGTCCCATCTGCCGCACGGCGCGCGCCACGCTGCCCGGCTCGGTCGGGTCGAGCGGCCCCGGTTTGCCGGTCGCGACATTGCAAAAAGCGCAGGCACGGGTGCAGATCTCGCCCATGATCATGAAGGTGGCGTGCTTCTTGTCCCAGCATTCGCCGATGTTCGGGCAGCCGGCCTCCTCGCAGACCGTCACCAGCTTGTTGGAGCGCACGATCTCGCGGGTCTCGGCGTAACCCTTTGAATTCGGGGCTCTAACCCGGATCCAGTCAGGTTTTCGCGCCACCTCCTGGTCGGGCCGGTGGGCCTTTTCGGGGTGACGCTGGCGCGGCGTGTTGGAAACGCGGTCGAGGACGGTGACCATCTTTGTCCCTTACAAGGCCTGCTTGGCGCGGCCGAACAGCCACAGGATGGCGATCGCGCCGACGATGGCGACGACGAGATTGCCTAGGAAGCCGTAATAGTTGATGCCGAGCAGGCCGGCCAGCGTGCCGCCGACGAAGGAGCCGGCAATGCCCACTAGCATGTTGGTCAGGAAGCCATGGTCACGGTTCATGGTACGCTCGGCGACGTAGCCGGCAATAAAGCCGATCACCAGCATCCCGAAAAAACCGGTTCCGGGCATGCTCAGAATGCCGTAGCTCTGGTCCATCAACGCCTCCGTGTCATGTCCCAATATAGGCGAAGCGCGCCGCGGCCAACAGGTAACCCGGCGCAGCCCGGCTATGCGTTCAGCGCGCGGCCGTACGCGTCGAGCACACTTTCCTTCATCGTCTCCGACAGCGTCGGATGCGGGAAGATCGTGTGCATCAGCTCTTCCTCTGTGGTCTCGAGGTTCATGGCGACGACAAAACCTTGAATGAGTTCAGTGACTTCCGCGCCGACCATGTGGGCGCCCAGCAATTGACCGGTCTTCTTGTCGAACACCGTCTTGACCAGGCCCTGGTCCTCGCCCAGCGCCACCGCCTTGCCGTTGGCGACGAAGGGGAAACGCCCGACACGGATATCGTAGCCGGCGTCCTTGGCCTTGGCTTCCGTCAGGCCGACCGAGGCGACCTGCGGATTGCAGTAGGTGCAGCCGGGGATTTTGAGCTTGTCCATTGGATGGACGTTCAGGCCGGCGATCTTTTCGACGCAGACGACGCCCTCATGCTCGGCCTTGTGCGCCAGCATCGGCGGGCCGGCCACGTCGCCGATCGCGTAGACGCCGGGAACGTTGGTGCGGCAATAGCCGTCGACGACGATCATGCCCCGTTCGGTCTTCACGCCGAGCGTTTCCAGTCCGATGTTCTCGATGTTGGCCTGCACGCCGACCGCCGAGATCAGCCGGTCGGCGGTGATCTTTTGGGTCTTCCCGTCCTTGGTCTCGACATGAGCGGTCACCGAATCGGCTGACTTCTCAACCTTGGTCACCTTGGCGTCGAGCAGGATCTTCATGCCTTGCTTCTCGAACTGCTTTTTCGCCAGCGCCGAGATTTCGGCATCCTCGACCGGCATGACCTGCGGCAGCAGCTCGACCACGGTCACGTCGACGCCCATGGTGCGGTAGAAGGACGCGAACTCGATGCCGATCGCGCCGGAGCCCATCACCAGCAGGGATTTCGGCATTTTCGGCGGCACCATCGCCTCGAAATAGGTCCAGATCAGCTTTCCGTCCGGCTCGATGCCCGGCAGGGCGCGCGGCCGCGCGCCGGTGGCGATGATTATGTGTTTTGCCTGATACGTCCCCTCGCCCAGCGTGTTCTTCGGGATCGGCCCGACAGGCTCCATCGGCTTCTTGGTGGTCTTCGAAACCACGATCTCGCCGGGCTTCGTCAGCTTCGCCTCACCCCAGATGACGTCGACCTTGTTCTTCTTCATCAGGAAGCCAACGCCGTTGTTCATGCGATGGGCAATGCCGCGCGACCGGTCGACGATCGCCTTCAGATCCGGTGACACGCTGCCCTCGAGCTTCAGGCCGTAGCTCTTAGCGTGCTCGGCGTAGTGAAAAATCTCGGCCGTACGCAGCAGCGCCTTGGTCGGGATACACCCCCAGTTGGAGCAGATGCCGGCCAGGTGCTCACGCTCGACGATCGCCGTCTTCAAACCGAGTTGCGCGGCGCGGATGGCGGCGACATAGCCGCCGGGGCCGGAGCCGATAATGATCACGTCATAGGATTGAGCCACGAAAAATCCTTCCTAGATGCCCAGGGTCTTTTTCACCAGCGGCGCCAAGGCCTTGCCGATGGCGCGGGTGTTTTCCGCGTCGAGATGGACGCCGTCGAGCGGCGTTGTCCTGGCGACCGTGCCGGCGTCGAAGAAGCCGCAGTCGATCTCCTTGGCCAGCGCCTCGTAGTGGCCGGCGAGGTGTTTCGAAGCCTCGTTGCCGCCCGCGAAGGCCGAAGTGAACTCGACATTGTCGGTCCGGCTGACCTGCGGCGGCGAAACGACGATCAGTTTCGGCGGCGGCGCGGCCAACTGGTAGGGATGGGTGCGCACGATCTGCGCCAGCCGCGCCATCCCGTTCTTGGAGACGAAGGCGTTGCCGTGGATCCACGGCTTCATGTCGTTGGCGCCGAGCATGATGATGACGAGATTGAGCGGCGAATGCGTGCCAAGCACGCCGGGCAGCGTGCGGGCGCCGTTGCGGTCCTCGCCGGCCAGATGGTCGTCGAAGGCGGTGGTGCGGCCGTTCAGACCGTCTGCGATGACGTGCACGCTGGGGCCGAGCTCTGCCTGCAGGACGCTCGGCCAGCGGTCGGCAACGGCATGCCGCGACGGACCTTCGGCATTGTAGCCCCAGGTGAGCGAGTCGCCGTAACAGAGGATGTTCTTCATAAAACCTTTCCGTTCCGTCCGAATTCAACGCGCGGCGCACCGATGCGCCAGCGCACGAACAACCAGTCGACCACCAGGATGGCAACGCCAGGCAAAACCAGGCCGATGATCGGCAGGTCCGCCTTGAATTTTGCCATATCACCGGCCACGGCCCAAAGCTCCAGCCCCAACAGCACCGCCGCCAGCACGACCAGAACGGCCAACGACCATTTTCCAACACGGTCGATGCTCGATCTGGTGCCTGCGATGATCTGCGGCAGCAGGAAAACCACGCCGAAAACAATCGCCAGCAGCGGGACGGAGGCGAAGACCAGAATAAACTCCTCCGCCGCATTCGTTGCGACCGCAAGCCACTGGGCGGAAATCATCCCGGCCAGCAGCGACAGGAAGAATGCCATGAGCGAGGTCAGGATGGCCCGCACGGCGCCCGCCGGTCACGCTTTGCGCAGCCCGAGCGCAACGACCAGCAGGAACACGCCGTTGGACAGGAGTTCGACCGCGAGCAGGATACCAAGGACGGCCGTCGCCGACCACGGAAAATCCGACAGGATCATGATGCCGAGCAGGATGGAGATGACGCCGGAAAGCGCGACGAACCCCCAGCCCGATACCGGCCGCAGCGAAAATGCGTACATGAGCTTCACCACGCCGAGCACCAAAAACAGGATGGCGACCAGCATGGTCAGCGAGATCGCGCCGGCCGTCGGATTGGTGAGCAGCGACACGCCAACCACAGCGGTGATGACGCCGAGCAGCAGCGACCACAGGAAACCCGGCCAGCCCTTGACGCTGAAGGCCTGGACGATCTGCAGGACGCCGAACAGCAGGAACGTCCAGCCGGCGAGGAACACGGCGGCAAGCGTGGCGGCAAACGGGTTGGCCAACGCCAATATGCCGCCGATCAGGGAAATCACGCCGAGAATGGCAAGCCAGATCCACGACGTCTTGAGCCTCTGTACCTGTTCAGCCGTAGCCATAGTCCCCTCCTCAAATGGGATTTACGTCAAACCAGCATTCCGATCGGGTTTTCGATATAGCGCTTGAACGCGCCGAGCAGTTCGGCGCCCAGCGCCCCATCGACGGCGCGGTGGTCGGTGGACAGCGTCACCGACATGACGGTCGCGATCTTGATCTCGCCGTTCTTCACCACCGCCCGCTGTTCGCCGGCGCCGACCGCCAGGATGGTGGCGTGCGGGGGGTTGATGACCGCCGAAAAATCCTTGATGCCGAACATGCCGAGATTGGACACGGCAGTGGTGCCGCCCTGATACTCTTCCGGCTTCAGTTTTCGGCTCCTGGCGCGCGCCGCCAGATCCTTCATCTCGTTGGCGATCACCGACAGCGTCTTCTGGTCCGCCTTGCGGATGATCGGCGTAATCAACCCGCCGGGGATCGACACCGCCACGCCGACATCGGCGTGCTTGTGTTTGACCATGGCGGTTTCCGTCCACGAGGCATTGGCGTCCGGCACCTCCATCAGCGCCAGCGCCATCGCCTTGATGACCATGTCGTTGACGGAAAGCTTGTATGCGGGCACCTCGCCCTTGTCGGTCTTCTTCACCGGCGCCGCCGCGTTCAGCTCGCCGCGCAGCTTCAAGAGCGCGTCGAGCTCGCAATCGAGCGTGAGATAGAAATGCGGGATCGTGCTCTTCGCCTCTACCAGCCGCCGCGCGATGGTTTTTCGCATGTTGTCGTGCGGAACGAGGTCGTAGGAGCCCTGCTCGAACAGTTTCAGCACCGCGTCGTCGGACATCGGCTTCACCGCAGGAGCGGCGGCAGGCGCTGCCTTGGCCGCGGGAGCGGCAGCCTCCGTGGCGACTGCCGGCTTCGCGGCTGGAGCCTTCACGCCGCCGGCGATCGCGGCGTCCACGTCCGCCTTGACAACCCGGCCATGCGGGCCGGAACCCTGCACCGACGCGACGTCGATGCCGGCATCCTTGGCGATGCGGCGCGCCAGTGGCGAGGCAAAGGTGCGGTCGCCGGCGGCGTGGCCGTTTGCGGTGGGCTTACCCTCCCCCGATGTGGGGAGGGTCGGCGGCGCAGCCGCCGGGGTGGGGGGCTGAGATGACGATGCCTTTTCACCCCCACCCGCGCCTTCGGCGCGACCTCCCCCCTCCGAGGGGGAGGTTGGCGCTTTCTCCTCTTTCGCCTCCGCGTTCGCCGCTTCCGCTCCCTTGGCCGCCGCACCGGCATCCTCGCCCTCGCCCGCCAGCACGGCGATCAACGCATTGACCTTGACGCCCTCCGTTCCGGCCGGCACGACGAGTTTCGCGACCGTGCCCTCATCGACGGCCTCTACCTCCATCGTCGCCTTGTCGGTCTCGATCTCGGCAATCACATCGCCCGGCGAAACCTTGTCACCCTCCTTGACCAGCCATTTTGAAAGATTGCCTTCCTCCATCGTGGGCGACAGGGCCGGCATGGTGATGTTGATCGGCATCTATTTAACTCCCGCATGAGCATCTAGAGCTTTGCCCAGATGTCTGCCCGCTTCTCCAAAACTACCAATGGTCCAAATCGACCCAGGTCTCTCATTGAGGCATCGCCCCAGCCGTGAGTACGGTCCATCCCGCCGACGCCGCTTGCTCGGCCACCAACAAATCTTTCGATATACGATACTTCTTCATCGCCTCGGGATCGTCCCAAAGACTCTCGGCCAAAGTTTGCAATCCGCTCAGCGACTCAACGGAGTGCCTGTCACAGAAAAGCAGCCATTCACGATCCGGAACAGCGGCAGCAATCGTCTCCTTATCGAAACCGAAATCCGCCCAAAGCGCGTCGGCCAAAAGCAAACTGCTTTTCATGACCGAGCTTTGCTCAACCCAGTATACGGTTCCCCCTTCCAGCAGGACACGCTTGTTCAACTGTGTCTGTGGCACATGGATTTGGTTCAAATTCTGAATAGCAAGGTCGAAGAGTTCTCCTTCAGAAACACCCCAGTCCTTTATGTTATCGGCGGTTAGCCATTGCAATGTTCCTTCGATTTGCCCTGCACAGACAACTTGCGCAGCTATTCCGGGGAGGAATTCCCGTCCTACAAACCGCTGCGGCGGTATCTCATTGTCAGAAAAATCAAGATTCGGCTGAGGGTCAACGATTGTGACATCCGCAAGCAAACGAATCGAGAGTGCTTTCGGATCGAAGGCCGGCCTTTTCCGGGAAAGGAAACCGAACATCGACTACCCCCGATACGTCACCGCCTTCACCGCCGCGACCACCTCGCCGACATTCGGCAAAGCGAGTTTTTCGAGATTGGCCGCATAAGGCATCGGCACGTCCTTGCCGGCAATGGTGATCACCGGCGCGTCAAGATGGTCAAAGGCGCGTTGGGATACCTGGTTGGCGATAAAATCGCCGACCGAGGACTGCGGGAAACCCTCCTCGACCACCACCAGCCGGTTGGTCTTCTTCACCGAGGCAATGACGGTATCAAGGTCCATCGGCCGGATGGTCCTGAGATCGATGATCTCCGCATCGATGCCGAGCTTGGCCAGTTCGACCTCGGCCTTCACCGCAAGGGCCATGCCGATGCCGAAGGAGACGATGGTGACGTCCTTGCCGGCCTTGTGGATGCGCGCCTTGCCGATCGGCAGCACGAAATCGTCGAGCTTCGGCACGTCGAAGGAGTGGCCGTACAAGATCTCGTTTTCGAGGAAGATCACCGGATTGGGGTCGCGGATCGCCGCCTTGAGCAGGCCTTTTGCGTCGGCGGCCGTATAGGGCATGACGACCTTGAGGCCGGGGACATGGCTGTACCAGGCGGCATAGTCCTGGCTGTGCTGGGCGGCGACGCGCGCCGCGGCACCGTTCGGGCCGCGGAAGACGATGGGCGCGCCCATCTGGCCGCCCGACATATAGAGCGTCTTGGCGGCGGAGTTGATGATCTGGTCGATCGCCTGCATGGCGAAGTTGAAGGTCATGAACTCGACGATCGGCTTCAGCCCGGCCATCGCAGCACCCACGCCGACGCCGGCAAAACCGTGCTCGGTGATCGGCGTGTCGACCACGCGGCGCGGGCCGAACTCCTGCAGCAGCCCCTGCGTGATCTTGTAGGCGCCCTGATATTCGGCGACCTCCTCGCCCATGACGAAGACATCCTCGTCGCGGCGCATCTCTTCCGCCATCGCGTCGCGCAAAGCCTCGCGCACGGTCGTCGACACCATCTCGGTGCCGGCCGGAACATCCGGATCGGCCACGACTTCCGCCTTCGGCGCCGCCGGAACGGGCGCGGCGGCCTCACCCTCCCCCTTGCGGGGAGGGTCGCCCGCCTCGGCGGGCGGGGTGGGGGTTGACGCGCCCGGCTTCTCACCCCCACCCGCGCCTGCGGCGCGACCTCCCCCCTCCGAGGGGGAGGTAAGGGAGCCGACATCCTCGCCGTCGAGGGCAAGCACGGCGATCGGCGTATTGACCTTCACGCCTTCGGTGCCGGCGGGGATCAGGATCTTGCCGAGGACGCCTTCATCGACGGCCTCGACCTCCATCGTCGCCTTGTCGGTCTCGATCTCGGCGATCACGTCGCCGGCGACGATCTTGTCGCCTTCATTCTTCAACCATTTGGAAAGATTGCCCTCTTCCATGGTCGGAGACAGGGCGGGCATCAAAATTTCGATCGGCATGACTCACCCTCCCTCAGTGTACGATGTCGGTCCACAGCTCGGACGGATCCGGCTCGGGATCGGTCTGGGCAAAGTCCGCCGCGTCGGCGACGATGTCGCGCACCTCCTTGTCGACCGCCTTGAGCTCGTCCTCCGTCGCCCATTTCTTGTCGATGACGCGCGCCTTGACCTGCTCGATCGGGTCATGCTCGGAGCGCATCTTCTGCACCTCCTCCTTGGTCCGGTACTTCGCCGGGTCCGACATGGAGTGGCCGCGATAGCGGTAGGTGAGCATTTCCAGGATGATCGGCCCGTTGCCGGAACGGCAATGCTCCAGCGCCATCTCGCCGGCCGACTTCACCGCCCGCACATCCATGCCGTCGACCTGGACGCCGGGGATGCGGAAGGAAGCGCCGCGCTGCGAAAAATCGGTCTCGGCCGACGAGCGCGCCACCGAAGTGCCCATGGCGTAGCGGTTGTTCTCGATCACGTAGATAACCGGAAGCTTCCACAGCGAGGCCATGTTGAAGCTCTCATAGACCTGGCCCTGGTTGGCCGCGCCGTCGCCGAAAAAGGTCAGCGAGACGTTCTTGTTGCCGCGATAGCGGTTGGCGAAGGCCAGACCGGTGCCGAGCGAAACCTGCGCACCGACGATGCCATGGCCGCCATAAAAATTCTTCTCTTTCGAGAACATGTGCATGGAGCCGCCTTTGCCCTTGGACAGGCCGCCGCGGCGCCCGGTCAGCTCGGCCATCACGCCGCGCGGTGACAGGTCCATGGCCAGCATGTGGCCGTGGTCGCGATAGGCGGTGATCATCTGGTCGCCCTCGATCATCGCCAGCTTGAGGCCGGTAACGACGGCCTCCTGGCCGATATAGAGGTGGCAGAAACCGCCGATGAAACCCATGCCGTAGAGCTGGCCGGCCTTTTCCTCGAATCGCCGGATCAGCAACATGTGGCGATAGGCGGCGAGTTCCTGTTCCTTGCTGAAATCCGCCGGTTTCGGGGCTGTCGGAATTGGCTGGGATTTCCCGTCCGCCCTTGTTTTGGCGGACGACTTCCTGGCGGCCTGGGCCATGCAATCGCTCCCTGGAAAATGTCTCTTGCCGGACATGCGGGAAGCCGTTGCAGCTCCCACTTGGCGAGAAGGCTAGCACGGCGGGCAGCATTCGGCCATGCGAAAAAATGCATGGCTGACATGCAGCTAAACGCTTAAAATCATTACAGATATGATCGATTAACTGTAGGTCAGTTAATATCGTCGCCCGGCGCAAGCATGATGGTAACTTCGTCGGCGTGGGATAAGTTCAGAGCTTGGCGCGACCGCTCGTCGAGCATGTCCTTGTCGATCGTGCCGTCATGCAGCATGCGCACCTTCCCTTCGAGCGCGACGCGCCGGGCGCGGACCTCGTCCAGTTGCGTCTGCAGGACGGCGGCGCGGGCCCGCACCTGGTCCTTCGAATTGATGCCGAACTCTCCGTGGTAGATGTGGTAGCCGAAATAGGAGAGCACGGCTATCGCCAGCGCCGGCACGATAAGGCGGCCGGACTTGCGGGGGCGGTGCTGGCGTGTCCACATGGCGTGATTCCCTGACCGACCCATCTCGCCCCAACTTGCTTAACGGCGCGTTACACGGGACCTCGGAGCGTGTCGCACGGCTGAGGGCCTACGCCTTCAGGATCGAGGTGCCCGCATAGCGCGCCTGCTTGCCAAGCTCTTCCTCGATACGGATGAGCTGGTTGTATTTCGCCGTACGGTCGGAGCGCGCCAGCGAGCCCGTCTTGATCTGTCCGCAGTTGGTCGCGACCGCGAGATCCGCGATGGTCGAATCCTCGGTCTCGCCCGAGCGGTGCGACATCACCGCCGTGTAACCGGCCTTGTGCGCGGTTTCGACCGCGTCCAGCGTCTCCGACAGCGAACCGATCTGGTTGACCTTGACCAGGATCGAGTTGGCGACGCCCATCTTGATACCGTCGCGCAGCCGCGCCGTGTTGGTGACGAACAGATCGTCGCCGACAAGCTGCGTCTTCTTGCCGATCAGGTCGGTAAGAATCTTCCAGCCTTCCCAGTCGTCCTCGGCAAGGCCGTCCTCGATCGAGATGATTGGATAGTCGGCGGCGAGTTTCGCCAGATATTTCGCCTGGGCCTTGGGATCGCGCGTCTTCTTCTCGCCCTCGTAGACGTAGTTGCCGTCCTTGAAGAACTCGGTGGCTGCGCAATCCAGCGCCAGCGCCACCTCCTCGCCCGGCTTGAAACCGGCCTTCTCGATCGAGCCCATGACGAAGTCGAGTGCCGCCTGCGCGCTCTTCAGGTTGGGCGCGAAACCGCCCTCGTCGCCGACATTGGTGTTGTGGCCGGCTTCCTTGAGACCCTTCTTCAGCGTGTGAAAGATTTCCGAGCCCCAGCGCACCGCGTCGCGCAGTGAAGGCGCGCCGACCGGCATGATCATGAATTCCTGGAAGTCGATCGGATTGTCGGCATGGGCACCGCCATTGATGATGTTCATCATCGGCACCGGCAGCACATGGGCGGAAGCGCCGCCGACATAGCGGTAGAGCGGCAGGCCGGAAGCCTCCGCCGCGGCCTTGGCGACGGCGAGCGACACGCCGAGGATGGCGTTGGCGCCGAGGCGGGACTTGTTCGGCGTGCCGTCGAGATCGATCATGATCTTGTCGATGGCGATCTGGTTCTCGGCTTCGAGGCCGCCGACCGCCTCGAAGATTTCGCCGTTGACGGCCTCGACCGCGCGTTCGACGCCCTTGCCGAGATAGCGCGCGCCGCCGTCGCGCAACTCGACCGCTTCATGCGCGCCGGTGGAAGCGCCGGACGGGACCGCGGCTCGGCCCATCGATCCGTCTTCCAGCACCACGTCGACCTCGACGGTGGGGTTGCCGCGGCTGTCGAGAATCTCGCGGCCGATGATGTCGACGATTGCGGTCATGAAACTCTCCGGATTGGATCGATTGAATTTTCGCGCCCGTCTTAGCCAAAGCGCCGCAAAAGGCAATGTGGAAGGGCCGGGGACAGTTTACTTTCTTTCCGCAGAAAGGCGGAAGCGCTCGAGAGTTCGGGCAAGCGGAAAAAAGCAAACTGTCCCCACCGGCCGCACCTTCACGCCGCCGGCTTCACCGTCGCCTGGAATTTCGACATCAGGTACGGACCCGAGAGCACCGGCTCGTAGCGCGGTGTCTCGCCCGGCGCCAGGCAGGAGGGGATGCAGGCGATTTCCTGGTGCCAGTTGGGCTGATGGAAGAAGGCGAGCGACTGGCGGCGCGCGGCGCTGCCGTCGGCGTTGACGACGCGGTGCAGCGTCGACACCCAGCGGTCGTTGGTCCAGCGCGCCATCAGGTCGCCGATGTTGATGACGAAGGCGCCGTCGACCGGCGGCACCTCGCGCCACTCACCCTCCGGCGTGTAGATCTGCAGGCCGGAGGAGCCCGGCTGCGGCAGCAGGATGGTGAGGCTGCCATAGTCGGTATGCGCGCCGGCGCGCAGTTGCCCGTGCTTGGGCGGGACATGCGTCTCCGGATAATTGAGGGCGCGCAGCGCGCTGATCGGGCGATCGATGGTCCTGTCGAAAAAGCTTTCCGGCAGGTCGAGCGCCACCGCGAAGACCCGCATGATGCGGCTGGCCAGACCTTCCATGGCGCGGTAATAGGATTTCCACGCCTCGACAAAACCGTCCGGCCTTGGCGGCCAGATCGTCTCCGCATAGCAGAAGGCAAGCGCCTGGGGATCGTCGAGCCCCTCCGGCACCGCGAGCGGGCCGCCGTTGAAACTTTCCTTCAGGTCGGGCGGCGTGTCATGCCCCTTGGATTTCGCCAGCGCCTCCGCGCCGGGGCCGAGATAACCGTAGGGATAGCCGGGAAAAGGCGCCCTCACCTTCTCCTTGTCAGCGACCGAAAGGTCGAAGAAGTCGCGCGCCTTCGACCAGACGGCGTCGATGGTCCCTTGCGGCACGCCATGGCCGCTGATCGCCAGAAAACCGGTGCTGCGGCAGATGGCGTCGACCTCGATGCCCAACAAACGGCGGCCGACGGCATCGGCGGCCTCGAAGCGGGAGAGATCGAAGATGGGAAATGGAGCGGACATGTTTCACCTCGGTTGTTCGAAGGAGGATATCGCATGCCGCGCCGACGGGGATAGGCCACGCGGCCGTTGCCGGGCGGGCAGAGAAAAAACGGCCCCGCTCGCGCGAGGCCGTCCGCCGCATCTCCCGAATCGTCGAGAGGTTAGTTCCAGTAAGGATCAACTTTGTAGTAGTCGAAGGCGGCATCGCGCGCTCTTTCGCCGTCGGCGCCGCTCAGCTCATCGATGGAATGGGCCGGGGCTGCCTTCAACCGGTCCCTGGTGAAGGGAACGACGTAGCCGCCGCGGCTCGGTTCGTAGTCGAGAACCGACCACGGTACCGCATGGTATTTCTCGCCGATGCCGAGAAAGCCGCCGAAGCCGATGATGGCGAACATGATGCCGTTCGAGGTCTTGTCGAGCATGACGTCCTCGATGGTGCCGATGCTCTCGCCCGCCGTGTTGTAGACGGCGGTGCCGATGACACGCGAAGCGCGGATGGCGTCGGTATGGCCGGTAAGAGTGGTCATGGAGAAATCTCCTCGTGGCTAGATTTGCTTTGAGGAAAATGACCGGCGGCAGCGATGGTTCCAGCGGATTCCGCCCGGCCCAACGCTCAATCGGTCAGGATGAAGGTGACCTTCATGTTGACGCGGTAGGCGACGATCCTGCCGTCCTCCACGACGATCTTCTGGTCCTGAATCCAGGCGCCCTCAACGTTCTTCAGCGTCTTGGACGCGCGTTCGATGCCGTTCTCGATGGCATCCTGGAAACTCTTGCTGGACGAGGCGGTGATTTCGGTGACGCGTGCGACCGACATTGCGGCGTTCCTCCACGGGCAGCCCCCGGACAAGGAGCCTATATCCCGTGATGCGCGGCGGCAAGCGTACGCGTCAGAGGCCCTTGGCCACTCGATCGAACGCCATCAGTTTCTCGATCAAGGCCGGCATTTTCTGCAGTGGCACCATGTTCGGGCCATCGGAAGGAGCATTATCGGGGTCCTGATGGGTTTCGATAAAGACGCCGGCGACACCGACCGCGACGGCGGCGCGCGCCAGCGTCTCGACGAAACGGCGGTCGCCGCCCGAGGAAGCGCCCTGCCCGCCCGGCTGCTGCACCGAATGGGTGGCGTCAAAAATCACCGGCGCGCCGAACTCGGCCATGATCGGCAGCGAACGCATGTCGGAAACCAGCGTATTGTAGCCGAAGGAGGCGCCGCGCTCGGTGACCAGAACGTTGGCGTTGCCTGAGCCGGTGACCTTTGCGACCACGTTCTTCATGTCCCACGGCGCCAGGAACTGGCCCTTCTTGACGTTGATCACCTTGCCGGTGCGGGCGGCGGCGATCAGCAAATCGGTTTGCCGCGACAGGAAGGCGGGGATCTGCAGAATGTCGACATGCGGCGCGACCAGGGCGCACTGTTCCTCGGCATGGACGTCGGTGAGGATCGGCAAGCCGAATTCCTTGCGAATATCGTCGAAGATCGGCATGGCGGCATCGAGCCCGGCGCCGCGTTTGCCGACAAGCGAGGTGCGGTTGGCCTTGTCGTAGCTGGACTTGTAGACGAGGCCGATGCCGAGCCCGGCGCAAATCTCCTTCAGGCTGCCTGCCATGTCGAAGGCGTGCTGGCGGCTTTCCAACTGGCACGGCCCGGCGATGAGGGCGAGCGGCGCGGCGTTGTCGAAGGCGACGTTGCCGACGGTCACGATCGGATTGGGTGCGGTCATGGAGACTCCTCGAAGATGAAGGCTGCGCCCTGCCCCGGCGCCGGCGGCACGACGATCCGGCCGTCCCTGATGTCGTGGGCAAGGCCGGATTGGCCGAGCAATGTGCTTGCCCTGGCGATTTCGGCGACTGAAAAACGGATCGCCCGGGCATGCAGGCCGGCATCGCCGGCCGGATCGAGTCCGTAGTGCGAGGCGAGTTGCGCGTTGCCGACGATCTCGACGGCCGTGTTGCCGGCCGACATGCGGACCTCCGGCCCTTCCCCGGCTGCGCTGGCAACGGCGCCGGTGGCAACACCAACGATGCCGGAAAACCGCGCGGGTTCGCGCGCCGACAGCACGACGCCGGCGATGCCGGTCACGCCGTTGCGATGCGACTGCAACGCGGCGCGGTCGACATTCGGGACGTCAACCCGCTGACAGGTGAAGAAGAACACATCGGGGGCATGCTGATCCGCAGCGAAGGCCAGCCGGAAGGAGGCCGATCCGGTATTGCCGGCGGCATCGGTGAAGCCCCGCGAAAAATCGAGGATGTCGCCTGCCGAAACGCCCTTGCCGACGAACACCTCGTGATCCGCAAGCGCGTCATCCGTGCCGAACACCAGCGCCGAAAACCCTTCCGGCCCCCGGCGTTGGCGAAAGGCGGCGTCTCGGGCGACAAACACGTTACCGGCGCTCACGCCTTCGAGCGCCCGCTTCTCGTTGGCTATCGCCAGCGGCTCAAGATAGGTCCCGTCTGCGAAGAAGACGCAGGCGTTCGCCGTGCCGAACGGATGAACGGCGGCCGGCGCGACGGTGAAGCCGAGCGCGGTCAGGCGCGCCCGCGCCGTCTCCAGCGAGGCTGTCGGCAGCACCAGATGGTCGAGCGGGCGCGGCAAGGCTGTCATCTAGGCCGCATGTGCCCCATTCCGGGTTCTGCCGCAAGGGCGGCCAATGGTCCGAGGCAGGCGGACAGCAGCGGATCGCCCGTCAGTGCTCCAGCGGCCCCAAAATCTTCTTCCAGGCGTCGATGCCGCCCTCGATGTGCCGGGCCGAGCCGATGCCCGCTTCCTGCGCCGCGTTGACCGCCATGGCGGAGCGCTCGCCGAACGCGCAGAAGAAGACGAGTTGCTTGACGGAACCCAGTTCGTGCAAGACGCCGCCGGGCCGCACGCTTTCGTCCAGCACGCCGTACGGCACATGCAGCGCGCCAGGGATGGCGCCGTGGCGCTCGCGTTCGTTGCGCTCGCGCAGGTCGACCAGCGCGACATCAGGCCGTCCGAGAAGCGGCAGGGCGTCGCGCGCCGAGACCGCCCACCCCTGCGCGGCGATGGTCGCCTGCGACAGGCCGATATGCATGTTGGCCGGCACCGCCACATCCATCATCTTCGGGTTCGGCAGGTTGAGGTTGTTCATCAGTTCGATATAGGCCTCGACGGAAGGCACCTGCAGGCGCGGATTGCTGCGGCGTTCCTCGCCGATGGTGCTGACCGTGTCACCCTTGTAGTCGTGTGCGGGAAAAACCAGCGTCTCTTCGGGCAGCTTCAGCAGCCGGCCGAAGATCGATTCGTACTGGGCGCGCGGGTCGCCGTTCTGGAAATCGGTGCGCCCGGTGCCGCGGATAAGCAGCGTGTCGCCGGTGAAGACGCGGTCGCCCATGACGAAGGAGTAGGAATCGTCGGTGTGGCCGGGCGTGTAGATCACGTCCATGCCGATGCCTTCGATGCCAAGCCGGTCGCCATCGGCAAGGCGGATCGACACCACGTCGGCCTTCGTCTGCTCGCCCATGGCGGTGACACAATGGGTGCGGTCGCGCAGCGCGGCGAGACCGGTGATGTGGTCGGCGTGGAGATGGGTATCCACCGCCTTGACCAGCCGCAGGTCGAGCTCGTTCAGCAACTGGATGTAGCGGTCGACCTTTTCCAGCACCGGGTCGATGATGAGGGCCTCGGCGCCGCGCCGACTGGCGATGAGATAGCTGTAGGTGCTCGACGTGCTGTCGAAAAGCTGGCGGAAAATCATGATCTTGTTCCCGGAGCCTCACCGCCGGCGTCAACACGCCGGCGGTTGCGGAAGGTCGCCTATCTCGGCTGCGGCACGATGCGCAGGTAGGGTTTTGGCGCCTTCCAGCCTTCGGGATACTGCTTCTTCGCGTCGTCGTCGGAAACCGAGCCGAGGATGATCACGTCGTCGCCCTGCTTCCAGTCGACCGGCGTCGCCACCTTGTGCTTGGCGGTGAGTTGCATGGAATCGATGACGCGCAGGATCTCGTGGAAATTGCGGCCGGTGCTCATCGGATAGACCAGCGCCAGCTTGATCTTCTTGTCCGGGCCGATGACGAAGACGGTGCGCACGGTGGCGTTGTCGGCGGGGGTGCGGCCTTCGCAGGTTTCGCCGGCCCCTTCCGGCAGCATGCCGTAGAGTTTCGAGATTTTCAGGTCGGTGTCGCCGATCATCGGATAGTTCGGCGCGGTGCCTTGAGTCTCGGCGATGTCGACCGACCAGCGCGTATGGTTTTCGACCGGGTCGACGCTGAGGCCGATGATCTTGACGCCGCGCTTGTCGAATTCGGGCTTCAGCGCCGCCATGCGGCCGAGTTCGGTGGTGCAGACCGGGGTAAAGTCCTTGGGATGCGAGAAAAGCACGGCCCAGCTATCGCCCAACCAGTCGTGGAAACGGATGCGCCCTTCGGTCGTGTTCGCCTCGAAATCCGGCGCCGTGCTGTTGATCGTCAAAGACATTTTGCCCTCCTGGCCGTGTGAGTTCGCGTTCCGCCGTGTCTGACAGCACCGTCCAGACCAATATCTGAGCGGTTGAAACGCGAGATGAAGCTCTGTCGGCGCAGCCGCATCTGCCCACGCGCCGACGATCCGCAGGGTACTCCCCCGCCGGAGCACAGGCAACGGGTGACGACGTGGTCATGATGCGGCGAACCGCCCGCGTTGGGGCTCGGCCGGCGCGCGTTGAGATGATTGCCGGACATTCGCCCGACCTCTTGTCAAACAGGTTTGGCCGGCTTCGCCGACGGACGCGCAACGATATCTTTTGACAGCACGAATCGACGCCACGCCCGGATTTTGTCCCGTCTGGCCATTGAAGCTCTGGAGAGCTTTCGAGAACCGCCGTCCCGGCCTGGGCCGGGGCGACCGCACATCAGGACGTGTCGGGGGATTCCAGTGCGTAGACGGCCAGCGCATGGGCGTGCGCCAGAATTTCGTCGATCTCGCGGATGTTGCGCGGATGAGTGGCTGTCGGATCGTAGCGGGACAGCCGGCCGCCCGGCGGTCGCCCGAGCCGCAGCGGCGAGATGCGCCGGAAGCGGAACGCGCCGGCAGCTTGTTTGTCTCCTGCGGAGCGGGCTTGCCTGTCCCGCGCACGTGCTGCGTCGTTGCGTGCCTTCCAGCGGGCAAAGCGTTTGGCCTGGCCCGGTAGGTCGTCGAGCGCGCGACCCAGCGCCTCCAGCCGCAAGGCCAGCCGCGCCGCGTCGACCGGATCGTCGGACGACGGCGGCGATGGCAGGGGGCGGAGCTGCGCGCCGAAATCGAGTCCCGAGATGCGCGGTACGGCATGAGCCGGCACATAGCGGCGGCGGACGCGGAACGGATTTTTCAGCGGATCGAGCAGCGGCAGGTTTAGGATGCGCGGGCCGGCGGCGCGCTTGGCGGCGGCTCTTTTGGCGGCTGCGGCGCGCCTGGTATCGTCGCGTGACATTGTGACGGCGATGCCGAGACGGCGCAGCACAGCCTCGTTGTTTTCGGGTTTGGGTTTTTGCGGGCGAAAAGGCGGCAGGGTCACGACGATGCCGCGCGCCGCCGCGATGATCAAACGCCGCGCCGCGGATTCGGCCGGACGCAGCAGTCGAAGGATTGCGCGATGAAGCTGGCGCGGCAGGGTCGGTCCACCATCGGCAAACCCGGCCATGGACACGAGCATCAACAGGATGCGCTTCAACGCCTCCCGGTTCTTCTCGATTGCGCCACTCCCGTCCATCGCCGCCGCCTCCTTTCCAGCACAGGCAGCGAGATTATCGCTCCGTCGGGAGGGAGGGGATAAGTCGCGGGAAAATAATCCTGACAGATGCTGACGATGGTCGCTTCTGTTGAGATTCAACACGGCTTGCCGCCAATCTCCAACGTTGATGATTTGGCGGAAACGGCGAAGTCGGCGAAGCCGGATTTCTTGCGTGAACTACACCAGTCGGCTCTGTTCCACGGCCGCGCTTATAAAACTGGCGAACAGTGGGTGCGGGTCGAGCGGGCGGCTCTTCAGCTCGGGGTGATACTGCACGCCGATGAACCACGGATGATCGGGATATTCGACCGTTTCCGGCAGCACGCCATCTGGCGACATGCCGGCGAAGACCAGGCCGCAGTCCTCCAGCCGCTCCTTGTAGTCGATGTTGACCTCGTAGCGGTGGCGGTGACGCTCGGAAATCTGCGTATCGCCATAGATGCCTGCGATCTTGGAATCGGGGGCAAGTCGCGCCTCATAGGCGCCGAGCCGCATCGTGCCGCCGAGATCGCCCGCCTCGCGGCGCTTCTCCAGCATATTGCCCTTGAGCCATTCGGTCATCAGACCGACCACCGGCTCCTTTGCCGGGCCGAATTCCGTCGAGGAGGCGCCTTCGATGCCGGCCAGCGAACGGGCCGCCTCGATGCAGGCCATCTGCATGCCGAAGCAGATGCCGAAATACGGCACTTTTCGCTCGCGGGCGAATTTCGCCGCGAGAATCTTGCCCTCGGAACCGCGCTCGCCAAAACCGCCGGGAACGAGGATGCCATGCACTTTTTCAAGGAACGGCGCAGGATCTTCCTTCTCGAAAATCTCCGACTCGATCCAGTCGAGCTTGACCTTGACGTGGTTGGCGAGGCCGCCATGCGACAGCGCCTCGATCAGCGACTTGTAGGCGTCCTTGAGGCCGGTGTATTTGCCGACCACAGCGATCGTCACCTCGCCTTCCGGATTGTGGATGAGTTTCGAGACGTTCTGCCAGGCTTCCATGCGCGGTTTCGGCGCCGGGTCGATGCCGAAGGCGGCGAGCACTTCCGAATCCAGCCCTTCCTTGTGATAGGCCATCGGCACGTCGTAGATGTGGCCGACGTCGAGCGCCTGGATGACGGCGCTCTCGCGCACATTGCAGAACAGCGAGAGCTTTCTGCGCTCCTCCTTGGGGATCGGCCGGTCGGCGCGCACCAAGAGAATGTCGGGCGCGATGCCGATGCCGCGCAGTTCCTTCACCGAGTGCTGGGTCGGCTTGGTCTTCAACTCGCCCGCCGTCGGGATATAGGGCATCAGCGTCAGGTGGACATAGACGGCGTTGTTGCGCGGCAGGTCGTTGCCGAGCTGGCGGATCGCTTCCAGGAACGGCATCGCCTCGATGTCGCCGACCGTGCCGCCGATCTCGCAGAGCACGAAGTCGTATTCCTCGTTGCCGTCGAGCACGAAGTTCTTGATCTCGTCGGTGACGTGCGGAATGACCTGCACGGTGGCGCCGAGATAGTCGCCCCGCCGCTCGCGCTCGATGATGTTCTTGTAGATACGGCCGGTGGTGATGTTGTCCGACTGGTTGGCGGAGCGGCCAGTGAAACGCTCGTAATGGCCGAGATCGAGGTCGGTCTCGGCGCCGTCGTCGGTCACGAACACCTCGCCGTGCTGGTAGGGCGACATCGTGCCGGGATCGACGTTGAGGTACGGATCGAGCTTCTTTATGCGCGCGCGATAACCGCGCGCCTGCAGCAGGGCCCCGAGGGCCGCCGCGGCTATGCCTTTTCCAAGGGAGGAGACCACGCCGCCGGTGATGAATACATATCGCGCCATGGGAATTATCGCTTAGCTTGGGCGGCTTGATTCCGCCAGAAAAAAATCGGGCCCGGTCCGATTATCCCCGGCGGGCCTGTTCACGGCCATGTGGCCAAAACAAAAGGGCCGGCGCGGGCCGGCCCTTTTGAACGATGCGCGGCCGATCAGAGGATGACGACCTTCGTGCCGATGCCGACGCGACGGTAGAGATCCATCACGTGGTCGTTGACCATGCGGAAGCAGCCGTTCGACGAATTGGTGCCGATGGTCTGCGGCGCGATGGTGCCGTGGATGCGCAGATGAGTGTCCTGCTTGCCCTGGTAGAGATAGATGGCGCGGGCCCCGAGCGGATTCTGGCCGCCGCCGGGCATGCCGTCCTTGTACTGGCCGTACTTCTTCGGCTCGCGCTTCTGCATGTCGAGCGTCGGAATCCAGCGCGGCCATTCCTGCTTGTCGCCGACCGCCACCGTGCCCTTGAACTGCAGGCCTTCGCGTCCGACCGCGATGCCATAGCGGCGGGCCGAACCAAAACTCTCGACGAGGTAGAGGAAGTGATTGCTGGTGTCGATGACGATCGTGCCGGCCGGATAGCCGGAGAACGCTACCGACTGCGGCTCGTATTCCGGCCTCACCTTGAATTTCTTCTTGTTGTCCAGCACCGAGTCGAGGGCGCGGGTCTCCGGGAGCATCCCAACCGAGGACGTTGCCGTTTCCGGCTCATCACCGAACAGGATATTGAAGAAGCCGCTGCTCGGCCGTGACATGCCGGTAGCACCGCTGCGCAGTTCGCCATTGTTGCCGCTGCGCAGAACCTCGTCGGCGCCGACGGAGGCGGCCTGCTGCGCGGCGATGCGCTCGGCGGTGAGCCCGGTGACCGGCTTGGTCTTGAGTGCGACCGGCTCGCTGTCGCCGAACGATATCTCGAACGGGTTCCGTTTCCGCGTGTCGGTGTCTGCCACCTCGACAGCCTTGCCCTTCTTCTTCGGCGTTTCGCCGTCGGCCAGGACCCGCCTGGGCGCGCGGAAGGCGGCGCTGCGCGCCTCCGCGTCGGCCTTGGCCTTGGCGCGCATCGCGGCGAGCCTGGCCTGGCGTGCCTTTTCGGCCGCCGCCGCCTTGGCTTCGGCTTTCGCCTTGGCCTTCTGCTGCGCGGTCAGTTCGGTTTCGCCGTCCTTGGCAGCGGGTTTCTTGCCCTTCTTGTTCGCCTTGGCGACGACCTTCTTCTTGGTCTTGGCGTCGGTGGCGGTTTTGGACTTGGCCGACGCCGCAGCGGTCGGCTTCTGGGGCTTCGCAACGTCCGCGAAGGCAGGCGTGGCCAAGCCCAGCACGGCGCAGAGGCCGAGCAATATGAGGCTTCGAGGTAGCATGTGTTGTGATCCCGAGACACGAAAACGCCGGCCTGTCGGCGGAGCGACATCTCCGCGTTGCGCCCACCCGGCGGCCGTTGGCCGATTTATATGCTCATATCGCGCAATCGCTCAAGATAGCGGGAGGAGTGCTCGAGATCGATTCATCGTGATCACAGCGGCATTTAGCCGGAGTGTGATCAAACGGGCACAGGTCTTGCCCTATTGATTCGGCACTTGCGGTTCTGCCGGCGCGGCGGGCGCCGAGGGAGCGGTCGAGGCCGCCGGCGGCGTCGCGGTTGAGCTATCGCCGGCGGGCGGCGTGGCGGTCGCGCCATCGGCCGGCGCGGGAGCCTCCGCGGGCGGCGTCGCAGCGGGCGCGGATTCGCCGGACGGAGCAGCAGGCGCGGGAGCGGACGGGATGTCGGAGCCGCCAAGCTGGTCGAGCACGCCCTGGCCACCCTCGCCCTGGGTCGTCGGAACGCGGTCCAGGATGTCGATCGGCCGGTCGCTGTAGCGGGCGATCAGCGACAGCCCCAGCGAGGTAGCGAAGAAGGCCGCCGCCAGGATCGCCGTGGCGCGCGTCAACGCGTTGGCCGCGCCGCGCGCCGTCATGAAGCCGGAACCGCCGCCGATACCGAGCCCGCCGCCCTCGGAGCGCTGCAAGAGCACCACGCCGACAAGCGCAAGCACGATCATCAGATGGATGACGATGACGATGGTTTCCATAATTTCCCCGGCAGAGTTCAGGACACGGACAGGCGCGCCCTGCCGAAACGTGGCGGCTCAATACATGGCTTTCGTGGCATTTCCAAGCCCGCCGGGAATATGGGGATGACGCGGGACAATGCAATGTCCAGGGCCGTATCCCGGCCGGTGTTTGTCGACGCCGGCGGCCCCGCCCGACTGCCTCAGAACGACAGATAGGCTTCGGCGATGCCGAGGAAGTCGCGCGCCTTCAGGCTGGCGCCGCCGACAAGCGCCCCATCGACATTGTCGATCGACAGCAGTTCCTTGGCGTTGGACGGCTTGACCGAGCCGCCGTAGAGGATGCGCATGCGCCTGGCCTCGTCGCCGATCCGGGCCGCGAGTTCGGCACGGATATGGGCGTGCGCTTCCGCAACGTCGCCGGCGGTAGGCGTCAATCCGGTGCCGATCGCCCAGACCGGCTCATAGGCGATGATCGTGTGCGCGGCGGTGGCGGCAAGCGGAACCGAGCCGGCGATCTGCCGCGAAAGCACCGACATGGTCGCCCCCGATTCGCGCTCGGCGCGGGTTTCGCCGATGCAGACGATCGCCGTGAGGCCGGCGCGCCATGCCGCCTCCGCCTTGGCCTGGACGATCGCGTCGGTCTCGCCATGGTCGGTGCGGCGCTCCGAATGGCCGACGATGACATGGGACGCGCCGGCGTCCTTCAGCATCTCGGCCGAGATGTCGCCGGTATGGGCGCCGCTCGCCGCGCTGTGGCAATCCTGGCCGCCGACCTTGACCGGCGTGCTTGCCAGGATCTCGGCGGCGCGGGTGAGAAGCGTCGCGGGCACGCAGATCAGCGCGTCGGTCTCGGCGTCGATGCCGGACAGGAATTCGCGGCCGATCGAGCGGAGCTCGGCGAGCGAGGCGCCGACGCCGTTCATCTTCCAGTTGCCGGCAACCAACGGACGAATTCCCGACGTCATTGTGGTCTCCCCTCGACATTCCGTTCGCCCCTCCGTACCAAAATCAGGTCACAAAGCAATCGACACTTGGCCGCAAGGGCGTTATTGCCGTTTCTTCACGGACTTCGCCCATGCGCTGGGCCTTCAACGGACTGTTCCATGCTCGAAACACTGCGGACCGCGGCCGGCACATGGGTTGCCAAGCTCCTGCTCATGCTTCTCGTGGTCAGCTTCGCCGTCTGGGGAATCTCGGGCCAGATGCAGACCGGCATCGGCGGCAACACCGTGATCACGGCCGGCGGCACGTCGGTGTCGGCCACCGAATACCGCCTGGCCTACGACCGTCAGATCAACGTTTTGTCGCAGCGCCTCGGCCAGCGGCTGACGCGCGAGCAGGCGACCGCGTTCGGGCTGGACAGCATGGTCCTCGGCCAGCTCGTCTCCGGCGCGGTGCTGGACGAACAGGCACGCAAGCTCGGTCTCGGCCTGTCCAAGGACCGTATCGCCTCACTGACCGCCGAAGATCCGGCGTTCCGCGGGGCGGACGGAAAGTTCAACCGCGCGCAGTTCGACTACGTCCTCAGCCAGGTCGGCATGCGGCCGGAGGACTATTTCAACAGCCGTGCGCAGGAAGCGACCCGCCAGCAGATCGTCGAAGCCGTCGCCGACGGCATCAAGGCGCCGGACACCTTCCTGCGCGCCGTCTCGCTCTACGACGGCGAGGACCGCACCGCCGACTATCTCGTCCTGCCCCGCTCGTTGGTCGAGCCGATCGAGGTGCCTGATGACGCGGTGCTGTCCGCATGGTTCGAGGAACGCAAGAAGCAATATGCGGCGCCAGACTACCGCAAGATCGCCTATGTGAAGCTGGAGCCGGAGGACATCGCCGACGAAAGCGCCATCACCGACGAGCAGGTGCGGGCCGACTACGACAAGAACAAGGCGCGCTACACCACGCCCGAGACGCGAACGATCGAGCAACTGGTGTTCTCGTCCAGGGACAAGGCCGACGCGGCCGACGCCGCGCTGAAGAGCGGCACGACCTTCGACAAGGCGGTCGAGGCCGAAGGCAAGACCATGGCCGACGTCCAGCTTGGGACATTCGCCAAGGACCGCATCCCCGACCAGGCGGTCGCCGACGCTGCCTACTCGCTGGCCAGCGGCGAAGTCAGCGGAGTGATCGACGGAACGTTCGGACCGGTGATCATCCGCGTCACGGCGATCACGCCCGAAGTGGTGAAATCCTTCGAGGAAGTGGCGCCCGCGATCCGCAAGGATCTGGCGCTGGGCGAGGCGCATCGCGTGCTGCTCGACGTGCACGATTCCTACGAGGATGCCCGCGCCGGCGGCGACTCGCTGGCGGAAGCCGCCGACAAGCTGAAGCTCAAGGTCACGACGGTCGAGGCCGTCGACCAGGCCGGCCGGCGCCCCGACGACACGATCGTCAACGACCTGCCTGCTTCCGCCGAACTGCTGCGCGCCGCCTTCGGCACGGAAGTCGGCGTGGAGAACCCGGCGATCAACGTCGGCTCCAACGGTTACGTGTTCTTCGAGGTGGGGGGCATAACGCCGGCCCGCGACCGACCGCTGGACGAAGTCAAGGCGAAAGTCGCGGCGGACTGGACCAAGGCGGAAGCGGAAAAGCGGCTTGCCGACAAGGTCGCCGAACTGGAAAAGCGGATCAAGGACGGCGTTGCGCTCGACGCCCTCGCCGGCGAGTTGCAGCTCGAGAAGCAAACCAAGCGCGGCATCAAGCGGGACACGGACGACGCCGATTTCGGCCGCGACGGCGTCGGCACGATCTTCTCCGTCGCCGAGGGCGGCTCGGGTTCGCTGGCCGCGCCGTCTGGCGATGCCCGCATCCTGTTCAAGGTGACCGAGGTGTTCGAACCCGCGGCCTCCGGCGCCGACGCCATCGGCGAGAACGCCCGCCGCGATTTCGCCGCCGGCCTGTCCGACGATCTGCTGGACCAGTTGGTGGCCCGTCTGCGGACCGAATACGAGGTACGGGTCGACCAGGCCGCGATCGGCCGGGCGCTGGCTTTCTGACGCCGCGATGAGCACGCTGAAACCCTACATCGCCAAGGTCGCCGGGGGTACGGTGCTGTCCTTCGAGGAAGCGAAGGACGCTTTCGACATCATCATGTCGGGCGAGGCCACCCCCGGACAGATCGGCGCTTTCCTGATGGGGCTGCGCGTGCGCGGCGAACAGGTGTCGGAGATTTCCGGGGCAGTCGCGACCATGCGTGAGAAGATGCTGACGGTCGAAGCGCCGGCGGCAGCCATCGACATTGTCGGCACGGGCGGCGACAACTCGCACAGCGTCAACATATCGACGGCTTCCGCCTTCGTGACCGCCGGCGGCGGCGTGCCGGTCGCCAAGCATGGCAACCGCGGCCTTTCCTCGCAGACGGGCGCCGCCGACGTGCTGATGGCGCTCGGGGTGAAGATAGACCTCGCGCCGGAAGCGATCGCAACCTGCATCGCGGAAGCCGGCGTCGGCTTCATGTTCGCGCCATCGCATCATCCGGCGATGCGCCATGTCGGGCCGGTGCGCGCCGAACTCGGCACCCGCACCATCTTCAACCTGCTCGGCCCGCTTTCCAATCCGGCCGGCGTGCGCCGCCAGATGGTCGGCGTGTTCTCTCCCGAGTGGATCGCGCCGGTGGCCGAGACCCTGAAGCTGCTCGGCGCCGACCATGCATGGGTGGCGCATGGCGACGGGCTGGATGAGATCACCACGACCGGCGAGACCCATGTGGCGGAGCTTGCCGGCGGCGTGGTGCGCAGCTTCGTGTTGAAGCCGGAGGATTTCGGCCTGGCAAGGCACAGCCGGGAGGATCTCAAGGGCGGCGACGCGGCCTACAATGCCTCCGCGTTGCGCGCGACGCTGGAGGGCAAGCCGGGCGCCTATCGCGACACCGTATTGATGAATGCGGGCGCCGGTTTCGTGGTCGCGGGCAAGGCGGCAGATCTGGCCGAGGGCATTCGGCTGGCCGCCGAGTCGATCGACCGGGGCCATGCCTCCGGCGTGCTCGAGCGGCTCGTCAAGGTATCGAACGGATAGGCCGTGGTCGACATCCTCAAGAAGATCGAGAAATACAAGCGCGAAGAGATCGCCGCCGCGAAGCGCGCCCTGCCGCTTGCCGAGGTGATGGCCATGGCGCGCGACGCCAAGGCGCCGCGCGGCTTCGTCGAGGCGCTGCGCGCCAGGCGCCAAGGTGGCAGCTATGCGCTGATCGCCGAGATCAAGAAGGCAAGCCCGTCGCGCGGCCTGATCCGCGCCGATTTCGATCCGCCGAGCCTTGCACGGGCCTATGAGGACGGCGGGGCCGCCTGCCTTTCGGTGCTCACCGACGGCCCCTCCTTCCAGGGCGCGCCGGAATTCCTGATTCAGGCGCGCGAGGCGACGGCGCTGCCCGTGCTGCGCAAGGATTTCATGTATGAGCCCTACCAGGTGTTCGAGGCGCGGGCCTGGGGCGCCGACGCGGTGCTCATCGTACTTGCCGGCGTCGAAGACGACGAGGCACGGGCGATCGAGGATGCCGCGCTCGAACTCGGCATGGACGTTCTCGTGGAAGTCCACAACGAAGCCGAGATGGAGCGGGCGCTGGCGATGAACTCGCGGCTGATCGGCATCAACAACCGCGACCTGCACAGTTTCCATGTCGATCTGGCCGTATCCGAGCGGCTCGCGGGCCTCGTGCCGAGCGACCGCCTGCTTGTCGGCGAAAGCGGCATCTTCACGCACGATGATTGTCGCCGGCTGGCGCGCGCCGGCATCGAGACCTTTCTGGTCGGCGAAAGCCTGATGCGGCGCCAGGACGTCACGCAGGCGACGCGTGCGCTGCTGTTCGGAGAGGCGGCCGTCTCCGCCAGCGCCGGTTGAACGATGGCGCCCGGGCATGGCACGCTGACACACCTGGCGGCTGACGGACAGGCCGACATGGTGGACGTCGGCGACAAGCAGGACACGGTTCGCACCGCGATCGCCGAAGGTCACGTCATCATGCGGCCGGAGACTCTGGCGACGATCCGTGCCGGCAACGCCAAGAAGGGCGACGTGATCGGCGCGGCGCGGATTGCCGGCATCATGGCGGCCAAGCGCACGCATGAACTCATCCCGCTTTGCCATCCGCTGCTGCTCACCAAGGTCGCCATCGACATCGCCGAGGATCCTGCCCTGCCCGGCCTGCGCGTCACGGCAATGGCACGCGTCACCGGCAAGACCGGCGTCGAGATGGAAGCGCTGACCGCCGCATCCGTCGCCTGCCTCACCATCTACGACATGGCCAAGGCCATCGACCGCGGCATGACGATCTCAGGCATCAGGCTGGTCGAAAAGTCTGGCGGAAAATCTGGCGACTACCGGGCGGAAAGCTGAAATGGCGTTGCTGCCGGTCGCCGATGCATTGCGGCTGCTGCTCGACGGCGCGGCGCCGCTGAAATCGGAACGGGTGCCGCTCCACGATGCGGCCGGACGGGTGCTGGCGGGCAGGTTGAGTGCGCTGCGCACTCAGCCGCCCTTCGACGCCTCCGCCATGGACGGCTACGCGGTGCGCGCCGAAGATGTGGCCAGCGTGCCGGTGCGGCTCGATGTCGTCGGCGTTTCGGCTGCCGGGCACGGTTTTCGTGGACGGGCCGGAAAAGGACAGGCGGTGCGCATCCTGACCGGGGCGCCGGTGCCGGACGGCGCAGACACGATCGTCATCCAGGAGAACACCCGGCCGGCGGGCCCGGAAACCATCGACGTTCTCGACACCGCCGCGTCCGGGCGGCACATCCGGCGGCGCGGACTGGATTTTTCAGAGGGGGACGCGCTGCTCGAGCAAGGGCGCATCCTCGACGCAGCGGCGCTGTCGCTGGCGGCGTCGGCCAATCATGCCGAATTGGACGTGGTCGGCAGGCCGCTTGTCGCCATAATCGCGACCGGCGACGAGTTGCTGCCGCCCGGCAGCGAACTCGGACCAGACCAGATCATCGCCTCGAACGGCTATGGCGTGGCGGCAATCGCGTCCGCCGCGGGAGCCCGCATCCTCGACCTCGGCATCGTGCGCGACGACCGGGCCGCCATCGCGGACCGGCTTGGCGCAGCGACGGAAGCCGGCGCCGACATTGTCGTCACGCTGGGCGGCGCCTCGGTCGGCGACCACGATCTCGTTCACGACGTGTTGACCGAACAGGGCGTGACGCTCGGCTTCTGGAAGATCGCCATGCGTCCCGGAAAACCGCTGATGTTCGGACGGCGCGGCGATACGCGCTTCATCGGCATGCCTGGCAATCCGGTGGCAAGCCTCGTCTGCTCGCATCTCTTCCTGAAACCGCTGGTGGCGCGGCTTGGCGGACGGTTTCACGAACAGGACATACGCGCTGCCAGGCTGGGCGCTGCGATGGGCGCAAACGATCTGCGCGAGGACTATGTGCGGGCGAAAATCGAGATCGTCGACGGACAGGTCACCGCGACTCCCTTCGGCCTCCAGGATTCGTCGATGCTGCGGATCCTTGCCGAATCGGGCGGCCTGATCATCCGCGAGCCCTTCGCCCTGCCCGCGGCGGAGGGCGAGACCTGCAAGGTGCTGATGTTGCGATAGCGGACGGGTCGTCAGGACGACCGCCTGTTGCTTTGCGCTCTCTCAGTCCGCAATTCTCCGAAAGATGCCGCACCAACGGCGTCGGACCATGATCTCTTAGAGAGACGTCCGTACCGATCGAGGCAAATCCCGACATCACCTCCGCCGCCCGGCGCGCGGCAGCGTCGAGCCATGCTCGCCGGAGCTTTGGCCAACAAAAAACCCGGCGGTCGCCCGCCGGGTTTTTTGGTCACCCCTGAAGGGTCGATCAGAACGTGCGCTGGAAGCGGACGTTGACGCCCCAGGCATCCGAGTCGTCGATGTCGAAATTGTCGACATAGGCGATTTCCGGCGTGATCGTGAAGCCGGGAACCAGGTCGTAGGCGATGTTGGCGGCGATCGAGAAGTTGTCGAAGTCGTCATAGCCAACTTCGGCGTTGAAGGTCGCCTTCTCGTTGAACTTGATCGCCGTGCCGCCCCAGACCGCCCAGTCGCCGCCCCAAGGAGCGTAGAAGTTGGCGCCGTCGCTCAGGTTCGGACCCGAGTTTCCGCCCGAATCCCAGGCAGCCATCACGAACACCGAAGCGGTGTCGGTGATGTTGACGTCCAGGCGGCCCTTGACCGCAACTTCCTGTTCCCAGCTATCGTAGCCGGCAACGACGCCGATCTTGCCCCAGCCCTGGGTCAACGACACGCCACCGACCACATACGGAGCGTAGTCCTCGGTGATGCCGCTGGCGAACTCGCCCTCGTCCTCGTCGCCCTGTTCCAGAGCGATGGCGGCCGAGAAGCCGTTCGCGCCGGTGTAGGTGTAGGCGATCTGCAGCGTCGCGAACGGACCATAGGGAACCAGGCCGTCGTTCAGCACGCCCGACGAATAGTCGGTGAAGGTCGAGAACAGCGAGTCGGTCTTGCCGATGCGGAAGCCGCCCAGCTCGATATAGGCATGCTCGATGCCCATCTC
>NZ_JAVFVV010000026.1 GCF_030929505.1 Mesorhizobium sp. LHD-90 | reverse complement strand
GGGCGCCCGCCAAACGGAAACCCGGAGGGCCGGGCCGGTTTGGGCCAAATCCATCGGGCTTCGTCTTGTCCGGGCCACCAGCCCGGCCTGCGACAAAGCCCTCGACCTTGGCCCAAACCGTCGCCGGCAGAATGAATCCGATTGGGTGCGACACGCTCTAAGAGACCTGTGTACGGGCGAAGCCCGCCCGCTCCAGCGCCACTTGGATATCCGGCGACTGGAGGGCTGCAAGAAAAGCCTGCACCGCTGGCCGCTCCTTGCGCGACGAGACAAGTGCGAAGTCGTAGTGCTCCTCGGTCAGCGGTATGAAACCCAATCCGGCAGCACGGGCGACAGGTGCGATGGTCACACCCCAGTCGGCGCGCTTCTGCGCGACGGCAGCAGCCACCGCATTATGCGAACGCGGTTGGTTCCAGTAACCTTCCGGGCGCGCGGAGCCGAGCAGTTGGTCGATCAGGATTCGTGTTCCTGACCCCTGGTTGCGGTTAACCATGATGCATTCCGGATCGGCACGTGCGGCCCGCACCGCCTCCTCCGGGTCACGACCCTCGAAGCGCTCGTCGCCGTTGCGGAACACCAGGCCCTGCATGCGCCGCCAGCCCGGCACGAGTTCCAGGCCCTCGGTGAGGAACGGCGCGTTGTAGCTTTGCGTCCGCGGGTCGAACAGGTGGATCGGGGCGATGTCGCATTCGCCGCGTTTCGCGGCGGCGAGGCCGCCGAGACTGCCGACAGCAAGCGTACGCACCGAGAATGCGTCCCGGAAGAGTGCCCCGGCGACCAGGTCGAGCCCTGTACAATGGCTGCCGATGACGACGAGGTCGGGAACGCGGACATGCGGGGTGAACAACGTGACCGGCACTTCGCTCCCGGCCGGAACATGATCGACCAAAGCCTCGATTCGCATAAACCCGTCGGCCTGGGCGAAGGACGTAATCGCGCCGGAGCCCTTGCCGGTCGGGTAGGCGGCCAGCCCCTCCTGCCCCCGGACCAGCGAGACCATGACGAATTCGGTGCGGCCGAGTTCGGAGGGAACGCGGAACGGCACCCGCGCCGTGACCTGCACGTCGACGCGCGGCGGCAACCCGGCCATGCGCCGCAACACCGGCACGACCATGTCGTGGAAGGTGAACATGGCCGAGGTGGGAAAGCCCGGCAGGATGATCACGGGCTTGCCGTCGCACACGGCAAGGCAGAGCGGCTTGCCGGGCTTCAAGGCTACACCATGGGCGATCACGCCGGGCTTGCCCAGGCGTCCGACGATGCGATGACTGATATCGCCGGCGCCCTTGGACGTACCGCCCGAGAGGATCAGCACGTCATGGGCGGCAAGGGCCTGGCGCATGGCGGATTCGAGCGTTGCTTCGTCATCGGGAAAAGCGCCTAGAAAGCTCGCTTCGCAGCCGTTCTCGGTCACTGCCGCGCTGACGATCGGGCCGTTGGCGTCATGGATCGCGGCAGGCCGCAGCGCCTCGCCCGGCTGAACGAGTTCGTCGCCGGTCGACAGTACGGCGACGCGCAGCTTTCGCGCGACTGGCACGCGCGCGATGCCGCAGGCGGCAAGCATTCCGACTTCGCGGGATGCGATCACCGTGCCGGAGCGCAGAAGCACCTCGCCCCTGGCGATGTCGGAGCCGGCGTAGGAGACGAACTGTCCGGGCGAGACGCTCCGCCTCACCTCGATGGCGTCGTCTCCGGCCGCGTGGGTGTGCTCCACCATGACGATCGCGTCGGCGCCGCGTGGCAGGGGACCGCCGGTTGAGATCGGGCTCGCCGTACCCGCCAGCACGGGAAGTTGCGGAACGGTCCCGCAGGCTATCGACTCCGCATTGAGTTCGAGCCGGACGGGTAGCGCCTCCGAGGCCGCGGCGACATCCGCGGCACGCACTGAGAAGCCGTCGACGTTGGAACGGTCGAAGGGCGGCACGTCGACGGGCGCCGTGACGTCCTCGGCAAGCGCAGAGCCAAGCGCCTCGGCCAGGGAACGCACTTCGGCAGGCATTGGCCGTGGGAACAGCGCCGCCTCGAAACGCGCCATCGCCTCCTCACGCGACAATATCGTCAGAAACTGCTCCTGCCGGCTGTCGCGGCGGCTGAACGTCGAGGGATTCGTCATTTCGGGTGGGTCTCAGATCAGGCGGCGAAGCGGACAGGCGCCGATGGTCGTTCCGGCGGCATATCCTTCATTACCGCTGTGGATGGTAACCCACGCTTCCGCCCGTTGTACGGCTTCCACCGAAAACTCTCCCACGGCAAGCGGTGTCCAGCCGGCCTGTTCGCGTCCGAGCAGGGCGATTTCGGTCAGGCCGACCGTGGATGCTATCTTTCGCACGAGCGGCAGCATGATTGTTCGTCGTTCGTGCCTGCCCGACAAACGATCGAGGACCGGCTGCACGAGTGCAAGAAAGGCCCCCAAAGCCTGGTCCGGCGATCCTGGCAGGGCGAGCACCGGCACCGCGCCAAGCCGGCCGATTGCCGTGGTCCCGCCCGGGCGAATCGCAATCCTGTGTGCAATCAGCGCTCCGCGCCGTGCGAGCGCCTCGGCCGTGGGATCGGCACGCCCATCACCCGTCCCTCCAACCAGGATGATCAGATCGCAGGCATCGCCATCGAGCCTTGCGGCTATGGTGGCTGCATCCCTCGCCGCGGCCTCGACCGCCGCCATCGTCGCGCCGCAAGCCTTCAGGGTATCGGTGACCAGAAGCGTCGACAGCGTCTCGCCGCTCGCGGCGGCGACATCGATCACGCGGACACGCGGTGTCCGCACGGCAAGCTGGCTCAGCCCTGCCTTGCGCGCCGCCAGCAGGTCGGCGGCGCAAACGATCTCCCCCTCGAACGCCGGAACGCGGCCCGCCGCCAAATCTTCGCCAGCCCGCCGCACGCCCTCGCCGGGGACAGCTTCCCCTACCGCCTGGGCCATCGGGCCACCCTGATCGACGAGGTCGGCCCGGAGGATGCAGTCGCAACCTTCCGGCATGACATCGCCCGTCTCCACCCAGGCGGGAATGACCATCAGCGGCAGCGGCGAATAGGCCGAGGCCCCGACGAGATCGAGCGCGCGGCACGCCCAGCCGTCCATGGCGGCGGTGTCCCTGACCGGCAGTGCATGGGCCAGCGGCGGCATTTCCGCCGCGACGCGGCCAAGCGCCTGATCAAGCGGCACGGATTCGGGGGTGACCGGCCTGACACCGTCGAGCAGCGCGGCGAGCGCGGCTTCAAGGCTGGTCAGCGTGCCGGTCGGAAGAGACGTTCTCATCATGCCCGGATAATGGGACAGACGCGAACTGCTTTGCAACCGAAAGGCCCTGCCCCGCTCTGAATCTGCAGATCCTAAACTATGATCGCTGCTGCTCAGCGTTCGGGAAGAAGAGCTGCTGGCCGTCGATCTTGAATTCGCCAATCGACTTCTGGCCTTCCGGCGAGACCAGCCAGTCGATGAAGCGCTGGCCTGCCTCGGCCTTCACGCTCGGATGCTTCTGCGGATTCACCAGCATGACGCCGTACTGGTTGAACAGCCGCTTGTCGCCCTCGACGGCGACGTCCAGTTCGCCACGGTTCTGGAACGACAACCAGGTGCCGCGGTCGGATAGCACATAGGCATCCATGGCAGCCGCCGTGTTGAGCGCCGCCCCCATGCCCTGCCCGATCTCCTTGTACCACGGGCCCTTCGCCGCCTCGATGTCGATGCCTGCAACCTTCCAGAGCCTAAGTTCGGCGGAATGGGTCCCGGACTTGTCGCCTCGCGAGATGAAGGGCGCGTCCTTGGCCTCGATCATGGCAAGTGCCGCAGCGATATCCTTGGTGCCGCTGACCCCGGCAGGGTCGCTCTTCGGGCCGATCAGGACGAAATCATTGTACATCACGTCGAAGCGCTTCACCCCGAAGCCTTCCTCGATGAACTTCTCTTCCTGCGCTTTCGCATGGACGAAAACCACGTCCGCATCGCCTCGGCGGCCGGTGTCGAGAGCCTGGCCGGTACCCTGCGCGACGACTTTCACGTCGATCCCGGTTTTCTGCTTGAACATAGGAAGAATATGGCCGAACAGGCCGGAATCCTGTGTCGAGGTCGTGGATGCCACCACGATCGACTGATCCTGCGTCAGGGCCGGTGTAGCGCCGGCGGTCAGCAGGAGAAGTGTGGCGATCGCGGAAAAGATTCGACGGCTCAGCATCTTAGAGCAATGTCCGACCAGATTGAACCATTCTGCCGGCGATGGTTTGGGCCAAGGTCGAGGGCTTCGTCGAATGGCCGTACCGGCGGTACGGTCGAGACGAAGCCCGAAGGATTGGGCCCAAACCAGCCCGGCCCTTCGGGTTTCCGTTTGGCGGGCGCTCGGTTCGTCGGCTTGCTCGGCCGATGGAACCCCATCGACCTTCGCAACCCTCCTGCCGGCCGCCTCGCCAAACGAGAAACAGAATGATGCAATCTGGTCGGACATTGCTCTAAGCTCCGTTCGGTTGTTACAGGACGAGATCGCCGCGGATGAAGGCGGCGGCTTTTGGTGTTGACGGATATTCGAAGAAATCTCCGCTGGCGGCGTGCGCGCAAAGACGACCTCGAACCAGGAACACGACATCTCCCGCCAGCCGGCGCACCTGTCCGAGATCATGCGACGCCATGACGACCTTGGTGCCCGACTGGGCGGCCATGAGGATGATTTCTTCGACGAACCTTGTCGCCGCCGGATCGAGGCTGGCGGTCGGCTCGTCGAGCAACAGGATTTCGGGATCACGCGCCAGCGCGCGGGCAAGCGCCAGCCGTTGCTGTTCGCCGCCGGACAAGCGCCGTGCCGGGTGGTTTGCCAACCCGAGCAAGCCGACGCGCTCGAGCAGTTCGGCCGCGCGGGCGGCACGCAGTCGGCGCGGGCAGCCGGCTTGGCCCAGTGCGTATACGACGTTGGCCGTTGCCGAGCGGCGCAGCATGACGGGTTTCTGGAACAGGATGGCGCGGCGCGCAGGCCCTCGGTCGGTCCGTCCTCCCCAGCTTACGCTGCCGGCCGACGGCGCTGCGAGCCCCATGCAAAGCCGCAGCAGCGAGGTCTTGCCGGAACCGTTGGGGCCAACAACCAGCGTCGGCGCGCCGGGAGTGATCGTCAGGCTCAGGCAATCGAGCATCGTGACTGGTCCCGCGCTTAGGGAGACGCGATCCAGAACGAGCGGCAGATCGCTGGAAGCGGCGCGCATCATCCCGCCCGTTGCTCGGACCAGAGCCGCACGCCCCAGGCGGCCGCGTTGATCAGGATAATGAGAAAGATGAGGATGAGGCCGAGCCCGACGGCCAGCGGAAGGTTCCCCTTCGATGTTTCGAGGGCGACGGTGGTGGTCATGGTTCGGGTGAAGCCGTTGATGTTACCGCCCACGATCATCACCGTGCCGACCTCGGCCGCGGCCCGCCCGAAGCCCGCAAGCAACGCGGTGAAGAGGCTGAAGCGGCTATCCCACAGGAGTGTCGCCACCTGCCCAAGTGGTCCGACGTCCATTGCCGTCAGTTCCTCGCGGTATTCATGCCACAGGTCTTCTATCGTCTGGCGTGTCAGCGCCGCGATTATAGGCAGAACCAGAACCGCCTGGGCGATCACCATGGCGGCCGGCGTGAACAGAAGGCCGAACTCACCGAGCGGCCCGGACCGCGACAGCAGCAGATAGACCGACAGGCCGACGATGACGGGGGGCAGCCCCATGAAGCCGTTCAACACCACGACGACCGCCGAGCGCCCGGGGAATCGCGCCAGGGCCAGCAAGGCCCCCAGGGGCAGGCCAATGACCGCCGCAATGGCAACCGCCGACAGGGTAACGGCCAACGACAGGCGCACGATGGCGAACAGCGTAGCGTCGCCGCTCGCAATCAGTTGCCATGCGCTGAGTTCTTCCGACATTCCACCTTGCCATGGCCGTTGAACGCCCATTTCCTGCAAATCTTCCGGCAATGTCAAATTGTTGAACCTGCACAGGAATATGCATATCAATGCAGGATGGAACTGCTGACGACATCCGAAGCCGCCGATTATCTGCGTATTGGCGAGCGCAAGCTTTACGAGCTGGTCGCGGAAGACCGAATCCCCTGCAGCAAGGTGACGGGCAAGTGGCTGTTCCCGCGCCATGAGCTCGATCGCTGGGTCATGGCCGGGCTCGCGCGGCCAGCGGGGATGATCCCGCCGGAACCGCCGCCGATCGTCGGCGGCAGCCAGGACGATCTGCTCGAATGGTGCCTGCGCCAGTCGGGCTCGGGTCTAGCCTCGCTGGCGGAAGGTACGGAAGGCGGCGTCATGCGCCTGCTGCGCGGCGAAGTCGCCGCCGCGGCGATCCATTTTCACGGCGGCGCAGCCGATCCCAATGCGGATGCCGTGCGGTCAATGCCACGGCTGCACGATGCCGTGCTGGTCGGTTTCGCCCGGCGCGAACAGGGCCTGCTGCTGCAGCCGGGCAATCCCCGGTCGCTCCACAGCCTGGCCGATGTCCTTGCGGCCGGCGCCCGGATGGCGATGCGCCAGCCCGGCGCCGGTGCTCAAATGCTGCTCGATGTCCTGCTCGCCCGCGCCGGCTCGGACATGAAGGCGTTGAATCGGCTCGATCCGCCCTGCCTGACCGGGCCCGATCTCGCCGCGGCGGTCCGCACCGGACAGGCCGATTGCGGCATCGCCACGCGCGCGGCGGCACGCGCGGCCGGCCTCGACTTCGTGCCGCTGGCCTGGGAGAGCTTCGATCTGCTGATGCGCCAGCGGACCTACTTCCAGCCCCCGCTCCAGGCCCTTTTGCACTTCTTGCAGCGGGACGGCTTCGCGAGGCGCGCCGCCGAACTCACCGGGTATGACCCCCACCCGGCCGGACAGATCCGGTTCTACCAATAGAAGGCTCCTGCGAGCCGCGCGTCGCCTCAGCCGAGATCGATCTCGCCTTCGACGACGTGATGCAGGCCGGCCGCCTCCGAGGTGATCACCGCCTTTACCGTCAGACGCCCCTGCCCCTTCAGCCCTTTTTGCTCAACGGCCTTTTCGATGGCCTGCTGCGAGGTCACGCCGACCTGCTTGAGGAACTTGCGCATCGATACGTTGAAGGGATCGGTTTCCATGTTTTGGGTCATATGATTGCCTCGAACAGCGTGAAGGTTTGGCCGGTCCGGCAAGATCGAGAGCGGTTGCTGCGAGCGGCGCTGCCGGTGAACGGAGCACGGAACGGCCTGCTGTGCAATGAATAAGACGCTTGCGATATGTCTGGCGACGATCGCTCCCTTCGTCTTCGGGGCGACCGCGCACGGCGCCGACCTGCGCGGCCATGGCGGTCCGGTGCGGGCGATCTTGGTGACGCCGGATGGGAAGACGGCGATCACCGGCAGCTTCGACAGCAAGGCAATCGTCTGGTCGCTGGACAACGGCGAAGCGCGCGAGGTGCTGCTTTTCCACGACGGCCAGGTCAATGCCGTAGCGGCGCTGCCGGACGGACGCTTTGCCACCGCGGGGACCGACGGTCGCATCGCGATCTGGGAGCACGGCCGCGACGCGCCTGCACGCATCCTCGAAGGACATGCCGCGCCCGTCTCCGCGCTTGCCGTGTCGGCCGACGGCTCCATGCTCGCGTCCGCGTCCTGGGACACCAGCGTGCGGGTCTGGCCGCTTTCCGGCGGCGCGCCGCGCGTTCTCGAAGGCCATCGCGGCAATGTCAACGCGGTGGCCTTCCTGTCCGACGGCACGCTGGTCAGCGCCGGCTACGACGCGGCCGTCATCTTGTGGCCACACGAGGCCGGCGTGGCCCCCGTCCGCGTCGCCATGCCGGCCCCGCTCAGCACGCTGGCAACGACGTCGGACGGCCGCCTGTTTGTCGGAGCGGCCGACGGGAAAGTGCGCGAGCTCGATCGCAGCGGCGCGATCCTCGCCGAGGTCCAGGTCTCGTCGAGGCCGGTGATCGCGCTGGCCGCCTCGGCCGATGGCAAACATCTCGCCGCCGCGGGCGTCGACGAGCCGATCCTGTTGCTGGATACCGCCAGCCTGAAGCCCGAGCGAATCCTCGATGCGTCCGGCGCGCCGGTGTGGTCGCTCGCCTTCGGGGCCGGCGGCGACACGCTGCTGGGCGGTGGAGGGGATAATCTCGTGCGCGAATGGAATGTCGCTACGGGCAAGCGTCGCGGAGCGCCTGCCCGCGGCCAGACGGATCCCATGGCCGATTATGCCGGCAATCCCGACGCCAAGGTCTTCCGTGCCTGCATCGCCTGCCACACGCTCGATCCGGACGACGGCAGCCGCGCCGGCCCGACGCTGCACGGCATCTTCGGCCGCAAGATCGCAACCCTGCCCGGCTACCGCTATTCACCCGCATTCAGGAAGATGAACATCGTCTGGACGCCGGAGACCGTGGCGAAACTGTTCGAACTCGGCCCGAACGCCTACACGCCCGGCACCAAGATGCCCGAACAGACCATCGGCAACCCCGACGACCGGGCGGCCCTCATCCGCTTCCTTCAGGCCGAGACGCGCACCGACTGAAGGTCACTCGGGCTTGTCATCCGGCTTCTCACGCGCCCGGAGATAGTCTTCCGTCGTTCGCGGCGGCGATCGGCCGGCGCCGGCATATGGATCGAACCCCTCGCTCATGACGGCGTCGACGCGGCAATTGTCGCACATGCGCACCAGGTCGAGCCGCTTTGCGTTCGCACCCGAGAACATCCAGTGCTTGCCTTCGAGCCTGGCGACAATACGCTCGACCGTGCTCCTTGTGCCGAATGGCTTGGCACAGCGGATGCAATTGTACGGCTCCTCCTCCTTCACCACCCGGCGCGGCGCGTTCCATGCCGCGAAATCCAGCCGCGGCGCCAGCGTGATCACCTGCTCCGGACAGGTCGCGGCGCAGAGGCCGCATTGGACGCAGGCGCTCTCGGAAAAATGCAGGGCCGGCCGCTCTTCGCTGTCGGAAAGCGCGCCCGTCGGACAGGCCGACACGCAGGAAAGGCAGAGGGTGCAGCCCTCGACGTCGACCTCGATCCCGCCGAACGGCGCGTCCGCCGGCAGGGCAACGCGATCGACCGGCGTCGGCGCGGCACGGTGCAACTCAGTCATGGCGAGCGCCAGCAGGCTGCGCTTCCGGCCCAGCGGCAGGAAGGTCGCCGGGCGGCGCGGCGTCGGATGCGGGGCGATCAGGTCAAGCGCCGAAGCAAGCAGGTCGGGATCGTCCGCTTCGATCGTCCCGCAGACGTCCGTGCCGTAGCCGAGAGACTGGGTCAGGAGGTTGGCGATGGTGACGTTTGCGGCAATGCCGGCCGCCCCGTGCTTCGGCCTGGACGCGCGGAGCACCCTGACTGCGACGGCGCCCCAGGCGACGGGTGCGGTCCATGCTTCCAGGCCCAACTGGCTTGTCTCGTTCACCGCGACAGGCAGGACGTTTGGCGGCAGACCCGCTCCAAAGCGGGCGAGCGCGTCGATGAGAGGTTCGCCGTGGCCAGCATCGTGGAACAGCACGACCGCGTCGCCGCCGCCTGCTTGGCTGTAGGTGAGAAGAAGTGTCCTCAGCCGCCGAAGCAGCGATTCCGCGTCCGGCACGGCGTAGGCGGCGGCACCCGTCGGACATGCCGCGGCGCAACTGCCGCAGCCGGCGCACACTTCCGCATCGATCGCGACATGGTCGCCAGCCGGCGCTATCGCCCCGGTCGGGCACAAATCGAGGCACCGCGTGCAGCCGATGATCCGCGACCTTGAATGGGCGCACAGGTCGGGGGAAAAATCGATGAAGCGCGGCTTGTCGAATTCACCGGCCAGATTGGCCGCTTTTGCGATCGCGATTGCGACGGAGGCCGGATCGCCGGGATCGGCCCTGACGTAGCCGTCGCGCAGTTCATGCGCGGAAAAGAGCGGAATGCCGCCGGCCAGGTCGAGGATGATGTCCGCATTCGAGACCGTTCCGTCGCGCGCAGCCCCGAAGCGCAGGCGGTCGCGTGAAGATGGAGCCGGCGCCGCGAAATCGTCGACCGTCAGCTCGAAGGCGCCGAGATGGCCCCGCGCATTCCGTATGGTTCCTTGCGCCACAGGGAAATCCCAGACCCTGTGCGGTACGACTTCGCGCGGCCGGGTCAGCAGCACAGTGACGTCCAGCGTGTCCGCGAGCTGCCGGCCCGCATCGATCGCGGTCTCGTTGGAGCCATAGACCAGGACAACGCCGTCGCTTGAAAGCGTGACCGTTGCGGGGGCGGAAACGGGTTCGGCCGCCATGGCCAGCAGGGCAGCCGCTTTCGCGCCGGCGGCGCCGGCGCCCTTCGCCCAGCCCGCCGTCTCGCGAATATTGGCGAAAGCGAGCTCGCCCTCGAAGCCGATCTCCTCGGCGAGCTCGCGAAAAAGCGGCGCCTGCTGCGTGCAGCCGATCGTCACCGCGCCGCCGCCTGCCATGACGGCCTTCACCCGGTCGAATTCCGCGCCGCAAAACCAATCCCCGGCTTCGACCCGTGCGCCCTTGCACACGCGGGCCACGCTGCCGGCAAAATCCGGCATGCTCCGTTCGCAGGAGCAGACAAGTACCGTCCGTGGTTTTTCCTTGCCCATTTCTCTCCGGTGACGCGACACAGTCCAGGCGGTGGCGTCGTCTCTTTGGAACCATTATAAAGAGGATAAGTTCGCCGTCACCAATTTATGGACCGGCATCATGTCGCCGCCCGCATCGGCCACCGGCCGCGCTCTCGATCTGCCCCCGCCCTACAGTCTCGTCCAGTTGCGGGAGGCGGGCGATGCGTTCGCGCATGCCTGCGCCATCGCCGGCGACCAAGGGGCCGGCACGCTCGTCTGGGTACGCCGCTACGATCTGGCCGAATTCGCGGTAGTGCTCGAGCCCGAGCATCCCTTGGCGGAAGCGCGCCGCGCGCTCTATGCCGGCATGAACGCGCTTGCCGATGCCCTTGCGGCCCAGGCGCCGCCGTCGCGGCCCATCACCTTCGACTGGCCGGACGCGATCCGCGTCGACGGAGTCCTGGTTGGCGGCGGCCGGCTGGCCTGGCCCCCCGGGGCCCGGGAAGATCGGGTCCCCGACTGGATGGTTTTCTCCGCCATGTCCCGCACGGCCGTCATCTCCGCCGGCGAGCCGGGTCTGCGGCCCCTGCTCGGGGCGCTTGACGAACTGGGCTTCGAAGCGCTCGATGCGCGTGAGATGATCGAGAGCTTCTCCCGCCATCTGATGACTGCGTTCCACGAATGGGGCGAAACCGGTTTTGGCTCGATTGCCGGCCGGTGGCTCGACCGGATGGCCCAACCGGGCGACGTCCGGCTCGCCGGCAATGGCGACCTGCTGATTTCGCAAGAGGCGGCGTCGTCCGGACGACGCAGCCTGGCCGATGCCCTTGCCACGCCCTCCTGGCTCGATCCCGCGACGGGGACGCCATGGCTCTGAAGCTGCCGCGGACTATCCGCCTCGACCCTTCCGACACCTTCGTCTACGCACGCGCGGCCGAGCCGGGCGAATGGGCGGTGACCGGCACCTTCCTGTTCTTCGGCGCCGATGTGGACAAACTCTCGGGCAAGGAGCGGCAAGCCTTCCGCGGCGGGTTCCTCGGTATCGACAGCTTCGGCTGGTCCACGCTCGCGGTCGTCACCGAGGCGACCGCGGAGGACCGCGCCGCCGCGGTCGCCACGCTTGCTGGCCAGCTTGTCGCGCACTGCGGCGCACCCGACACTGGAACCGCGCTGGCGGCCGCCGAAGAGGAGGTGGCCTTCGCCCAGTCGCTTTGCGATCACCCGGCGAACACCCTGCTCGGTCTTCACCGGACCAGCGAAAACGGCGGCATCCGCGAGTCGTTCCGCACCTTGCACCGCAAGGCCAGCCGCCTGGAGCCGGCGACCGCGTTCCGCTTCGTCGAGGTGGAGGAAGACTTGCCGGCAGAGGAGGTCGACCTCCTCGCCCTCGCCCGAGGGCGACGATGAAGGATTTCTGGGTTTCCTCGGGTCATCATTTGCTTGACCGCAACCAGGCCGGGCACCTGATCGTGACCGATCCCTTCCTGAAGGCCTATCTCGCGCGGCCGGAGCTTCTTCCGCCGGAAACCGCTTGCGAGGCTGAACTGCGCCTGCATCACGAGCTTTTGATGCACCACCCGCGGCGGCCCGTCGGCGAGGCGGAGATCGCCGCGATGCAAGACGCGGATGCCCGGGAGAACTGGGCGTTCATGATCGCTTTCCGCGACCATCTTCTCGCCTTTCCTTCGCTCGAGGCGGCCTATCTCGCGCTGGCGCGCGGCTCCGCGGTCGCCATCCCGCCGCTCTTCATGAACCAGCTCGCGCAGGTCGTCCTGCGCAATGCGCTTGATGGCGAGAACGATCCTTTCGTGTTGCGCGCCGCCGAACTGTTCTATCGCCCGCAGCGGGTAACCGCTCACGAAGGCGCACTGCTCCTCGCCGACGCCGAAACCGTCGAAGTGCACGAGCAGAACCGCCATGCCTCCCCTCTGCTGGCCATGCTCGGCGGTCCTGCCGTGACCGAGCTGGACATCCTCGATGAAGGCAGCGCCGAAGCCTATTTCGCCCGCAGCGATGCGTTCGACATGGTGCTCGATCTCGGCGGTCCGGGCAGCGCGGCCCGGCGCGGCCTCGCGGCCGCGATGCAGGCCTGGATCCGCCATCTGCTCGGCGTCGATGTCTCGGTCGAGCCCGTGGAGCGGATCGAAGACGAGGACTGGGCCTGGTTCGTCGGCCTTGACGCCGAGGCGACGCGGATCGGCAACGCATTGTGGACAGGAAGTGAGCCTGACCCGCAGGCGGGCGAGCGCGTCGTTGCGCTGTTCCGGCTTGCCTTTTCCGACGTTGGGGAGGTTCAGCCGCAAGTTGGCGCCAGGCCTGTCTGGCTGATCATGGCGATGACGCAAGACCGGACGATCCGCATGAAGCCGCAGAACCTTGTCGCCGGTCTGCCGCTGCGCGCCGCGGCGGCGGTTAGTTAGGAGGTCGTCATGGTGCGCGAGACAGCGGAGGTTGGCGTCGTCGTCGAGCGGCGGACCCTGAACAATCCGTGGGCCGATCACGTCTGGATACCGGTCGCGGTTCTGGCGGGCGTGGCCGCGGCCGCGCCGTGGACGGTGCTGTCCGAAACGGCCGAAGTGACTCGCTTCTATGCCGGTGCATTCGAGCTGGAGTTCTTCGGGTCCGATACCGCCATGTACCGCGACAATCTCCGTTCCGGGAGGCCGAGCCTGTGGGTGTCGCTTCGGCAAGTGGACGCACCACCCGGAATCGCACTGCAGGTCGTTACCGCCGATCCCTCCGAAGGCGAGTCGCTGACTGAGGCGGGCAGCGATATCATCGAGGCGCTCCCGATGCCGATCGAACTCCAGCAGCAACTGGCCGCGTTCGTCGAGGCGCATCACGTCGAGCGCCCCTTCGTCAAGCGCCAGCGCGACCGCGCCGACACGGAGTCGATGGCACGGCGGATACCTGCTTCCAGGCCACCGGACGAAACGCGATGAGCGCCGGGCGCGACAACATTTTCGCCCGCTGGTCACGCCGCAAGCGGGCCGCGCAAACCAGCGAATCGCAGCCGCCGGACGACACCGAGACTGCGAGCCTTCCACCGCCGGCGGGCGCTGAAGAAACCGTCGCCGGCGAGCGACAGGAGGTTGCCGCGCCGGCCACGGCGGAGGCCGAAGCTGTCGGTCCCGGCCAGCCGCTCCCGAGCCTTGAAGATCTCACCGCCGAAAGCGACCTTTCAGCCTTCCTGCGCAAAGGTGTGCCCGGGGACCTGAAAAGCGCAGCGTTGCGAACGATGTGGTCGCTCGATCCGGCTATTCGCGATCATGTCGGCCTCGCCGAATATGCCTGGGACTTCAATCAGCCGGGGGCGATGGCAGGGTTCGGCCCGCTCGATGCGAAAGAAGCCGTCGTCGATTTCCTGTCGACCATCGGTCGCGGCCCGGCAACGGACGTGGAAGACCCGGAGGCGTCGACCCAGGCGCCCGCACAACCTCCAGATCCTCCCGAACAGGCGTCGGCCACCCCGCCGGACAATGCGTCCGAGTCCGCCTCGGCGGATGCCTCGCCGGCCCGGTACAACGCGGCGATCTCTCAGCTCGACTCGCCGGATCCTGTTCCCCGCCCACCGGGAGCAACAAGGTCGAGCGGCGAACCGCGCAAAAAAAATCCTGCCAGGCCGCGCCACGGAGGAGCCATGCCGCGCTGATGCGGCCCGGGCCGGTCGTTTTTGTCCATAGACTGTTGCAATCGGTCGAGGTGGGGGTAGTATGAGTCCACCCAATCTTGGGTGCCACGGTCGAGGTTAAAAATGAACCCGGACTTGGCCCTGGACCAGGCAATTGCGATGTCGGGCGGCACCAATGCTCCGGCCGTCGACGCCGGGGCAGATGATGTCGAAGACGTCGATCGCGCACGAGCGGACGAATATGCTCTGCTTGCCTCGCTCCTGCTCGTCGCGCCGGACGCGGTCCTGCTAAAGCAAATCGCACAATTGCAAGGCAGCCGTGATACGCCGCTCGGTGTCGCTCACGCGGTATTGGCACAGGCAGCGGCATCGGCCTCCGCCGATTCACTCAAGCGTGAGTATTTCGAGCTCTTCATCGGCGTCGGGCGAGGCGAACTGCTTCCCTACGCCTCATACTACCTGACCGGCTTCCTCAATGAACGGCCGCTCGCCCGGCTGCGCGGCGACATGAAGCGTTTGGGCCTCGAACGCACCGATGGCCATTTCGACCCGGAGGATCACATCGGCACGCTCTGCGAGATCATGAGCGGCTTCGCCGGCGGCCGCTTCGCGGTCTCGGCCGGCGACGAACGTGACTTCTACGTGCGCCACGTCGCTCCATGGGCGGGACGCTTCTTCGCCGATTTGGAGGATGCCGCCGCGGCGGAATTCTACCGCGCCGTCGGTTCGCTGGGCCGGATATTCGTCGACATCGAGGCGGAAGCCTTCGCCATGGAGGCGCGACGAAGCGCGTGAAAACGGGCCGGCCGCGCGACATGACCGCGCCGGCACACAGGGAGGATGAAAGATGCGGGAAACGCCAGGGACAGTACTCAGCCGCCGCAACTTCCTTCGAGCTTTCGGCGGAGCCTCCACGACCGCCGTGGCCGCGGTGGCGCTCACGCCGCAAGAGGCGCAGGCCTACGACCCCGGCGCGGACGAGATGCGGGCGCGCTACCAGGAGACCGATCACGTCAAGGCCTTCTACCGCGTGAACAGCTACCCCTTGAAGAAGTGAGGACGCCATGCTGACGAAGCGGAAAAATGGACAGGCGAGCCACACGAAACTTCAGGCCATCATGGGCAACCCGGCGTCGGCGCCGATGGACCGCCGGACGTTCCTGCGCCGGTCGGGCCTCGTCGTCGGCGGCATGGCGGCGGTCGGCGCGTTGCAGCTCGGCACCGTCAGGCAGGCCGAGGCGATCAGCGCGCCGCAGCCTGGCGTGCCGATCGAGCTGAAGAAAAGCATCTGCACGCATTGCTCGGTCGGGTGCACCGTCACGGCCGAGGTCCAGAACGGCGTTTGGACCGGTCAGGAGCCCTCGTGGGACAGCCCGTTCAACCGCGGCTCGCATTGCGCCAAGGGCGCCAGCGTGCGCGAGCTGGTGCACAGCGACCGGCGCCTCAAATACCCGATGCGGCTGACCGGCGGGCAATGGGAGCGCATCACCTGGGACGAGGCGATCAACGGCATCGGCGACAAGCTTCTCGAAATTCGCGAGAAGTCCGGGCCGGAATCCGTCTACTGGATGGGATCGGCGAAGTTTTCCAACGAAGGCACCTATCTCTTCCGTAAGCTCGCGGCGCTGTGGGGAACCAACAACCAGGATCACCAGGCGCGCATCTGCCACTCGACGACGGTTGCCGGCGTAGCCAACACCTGGGGCTACGGCGCGATGACCAACTCGTACAACGACATCCGAAACTCCAAGACGATGCTTGTCCTGGGCGGAAATCCGGCCGAGGCGCATCCGGTTGCGATGCAGCACCTGCTCGAGGGCAAGGAGCTCAACAACGCCAACCTGATCGTCATCGACCCGCGCTTCACCCGCACCGCCGCGCACGCCACCGAATATGTGCGCTTCCGGTCCGGCACCGACATCGCGCTCCTCTGGGGCATGCTCTGGCACATCTTCGAGAATGGCTGGGAGGACAAGGAGTTCATCGCGCAGCGCGTCTACGGCATGGACGAGGTGCGCAAGGAAGTCGCCAAATACACACCGGACGAGGTGGAGCAGATCACCGGGGTGCCCGGCGATCAGGTCAAGCGCGTGGCCGAGATGTTCGCCACGCAGAAGCCGTCGACGATCATCTGGTGCATGGGACAGACGCACCATACTGTCGGCACCGCCAATACCCGCGCAAGCTGCATCCTCTGCCTCGCCACCGGCAACATCGGCAAGCCGGGCACCGGCGCCAATATCTTCCGCGGCCACGACAACGTGCAGGGCGCGACCGACATCGGGCTCGATGTCGTCACGCTCCCCTTCTACTACGGGCTTACGGAAGGCGCCTGGAAGCACTGGTCGCGGGTCTGGGAGATTCCCTATGAGGATCTCCTCGGCCAGTTCGGGTCCAAGGATCTGATGGAAACCCCCGGCATCCCGCTGACCCGGTGGTTCGATTCGGTGACGCTGCCCAAGGAGGACGTCCAGCAGCCCGACATCATGAAGGCGATGTTCGTCCAGGGCCATGCCAGCAACAGCATCACCCGAATCCCGGATTCGGTGAAGGGCCTGGCGGGCCTGGAACTGCTCGTCGTCGCCGACCCCCATCCAACCACATGGGCGTCGCTGGCGGTGCAGGCGGGGCGCAAGGACGGCACCTACCTGCTGCCGGTCTGCACCCAGTTCGAAACCTCTGGCTCGCGCGTCGCCTCCAACCGGTCGCTTCAGTGGGGCGAGCAGATTGTCCCGCCGAGTTTCGAGCAGAAGGACGATTACCAGGTCCTATACCTGCTGTCGCAGAAGCTCGGTCTCGCCGACTGGATGTTCAAGAAGATCGCGGTCGAAGGCGATCGGCCGGTGCCCGAGGACATCCTGCGCGAGATGAACCGCGGCAGTTGGTCAACGGGTTATTGCGGCCAGTCGCCTGAGCGGCTCAAGGCGCATATGAAGAACCAGCACAAATTCGATCTGGTCACCTTGCGTGCGCCGAAGGACGATCCGGAGGTCGGCGGCGACTATTACGGCCTGCCCTGGCCGTGCTGGGGCAAGCCGGAGATCCGCCACCCTGGAAGCCCAAATCTCTACAGCACCGGCCGCCACGTCATGGATGGCGGCAGCCCGTTCCGCGCCCGCTTCGGCGTTGAACGGAATGGCGAAACGCTTCTCGCCGAAGGCTCCTATACGGAGGGCTCCGAACTCACCGACGGCTATCCGGAGTTCACCATGGCCGTGCTCCAGAAACTCGGCTGGGACACGGATCTGACCCCGGAAGAACGCGGCGTCATCCAGACGATCGGCGACGACATGGGCGGTATCGGCAAGGTGTCGTGGTCGACCGACCTGTCGGGCGGCATCCAGCGCGTCGCGCTCAGCCACGGCTGCCACCCCTATGGCAACGGCAAGGCGCGCGCGGTCGCGTGGAACCTGCCCGACCCGGTGCCTATCCACCGCGAGCCGATCTACACGCCGAGGGTGGATCTGGTCGCGAAGTACCCGACCTATCCCGACGCCAAGCAGTTCCGGCTGCCCAACATCGGCTTCAGCGTGCAGAAGGCGGCGGTGGACAAGGGCATCGCCAAGTCCTTCCCGATCATCCTCACCTCCGGCCGGCTCGTCGAATACGAGGGCGGTGGCGAGGAAACCCGGTCGAACAGATGGCTGGCCGAGTTGCAGCAGGACATGTTCGTCGAGATCAACCCGGCCGATGCGTCGGAGCGCGGCATCGGCGACGGCGCCTGGGTCTGGGTGAACGGAGCGGAGAACAACTCCAAGGCCAGGGTTAAGGCGCTGGTGACCGAGCGCGTCGGCAAGGGCGTCGCCTTCATGCCTTTCCACTTCGGCGGCTGGTTCCAGGGCGTCGACATGCGCGCCAACTATCCGGAGGGAACCGATCCCTACGTGCTCGGCGAAAGCGTCAACACCATCACCACCTACGGCTACGACCCGGTGACGGGAATGCAGGAGCCGAAGGTCACGCTGTGTCAGATCGCGGCGGCGTAGAGGGAGGGACCGACAATGGCCAGAATGAAGTTCCTTTGCGACGCCGACCGCTGCATCGAGTGCAATGCCTGCGTCACCGCCTGCAAGAACGAGCACGACGTGCCGTGGGGGATAAACCGGCGCCGCGTCGTCACCATCAATGACGGCAAGCCAGGCGAACGCTCGGTCTCGATGGCCTGCATGCACTGCACCGACGCCCCCTGCGCGGCCGTCTGTCCGGTCGACTGCTTCTACACGACCGCCGACGCGGTGGTCCTGCACTCGAAGGATCTCTGCATTGGCTGTGGCTATTGCTTCTACGCTTGCCCGTTCGGCGCGCCGCAATACCCACGCGTCGGCAATTTCGGCTCGCGCGGCAAGATGGACAAATGCACCTTCTGCGCTGCCGGCCCCGAGCCGGATTCCACAGAGGCCGAATACGCCAAATACGGCGCCAACCGGCTGGCCGAAGGCAAGCTGCCGCTCTGCGCCGAAATGTGCTCGACCAAGTCGCTGCTGGCCGGAGACGGCGAGATCATCGCGGCCATCTACAAGGAACGGGTGACGCAGCGCGGCTACGGCTCCGGCGCGTGGGGCTGGCAGACTGCCTATCGGGAGACGGTCGCGATCTGACGGTGAAGCAGGCCCGCTGTCGCACCGAAGCGAACTAGGGTTGGATCAGGCTTTCGGGAGCCGGAACCGAAGTTGGGCGCGAAGCGGTCAAAGCGCCGTTGCAGGCATCCAAGCGAGAACGTCAACCGCCCCAGGGAGGACGGAGAAATGCAGGTCTGGAATCTTGGTCGACTGGTCGCGCCGGCTGTCGCGATGTTCATCCTGGCTTTCGGGCTGCTGATCCTTCCCTCGGGGGCGCAGGAGGCATCCGGCAGCAATCCGACCGCCCAGGCCGTGAACGAGCAGCAGCTTCTCGACGAACTGAACAAGATCCAGGGCCGCGTCTCCATCCCGGACGGGAAAGCCGCGACCCTGCAGCAGCCGCAGGGGCGCGACTATCGCGGCTTCCACGAGGGCGCGCTGCCGTGGATCGGCGGCATCGCCATCCTCGGCATGCTGCTCCTGCTCGCGCTGTTCTACTTCTTCCGGGGCCGCATCCGCACCCTGGCGGGTGAATCGGGAATCAGGATCCTGCGCTTCAACGCGATCGAACGGCTCGCCCATTGGACCACGGCTGCGGCCTTCATCGTCCTTGCCATCACCGGTCTGAACTTCATCTTCGGCAAGCGGTTGCTGATGCCGCTCATCGGGCCGGAGGCGTTCTCCACCTGGTCGGTCTGGGCGAAATACGCGCATGACTTCGTGGCCTGGGCCTTCATGCTCGGCGTCCTGGTCATCCTGGTTGCTTGGGTATGGGACAATCTTCCGGACCGCTACGACGCGAATTGGCTCAAGACCGGCGGCGGAATGTTCGACAAATCGAACAGGACGCATCCGCCGGCGGCGCGCTTCAACACGGGCCAGAAACTCATCTTCTGGGCGGTCGTTCTGGGTGGAATCGCCTTGTCGGCGACGGGCATTCTCATGCTGTTCCCGTTCTCCTTCGCCGACGTCAACGGCATGCAGATGGCGCAGTATGTCCATGCGACAGTCGGCGTCTTGATGATCGCGGTCATCATCGCCCACATCTATATCGGCACGCTCGGCATGGAGGGCGCCTATGACGCGATGGGATCGGGCACCGTCGATCTGAACTGGGCGAAGGAGCATCACAGCGTCTGGGTGGCGAAGGAGCAGGCGAAGGCCGAGCCAAAGGTGCCGCCGCGGGCCAGACCCGAACCGGCCGAGTAGCCTATCCGTCTCGACAGCCCCCCCTCACAGGACCTTCGGGCCACCTCTCCCCCTGCCCGGGGAAGAGGTGAGGAGCTTCAGCGATTGGCGCCAAGCTTGCGGCCGGCGCCCTCTCCCCCAGGCAGGGGGAGAGGTGGCCCGAAGGGCCGGTGAGGGGGTGCTGCCTCCTCGCCTCGCCGCAGGCGAGGAGGATAATCTGACGAAGAAAGCCGATTGCTGTGCCGTTTAAAGCACGTCTCGCTTTTGTAGATTCAGGATTCCGGTTTTGGCGGTTTGGTGATTCATTGTGGTTCGAAGGGAGAACCGCGATGGCCAAGCCGTTACCGATGGCGTTGCGTGAGCGTGTTGCGGCGTTTGTGGACGAGGGCCACAGCAACCGGGAGGCGTCCCGTCATTTCCGGGTCTCGCCGAAGTTCGTGAACGACTTGATGAAGCTGCGCCGCGAGACGGGTTCGCTCTCGCCGCGGCGCCAGGGTCATGGGATCGGCGGTGGCAAGCTCGCCGATCACGCCGCATTCGTGGGTCGGCGCATGAACGAGACGGGCGAACTGACGCTCGACGAGCTGTGCGTGGAACTGGAAGGGCGCGGGGTCACGGTGCACCGCTCCAGCGTGGCGCGTTTGCTTCACCGGCTGGGCTTCAGTCACAAAAAAAGACACTCCGGGCGAGCGAGCACCAGCGCCCCGACATCCGGCACGACCGCGAGCTTTGGATGGAGCGGCGCAAGCCCTTCCTCGACAAGGCCCTGACACGGCTCGTCTTCATCGACGAGACCTCGACCAACACACGGCTGACCAAGCGGACCGGCTGGGCGCCCAGGAGCGAGCGCTACCGGACGTCCGCGCCGTTCGGCGGCTGGAAGACACAGACCTTCATTGCCGGGCTGAGATGCCACGGCATGATCGCGCCGTGGATCGTCGATGCGCCGATGAACAAGGCCCGCTTCGAGCTCTATGTCGAGACCCAGCTCGCACCCGAACTCGAGCCGGGCGACGTCGTCATTCTCGACAACGTCGCCTTCCACAAGAGCGAGCGGGCGGCCGAACTGGTGCGCCAGCGCGGCGCCTGGCTGCTGCCGCTGCCGGCCTACTCGCCCGACCTCAACCCGATCGAGATGGCCTTCTCCAAGCTCAAGGCGCTGCTCAGGAAGAAGGCCGCCAGATCCTTCGATGCCATCTGCGACGCACTCAAGGAGATCTGCAATCTGTTCGATCCCATCCAATGCCGGAATTTCTTCAAAGCAGCAGGATATGAGGCCAATTAAACGCGACGTGCTTTAGGCCGACGGTCAAGGAAAATGAACACCTGGTATGAGAACCCGCAGGCGTCTGTCGATGGCAGACTGCTACGACGCCGTCTCGGCCGCGGCGTCGGTAGGCTCGCCCGTCCAGTTCTGCCCGACCAGATTGTGGCCGGGATCGCCCACCCGCGTGCTTTCGGTGCTGAATGCCTGCCACGCCGGCTCCTGCCGGGCTTGCAGAAGATAGCCGGCGCCGATGGCGATCACGGCAGCAACGACAATTCCGGTCAAGATCATGCGCATCCCGCCACTCCTTCCTGTTGCCGAACCGGGCCGTCGAACGGACGAGCCCGGGTAATGTGATTCAATTCGTCTCGGCGGCGCGACGCCTTTTGCTGCGGCTGCTCTGTGGCCGTTTCGGGCGGCGCACCGGACTACTGCTGATATTGCAGATCGAGCGCGGCCAGTGCAATCAGCGGCGGCGGCATGGCGACACCCGCCACCCGCATTTCACGAGCCACCTTCTGGCATTGCGCGATGTCGTTGGCCGTTGCGAGTTCCTCCGCCCGAGTCATGTCCAGGACAGTTTCCTTCGGCGTGCTCGTGACATCCGCGGGCGGCAACGGCGCCGCCCTGCTCTCCTTCTGCGGCGCGTTGGTCGCCGATCCGCTGGCGGCGTTGTCCTTGGCCGGTTTCGGCGCGTCGGTTGCAACGCCATCCTGTCCGGTGATCTTCTGCGCGGACCCCGTCCCGGCTTCGGCTTTGGCCGGATTGCTGGCGGCGGTCGTGCCCTGCTGCGCCGGAGCCGGTTTGGCCGCAGTCGCTGGTGTAGCCGGCTCGGGCGGAGGCGCCTTCATGAAAGCCAGCAATTCCTGGCAAAGATTGGCGGGACCGCCCGGTTGCGAAGCGTCGGTCTGGATCGCAGGAGCCGTCGGCGACTCAGGTGCGGCCGGCTGCTGCGGAGAATTGGTCTGGGCGAACGACGCTGAAGCTGACAGGGCGAAGATCCCTGCGAGAACGGTCTTTCTCATCACTGATGCTCCTCCCGTGCGAACCTCCACCGCCACTGACCAGTCTAAAGCAAAGTCCGCCCGGATTGAACCATTCTGCGACGGTTTCGTCCCGCGGACTTCGTCGCGACCTGGAGATCCGGAAGATACGAACCCGAAGGCCCTTCGGAACGTCGGCTCGATGGGGCGGTAAAACCTATCGACCTACGACCCTCTAACGCTGAGCGTGCCTGTACGATCCATGACCGTGCAAGTTCTGTCGCAAGCAAGCGCACGCGCGCCTCGCTGGACGGTCTAAAAGTCCTCGTCCCGTCCTATCTCGCGAATTTTCGGGCGCCGGCCACACAGGCGATGACCGCGACGGTCACGAGAACCATCGACATCGTCACCGGCTCGTGCAGCAGCGTCGCGGCCAGCGCCAGGCCGAAGAATGGTTGCAGAAGCTGCAACTGGCCGACGGCGGCAATGCCGCCCTGCGCCAAGCCGCGATACCAGAACACGAAGCCGATCAGCATGCTGAACAGCGAGACGTAAGCCAGCCCGATCCAGGCAGGCATTTCTATGCCCGAGAACGTCGGCGGCATCGCGGCAAACGTGAGTGCTGCCATGACCGGCAGCGACAGCACCAGCGCCCATGAGATCACCTGCCAGCCGCCGAGCGTGCGCGACAATCTTGCGCCCTCTGCGTAACCCAGGCCGCAGACGACGACCGCCGCCAGCATCAGCGCATCGCCGGCCGGCGATGCGCTCAACCCCTGCGACAGGGCAAAACCCGCCACCAACGCGCTGCCGAGCACGGAAAAAATCCAGAACACCGGTCTCGGACGCTCCCCGCCGCGGATGACGCCGAAAATGGCGGTCGCCAGCGGCAGCAATCCGATGAAGACGATCGAGTGCGCCGCCGTGACGTGCCGCAGCGCCAGCGCCGTCAGCAAGGGAAAACCGACCACCACGCCAAGGGCAACGACGATCAGCGATGCGAGGTCGCGCCGCGCCGGACGCTTTTCCCTGAACGCCAGCAGCAGGCAAAGCGCCAGCACACCGGCGATTGCCGCCCGTGCGGCCGTCAGGAAGACAGCGTCGAACTGCATGACGGCGACGCGTGTCGCCGGCAGCGATCCGCTGAAGATCACCACGCCGATGAGGCCGTTGATCAAACCCGCCGTCCGATCCATGCGCCGGCCTTTCGATTGTCGGCCTTCTATCGACGTCTCGCGCTGGCGCGGCCAGTCACAATCCGGTACAGTTTTGCCAAACTGTTATGCCCACGGATACAATACGGATGAACGAGCAATTGGCCGGCGGAACCAGGGTCGGCATGGTCATGGCCACCATCCGCCAGCGGATTGCCGGCCGCGGCCTGACGGCCGGCGCGAAACTGCCGTCGATCCGGCGGATGGCCTCGACCCTGAAAGTCTCGTCCTCGACGGTCGTCGATGCCTACGAGCGGCTGGTCGCCGAAGGCGCCATCCATGCCCGCGCCGGCTCGGGTTTTTATGTCGCCAGCCAGGCCGCACCCCTGTCGCTGTCGGAGGTCGGTCCGAAGCTCGACCGTGCCGTCGACCCGTTCTGGGTGTCGCGGCAGTCGCTGGAGGCGAGCGACGATACATTGAAACCCGGCTGCGGATGGCTGCCGCCGTCCTGGCTGCCGGAGGAAGGTATCCGCAAGGCGCTGCGCGCCGCCTCGCGCGCCGACGGCTCCGTGCTGGCCGACTACGGCTCGCCGCTCGGCCTGCCGCCGCTGCGCCAACTGATCGTGCGCCGCATGGCCGAGCACGGCATCGAGGCTTCGCCGGACCAGGTCATGCTGACGGAGTCTGGCACGCAGGCGTTGGATCTGCTGTGCCGGCTGCTGCTCGAACCCAACGACACGGTGCTGATCGACGATCCCTGCTATTTCAATTTCCAGGCGCTGCTGCGGGCGCACCGCGTCGCCATGGTCGGCGTGCCCTACACGGCCAGCGGCCCGGACATCGAGCGGCTCGCAGCCGTGCTTGCGGCGCATCGGCCGAAACTCTACCTGACCAATGCCGCGATCCACAATCCCACCGGCGCGGTCTTGTCGCCGGTGACGGCCCACAGGGTGCTGAAGCTCGCGGAACAATTCGGCCTGACCATCGTCGAGGACGACATTTTTGCCGATTTCGAGCACACGCCGGCGCCGCGCCTGGCGGCGTTCGACGGGCTCGACCGCGTCATCCATATCGGCAGTTTTTCGAAAACGTTATCGGCCTCGGCGCGCTGCGGTTTTGTTGCCGCCCGGCCGGAATGGATCGAAGGACTGATCGACCTGAAGATCGCCACCTCCTTCGGCGGCGGGCGGCTCAACGCGCAACTGGTGCTGTCGGTGCTGAGCGACGGTGGCTACCGCAAGCACATGGACGGCCTGCGCACCCGGCTCTCGCGCGCCATGGCCGACGTGGCGGCCAGGCTGGAAGCCATCGGCGTAAAACCCTGGCTGATGCCGCAGGCCGGCATGTTCTTGTGGTGCCGCCTGCCCGGCGGCGCCGATGCCGCCGACGTCGCGCGGGCGGCGCGGACGGACAATGTGGTGCTGGCGCCGGGCAATGTGTTCAGTCTTTCGCAGACTGCGACCAATTCCATGCGCTTCAACGTCTCGCAGACGCTGGACGAGCGTGTTTTCGACGCACTGCGGCGAGCGGTCGGACAGGCCGGTTGAGCGGGCGCACGCTCACCGCGAATTGTGCGGCGGCGTCACGCATTGCAGCACGGTGCACGGCCCGTCCGCCGCCGGCACGGTGCGTGCGCGCGGGATCGTCGTGCCCCTGCAGTCCTGGCCGCTGCCGACATAGAGGTTGTAGAGCGTCACGCCCGACTGCTGCGACTGGAAACGCAGGATCGCCGGGCTGTCGCTCCTCAGCGCCGCCTGCACTTTCGCGCAAGACATGCGCTGCGTGTCGTAACGCGACACCGCGCTCGCCGGCGCGACGGCCAACAGGATCGCCGCCGCAGTCAACGCAAGTCTTTTCATGAAAGCGTCCCTCAAAATATCCGCCTGCGCCAAGACTTATGCGGCCATCGGCGCGCGGCAAGGCCGAGGGCTGCCGTCTGACATCGTCGCCGGATCACATACACGTCAACGGATCGCGCCTGTGGATATCCCTGCCGCCTCGTGCGACCCGTCCATTGTGACCGATGCAGGCCGGGACCGATCGTATAAGCTCGCCGCCATGAAACCGTCCCGCGACATCTCCCGCCTGATCGAGATCATGGCCGCGCTGCGCGCTCCGGTCGGCGGCTGCCCGTGGGATGTCGAGCAGAATTTTTCGACCATCGCCCCCTATACGATCGAGGAAGCCTACGAGGTGGCCGACGCCATCGCCCGCGGCGACTTCGACGACCTGCGCGAGGAGCTCGGCGACCTGTTGCTCCAGGTCGTCTACCACGCGCAGATGGCCGCCGAGGCCCGCGAATTCAGCTTCGAAGACGTCGTCGAGGGCATCACCAAGAAGATGATCCGCCGCCATCCGCACGTCTTCGGCGACGCCGACGCCCGCAGCGCCGGCATGGCAAAAGGCATGTGGGAAAACATCAAGGCGGAGGAGAAGGCGGAAAAGCGCGCGGCGCGACTGGTGCGCGGGCTCGATCCGGAGGACAACGGCAACGGTTTTCTCGACGGTGTCCCGCTGGCCTTCCCGGCGCTGACCCGCGCGCTGAAGCTGCAGGAGAAGGCGGCGCGCGTCGGCTTCGACTGGGGCGAGGCCGCACCCATCCTCGACAAGATCGAGGAGGAGATCGCCGAGCTGCGCGAGGCCATCGCCACAAAAAACCAGACGGCGGCCGAGGACGAGTTCGGCGACACGCTGTTCGCGCTGGTCAATTTTGCCCGTCACCTGAAGATCGACCCGGAGGCCGCACTTTCGGGCACCAACGACAAATTCCGCACCCGCTTCCATCTGGTCGAGGTCGCCTTGCGGGCGCGAGGCCGGTCGCTGGATGATGCGACGCTGGAAGAGATGGAGGAGGAGTGGCAGCGCGCCAAGGCGGTTCGGTGAGGAGCTTCCTTCTCCCCGCAAGTGGGGAATGAGACGCCGGCCCCCTACCCCTTGGCCTTCAGCCTGTTCTCGATCTCGTCGCGCGCGGCCGCGGTCGCCATCAGCTTCAGCGTGACGCTGCCGTCCTCATTGTCCTTGCGCGAGACTACGTCGCCGTTGCGATAAATCCAGTCCATCAGGCCGAGCTGCGCCGGGGCGAGCGTCACCTCCGTCGCGGCCAGCGCGCCGGAGACGCGCTGCTCGATCAGCGCCGTCAGCGCCTCGATTCCCTCGCCGGTCACCGCCGAGATCGGCACCGGCGGGTTGCCGTCATGGCTCCTGGCGTCCTCCAGCAGGCGCTGTCGCGTCGCCTCGTCGAGAAGGTCGATCTTGTTCCACACTTCGACGATGTGCTTGTCGTCGGCGGCATCGACGCCGAGGTCGCCAAGAATGCGCTCGACGTCCTCGACCTGCGCGGCCGTATCCGGATCGGAAATGTCGCGCAGATGGATGACGAGGTCGGCCTCGACCACCTCCTCCAGCGTGGCGCGGAAGGCGGCGACCAGATGCGTCGGCAGGTCGGAGATGAATCCCACCGTGTCCGACAGGATCACCGGCGAGCCATGCGGCAGCCGCACGCGGCGCAGCGTCGGGTCGAGCGTGGCGAACAGCATGTCCTCGGCCAGCACTCCCGCCCCGGTCAGCCGGTTGAACAGCGTCGACTTTCCGGCATTGGTATAGCCGACGATCGCCACCACCGGGAACGGCACCTTTCGGCGCTTGGCGCGATGCAGGTCGCGGGTGCGGCGCACCTGCTCCAGCTCGCGCTTCAGTTTTATGATCTTTTCCTGCAGGGCGCGGCGGTCGGCCTCGATCTGGGTTTCGCCGGGGCCGCCGAGGAAGCCGGCGCCGCCGCGCTGGCGCTCCAGGTGGGTCCAGCTTCGAACCAGCCGTCCCTTCTGATAGGTGAGATGCGCGAGGTCGACCTGCAGCGTGCCTTCCTTGGTGCGGGCGCGCCTGCCGAAGATTTCCAGGATCAGGCCGGTGCGGTCGAGCACCTTGGCCTTGGTTTCCTTTTCCAGATTGCGCTGCTGCACGGGGCTGAGCGGATGGTCGACGATGACCAGGCCCGCATTGGTGTCGTGCACGATGCCCGCCAGTTCCTCGACCTTGCCCGATCCGATCAGCGTCGCCGGGCGCGGCTCGTTGACCGGGAACGCGGTCGAATGCGTGATGTCGAGATCGATCGCCTGGGCAAGCCCCACCGCCTCTTCCAGCCGCGCGTCGGCTGATCGGGTCAGGCGCGGCCGGCTGCGGTCGTCGTCGTCGCGGGAAGGCGGCAGGATCGGCACGACCACCACGGCGCGCTCGACCGGCGCCTCATGCGAGACGCTTTTAGCCTTCCCCTTGCCGGGCGCCCCGGCGCCCGTCGAAACGTCACTGGTCAATCAGCTGCCCTGGCCGCTGTCTTCGGCTTCGAACATCTGCACCGGCTGGCTCGGCATGATGGTCGAGATCGCATGCTTGTAGACAAGCTGCGAATGGCCGTCGCGGCGCAGAAGCACGCAGAAATTATCGAAGGAAGTAACGACGCCGGTCAATTTCACGCCGTTGATGAGAAAAATGGTAAGAGGGTTTTTGCTCTTGCGAACCGAGTTCAGGAAAAGATCCTGAAGATTCTGCGATCGTTCCGCCATCGTTTTGTTCTTTCACCCATCCCCTCGGACACGCGCGCCAGCGCCGAAATAGTCGACGCCAGTCAGGCACGCACATCCTGCCCTCGCCCCGACTTCAAGACAAGCGCCTGAGGTTGATTCAAAATTGCTACCATGGTCGCGGTATCAGGCCGGACGTTTTTCCGCAACGTCAAAAAAAGCCTCGCGTAGCGAAAGTGCCACCGATCCCGGATGGCCGTTGGCGACCGGCTGGCCGTCGATAGAGACGACCGGCATGACCAAGGTGGTTGCCGACGTGATGAAAGCTTCGCGCGCCGCCTTTGCTTCCGCGACGCTGAAATGCCGTTCCTCGACCGTCAGTCCGAGCTTTCTGGCGACGTCGAACAGCGTGGTGCGGGTGATGCCGCGCAGGATGCCCTCATCGGCCGGACGCGTCACCAGCCTGGCGTCCGCGGTCACGATCCAGGCGTTTGACGATCCGCCCTCCTTGACGTTGCCGTCGGTGTCCACGAACCAGGCCTCCTGGGCGCCGGCTTCCTTGGCACGCTGCTTGGCAAGCACGTTCGGCAGCAGTCCGACGGTCTTGATGTCGACGCGCTCCCAGCGGTTTTCCGGCACGGTGATGATTTTGATGCCGGTTTCGGCGCGTTTCACGTTGAAGGCGGGATCGGCCTTCTTGGCGATGACCACCAGCGACGGTTTAGTGTCCGCCGGAAACACGAAATCCCGGCTGGCGACGCCGCGCGTCACCTGCACGTAGATGAGCCCGTTGGTGACATGGTTGCGGCGAACCACCTCTCCGATGACGATCTCCAGCGCGGCGCGGCGGAGCGGCCAGCCGATCGACAGTTCGCGCAGCGAGCGCTCCAGCCGGTTGAGATGCCCGGTCATGTCGATGATCTGGCCACGCGTCACCTCGCAGACCTCGTAGACGCCGTCGGCGAACTGGTAGCCTCGGTCCTCGACATGCACGCAGGCGTCCCTGTGGGCGACGTAGCGCCCGTTCACATAGGCTGTTCGCGGCATGCTGTCCCTCTCAGGTCTGCGGTCGGCCGTTCCCCTTATCCGATTCAACCCACCGGGCAAAAGGGCGCGTTGCCGGCAGCATCTCATGCCTGGGGCATTTTCCCTGACCGTCGGCCAAAACAAACAACGGGTGGTGTCACTTGAATTCAGGATCGAACCGGCTACTCCGGCATCGGAAGCCAGCGTCGAACCGTGTTGCCGTCATCCAGCGTCGCCTCGAAGATCGCGGATGCGAGCACCGCACGTATGTGAAGCGCCTTGGAACCGGTGTTTCGGAAGCCGTGCCTGCGATTTGGCGGAACAACAACCGATTGACCGCCGAACAGGATGTTCGCCTCGTCGTCGATCCAGATCTCTGCTTCGCCGCTTACCACGGTCAGCACCTCCTCGACCGGATGACTGTGGGTGGGAGCCCCCATGCCGGAGTCTACCCATTGCTCGAACATGCACAGTTGCGTCGACCCGTTGCTCGCCGAAATATGCATCTGCGTTTCCACGCCGGCTCGCCATTCCTCGCGCGACTGTTCTGCATGGGAGATTGTCTTCAAAGTTGCCCCCTACCAGGCAAACGCCCCGATCCTATCGGCCAGCCCGTAGCTGACACACCAGCATCCGGTGGCGTCAAGGCCGTCGACTGACGGTCTTGAATTCTATCGTGTCTATAGACTTTAGGCGGAGAGAATGATCAGCTACGGTCTTCGTGAATGTGGCGAGACCCGAAAGCATGTTTCGCGAGATTGGAAGCGCTGTCCACGAAGGCTTGCGAGGCCATCGCAAGCGCGGAAAAATGCCCCTTGCAGGCCGTGGCCTGACCAGGAAAGGCCATAGCTCACGCGAATGAGACCGTCTTTGCTCGAAAGTTACCGCCGACGGCATCGATTTTGCCTCGCCAGCCGCAAAACTGACGAAAAATCAACGCATTTGGACTTGTTTATAGATTCACTGGAATTTATTCGTTTCGGATGCGGGACATCGGTCGGACATTCGGGGCGACGGGTTCCTTCGGCAGGCAACACAAAGACAGTTTTCGATCATGCTCACCAAAAAAGGCAAGTACGGGCTGAAGGCCCTGGTCCACTTGTCGCAGATGCCGGAAGGCCAGTTGGCCTTCGTCAACGACATCGCCCGGTCGAACAACATCCCGAAGAAGTTTCTGGATGCCATATTGGGCGAACTGCGCAATGCCGGTTTCGTCCAGAGCCGCAAGGGCAAGGACGGCGGATATCGCCTGTCGCGGCCGCCCGCCGAGATCAAGATCGGCCATGTCGTGCGCGTGCTCGACGGTCCGCTGGCGCCGATCCCCTGCGCCAGCCACACGCAGTATCAACGCTGCGAGGATTGCGACGAGGCGACCTGCCAGGTCCGGCACATGATGCTGGAAGTGCGCCACGCTATCGCCAGCGTGCTCGACAACCGCAGCCTGGCGCAGATGCGCGACGCGGCCAACGACGACGTCGCGGCCCTGCTGAAATACCACGCCTGAGGACCTATTTGGTCGCTTCGGACTTGACGGCTGTCGAAGCTGCCTTCCGATGCGGCGATTTCGCCCCCTCACCCGGCCTCCGCTTCGCTCGGCCACCCTCTCCCCGCTGGGGAGAGGAGATATGCACCGTCCTCGCTCGACATTCTAGCGTGTCGCTCCGGCGGCGGCGAACCTCCTCTCCCCAACGGGGAGAGGGTGGCCGAGCGAAGCAGAGGCCGGGTGACGGGGAACCTCTGGAGGGAAGTCTCTCCAAAGACCAAAAGAACTGCCAGGGGCCCGCATGACTGGCCGCGCCTCGATCGTCATTGTCGGCGGCGGCGCCAGCGGCGTGCTGCTCGCCGCGCATCTGCTGAAATCGCCAAATCCGGACCTGCGCGTTACCCTCATTGAAAAGTCGGAGAATTTCGGCCGCGGGCGCGCCTATTCCACCGCCCTGCCCGACCATGTTCTCAACGTCAGCGCCATGGGCATGAGCGGCTATGCCGACGATCCCGAACATTTCTGGCGTTGGGTGCAGGCGAGCAAGATCATCACGGACGGTAATCCGGCCGTCTACCTGCCGCGTGCGGTCTACGGCCGCTATCTGCATGAACTGCTTCAGGACAATCTGCAGCGCGAGCGCGAAACCGGCCGGCTGCGGCTGGTACGCGAAACCTGCCTCGGCGTGTCGCCGACCCCGTCCGGTGTCGACGTGCGGCTCGCCAACGGCACCAGCATCGCTTGCCACGCGGCGGTGCTGGCGGTTGGCCATGATGAGGAGCCCTCGCCCGAGCATCCGCTTGCCGTCCGCATCGACTCGCCCGCCGACACGCCGCTCGACGACCAGGCAAGCGTGCTTATCCTCGGCACCGGGTTGAGCATGGTCGACGCCTGGCTGACGCTGGAGCATCGCGGCCATCGCGGAAAGATCGTCGCCGTGTCGCGGCGCGGCCTGCTGCCCTCGCCGCATCGAAAAGGCAATCCGATCCGCCTCGATGTCGCCGACGTCCCGCTCGGCACGCAACTGTCCTATTTCGTCGGTTGGCTGCGCGACCTGATCCGCGCGACACAAAAGGCCGGCGGCGACTGGCGCGACGTGCTTGACGCGCTGCGGCCGTTCAACCAGCAGGTCTGGCAAAGCTGGCCGGCATCGGCGAAGCGCCGCTTCGTCGAGCACACGAAAGCCTGGTGGGATATTCATCGCCACCGCATGGCGCCACCGATTTATGCCAGGCTGGAAAAAGCCGTCGAAGCGGGACGCGTCCGGCTGGTCGCCGCCCGCGTCGACGGTATGCAAGAACGCAGCGGAAAACTCGCCGTGCGGCTAAAGCACCGGCGTTCGCAGACACTGAAGACGCTGGTGGTCGACCGCGTCTACGACTGCACCGGCATCACGAAGGATCTGTCCACCGGTTCGATTGCCGTGGTCCGCGACCTGATCGACCGGGGTTTCGCCCGTCCCGACCCTCTGAAGCTCGGGCTCGACGTCACCGAAAGCTGCGCCGTCATCGGCGAGACCGGCTCGGTGTCCGACAAGCTGTTCGCGGTCGGCCCGCTTACGCGTGGAGCCTTCTTCGAGATCGAGGCCATTCCCGATATCCGCGCCCAATGCGCTCGGCTGGCAAAGGTACTGGCCGGCGGGTGAAGCCGGAACCGCTTCTTCCTTGGCGCCGTCGCTCAGGTGAGTGGTGAAACCGGGCTACTGACAGCCGCCTTCTCCGTCCTTGCCGGAAGAAAGACGCAGCGGGCACCGGACGGTCGGAACAAGCGGCCGCCGGCCTGGTCGCGACAACAAAGCTGCTGCCCTCCCACCCTCGGACGGAATATGAATCGCGCAAACAAGATCTGCGCTTGCGGCAATGTCGAGGGCGGAAAAAGACAACGCCAAAGCGGCTTTTTGGGCTGCCATTTGAAGCCTGTCGCGCGGTTTTGGCCGAGCGCTCAGGACAAGTTCTTGGATTCGCTTGATCTTCCGGACTTCACAGTTTGCGCCGCGGGCCGCACCCGCGTTTGCAGCCAACGCAGAGGAGATGTGCAACGCTGTTTTCTATCAGTGCCTTGCGGTACTTGCCTCATGCGCGGGCCACACCGGAACGGTTCCCGTCGAATGCGGCCAGCTCACTTCCGCCTTGTCGTGTCTTGCGGTCGAGTTTTTCACGATCGGGATGACCCGCTCGCCAAAATCGGCAATCGACTTGCGGTCGTTCAGGCCGCTGACCATGAATTCAGAAACACCAATGGAAACATATGGTAAGAGAGCCAGAGTAATGCGCTCCGGCGATCGGTCGCCGAACGCAAGCTTGCCTTCCTTAGCTGTCTCCGCCAAGCCATTGACAATATTTCCAAAATCAAGGGGAAGGGCGAATTTCGGCCGCCCTGCCCGGCCACATTCGACGGCGGCCTGGCGGACACGCTCGATGACGTGTGCAAGCTGATCGGCCTCGGCGAAAGGCAGTTCGAAGACGTCCGCATGGCGGCCGGCAACACGGAAGGCCGTTCCTGATAAGCCGTTCATCCTGAAGGGAATTTCGGCGCCGCGTGGTCCCTTTCGGGCAACAAAGCCGTTGCGCAGGCTGTAGGCCGGTCCCTCGTGGTCGAATGGTTCGTCGTTCGCCCAGAGCCGCTTCAGCAGCACCAGATATTCGTCTGTCCTCTGGAGAGTCTCGACATGGCTCGCCGGCACGCCAAAGGCCGTCGTCACCCGGACCGACAACCGACCGCCCCCGAGCCGGTCCAATGCCGCCAGTTGCCGCGCCGCCACGGCCGGTTCTATCGTGTCCGCCCAATGGGTTAGCGAGATATCCACAACCCTTGTGCTGCGGATTGCCTGCGCGGCAAGGTCCATGTTGCTTAGAAGTCCGCCCGCGTCGTCGACGACGACCCGCTCGAAACCCGCCCGCTCGACCTCAGTGAGCAGGCGCCGAGCCGTCTGGAAATCGAAGAAGAACGGCGTTTCGGCTCCACCGCGAGCGGCCCGGTGCGGACCAGGAAGGTAGGTAAACTCGACCTGCATCGGAAGTTCCTCCGTCATTTCAACGTCTTGACGACGCACGACAGGCTGAAGAACTGCGCACTCGATCCTTGTTGAAAGTTTTCGGAAATCGTCCGGACCGGACGAAGATCAGGGCACGAAGCCCAGGACGATCGCGGCCGCGAAGGCTACCGCCGCGATGAAGACGGCATGCGCCGCCAGGGAGCCCAGCGAGCCGCCGATGCTGCGCGACGACGCCGGGCGCGAAGCCGGGCGAGTTGCGCTGAGATGATCGATGTTCGCCATGGCGGCCTCCTCTTTCATCATTAGTCTATAAATTTTGTAGATTTTGTCGATTCCGAATTTTTGCCCATCGCAGGAAATCTGTGCTCATTTCCAGCGACGCGACGGAATGGATTTTCAAGTCATAGCTTCGATGCGCAGGCGCTCGACGCAGAGCGCCCGCATCAGGAACGCCGCCTCGGCATAGACGGCCTCGGTGGAGAGGTCGGATGCCCGTTGGCCGAGAACGTCCCGCACGGCATCCAGCGTGCGTGCCGGCAACATGTCGGTGCAGGTGCGCATACGGCCGAACACTGAACTGATTGGGATTCGCCTGCCTTCCAGCTCCACCTTTGGTTCGTCCTGGTAGAGGCCCCATTCCTCATAGGCGTCGAGGGCGTCCTGAAAAGCGTAGTGCAGGAAAATCGGGGCATGGCCTTCATGCAGGGGTGGAAGAACTCTCGTCATGCTAGTCTCCTCGCTCGTTTTTCCCAAATGCTCGCCGGGCGGTCGGAAACCGCCTCAATGCCCTACACCCAAAAGATGTTGCCGGAGAAACTCGAGAAGCGGCCTCACCAATGGCCGTTCATGCAAAAGCCCCAATAGAAGCTTTCATCGCGGGATCGACGGCGATCACCCTCCTCGTCGTCCCCGGTCCCCACCTCTGTCGCCCGCCGCGGCGTCAGTTCGGGAAAGAGCGCAGCCTGCAAGCGGACGAGAAGCGACCGGATTGGAGCCTGGCTGGTCTGTGTCATCGTCAACTCCTCATCGAGCGGTTGCGGGATGGATGGTTGGCAAATCGGCACTTCCGTCACGAAGTATGACTCGACATTTCACGATGTCAACCAATGTCTACAAGATTTATAGAACATTGAATCGGAACAAGGGTTTAGCCGGCCCTGGGAGACCATACCCGCGGTGGTCCGAAGGTGATTCCTGGCGGCAGCGCAAACCGAATCCTGATTTGGCGGCATCGTTGGACGGATTTTTCTTCAGCAGCACTGGCCACTCGTGAGAAGGGAAGACGCCGGCAACGGGATGCTGCGATCATGCGTTTGCTGATATCAATGATGCTGCTGGTCGCGGTTCCGCGGCGCGCCGCAAAAAGAGGGAGGCCTTCATGAGCGTCCAGACACAATCGGCCCGGCAAGACAGCGGCGGCCGGCTCAAGCCGCCCTACCGCTCGGTGCTCGATCTCATCGGCGAGACGCCGGTCATCGAACTGACGCGCTTCGACACCGGAAAATGCCGGCTGTTCATCAAGCTGGAAAGCCAGAACCCGGGCGGCTCGATCAAGGACCGCATCGCGCTCTCCATGATCGCCGACGCCGAGCGCAGCGGCCGGCTAGCGCGCGGCGGCACGATCGTCGAAGCCACCGCCGGCAACACCGGCCTCGGCCTCGCCCAGGTCGGCATTCCCAAGGGCTATCACATCATTCTCGTCGTTCCCGACAAGATGTCGCGCGAGAAGATCCAGCATCTCAGGGCACTCGGCGCCGAGGTACGCATGACGCGCTCGGACGTCGGCAAGGGCCACCCAGAATATTACCAGGACATGGCTGAGAAGATCGCCGCGGACATTCCCGGGGCCTTTTACGTCAACCAGTTCGCCAATCCGGCCAACCCGCTTGCCCACGAGACAACCACCGGCCCGGAAATCTGGAGCCAGCTCGGCGGCTCCGTCGACGCCATCGTGGTCGGCGTCGGTTCCGGCGGCACACTGACCGGTCTCGGTCGCTTCTTCGCCAAAACCTCACCCAAGACCGAGATGGTACTGGCCGATCCGGTCGGCTCGGTACTGGCTCCCTATGTGAAAACCGGCAAGATGGAGGAAGCCGGCAGTTGGACGGTGGAAGGCATAGGCGAGGATTTCATCCCGCCCAATTGCGATCTCTCCTTCGTGAAGAAGGCGTATTCGGTGACGGACAAACACAGCATGCTGGCGGTGCGCGATCTGCTTTCCAGGGAAGGCATTCTGGCCGGCTCGTCGTCGGGAACGCTGCTGGCGGCCGCGCTGCGCTACTGCAAGGAGCAGACCATCGCAAAACGCGTCGTCACCTTCGTCTGCGACAGCGGCAACAAATACCTGTCGAAGGTCTTCGACGATTTCTGGCTGGCCGAACAAGGGCTTGCCGAGCGCGAGCAGCACGGCGACCTGCGCGATCTCGTCGCCCGGTCGCATCGCGAAGGCGGTACGGTCTTTGTCGGGCCGGAGGATACACTGCTCACCGCCTACGGCCGCATGCGGCGCGGAGACGTCTCGCAACTGCCAGTGCTGGAGAATGGCAAACTAATCGGCATCGTCGACGAGAGCGACATCCTTGCCGTGCTGGAAGGCCCCTACGAGGGGCGCTGGGACCGTTTCGGCGCACCGGTGCGCACCGCCATGACCACGGACCTGCATACTTTGCAGGCCGGCCAGACGCTCGACGCCCTGCTGCCGGTGTTCGAGCGCAACGAGGTTGCCATCGTCTTCGATGGCGACGAATTCTTTGGCCTGATCACCCGGGTCGACCTGATCAATCATCTGAGGCGCAATCGATGACCGGCAAGAACCGCCTGGCCTTTTCCACCCGCACCATCCATGGCGGGCAGAGCCACGATCCGACCACCGGCGCGGTGATGGTGCCGATCTACGCCACCTCCACCTACGGCCAGCAAAGCCCCGGCGTGCACAAGGGTTTTGAATATGCCCGCAGCCAGAATCCGACGCGATTTGCCTTCGAGCGCGCCGTAGCCGATCTGGAGAGCGGTACGGCAGCCTTCGCTTTCGCCTCGGGCCTCGCGGCGATCGCCACCGTTTTCGAACTGCTCGACAGCGGCGCACATGTTGTCGCGACTGACGACATCTATGGCGGCACCTTCCGTCTGCTGGAACGGGTCAGAAAGCGCTCTGCCGGCCTGAAGGTGGATTTTGTCGACTTCACCGACCTTTCCGCCGTGGAAGCCGCGATCCGGCCCGAGACGAAACTCCTCTGGGTGGAGACACCAACCAATCCGCTGCTGAAGGTGGTCGATCTCGAGGGCGTGGCCGCGCTGGCGAAGCGGCACGACCTGCTGTCGGTGGCCGACAACACCTTTTGCAGCCCCTATATCCAGCGGCCGCTGGAACTCGGCATCGACATCGTCGTGCACTCGACGACGAAATATCTGAACGGCCATTCCGACATGGTCGGCGGTGTCGCGGTGGTCGGCGACAATCGCGACCTCGCCGATCGGCTGAAATTCTTGCAGAACGCGGTCGGCGCCATCTCCGGTCCCTTCGACAGTTTCCTCGCTCTACGCGGACTAAAGACACTGGCGCTGCGAATGGAGCGGCATTCATCAAACGGCGCGAAGATCGCCAGATGGCTGGAGGCGCGCAAGGATGTGCGCCGTGTCGTCTTTCCGGGACTCGAAAGCCATCCGCAGCATGCGATCGCCAAACGGCAGATGTCTGCATTCGGCGGCATGATCTCGGTCGAGTTCGACCGCGACCTCGCTGGCACGAAGCGATTCCTGGAACGCACGCAACTGTTCACGCTGGCCGAAAGCCTTGGGGGCGTCGAAAGCCTGATCGAGCACCCTGCCCTGATGACGCACGGCTCGATCCCGCCCGAGCAGCGCGCGGCGATCGGCATTTCGGATTCGCTGGTGCGGCTGTCGGCCGGCATCGAGGACGGCGACGACCTGATCGCCGACCTGGAGCAGGCGCTGCGGGCATAGCGCGTGCGCAGCGTGCAGCTTGTGCACAGGACTTTTCGAAGAGTCGGTTTGAATTCCCGGTTCGCGACCTATGATAGCGTGGACTCTGGAGACCGTCCTACATGGCCAGAAAAGCCAAGAGGCGCACGCCCGCGAATCGCCGTACGCTAGGCAGAGGACCTCTTGGAATCGACCCTGCTATTCTGGAGCAATTGCTGGTGGCCTTGCGGAGTGACGACACACAGGGTGCGTCGCTCGCCGAAGAACTGGATTCCTACATCGCCGACCTCCTCGATGAAGATGCGGGCGAAAGCGACGCCGAGGCGACGTTCAGCCGCGCCGCGGACATGCAAAACCGTTTGAACGACATACGCATCGCCGCCAACGGCGGAGATCGGGAGGCGCACCGAGAACTCGAGGAAGGCCTGGCAGTCGTCGATGCCGCGGCGCAAACCGGCGATCTTCCCGGACACGCGGTCATGTTGTTGTTCCAGATGTTCGGGGAGGCGGAGATCGATCCCGGCGACGCGCTGCGGGAAGTCATCCTGGCCAACATCCATTCTGCACGCTCGCCGGATTCCGCTGTCGAGATGCGCCTATCGGACGCTGTGGCAAGCTTGGCGGAACTGGACGAGCAAGTCGCGCAATCATCCTTCGCCGCCATGATCCGCTACATGCCGTCCGCAGCGCGTTATGAATTTGTACACGCCCTCGGCGGGCACGCGCAGGAAACGGCGCGAGCAGTTCTGCTGGGATGCCTTCTCGATGCCGATTCCGAACTCGTGCGCATTGCCGCCAATGGTCTGATCGCCAGCGCCTGCAACGCGCCGGTGCCGAACCGGCTGGTGGAGCGCCTGGTGCTGATCCGCGGACTAGTGCCCGCGCCGATGCACCCAACAGTCGACGCCACGATCGCCGCCTTGCGGTCAAGGGCCTTGCCTCCGGTGGCGCGCGAGCCGCTCGAACTCGTCAAATGCATCGCCTCGGTGTGCGACGGCGCGGGCGCCCAGTCGCTGATTGCCCTGATGCGCCGCGGCAAGACTCACGTGTTGGCCACTTTCCTGGTCAAAACCGATTCGGGCCTCGCCGATGCCATGGTCCTCAACGATTTTTCGAAACGGGATTTCGATGCAATGACCAAGGCAATGGGCTTGACGCTCGTACCGGTGTCGCCGGCGCTAATCCAACGGCGTCTGGCGATTGCCTTGGCCATCAGCCATTCAAAAGGCACCACCGCCACATTCGGATTCGTCGAGGCGCTGGAGGCCCTCGGAATTGCGGCGCTGCGGCCTGAGGCGATCGAGCCAGAATCCCTGCTGGACGAGCTTTTGGCTGATACTCCCCCCTTAGTGCCCCTGACTCTGGCAGAAGCCGCTGGCCGTCTCGATGATGACGACTTGACGGGAACCTGGTTCGAGGCAGGGCCTGCCTCCGATGGCCGGCTCGATGGGCTGCGCGGCGCCAAGCAAAGGCAAAAGGCCGCGCTCGCCTATATCGAGGAGCGGCGCGTCTATTGGGCCGCGCAATGCGCAAACTCTGCGCTCATCCTGCGCGACAGCGGCAAGCCGCTTGGTCCGCTCTGGCAGCATTTCGCGGTAATCGGCCAGCACTTCGCCGGCAGCGAACCTGTCGCGAACAACCTGCTCGCACAGGTGATGGCGCAACGCACCGCGGACGCGCACGAAAGCCAGAGGTTTGCAGGGTTTCCGCCCGCAAGCCGTTCCTACTCCAGGTAGACCGTACGGCGCCGTACTATATTGGTCGAATTGGCTTCGCGGCCGCAGGCCGGGTCGAGGACGATCGCAAGCCGCACAACCTGAAGCGCGCACGCGAAAGCGCGAAGGCCGCTCCAAGGCGGACGGCAGAAACAAAAAAGGCCGCCGGGTCGCCCCGACGGCCTTTTGCTTTTCTCGTAGACGCCGCGCTTACTCGGCGGCGTTGGTCATTTCTGTCAGCATCGGCGTCGCGGTCTCCGCGCCGGTCGCCTTGCGGCGCTCGTCGAGGATGAGTTCGTCGCGATGCGTCGCGATGCGGCGGATCTGGCTCATCTGGCCGCCGGTGCCGGCCGGGATCAGGCGGCCGACGATGACGTTCTCCTTGAGGCCCTGCAGCGTGTCGACCTTGCCGGCGACGGCCGCCTCGGTCAACACGCGGGTGGTCTCCTGGAAGGAGGCCGCCGAGATGAAGGACGGCGTTTGCAGCGAGGCCTTGGTGATGCCGAGCAGCACCGGCTGGCCTTCCGCGGGCTTCTTGCCTTCTTCGACCAGCCGCTCGTTGACCTCCTCGAGCTCGATCACGTCGACATGGTCGCCGGGGATGTAGGTCGAGTCGCCCTGGACCGTGATTTCGACCTTCTGCAGCATCTGGCGGACGATCACCTCGATGTGCTTGTCGTTGATCGACACGCCCTGCAATCGGTAGACCTCCTGGATCTCGTTGACGAGGTAGGAGGCGAGAGCCTCCACGCCCTTGATCGCCAGGATGTCATGCGGCGCAGGATTGCCGTCCATGACGTAGTCGCCCTTCTCGATGGCGTCGCCGTCCTGCAGATGGAACGGCTTGCCCTTCGGGATCAGGTACTCGACCGGCTCCAGCGTCGAATCATGCGGCTCGATGATGATCCGGCGCTTGTTCTTGTAGTCCCGCCCGAAGCGGATCGTGCCGTCGATCTCGGCGATGATGGCATGGTCCTTCGGACGGCGCGCCTCGAACAGCTCGGCCACCCGCGGCAGACCGCCGGTGATGTCCTTGGTCTTGGCGCTTTCCATCGGGATACGCGCCAGCACGTCGCCCGGACGCACCGCCGCACCCGGCTCCACGGAGAGGATGGCCTCGACCGAGAGCAGGAAGCGGGCATCGCCGCCTTTCGACAGCTTTGCCACCTTGCCGCGGGCGTCCTGGATGACGATCGCCGGCTTGAGGTCGGAGCCGCGCGGCGTCGAGCGCCAGTCGATGACCTCGCGCTTGGTGATGCCGGTGGATTCGTCGGCGGTCTCCTGCACGGAGATGCCGTCGACCAGATCCTCGAACGCCACCCTGCCTTCGACCTCGGTGAGGATCGGACGGGTATAGGGATCCCACTCGGCGATGCGCTGGCCGCGCTTCACCTTGTCGCCCTCGTCCACGAACAGACGCGAGCCGTAGGTGACGCGGTGCGTGGCGCGCTCCTTGCCGCCCTCGTCGAGGATCAGCACCGCCATATTGCGGCCCATGGCCATGAGCTGGCCATCGGAGTTGCGCACCACGTTGCGATTGCGGATCTGCACCGTGCCTTCATAGGAGGCCTCGAGGAACGACGAGTCCACCACCTGCGCGGTGCCCCCCATGTGGAAGGTGCGCATGGTGAGCTGGGTGCCCGGCTCGCCGATCGACTGCGCCGCGATGACGCCGACGGCCTCGCCCTGGTTGACGGGCGTGCCGCGGGCCAGGTCGCGTCCATAGCAGACTGCGCAGACGCCGACCTTGACCTCGCAGGTCAGCGCCGAGCGGATGCGGATCGACTGGATGCCAGCCTTCTCGATCGCTTCGATGTCGCGCTCGTCCATCAGGCGGCCGGCCTTGACGATCAGATCGCCGGAGACCGGATGGTTGATGTCATCGAGCGCCGTACGGCCAAGGACACGCTGGCCGAGGGTGGCGACCACCTGGCCGGCATCGACGATCGGCTGCATCGTCAGGCCCTTGTCGGTGCCGCAGTCGATCGCGTTGACGATGCAGTCCTGCGCCACGTCGACGAGGCGACGGGTGAGATAACCCGAGTTCGCCGTCTTCAAGGCGGTGTCGGCCAGTCCCTTGCGGGCGCCGTGGGTCGAGTTGAAGTACTCGAGCACGGTGAGGCCTTCCTTGAAGTTCGAGATGATCGGCGTCTCGATGATCTCGCCCGACGGCTTGGCCATCAGGCCGCGCATGCCCGCAAGCTGGCGCATCTGGGTCGGAGACCCGCGCGCGCCGGAGTGGCTCATCATGTAGATCGAGTTCATCGGCTTCTGGCGGCCGTTGTCGTTGAACTCGACCGCGCGGATGCGGCCCATCATCTCCTCGGCGACCTTCTCCGAGCATTTTGCCCAGGCGTCGACGACCTTGTTGTACTTCTCGCCCTGGGTGATCAGGCCGTCATTGTACTGCTGCTCGTATTCCTTCGCGAGCGCCTCCGTCTTGGCGACCAGGTCGGCCTTCGTATCCGGAATGACCATGTCGTCCTTGCCGAACGAAATGCCGGCGCGGCAGGCATGGGAGAACCCGAGCTGCATGATGCGGTCGCAGAAGATGACCGTCTCCTTCTGGCCGCAATGGCGGTAGACGGTGTCGATCATCTTGGAGATGTTCTTCTTGGTCATCTCCTGGTTGGCGGTCTCGAACGGCACGTTGACGTTCTTCGGCAGCAATTCGCCGATGATCATGCGGCCGGGCGTCGTGTCGTAAATCTTCGATACGACGTTGCCGTCCTTGTCGACCGTCTTGAAACGGCCCTTGATCTTGGCGTGCAGCGTCACCGCCTTGGTTTCGAGCGCATGCTGCAACTCGCCCATGTCGGCGAACGCCATGCCCTCTCCCGGCTCGTTCTGGTTGACGATGGAGAGGTAGTAGAGGCCGAGGACCATATCCTGCGACGGCACGATGATCGGTGCGCCGGAAGCCGGATGCAGGATGTTGTTGGTCGACATCATCAGCACGCGGGCTTCGAGCTGCGCTTCCAGCGACAGCGGCACGTGGACCGCCATCTGGTCGCCGTCGAAGTCGGCGTTGAACGCCGTGCAGACCAGCGGGTGAAGCTGGATCGCCTTGCCTTCGATCAGCGTCGGCTCGAACGCCTGGATGCCGAGGCGGTGCAGCGTCGGCGCGCGGTTCAAGAGCACCGGATGCTCGCGGATCACCTCGTCGAGGATATCCCAGACTTCCGGCTTTTCCTTCTCGACCAGCTTCTTCGCCTGCTTGACAGTCGAGGAGTAACCCTTGGCGTCGAGGCGGGCGTAGATGAACGGCTTGAACAGCTCCAGCGCCATCTTCTTCGGCAGGCCGCACTGGTGCAGCTTCAGCTCCGGGCCGGTCACAATGACCGAGCGACCGGAATAGTCGACGCGCTTGCCGAGCAGATTCTGGCGGAAGCGCCCCTGCTTGCCCTTCAGCATGTCGGACAGGGACTTCAACGGGCGCTTGTTGGCGCCGGTGATGACGCGGCCGCGGCGACCGTTGTCGAACAGTGCGTCAACCGCTTCCTGAAGCATGCGCTTCTCGTTGCGGATGATGATGCCTGGCGCGCGCAACTCGATCAGCCGCTTCAGACGGTTGTTGCGGTTGATGACGCGGCGATAGAGATCGTTGAGGTCCGACGTGGCGAAGCGGCCGCCGTCCAGCGGCACCAGCGGACGCAGGTCCGGCGGGATGACCGGGATGACCTTCATGATCATCCACTCCGGACGGTTGCCGGATTCCATGAAGTTTTCGACCACCTTCAGGCGCTTGAGCAGCTTCTTCTGCTTCAGCTCGGAGGTCGTCGAGGCAAGCTCGGTCCTGAGCTCACCGGCGATGGAGTCGAGCTTCATCTCGGCCAGCAGCGCATGAATGGCCTCGGCGCCGATCATGGCGGTGAAGCTGTCCTCGCCATATTCGTCGATGGCGATCATGTACTCCTCTTCCGACAGGAGCTGATGCTCCTTCAGCGCGGTGAGGCCCGGCTCGGTGACGATGTAGTTCTCGAAATAGAGGACGCGCTCGATGTCCTTCAGCGTCATGTCGAGCAACGTGCCGATGCGCGACGGAAGCGACTTCAGAAACCAGATATGGGCAACGGGCGCGGCGAGTTCGATATGGCCCATGCGCTCGCGGCGCACGCGGCTCAGCGTCACCTCGACACCGCACTTCTCGCAGATGACGCCCTTGTACTTCATGCGCTTGTACTTGCCGCACAGGCACTCGTAGTCCTTGATCGGACCGAAGATGCGCGCGCAGAACAGGCCGTCACGCTCTGGCTTGAACGTACGGTAGTTGATGGTCTCCGGCTTCTTGATCTCGCCGAACGACCAGGACAGGATCTTGTCCGGGCTGGCGAGCGAGATCCGGATGGAATCGAACACCTGCGCGGGCACGTTGTTGTTGAAGAGATTCATGACCTCTTGGTTCATGCCGTTCTCCTTCTCGGGACCGAAATCCCGTTAAAATCTCGCGGGAAAGGCCCGCCTACTTCCGGCCCGATCGAACGCCGCCGCTACGCGCGCCTCATCGGACAATCTCATGCGACCAGGCTTCCGGCCGTCTCGGGCGGTCGCGGAACCATCGTTCCGCGACATACCCTGCTTTGCGTCACTCGGCAGCGTCGCGCATGCGCGGCGCCGGTTGATCCTCGACGACCGTATTTTCCAGCTCGACGTTGAGGCCCAGCGACCGCATTTCCTTGACGAGCACGTTGAAGCTCTCCGGAATGCCGGCCTCGAAGCTGTCGTCTCCACGCACGATCGCCTCGTAGACCTTGGTGCGGCCGGCCACGTCGTCCGACTTCACCGTCAGCATCTCCTGCAGCGTATAGGCGGCGCCATAGGCTTCGAGCGCCCACACCTCCATCTCGCCGAAGCGCTGGCCGCCGAACTGCGCCTTGCCGCCCAGCGGCTGCTGGGTGACGAGCGAGTACGGGCCGATCGAGCGCGCGTGGATCTTGTCGTCCACCAGGTGGTGCAGCTTGAGCATATAGATGTAGCCCATCGTCACCTTGCGATCGAAAGCCTCGCCGGTGCGGCCGTCATAGAGCGTCGACTGACCGCTTGAGTGCAAGCCGGCCTGTTCGAGCATCTGGTTGATGTGCGCCTCATGCGCGCCGTCGAAGACCGGCGTGGCGATCGACACGCCGCGCTTCATCTGGTCGGCGAGCCGCACGACTGACTCGTCGTCGAAGCGCCGTACCGGTTCGTTGCGGTCGTTGTCAGGGATGATCTGCTCGATCGTCTGACGCAGCGGCTTGATGTCGCCGCCCGCCTTGTAGGCTTCGAGCAGATCGCCGATCTTGCGGCCCATGCCGGCGCAGGCCCAACCGAGATGCGTCTCGAGGATCTGACCGACATTCATGCGGCTCGGCACGCCGAGCGGGTTGAGCACGATGTCGGCATGTGTGCCGTCTTCCAGGAACGGCATGTCCTCTACCGGCACGATACGCGAAACGACACCCTTGTTGCCGTGACGGCCGGCCATCTTGTCGCCCGGCTGCATCTTGCGCTTAACCGCCACGAAGACCTTGACCATCTTCATGACGCCCGGAGGCATCTCGTCGCCGCGCTGCACCTTCTCGACCTTGTCCATGAAGCGCTGCTCCAGCGCCTTCTTGGAATCGTCGTACTGGCCACGCAACGCCTCGATCTCGCGCTGGAGGGCTTCGTCCTCCACAGCAAACTGCCACCATTGCGAGCGCGGATATTCGCCGAGCAGCTCCTTCGACAGGGTCGTGCCCTTCTTGAAGCCCTTCGGCCCCTGAACGGCATCCTTGCCGACGATCATGTCGGTGAGGCGCGAATAGACGTTGCGGTCGAGGATCGCCTGCTCGTCGTCGCGGTCCTTGGCGAGGCGTTCGATCTCCTCACGCTCGATCGCCATGGCGCGTTCGTCCTTCTCGACGCCGTGGCGATTGAACACGCGCACCTCGACCACCGTGCCATACGTGCCCGGAGGCATGCGCATGGAGGTGTCGCGGACGTCCGACGCCTTCTCGCCAAAGATGGCGCGCAGCAACTTCTCTTCCGGCGTCATCGGGCTTTCGCCCTTCGGCGTGATCTTGCCGACCAGGATGTCGCCCGGCTGCACTTCCGCGCCGATGTAGACGATGCCGGCCTCGTCGAGGTTCTTCAGCGCCTCTTCCGAGACGTTCGGAATGTCGCGCGTGATCTCTTCCGGCCCGAGCTTGGTGTCGCGCGCCATGACCTCGAACTCCTCGATGTGGATCGAGGTGAAGACGTCATCCGACACGATCTTCTCGGAGAGCAGGATCGAGTCCTCGTAGTTGTAGCCGTTCCAAGGCATGAACGCGACGAGCACGTTGCGGCCGAGCGCCAGATCGCCAAGATCGGTCGACGGGCCGTCGGCGATGATGTCGCCCTTCTCGATCCGGTCGCCCATTCGCACCAGCGGACGCTGGTTGATGCAGGTGTTCTGGTTCGAGCGCTGGAACTTCATCAGACGGTAGATGTCGACGCCCGACTTGCCTGCCTGCAGGTCTTCCGTCGCGCGGATGACGATACGGGTCGCGTCCACCTGGTCGACGATGCCGGTGCGGCGTGCAGCGATCGCAGCGCCGGAGTCGCGCGCCACGATCGGCTCCATGCCGGTGCCGACGAACGGCGCCTCGGCGCGCACCAGCGGCACGGCCTGACGCTGCATGTTCGAGCCCATCAGCGCGCGGTTGGCGTCGTCGTTCTCCAGGAACGGGATCAGCGCCGCGGCGACCGACACCATCTGCTTCGGCGACACGTCCATCAGGTCGACATTCTCGCGCGGGGTCATCATCACCTCGCCGGCATGCCGGCAGATGACGAATTCCTCGGTGAAGGAGCCGTTCTTGTCGAGCTCGGCGTTGGCCTGCGCGACATAGTGCTTGGCCTCCTCCATCGCCGACAGATAGACGACCTCCTCGGACACCTTGCCGTCGATGATCTTGCGGTACGGGCTTTCGATGAAGCCGTACTTGTTGACACGAGCAAAGGTCGCGAGCGAGTTGATCAGGCCGATGTTCGGGCCTTCCGGCGTTTCGATCGGGCAGATGCGGCCATAATGCGTGACGTGAACGTCGCGCACCTCGAAACCGGCGCGCTCGCGGGTCAGACCGCCCGGTCCGAGCGCCGACAGGCGGCGCTTGTGGGTGATCTCGGAGAGCGGGTTGGTCTGGTCCATGAACTGCGAGAGCTGCGAGGAGCCGAAGAACTCGCGCACGGCGGCGGCCGCCGGCTTGGCGTTGATCAGGTCTTGCGGCATCACCGTGTCGATCTCGATCGACGACATGCGCTCCTTGATGGCGCGCTCCATGCGCAACAGGCCGACGCGGTACTGGTTCTCCATGAGCTCGCCGACCGAGCGCACCCGGCGGTTGCCGAGATTGTCGATGTCGTCGATCTCGCCCTTGCCGTCGCGCAATTCGACCAGCGTCCGGACAACGGCGATGATGTCCTCCTTGCGGAGAACGCGCACGGTGTCCTCGGCCTTGAGGTCGAGACGCATGTTCATCTTGACGCGGCCGACGGCCGACAGGTCGTAGCGGTCGGCGTCGAAGAACAACGAGTTGAACATCGCCTCGGCGGTGTCGATCGTCGGCGGCTCGCCGGGGCGCATGACGCGATAGATGTCGAACAACGCGTCCTGGCGGCTCTCATTCTTGTCGACGGCGAGCGTGTTGCGGATGTAGCCGCCAATGTTGATGTGGTCGATGTCGAGGATGGAGAATTCCTCCTCGCCGGTCGACAGCAGCACCTTCAGCGTCTTCTCGTCGATCTCGTCGCCGGCCTCGAGATAGATCTCGCCGGTCTGGAAGTTGACGATGTCCTCGGCGAGATAGCTGCCGAGAATATCCTCGTCGGTCGCCTTGATCGCCTTGAGGCCCTTGTCGGCGAGTTGCTTGGCCTGCCGCGCGGTGATCTTCTTGCCGGCCTCCACGACAATCTCGCCGGTGTCGGCGTCGACCAGGTCGTTGACCGCCTTCAGGCCGCGGAACCGCTCGGCGCTGTAGGGGATGCGCCAGTGGTCGCCGGAACGCTTGTAGACAATCTTGTTGTAGAAGGTCGAAAGGATCTCCTCGCCATCCATGCCGAGGGCCATCAGCAGGCTCGTCACCGGCAGCTTGCGGCGACGGTCGATGCGAGCGTGCACGACGTCCTTGGAATCGAACTCTATGTCGAGCCAGGAGCCGCGATAAGGGATGACGCGCGCGGCGAACAGAAGCTTGCCCGAAGAGTGCGACTTGCCCTTGTCATGGTCGAAGAAGACGCCCGGCGAACGGTGCATCTGCGAGACGATGACACGCTCGGTACCGTTGATGATGAAGGTGCCGTTCAGCGTCATGAGCGGCATGTCGCCCATGTACACGTCCTGCTCCTTGATGTCCTTGATCGACTTGGCGCCGGTGTCCTCGTCGATATCGAACACGATCAGGCGCAGCGTCACCTTCAGCGGCGCGGCATAGGTCAGGTCGCGCTGCCGGCATTCGTCCACGTCGAACTTCGGCGCCTCGAACTCGTACTTGACGAATTCCAACATCGAGGAACCCGAGAAATCGGAAATCGGGAAGACCGACTTGAAAACGGCCTGCAGTCCCTCATCCGGACGGCCGCCTTCCGGCTCGTGGACCATGAGGAACTGATCGTAGGATGCCTTCTGCACCTCGATGAGGTTCGGCATCTCCGCAACCTCGGGGATGTTCCCGAAGAACTTGCGTACGCGCCTGCGGCCATTGAATGTCGCGGTCTGGGCCATCGTCGCTCCTTGCTCGCTTGGGGCGCGTCCAACAAACACGCCTTGCATATGGTGAACCCCGGCACACCAGGGTCAGTCCTAAAACGGGAGAAAACCCGTTTCCTGAAAGCCGCCGCACGGCCCTCAGGAAAGAGGTTTTCGAACACTTCCCCCATTACGCGGGGACCGGCGGACGGATTGTCCATCCGCCGGCAGCCGCAGTACTTACTTCAGCTCGACCTTGGCGCCGGCTGCTTCGAGCTGGGCCTTGATCTTGTCGGCATCGGCCTTGGAAACGGCTTCCTTGACCGCCTTCGGAGCGCCTTCGACCAGATCCTTGGCTTCCTTGAGGCCGAGGTTGGTGATCGCACGCACTTCCTTGATGACGTTGATCTTCTGGGCGCCGGCATCCGTCAGGATGACGTCGAACTCGGTCTTCTCCTCGACGGGAGCAGCAGCGGCGGCGCCACCACCGGCAGCGGCGGCGGCAGCCACCGGAGCGGCAGCGGAAACGCCCCACTTCTCTTCGAGCAGCTTCGACAGCTCGGCCGCCTCGAGGACGGTCAGCTGCGAAAGGTCGTCTACGATCTTTGCGAGATCAGCCATTTTGTTTTTCCTTCAAAAAGTTCGAACACGTGTTGATGAGGATAGCGAGGAACGGCCTCACGCCGCCTCGTCCTTCCGGGCATACGCGCCGATGACGCGGGCAACCGAGGCTGCCGGCGCATTGACGATCTGGGCGATCCGGGTTGCCGGGGCGGCGATGAGCCCCACCAGCTTGCCGCGCAGCTCATCGAGCGACGGAAGCGTGGCCAGGGCCTTCACTCCGTCGGCGTTGAGCGCGGTCGACCCCATCGCGCCACCGAGAATGACCAGCTTGTCATTCCCCTTGGCGAAATCGGAGGCGACCTTGGGCGCCGCAACCGGATCCTCCGAATAGGCGATCAGCGTCTGTCCCTTGAACAGGTCGATGATGCTTTCGGATTCCGTACCCTGAAGAGCGATGCGGGCGAGACGGTTCTTCGCGACTTTGACGGTGCCGCCGGCAGTACGCATCTTCGAGCGAAGATCGTTCATCTGCGCGACGGTGATACCGGCATAGTGGGCCACGACCACTGAACCGGCGCCCTTGAAGGCGTCGTTCAGGCCCGTGACGAGTTCGCGTTTTTCCGCTCTGTCCACTGCCTATCTCCAGTTGACCTCCGTCCGTTTCCGGAACGGAGATCGGGTTGCCTTTTGCCGCCCGGGTCATCCATATGGACCACCCGAACGACGTTCGAGGATCCTGTCCCCTTTCGTTGCGACGGGCGTCTCTCGACGGCCGGCGCGCGGACAAAGGCAAACACGGTTCGAACCTTCCATCAGGGCCAAGGAATGCCCCTTTGTCCGGTCGTCACCCGTCTCATGCAGGCCCATGCGAATTAAGGACCAGGAACACCTGGACCGCCTGCAATCTCGGACAGGATAGTCCGGAAGCGTTGTTCTGCTTCCGCAGTCCGGACCGATATGCTGGCCCGGAATTCGTTGGAAAACCGCCGCGATGCGCGGCGGTCTTCATTCAAGGGATCAGGCCGTGCCGAGGCTCGCCAGATCGACCTTGAGGCCGGGGCCCATGGTCGAGCTCACCGACATCTTCTTCATGTACACGCCCTTGGCGCCGGCAGGCTTCGCCTTGTTGACGGCGTCAGCCAGCGCGCGGACATTCTCTTCCAGCGCGGCGGTCTCGAACGAGACCTTACCGATGCCGGCATGCACGATGCCGGCCTTCTCGACGCGGAACTCGACGGCGCCGCCCTTGGAGGCCTTCACCGCGGCGCCCACGTCCATGGTCACGGTGCCAACCTTCGGGTTCGGCATCATGCCGCGCGGGCCGAGCACCTTGCCCAAGCGTCCGACCAGCGGCATCATGTCGGGCGTTGCGATGCAGCGATCGAAGTCGATCGTGCCTTTCTGCACGACCTCGACCAGATCCTCAGCGCCTACGATGTCGGCGCCGGCGGCCTTGGCCTCGTCGGCCTTGGCGCCCCGCGCGAACACGGCGACGCGCACGGTCTTGCCGGTGCCGTTCGGCAGGTTGACCACGCCGCGCACCATCTGGTCGGCGTGACGCGGGTCAACGCCGAGGTTGAGCGCCACCTCGACGGTCTCATCGAACTTCACCTTGGAGCGATCCTTCAGCATCTTGATCGCCTCGCCGAGCGAGTACGACTTGTTCGGATCGACGCCCTCGCGGGACTTCTCAACACGCTTTGCAAGCTTTGCCATCGTCTCAGCCCACCACTTCCAGGCCCATCGAACGGGCGGAGCCTTCAACCATACGCATGGCGGCTTCGACGTCGTTGGCGTTGAGATCCTTCATCTTGGCGGTCGCGATCTCGCGCACCTTGTCGCGGCTGATCTGGCCGACCTTGGCCTTTCCCGGCTCCTTGGATCCGGAAGAAAGGTTCGCAGCCTTCTTCAGGAAATAGCTCACCGGAGCCGTCTTCATGACGAAGGTGAACGACTTGTCCTGATAGTAGGTGATCACCACCGGAACCGGCGATCCCTTCTCCATTTCCTGCGTCTGGGCGTTGAACGCCTTGCAGAATTCCATGATGTTGATGCCGCGCTGACCAAGCGCCGGGCCGATCGGGGGCGACGGCGTCGCCGATCCCGCCTTGACCTGGAGCTTGAGCTGGCCCGCTACTTTCTTAGCCATCTCTCTACTGCCTTTGTTTCATGCCGGACATTTCCGACGGTTTGCAGTCTGGTGGTCCGGAAGCCACGGCCGGCCAGGCCGCCTTTCCTCCCACCGCGAACGAGAAGCGCTTGCGCCCTCGCCGTCCCGGAACTCAAGGCCGGGACATTTCCGGTCAGCCCTTCTCGACCTGACCGAACTCCAGATCGACAGGCACGGCGCGCCCAAAGATCGAAACTTCCACCTTGAGTCGCGCCCGCTCGGCGTCCACTTCCTGGACGAAACCATTGAACGAGGCGAAAGGCCCATCCGACACGCGCACCGCTTCGCCGATCTCGAAGGTGACCGACGGCTTCGGCCGCTCCACACCCTCCTGCACCTGATGCAGGATGCGCTCGGCCTCCTTGTCGGTGATGTGCATCGGCTTTGCGGTGTGCTTGTCCTCGCCAAGGAATCCGGTGACACGCGGCGTGTTCTTGACCAGGCTGATCACCGCGTCGTTCAGTTCGGCCTTCATCAGCACATAGCCGGGGAAGAATTTGCGCTCGGCATCCACCTTCTTGCCGCGCCGCACTTCCACGACCTTCTCGGTCGGCACGACGATCTGCTCGATCCTTTCGCTCAGACCCTTCTGCTTGGCCTTGTTCTCGATGTCCTCAGCGACCTTCTTCTCGAAGTTCGAGTAGGCATGGACGATGTACCAGCGCGCCGCCATCAACTGTTCTCCGTAAACGCCGGTATCAGCGGCCGAGGCCGAGGATCAGATCGATACCGAACGCCATCAACTGGTCGGCGACGAAGAAAAAGATCATCGCGATGATCGCGAACACCACAACCATGGCGGTGGAGATCATCGTCTCGCGCCGCGAGGGCCAAGTCACCTTGGCCGCCTCGGACCTTACCTGCTGAAGGAAGGTGAAAGGGTTCGTGGTCTTCGATGCCATCTGCCGCTCTGTTCCACAGGCTCTGAAGAGCCCGAATTCCGTCCCGTTGGCCGGGATTGCCGCCGCATTGAGCCGGAATGCAGCGAATCGGTTGCGCATTCCCACCATACAATTTGGACGCGCAAAGCTGGATATCCAGCTCCACGCGTCGCGTGTCCGTCGTCACTACATAAAACCGAATCTCGTTCCTTGCAAGGGCCGATCCCGGTCTTACTTCCAAACACCTGCTGCGGAACCATCCAATCGTCCCGCCCGCAGGCTATGGCTTACTCGGCACCGTCATGGCGCGAAATGGCAGGGGCAACAGGGCTCGAACCTGTGACCTGCGGTTTTGGAGACCGCCGCTCTACCAACTGAGCTATACCCCTATGTGAGCGCTGCTATTTCACAAAGCGCGGGAGAACTCAAGCCCGGTTCGGCGCGGACGGAAGCGGATCTTGGCGCACCATGTCATTGCGTGGAACGCGGGATTCAAACTCGAAGGCGCTGGCAGTGCATCCCCTCGATGCTTTCGAGATGACTAATCCTCCAGGTCGAGCACCGTGAAGACGCGGCAGTTGTCAGGCGCCGGGAACGTCCTGCAAATGCTGCTTTCGGTGACGCTCTCGGCAGTTCCCGTGCCAGTGACCAATCCCGCCGCCTGCAGCGGCCCCGTATCGAGGTTGTCCCCACGCGCGGACTTCATCCGGTCGAGAACGACGCGGTCGACGCCCATTTCCTTCAAATATGCGGCGAGCCGCCGTTCGACGGCCTTACCCATCTTCGGGTCCCTCAGCCGGACACGCAGAATCGCCATGTCGGGCACCAGGCGTTTCACGCCGCCCGCAAGCAGCAGCGTACATTCGGAGGCGCAATAACCTCCGCTCGATAGCGCCCGGCCAAAGAAGTCAGCGCCCTTTCCGTCATTGGCCTTGCAATCCTTTTCGTCAGGCCTGCAGCCGACGAACCAGGTCCTTCCGACGACGACCGGCAGCCCGGCGCGGCGGATCCGCCGGCCCATCTCCATCGCCGCCCCGACATCGCCACCGGCGGAGAAGAGGACGATCGGCAATTTACGGCCGCGGAGCGTCCTCAACGCGGCTTTCAGCAGCGCGGGCGTCTTGACGCCGATTGCGCCCTCAGCGGAGATCCATTCGGGACAGGTGGGCTCGCAGGCCGAATCGTTGGCGCGCACCACGACGAACTGCATCTGCTTGGGCTGTGGCGTCTCGGCCGTTTCAGCGCTCGATGCCGGAAAATAGAGTGCCACAGCGGCAAGTGCCGCGCGCCATGCACGGCGTTTACCCGAAAACCTCATCGACAAACAAAGGCCTGGAAGCGTCGCAGCGTCTAACCCTCGATATCCGATTCCGTCACGACGCGGCAATTGCCGGCGGCCGGCACGGCCTTGCAGACATTGGCCGCCGTCAGCAGTTCGGCGTCGTCCAGGCTGGTGATCAGCTTCATCTGCAGCATGGTGTATGGCACGATCTGGTGCAGCGTGGTCGCTGGGGTGCTCTTGATCGCCGCCAGCAGATTGTCCCCTATCCCCATTTCCTCCAGATAGGCTGCCAGCTTCTTCTCGAGCGACTTATTCATTTCATAGGTCTTGTAGCTGCCGGCGTTCTTGCGGCTGACCACCTTCTTCTCGATGACTCGCTTCTTGCCCTTCACCACCTTGTATTTGGTCCGGTAGAGGACCTTGGTGCGGAAGTAGGTCGTGGTGACCTGATGCACACCGAGATAGGCCCACTGGCCTACCACCCGCCGCACGCCACCCGCCAGCACCAGCGGGCAGGCAGAGGCACAATAGGCGCCGCCGGCAAAGGCATTGCCGTAGTAGGCTGCCGCTTTGCCCTCGTTCGGCTTGCAGTTCTTCGCGGCTGGATGACATCCGTCGAAACGCGTCAGCCCAACCGCGACGTCGAGCCTGTTCTGCCGGATGAGGCGGCCAAGCGTCAGCGCCGCGTCGACATCGCCGCCCGGCGAACTGACGACCACCGGCAGCCTCCGCCCGGCAAGCTGCTTCAGCAGCTTTTTGAATTGGCCCGGCGTTGCCGCGACGATCGCGCCTTCGGCGGAAATCCATTCCGGGCAGGTCGGCTCGCAGCCTGCCGCATTGCTGCGCACGACGGCAAACTGCATCGGAGTGTCTTCCGCGCCCTGCGCAACGGAAACGCCGGCTTGAACCGGGTACGACAACGCAAGAACCGCCAGCAGCACCGCAACCAGGCCCGCTGCGCGCCTCAGCCAATATCGGAACAAAAATCCCTCGGCCAACCCGAAACCCTCGATCGGACATTATCCTAATCGAGGCGCGGACGCGTGCAATAGGCTTGCGAATGTCGTTGTTCGTGACCCCTGGGAAGCTCGTCTCCAATCCCCCGCGATCTATCGAAGCCATGCGATCACGCCGCAAGGGCGGCAAGGACACCCGACCGGCCGGTACTGGCCCAAACAGAAACGGGCCCGTCGCCGGGCCCGTTGCGAAGAAGAATGATTGTTCTTCTTACTCAGTGATGCTGACGACGACGCCGGCGCCGACGGTGCGGCCGCCCTCGCGGATGGCGAAGCGCAGCTTCTCCTCCATGGCGATCGGCACGATCAGTTCGACGTCGACCGTCACGTTGTCGCCCGGCATCACCATCTCGGTGCCCTCGGCAAGCGACACGATGCCGGTCACGTCGGTGGTGCGGAAGTAGAACTGCGGACGGTAGTTGGTGAAGAACGGCGTGTGACGGCCACCCTCCTCCTTGGTCAGGATATAGGCTTCCGCCTTGAACTTCTTGTGCGGCTTCACCGAGCCCGGCTTGGCCAGAACCTGGCCGCGCTCGACGCCCTCGCGGTCGATGCCGCGCAACAGCGCGCCGATGTTGTCGCCCGCCTGGCCCTGGTCGAGCAGCTTGCGGAACATCTCGACGCCCGTGCAGGTCGTCTTCACGGTCGGACGGATGCCGACGATCTCAAGCTCTTCGCCGACCTTGACGATGCCGCGCTCGACGCGACCCGTCACCACCGTGCCGCGGCCCGAGATCGAGAACACGTCCTCGATCGGCATCAGGAACGGCTGGTCGATCGGACGCTCCGGCGTCGGGATGTAGTCGTCAACCGCCGCCATCAGCTTGCGGATCGCATCCTCGCCGATCTCCTTGTTCGAATCCTCGAGCGCGGCAAGCGCCGAGCCGGGGATGATCGGAATGTCGTCGCCCGGGAACTCGTTCTTCGACAGAAGCTCGCGCACCTCGAGCTCGACCAGCTCAAGCAGCTCGGCGTCGTCGACCTGGTCGACCTTGTTCAGAAACACCACGATCGACGGCACGCCGACCTGGCGGGCCAGAAGAATATGCTCGCGCGTCTGCGGCATCGGGCCGTCGGCCGCCGACACAACCAGGATGGCGCCGTCCATCTGCGCCGCACCGGTGATCATGTTCTTCACATAGTCGGCGTGGCCGGGGCAGTCGACATGGGCATAGTGGCGCTTGGGCGTCTCGTATTCGACGTGGGCGGTCGAAATGGTGATGCCGCGCGCCTTCTCTTCCGGCGCCGCGTCGATCTGGTCGTAGGCCTTGAACTCGCCGAAATATTTGGTGATCGCAGCCGTCAAAGACGTCTTGCCATGGTCGACATGGCCGATCGTACCAATGTTCACATGCGGCTTCGTCCGCTCAAATTTGCTCTTGGCCATTCTGCTCTTTCCTTGGCGTCAGCTTGCGAGGTCGGCTTTGATGGGGCCGATTAGCGACAACGCGGCCAAAAGACAAGGGGGAACGCCCTTGTCAAGGCCAGCCGCGCTTCGTTTCGGCGGGAGAAGTCCGTCAGGTAGGAAGTGACGCGCGAAGGATCAAGAACAGGCGGCCGCCAGGATGATCCTCGCCGACCGCTTTGCAGCTCGGAGAAAACTTCAGCCGACGACCACCGTCGTCTTGCCGGGCACGCGGTTGTAGAGGTCGATGACGTCCTGGTTGATCATGCGCACGCAACCAGACGACATGTTCTGGCCGATCGTCCACCATTCCGGTGAGCCATGGATTCGGTAGCCGGTATCCTGACCGTCCTTGAAGATATAGAGCGCGCGTGCGCCGAGCGGATTGTCTATGCCGCCCGGCTGGCCATTGGCCCATTTCACCAGTTCCGGCTTGCGGGCGATCATTTCCGCCGGCGGCTTCCAGGTCGGCCACTGCTTTTTGTACTGGATGTTGGCGCGCCCGGACCATTCAAAGCCAGCCTTGCCAATGCCGACACCGTAGCGCAGCGCGTCGCCGCCTGGCTGCACGAGATAGAGGAAATGGTTCTTCAGGTCGACGACGATGGTGCCGGGCGCCTCCCCGGTCGGGTCCTGCACGATCTGGCGGCGGAATTCGCGCGGGATCTTTTCGTAGGGAACCGCAGGCAGCACGAACGATCCCTCGGTGACCGAGGCATACATGACGGCGGGATTGGTGACGGCCGGGTCGACGCTGATCTTCGGCCGGATCGAGCCGGTGGATGTCATGTCGAGTCCTGCCCCTTCGAGCGAAGGGGAACAGGCGGCAAGCGTCGTCGAACCGGCGGCAAGAAGGATCGCGCGGCGGGTGAAGGTCGATACGTCCTGGCGATTGGTGTTACGCGACATGGCAAGCACTCGTTACTCGAACGGATCCATCATGTCGCAACATGGTTTAATTTCAGCTAAACAGCGGCGGCTTTGCGTAAACGCGACCGCGTGTGCCTGTCGGGTCAGCGACGCGGATCGGCCCAATTCAGGGCGCGGAGGACTTTGTGAAATACAATCGCGCGTGGCTGGAAACCGAATACAGGCGGAAGGCCAAGCTGCGTTTCCTGTTCTTCTGGGGTCGTCGACCGTCGAATGACGGAATGCTTTCGCCTTCCTGCTTCAGCCAATGGTGGCCGGCGCCGTTTTTGGTCGACGGGCGCAAATACCCCACCGCCGAACACTGGATGATGCGACAGAAGGCGTTGCTGTTCGACGACCTCGCATCGGCAGACCGAATCCTGGCTGCGTCCAGCCCGAAACAGGCGAAGGAACTCGGCCGCAAGGTTTTGGGCTTCAACAACGATCTCTGGAACAAGGAAAAATATCGCATCGTGCTGGCCGGCAGTATCGCCAAGTTCGGTCAGAATCCGTCATTGAAGGATTTTCTACTGAACACCGGCAACCGGATCCTGGTCGAGGCAAGTCCCGTCGACCGGATTTGGGGCATCGGTATGGCCGCGGACGATCCGGGCGTGGAGAACCCGCTGCTGTGGCGCGGCGAGAACCTGCTGGGTTTCGCGCTGATGGAGGCTCGCGACGAGCTTGGCGGCAAAACGTCTTAGAACAAGGTTGGAGCGGGTGAAGGGAATCGAACCCTCGTATTCAGCTTGGAAGGCTGCTGCTCTACCATTGAGCTACACCCGCGCCGCGCAGCATCCTTACAGCAAGATCCGGAGGTGGTGGAAGGGGTTGGATTCGAACCAACGTAGGCTGAGCCAACGGATTTACAGTCCGTCCCCTTTAACCACTCGGGCACCCTTCCTACCATCCGGAGCCTGCTTTCGAGGCTGCGTGCCGAACCGGAACAAATAGCCCGGAAACAGCGAAGCGCCTTATGGAGGGCCGGCCAAATCCTGTCAACCACGCCAACTTCGAAATCGACGGCAATTTCGGAGAGGCCCGCCTGTGAAATGCGCGGCATCCCGGTTATAGGCGGAGAATGACCGACGACAAGAAATCCGGCACGCCCAAGGACACCCATTACGCAAAGCTGAGGCGCGCGCATCGCGACCAGAAAGCGGGTGGCCCGCCGAAGCATCGCCCGCGCCCCGCCACCCCGGCCGGCGATGCGCCACCGGATGGGCTGGTGCGGCTCTATGGCCTCCACACGGTGCGCGCCGCGCTCGACAATCCGAAGCGAAAAATCCGGAAAATGCTGGTGACGCGCAACGCGCTGGAGCGGCTGGGCATAGCTGACCTCGCCGCCCTGCCCTTTCCGGCCGAACTGGTCGAGCCGCGCGACATCGACAAGGTGACCGGCTCGGAAGCCGTGCATCAGGGCGTCATGATCGACGCTCTGCCGCTGAAACCAAAACCGCTTTCGGCGCTGGGCGAGACCAGTCTCGTCGTCGTGCTCGACCAGGTGACAGATCCGCACAATGTCGGCGCCATTCTGCGCTCGGCCGTGGCCTTCGGCGCCGGCGCGCTGATCACCGCGGAGCGCCACAGCCCGACCGAATCGGGCGTGCTGGCCAAATCCGCTTCCGGCGCTCTGGAGCACATTGACCATATCGAGGTGCGCAATCTGGCCGAAGCGCTCGGCGAATTGCATGAGGCCGGGTTCCAGACGGTCGGGCTCGATTCGGGCGGGCCGGCCGAACTGGAAAAAACCTTTGCCGCCCCCCGCATCGCGCTGGTGCTGGGCGCCGAAGGCAAGGGTCTCAGGCAGAAGACGCGCGAGACGGTGACGGCGCTGGCCCGTCTCGACATGCCCGGCGCCATCCGTTCGCTCAACGTCTCCAACGCGGCTGCCGTGGCGCTTTATGCGGCGAGGAAGTTTTTGGCGGTACGTTGACAGGAGTGATACGGTCGACCGCCGTCGCAGGCTTGCCGACCGGCATATCACCCATAATTATCGGCCGAGGACGGATGTGGGCGCACCATCCCGCGCTGAACTGCGCGGAATAAACCGAAGAGTTCGCACATGCGACGGTTTCTCAAAATGCTGATTGTTGGCGGCTCCGCCCTGAGCGCCTTGGCCGGCTGCCAGAACCTCGCCGGCCAGCCCGGTTACGTCCCGACGAGCTGCGCATCGGTCGGCTCCTCCTGCTCTGTACACTGATGGTCCCGGGTCGGGGCTGATGTCCGCCCGACATACGCCGGGGGTCGGCCAGGCTCGTTCGGCACGCCCGGCCCTTCGGTTCAACGTGTCTGACGCGACGGCGATAGTGCTTTACGCAGCGGAGATTTCTCGCCGCTCGTTGAGCGCGGTTCACCGCCATTTGAGTTTGCAGACCGACACTCGCCTGCAACTATTGGCTTCAGATCTCCGGCGCCTATTTGGGATCACCATCCCGTGCTCGATGCGGGCTGACAAGGAAGTTGGATAGATGCGACGGTTTCTCGGAATTTTGCTTATCGCCGGCTCGGCCCTGTCCATGCTGGCCGGCTGTCAGAATCTCGCCGGCCAGCCCGGCGTCGCTCCGGCGAATTGCGGGTCGGTCGGGTCATCCTGCTCGCGGGATTGATCGTCTCGAGCTGTTTTCACTGGGCGGGTGTCATCCCACCTCGTGACCCGCCATGCGCTCCAGCGCGCGGACCAGTGCGGAATGATCCTCCTTTGCACCGCCATTGGCCGCGCAGGAATTGAACAGTTGCTGCGTCGTCGAGGTGTTGGGCAGCGAGACACCGAGCACTTTCGCGCCCTCCAGCGCGAGGTTCAAATCCTTCTGGTGCAATTCGATGCGGAAACCCGGTGCAAAGGTGCGCTTGACCATGCGCTCGCCATGCACTTCGAGGATTCTTGACGCGGCCAGCCCGCCCATCAGCGCCTGCCTGACCTTCGCCGGATCGGCGCCCGCCTTCGAGGCGAACACCAGCGCCTCAGCGACCGCCTCGATGGTGAGCGCGACCACGATCTGGTTGGCGACCTTCGTCGTCTGGCCGACGCCGTTGTCGCCGACCAGCGTGATGTTTTTGCCCATCTTTTCGAACACCGGTTTTGCCCGCTCGAACGCCGCGTCAGAACCGCCTACCATGATCGTCAGCGACGCCGCTTTGGCGCCGACCTCGCCGCCCGACACCGGCGCGTCGAGATAGTCGCAGCCGAGCGTTTTTATCTTTGCCGCGAACTCCTTGGTGGCAATCGGCGAAATCGAGCTCATGTCGATGACGAGCTTTCCCTTGGAAAGCCCTTCCACAACGCCGTTTTCACCGAACAGCACGTCGGCCACCTGTGGCGTGTCCGGCACCATGGTGATGACGATGTCGGCGGCCTGCGCCACCGCCGCATGGCCGGAGACGGTCTTCAGCCCCTTGGCGACAAGCTCCGCCGGCGCCGGTTTCCTGTGGTCGGACGTCACCACCTTGTAGCCGGCATCGAGCAGGTGTCCTGCCATCGGCGTGCCCATGATGCCCAGTCCGATGAAGCCGATCGTTTGCATGATGCTCTCCGGTTCTTCCCTCCCCCTTGAGGGCAGGGTGCCGAGCGTAGCGAGGCGGGTGGGGTCGCCGCGGCAGTGCTCGACGTTTTCCTGGCGTGGAGACTGGCCGCTATGACCCCACCGGCCGCTTCGCGGCCACCCTCCCCTGAACGGAGAGGGAAATTCGCTAGGCCGCGCTCTTCCTGCCGGCCAGCGCCTTGAACCAGCCCAGCCCGGTCTCGGTGCCGGCCTTCGGCTTGTATTCGGCGCCGACCCAGCCGGCATAGCCGATACGGTCCAGATGCTCGTAGAGGAACGGATAGTTGATCTCGCCCGTCCCCGGCTCGTGACGGCCGGGATTGTCCGCAAGCTGGATATGCGCGATGCGGCCGAGATTCTTCTCGATCGTCCGGGCGAGATCCCCCTCCATGACCTGCATGTGATAGATGTCGTATTGCAGATAGAGATTGTCCGAGCCGACCCGCTCGATGATTTTCAGCGCCTGGGCCGAGGTGTTCAGGAAGAAGCCGGGGATGTCCAGAACGTTGATCGGCTCGATCAGCAGCCTTATGCCGGCCTCCTCCAGGCGCGGCGCGGCGTATCGCAGGTTCTCGACCAGCACGTCTTCCAGCGCGGCACGCTCGGCGCCCGCCGGAGCGATGCCGGCCAGGCAGTTCACCTGCCCGCAGCCCGTCGCCCTGGCATAGGCGATGGCCGTGTCGACGCCGCGGCGGAATTCGTCGACGCGGTCCGGCAGACAGCCGATGCCGCGCTCGCCACCGGCCCAGTCGCCGGCCGGCAGGTTGAACAGCACCTGGGCCAGCCCGTTCCTCTTCAGCCGCGCCGCCACCGTTTCCGGCGCATGGTCGTAAGCGCCGACATATTCGACACCGGTGAAGCCGGCGCGGGCGGCGGCGTCAAAACGGTCGAGGAACTCGTGCTCGGTGAATAGCATCGACAGATTGGCCGAAAAACGCGGCATTTGAGCCTCCGGAATGGATGATGCGACGAGCGTGAACGTCGATAGATCGTTTATTTACAGCACCCTGCCCGTCAGTCGAGCAGCGCGATCGCCGTCGGGGCGTCCTCGTTGCGCTCGGCGAGTTGCTCGAACTCGACGATGGCGTCGATTTCCGTTCCCATCGAGATGTTGGTCACGCGCTCCAAAATAAACTCGACGACGACCGGCACCTGGTTTTCGGCGATCAGCCGCTTCGCCTCCTTAAAGGCGGCCGCGCAGTCTTCCGGCCGGCGCACGCGGATCGCCTTGCAGCCCATCGCCTCGGCGACGGCGACATGGTCGACGCCATAGCCGGGCTCCGCTCCTTCTCCGCGATTGACGTTCTCGAAGGCGAGGCTCACCTCGAAGTCCATCTGGAAACCGCGCTGTGCCTGGCGGATCAGGCCGAGATAAGCGTTGTTCACGACCACATGGATATAGGGCAGCTTGTGCTGCGCGCCGACCGCCAGTTCCTCGATCAGAAACTGAAAGTCGTAGTCGCCCGACAACGCCACGATCTCGGCATCCGGATTGGCGGCGCGCACACCGAGCGCTGCCGGAAGCGTCCAGCCGAGCGGTCCCGCCTGGCCGCAATTGATCCAGTTGCGCGGGTTGTAGACGTGCAAAAATTGCGCTCCGGCGATCTGTGAAAGCCCGATGGTCGAGACATAGGTGGTGTCGCGGCCGAAAGCCTTGTTCATCTCCTCGTAGACGCGCTGCGGCTTCAGCGGCACCTCGGTGAAATGCGTCTTGCGCTTCAGCGTCTTCTTGCGCTGCTGGCATTCCTTGGCCCAGCCCGACCAGTCGCGCAGTTTTCCCGCCGTCTTCCATTCGGTGGCAACGTCCAGCAGCATTTTTAGCGCCGCGCCGGCATCGGAGACGACACCGAGGTCGGGTGCGAAGACGCGGCCGATCTGCGTCGGCTCGATGTCGATATGCACGAATTTCCGGCCTTCCCGGTATTTGTCGACCGAGCCGGTGTGGCGATTGGCCCAGCGGTTGCCGACGCCCAGGACAAAATCCGAGGCGAGCATGGTTGCATTGCCGTAGCGGTGCGAGGTCTGTAGCCCGCACATGCCGGCCATCAGCCTGTGGTCATCGGGGATCGCGCCCCAGCCCATCAGCGTCGGGATGACCGGCACGCCGGTGATCTCGGCGAATTCGATAAGCAGGTCGGAGGCATCTGCATTGATGATGCCGCCGCCGGCGACGATCAGCGGCCTTTCGGCCGCATTCAGCAGCGCCAGGACCTTTTCAGCCTGCTTTCGCGTCATCGCCGGCTTGCCGACGTCAAGCGGCTCATAGGCGTCGATGTCGAATTCGATCTCGGCAAGCTGCACATCGATCGGCAGGTCGATCAGCACCGGTCCCGGACGCCCCGAACGCATCAGGTAGAACGCTTTCTGCAAGGCCATCGGCACCTGGTAGGGTTCCATGACGGTGACCGCCCATTTGGCGACGGGTGCGGCGATCGCCGTGATGTCGACCGCCTGGAAATCCTCCTTGGTCAGCCGGGCGCGCGGCGCCTGCCCGGTGATGCAGAGGATGGGAATGGAATCGGCGGAGGCCGAATAGAGGCCGGTGATCATGTCGGTGCCGGCCGGACCGGAGGTACCAATGCAAAGCCCGATGTTGCCGGCTTTTGCCCGCGTAAATCCTTCAGCCATGTGCGAGGCGGCCTCGACATGGCGCGCCAGGATGTGGCGCACCGTACCGCGCGCCCTGAGTGCCGAGTAAAACGGATTGATCGCCGCGCCCGGCACGCCGAAAGCGCAGGAAATGCCTTCCTTTTCGAGGACGAGAACAGCGGCGTCGACAGCGCGCATCTTCGGCATGGCCGGCCCTTTCCTTGTTCCGAATGCGTTTGAGATGGTGCGAGAATGCCAGAGCCACGCCCATTTTTCAATTTTTTCAGAATATTTTTTCATTTTATGAAATGCCTCTTTAGACATTGATCTAAAAAGGAAATCTGTTTTCCAGAGAATTGTGTTGCCGAAATCCAGAAAAGTTTTTTATTTTGATGTCATGCAGACACCCGAAAAGCGCCAGCGCGGCCGGCCGCGTGCCTTCAACGCCTCGCCCGAGGCCAACGCGGTGCAGTCGCTCGACCGCGGGCTGCGCATCCTGGCCATCGTCGCCGAGGCTGACGGACTGTCGCTGAGCGAGGTCGCAGAGCGCTCCGGCATCGCCGCGTCCACCGCCTACCGCATGCTGACCACGCTGGAGAGTCACGGCATGGTCGAGTTCGAGAAGAGCGAACAACTGTGGTCGATCGGCGTCGCCACCTACCGCATGGGCGCTGCCTTCCTGCGCCGCAGAAAGCTGGCCGACCGCGCCCGCATCGTCATGCAGGACCTGATGGAAAAGACCGGCGAAACTGCCAATCTCGGCCTGGCGGAGGATGATTGCGTGGTCTTCATCAGCCAGGTGGAGACGCATCAGGCGATCCGCGCCTTCTTCCGGCCGGGCACCCGCAGCCCGTTTCATGCCAGCGGCATCGGCAAGGCGGTGCTGGCGAATCTGCCGGCGGAACGCGTCACGCAGATCGTCCGTCGCACCGGTCTGGAAGCTTTTACCGGCAAGACGCTGGCCGACGCCCCTGCCCTGACCGGCGATCTCGCGGAAATCCGGCGGCGCGGCTGGTCGCTCGACGACGAGGAGCGTTTTCCCGGCATGCGCTGCGTTGCGTCGGCCATCTTCAACGAGTTCGGCGAGCCGATCGGAGGTATTTCCGTCTCCGGCCCCACCGCCCGCGTCACGCCGGAGCGAGTGGCCGAGTTCGGGCCGATGGTGCGCGCGGCGGCGGCCGAGATCACCGGGATGATCGGGGGGCGCGTATCGGCGATTTAGAGGCTCGGCGATCAGGAGTTCGGGCGGGCCACGTTACAAGGGCTTCCGCTCACGCCGGTGGCGGGGCGCCCTCATAGTGCGGCAAGCCGTCGTCGACGCTCACCCAGGGTTGCTTCGACGCGGTAAAAATGTGCATTTCCGGCTTGAACACCGACGGATCGTCAAGCGATCCGGTGGTGATCCCCATGATGCCGGCGGCATCGCGGCGGGAAAAGATCGTGGTGCCGCAGTTCGGGCAAAAGCCGCGCTTCAGGTCCGGCGAGGAATGCACGGTCGCCACCAAACCGTCGAAAATCACGTCGTCGATGCGAAACAGGATGCGCGCATTGAAGGCGGCGCCGATCGCCCTCTGGCAGAGCCGGCAATGGCAGACGCGCTGGTTGATCGGTTCGGCCTCCGCACGATAGCGCACCGCGCCGCACAGGCACCCGCCGCGATAGTTGGTCATCGATAAAGTCCCCCAAGAGGCTCTCAGTGCCGGCGCGCATGCACCAGATACGCGTCGATTGTGGTCTCGCCGAGCCATTTCGCCGCCTCCAGCCGGTGCAGCCCCTCGACCAACACATGCCGGTCACCATCCGCCCGGACCTGTATCGGTATCTTCATGCCGTTCTCCAGGATGTCCTCGGCCAGGATGCGCACGGTCTCGGGATGCAGTGTCTTGCGCCGCGCGGACGGGACATAGATGGAATCGATCGGGATTTTTTGAACTCTCAGCATGGCGGCTCCAGCGCGGGCAAACAGCTTACGGCCCGCTACGCGAAACGCCAAGGTTCTCGTCTTGGACCAGCAATCCGCCGCCGGTCGGATCGATGCCGAATACAACCATGTATAGAATTTTTACCCGTCAAGGTTGCAGTTAATTCGTGGAGTGCTCCCCGGGAATCACCTACGCCGCAGCGGTTGACCTCATGGAGCGGGACGATGGCAAGCTGCACGGACAGGAACGGCGACACCTGGGAGATCTACCAGTCGACCGACGGCTGGCGCTGGCGGCGCACGGCCTCGAACGGCCGCATCGTGGGATCGTCGACCCAGGGCTATTCCAACAGAAGCGACTGCGTCGCCAATGCGCAGCGCAACGGCATGACCTGCACGCCGCAATAGGCGGCGTGCAGGCTTCTTCTCGCGCGGCTGTTAGCCGGCTCAAGAGTGGATCACTGCGATTCCTTCACCACGTCGTCCCAGTTCTTCACCGCCGTCTCGCCGTCGAGGAAGGGCAGCACCGTCCCCGCCAGTTCGGGCGCGAAGAACATGTCGTAGTGGGTGCGGTTGGGGATAATCGCCAGCCGGTTCTGCGAAAGGTTTTCGCGCATCCAGCCGGCATCCTTCAAGCCACCGCCGAGCATCTGGTAGAATTTCACGATGTGCTCGGGCCGATACATGTCGCTGTCGCCGAACACCAGCATGACCGGCATCTTCAGCATCGCCACGTCGGGCGAATAGTCGTATTCGGTGCGCATCAGGTTGCCCATCTGGTCGAGCAGCTTTGGAAAATCCTCCGGCTTGGGCGCCACCGCCACATAGGACTTGTACATCGGCGTGTCCTTCATGAACTCCGCCATGGCCGCACCGACCTGCACCTGCTGGGCGCGCATTTCTGGATAAAAGCCGTCCTGTGCGTAGCCGGCCGAGACCAGCGCCAGCCGGCGCACCATTTCGGGATGCTGAACGGCGAGGCGGAAGCCGACGCCACCACCGAAGGAATAGCCGAGCACGTCGACCTTGTCGTAGCCCAGCGCCTTGACGACCGTCGCCATGTCGTCGCCGATGGCCTCCAGGCTGATCGGGCGCTCGCCGAGTGCGGTGCGGCCGTGGCCCTGCAGGTCGACGCCGATCACCGTGCGGTTTGCGGCCAGTTGCGGCAGGATCGGCGCAAACATGCCGGTCGTGCCCAGCCCGCCATGCAGGAGCAGCAGCGGCTCTCCGGTTCCGTGAATTTCATAATAGTAGTTGATCCCGCCGGCCTCGACATATCCGCTCTTCACGGAAGCGACTTCGGCCTTGGAGTTTGCGGCTTCCTGAGCCTGCGCGGCGGCTGGAACGGCCAGCGTCGTGGCGGCGGCAAAAAGCGTGATAAGGGCGGCTTTGAACATTTTTTGTCTCCCGTGGCTGGCCGGCAGATGCTCGACCCAAAACTGCTTCGATGCCACGAGGACGTTCGCGGGTGGCTGATCCCGACAGGCAGACATCCGGAAAATCATAGCAGGTCTGCAAGCTGTTGATCCTGCGAACAAAAAGCCGGCGCGACGCCTTTCGGCAATTCGCGCCGGCCAGCCGACCTTGGGAGGTACGGTCAACGTTAGATGTTCTTGGCGCTCATCTCCTGCGCGATGTAGTCGGCTTGGCGAATGGCAAGTGACACGATGGTCAGCGTCGGGTTCTCCGCCCCGCCGGTGGTGAACTGGCTGCCGTCGGAGACGAACAGGTTCTTGATGTCGTGCGCCTGGCCGAACTTGTTGACGACGCCTTCGCTCGGCTTGTCGCTCATCCGGTTGGTGCCGAGGTTGTGCGTCGACGGATAGGGCGGCGTCGGGAAAGTGCGGGTTGCGCCCACAGCGTCGTAGAGCGCCGCGCCCTGGCGGTAGGCGTGGTTGCGCATCGCCTCGTCGTTCGCGTGGTCGGTGAAGCTGACATGCGCCACCGGCATGCCGAAGGCGTCCTTGGCGGCGGGGTCGAGCGTCACCGCGTTGACGTCGCGCGGCATGTCCTCGCCGACGATCCACATGCCGGCCATGTGGTCGTAGTGGTCGAGCGCCGTGGTGAAGGACCGGCCCCAGGCGCCGGGATCGAGGAAGGCCGCCATGAACGGCACGCCCAGCGCCAGCGTCTCCAATTCGTAGCCGCCTGCGAAACCGCGCGACGTGTCGTGTTTCGCCTCGTCGCGGATGATGCCGGCCATGGTGGTGCCGCGGTAGAAATGCACGGGTTTGTCGAAGATCGCGTAGACCGAGCCGGTGGTGTGGCGCATGTAGTTCTTGCCCACCTGGCCGGACGAGTTCGCAAGGCCGTTTGGGAACATACTGGAAGCCGAGTTCAGCAGCAGGCGCGGGCTCTCGATCGAATTGCCGGCGACCGCGACGATGCGCGCCTTCTGGGTGCTGAGTTTGCCGTCCTTGTCGGCATAGGTCACGCCGGTCACCTTGCCGGAGGCGTCGTGTTCGATCTTGACCGCCTGGGCGTTCGGCCGCACCTCGAGCTTGCCGGTGGCCTCGCCCTTCGGGATCTCGGAGTAGAGCGTCGACCACTTTGCGCCCCACTTGCAGCCCTGGAAGCAGAAGCCCGTCTGCTGGCAGAAGTTGCGGCCGTCGCGCTCGGCCGAATTGATGGCCATGTTGCCGGTGTGGCAGTCCTTGTAGCCGAGCTTGTCGGCGCCGGCCTTCATGATCTTGAAGTTGTTGTTGCCTGGAAGACCCTCGATGCCGTTGGTGCGGGTCACGCCCATCCTGTCCTCGGCCTTGGCGTAATAAGGCTCGAGATCGGCGAGCGAGATCGGCCAGTCGAGCAGGCTCGCGCCCTCGATCTTCCCGTAGTGGGTCAGCGTCTTGAACTCGTGCTCCTGGAAGCGCAGCGATGCGCCGGCCCAGTGGGTCGTGGAACCGCCCACCGCCTTGACGATCCAGGCCGGCAGGTTCGGAAAATCCTTCGCCACCCGCCAGGTGCCGCCGGTGGTGCGCATATCCTTCCAGGCAAGCTGGCCGAAGGAGTCCCATTCGTCGTTGACGAACGCATCATATTCGACGCGCGGTCCCGCTTCGAGGATGACGGTATCGATGCCCTTCTGGGCAAGCTCGCTGCCGAGCGTGCCGCCGCCGGCGCCCGAGCCGATGATGACGACAACGCTGTCGTCGTTGAGATCATAAGGTGCAGCCATGGTTTCCTCCCAAAGGCTCTGATTTCATTCGCTTGGATGGTGCCGCCTGTGCGGCGGCCGGCCGAACGCCGTCAGAGCCATTCGATGTCGTCGAAGCCGCGCGCGATGTATCCGCCCTTGGAGTAGGATTCGCCCTCGTAGCCGAAGATCGGCCAGACCTCCTTCTGATTGTAGAGACCGACAACCAGCCCGCCGCGGATCGCCTGGAAGAACGGCGTCTCCTCGATCTGGCGTAGCACCTTGACGCGCTCCTCCTCCCAGCCGAGGCCGCGATAGCCACCGGCGCCCGAACGCTGGTCGAGGTCGGCGACGCCCTTTTCGATGAGATCCTTGTGCGCGGCGTCCTTGGCCGCCGCCTCGTCATGGCTCTTGACGGCGATGGCGTAATATTTGTCCGGCACCTGGTCGTGCGGATACACGTCGCGCGCCATCTGGATCAGGGTCGCCATGGTTTCCGGCTTCAGCGCCGTCGTTTCCAGGCCCCAGGCATCTTGCTGGCTTATCACCGCCGTGCCGCTGATGACGAGCAGGGCGCCGACACCGGCGGCTCCTCCCCGCTTCAGCAGGTCGCGGCGCGAAATGCCGGGCCGCCTGTCATAGATCGTGACCATTATTACCTCCCTTGCTTGCTGTCGGCGCCCGTGGCGCCCTTGCTGGCTGGCGGGCGTCCCTCCCGTGTCCCGCTATCGAAACCGTCCGTGCCGCTGCAGCACCTCGATCTTGTAGCCGTCCGGATCCTCGACGAAGAAGAACCGCGCCAGCAGCGTGCCATCGCGGTTGAACTCGACGATCTTGCGCGGCGCAAAGCCGGCAGCCTCGAAGCGAGCATGTTCGACATCGAGATCGTCGACCGAGAAGGCGATGTGGCCGTAGCCGTCGCCCAGCGCATAGGGCTCGGTCCTGCCCTTGTTGATCGTCAGTTCGACCTCGAAATCGGCCTCGGCGTTGCGCAGGTAGATCAGCGTGAAGGTCTCGAAGTCGAGGCGGTCGGCGATGCCGAGCCCGAACGCCTGCTCGTAGAAAGCGACCGAGCGCGCTTCGTCGAGCACCCGGATCATGCTGTGTATCGCCTTGGCCAAATCGGTCTCCTTGCAACGCATTCTCAGGGCCCGATTATGAGCCGGCGCGGCCGGCCGTGGTGGCAGCCGGTTACCACGATTGTGAACGGCTTTCGCTCCGGCGGACGAAAGTCCGATTGCGGCGGACGCCGTTTGCGCGGAATATGTTCTGGGAAGAGAAGCTCTGCCGATCGGCTCCGTCTTCAGCCGATCTGGCCAAGACCAAGGACGAGGAGGAGATCATGTGCAGGGTATTCGCCGGACAGGACCCCGAGGGCTACAAGCAGATCAACCGCTCCATCCGCATCGCCGGCCATTCCACCAGCATCCAGCTCGAATCGACTTTCTGGGAACTGCTTGACGAGATCGCGGCTAACCAGAGCCTGACGACGCCGAAATTCATCTCGAAACTCTATGACGAAGCGCTCGAGATCAACGGCCAGATTCCGAATTTCGCGTCGATGCTGCGCACCACCTGCGCGCTTTATCTCAAGGGAAGGCGTCCGACCCAGGCCGATTTAGCCGAACTGCACGGAAAAGCCGCCTGATTCGTCTCGATGTGGTAGCCGGCTGCTACCCACGGCCGCCGCTCTGATCTGATTCTCCTTCCCAAAAGCAAGGGAGGAAGTCATGATCCATAGCATCTCGACCGCCTTGGTACTCCTGCTTGGCGGAACCGTATTTGCGGCGGCGCAGGAGGCCGCCCCGGCGCCCAACAATCTCGATCGCCTGAGCAAGTTCCAGACGACTGGCGTCACCGATTTCACTGTCATCGACCAGGGCGGCTCGAAGGCCGAGGCGCTGAAGCGCAACCTGGAAAAGATCAAGCTGCCGGATGGCTTCTCGATCAGCCTCTACGCAATCGTGCCGGACGCCCGGCACATGGCCGTCGGCCCGCAGGGGATCGTCACCTTCGTCGGCACGCGCAAGACCAAGGTCTGGGCGGTGACGGATCGCGACAAGGACCGGGTTGCCGACGAGGTCAAGGATTTCGCGCCGTCGCTCGCCAAGGCGCTTCCCAACGGGCCGTGCTTCTCGCCCGACGGCGTGCTGTATATCGTCGAGCAGAACCGTGTGCTTTCCTATCCCGCGGCCGAATTCTTCTACGAGAGCCCTGACGTCGCGGCCTTCAACGTGGTGAAGGAAGGCGAACTCGTGCCCGACGACGATGTGAGCTACAACCACACGGCGCGCGTCTGCCGCGTCGGCCCGGACGGCAAGCTCTATATCTCCCTCGGCCAGCCCTTCAACGTGGCGCCGAAGGAGAAGCTGGACCTGTTCCGCCAGCATGGCATCGGCGGCATCATCCGCATCGGCCAGGACGGAACGGGGCGCGAGGTCTACACTTATGGGGTCCGCAACTCGGTCGGCCAGGACTTCAATCCGAAGAATGGTGAACTCTGGTTCACCGACAACCAGGTGGATGGAATGGGCGACGACACGCCCCCCGGCGAACTGAACCGGCAGACCGCCGCCGGCCAGCATTTCGGCCATCCCTGGTATGGCGGCGGCAAGGTGCGCACCAACGAGTACAAGGGCGAGGAACCGCCGCCAGACATCGTCATGCCGGCGGTCGAGATGGACGCCCACGCCGCCGATCTCGGCATGATCTTCTATACCGGCACGCAGTTTCCGGCAAAATATCGGGGCGGCATCTTTTCCGCCCAGCATGGGTCCTGGAACCGCACCACGCCGATCGGCGCCCGCGTGATGTTCACTGCCGTCAACGAGGACGGCAGCGTCGGGTCGACCGAGGTGTTCGCAGAAGGCTGGCTCGACGAGAACGGCGAATATCTCGGACGGCCGGTCGACGTTGCGCAGTTGAGGGACGGATCGATCCTCGTCTCCGACGACCTCGCCGGTGCGCTCTACCGCATCTCCTACGCGAACTGACGCACCCAGAGAAGCGGCGGATGCCTGACGGCATCCGCCGCTATGCCGTCGATGAAGCGACTGAACTGCGTTCCGGAGAGTGCCCGTTGTCACATCAGAATTTTTCGCCGCTCACGCGATCGCTGCCCTTGTCGGCGGTCGGTCTGCTCTTCGTCCTGGCGACCCCCTCGTCTGCGCAGGACATGGCTGCCGGCAGGACGCTCGCCGGCCAGCGGTGCCAGACCTGCCACGGGCTCGACGGCATTGCCAAGATGCCGATCGCGCCGCACCTGGCGGGCGAGAGCGCGATGTACCTACAGACGCAGTTGAAGGCGTTCCGCTCGGGCGCGCGCCAGCACGAGATGATGACCATCGTCGCCAAGGATCTGTCCGACAAGCAGGTCGCCGATCTTGCCGCCTGGTACGAGGCAATCACGATAACGGCCACGATGCCGGAACAGTAAGCCTCAGCCGATCGCCGTCGCCACGTCCAGCGCGACGATCGCGGCGGTCCGGAAAAGTTCCTGGCGCTCCGACAGCGCGGTCTCCTCGCCGGTGAGCAGGCTGTCGACGATGGTGCAGATAGATACGGCGCGAAACCCCAGGGCAGACGAAAGCGCAAACAGGTTAGCCGTCTCCATATCGACGGCGGTGATGCCCTTTTCGCGGGGCAGGTCGAAACGTGTCTCCGGTTCCGGATGATAAAAGATGTCGCTGGAGACCATCGGGCCGGCGTGGAACGGGATCGCGGCCGTGCGCGCCGCCTCCACGGCCAGCCGCGCCAGCTCGGGGTCCGGGCGGCCGATCGCGTCGCCGGCGGCCACGTCGAAATCCATGACCGCTCTTTCGGCGATGAAAATGTCGCGCAGCGGCGTCGATGCCGTCAGCGCGCCGCAGGAGCCGACACGGATGATGGTGCGCACGCCGTAGGATGCGACCAGTTCGTGGATGTAGATGGCAAACGACGGCCGACCCATGCCGGTCGTCTGCACGCTGACGCGTTTTCCCTTGTAGAAACCGGTAAAGCCGATCGCGCCCCGCACGTTGTTCACGCGGCGGCAATCGTCGAGAAACGTCTCCGCGATCCATTTGGCGCGCAGCGGATCGCCGGGAACCAGGACGGTTTCCGCATAGTCGCCCGGCGAAGCTTCGTTGTGCGGCGTCATTGGTCCCCCGACCATCTCCGCGATGTCCCCGATGCGATCCTGTAGAAACCCTTACTCGCTTTCCAGCACTTCCTTTACGACGGTTGCAAGCTGCTTCAGCGAAAATGGCTTCGGCAGGAAGCCGAATTTCGCTTCAGCCGGCAGATTTTTGGCGAACGCGTCCTCGGCATAACCCGACACGAAGATGAATTTTATATCCGGATCGAGCTTGCGCAACTCGCCGAGCAGCGTAGGCCCGTCCATCTCCGGCATGACCACATCGGACACCACGATGTCGATCTTGCCCTCGAGTTCACGGTAGACTTCCAGCGCCTCGACGCCGGAAGAGGCTTCATGCACCGTGTAGCCGCGCGAGGTCAGCGCCCGCATGCCGCCCATACGCACCGCGTCCTCGTCCTCGACCAGCAGCACGGTTGCGGAGCCGGAGAGGTCGCGCGTGGCGTCCGCCTGCTTTGGCGAAGGTTTGGCCGCGCCGTTCGTGGCCGGAGCCTCGGCCGTCGGTTGCTGGTCGATATCCAGCGGCGCGGTTTGCTGACCGGCCGCCGGTGCCGACACCACGCGGATTTCGGGAACGTAGCGCGGCAAGAAGATGCGGAACACCGTCCCCTTGCCCACTTCGGAGTCGCAGAAGATGAAACCGCCGGTCTGCTTGATGATGCCATAGACCATGGACAGGCCGAGGCCGGTGCCCTTGCCGACCTCCTTGGTGGTGAAGAACGGCTCGAAGATCTTCTTCAGAACGTCGGCCGCGATACCCGTTCCGGTATCCTCGATCTCGACCAAGACAAAATCGCCATTGTCGAGTTCGCGGTGCTGGGCGGCGAAGGCGCGCGATTCGTCCGTGTCGACATTGCGGGTGCGCACTGTCAGCGTGCCTCCGGACGGCATGGCATCGCGCGCGTTGACAGCGAGGTTGACGACGACCTGCTCGAACTGGCTGATGTCGACCTTCACCGGCCACAGGTCGCGACCGTGGTCGATCTTCAGCTTTACGCCGTTGCCGATCAGCCGCGCGAGCAGCATACGCAGATCCGCCAGCACGTCGGTGAGGTTCAGCACCTCGGGGCGCAGCGTCTGCTTGCGCGAGAACGCCAGGAGCTGCCGCACCAGCGAGGCGGCGCGGTTGGCATTCTGCTTGATGTTCATGATGTCCGGGAAGGACGGGTCGGACGGCCGATGGTTGGTAAGCAGCAGATCCGAGGCCATGATGATGGCGGTCAGCACATTGTTGAAATCGTGCGCGATGCCGCCGGCGAGCTGGCCCACCGCCTGCATCTTCTGGCTCTGGGCCATCTGGCCCTCCAGCGCCTTCTGCTCCGTCGTCTCCACAGCGTAGACGATTGCCGCTTCCTCAGCGTCCTCGCTGCCCGTCCCGTCGGCGACGGCGTTTACATAAAGCCGGACATGCCGTTCCTCATTGTCAGGCAGCACAGTGTCGATCGGGTCGATGTCGGCCTGCCGGCGGCGCGCCTTCTCCAGCGCGAGCGCGAAGGCGGCTCGGTCGCGCTGGTGGATCATCGAATCGAAGCGCACATGCCGGTCGATCGCGTCGCGGTCGACCATGGTGGAAAACAACGAGAAGAAAGGCGCATTGGTGCGTACGATCCGGCCCTGCTGGTCGACGCCGGCGATCGCCATCGGCGTCGAGTTGAAGAAGCGGGTGAAGCGGTTCTCGGAAGCCCTGAGATCGCTTGACGAATCTTCTCCATGCGCACGGTTGAGAACGATGGTGCGCGTCGCCCCGCTGGAGCCGTCGCGATTGGCCGTCACCCGGTGCAGGAAACGCACCGGCAGCGCCTGCCCCGTAGCCATGGCGAGATCGAGATCGATCACGGCGTTGCGTGTGGTGCCCGGATCGGCCTTGACGGAGCGGATCAATGCCATGCCGTCGCCGGCGACGATGCCTCCGAGCGTCATCGTGCCGGGCGTGAAGCTGGTCAGGTCGATGCTCAGCCACTCGGCCAGCGTCGAATTGACATAGGTGATGCGGTTCTCGGCATCGGCGGCAAAGAATCCAGCGGGTGCATGGTCGAGATGGTCGATCGCCTGCTGCAGGTCGAGGAAGAAGCGCTCCTGTTCGGCGCGCTCGCGCGAAATGTCGGCAAGCTGCCAGGCAAACAGCGGCTGCCGCTCGCCGGGCACCTTGAAGGTGCGTGCCTGCGCACGATACCAGCGTGGCCCGCCATCGGCGCCGGGCCGGATCGGCCGGGCCATTCGGAACTCGCCAGCTCCCGCCTGCCCGTCCCGCAATCCAGACGCCAGCCGATAGATCGTGTCGGCCGCCTCCGGAATGTCCGACAGCAGCGATTCGACGGTTCTGAGGTCCGAGGCGCTGCTGGCGCCGGTCATGTCGGCATAGGCGCGGTTGGCATAGATCACCCGCGCCTTGCTGTCGGTAACGATCAGCCCCTGCGCCATCGAATCGATGAAGGATTTCGACAGTTCGTCGGTGGTCGAGCGCGAGGCGATCTGCACGAAGCCGATGGCCGCCGCGAACAGGAAGCCGACGCCGGTCATGGCAAGAACGCCAAGCATGCCGAGCAGGAACGGATCGCCGAGCCGCTCTCGGAAGATGCCAAAAACGATGGCAGCGCCGGTCAGAACGACGATGAAGATGATCAGCCGGGTGATGGCGCCGGGCCGCGTGCCCTGATCGACGATCGGTACGGGATAGAAATCCCCGCGCGTGTCCTTCGCCATCAGAGCGCGATCCCCGCCATTTTCCTGTGTCCGCCCCTTTTTCGAATCCGCTTGGATGGCCTCACCAGACGAGAAACAGAATGACCGGGAATCAGCCCATCTCGTTCTTGATCAAATCTTCTTTAGCCTGAAAAGCACCTAGGCAAAAAGCTCCAGAAAGCCGCTTTTCGGCCAGAATCGCCATCCCCCGCGACGCCGCGGCTCACCCGACAAACTAGTCCGAAACCATCGTCCCAGAAAGGTTCCATCCGTGCCTGGTTTGCTCTAGTGTCGCGCCGCGGTTGGGCGATGATGCGGGAATCGAAATGCTGGACTGGTTGGACGAGGTTGCAGGTCCAGGATATTCGCAGGCCGTGCTGTGGACCTTGCTCGCCCTGCTGCTGCTCGTCGTCCTGCTGGTCGTCATAAAACTCGTCCGCAGCATGACCTTCGGCACGTTCGTGGCGGGCGGCCGCAACCGCAAGACGCGGCTGGCGGTCATGGACGCCACCGCTGTAGACAGCCACAGGCGGCTGATCCTGGTGCGTCGCGACGATATCGAACACCTGCTCCTGATCGGCGGCCCGACCGACCTGGTGGTCGAGCGCGACATCCGAATCGGCCAACAGCGTCGGCCGGCGCCGGCCGCCGAACCGGTGCGCGAGCCGCAGGTTGCGCAACCTGTCCCCGCGCAGCCCGCGCCGCCGCCGCCAGCGCCCGTTCGGCGTGCGCCGGAGCCGCCGCGCCCTTCCTC
>NZ_JAVFVV010000025.1 GCF_030929505.1 Mesorhizobium sp. LHD-90 | reverse complement strand
TTATGGTCGCTGCAAGATCGATCGCAATCGAGTTGGTAATCTTATCCAGGGGACAAACAGATGTTCGTGCTTCGTTCGACCTTAGCGTGTCTGGGAAAGCAAATCTTGTTCCGACCCCAATATGCGTGATGGCGGTCTGCAAATGGCGTTTTTCTGAGCCCCGGTGCTCACGTACTTCATGTACGCTCCGCTCGTCGCTTCGCGACCCCGAAGAACGCCATTTTCGACTCGCCCTGACGCATTTCCAAACAGGCTCTTGGGCCTTGCAGGCCGCCCGCTACGACTGGGCGGCCTGGCACTCCCGCAGCTTCTCGAAGGCCTTGTTGGTGCCAGCGAGGTTCAGCACCAGCGGGTCGCGTCCCGGCACCGTGATCCTGAGCGTCTTCTTCTTGGCAAGGTCGTAGATGAATTCGGGATTGTTCACCCAGACGTAAGCCCCGTGATACTCGCCGACCTGCTGGCCGGTCGCCTGCCCACTGAACTCCTGCCCGTCGACTTCGAAGGTGACAGACAGTTTTTCCCCGGCTTTTGCCTTGGCATCCGCCTTGGTGTAGATCGCCAGGTAGCCCTTTGGGGCCTGGCGCGTGTCGATACCCATCTGAACCTGCGTGGCGCCATCCGGGTTCGACCTGGTGACCAGGCAACCCGGCCCCATGTCGTCCTTGATGAGAATCTCCCACCCGCCTTCCTCGCCGTATTTCGTGGCAGTCTGCGCAAAGGCTGCCGTCGTCGCCAGAACCGCAATAGTCATTCCGACTGAAATCTTCGCGTGCATAGTTCTCCCCTCGTTTGGCTTGAGGACTGAAAGCATGAAGATGCGAAGTATGGCTCGTTACTGTACGACAAGCCGCCGGTGCAGTCGATGACCTCGGGTGTATGAAATCGATGGCGTTCGAGGCTTCGTCTCGCGCCGTCCGGCGCGAAGGCGGCCGATGATCCCTTCCGCCCACTCTCAATTCACCGTGCGCCTGCCGTCCGGCAGGTCGAGCGAGAACGCCGGAATGTCGATGTCGAACATGTCCCCCCTGGCGTTGCGCATGGTGTAGCGGCCGACCATGATGCCCGACGGAGTCGGCAGCGGGCAGCCCGACATGTACTGGTAGCTGTCGCCGGGATCGAGTTCCGGCTGCTCGCCGACCACGCCCGGCCCCTGCACCTCCTCGACATGGCCCTTGCCGTCGGTGATGTGCCAGTAGCGCGACAATAGTTTTACGTGCTCGTCCGACTGGTTGTCGATGGTGACGCGATAGCCCCATACATAGCGGTTCTCGGCCGGGTCGGAGCGCTCCGCAAGATAGAACGGCTCGACGCTCACCTCGATGTGGTGCGTGGTTGCCTTGTACATGCTGGCCTCCATGAGCGCCCGGCTGCGCATGTCGGCCGCCGGGCGGCAAAGCCCCTATTGCGGCGCCGGCGCATCGGCCGGCTTCACCATCGTGCCGTTGACGAAGGCCGAGCCGTCCGCCTTGACGCTGACGGCCCATTGCAGCCTTCCGTCCGGCAAGGTTTTTGCCATGCCCTTGACCATGGCCAGCGCCGGCAGTGCTTCCGCGGCCCGCGGATCGCTTGGCGCCGCCTCTTGCAGCGTCGCCATTGCCTTGTCGTAGCCGGACGCCTCGAACGTCATGTCGAACACCGGCTTGCCCCCCGGAAAAACCATCTCGCCCTCGGCGACGATCTCGGTGTCGGCGTTGCGGATGGCGCTTTTCCCAAACACGATCTTCGGCGGATCGACCAGGAAAGCGGCCGCGATCTCCTGGGAGACGCTCTCCGGCACCGGCGGATCTTTGCTCAGATCGACGGCATCGATCATTTTTCGCGCCGGCACGTCGAGATCGAGATTGGCGCCGCTGACGTTGATGTCGATGTCGGTCGGGATCAGCGGCGGCGCCCAGCTAGGCAGGAAGAACGACGCGACCTCGACCTCCGACATCCTGACGCCGTAGTCCAGCGTGCCGTCCTGGCGGATGCCGTCCATGGCGAAGGAAACGCCGGCGTTCCCGGTCTTGAATATTCCGAACGGCGTGGTCACCGACAGGTCGGCGAAGCCGTACTTGCCGCGGACGCGGTCCCACAGCGGCAGCGCCGCCGAGAGCAGCGCTTTCAGCTCGGCCTGGTTGGCCTTGACCTTTTCCGGAGCATCGTTGGCGACGGCGAAGGCCAGAAGGTCGAGCAGGACCGCCGATTTCAGGCCGGTGCCGCTCGAATCCATCGCGACCGACGAGGCCTTCAGGGTCATCGGGAAGTTTGTGTTGCCGTCCGGATCGTGAAAGGTCCGCGAGTCCGAATAGTCGGCCATCGTCTGGGCAAAGGCGAAGTCGACGCCGCCATTCGCTGCCCTTGTGGCGGTCGCGGTGGCGCTGCCGGCGCCGTAATTCGTTTCGCCCGTGCCCGTCGGGTCGGCTGTAAGCACCTTGATGCCCTTGTGCGAGGCGGTCCCGGTGGCGACGGCCCTTAGCTCGGGATCGTAGATGCCGCTCATCTTTCCGCCGGTGACGCTCCACTGAAAACGCTGCTTCAGCGGCGGCTGGCTGATTTCGATCCAGCCGTCCGGCGCCAGCCGCCCGTCGACCTGCCAGGTTCCGTCCGCCAGCGGCTTTACCCGCAGCCAGTAAGGCTCCACCTCATACTTGAATGCCTGCTGCGGTGGAAACAGGTCGGCGATCCAGTTGAAATCGAAATCGATCCGGTAGGCGTCGCCGTCGGCCGTGACCTTGACGATGCCCTGGTCGAAGGCGGTCTTGCCGACATAGCGCGACAGCGTCTCGCCAAGCTGCGTCGCGCCCGAGGCGTTGACGGTCTGGGCGGCGGCGGGCGCGGCAAAGGCGACGACCAGGATCGGCAGAAGGGCACGCAAGGCGACGCTCCGTCGGAAAGGCAGGCTCCAAAATGGAGCCTAGCCGCTCCCACCGCCGATGCCAACTGCGCGTTGCATCGGCAGAAGCCGGCCTCAGGCGGCGGCCTTCAGCGCCCGTTCGATATCGTCGATCAGATCGCCCGCATCCTCCAGCCCGACCGACAGCCTGACCGTGCCGGGGCCGATGCCCAGTTCGGCGCGCGCCTCGTCGGTCAGGTTCTTGTGCGTGGTGGTCGCAGGATGCGTGATCAGGCTCTTGGCGTCGCCGAGATTGTTGGAGATCAGCACCACGTTCAGCGCGTTCTGGAAGGCGAAGGCCGCCTTCTTGCCGCCCTTGAGCTCGAGGCAGATCAGCGTCGAGCCGCCGCTCATCTGCTTGGCGACGACGTCAGCCTGCGGGTGGTCGGCGCGGCCGGGATAGATGACGCGGGCGATCTGTGGCCGCTCCGCCAGGAAATCGGCGATCCTGCCGGCGCTCTCGGTCTGCTGGCGCACGCGTAGCGGCAGCGTCTCAAGACCCTTCAGCAGCGTCCAGGCGTTGAACGGCGACAGGCTGGGGCCGGTATGCCGGAAATAGTCGTGCAGATTCTCGTCGATCCACTTCTTGTCGGAGAGGATGACGCCGCCCAGGCAGCGGCCCTGGCCGTCAATATGCTTGGTGGCGGAGTAGACGACGACATGCGCGCCGAGTTGCAGCGGCTTCTGCTGCAGCGGCGTGGCAAAAACGTTGTCGACCACCAGCCGCGCGCCGATCTCGTTGGCGAGCTTTGCCACCGCGGCGATGTCGATCACCTCCAGCGTCGGGTTGGTCGGGCTTTCCAGGAAGAACAGTTTTGTGTTCGGCCGCACCGCCTTTTCCCAATTGGCGATGTCGGTGCCGTCGACGAGCGTCGCCTCGATGCCGTAGCGGGGCGCCAGCGTCTCCACCACCCAGCGGCAGGAGCCGAACAGCGCGCGCGCCGCCACGATATGGTCGCCGGCGCGCAGTGAGCACAGGATTGCGGCCGTCACGGCGGCCATGCCCGACGACGTCGCTCGCGCGTCCTCCGCGCCTTCCAGCGCGCACATGCGCTTCTCGAACATGTCGACGGTGGGATTGGCGTAGCGCGAATAGATGAAACCGGGCGTCTCGCCCTTGAAGCGGGCCTCCGCCGCCTCGGCCGTCTCGTAGACGTAGCCTTGGGTGAGGTAGATAGCTTCGGAAGTCTCGCCATGGTCGGAGCGCAGCGTGCCTCCGTGGACGAGGCTCGTCGCCGGCTTCCAGTCGCGTTGATGGTCGTGCGCCATGGGCAGTTCCCCAAACAAAAAAACCGGCCGCGAAAGTCGCAACCGGTCCATACGGCCTTGGCGGCCCAACGGTCCTTTAGCGACTTGTTTAACGTGGCTGCAAGCCGACCGGCCAAATCACCACGGGATAAGTTTCCCTTAGACCTGTCGTGCGCTTGCGTCAATCATGTGGTTGGCTAAAGCAGGGTCTGATCAGTTAGGGTCAGTACGTGCGTCAAGAAGGCATTCTTCCGGATCATCAGATCGCCGGGCTGTTCCAGTCCGGAGCGTTGACGGCCGCGCGCCGGCTCGACGCCGACCAGATCCAGCCGGCGAGCCTCGACCTGCGCCTTGGCGACAAGGCTTTTCGCGTGCGCGCCAGTTTTCTGCCGGGCAAGAGCCATCGCGTTTCGGAAAAGCTGGAGCGCCTCAAGCTGCACGAGATCGATCTCACCAAAGGCGCGGTGCTGGAGACCGGCTGCGTCTACATCGTGCCGCTGCTGGAGGGGCTGAAACTTCCGGCCGACGTTTCCGCTTCCGCCAACCCGAAAAGCTCCACCGGTCGGCTCGATATCTTCACCCGCGTCATGACCGACCGGGGGCAGGAATTCGACAAGATCCCCGCCGGTTATGCCGGGCCGCTCTGGCTGGAGGTCAGCCCGCGCACGTTTCCGATCGTGGCGCGCACCGGCTCGCGGCTCTCGCAGATACGCTTCCGCACCGGCAACGGCGTCATCGGCGAGTTCGCGCTACAGGCGCTCCACGACACCGAGATCCTGGTCGCCTCCGAGGAGCCCAATATTTCCGGCAGCGGCATCGCGCTGTCGATCGACCTGATGGGCGACACCAATGGTCTGGTCGGCTATCGCGGAAAGCACCATACGGGCATCGTCGATGTCGACAAGCGGGCCGCCCACGATGTGTTCGACTTCTGGGAGCCGCTCTACCGGCGCGGCGAACCCGGCGAACTGGTGCTCGACCCCGACGAATTCTACATCCTCGTCAGCCGCGAGGCGGTGCACGTGCCGCCGCTCTATGCCGCCGAGATGACGCCCTTCGACCCGCTGGTGGGCGAGTTCCGCGTCCACTATGCCGGCTTCTTCGATCCGGGCTTCGGTCACTCCGCCGCCGGCGGCACCGGCAGCCGCGCCGTACTGGAGGTGCGCAGCCACGAGGTGCCGTTCATCCTCGAACACGGCCAGGTGGTCGGCCGCCTCGTCTATGAGCACATGCTGGTGCGACCGAAGGCGCTCTACGGGGCTGATCTCAATTCCAACTACCAGGCGCAGGGCCTGAAGCTGTCGAAGCATTTTCGCTAACGGGCCTTGGACGGATCGTTCCGCCGTCATCAAGCGTTCTGCCGATCCAGGGAGAATGCGGCCATGGCGGACGTCCCGTCGACCAAGGATGCAAGCGAACGGCGGATCGCCGCCGCCGAGCCGGGCAGGGGGCGGTCGGCCGACACGCCTCTGGAAATCCCCGCGCGCGGCTGGCGCGACATCGCCTGGCGGGTCTGGGCGGAGATTTTCGAGGACCGCATCTTCCTGATCGCCGCCGGCGCCACCTTCTATTTGTTGCTCGCCCTGTTCCCGGCTCTCGCCGCCTTCGTCTCGCTCTACGGTTTCGTGGCCGATCCGAAAACCATCGCCGAGCATATCGCCTTTCTTGGCGGCATCCTGCCCACCGGAGGCTACGAATTGATCCGGAACCAGTTGAGGGCGCTCGCCTCGCAAAACGAGCAGGCGCTGAGCTGGGGGTTCGTGACCGGCTTGGCGGTTGCCCTGTGGAGCGCCAACAACGGCATCAAGAGCCTGTTCGAAGGCCTGAACGTCGCCTATGGCGAAGAGGAAAAGCGATCTTTCGTTATTGTGAATCTCGTATCGCTCGCCTTCACCGCCGGCGCCATGCTGGTCGGCATCGCCATGATCTTTTCGGTCGGCGTCGTGCCGGCCCTGCTTGCATTGCTCAGGCTGGATCATTGGACCGAGTTGCTGGTCAGCCTGCTTCGCTGGCCGCTCCTGCTGGTGATGGTCGGCACGGGCATCTGCCTGATCTTCCGCTACGGGCCGAGCCGCGAGCGCGCCAAATGGCGATGGATCACCGCCGGCGCGGCGGTGGCCACCGTCGTCTGGCTGCTGGCGTCCTGGGGATTTTCCCTCTACCTCCAGCACTTCGCCGACTACAACGCCACCTACGGCTCGCTTGGTGCGGTCATCGGCTTCATGATGTGGACGTGGATTTCGGTCGTGATCCTGCTGGTCGGCGCCGAGCTCGACGCCGAGATGGAGCACCAGACGGCGCGCGATTCCACAATCGGTCCGCCGCGCCCGCTGGGAGAGCGTGGCGCCTGCATGGCCGATACGATCGGCGAGGCGGCAGTCGACGATCCCTGACGACGGCATCCGTTTCGCGACTTGCCCCTCCGAGACATGAAGCGAACGTCGAATTGGACGGGCGGGTATCCGCGGCGTGGCGATGGTGAAACGCGACTATCCCCTTTCCCGCGCCAACTGCCGCACCTCCGCCCGTAGCGCCTTGAGTTCGGCGAGGATCGCGTCCTGGTCGCTCTGCAGCGCCTTGCGCTCTGCGGTGGCTTCCGCCTCATGCTCTTCCTCCATCGCCGAGACGATGACGCCGATGAACAGGTTGAGCACGGTGAACGAAGTCGCCACTATGAACGGAATAAAGAACAGCCAGGCCAGCGGATGGATTTCCATCACCGGCCGCACCACGCCGTCCGACCAGCCCTCCAGCGTCATCACCTGGAACAGCGTGAACAGCGACTCGCCGATGTCGCCGAACAGTTCGGGAAATTGCGCGCCGTAGAGTTTGGTTGCCATCACCGCGAAGACATAAAAGACCAGGCCGAGCAGCAGAACGATCGATCCCATGCCGGGCAGCGCACTGATGAAACCCGTCACCACCCGCTTCAACGACGGCACGATGCTGATCAGCCTGAGCACGCGTAGGATGCGTAGCGCACGCAACACCGAAAGGCTGCCGGTGGCCGGCAGCAGCGCGATGCCGACCACGACGAGGTCGAAGATGCGCCACGGGTCGCGGAAGAAGCTGCCGCGGTAGACGACCGCCCGCGCCAGCAGCTCCAGCACGAAGACGGCGAGGATGATCCGGTCGACCGCCAACAGCAGCCCGCCCCAGGCGGCCATGATGCTCGGCGCGGTTTCCAGCCCGAGCGTGATCGCATTGACTAGGATCAGCACGGTGATGGCGAGTTCGAACCGCCGGGATTCGATCAGGGTTTTCAGCGCGTCCACCAGTGCCTCGTTGTATTGAAACGTATGCACATGTGGCGGGCTGGGTCTCCCGCGTCAAGCAAGGCTGCCCATGGCGAAGGGTCGCGGCCCGCGGCCTGTTCCCACTCCCGTCGATCACGAAGGATCAATGCCTGTCGCTCGTGTTGAACCCGAACGAATCGAGCCTCGGCCCCCTTTTCTGGAACAAAGCCGGAGTCTCGCCGTTGCCCGCCATGACGCCACGGCGTCTGTGCCGGAAGGCACCCAAAGCAAATGCCAAGGAGGCAATCATGAAAATGCACCTTTTGAGTGCCACGGCCGGTCTTGCCATTCTCGCCGGTATCGGCGGAGCCGCCGCGCAGGACGTGATCATCCAGCCGCAGCAGGAAACGGTGATCCGCGAATACGTCCAGAAGCAGCCGCTGGCGTCGGTCCAACTGCCGGGTGTCGAGCTTAACATCGGCTCGACGGTTCCCGACACGGTCGAGCTTCACCGGATGGATGTTCCGGACATGAGCTACGAATATGTCGTGGTCGATGGACGGACCGTTCTGGTCGATCCGGGCACCCGCAAGATCGTTCACGTCCTTCGCTAAAGCGGACGACCCGAACATCGGCCTCCGCCAGCGGACCCGCCACACGGGTCCGCTGGCGGTCCCGATCCAAAGGAATTCCTTTTCCCGGCTCATGTTTTCTCATGACGGTCGCACGTTGCCGGCCTGCTTGCGATGTTTGGCCTTGATGCCGCCTTGCCGAGCGCCTATGCGGCGGCAACGCAAGGAGGCGAATCGTGTCCGGCCTGACCAGATTTCTCGGCGACACCCCGTTGCGGGTCTTCCTGAAGCTGCTCGTCGTGTCCTTCCTCGTCGGCGTGGTCATGAGCGCCTTCGGCTGGTCGCCCTTCGACGTGATCGACTGGATCCGTGATACGCTCCTGCGCATCTGGAACATGGGTTTCGCTACCGTCGACCGTTTCCTCGGCTATCTGGCGCTGGGGGCCGCGATCGTCATTCCGGCCTTCATCGTCCTGCGTCTCTTTAGCTTGCGGCGATAGGGCACTCGCGCTCAGGCGAATTCCGAAGCGACCTCGAACAGAATGGAGTGGCGGGCGGCGAGCGCGTCGATGTCACGCGAATAACCGCCGCCGATGACGCCGCAGACCGGCACGCCCATCGCCCGGAAATGGCCGATCGTCATGCGGTCGCGCTCGCGCAGGCCGTCGTCCGACAGCGCCAGCCGGCCGAGCCGGTCGTCGGCATGCGGGTCGACGCCGGCATTGTAGAAGACGATGTCCCATTGCGCCGTGCCGGACAGCCGCGCCAGGGCGCCCGCCAGATGCCGGAGATATTGGTCGTCGCCGGTGCCGTCCGGCAGCGCGATATCCAGATCGGAGGCCAGTTTTCGCACCGGATAGTTCCTTTCCGCATGCATGGAGAAGGTGAAGGCGCGGGGTTCGTCGCGAAGGATGTCCGCCGTCCCGTCGCCCTGGTGGACGTCGAGGTCGACCACCAGGATCCGTGCCTGCGGCCGTTCCGCGAGCAGGTTGAGCGCAGCCACCGCCACGTCGTTCAGCGTGCAGAAGCCGGCGCCATGCGCATGGCGGGCATGGTGGCTGCCGCCCGCCGCGTTGCAGGCGATGCCGTGATGCAGCGCGAGCCGCGCGGCTAGCAGCGTGCCGCCCGCAGACCGGCGGGCGCGGCGCGATACCAGTTCGCTCACCGGAAAGCCGATCTCCCGCTCGATCTTTTCCGGCACCTGGCAGGCCAGGACCTGGTCGACATAGACGGGATCGTGCGCCCGCTTCAGTGCCGCCTCGGGAGCGAAATCCGGCAGGACATGCGCCGACCGCGCCAGCAGGCCAGTCGCTTCCAGCCGCCTCGCCAGCGCCCGGTATTTGCCCATCGGAAAACGATGGTCGGCGGGGAAATTTGCGTCGTAGTCGGGATGGCTGACGATGTTGAGCGGCATGCGCGAGACATCTATCGTGTCGCGGCCAATTCGCAAATCGGCTGTCGGTCTACCAAGAAAACGCCTGGCGCAAGGGATCGAAGTGTCCCGCGGGCCTCTGTTCTCAAAGAGGCTGCGCCGCCCAATGTCCGGTCCGCGTGTCGCGCAGCGCCGCGACGGTCTTGATCCCGTCCCGGTCGAGAATTTTCAGCATATCGCGCAGGATGCGGCCGGGCAGGGCGAGTCCGCCATAGATCAGGCCGGTGTAGAGCTGGACCAGATCGGCCCCGGCCCGGATCTTCTCCAGCGCTGTCTCGGCCGAATCGACGCCGCCGACGCCGACTATGGCGATCTCCGACCCGAGCAGCCGGCGCATTTTCGCCAGCACGATCGTCGAGCGCGCGAACAGCGGTTTTCCCGAGAGGCCACCGGCTTCCTTCGCCTGCGCGGTTTCCACCAACCCGTCGCGCGACAGCGTCGTGTTCGAGACGATCACGCCTTCGATCGGATGCGCCAGAACCTCCGCCGCGATGTCTTCCAACTCGGGGTCGGACAGGTCCGGCGCGATCTTGAGGAAGATCGGGCGGGCGCGGTGCTGGGCATCGGCCAGTGCGCCGCGGGCCGAAACGACGCGCGCGAGCAGTTCCCCCAGTTCGGTGCGCGCCTGCATGTTGCGCAGGCCGGGCGTGTTGGGCGAGGAGATGTTGACGGTGAGGTAGGAACCGAGCGGCGCGAAGCGTTTCACCCCCGCCTCGTAGTCGGCGATGCGGTCGGTGCTGTCCTTGTTGGCGCCGATGTTGACGCCGACGATGCCGCTTCGTCCGTGCCGCGCGACAAGCCGCGCCGCGCAGGCGTCGTGGCCTTCATTGTTGAAGCCCAGCCGGTTGATCACTGCGCCGTCGCGCTCCAGCCGGAAGATGCGCGGTTTCGGGTTGCCGGGCTGCGGGCGCGGCGTGACCGAGCCGATTTCGGCGAAACCGAAGCCGAGCGACAGGATGGCGTCGGGAACCTCGCCGTTCTTGTCGTAGCCCGCGGCCATGCCGAGCGGGTTCGGGAGATCGATGCCGGCGACGCGAATGGCAAGCCGTGGGTCTTTCGGCGCCGGCCGCACCGGCGGCAGGCCGCATTTCAGCGCCTTGATCGACAGGCCGTGCGCGGTCTCCGGATCGAGCGTGAACAGAAGCCGCCGCCCGACCCCGTCGAACAGGCCGGTCATGTGTCGAGGTCCGGGAAGACGTGGCCGTCCGGGCCGAGCGGCAACGGCCGCACCCATCTGACCGCGTCGAGGCCGAGCGGGGCGTAGAGATGCGGGAACAGCGCGCCGCCGCGCGACACCTCGAACTTCAGCGCCTCGCCCAGCCTGTCGGCATCGATCGCGACGAGCAGGAGATCGTCCTGCCCGGCAAAATGCTTTCGGGCGGTCTCCTCCATCTGCTCGGCGGTTGAGAAATGGATGAAGCCGTCGGCGAGATCGACCGGCGCGCCGGTGAAGACGCCCCGCGCCTCCGCTTCTCGCCACAAGGTTTCAGGGCAGATCTTGTAGATTGTCGTGCTCATGGCCGCGCTATAGGCTGAACCGGCCGAGGCGGAAAGGGAAAGACCGCGCTTTCGCATTTCCGGCACAAAGTCGTGGCAGTTTTCCACCACGAATCCGATGGAGGACGCCATGCGTCTGCTTCCTTTCATGACTGCATCGCTTGTGGCGGCGACCCTCTCGACCGGCGCCCTTGCCCAGGACGACGACCGCTACGTGCTCGAAAAATCCGGCGACGGCTTTGTCCGCATGGATCGGCGAACCGGCGAAATGTCGACCTGCACGCAGGAAGGAGCCTCGCTGGTATGCAAGCTCGCTGCCGACGAGCGCACCGCCTATCAGGACGAGATCGACCGGTTGCAGCGCGATCTCAAGGGGATCGACGAACGGGTCGCCAAGCTGGAGAACTCGTTGACCTCGAAACTGGAATCCACGCTCCCCACAGAAGAGGAATTCCAGAAGGGCCTCGGCTACATGGAGCGCTTCCTGCGCAGTTTCAGGGACACGGTGCAGGATTTCGACAAGGAGCCGATGAACCAGGGTGGTTCCCCCGGTCCGGACAAGACCTGACGGGCGGCTTCCCGCGAAATGCAGTTTCCTCGCGCTAACCGGTGCATGCCGTTGCTTTGCAGCTTGAATTGCGGGCCGGCTGCCGCATAATTGCGGCACGCATCCCGTTTCAACGACAACAAGGGCAGGCGGGATCGGGAGGGACGTTTGCCGGCTGGCTACAGGTTCGTCATCGCGGACGACCATCCGCTGTTTCGCGGCGCGCTGAAACAGGCGCTTTCCGGCCTGGACGGCGTTGCCGAGATTCTCGAAGCCGGCGATTTCGAGGCGACCAAGGCGCTGGTCACCGGCAATGACGATCTCGACCTGCTGCTGCTCGACCTGTCCATGCCGGGCGCGTCGGGCCTGTCCGGCCTGATCTCGCTGCGCGGCATCCACGCCTCCGTGCCGGTCATCGTCGTGTCCGCCCATGACGACCCCGAAACGATCCGCCGCTCGCTGGAGCTCGGCGCCTCGGGTTTCATCTCGAAATCGGCGAGCATGGAAGACATCCGCGCGGCGGTGAGCACGGTGCTGTCCGGCGACATCGCAGCACCCGTCGGCGTCGATCTCGGCACCGAGCAGGACCCGGAAATCTCCGAGCTGATCCGCAAGCTGCAATCGCTGACGCCGCAGCAGACGCGGGTGCTCGGCATGCTGGCCGGCGGGCTGCTCAACAAGCAGATCGCCTACGAGCTCGGCGTGTCGGAGGCCACCATCAAGGCGCATGTCTCGGCGGTGCTGCAAAAACTCGGCGTCGACAACCGCACCCAGGCGGTGATCATGCTCGCCAAGATCGGCTCCGATCCGCTGACTGCTGCCGGCTGAGAAAACAGCTTCCGGCATTTGCCTACTCTGCCGCCGGCGCCATCCGCCGCACCCTTGTCATCAGCGAGCGCAGTGCCGCCGGCTTCACCGGCTTGTTGATCACCGGCACGTCGAGCGCGTCGGCGGCGGCGCGCACCTCGTTCGAGCGGTCGGCCGTGACCAGGATCGCCGGCATGCGCTCGCCCCAGCGGCCGCGCAACTTGCGGATGAGGTCGAGCCCCGTCTCGCCATCGAGATGATAGTCGGCGAGGATCAGATCCACCGCGCCGAAGCGGCCGGGATCGCGGAGAATTTCGGCGGAGCCGGTTGCGGTGTCGACCCGGCAGCCCCAGCCTTCGAGCAGCAGCCGCATGCCTTCGAGGATGCGCGGGTCGTTGTCGATGCACAGCACCGCGAGGCCGCCGAGCGCGGCGACCGCGGGCGGGCGCGGCCTGGTCGCCGGCATGGGCTCCGGTTCGGCGGCCGCCGACACCGGCAGGATGACCGAGAACCGCGTGCCCTTGCCTCGGCCTGAGTCGATCTGGATCTCCAGCCTGAGCACGCGCGCGATGCGGTCGACGATGGAGAGGCCGAGGCCGAGACCCTGCGCCTCGCGCATGCCCTCGTCGAGCCGGGTGAATTCGCGGAAAACGGTGTTCAACTTGTTGATCGGGATGCCGATGCCGGTGTCGAAGACCTGGATTTCGGCCAGTTCGCCACGCCTGCGCACGCCGACCAGCACGCGGCCGCTGCGCGTGTATTTTATGGCGTTGGAAACCAGGTTCTGGACGAGGCGCCGCAGCAGGTTGCGGTCGGTCTCGACAGTGAGCGACGACGGCACGATCACGAGTTCCAGTCGCTTTTCGCGCGCCATCGGCTGGAAGTCGGTAGCGACCTGGCGCAGCAGGCCATCCAGCCGGAACACCGTCTCGACCGGCTTCATCGCGCCGGCGTCCAGCCGCGAGATGTCGAGCACCGCGCCTAGAATGGTCTCGACGGATTCCAGCGAGGACTCGATGTTGCGCGCGGCCTGCGCGCTTGCCCCCTTGCCGGCCCGCTCGATCAGCGAGGCGCAATAAAGCCGGGCGGCGTTGAGCGGCTGCAGAATGTCGTGGCCGGCGCCGGCCAGGAATTTCGTCTTGCCGAGATTGGCTTCTTCCGCCAGCACCTGCGCCTGCGCCAGTTCCTCGTTGACGCGTGTCAACTCGACGGTGCGGTCGCGCACCCGCTGTTCGAGCGACTCGTTTGCCCGTTTCAGCGCGACATCCGCGGCGACACGCGCGGTGATGTCGGCATAGGTGGCGACGATGCCGCCGTCCGGCATCGGATTGGAGCGGAGCTCGACGATGCGGCCGCTGCGCTTGAGTTCAAGCTGCCAGGGGCTGCCGAAGCTGGTGAAGCGGTTGAGGATAGAAACGGTCGCATCCGTCGCGATCTCGCCGCGTATGGCCAGCAGCCGCAGCATCTCGTCGAGCGACACGCCGACGCGGCCCATCTCGTCGGGAAGGGAAAACAGCATGCGATATTGCCGGTTCCAGCAGGTCAGCCGGAAATCCTGGTCGAAGACGGTGATGCCTTGTTCCATCTGGTCGAGCGCGATCTGCAGGAGGTCGCGGTTGTGCTGCAGCGCTTCCGTAGCGTCGTCGAGCAGGCGAAACGCGTCGCGCGGCGACTTGTCGTGACGCTGGAACAGGAGCGACAGGATCAGCCGCGCCGAGGACGAGCCGACGGCGGTGGCGAGCAGTTGTTCGGAGAAGCGGACCACCGCCATGCTGGCCTGCTCGTTGCCGTCGAGCGGTGCGCCGCCGCTTGCCTCGAAGGCCTGGAACGAGCGCTCGGTGCGCTCGACGCCGAGATATTTGGCGATCGTGTCCTTGAGGTCGTTGACGGTGATCGCCGTGCGGAAGCGGCGCAAGCTGGGCATCGGGTTGGCGTCGCGCGGCACGAAGATCGCAGCCTGGATGCGTTCGAGCGGCACCGAGGCGCGCGACAGCGAGCCGAGCACGTAGAACAGCAGGTTGATCGACAGGCTCCACAGAACCCCGTGGTTGAGCGGCTCGGCGACGGTGCCGAACAGGGCCTGCGGCCTCAGCGCCTCGATGCCCAGCGGTCCTTCGGTCAGGATCGCCATGCCGGGCGAGGCCAGCGACGGGAACAGCAGCGTGTAGCACCACACGACCAGGCCGGCGATCATGCCCATCGCCGCGCCACGCGCGTTGGCGCGGCGCCACACCAGCCCGCCGATGAAGGCCGGCGCGAACTGGGCGATCGCCGCGAAGGACATCAGGCCGATGGAAGCCAGCCGGGCGTTGCCGGTGCTCTCGCGATAGTAGAGGAAGGCGACGAACAGGATGATGAAGATCGCGCCGCGCCTGATGTTGAGGATGAGGCTCGACCAGTCGCCGGATTCGCTGGCTTCGTTCTTCAGCAGGCGCCGCACGAACAGCGGGATGATCAGGTCGTTGGAGATCATGATCGACAGCGCCACCGTCTCGACGATGACCATGGCGGTGGCCGCCGACAGGCCGCCGATGAAGGCTACCATCGCCAGCGTGTTGTGGCCGCTGAGCAACGGCAGCGACAGCACGTAGAGGTCGCTGCTGGTGGCCGGGCCGACATTGGCGAGGCCGACGAAGGCGATCGGCAGCACGAACAGGTTGATCAGGACGAGGTAGAGCGGGAAGATCCAGGTCGCCCGCCGCAGCTCGCTGCCGCCGCGGTTTTCGACGATCATCACGTAGAACTGGCGTGGCAGCATGACGATGGCGAAACCGCTGATCACCGTCATCACCAGCCAGGTGCCGAGGGACGTGCGGTAGCCCATCGCCGCGTCGACGGCGGCGTTTTCCGAGAGCTTGCCGATGAGGTCGCCGGGCCCGCCGAACAGCATGAAGACGACGAACAGGCCGACCGCCAGGAAGGCGGCCAGCTTCACCACCGATTCGACCGCGACAGCCAGGATCAGCCCGTCCTGGTGCTCGGTGGCGTCGGCGTGGCGGGTGCCGAACAGAACCGCGAACAGCGCCAGAAGCAGCGCGACGACCAGCGAGATGTCACTGAGGAACGGGTCGAAGGAGGGCGGCGCGCCCGTATAGTGTTCGATCATCAGGCTGACCGAGCCGGAAATCGCCTTGAGCTGCAGCGCGATGTAGGGGACGGCGCCGACCGTGGCGATGAGCGTGGCGATCGAGGCGACCGAAAAACTCTTGCCATAGCGAGCCCCGAGGAAGTCGGCGATGGAGGTGATCTTCTCCGCCTTGGCGAGCTTGACGATGCGGTTGAGCAGCGGGAAGCCGAACAGGAAGACCAGCACCGGACCGATATAGATCGCCAGAAATTCGAGGCCGCGCTCGGTGGCGAGCCCGACCGAGCCGAAGAAGGTCCAGGAGGTGCAGTAGATGGCGAGGCTGAGCGCGTAGATGTAGGGGCGCGGCCGGCTGGCGCCGACGGCGGCCGCCCAGCGGTCGCCGACGCTGGCGATGGCGAACAGCAGCGTCACATAGGCGACGGCGATGATGACGACGGACCAACCCTGCACGCGATCCTCCAAGCATTCATGGGATCACCATTATCGGGGCAAAATCAACCGCGGCTTTCGGCGCGGTCCCTCCGCGCAGCCTTCGTCCTCGCCACGCTGCGGAAATCCGCCCTGGCCATTGAGTGGAAAACTCCCTTCCGGGAGGTGGGAAGCGGGGCGCAAGGCCGAGCCTCTCAAAATTGTAAAACGTGGCGCGAACCTTGCGCCCCGCCGGCGTTCTTGCCCGACCGCTGATACCGCTCACTCGTTCCGGAGCGTGTCGTCGCGATCTGGGGCCCGGGTCTTTAGGCTCATGCCAAGCCGCGCACCGTTACGCGGCCACCCCGGCGCCGTCCCCTCCACGCTCATCCGGTTCATGACCCGTGTTCCCGCGAGGGCGATGCCGATCAAGATAACGGAGCCTGGGGCGCGGGGCACAAAACCGGCGAAAATCCCGCCCGAAAAAATCGCAAGCGCCTGGATGGGCTTGGGAATTTTTCGGAGGCGCACGATTTTTGGCCAGACCTTATCCCCTTTTCGAATCTCCACCCGAGCGGTTTGCGGAGAAATGGCGACGCTCGCGGCATAACGGGTTTTGCAAACGGGCTTTTTTGTTATGGTGCGTGCATCGGCGACATTCGGGACAGCCGGCCACGCATGGAGGGTGTTATGCTGAAGGAATTCCAGGAGTTCATCTCCAAGGGCAATGTCATGGATCTCGCCGTCGGCGTGATCATCGGCGGCGCGTTCGGCCTGATCGTGAATTCGCTGGTTGGCGACATAATCATGCCGATTGTCGGCGCGGTTTTCGGCGGTTTCGATTTCTCCAACTATTTCCTGCCGCTGTCCGGGAACGTCACTGCAGCCTCTCTGGAGGAAGCAAAAAAGCAGGGCGCGGTCTTTGCCTACGGCAACTTCCTCACCGTGGTGATCAACTTCCTCATCCTCGCCTGGATCATCTTCCTGATGGTCAAGGGTGTGAACACGATGCGCCGCAAGCTCGAGAAGCAGAAGGCCGCAGCGCCTGCTGCCCCGCCGCCGGCCGACGTGCAGCTTCTGACCGAAATCCGCGACCTGCTTGCCAGGAAATAATCTCTAGTGGAACGAATTTGACATTCGCATCCCATCTGACATCACGCGGAACATGCGAATGTCAAATTCAAAGTTCCACTAGAATCATATACTTGCTAGTGGTCCTTTGATTCTGACATTTGCCTGAGCGGGTTGTATCGGCGGGATGCAAATGTCAGAATCGGACCACCAGGCACCTGCCGGCGCCGGCGAATCGGCTGGCGCCAACAAGATCGTGTCGAGCGCGACAAAGGCCGGATCCGCTCCGCCCGGCCTACGCGACGTTGTAAAAATCCTTGTACCAGGCGACGAAGCGGCGGATGCCGGCGTCGATCGGCGTGCGCGGTCGAAACCCGGTGGCGGCCGCCAGCGCCTCGACATCGGCAAAGGTGCGCGGCACGTCGCCGGGCTGCATCGGCAGCATGTTCATGAGGGCCTTGCGGCCCGTCACCGCCTCGATGCAGCGGATGAAATCCATCAGCTCGACCGGGTCGCTGTTGCCGATATTGTAGATGCGGTAGGGCGCCAGCGACGTGGCCGGATCGGGTTGTGCGCCGCTCCAATCCGGGTCGGGCGACGCGATCGTGTCGAGCGTGCGCACCACGCCTTCGGCGACGTCGTCGATGTAGGTGAAGTCGCGGGCGTGCCGGCCGAAATTGTAGACGTCGATCGGCTCGCCGCTGATGATCTTTCTTGTGAATGCGAACGGCGCCATGTCGGGGCGGCCCCATGGCCCGTAGACGGTGAAGAAGCGCAGCCCGGTGACCGGCAGCCGGTAGAGATGCGCGTAGGAATGCGCCATCAGCTCGTTGGCCTTCTTGCTGGCGGCGTAGAGGCTGAGCGGATGGTCGACATTGTCCTCGACCCGGTAGGGCAGGCTGGTGTTTGCGCCGTAGACCGAACTGGAGGATGCGAAGACCAGGTGCTCGACGCCGCCGTGCCGGCAGCCCTCCAGCACGTTCAGGAAGCCAACGAGATTGGATTGCGCGTAGGCATGCGGGTGGGTGAGGCCGTAGCGCACGCCCGCCTGCGCCGCCAAATGTGCGACCCGCCGCGGCCGGTGGTCCGAGAACACGGCCTCCATCGCCTGCCGGTCGGCGAGGTCGGCCCTGACGAAGGTGAAGCCGTCGCGCCCTGTCAGCCGTGCCAGCCGCGCCTCCTTCAGCCGCACGTCGTAATAGTCGTTGATGTTGTCGAGGCCGACCACCTCGTCGCCGCGGTCTAGCAAGGCCTGGGCGGTCGCCGCGCCGATGAAGCCGGCGGCGCCGGTCACGAGGATACTCACGGGACGTCGTCTCCTGGCGCGGGCTCCGCGAGCGGAGCCGAATGCGGTTCGATGCAGCCAATAGCCGAAATGGCGGCGTTCAGCTATTGCGTCTTTTCAACGCCTCCTCCCAGCGGAGCGCATCGGAGACGATGGTGACGAGATTGTCGAGTTTCGGCGTCCAGCCGAACTCCTGCCGCGCCCGGTCGGCATTGGCGAGCACGGCGATCAGGTCGCCGGACCGGCGCGGGCTGTAGCGCACGTCGAAATCGCGCCCGACAGTGCTGCGCACCGCCTCGATCACCTGCAGCACCGAATAGCCGGTGCCGTAGCCGCAATTGGCGACGAGGCTTTTTCCGCCGGCCCGCAGCCTGCGTAAAGCCAGCAAATGCGCTTCCACGAGGTCCCAGACATGGATGAAGTCGCGCAGGCAGGTGCCGTCGGGCGTCGGATAGTCGGTGCCGAACACTTCCATGAACGGCCGCTTGCCGGTGGCGGTCTCGCAGGCGACCTTGATCAGGTGCGTGGCGCCGCGCGTCGATTGGCCGGTGCGTCCCTTCGGATCGGCGCCCGCGACGTTGAAGTAGCGCAGCGCGGTATAGGTGAAGGGATGCGCCGCCGCGGCGTCGGCAAGCATCGCCTCGGTCATCAGTTTCGAGCGGCCATAGGGCGATTCCGGGAACGTCGGCGTTTCCTCCACCACCGGCTTCTCGTGGTTGCCGCCATAGACGGCGGCGGTGGAGGAGAAGATGAAATGCGGCACGCCGGCGCGGATCGCGCTCTCCATCATGGCGCGGGATTTCACCGTGTTGTTGAGATAGTAGCCGAGCGGATCGGCGAGCGAATCCGGCACCACCGCCGAGCCGGCGAAATGGATGACCGCGTCGACCTTGCGGCGTTTCATGGTCTGCTCGACGAGATCCTGATCGGCGATGTCGCCGACGACGAGCTCGACCTCCGCGGGGATCGCCCAGTCGAAGCCGGTCGACAGACGGTCGATGACGACGACGTCCTCGTCCTCTTCCAGGAGCTTCCACACCATATGGCTGCCGATATAACCGGCGCCGCCCGTCACCAGGACTGTCATTCGACTTCCGCTAGGGTCTGTTGATATTCACGCTTCGAGTGTCTGCAAATGATGTTCTTCTTGCGCTTCCGTTGCTTATGTATCCCTGCTTTCGACTTCCCTTGGATTGCCGGTGCACCGTAGGGTGAACCGTTTGTTGCTTGCTTACAAGGCGCAAGCCTGCCCCTTGGCAACGAGGATATGGTTTTCACCCCCTTACGGCAGCGACATGCCGGCCGAAATCCGCGGTGCCCATCAACGCCTTGCAGCGGCCGAAGCGCGCGTCGGCATAGGCGCGGAAATCGTCCACGGGGTTGCCGTTGGCGAGTTGGATAAGGCCCCAGAGCGTCCACAACAGGTCGCACATCGCCTTGTAGATGACGATGCGGCCGCGCTCGGCGAGGGACGGCGCTCCGCCGAAATAGGCCAAAATCATTTCCTCCTCCTGCGCCTCGTCGAAGCCGGCTTCGACCGCGAGGTCGCCGAGATCCCACATCGGGTCGTTCATGCCGGAATATTCCCAGTCGACGATCCACATGCGCGAACCCGTATCGAGAAAGTTCTCGCACAGCGGGTCGCAATGGCAGGCCGTGAGCGGCAGCGGCCGGGCGGCGAGCGCGGCGCGCACGGTTTCCGCCTCGCGCACCACGTCGTGATAGCCGTCCGGCAGCACGACGTCCTTGGTCGACAGGATTTTCAGATAGTCGTCGATCATCGCAAACAGTTCGAAGCGGAACGGGAACACCGCGCCGGACGCATGGAGCTTTCGGAACGCCTCGCCGGCCCGTGCCGGCGCACCGGCGCGCGACTTGAATTTTTCGGGTGACATGGTGACGGCGCCGTCGATGAAGCGGGTCGCCATCACGCCGGTTTCTTTGTCGAAATGGATGATCTCGGGGCTGACGCCGGCCTTCGCCGCCTCGCGCGCCGCGACCGCCTCGTTGGCGCGGTTGATGTATTCCTCCGTGCCCTTGCCGGGAATGCGCAGGCACAAGTCGCCGGCGCGGAAGACGACGTTCGTCATTCCGCCGAGCCGGACGATCTCGCCGCGATGGCCCGCCAGCGCGGGGATCGACCGCAGCGCTGCGCGAGCGAGCGAAAGATCGTCGCTCATGCCTTCAGCCTCTCCATCTTCGGATCGTAGAGCACGCGCGGCCCGCGCGTCGCGGCATAGGGTTTGCCGAACGCTTCGATCGTGAAGGCGCCTTCGCCGGAAAGCTCCGCCGGCAGGTAGCCGAAGGCGATGGTCTTGCCCAACGTGTAGCCGTAGCCGGTGGACGAGGTCGAGCCGACCACCTTGCCGCCGAGCAGGATCGACTCGCCGCCATGCAGCGGCGCAAAACCGTCGATGGTGAAGGAGCAGAGCTTTCGCCTGACGCCCTCGGCCTTGATCTTGGCCAGCGCCGCACGGCCGATGAAGTCGCCCTTGTCGAGCGCCACGGCGAAGCCGAGCCCGGCCTCGTAAGGGTTGTAGTCCGGCGTGATGTCGCCCGACCAGTAGAGATAGCCCTTTTCCATGCGCGCCGCATCGATCGCCCGGTAGCCGACATTGGACACTTCGAACGGCTCGCTGGCGCCGAGCAGCGTCTCGTAGACATGGCAGGCAAATTCCTGCGGCACGTAGAGTTCGTAGCCGAGCTCGCCGACATAACCGATGCGCACGGCCAGCGCCCTGGCATTGCCTACCTCGATCCAGCGCGCCGCGAGGAAAGGATGCGCCTCGTTCGAAAGGTCGTCGTCGCTGACCGACTGCAGGATTTTTCGCGACAGCGGCCCGCACAGATTGATCGTGGCGTATTGGTTCGTGACGTCCCGGAAGCCTATGTCCCCCGGCAAGTGGCGGCGGACCCAATGGCCGTCGCGGATGCCGAAACCCGAGCCGGTGACGAGATAGAACAGGTCGTCGCTGATATGGATGATGGTGACGTCGGCCTCGATGCCGCCGCGCTCGTTGCAGAGCTGGGTGTAAACGGCCTTGCTCGGCGCGCCGCCGAGATCGTTGGCGGCGATGCGCTGCATGGCCTCCAGCGCGCCCTTGCCAAAAATCTCGAATTTCGAGAACGAGGTCTGGTCGATCAGCGCCGCCCGCTCGCGGATGGCGCGCACCTCGGCGCCGACCGCGTCGAACCAGCCGGGCTTGCCTTCGAAGCTGCCGAGTTCCACCGCCTCGCTGCCCGGCAGCGCGAACCAGTTCGGCCGCTCCCAGCCGAATTTCGAGCCGAACACCGCGCCGCCCTGGCGCAGCGTCTCATGCAGCGGCGAGCGGCGCAGGCCGCGCCCGGCATGCGCCTCCTCGGCCGGCCAGTGGATCTTGTAATAGGCGCCGTAGGCCTCGATGGCGCGTTCCTCGAGATAACGGCCCTGCGCCTGCACGGCGCCGAATCGCCGCACGTCGAACGGCCAAAGGTCCATGCCGGCGTCGCCGTGCAAGATCATGTTGGAGAGCGCTAGTCCGGCGCCGCCCGACGCCGCGATGCCGGCGGTGAAACCGCAGGCGACGTAGAAATTGTCTAGTTCGGGCGCGAGCCCCATGATCGGCTCGCCGTCGTAGGAGACCGGGATCGGTCCGTTGATGACGGTCTGGATGCCGATCTCGTTCAGCACCGGCAGGCGCTCGGCCGCGGGCAGGGCGAACAGTTCGAGCCGCTCCATGTTGGGGGCAAACAATTCGCGGCCGAAATCCAGCGGCGGCATGCCGCGATGGAACCCGACCGAGCCGTCCTCCCAGCCACCGATGGCGAAGGAGCCGGTGTCCGGCTTGAGATAAAAATTGTTGTCGGGATCGCGCAGCGTGGTCAGGCCGGGATCGAGCGTCAGTTTTTTCTCGGTGAGGAAATACTGGTGCTCGACGATGCCGGCCGCCAGCGGCACGCCGGCCATCTTGCCCACCCGCTTCGCCCACAGGCCGGCGCAGTTGACGAGGATGTCGCAAGAGATGGTGCCGCTTGTTGTCGACACGCCGACGGCACGGCGGCCCTCGACGACGATCTCTTCGACGCAGACGCCTTCCTCGATGCGCACGCCGTTCTGCCGGGCGCCCTTGGCATAGGCCATGGTCAGCGAATAGGGGTCGATGTAACCGTCGCCGGGGATGAAGGCGGCGCCTTCGATGCCGTCCTTGACGATGAAGGGGAAATGTCTTTCCGCCTCGTCGGCGGTGAGCGAGTGGCACTCGACGCCGAAACTTTTCGCCTGGCCCATGGAGCGGCGGATTTCGCTCCAGCGCGCCGGGCTGCCGGCAAGCCGCAGCGACCCGACCTTCTTCCAGGCGATATGCTGGCCGGTCTCGGCCTCCAGCCGGTCGAACACCGCGACCGAATTCTGCATCAGCCGGGTGAGGTTGCGTTTTCCGCGCAACTGGCCGACCAGGCCCGCCGCATGCCAGGTGCAGCCGTGGGTAAGCTGCGCCTTTTCGACCAGCAGCACGTCCTTGGCGCCGGCGCGGCCGAGATGATAGGCGAGCGAGGTGCCGATCGCCCCGCCGCCGATGATGAGGATTCTTACGTGGCGGTCAGCGCGGAAGGGCATGCGAAACTCGCGAGGGTTGGGCGGAACGTCTTCTCGTAGGCGCCTGGGACGAAGCCCCCTCCACCACGCTACGCGTGGTCCCCCTCCCCCGCTTCGCAGGGGAGGATCCGCAGCGGCGACGCCGGCACGACCTGGTTCCTCCCCCGTTTACGGGGGAGGGGGACCACGCGTAGCGTGGTGGAGGGGGCGTGTTGTGCGCGATGCTCATCCCTTCACCTTGTCGCCCTTGGGGTCGTAGAGCGGCTCGAGATGGATGCGCGCCGGGGTCTTTTCCATCGCCACGACCAGCTCGTAGTCGCCGGAACCCAGAAAATCGTCGTCGACGCCGTCAGCGTTGCGCACATAGCCGTAGCCGATGTTCTTGCCGATCGTGTAGCCGTAGCCTCCGGACGACAGGTAGCCAACCGGCTCGCCGTTGCGCAGGATCGTCTCGCGCCCGACCAGCACGATGTCGGGGTCGTCGACGGTGAAACCGGCGAAGCGTTTTTTCAGCGCCGATCCGTTGATCTTCTCCAGCGCGCGGCGGCCGACGAAGTCGGTGTTCTTGCGCAGCTTCACCGCCCAGCCGAGTCCCGCCTCGAACGGTGTATCGTTGGGAGTGATGTCGGAGCCCCAGGCGCGGTAGCCCTTTTCCAGCCGGAGCGATTCCAGCGCGCGGTAGCCGACCGGGCGGATGCCGTGCGGCGCACCCGCTGCCATCAGCGCGTCGAACACCTTTCCGGTCGCCTCGATCGGAATATGCAGTTCCCAGCCGAGCTCGCCGACATAGGTCACCCGCAGGGCGCGGACCGTCGCGCCGGCGATCTCGATCTCGCGGACATGGCCGAACGGGAAGGCGGCGTTGGAGATGTCGGCATCGGCGACGGCGGCCAGCACTTTTCGGGCGTTCGGCCCCATCAGCGACAGCGTGCCGTATTTTTCGGTGATGTCCTCGATCGATACGTCGAAAGGTTCGGGAACATGGTCGGCGATCCAGGCGCGGTCGTGGGTGCGGAAACCGGTTCCAGTCACGACGTAAAAAAGATCGTCCGAAAGCCGCGCCACCGTCAGATCGGCCTCGATGCCGCCGCGGGTGTTGAGCAGTTGCGTGTAGGTCAGCCGCCCGGCGGGCTTCGACACGTCGTTGGCGCAGATCCAGTCCAGCGCGCGCGCCGCGTCCGGGCCGCTCACCTCGTATTTGGCGAAGGACGACTGATCGAAGATGCCGACATGCTCGCGCACATGGCGGTGTTCGTCGCCGACCGGTGCGAACCAGTTTTGGCGACCCATCGAATAGACGTCCTTGGCCTCAGTGCCCTCTGGCGCGAACCAGTTCGGCCGCTCCCAGCCGAGTTTCGAGCCGAAGACGGCGCCATGCGCCTTGAGACGCTCATAGAGCGGCGAGACGATCGCCGGGCGGCCGGACAGATATTCCTCGTGCGGGAAGCCGATTGTGTAGTGTTTTCCGTAGGCTTCCAGCGTGCGGTCGCTGACCCATTGCCGGTCGCGATGCAGGCCGGAAAAACGCCTGATATCGACGACCCACAGGTCAAGCGGCGCCTCGCCGTCGACTGCCCATTGCGCCAGCACCCAGCCGGCGCCGCCGCCGGACGCGATGCCGAAGGCGTTGAAACCGGCGCCGACGAACATGTTTTTGCATTCGGGCGCCGCGCCGAGGATGAAATTGCCGTCCGGCGTAAAACTCTCCGGCCCGTTGATCATCTGCTTGACGCCGACGTGCTCCAGCGCCGGGACGCGCGCGATCGCCTGCGTCATATGCTGTTCGAAATGATCGAAATCGTCGTCGAACAGCCGGAACTCCCAGTCGTCCGGAACGTCGCCGCCGGGCAACCCGGTTTCCCAGGCGATCGGGTTGGGCTCGTAGCCGCCCATGACCAGGCCGCCGACCTCCTCCTTGAAATAGGTGCGCCGGTCGGGGTCGCGGATCGTCGGCGCATCGGTCGACAGGCCGTCGATCTTCTCGGTGATGATGTACTGGTGTTTCACGGCTTGCAGCGGCACGTCGATGCCGGCCATGGCGCCGACCTGGCGCGCCCACTGACCGGCGCAGTTCACCACCTTGTCGCAGGCGATGTCGCCGCGCGTCGTCCGCACGGTGGTGATGCGTCCGTCCTTGATGTCGAAGCCGGTGACGCGCACCTCCTCGAACAGTTTTGCGCCATGCATGCGCGCGCCCTTGGCCAGCGACTGGGTGATGTCCGAGGGACTGGCCTGGCCGTCGGTGGGCAGCCAGGACGCGCCGACGAGGTCGGAGGTTTCCATCAGCGGCCACATCCTCTTCACCTCGGCGGCGTCGAGCAGATGCATCTCCATGCCGAAACTTTTCGCCGTCGTCGCCAGCCGGCGGAATTCGGTCCAGCGGTCCTGGTTGGTGGCGAGCCGCAGGCAGCCGGTCATCTTCCAGCCGGTCTCCAGCCCGGTCTCGGCCTTGAGGGTCTTGTAGAGATCGACCGAATATTTGAGCACGCGCGTGATCGAGGCAGACGAACGCAACTGGCCGACCAGCCCGGCCGCGTGCCAGGTCGAGCCGGAGGTCAGCTTGCCCTGCTCCAGCAGCACGACATCGGCCTTGTGGTCGCGGGCGAGATGATAGGCCGTCGAACAGCCGATGATGCCCCCGCCGATGACGACGAATTGGGCTTGGCTGGGAAAAGTCATTTGTGTTTCATCCAGTTTTTTCTTTTGTTTTCAGGCATCTGCCGCAGTTTTCGGATTCGTTTCCTCACGCCAGCCCCAGCCGGGCGCGCGTCCGCGCAGCACCCGCAGCGATCAGCCGGTCGGCTATGATGGCGATGAATGCGATGGCAAGACCGGCGACGATTCCTCGGCCGGTGTCGGCCTTGGTGAGCGCGATGTAGACTTCCTGGCCGAGGTCGCGCGTGCCGACCAGCGCGGTGATGACCAGCATCGACAGCGCGAACATGATTGTCTGGTTTAGGCCGAGCATGATTTCGGGCAGCGCCAGCTTCAGCCGGATTTTTGTGAGAAGCTGCCGGGGCGTGCAGCCCATGGCGCGGCCTGCCTCGATGGTGCGCGGATCGACCTTTTGCAGGCCGAGCACGGTGTAGCGGATGGCCGGCGCGATGGCGAAGGCGACGACGGCGATCATGGCGGTGAAGTCGCCGACGCGAAACAGCATCACCGCCGGCATCAGATAGACGAACGACGGCAGCGTCTGCAGCGTGTCGATGATTGCCTGCACCCACCGCCACAGTCTTTCGCGATCCGCGACGAGAATGGCGATCGGGATGCCGATCAGCGACGCGATCACCACCGAGATGCCACAGAGATAGACGGTGACAGTCGCCTTTTCCCATTGACCGGTGGCGGCGATCAGGAAGGAGAGCGCGCCCGTGAGAGCGGCGAGGCGCAGCCCGCCGAGGCGCCAGCCGGCAAAGGCAAGCAACGCAACCACGCCCAGCCAGGGCAGGCCGGCGAGCAGCCGCTTGAACGGCACGAGGATGTTCAGAAGCACGGCATTCTTCAGGGCCTCGAAGGCATCGAAGAAGTTGACGTTGATCCATTCGACCACACGCGAGAAGAAGGTGCCGGTCGATATCTGGAGGACTTCCGGATAGGTCTGCACGGCGGGCAGGGCCAGCCCGATGGCGAAGGTGGCGGCGACGAGCGCCAGCGCGCCGACCGTGTAGGGTGCGCGCGCCACGATGCCCGCAGGACGCTCGGCACGGGCGGCCGTCCCGGCCTTGGCGGCAAAGGCCTGGCTCAGCCGGTCGAGCGCCACCGCCAAAGCGACGATCGCGAGCCCTGCTTCCAGGCCGGCGCCGATGTCGAGGCGGCGCAGCGCCGCCAGCACATCGAAGCCGAGCCCGCCGGCGCCGATCATCGAGGCGATGATAACCATGTTGAGCGACAGCATGATCACCTGGTTGACGCCGACCATCAGGCTGTCCTTGGCCGATGGCACCAGAACGCGCCAGGTCATCTGCCGGCGCGTGCAGCCGATCATGCGGCCGAGATCGTGCACCTCGGACGGCACCGAACGCAGCGCCAGGATGGTGATGCGGGTCATCGGCGGCATGGCATAGATCAGCGTGGCAACGATCGCCGCCGTCGGCCCGAAGCCGAACAGGAACAGGATCGGCACGAGATAGGCGAAGACCGGTATGGTCTGCATCAGGTCGAGGAGAGGTGTCAGCGCAACCTCGAAACGCGGCCAGCGATAGGCCGCGAGCCCCAGCGCCAGACCGCCGGCGACGCCGATCGGCACGGCGACCAGGATGGATGCCAGCGTCACCATGGCGCTGGTCCATTGCCCGAACATTGCAAGGAACAGGAAGCAGCCGCCGGCAAGCAGCGCCAGCCTTCGCCCGCCGGCATAAAAACCCATCATGGCGACGATACCGACCACCGCGATCCAGGACAGCGGCGGCAGGATCTGTACCGCGCTGGAGCCTTGTCCCGAAAGGAAACCGGTGGCGAGCAGGCTGAGCACCGCGCGATAGGGCAGGTCGATGATCGCCGCGATGAAACGGGTCAGCTCGGTGAAGGTGAAAAGGCCGAAGCGCGCGTCATTGAGCAGCCATTTCATGGCGTCGCCGATCCAGCGCTGCGCCGGGATCTGCCAGGTCTTCGGATAGTCGAAGGCCCATTTCGCGAGGGGTTCTCCGAACTGCCAAAGGACGACGAAGGCCGCCAGCGCGATGAGCCAGGCCATTGCCGAAGGGGTGAAGGCGCTAAAACCCTCGCGGGGTGAGGTGAGCGAAGCGTGGGCGGGAGCACTCATCCCTCACCCCCGCATCATGATGTCGACGACGTCGGCGCGGTGCAGCGCGCCGGCCGTATGCCCGTCGCCGTCCTCGACGCGCAGCAGGTCGACGCCGGCGCCGAAGCGCGGCGCGGCTTCGGCGACGGTCGCCCGCGCCGGGATGGCGGCGCCGTTCAGCCCCGCCGGCGCCGCCTTCATCACCGATCCCACCTTGACCACCTTGGCGCGCGGCACGTTGCGGGTGAATTCGGCGACATAGGGTGTGGCCGGATTGAGCACGAGGTCCTCGGGCGTCCCGGCCTGGACGATCGCCCCGTCCTTCATGATGGCGATGCGGTCGGCCAGCCGGATCGCCTCGTCGAAATCGTGGGTGATGAAGACGATGGTCTTCTTCAGCACCGATTGCAGGCGCATGAATTCGTCCTGCATCTCGCGGCGGATCAGCGGGTCGAGGGCGGAAAACGGCTCGTCGAGGAACCACAGTTCCGGCTCGACGGCGAGCGAGCGGGCGATGCCGACGCGCTGCTGCTGGCCGCCGGACAGTTCGCGCGGGAAAAACGCCTCCTTGCCCGAAAGCCCGACCAGTTCGACCATTTTTTTCGCCCGTGACTCGCGGGCCGCCCGCTCCATGCCCTGGACTTCCAACGGGAAGGCGACATTGGCGAGCACGGTGAGATGCGGCAGCAGGGCGAAATTCTGGAACACCATGCCCATCTGGTGGCGGCGGATTTCGACCATGCGCTTGTCGCTGGCGGCCAGCAGGTTCTCGCCGTTGAAGAGGATTTCGCCCGCCGTCGGCTCGACCAGCCGCGACAGGCAGCGCACCAGCGTCGACTTGCCCGAGCCTGACAGGCCCATGATGACGAAGATCTCGCCCTCGCGGACTTCGAGGTCTACGGCGCGCACCGCCGCGACCAATTTGGCCGCGGCGATCTCTTCAGATGTGGCGGATACCCGCCCGCCGGCGAAAAACGCCGCAGCGCCGGAGCCGAACAGCTTCCAGACGTTGCGGCAGACGAGTTTGGGCACGGTCATCCCTCCCCCTTGAGGGGAGGGTGGCCGCGAAGCGGCCGGGTGGGGTCGTTGCGGCCGAGCGCGGCCTTTCTTATTTCCTGCCCGACATGCCAGACGCTGGCCATGACATCGGGATGGTCAAATCGAATGACCTCATATCCCAGGGAGCGCAGATAGTGGTCACGGTTCCTGTCGTGGTGCTTTCGTTCTGCGGTTTCGTGTAGATCACCATCGATCTCCACGATCAGCTTCGAGCCGAAACAGACAAAATCGACGATATAGGGGCCGATCGGCGACTGCTTGCGAAAGCGTAGGCCGTCGCGCTTCAACTCGCGCAGCTCAAGCCACAGCAGAACCTCGGCTTTGGTCAGGCCGTGTCTCAACGATCGCGCCTTGTCGCGAAGCTCAGAAGTGACGCGTGTATTCGTCATGATACTGGACTGAGTGTCGCTAATCGGCCAAGACCCCACCCGGCCGCCCTGCGGGCGGCCACCCTCCCCTCAAGGGGGAGGGATTGCGCTGCTACTTCTTGATCCACTCCGACCAGCGGGGCTCGTTCTTGCCCATCCACTCGGTAACGACCTCGCTGACCTTCTTACCGTTGAGATCGACCTCGGTGATCATCGCGCCCATCTCGTCGTTGCTGAGCGAAAACGCCTTGATCGCCTTGTAGGCGCCCGGCCACTTGTCCTTCACGCCGACCCAGCCGACCTTCCAGATCTCTCCGTGCGGCTTGCCGCAATCATAGGCGGCGTCGGTATTTGAACCCCATTTCGGGTCGCCGTAGCACTCCTTGGTGTATTCGGGAAATGCCACCCACTCGCCCTTGTATTTGGCGGGGGCCCAGTGCGGCGCGTAGATCCACAGCATGATCGGCGCCTTGCGCTGGTAGGCGGACTCAAGTTCCGCGAACAGCGCCGCGTCGGTGCCGGCATGCACCACCTCGAAGGGCAGGCTGAGCGACTCGACCCGCTCGTCGTCGAAGCCGCCCCAGGTCACCGGCCCGCCGAGATAGCGGCCTTTTGGCGCGGTCTCTGCGGTGGAAAACGCCTCGGCGCATTTTTCATCCTTCAGCGCTTCCCAGTTGGGCAGGCCGGGGCACTTTTCCTTCATGTATTCAGGAAACCACCACTCTTCCTTGGCCTGCATGCCGGTCGGCCCGAACACTTCGGTCTTGCCGGTGGCGGTGGAGGCGTCCATCGCGTCGCGGCCCGTGGTTTCCCACATTTCCATGGCGACGTGCAGATCGCCCGTCTCCAGCCCAGCGAACTGCGCCAGATAGTCGGCCTGCACATATTCGACACTGTAGCCTGCCTTCTTCAGCACCTCGCCCATGATCTCGGTTGTGATCAACTGACCCGTCCAGTCGTGCAGCGTCAGCTTGATCGGATCGGCCGATTCCTGCGCGGTTGCCGTGCGCGGCGCCGAAACGAACATTGCGGCCGAGAGCGCGAGCGCTCCCACAACGGATCTGGTCACGCGTCTCTCGTGCAACATCTCGTATCTCCTGCCACCCTCTGGCTTGTTTTTCTGGAGCATCCGGCCGCCGTCGCGCTGGCGAGGAGGAACCGCTGCCCATCCGATACTTTCCGTCAGGCTGCGGCGGATTGTCAACCAATGGCTGTGGCTTTTTCTGCCCTTTTGACCGAAGTATTTCGGGGTTTCTTGCAAAATTCCACGGATACGGGCATCTCGAGCCTTCGGTACGATAGTCTTGCGTTCCGGAATCCGGCTTGGTCGCGCGTAATTGGATGCTGGCTTGCCTGGCAAAGCCGACGGGGATGCGCCGGACTGCATTTTGTCGTATAAGGGCGTTGATTTGCCGGGTCGTCCGCCACAACCGTCGGCGGTGCGGCCCAAATGTTCTACTCGCCGAGATTATGACAAATTCGGCGGATACTTGGCGTTGCGCCAACGGCTCAAGGCCTAAGAAGCGGGGACTGGGCGAGTGAACGAGAACGATACGGTCAACGCAATCGTCGAAGCGTTACGGCTTGATCCGGACTTCGGCGACGCCTTTGCACAGCCGCCGAGTGCACAGCCGCCGAGCCCTCCGGCCGGCGGGCCGCCGCCACAGGTCGCGCCGCTGGCCAGGCCGGACGCTGGACCCGTCTTCCCCGTTGCGCAGCCTGCCACGCCGAGACCGGCTGCGGACATCTTTGCCGGGCTTGCGGCCGCCATTCCGCTGGCCGAGCGGAGGAGCCCGCCGGCCAATGACCCCGCACCGGCTCTGCCGCGGCCGGCGTGGCCGCTGACAACGCCGACGTTGCCGATCTCTGAACGGTCGCGGCCGCCGGCACCTGCGCCCGACTCCCTGCGGATCGTGCCGGGTCTGGCGGCGCAAAGGCCTGCCGCGCCGGCGGCGGCCAGCAATCCCGCGCCCGTTTCCCCGGTTGCACCGGTACAATCGCGGCCTGTTCCTTCCGCTGCGATCCGGCCGAGCGAGAGCGCCGCGCCGAGGGCGTTCCACCCATTGGCCGACGGATTGAGCCAGGCGCGACCGTCATCCGGGCATTCGGTCACGAATTCGCCACTCCCCGGTGACAGGGTGAATCCCGCGCCGCTCGCAACGCCCCCGCGGCCGCAGTCCCAGCCGGGAGCTGGAGTTCCCCAACCGGGCAACATTGTTACACCGTCTGTGCGGCCGATGTCGGCTCAAATGCCTGCAGCGATTCCGGCAAAGCCAGTCGTGGAGAAGAGCATGGATCAGCCCAAGGTTCTCGATCAGCGTGGGTCCCCGTCGAAACCCTCCGTGACCACGTCCATGGAGAAGGCCGACATTTCAAGGACCGCCGCAGGAGTCTCTCGCCTTGCAAGCATCGCCGCCGAGGCCGCCTTGGCGCGGGTCGTCGCCAAGATGCCTACGCCATCCGCATCTGCGGAAACGCGACCGGCTGTGTCTGATCGCAAGTCCGATGCGGCGACGTCCGATGTCGCCAACCTTCAAGCCCCTTCCCTCAATCCGCCGGTAGCCAGCACCGCGGCGGAGCCGCCTGCCGCTTCGGAAAGCGCTTACAGCCCCGTGGCTGAGGCGCAGGCCAAGGCGGATGTCAAAAGGTCCGTGATCGCGCTCGAGGAAGCTCGCAATGACGCCAAGGCGGCCAATGAGGATGCCGATCCGAGGTCTGTCAAGCGGGCCGAAGTCGCGCTCAGGAAGGCAGAGATTGCCTGGAAGCGCGCCAGGATAGTGCTCAGGGGAATCGTCGAAAGCAAGCCCGCATCGGATCCGACGACCGCCACCACGCAGTCCCCTTCGCCGGCGAGCGGGATTCCGGCGCCGAAAGGGCCGGCACCGGCCTCTGCGGGGGAGCAGGCCCCAGGCGGGCCACCGGCTCTGTCGCTGGTGAAGAGCGCGGCGCCGGCCGCCAGCACTCCGCCTGCCAAGGCCCCTCAGCCCGCAGCGCCTGCCGCTGCGACGGCTGCCGCTCCGATACCCGCCAAAACAGCGTCCTTGACGGTTGTTAAGCCTTCAGTTCCCGAGCCGGACAAGTCCGCCACGCCAGCCGTCGCCAAAGCCGCGGCGCCGGCCGTCGCCAAGGCTCCCGCGCCGGCTGTCGCCAAGGCGCCGGCCGCACCCAAGCCTGTGACGGTTCCGGAACTCAAGCCGCTGCCGGAAGTACCTGTGCCGGAAGTTTCCGTCCCCGCCGGTTGGATCGGGCGGCTCCGCAAGTCGGTCAGTTGGGCGCAACTCTCCTTCCTGGCGGCGGTAATCGTGCCGGCGCTGCTGGTCGGCCTCTATTATCTGTTCATCGCCTCGGACCAGTACCGTTCCGAGATGCGTTTCGCCGTACGTGGCACCGAACGCTCCACGCTGGAGAATCTCGGACTCAATGCGATCCCAGGAGCCACGGAGAAGGCGGGCGACGCCTATATCGTCATCGACTACATCCACTCCAAGCAGATCCTGCTCGATATCCAGGAGAAGCTCGGCATCGACATGCGTCAGTTCTTTTCGAAGCCGGACGTCGATTTCGTCTATCGCATCGATCCGAACATGCCGCTGGAGAAATTCATCGACTATTGGCGCTGGATGATCGACGCCAGCTACAATTCGACCACCTCGATCACCACGTTCCAGGTGAACGCCTTCAGCGGCGAGGATTCGGCGGCGATAGCGAACGCCGTGCTCAAGGTTTCAACCGAACTCGTCAACGATTTGTCGACCAAGGCGCGCGAGCAGTTGATCACCAACGCCCAGACCGAGGTCACCCGCACCGAGGACCGGCTGGTCGCCGCACGGCAAGGCATGGCACAGTTCCGGGATACGACGCAGATCACCGACCCTCTCGCTCTGGGACAAGCGGAACTGGCCCTTGTCCAGGGGTTGGAAGCCAAGATCATCGACGCCAAATCACGGCGCGCGGTGTTGTTGCGTACTGCCAGCCCGGATTCGCCCTCGGTGCTGGTGCTCAACCGCCAGATCGACGCCGACCAGGCCGAACTCGATGCCAGGCGGCAAGTCATCGGATCGGGAGGCGAGGGCAAGACCGGCGACAACCGGACGCTGACCAACAAGTTGACCGAATACAACGTGTTGGCGCTGGAGCAGGAATTCGCGGAGAAAGCCTATACCGCCGCGCTCTCCTCGCTGGAGACGTCTCAGGCGGAGGCGCGTCGTCAGGACCGCTATTTCGCCATCGCGGTCGAGCCGAACCTGCCGGAGATACCGCTCTATCCGCTGGGCTTGATCAACACGCTTGTGGCCTTCTTCGGCCTCTGCGTTGTGTGGCTGATCGGCTATCTCGTCGCTCAGGCGATCCGCGACCACACGGTGTGATCGCGGTCTCCCGACCCCGGATGTCCTTGGCTCGATCGGTCGACGCCGATCGAACCGCAGCGGTGAAGTCATGATTCGACTGAAGAACGTGGTGAAGTCCTACCCCTCCTGGAGGGGTCGCAAGGTCGTGATCAAAGACATCACGACCGACTTCCTGCCCGGCAAGAACATCGCCATCATGGGCAGCAACGGCGCGGGCAAGTCCACGCTGATGCGGTTGCTGTCGGGCGCCGAGATGCCGGATTCCGGCACCGTGGAGCGGTCCTCGCGCGTCTCCTGGCCGCTGGGTTTCAACGGCGGCCTGCACGGCTCGTTGACCGGCCGCGAGAATCTTGCCTTCGTCTCCCGCATCTACGGCAGGAATTATTCGGAACTGCTGGATTTCGTGGAGGACTTCGCCGAGATCGGCGACGCCATAAAGCAGCCGGTCAAGACCTATTCCAGCGGCATGAGGGCGCGGCTGGCTTTTGGCATCTCGATGTCCATCCAGTTCGACTACTATCTGATCGACGAGGTCATCGCGGTGGGCGACCCGTCGTTCAAACGCAAGAGCAAGCTCGTCCTGGAGGAAAGGCTGAAGAACGCCACCGTCCTGTTGATCTCCCACAGCGCTTCGATCATGAAGGAGTTCTGCCAGCACGGCGTCGTGCTGGAAAACGGCCGGCTGCTCGAATTCTCCAGCCTCAACAGGGCGATCAAATATTACGAATCCGCGGGCGATTCCGTAAAGGCTCCGAAAATCGCGTCCGAAGCCATGGCGGACTGATCCGGTCCAGATGGCTTTGCCGTCACCGCAAGCGCGGCAGGGCGGTCTGCAGCAGCCTTTCGACCTTCTTCAACAGCCGCCATGCCCGGCCGGCCGACGTTTCGTGCTCGTCCCCCTTCTCGCGCCAGGCAAGCAGGTCGTCCACCGCCTGCTCCGGCGTGATGAAGCGGCCGCTGACGCGGCTGACATAGGTTGGATAAAGGATCAGCGCGCCAGCCACCAGTTCGTCTATTGTGAGACGGCGGCTGCGCCGGGCGATCGGCAGCACGTCGCGCGTCAGCCCCCAGCCGGCATAAAAGGGCTGGCCGTAGCAGGTCACTCCCTTGGCGCGGATCAGCGCCTCGAACCCGGCCAACGAGGTCAGCACATGCACCTCATCGACCTGATCGATCATCTGCACGATCGAGGCGCCGGTCACCACCTCGTCGCAGAATTCCGCCGCGCGGGCTTCGTCCGTTCCGGGTTCGCGCAGGCCGGCGACGACGTCTGGATGCGGCTTGTAGACGACATGGGCATCGGGCAGTGCCTCGCGCACCGCGCGCAGCAGGTCGATGTTGCGCCGCACGCCGGGCGCGCCGAACTGGATAGAGGCGTCGGTCTCGACCTGTCCCGGAACCAGCACGACCAGCCGTTCCGTGTCCGGCCTGGACCAGTGCTCCGCCCGCAGATTGTATTTGCTCAACCGCTCCGCGACGAGCCGCTCGCGCAGCGCCGCCGCTCGGGCGATCAGCACCGGGTCGAAGGCGGTCGACTGCAGAATGGCTTCCAGCGCCGACGGCTTGCTGGAGTCATAATAGATGCCGGCCGGATCGATCGCCAGCGAGAGCGGCCGTCGCCGCTCGGCGCCCAGCCCGATCGAGCGTATGAACCCGTCCTCGACGCGGAGGGCCGGCGTGTCGTTGTGGATGCGATCCTTGAACGTATTGCCCCAGATGACCGTCGTCCGGCCTTCGGGAACGCGGCGGAAGCGCGTGTGGAAATGAAGCTTCGAGCCCGCCAGGAAATCGCGGATCATCGGGTTTTTCCAGACGGAGAATCCGAAGCAGTAGAGCGGCGTCGGGAAGCGGGACCGCATCCGGCGCTGCAACGCGATATGCTCGAGGACCGTCTCGGCCTCGCAGCGCCTGCCGGTCTCGGGGTCTATGTAGCGCGGGTAGGCGACGAGAGCCGCGTGCACCAGTTGTTCCAGGCTGGCGCCGCGCCGGCGCTCCGGCGTCCGCGCCTCGTCCTGCGTCAGCCCCCAGCCCGCATAGAACGGAACGCCGAAGCAGCGCACCGGCTTGCCCCAGATCAGCGCCTCGAACCCCATCTGCGAGGTCACCGTATAGACGGCTTCGGCCTTTTCGAGGATCGAGGCGGCGTGACAGTCGGCCGACAGGATCTCGACGCGCGGAAGGCCGGCGATGCGCTTGAGGTCGAAATGGCCCTTGCGGCGTCGGGCGAGCGCGTCGGGATGCGTCTTCACCAGCACTGTGCAGTCCGGGTTCTCGCGGATCGCGGCCTCGAGCATCCGCTGGAAGCTGGACACGTCGGCAAGCCCGCAGCGAATGGAATCGTCGTTGAAGGTCTGGTCGACGACCAGCACGAAACGTTCTGGCAGGAGACCGGAATAGTCGCGGGTCTTGTTGTATTTGGAGACGCGGCCCGTCCGCCATGCCGCCATCAACCGCCGCGTGCGCGCAATCTGACTGTCGGTGAGCGGCGCCGCGATCAGCCGTTCCAGCGCGGAAGGCGTGGTCGCGTCGTAGTAGATGCCGGTGTCGTCGACGACGATTGAGAGCGGCGGCTCCTCGCCGCCGCTTCCGACGGAGCGCAGGAAACCGTCCTCCAGGCAAAGGAACGGCAGCCCGGCGGCCACAGCCGCCCGCCGCGCCTTGAGCGACGTCGGCTTCCTCCCCCATCCGGCGATCTGATCGCATGTCTCGACGTTCCGGCGCCAGAACGGCGTGCTGAAACGCTTGAGTTGGACGGTGCTGGCGCCGAGGAACTCCGATATCCTGGCAAGCCGGCTCAGGCGGCGCGAGGCGAGCCCGACGGTCGACATCCGCCCGTCAGTCATTTCCTCCGTCGCAGACGGGTTGACTTCGCGAACATCCGGTCCGCCGTCATCTCGCGGAGGGAGCGAGCCCGACGTTTCGGCGCTTCGTGACTGCAAGCCGGAGCCCAACGTCACCTACTCTGCGGCTTTCAGGCTGGGGTCGCCGTGGCCTGTGGCCACGATCTCCTCGGCAAGCAGTTCCACGTCGCGGTCGCCCTGCGCGTCATAACGCTCGAGATCCTCGGCGAACCACCATGGCGGATAGACGATCTTGTTGGTGATCGGACGCGCGTGATAGCGGTAGTCGCGCGAAACGCCGCCGCTGCTCATGAAGGTCAGCCATGCGGCGGCGCGCTCCTGCAGGTCCGGCGCCACGGCCGCTGCTTCCTCGAAGCGCAGCAAGGCCCGGAAATGCGCCCGGTCCCTGGGCACGGCATGGCCGATCGGATAGTCGATCGGCGCGAAATGATTGCCGAGCACTGCGGGAATGCCTAGCACGCCGAGTTCGGCGGCGCTCGTGCCGTTGTATATCACGCCGAGATCGATCAGGCCTTCCAGGTCGTGCAGGTCGAACCAGCGATGGCCGAGCACGACGACATTCTCCGGCAACTCCCCTTCGATGAGGTCGACGAACCATTCCGTCAGGAACACGCCGATCTCGTTGCGAGTCTCGTGAGGATGAGGCTTGATCAGCAGCAGCGTATCGCTTCCCCGCACGCAATCGATCGCGTGGTTCAGCCAGTCCTTCAAGCTCGAATGGGCAGTCCCCCCATCGAACGGTACGCCGGAGTCGCATACGACCTTGCCGAACAGGCATGCGACCTTGCCGCCGCGCTTTCGCCAGGCAACGATCTGCTCCATGCAGGATCGCGCCTCCTGCGCGCGCTCGGTTTGTCCGGCGGTCGAGCGCCGCGTGCGCGTAATGTCCTGGACCGAACGCAGCATCTCCGGCGCGCTCGCGCGATTGTCGCGATAGAACGCCTCGAACTCTTCCGGCACGGGGAAGCTCGCGGTCCGCATTTCGGCGTGGCGGGTCAGGTTGCGCAGGGCGGTCTTGGTCGAAACGGCCGACTTGAAGTTGACGAAATAGTTCTCGTAGCCGTTGGCGGAGTGCACGCAGAAGAATTTGTCGGCGTCGCCGATTTCCTGGAGGCGAAGCCTCACCACGGCGTCGGGCAAGCGCGATTGTTGAAGCACCAGGAAACCGCAGCGCATTCCTTGACCGACGATTGCCCCGTTGGCCGCCTCCAGCACCGAACAGTAGACCTTGGTCCACCGCGCGAGACGGTCGAGGACGCCGCGCAGCGACGGGCATGTGTAGTCGACGTGGTAGCGGCGGCGGTTGATTGCGGCGTCTTCCCACAGGACATGATCGAGATTGACGCCGTTCCAGCGCAAGTGCCCGTTGACGACGTCGCCCTCGAAACCCGAAACCTCCGGAAAGTGCCCGGCGATTTTGCGATCGAGCTTTCCCTCCAGCGTCATGCAACCCAGGAAACGGTCGATTTCGGCGACGCCGGTCGGCTCCAGCGGAAGCGCGCCCTTCGTCAACGGAACGACGGCCCAGCCCCGTTTCTTCATCTCCATCAGGACGACCAGCGGAAACAGCCGCATCTGCACGATGCCGCGCGGCGCCAGGAAAATGACGCCCTGCGGCGAGCGGGGTTGCGGAACGCTGCTGTAGAGCTGTGCTGTTTCGGCCGCGAACTCCAGTTCGCCCGCACGGCGGATCTGCGACCAGTTGAAGTTGGCGTCGAGCGACCCGGGCTGCCTCAGCAAATTCGCATTCATCGTCCGGATCAGGTTCGCCGCCTCCGCGAATCGGCCTTCCTGCTGAAGCACCGCCGCATAGTGCAGCACGCCTTTCGAGATCTTGCGCCTTGCCGGAAGCCGATCATAGAGAGCATCGGCGAGATCGTAGCGCTGGACCCTGCGCGCCCACATGAAATACTCGCGAAGGTCCGCGTCGCCTTCGGGATCGCGGCGCGCGCGGGTCACCAGATCGATCGTCTCTTTGACATAGGCGTCGGAACTGTCTTCGACGAGCGCGAAACAGGCCGTCCAGATGGCAGTGGCCGCGGCCGGCTTGCCGGCCAGATAGAGCAGGGACCGCTCCAGCCGGGCGACGTCGTCGGCCCGCCGCAACTGTCGCGCGATTTGCAGGGCCTCGGAAAGCAGCTTCGCGGTGGCCCGCATCGCGGTCCAACTGGTCCGGCTGTCGATATGCGATGGATCGGCCAGCTTCGCCCATCGGGGCTTGATCTCTTCGAAACAGGCGGAGGCGAGACTGTAGGGCGCATGGTAGTCGGCGGTCCGCCGCAGGCCCTCCCGCAGCATGTCCCGCAAGGCGCCGAACTTCTCGTGCAGGCCCTCGGCATCATCGAACTCGTTCTTGCAGACCTCCAGGTAGCGGTCGTACTGCCGGCCTTGGAGCAACTGCTCGGAGAACACGAGCGGGGATTGGCCCGCCTCGCCGCGAACCGATTCCGCGGCGTCTGGCACGGCCGTATCGGCAGACGGGCCTTCCGGCTTCGCCCAGGCAGGCATGTCGCCGTTGCTGCCGTCGGACCAGGCGGCGGCGTCCCGCGAGATCGTATCGATGACTCGCCAGACCTTGTTGAGCTGGTTGTAGCGCCGCTTGTTTCTTTCGGTGAGCACTCCGGAGGTGGCGGCCTCCTGGCAACGCTGAATTGCGGCCATGACGAGATCGTGCGCCTCGGTTATGTTGCCGTTCTTCGCCAGGGACGCGGCGCGCAGATAGATTAGAAACGGACTGTTCGGATGTTTCGTCAGCACGCGTCCCGCTGCCGCCGCCAGTTCCTGGCGGCCCTTTTCCGAGGAAAGCAGCTCGAGAATCTTGAACCCCGCCGAGAGCGGAGCAGCACGGGAGATCGTCTCGAACTCGACCATCGCCGCCAGCAGTTCCGGCAAGGCGTCGCGGTCGCTGCGGGCGTGAATTGCGGTGAGGCTGGCTTTGTAGAGCTTGCGCGTGCGCGCCAACGGCAGCAGCCCGAGCGAGAAGCGGGCTGCCGACTGGACTGCGGAATGCGAAGCGGTTCGTTCGGCAAGGCCTTGGACAACACGCTCATGCATCGACCGCCAGCCGTCATAGATCGCCAGCGCGTGGTTTTCGATGCCCAGTTCGATGAGCAGCCGGTCCCTGGCCGTGACAAACCGGTAGCGCCAGTCGCGTCGCAGCTTTGCGGGTCTCGTTCTGGCGTCCGTGGCTACCATCTGGTTCCCTGCCTGGCGGTGGCAGCTTTGCTGAAGCCGCGCCGCTGGCGTGTCGCCGTTGCCCGATACGCCCTCTTATCATCGAGCAAGGTGGCTATTCGTCGCCGCACCCTCAAGCCTCATGACCTGTCATTCCACGCGGAAGCCCCGTTGCGGCCCTGGGGTCTTCCAGCGGAACGGTTTCCGGCAGTCATCCTACCCTTCCCGCGTCCCGGCGGCGACTGCTTAGTGATATCTCGCCGAAAGTCAAACAATGCTCGGTCGCGCATATGTCGAGATTGAGGTCCGGGCAGGGCGACGGCGGTATCTTTTCGAGGTCGCGCGGCCATGTGCCGGAAGTTTGTGCAATTAGACGAGCACCCGAAGCGCAGAAAAGCGCCATTTGCAGCCCGCGCCAGCCTGAATGCCTTCAGTGCTGACGCAAATACCCAAGGATTAGCCTCTGCCAACACTTCCACTTCCGCGCGATAGGGCTCCTGAGGAACTTGACGGCCCGATTGAGCGCGGACTATGACTGCCGCGCCGTCGCGGCCGGGCTTTCCGGTGCTTGCGACAGTTTGGCGACGGCGCCGCTGCCCCCGATCCGGCGGGCGTCCAGCAGGCAGGAGAAGTGGCCTTTGAGAGTTGCTGTCATTCCGGCGCGCGGCGGCAGCAAGCGGGTTCCGCGCAAGAACGTCCGTGTTTTCGCAGGCAGGCCGATGATCGCCTGGGCGATCAAGGCGGCTGCCGATTCCGGCGTGTTCGACCGCATCCTCGTCTCCACCGACGATGTCGAGATTCGCGACACGGCAGTAGCGGCCGGCGCCGAGGCGCCGTTCCTGCGCCCGGCCGAACTGTCCGACGACCATACCGGCACCCGAAAAGTCATCCAGCACGCCATTCATGAGGCGGAGCGCGCTTTCGGTCCGGTCGACGCGGCTTGCTGCATCTACGCCACCGCCGCCTTCGTCGAGCCGGACGATCTTCGCCAGGGGCTCGAACGCCTGGTTGAGGATGGCCGCCTGTTTGCCTTCTCCGCCACCGCCTATGCCTATCCGATCCAGCGCGCGTTGCGCCAAACGGCGGATGGCGGCGTCGAGATGTGCCAGCCCGAGCATCGGCTGACCCGCACCCAGGATCTGGAAGAGGTGTTTCACGATGCCGGCCAGTTCTACTGGGGCAAGCGCGACGCCTTTCTGAGCGACGAGCCGATGTTCGGTCCGCAGGCCGCGCCGGTGATGATCCCCAACTGGCGGGTCCACGACATCGACAACGAGGACGACTGGAAGCGCGCCGAGATGATGTTTTCAGCCCTCGGCAAGGGAACGGTGGCGTGACAGACGGGCCGGCGATCGTCTTCCGCTGCGAGGTGAGCCCGAAGATCGGCATGGGCCATCTGATGCGCTCGCGCACCTTCGCCGCGGTGCTGCGGGAACGAGGGCAGCGCTGCGTCATGGTCGGCCCCTCCGCCGATTATCGCAGCGGCCGGGACGAAGCGTTGTTCGACGACTGGGTGCCGGTCCTCGATTGGCAAAGCGGCGAGAGCGACGCAAAAACCTTCGCCGCCGTGGCGCGCGCGCATGGCGCGAAGCGCGCGGTGGTCGACGACTATCGCGCCGACGAAAAGTTTCAGCAGGTGCTGCGGGACGAAGGCCTGGTCTGGATGCAGCATTTCGACGCCAGCAAGGAACATCGTTTCTGGGCCGACATGATCGTCCATGGCAGCCCGTCCGAGACGGCCGAGCGCTGGGGCCCGCATCTGCTCAACAAAGATGCCGAAATGCTGTTCGGCCCCGCCTATTCGGTGCTGCGGCCGGAATTCCCGCCGCCGAACCTGCGCCCGGACGAGCGAGACGTCGAGACGATCCTCGTTTCCTTCGGCGGCGGCAACGACCAGGGCGCGGTTCTGCTCACGCTCAAGGCGCTGATCGGCCGCACCGCACCGAACATCCGCTTCGCCGTCATGTCCGGGTCACGCAATCCCAATATCCCGGCCATCCAGGATTGGATCGACGACAATGCCGCGGATCGCGTCACGCTCCATGTCGAACCGACGGACATCGCCGGGCTGTTCGCCGGTTGCGACCTTGCCATTCTCGGCGGCGGCATCAGCATCTACGAGGCGGCCGCCTGCGGACTGCCGATGCTGGTGACGGCGCTCGCCGACAACCAGCTCCGCCAATGCGATGCCTGGGAAAAGCTCGGCGCTGCGATCTTCCTCGGGCCGCTCAGGGACGTCACTCCCGACCTGCTCGCGGACCGCGCCGTGCCGCTGATTGCCGATCCGGCGCGCCGCGCCCAGATGACGCGCATCGGCAGGAATGCCGTCGACGGCCAGGGCGCCCGGCGGCTTGCCGACCATTTGCTGAAGGACCGAACGAAATGACCAATGGCACAGCCATCGTGCTCGGCGCCAATGCCGGCCAGGCCGATTTGATCCGCTATCTGAAGGAACGCAACTGGCACGTCACCGCCGTGTCCGGCCGGCAGGTCGGCGACCCCGGCGAGACGCTGGCGAATGAATTCGTCAAACTCGACATCCGCGATGTCGACGCGGTCTGCGACCTTGCCCGCAAGAAGAAGGCGGAGATCGTCTATTCGATCTCCTCCGATGTCGCCATCACCGCCGCCACCGAGGTTTCGGAGAAACTCGGCCTGCCACATTTCTTCGACAGCGGACTTGTCGACGTCTTCAACAAGAAGCCGCTGCTGCGCGAGTTCTTGAACAGCCGCGGACTCAGCCCTGTCGCCTTCGCGGAAGTCACCTCGGCCGATCAGGCCGATGACTGGGCGGTGTTCCCCTGCGTGGTCAAGCCGACCGACGCCCAGGGCCAGCGCGGCGTTCAAAAGGTGTTCGACAAGGCGCATCTGGCCGGCGCGATCGAAGAGGCGATCGCCAATTGCAGGGAACCGAAAAGCGCCATCATTGAGGCTTTTCTCGAGGGCGTGGAGATTTCCTGCAACGTGCTGGTCAGCGACGGCGAGATGGTCGTCTCCGAGCTTTCCGAGCGCCTCGTCCACACCGGCGCCAATTTCGGCATCCCGATCGGCCATCTGATCCCGATCGTCCATGTGCCGGAGCATTTCGTGGCGGAAGCCGGCAAGCTGGTCGAGGACGTGACGCGCGCGCTGGGTATCAAGAACGGCACGCTTTATTACCAGATGATCGTCACGTCCGAGGGCCCGCGCATCGTCGAGATCGCGCCGCGCCTCGACGGCTGCCACATGTGGCGGCTGATCAAGCATTCGCGCGGCATCGACTTCCTCGACGGAGCGGTGAAGCGCCTGACTGGGGCGGCGGTGCCCAGGCAGGACGGCCGCGACGAGCCGGGCGCCGTCTACGAACTGATGTTCCAGCAGATGCCGCCCGGAAAGCCGTTCGACAAGAGCCAGTTCCCGGTCCCGGCGGACGCCCTCTACCACGAATACCGCTACCAGCAGGGCCAGCCGGTCGTGCCGGTCAACGGACGGCTCGAGGTCGTCGGCTATTACGTCAGAAAACGGTAAGGGCGGTCGCAAATTCGCCCAGCTTCGGCGGTTCCTGCATCCGCCTGGGCAGCATCTGGTTTGTCTGAACGATCGGAGGCGACAATGAAGATTGCAGTGACGGGCGCGTCCGGCTTCATCGGCCGCTACCTGGTCGAGGCCCTGCTCGCCGATGGACACCAGGTGGTGGCGCTCGGCCGCGCCGGCTCCGGCAAGCCTGCCCAGGCGGGCGGCGGGCTGATCGCCGAGGAAACCGACTATTCGGAGCAAAGCCTGACCGGAATCTTCGCCGGGCTCGACGCGGTCGTCCACCTCGCCGGCCGCCGCATGACCCGCGAGGACGAGCCGAACCGGCTGGCCCCCTTCGTCGAGCCGAACGTGCTCGCCACCGAGAACCTGATGCGCGCCGCCAAGGCGGCCGGCGCGAGCAAAGTGGCGATCGCCTCCACCATCGCCGTCTATTCGGCAAGGAACGAGGCGCCCTACCGCGAGACCGAGGTGCCGCAGCCGCTCAATGCTTACGGCCTGTCGAAACTGATGGCCGAGCAATATGCCAACCTGTATGCCCCAACGGCCGGTATCGTGCTGACCAACCTGCGCTTCGCCGCCGTCTACGGCCACGGCGAGAAGGGTACGCCGGCGCTGATGCGCTTCATCAACGAGGCCACCGAAAAACGCACCCTGACGCTGCAGGGCAACCGGCTGATCAGCGTCGACCAGCTCTACGTGCGTGACGCCGTGGGAGCGATCCTCGCCGCGCTGGACGACAAGAATCCCGGCGGCACTTTCAACATCGGCTGCGGCGATGCCTACACCGTCGTCGAGATGGCCGAGACGGTGAACTCCGTCTTCGGCAACGCCGGCAATCTCGTCACCGAAAATTCGCACGAGGCGCCGGCGCGCAAGAACCGTATGGACATCTCGCATGCGGCGGCCGTTCTCGGCTGGCGGCCGCGCTATGGCCTGGCCGAGGGCCTTTCCGACTTTCTTGCGACACGCGACAAAGCCTGCGATAGGTGACGCCGACTTAACGAGCGGTCTCCTACCGCCCCAAAACCCCCGATTAGAGACAGAGATCATGGCCCGTCTGAAAGAACTTCTGTTTGCCGGCACCGAAAGGGCGAACGACCAGTCGCCCTTCATCATCGCCGAAATGTCCGGCAACCATAACGCCTCGCTCGACAAGGCGCTGGCGATCGTCGACGCCGCGGCCGCGTCGGGCGCCGATGCGCTGAAACTGCAGACCTACACGCCCGACACCATGACGCTGGACGTCAAGGAAGGCGAGTTCGTCATCAACAATCCGTCCTCGCTGTGGGCGGGCCGCGACCTCTACAATCTCTACAAGGAAGCCCACACCCCCTGGGAATGGCACAAGCCGATCTTCGATCGCGCCAAGAGCCACGGCATGCTGGCCTTCAGCTCTGCCTTCGACGACACGTCGGTCGATTTCCTCGAGACGCTTGACGTGCCCTGCTACAAGGTGGCGTCGTTCGAATGCGTCGACATCCCGCTGATCAAGAAGGTGGCGTCGACCGGCAAGCCGATGATCATCTCGACCGGCATGGCGACGATTGCCGAGATCGACGACGCGGTGACGGCGGCGCGTGGCGCCGGGTGCAAGCATCTCGTGCTGTTGAAGTGCACCAGCTCCTATCCGGCCTCGCCGGAAAACTCCAACCTGCGGACCATCCCGCACCTGGCAAAGCTGTTCGACTGCGAGGCGGGCCTGTCCGACCACACGCTGGGCATCGGCGCGGCGGTGGCGGCGACGGCGCTGGGGGCAGGGGTGATTGAAAAGCACTTCATCATGTCGCGGGCCGAAGGCGGCGTCGACTCGGCGTTCTCGCTGGAGCCGCAGGAGTTCACGGCGCTGGTCGACGGCGTGAAGGTCGCGCAGGCGGCGCTCGGCTCGATCTTCTACGGGGCGACGGAATCGGAGCAGAAGGGCCGCACGCGCCGCCGTTCGCTGTACGTGACCAAGGACATCGAGGCCGGCGGCGAAATTTCCGCCGACAACATCCGCAGCATCCGGCCGGGCCTCGGGCTGGCGCCGAAATTCTACGACACGCTGCTCGGCCGCCGCGTCTCCAAGCCGGTCAAGAAGGGCACGCCGGTGAGCTGGGATTTGTTGGGGTAAGACATGAAGTGTACCGCGCGCGACTGCAGCGGCAATGTTGCCTTAGTCCCGAAGTCAGTGCATTAAACCCCGTAAACAAGCGAATGGTAGAGCGCGATCAATGGTCAAGGAAGCTATGCTGGAAGCTAACGAAGGCAACCTCCCGTCTGTAGCGGCGCCCGTGACGCCACCGGATTCGGGCGAGCGGACGGTAAGCAAGGGCCGCACGAAGAAGAGCCAGGAGATTAGCTGGGGGAAGATCCGCCAATTGATCGAACGGTATGTGCGCGAACGCCCGCAAGACCACATTGCGACATTTCTGGCCGACCTCCGGGAGATCGATATCAGCCGCAAGGATCCGAGTGCGTTCTATCGCACCCGCGATCTGGTTCGGCCAATGGGCCAGAAGATCATGGCGGCCGTCGGTCAGGATCTTGAGGACCCATTCTACTACCCCGATGTTCGTGCCGAACGCTACACCACCTCGACGATCAGCCCGATCCGCTATCTGATGGGTTGCATAAGGAAGGACACCACCGCGATCGTTGAGTTTGGCAGCGGCTGGTCCACAAACCTGTTCCAGATATATGTCGGCCACGGCACGACGCGATCCGCGTCGATTGGTTATCATGGTGCGGAATACACAATCGAAGGACAGGAGTGCGCCAAGCGCCTCGCCCAGCACGACGGCAAGATCAACTATTTTGCGCACAGTTTCGATTATCGGAAGCCGAACATCGCCTTTCTGCGCAAGTACACCGGCCATATCCTGGTGTTCACGCGGCACTCGATCGAGCAGGTCCAGACCATCAATCCGAGTCTCTACGAGGATCTGTGCTCCCTGCGGGCGCAGGTGACGATTGTTCATATCGAACCGGTCGGATGGCAGCGCAGCCAGGAGTTGATGAGGCGGCGCGCGGACGACGACGCGGCCTTTTTCGGCGGTATCGGCGAGACCATCGACGGCGATATCGTTTCGGTCGAGAGGCAATTGGCCAACGCCGCGTGGTGGTCGTGGCGCTTGAGCTACAACACCAACCTTCTCTCGATCATCGAGGACTACTGCGGTCGGAAAAAAGGGCGTCTGGTAAAACGTGAGTATGATTTTTCCGGCGTGGGCAATATCATGAACCCTTCCTCGCTCTTCCACGTCGAGCTTTGGTAGCTCGAACGCATCGGCGGCTCTCTCGGCTTGCGCCACGTCTTGTGAAATGCCGTTGCGGCATGTTATCTGAAATCGCATCCAAGCCGCCGCCAGGAACCAGTGTCAGGACGCCCCGCGGACGAACTATCTTTCGATAGGAGTGCACTTCAATGAACGACGACCAGATCAACGCGGCGCCGGTCAAGTCGGAAGCTGTACCCGTCAATGCCCCGATCCAGAAGATTCAGGCGCGGCTGAAGCCGAATTCTCGTTGGAGTTCGCATCATCTTAACAAGCTGATGACGGTACCGATCAAGCCGATCTTCGGGCCGGACGATGTTGTGTTCACGATGGGCAGTTGCTTTGCCGAACGCATACGAATTTCGCTTACCGAGCAAAAGGTAAAGGTCGGTCCGCCGCTGCAATCCGTACCCACAGATGCCGAGCGGTACAAGATCGACAGCCTTCCGACCCGTCCCCACATGAACTACTACAATTCCTTCACGATCCGACAGGAATTCGAGCGCCACATCGGCGAATGGCGCCAAGACGAGAACGATTACTGGACTCTTCCCAAGGATCATCTCTGGCAATCCGGAGGGCCGATCTACCAGGATCCTTATCGGCGCGCGGTTTTCGGCCGCACGCCTGCGCATTTGCGGCGCGCCGTGTCCCTGATCGACAATGCGATCGACGAGGGAATTGGCGAAGCGTCAGTCTTCTTCATCACGCTCGGAATGGCCGAGGTGTTCCGAAACAAGCGCTCCGGCCTGATCGCGTGCCAGAAGCCGGGCTATGCCGGCGGGGCTGGAGAAGACGAGACAGAATTCCACATGTCGTCCTATGAAGAGAATTTGGACAACATGAGCAAGGTCGTTGAAATCATCAGTCGGGTCCGCCCGGGTGTGCGTATTGTTGTGACCGTTTCCCCGGTCGGGCTGTCAAGGACATTCGGCAATCAGGATATTCTGGTCGCGAATACCGAAGGCAAGAGCATACTGCGCGGGGCTCTTGGGGCACTTGAAAGAAAGTACGCAAACGTGACGTATTTCCCGTCCTATGAGATTGTCATGGCGAATTCACCAGTCAGCTTTAGGGAAGATGACGGTCGGCATGTCGCGAACTGGGTAGTATCCCGGATCGTCTCGACTTTCCGCGCCGCGCATTTCGACGAGAGCTTTGGCGCCATCAAAACCGCAGCCGAGTAAGTTCAAGGAACACAGCCTATGAATGCATTCCCTGATCGCATCTTGATCGATGCGCGCAATGACTCCATCCAGTTGGAGCAGATTGCCGTGGACGATCTGAACGAAAACCTCGACCGCTACCTGGAACCGAACTGGCGGGCGCACCGCGTCCTCAAGGGTTACCAGGACTTTGTACGCCGGGGTGGTCAGAACGACGAGGAAACCTACCTTCAAATGCGGGCAGCTTTTTCCGAAACGCGCGGCAGGAGCAACAAGATATTCAGCGACGTGCTCGCCTCGCATACGCGCAAAACCAACTATGACCTCTCGAAGTCCATGTTTTCGGGCTATGTGACGGGCGGCAAGTCCGATCGCGCTGAAACGACAGTCTCCATGGTGAATGGCGAGGATGGCGAGGATCCGAATGCCGATCTGTGGGCAAAGGTCGTTCACGGCGCAGCCCGTCATCTCGGTATGCACGGATATTGGGTTTCGAAATTTCCTGCCCCGGACGCTCTTGTCCAGAGCCTGAAAAAGAAGACGCTGGCGCGACTGGAAGGCGATCACGGCGCCAAGATCGAGGCCATGATCAAAGGCCGGGACGACGCTCCCGGTTTGATCAAGGGCGATGCTAGGTGGCTGACCACATTCGAGGAAATGTACGAGCTTTCCGCCGACCCGCTGCTGCTGTCTATCGTCCAGGCCTATATGGGCCTGCCGCCGATCTTCAACACGCCGGTCGCCTTCATCAGTTCGTCGGCAAAGCCGAAGAATGCCCGCGAGCTGTCCGATAACGCACAGCTCTATCATCACGACATGCACAGGCTCGGCTTCGTCAAGGTCTTCATCTATCTTACGGACGTTGACGACAGATCCGGTCCGCACACGCTAGTGCGCGGCACCCATCGAAACCGACCCGACCCGCTCTGGAGCGACGGCCGCCATGATGACGCAGCCATAGCGAAAGCCGGGCTGACGAAGGACGAGGTGCGCATCACCGGCAAGGCGGGAACCGTGTTCCTTGTCGATACCAGCGCACTGCACAAGGGTCTCCGACCCGAGGCCGGCCATCGGATCATGGCGCAGGTCCAATATGTCAATTCGCTGTTCGGACGGCCACTTGCGGCAGCCGACCACAAGGTCGAGACTGCGCAGACCTCGAAGCGGGAGGATATACAGGAGGCCGCGGCGCTGGTGCGCAAGTACTCTGCGCTGGCGGGCGTCCGCTTCATGCAGAACATGATCTGAGGGGCAAGAAGCCGAAGTCGTCCTCGGTCGGTGGGTAGATCGTGGACGATTACTTGGGGGTGGTATGTCGTTGGAGGATGACCTCAGGAAATACGACGACTTGTATCGAAGCTGGACGGAAAAGCGCGGCGGGGAAGTTCTCTGAATTTTCGGCCTCGCGTGCTGCGGCTGCGATCCGAAACGGCGTCCCACACCAGGCTCTCGGGCCAAGGCTTCTGCGAGACGTCGACTGGTGGGAAGATGGTAGACCTATGGCCATGGAGATTCGCCAGCAGTTCCCCATCAGCGAGACGGCGAAAGTGTGCGACTATGGATGTGGGAGCCTGCGCATCGGTGCGCACTTCATTACGTCTCAGGCCCCGGGAAGCTATTTCGGGATAGATGTCTCTGAGGATTTCATCGCATACGGAAAGGAATTGCTCGGCGAGCAATTGTTGCTTGCCAAGCGGCCGCGCTTAGGCAAGATTTCGACTGAACTGGATGAGGTTGCGGCGGCCGGGGTCGATCTTCTGTTTTCGACCGACGTCGCCAGTCACGTCCATCCTGATGAGAAGCCGGAATACTTCGACAACATCAAGAAGATTGTGCACCGAACGGGTTCTGCTGCTGTGATCTTGGCGATCACGGCCGAACGTACGGTACGATACCAAAGGTCCGGTTGGGCTTGGCCGCTCGGCTACTATGAAGAAAGTATGCGGCCACTGTCGTTGACGAAGGACCGCTTTCGGAAAACGATTGTCCGAAATGGATACAAGCTAAATAGCATCATGCTGACGTTTCAGCGCGAAGCTTAAATGTATGGCGTGGCACGCCCACCAGAAGCAAGGCGTGGGGATACCATTCACGCAAAACGGCGAGCGGGTTGATTTGTGGGGCTGCGTACGCTGCGGACCCGACATAGCCGGGTCGCGCCTTTCGTCGATGATTGACTTTGAAAAGAATCAATACCCGGCTTCGGCGAGCAGCTTGCGCAGGCCGTTGTCGTCGAGCACGTCGGGGTTGGTGTCGCTGGAGTAGGTGAAGCGGTCCGGCACCGAGGTCGCGCCCAGCGTTTCCTTCAGAGACTTGCGGGCGAAATCGTCGAAGGCCGGCTCGATCGCGTAGCGGCTGCCGAGATCGACGGTGATATAGGCATCGTCGACCGAGATCATCACTTCGTGCAGCTTCTCGCCCGGGCGGATGCCGACCGTGTGGGTCTTGCAGTTCGGCGCGATCACGTTGGCAAGCTGCATGATGTTCACGCTGGGGATCTTCGGCACGAAGATTTCGCCGCCCTGCATGATCGGGAAGCTGGACAGCACGAAGTCGACGCCCTGTTCCAGCGTGATCCAGAAGCGGGTCATGCGCTCGTCGGTGATCGGGATGTCGGCGTTCTGCTTGGCGAGCGCGGCGAAGAACGGCACGACCGAGCCGCGCGAGCCGATGACGTTGCCGTAGCGCACGACGGCAAAGCGGGTCTTGCGGTTGCGGCCGACCAGGTTGTTGGCGGCCACGAACGACTTGTCCGAGGCCAGCTTGGTGGCGCCGTAGAGGTTGATCGGATTGCACGCCTTGTCGGTGGAGAGCGCGACGACCTTTTCGATGTCGTTATCGAGGGCGGCGGCGATCACGTTCTCGGCGCCCATGATGTTGGTCTTGATGCATTCCATCGGGTTGTATTCGGCGGCCGGCACCTGCTTCAGCGCGGCTGCGTGGACGACGTAGTCCATGTTGCGCATGGCCATGCGCAGGCGGTCCTGGTCACGCACGTCCCCGATGAAGAAACGCAGCGCATGCAGCTTGTCGGCGGAGAACTTCTGGCGCAACTGCTGCTGCATTTCGTACTGCTTCAGCTCGTCGCGCGAATAGACGACGATGCGGTCTGGGGTGCTGGTCGAAAGCACGCGGTTGATGAAGGCTTTGCCGAAAGAGCCGGTGCCTCCGGTCACGAGGATGTTCCGGCTGTTCAGGTCGATTAGTTGCATTCTCTATCTCGCTGGTTCGGCAGACGGCAGTGTTTTCACTGTCCCTCCGCTCGGATTTTGCACTTTGAGTTAGGGTGCCCCAAACCCCTGAAAGATGGATGCGCCGTTCAACAGTGACCGGCGTCCAAAGTCAATATGCTGCGTTGCAGAAGATGAAAGTCGAAAACCCGACCCTGCGCTACGGCCTGTTCCGTTGTTTGAGCGGCCCATCGGCGCTTGACGCACGCCGATAGTGTGGCAATAGTCCGCGCGCTTTCAGGGCGTGCCACAATTCCGGCCAAACGCTCGTCTCCTTGTCGGATCGGTCGAGGCGAATCCTCTCGACATTTATGAAGCCAACAAAACAGTTTGCCCCAACTATGGCGGAGTCTTTTCGAATGTTACCTTATGGCCGGCAGTCCATCAGCGAGGACGACATCCAGGCGGTCGTCAATGTCCTCCGCGGCGATTTCCTAACCACCGGCCCGGCAGTCGGCATATTCGAGGAGGCGCTTGCGAAGTTCATCGGCGTCAAGCACGCCGTCGCCTGCGCCAACGGCACGGCTGCGCTGCATCTGGCCAGTCTGGCACTCGGCCTGAAGCCGGGCGACCAGGTAATCGTGCCGTCGATCTCCTTCGTCGCCACCGCCAACGGACCGCGTTACGTCGGCGCCGAAATCATCTTCGCCGATGTCGATCCCGACACCGCGCTGATCACGCCGGCCGCGCTCGAGGCTGCGATCGCCCGCGCCGACCCGAAGCGGCTCAAGGCGGTATTCGTCGTCCATATGGGCGGGCATCCGGTTCCCATGGCCGAAATCGCCGCGATCGCCCGCGCCCGCGGGCTGAAGATCGTCGAGGACGCCTGCCATGCGCTCGGCACCGAATCGAGCGAGAGCGAGCCCTGGAGCGTCGGCGACTGCACCTATTCCGATCTGGCGGTCTTCTCCTTCCATCCAGTCAAGACCATCACCACCGGCGAAGGCGGCGCCATCACCACCAATGACGACAGGATGGCCCGCCAGATGCGGCTGGAGCGCAACCATGGCCTCGAGCGTGAGCGCGAGGGCTTTGGCAATGCCGCGCTTGCCTTCGACGCCGACGGCGCCACCAACCCCTGGTATCACGAACTGCGCACGCTCGGCCTCAACTACCGACTGACCGATTTTCAGGCCGCGCTCGGCCTGTCGCAGCTCGGCCGCTTGCCGGAATTCCTCGAACGCCGGCGGGCGCTGACGGCCCGCTATCGCGAGCAGTTCGCCAAACTGAACAGCGACACGCTGCGCCTGGTTGAGGCGCCGAAGGGCAGCAATTCCGCGCTGCACCTGATGGTGGCGCTGGTCGATTTCGACGGCATAGGCATCAGCCGCGCGAAATTCATGAACAGGCTGCGGGAGCGGGGCGTCGGCACGCAGGTGCACTATATCCCCATCCATCGCCAGCCCTACTATGTGGAGGCGTCGGCCTCACCGGACCTTCCCGGCGCCGACGGTTATTATGCGCGTTGCCTGTCGCTGCCGCTTTATCCCGACATGACCGAGGCTGACGTCGACAAGGTGGTGGAGACGCTGCAGGCCGTCGCCGCGGGGTGATTCGCGGAGCAGGCCCCTGCTACACGCTCCCGCGGGCGATCCGCTGCCGCCCGTTCGTTCAGGGAATTGCTGACGAAGGATCGATTCCCCGCGCTGGCGGCCCTTCCGAAATTATTTCGCCCTCCACCGTGCGGTGCACGGTGGAGGGCGTCCCCCCTTCTTGAGGCTTATTCTCGAACCGGGAAACGAGCGTCCGGGCTGTTCACCCGGCGGCCTTCATCCGCGGCTGCATCGCGTAGTAGCGGCCAAAACGGTTGGCGAGGAAACGGTCCAGCAAGATCTCCTCCTGCCGGACAAAACCCTTGGCGGGCAGCGTGCCGTCCGCCAGCATGTCGAGCACGGCGCAGATGCTGCCGGCCGTGGTGATCTGGATGGCGCTGAGAAGTTTTCCGCCCACGACCTCGCTGTAGATCTTGTTGGCATAGGTGTCCTGCGTAAGCCGTCCGTCCTTGTGGCCGGTGACGGTGACGAAGACGACGACAACGTCCTGGCTGGTGGTCGGCAGCGCCTTTTCCAGGATGTCCTTCAGCACGTCGCGGCGGTGGCGCAGGTCGAGGTCGTTGAGCAGCGCCTTCATGATCGTCGCATGGCCGGGATAGCGGATGGTGCGGTAGTTCAGCGTGCGCACCTTGCCTTCGAACGTCTCGCACAGCGTGCCGAGCCCGCCCGAGGTGTTGAACGCCTCGTAGGTGACGCCGTCCAGCGCGAACTCCTCCAGTTCCTCCAGCGCCGGCACCTTGGTCAGGTAGCCCTCGACGATCGCCTCGCAGGGCTCGATATATTCGTTGATGACCCCGTCGGTGCTCCAGGTGAGATTGTAGTTCAGCGCGTTGGACGGATATTGCGGCAGCGCGCCGACCCGCATGCGAACCGTGTCCAGCGTGTCGAAGCGATCCGCCAGATCCTTGGCGACGATCGAGATGAAGCCCGGCGCCAGGCCGCATTGCGGAATGAAGGCGGTTTTTGCGTTGGCCGCGATTTCCTTGACGCGCCTGGTCGATTCGACGTCCTCGGTGAGATCGAGATAGTGGATGCCGGCCGCGGCGGCGGCTTCGGCGATCTTGGTCGTCAGATGGAACGGCGCGGCGCTGAGCACCGCGAATTTTCCGGCCATCAGGGCTTGCAGCGCGGCCTTGTCGCCGATGTCCAGCACAGTCGGCGTGATCGCCTGGTGCCGGTCGACACGGTCGAGCTGCTCCCGCTGCTGATCGACGATGGTGACGGAATAGTCGCCGGAACCGGCAAGCAGATGGGCGATGGTCGAGCCGATCTTGCCGGCCCCGATTACGATAACGTCCTTCATGTCTGCCCCGCGAGCTGCTTGTCCTGAGAAACGGCAGTGTCGCCCACAGCCATGCCGGATGTAAGCGCCAAGCTGATCGGATCGCCGTATCTTTTCGAGCAATTCGACGGTAGAATTGAACGAAATGACGACGAGCGAAAAAGACCGCCAGTTGCTGGCATTGCTCAGCGAGAATGCCCGCGCCTCCACCTCCGAGCTGGCGCGGCGCCTCGGCCTGTCGCGCACCACCGTGCAGGCCCGGATCGAAAGGCTGGAGCGGGAAGGGGTGATCGTCGGCTACGGCGTCAGGCTGTCCGACGAGTTCGAGCGCAACATCGTCAGAGCGCATGTGCTGGTCACCGTCGGGCCGAAGGCTCTGCCCCGCGTCACCGCCGAGCTGGCGTCCATCCCGGAGGTGAAAACCCTGCATTCGGTGAGCGGCAGTTTTGATCTGATCGCCATCGTCGCCGCGCAGTCGATCAGCGAACTCGATCACCTCATCGACCGAATCGGCGAAGTCGAGGGCGTCGAGCGCACGCTGTCGTCGATCATCCTGTCGACGCGCATAAGCAGGTAGCCGCGCCTATCGCAGGGAACCGCGCCCGCCCGCATTGCGTTTGGACGGGTGCGAGCTTGGCCATGCATACGCTTCAGGAAATCCGCGACATGATCCAGAGAGGCGGTCCGGCCTCGTGCGGGGAGGCTCAGGAACTCGCGGCCGAAGTGACGCAGATCGCTTCATCGCCGGTGGCGTTCGAGGCGTCTCTCACGGATGCATTGATGGAGATCGTCCTCAACCATGAACTGTGCCGCGAAACCTACGAGGCGCGGGCCCACGCACTGGCGATTGTAGACGAACTGGCGCGCGCGATGTCCTGTCCGTCGTCATTGGCTGTCCGAATGCGCTGATCTTGAGACGCCGGATTCAATTCCGCGAACGCGTGGCGCGTGAAAGCGCTGTGGGCGAAAACGTCGACGCTGCCTGCAAAAACCGGTCCAGCGTCAAGCCCGTCACGCTGTCCTGGGCGCGGACGCCACGCAAGCCGCTGGTATTCCAGCATCTTCCCGACTTCACGGGAGAAGGCGGAGCGCCGTTCCGGCTTGCGATCAGAACGGCACGTTGATCCGCAACATCCCGGAATTGCTCGATGTTTCGTCTGAGAATGCGCCAGCGTACTGAAGCTCGATGTCCATGCCGCCGACCTTCGACAGATGCAGCCCGGCACCGACCTTGAACAGCACGTCGTCCATCGGCAGCGACGCCTCAAACATGCCGACGCCCGCGGGCGCGCCGCTGAGGCGAGCATCCGCCGTCCATTCGTCGGCGGTCGAGAGGCTGGCGCCGGCATAGGCATAGGGCCGCAGCATGTAGTCCGCGCCGAGCGCCACCGACCCGCCGATCTCGATCATCGGCGAGGCGACGAAGGCGAACTGGTCGCTGCCCTCGACCCTAAGCCCGGCCACCCCGGCCCCGCTTTCGGTGTAACCCGACATGCGGGTGTAGACCGCGTCGAGGTCGAGATAGGGTTTTATGTAATAGTCCGTGTTCGCAAAGGTGCGGGCGACGCGGAAGCGCAGCGCGCCGCCATAGACGTCGGGCGAGCTTTCGGCCGCGCCGGCCGCGCCCGGAATGCCACCCCGCTGCATGTCGTAGCTGCCGTAGCTGCCGCTGATGACGCCGGCGAACAGCCAGGGACCGACCTCGCGCTTCAGCGCGGCACCGAGGAAGCCGGCGTCGCCGGAGCCGCTGACCAGGCCGTCGTCGCCATCGATCTTGCTGTGCTGGTAGGCGCCGGACAGGCCGAGGAACCAGCCGGGGGCGAGATCGACCTGCGTGCCCATGCGGTAGGTGATGGCGTCGTCGCTGTAGCCCGACGAGCCGTTCTGGTCGAAGCTGCCGCCGCTGATGTCGGCCCAGACGCAGCTTGTCTCGCCGAGCATCAGGCCGCCGGCCGAGGTTTTCGGGCAGCTCATCAGCGAATCGTTGAAGCCGATGATCGTCCGCTGGAAGCGCGCGGCCGGCGCGAGGCTCACGCCCGGCAGCAGGCCGGCCAGCATGGAGACGTAGGCGTCGTCTCCTTGCTCGGCGCCATCATAGAGCGTTGCGAACAGGCTGCCGAAATCGTCATTGCCGTCGGCATCCCAGATCTCCTGAAGATGGTCGGCGATCTCGTCAGTGCTCCTGTCCAAACCCACCCGGTCGAAATCCGCCGAGGTGGAGAGGCTGTAATCCTGCCCCGACTTTGAGATGCCGATGTCGAAGGCGAGGTTGGCTGAAGTCTCCAGCGCCCCCGTGGCCGCGCCCTCGATGCTGAGGAACACGAGTTCACGGCGGGGCAGCAGGCTTGTCGCGTTGATGTCGAGCGTGCCGCCGAGCGCGGCGTCGCCGCGCACCGTCAGCCGGTCCGACTTGCCCGACGCCATGTCGAGGTCGAGCGACAGCGTGCCGTCCGCGGACTGGGCAAAATTGCCGGTGATCTCGGTGCTGTCGGTCTTGCCGCCATGGCCGACGACCAGAGTGCCACCGTTGACGACATTGGCCTCGTAGAGCGAGGCGCCGACCAGCGTGCCGCCGGACGGGGCGGTCGCGGCAGCCGATGCCCCGGCGTCGGAAGCCTTGGTCGCGGCGGGATTGATCGTGCCCTGGTTGTTGATGGTGCCGGCGGAACTGCTGTCGGTGTTGTTCAGCAGAATGTCGCCGGTGATGGTGCCTGAGTTGTTGACGGTCAGCAGGCTGCCGTAGGAGGTCGACGCATCGCCGTCAAAGCGGATCGCGGTGCCAGAGGCTGCCGAGACGCTGCCCCCGGTGTTCACCGTCAGCACGTTGTTCTTGCCGGCCGCGATCCAGATGCCGGCACCGAAGTCGCCGCTGCCGCCGGCTACCGCGCCATTGACGTCCACGGTCACCGCTTGCTGGTCCAACGTGCCCTGGCTCTGCGCGAAGATTCCGACCGAGCCCGCGCCGGTTGCATTGATCATGCCGGTCTGGCTTACGGTCACCGTGCTGCCCGTTCCGTCAGCGTTTGACGACGTGTTGCCGGCGAAGCCTCCCGACTGGTCGCCGCCGAAGCCGCCGCCGCCGCCGATCGATTGCGCCAATATGCCGAAGGCGTTGGCACCACTGGTGGTGATGTTGGCGTCGACCGTAACGTCAACCAAGTTACCATTGCCCGAGTTACCGCCGGGCGCATTCAGGATCGGCGACGTCGAGAGAATGCCGCCCGAAGCGTCGCCGCCGATGCCACCGCCGCCGCCGATGGACTGCGCGACAATCGCATGGGCGCCGGCGCCCCGCGTGTTCATGGAACTGCCGGCGGCAATGTCCAGCGACACCGAACTTCCGTTGCCGGAGACACCGCCCTGGCCGCCAAGCACCACGCTGGCGAGGTTGTCGGCCGAACCCGCGCCGCCGATGCCGCCGCCGCCGCCGATCGACTGGGCAAGGATGCCATAGGCCCGGTCGCCATAGGTATTCATGCTGGTGCCGGTGCTCAGGCCGATGGTGCCGCCGTTGCCCGATACGCCGCCCTGGCCGCCGACGACCACGGCGATGTCGTAGCTGTCGACTTCCGCCTGTCCACTGCTGTTGCCGGCGCCGCCGATGCCGCCGCCGCCGCCGATCGACTGGGCGAGAATGCCGATCGAGTCGTCGCCGAGCGTCTGCGCGGTGAGCCAGCTCGCCGTCTTGACATTGATCGTGCCGCCGTCGCCGGCCGTTCCCCCCGTGCCGCCGGCCGAGCCTCCGACGGTAATGGTGCCGCTGGACTTGTCGGATCCGTCGCCCCCGGTACCGCCGCCGCCGCCGATAGACTGCAGAACGACGGCGTTGGCCGAATAACCCGCGGTGTTGATGTGATTGTCGTCGTCGCCGTCGAAGTTCGCGTCGATCTCCCCGCCATTGCCGCCGGTGCCGCCCTTACCGCCGACGCTGACCGCAATGCTGGCGGTGACCTTGCTGCCGGATGCCGTGGACGAGCCCCCGGCACCGCCGCCGCCGCCGATGGACTGCGCCACGATGCCGTCGGCCCAGTCGCCGCTGGTGTCGATCTGGCCGATATGATCGAGGTTGATCGCGCCGCCATGACCGCCAGTGCCGCCCTTGCCGCCGACATCGACGGTAAGCGTATAGGCGCCACCGTCGCCGAGCCGGTTCTTGTTGTCCTCGAACAGACCGATGCGGTCGAGGATGGCATGGGACGAGGCGTCCGCGCCGAGCGAGCCGCCAAGCCCGCCGCCGCCGCCGATCGCCTGAAGGAGCACGCCGTCGGCATCGCCGCCGGTGGTGGCGATGGTTCCGGCGGTGGTCGCGGTCACGCCGCCGCTGTCGCCGCCCGAACCGCCGGTCATGCCGACGCCGACGGTGAGCCGGCCGTCATAACCGTCGACGCCGGCCGCCAGATAAAGCGTGCCACCCTGCGATGCGCCGCCGCCGCCGCCGATCGACTGCGCGACGATGCCGCGCGAGCCGGAGCCGTAGGTCTGGATCGCGTGGCCGCGGTTCTGGGTGACGGTGACCAGTTCGGACGAACCGCCCGCTCCACCGACGCCGCCGAGGCCGATCGACGCCTTGATGCTGACGACGCCGCCCTGCGAATAGACGTCGCTGCTGCCGATGCCGGCATTGCCGCCACCGCCGCCGATCGACTGCGCCACCACGCCGTTGGCGTAGTCGCCATAGGTGCGGATGGCCGAGGGCGGCGCCTCCAGCGAGGGCGGAGAACTGACCGCCGTGCCGTTTGGATCGCCGAGCGTCACGTCGACCAGGCCGCCCCAGCCTCCGTTCGAGCTGGAGAATTCGTAGCCCGGCATCAGATTGCCGACGCCGCCGCCCAGCGAGACACCGGCGGTCAGTTCGACCGTATCCTTGTCGCCGAGCGTGGTTGACAGGACGGAGGAATCGCCGCCATTGCCGCCGCCTCCGCCGATCGCCTGGGCCACGACGGCATGGGAGCCGTCGCCCAGCGTGGTGACGGACGTGCCGTCGGTCAACGACACGGACACCGTACACGGATCGTTGGAATTGGTCGTTTGGCAACCGTCGCCGCCATTGCCGCCATTGCCGCCCACCGCTGCCTGGTAGTTGAAGGCCACCGGCACGCCGGTCCCGGTCGGGGCCGCGAGAACAAAATCCTTGGCGCTGGTGCTGCCGCCATTGCCGCCGCCCCCGCCGATCGACTGCGCCAGGATGCCGAAGGAATCGTTCGGCGCGAAGGTCGCGGGGTCGCTGCCGTCCGGCGCCCCGGTGATTACCGTCGCGTTGGCGAGATCCACCATCACCGCGCTGCTGTAGCCGCCGCCGCCACCACCGCCGCCGACGATCAGCGCCGCGTTGAAACCGATCGTGGCGTCGAAGTAGGACGCGTCGCCGCCATTGCCGCCGCCGCCGCCGATCGACTGCGCAAGCACGCCGATGGCGTGGGCGCCGCTGGTGCTCAGTTGCAGATCGTTCTGCCTTATGGTTGCACTCTCGCCAATGCCGCCGCCGCCGCCATTGCCGCCGACCTGCAGCGCCAGGAACGAGGCCAGGCTGTAATTCTGGACGCTGCCGCCATTGCCGCCGCCGCCGCCGACCGATTGCGCCGCCAGGCCGGTGGCATAGTCGCCATGCGTGACGATCGTTGCGGCTGCGCCAGCCGGTCCGCCGCTGTCGCTGCAACTGACGCCGGTGTTGTCGATGCAGACGTTGCCGCCATTGCCGCCGCCGGCCGCGCTGCCGCCGATGCCGATCGACGCGATGGTCGAGATGGTCAGGACGTCGCCGCCATTGCCGCCACCGCCGCCCACCGACTGGGCAAGCACGCCGTAAGCGTAATCTCCGGCAGTCTCGATGGCGCCGAGGTTGGTAATGTTCACGCTCGAGCCGTCGCCGCCGGCGGAGCCCTTGCCGCCAACGCCGGCGATGCCTTCGCTGTCGCCGCCGCTGCCGCCGCCGCCGCCGACCGACTGCGCCACCAGGCCGATCGCCGCGTCGCCGGAAGTCAGGATGGTGCCGGTGTTGGAGGCCATGATCTCGCCGCCATTGGATTTGGTGGAACCCGCTGCGTCGCCGCCGACGCTCATCAGGCCGCTGGCCGATCCCGCCGCGCCGCCGCCGCCGCCGATTGACTGGATGACGATGCCATGGGCGCTGTAGCCATCGGTGGTGATGTCGCCGCTGTTGCGGACAATCGCTTCGCCGGCCGTGCCGCCGCCGGCGCCATCGCCGCCGAGAGCGACCACGCCGCCGGTTTCGACCCCGCCGGCGCCGCCGCTGCCGGCGATCGACTGCGCCAGCACGCCATAGGCATGATCGCCGGAAGTCGTGATGGCGCCGGCGCTGGTCACGGTCGCGGTCCCGGCATTGCCGCCATTGCCGCCATTGCCGGCCTGGCCGCCCAGCACGCTGGTGAAGTCGCTGCCGGTGCCGCCGCCGCCGCCGACCGAATGCGCGGCGATACCGGCGGAATAGTCACCGCTCGTGGTGATGATGGTGCCGGCGTCGGTCGTAACCGTCACTGCGCCGGCATTGCCACCAAAACCGCCACCACCGCCTTGGCCTGCCAATGCCGTCGAATCGCCGCCATCGCCGCCCTGGCCACCCAGACTCTGGGTCAATATGCCGTAGAGATTGTCGCCGTTGGTCGTGATGCGACCGTTGGGGCCCTGCAATGTGACCGTGGCCGAGTTGCCGGATCCGCCATTGCCTCCCGATTCATCTTTGGAAGGGCCGGTTCCGCCCTGTTCGCCCACACTCCTCGCGGCAATGGCGGCGCCTTCGCCCGTAAAATCGCCGCTGACGTCAAGCAGGATACCGCCGGTCGACGTGACGGTCACCGTCGAAGCATCTCCGCCTCGTCCGCCGTCATCACTATTGTCCGTGGAACCCGTGCCGATGCCGCCTATGCTTCGCGCATGAATTCCAAAAATCTCGCCGCCACCCTGCGTGGTGTTGTTCCAGACATTGTTGATCTGGCCATCATGCTGGACGGTCACCGAACCGCCGTTGCCAGCGCCGCCATTGTGGACCCCGCCGCCGCCGCCGCCCGAATCGGCATAGATGCCGGCGCCCGAGGCAATGCCCTGCATGCGGCTCGATGTACTGCCGATGTTGATCGTGCCCGAGTTCGACACGAAAACGGAGCCCGCCGACCCGCCATCTCCGCCTATCTGATCACCAAGGCCGGACGTACTGTTGTTCTGCTCTCCGCCGGTGCCGCCACCGCTCACCGCGAGGATGCCGTACATGCCTCCGCTCAGCGGCGTAACCGTCCCGTCGATGGTCAAGGTCCCGTAGTTGGTGACGTTTATCGCGCTGCCCGCGCCGCCGTCCCCGCCATCCGAATCGTTGTTGTCGTTGTCGGAATCGCCATTGCCGCCCCACGAGTAGGCGGAGATCAGGCTGCCGAGATAGCCCGAGTTTCCCGTGCCGCTGACGGTGACGCTGTTATGGCTGGTGAGCCCTATGCCGCCGCCGCCGCCCGCATTGCCCTCGTCGACCCCATCGCCGCCGCGCGTGTAGGTCATGATGACGCCGCCCACGGCGCCCGACGGCAAGCCGTAAGGGGGAACGCCGGCATCGGTCGCGTAGGTTCCCTCGGTGGTGATCGTTATGCTGTCGCCCCGGGCGCCATCCTTCTCGTCCTTGCTGTCGGTACCCGCGGCGCCATTGCAGATGGACCATGAATATCCGTAGTCGCCCGCGGAAAGGTCCTGGTTCGAGGCGCCGTTGCAGCTTGCCTGCGCCTGGCCGGCCATGGCCGCACCGCAAAGGCCGAGGGCCGATACGATCACGAGGTGCAATGCATTCCGGCTGTGGGGGTTTTTCGCCTGGCCGCTGCCTAGCCGCGAGGCAAGCCGCCGCAACGAACCCGCTCCCAGCGGGCCGATCCCGTTAGCCATGTCCGCCTCTCCTCGCCTCGAATCCGCACACACGGCAACGCCGCGTATGCTATTACGTGTGTGCCGCCGCGGAAAGCACGCGATACTCGACGAAACCGCCGATTCGGTCGATGAAACGGAGCTGTTTAGTGAACAAACCGATAACGGGCGAGACAGGGTATTGACGAGACCGGCGACCGCGGGACAGGTCCAGATGAACAGTTCGGCCGGCTATGCGGCGCCTTCCGGCGACCGCCGGGAGGCGCGACCGCGGCCGTCGCTGTTCCCGTGGCCGGTGGGCGCCGACTCGTTCTGGGTGGCCCATACGGTGGCCTGGCTGTTCATCGCCGTGTTCGGCCTCACCTCGCGTCTGGCGGCGTTCGACAGCGTCGGTCTGGCCCTAGCGCTGACGCTTGTGCTGGACCCGGTCGGCTTCGCGCTGACGGCGCTGGCACACGCGACCTTGCTGAGGCGCTCGGGGTTTCGCCCAATGGCCATGGCTCCGCTGGTGCTGGCCTATTCGGTGGTTGGCGGACTGCTGCAGATGCAACTCGCCGGGTGGGTCAAGAGCAACCTCGTCGTGATTCCCGCGCCGGCCATGGCGGAAGACCCGTCCATCCCCGCAATCTATTACACGACGGTGTTTCTCGCCTGGTCGCTCGCCTATTTCTGGGTGCGCGCGGAAATCGCGGCGCGCACGGAACGCGCCCAGCGCAGCGAGGCGGAGGCCGCGGCGATGCGCGCCGAATTGCAGCATCTGCGCTTGCAGCTCGACCCGCACTTCCTGTTCAACGCGCTGAACACGCTTTCGGCCGAGATACAAGAACGCCCGCAGGCGGCGCTGGAAATGACCCGGCGCATCGCGGCCTACCTGCGCTATTCGCTCGACAAGCAAAACCGGCAGGTCTGCCCGCTCGCCGACGAGATCGAAGCGGTGCGCGCCTATGTCCGCATCCAGGAATTGCGGTTTGAGGACCGCCTGCGGTGCAGGATCGAGGTCGACCCGGCGGCGCGGTCGGTCGCGGTGCCGCATCTGGTCGTCCAGGGCCTGGTCGAGAACGCCATCAAGCACGGGCTGCGTTCACCCGCGGAAACGCTGCTGGTCGGTGTCTCCGTCCGCCGGACCGACGGCGACACGACCGTCATCGAGGTGACCAATCCCGGCCGCCTGTCGGCGCAGGCGGGCGCCGGGCCGGCCGTGGGGCTGGCGAACACGAGGCGGCGGCTGGAACTGCACTATCCGCAGCGCCATGAATTGTCGCTGACGCAGGACGGCGAAAGAGTGGTCGCCCGGCTGGCGCTGCGGGGGTCGGCATGCTTCGTGTGATGCTTGTCGACGACGAACCGCCGGCGCGGCGGGGGCTGCGGCGCCTGATGCAGGCGCATGCCGACGCCGAGATCGTCGGCGAGGCCGGCAGCGTGCGGCAGGCGCGCGAAATGGCGCTGGCGCTGCGCCCCGACGCGCTGTTCCTCGACATAGAACTGGCCGACGGCCTGGGCTTCGACATGCTCGACCAGTTGTCGCCGCCGCCGGCGGTGGTTTTCGTCACCGCGCACGACTCCTATGCGCTGAAGGCCTTCGACGTCGCCGCGATGGATTTTCTGCTGAAACCGGTGGACCCGGACCGCCTGGCGGTGACGGTCGAGCGGCTGCGCCAACGCCAGATCATGACGGCCACGCCGGCGCAGCAGCAGGGGAACGGCGCGGACACGGCGCATCTGTCGGAGCAGCGCCTTCACCTGCGCATCGGCGGCCAGTCGACGATCGTGGCGCTCAACAAGATTACCCTGCTCAAGGCGGAAGAGGATTTCACCCGCATCTTCGTCGCCGGCGAACGCGATCATCTGGTGTGCCGGCTGTTGCGGCACTTCGAGGCCCAGTTGCCGACGCCGCCCTTCTTCCGCGTCAGCCGCTCGTTCATCGTCAATCTTGCACGGCTGGAGAATATCCAGTGGCTGGGGTCGGGACGTTGCAGCTTTTCGGTCGGCGAAGGCATCGCCCCGATATCGCTCGGCCGACACGCGGCGCAGCGGCTAAGACGCTGCATCGACGAGATCGGGATGGTTTCGGCGTAAGGCGTTCTGACTGGGGCGGGTTTATTTCGCCCAACGCCGGGTCGGTTCAGGTCAGGCGGCGCGCGCCTCCCCGGGAAATGCTCTTCTTGAAAAATGCTCGAGCAGATGGCGTTCCAGCCGGTCGACCACCGGAGATTTCTTCAGGTGCGAGCGCTCGAGCCGGACGCTGACATTGCCGAGCACCGGAAAACCGTCTTCCGGCAGGTAGGCCCGCTCGCCCTCGATCAGACTGCTTTCCACCATCACCGAGGCGCACAGCCCGGCGGTGATCGCGGCATGCTTGCCATAGACGCTGCGGCAGATGCAGGCGATGCGGTAGCGGCGCTTCATGGCTTCAAGGGCCTCGATCATCAGGCGATGGTCGAAGGCGCGCTCGTCCCACACGGCCAGCGGCAAGGGGGCGGCCTTGTGGAGGTCGCCCGTGGCGGGACCGGCAATCACCAGCCGGTCGTTGAACGCGACCTCGCCGCGCGTCGGCCAGTTTCCCTCCGTCAGAAAGGTCAGGTCGACCGAGCCGTCGGCGATGCGACGCGCCAGCCCCGGCGAGTCGTCGATGACGACGTTGATGGTTGCCTCGGGATAGAGAGCAGTGAATTCGAGCAGCACGTCGCGCAGGACACGCTTCACATAGCCGTCGGGAATGCCGAGCACGACGAGGCCCTGGAACGATCCGCGGCTGAAGGCGGCAAGCGCCTCGGCATGTGTCTCGACGATGTCGCGGGCGAAGCCCAGCAGCGACTTGCCGTATTCTGTCAGTTCGACGCTTCCGGGGGCGCGGGTGAAAAGCGGGCGGCCCAGCGTCTCTTCCAGCCGCCTGATCTGCTGGCTGATCGCCGACTGGGTGCGGCCGACCTCACGGGCGGCACGCGTGAAGCTGCCCGTGTCATAGATCGCCAGGAAGGATTTGTAGAGATCGATGTCCATAAGCGCTACTAATGTTGGACATTCCACTTACTCGTTGGAATTCCCAACGTCAATCACGCAAACCAAGCCTTGCCGATCGGACGCGCGCCTGACGTGTCCGAGACGACCGGACGCCGCGCAACCTGTCGCAGGCGTGGCCGGAAGTTCGGCACCGGGCTGCTGTGTCCCATTTGCGCGGCCCAGACGTGATGACCACGGGAGAGACAATGACTGACCTATCGATCACAAAAACAAATGCCTGCGGGCGCTTCCATCGCATAACCCTGCGGCTCGCTATCTGACCCCCAGCCCACCATTACAAGAGCCCAGTCCATCCGCATCCTCGCTGCCGCCACGGCAGCTTGATGTTCGACGGTGACATTCGCTTCTCGGCAGCAGTGTCTGCGGCAACATCCGGTTCGCCACGCCGATCGGCAATCCCAACCTCACCCATGCCGATTTCGTGGTGATTTGACGGGCGCGCAACCCGTCGCGGCGTGGAAGGCGGTATCCCGTCCCGCCTTCCACGCCAAACTTTTGCGCAGCGGACGATGCGGTCCCGCCTTGCCGGCAGCCATCGCTTCGGCATCCAACAATTGTCTTTCAGGAGAGTAGCGATCCCCATGGCAAACAGGACGGAGGCGGCTCGGATCATGGATGCTTCACGAACTCGTCCGGAGTTCTGGAGCAGGCTTTTCCCGAAATCCGCGGTCCGTCGCGCCGGGCCGAACGACCTGTATCGAGAACCCGGCGCGTTTCCGGCAACGGCGTCCCCGCCGGACGGGTTGGAGGCGTTCGACTTCCTGCGCGGCTGGAAGGGCAGGGGATAGACCAAGCTCCGCAGGCTCTCGGATACGCTTGCGCTCGATGACGGCGGATCGGAATCGGAGAACGTTTATCGCTCGATTCGTGTCGGCTTCTCCGCGGAATTCAGCTTGTCCGCGATGCGGAACTCGGCCGGCGGGCGCCGACCGAAAGGTTTGGCCTGCCCGTCAATCGGGCAGACAGTTAAATCTGAACTCGTATTGCGGTCCCGATATCTCGCGGACGAAGGTGATCGGGCACCTCGAACGCCCGGTGCCGTCCAGATAGCGCCGTGCTGCAGCCGCTTGGATTGATGCCGGGCTGGCAACGTCGCTTTGAGCTGTCAGGATACCGCCGCCGCTCGGCTTCGTCATGATGCGATCCCGTTTGGGGTGCTCGAATACCTGGAACAGACCGCCGGGCACCAGCACCTCGTCGGAGGGTGTGGTGTCGAAGCCCAGCACGGACTGACATCCAGTCAGCGCCAGACATGCAAGGCCAGAGAGCAGTAGCTTCATCCGCATCGTTCTTTGCTGTTTCGCGACGCCAAGACTAAGCGGATTTCGGAGCGGTACTCAACCGCCATCGAAGGAAAACGGCATACGGTCGCAACCTGTTGGTTATTGGCAGCCGGCACGGCCGAGGCCGGGGCGTCCGGGATCGGCGAAGGCGCATGCCTGACCGATTCCATGAGGCAGCGTTTTCGCGAAGCCCGACGTGGGCCGGGTCGACGCCGCATCCAGACCTCGTTTCGGCGGAAGACCGCAGGTTGCGCGCCCCGGCAAGAGCGCATAGTTAGGCAACACCTTGCCGGAACCGCCGCGACGGACCATGGATCAGCTAAAGCTAGTCGCCCTCGACGAAGAAGACCTGAACATCGTGTCCGCCCATGTGCAGGATGCGGTGATGAAGGCCGGGGACATCAAATTCTTCGCCCGCGAGCGCCGCTTCGTCGTGCCGATGAACCGTTTCGCCTGGGAGACGCAGACCGGCCTGTTTCCCGGCAAGCCGGAGCGCCGCAACAGCGTGTTGCATTTCGAGCGGGTGAATGCCGCGAAGGCGGCCGGCCTGCCTCGCGACAAGCTGGCCGAAACATTGTCGTTGCTCGCCTTGCGGTTCGTTGCGGCGGAAGCGCCGGCGGGCACGATCGAGCTGCTGTTTTCGGCCGGAGCCACCATCCGGCTCGAGGTCGAGTGCATCGAGGCGCGGCTTTCCGATCTCGGCGGCGCCTGGGAAGCCTCGTCGCGGCCGAAGCACAGAACCTGAGTATCCGCCTTGGCCATTATGCTCCGAACCTCCGACGCCGATTTCGAACAGCGTTTCCAGGCGCTGCTTGCCGCCAAGCGGGAGGATTCGCCCGAAGTCGACCAGGTCGTGCGCGGCATTATCGCCCGCGTGCGCGCCGAGGGCGACGCCGTGCTGAAGGAACTGACGAAAAAGTTCGACCGCGCCGACCTCGACCAGATCGGCCTGCGCGTACGCCCGGACGATATCGCCGCCGCCTATGCCAACGCTGATACGAAAACCGTCGATGCGCTGAAATTTGCGCGCGACCGCATCGAGCGCCATCACAGCCGGCAGATGCCGAAGGACGACCGCTATGTCGATCCGATCGGCGTCGAACTGGGCTCGCGCTGGACGGCGGTCGAATCGGTCGGGCTCTACGTGCCGGGCGGTCTCGCCAGCTATCCCAGCTCGGTGCTGATGAACGCCGTGCCGGCACAGGTCGCCGGCGTCGAGCGCATCGTCATGGCCGTGCCGCCGACCGGCGGCGACATCAACCCGCTGGTGCTGGTCGCGGCCGATATCGCCGGCGTTTCCGAGATTTATCGCGTCGGCGGCGCACAGGCGATCGCCGCCCTTGCCTATGGCACGGAGACGATCCAGCCGGTCGCCAAGATCGTCGGGCCGGGCAACGCCTATGTCGCCGTCGCCAAGCGGCAGGTTTTTGGGCAGGTCGGCATCGATTCGATCGCCGGACCGTCCGAGGTTCTGGTCGTCGCCGACAGGCACAACGATCCGCAATGGCTGGCCGCCGACCTGCTCGCCCAAGCAGAGCACGGCATGGGTGCGCAGTCGATCCTGATCACCGACGATTCCGGCTTCGCCGCGGAGGTCGAGCGGGCCGTCGAGGTCCAGTTGACGACGCTGGCCAGCCGCGACCATGCGAGCGCCAGTTGGCGCGACTTCGGCGCGCTGATCGTCGTCGACCGGCTGGACGAAGCCCTGCCGCTGGCCGACCGCATCGCCGCCGAGCATGTGGAACTCGCCTTCGACGGCGCGGAAGAGTTCTTCGGAAAGCTGCTCAATGCCGGCGCCGTCTTCATCGGCCGCCACACGCCGGAGGTCATCGGCGACTATGTCGGCGGCTCCAACCACGTGCTGCCGACGGCGCGCTCGGCCCGTTTCTCGTCCGGGCTCTCGGTGCTCGACTTCGTCAAGCGGACGTCCGTGCTTAAGCTCGGGCCGGAGCAGTTGAAGGCGCTGGCGCCGGCGGCGATCGCGCTGGCCGAGGCCGAGGGCCTGCCCGGCCACGCGCGCTCCGTCGCTATCCGGCTGAACATGTAGGCGGCGATGTCCGGCACCGGCCGCACCAACGCCAGGCTGATCGACATCGAGTTCGACGAATCGATCGGCCGCTCGACGCCGGACATCGAGCACGAGCGCGCGGTCGCCATTTTCGACCTGCTCGAGGAGAACAGTTTTCAGCCGGCGGGCGACACCGGCAGCGGACCCTACCGGCTAAGACTGGCGCTCGCCGATGCGCGGCTGGTCTTCGCCATATCACGCGAGACCGGCGAGCCGGTCGTCACCCATATCCTGTCGCTGACGCCCTTCCGCCGCATCGTGAAGGATTATTTCCTGGTCTGCGAGAGCTATTACGAGGCGATCCGCACTTCGACGCCCAGCCAGATCGAGGCGATCGACATGGGCCGGCGCGGCCTGCACAACGACGGTTCGCAGACGCTGCTCGATCGGCTGGCAGGCAAGATCGAGCTCGACTTCGACACGGCGCGGCGCGTCTTCACGCTGATCTGCGTGCTGCATTGGCGAGGGTGAGTCGAATGGATGCTCCCAGCCTTCCGATCGGCGATTTCAAGGTGCACGTCCTCAAGGACGGCATCTACCGCGCGCCGATCGGCGATCTGATCCATGTGCGCGGCGAGCCGGCGCGGCAATCCGCGATCGATGCCTGGACCAGTCCGGATTTTTCCGTAGACGTGAACTGCTTCGCCCTCGACGGACCCGGCGGCCTGTGGATGATCGATGCCGGTGCCGGCACGGCCTGGGGACCGGCCTACGGCAAGGCGCCAGCCGCGTTGCGGGATGCCGGGTTTTCCGCCACGGACGTGTCCGCCGTGCTGCTCACCCACATCCATGGCGACCATGCCCTCGGCCTCTTCGAAGGCGAAAAGGCGCGCTATCCCAATGCGCGCCTTCTCATCCCGCGCGGCGACCTCGCCTATTACGGCGACAGCGCCATCCTCGAGGCTACCCCAAAGGAGAATCGGTCGAGCTTCAGGACGGTCGCCAAGTTGCGCGAAATCTACGGGACCCGGATCGAGGTTTTCGAGGCCGGTCCGGTGCTGCCCGGGATTTCGGCAATCGACCTGCCGGGACACACGCCAGGACATACCGGCTTCCTGATCCATGGCGGCCGGGAAAATCTGCTGGTCTGGGGGGATGTCGTCCATCTCGACACCTTGCAGCTCGCCGATCCGGCCGTCGGGTTCGACTACGATCGTGACCCTGAGTTGGCATTGCGGAGCCGGCGGCACGCGCTGGAATCAGCGGTTGGCGAAAACTGGCTCGTCGCCGGAAGTCACATCACCGGCGTCCACCGCGTGAAACGTCACGGCGACGGCTTCGCCTTCACCGGGGAACGCGATGCATGAGACGGCAACCGACGGTCTCCCGGACGGGCTACACGGGAGCCCAGACGACGCGTTGAACGCACTGCCGCGATCCATCCTGTTCATGTGCCGCATGAACGCGGTCCGTTCGCCGATTGCGGAAGCCGAGGCGCGGCGCATGCTTCCGGCGACAGTCTACATCGCCTCCGCCGGCATCCGCCGCGGCGAGCCCGATCCGTTCGTGGATGCCGTGCTGGCCGAGGATGGCTTGCCGACCGAGCGCCACCGCGCCAAGACACTGGACGACCTGGAGGATGACTATTTCGACCTGATCGTCACGCTGGCGCCGGAAGCCCACCACGCCGCGCTGGAACTGACGCGATCGATGGCGGTGGACGTCGAATACTGGCCGACGCCCGATCCGACCACCGCGACGGGGACCCGCGAGCAGATCATGGCCGCCTATCGTGACGTGCGCGAACGGCTGAAGACGCGGATTTCGGCGCGCTTCGGCGTGTGAACAAGAGGTTTTGCGGGCGGAATATGCGTGTTCACAAAGCAGGCAATATCATATAGGTTCCGCGCAATTCTCCGGACCGCATGTCCGGGCACCACCATCCAAGCAAAGGTAGCGAATGCCGAAGGAAGAAGTCCTCGAGTTTCCGGGTATGGTTACAGAACTGCTCCCGAACGCCATGTTCCGGGTGAAGCTGGAAAACGAACACGAAATCATCGCCCACACGGCGGGTCGTATGCGCAAGAACCGCATCCGCGTGCTGACCGGCGACAAGGTGCTGGTCGAAATGACGCCCTACGATTTGACCAAGGGCCGCATCACCTACCGCTTCAAGTGACCGGGCCCGCCGGCTCCTCCTGACGATGAGCGCCTTCCAGAAGCTCGTGTTGGCATCCGGCTCGCCGCGCAGGATCGAACTGCTGCAGCAGGCCGGCATCGAGCCGGATCGCATCTTTCCCGCAGACGTCGACGAGACCCCGGAGCGCGCCGAGCATCCGCGCTCGTTGGCAAAGCGCCTGTCGCGCGCCAAGGCCGAGAAGGCGTTCGGCGTGCTGAAGGACGATGCCGAATTCGGCGGCACCTTTGTTCTTGCCGCCGACACTGTGGTGGCTGTCGGCCGCCGCATCCTGCCGAAGGCGGAGATGACCGAAGACGCGTCCAATTGTCTCAAGCTGCTGTCGGGTCGCGCGCACCGGGTATATTCCGGCGTCTGCCTGATCACACCCGCAGGCAAGGTGCGGCAGCGGCTGGTCGAGACGCGCGTCCGATTCAAGCGGTTTTCGCAGGAGGATATCGAGAGCTATCTGGCCTCCGGTGAATGGCGGGGCAAGGCCGGCGCCTATGCCGTCCAGGGCCTTGCGGGCAGCTTCGTCGTCAAAATGGTCGGCTCCTACACCAATGTCGTCGGCCTGCCGCTCTACGAGACGGTCGGCCTGCTGGCTGCGGACGGCTTCAATGTGCATTTCAACTGGCTGGCGGGGCGCCGGGCATGAGCGCGGATGGCGGAAAAGTTGCGCCACTCAGGCCAAAACGCCCGTGCCCGGAATGCGGGCGGCCATCTTCGCGCGAAAACTATCCGTTCTGCTCGGCGCGCTGCAAGAGCATCGACTTGAACCGCTGGCTTTCCGGCGTCTACGTCATTGCGGCGACGGAGGAAGAGGAGGACGGCAGCGCGAAGCCGGACGACCCGCAGGCAAACTGACGTTCGGAGCGTGGAGGCGCGGTTGGCGAGGGCATCGATGCGTCCTGCAAGCCGCCGGACCGCCGCCTGTGTTCGGGACACACGGCCGGCACTTTTTTGTTTTCACCCCTGCGCCGGACAATGAAATGCGGCTAAGTGTGCCGGAGCGCAACGGGACGCTGGACAGCCGAAAATCCCATGCTATAACCCAGCCGCTTTCGCCGTTCCCGGCGATCCCGCAAGCCGGTTCGCCGGTCCGGGACGGATGCCCAGGTAGCTCAGTTGGTAGAGCAGCGGACTGAAAATCCGCGTGTCGGTGGTTCGATTCCGCCCCTGGGCACCAGTTAACTTGTTGATTTTTCGAAGAGTTTTCACTTCCGAATTCAGACGGAACGGGAGGTTTGACACTCTCAAGGGTCAGGTTTGACAATTTTGTTCGCCGTCGGTTCACTTCGGCGTCGAAATTTTCGATGACCGCTGTCAGCTTCTGACTCTTGTCCGCGCGACGCGAGTAGTGCCTGGCCATCTCGATTGTCTTCTGACCGAGCATGTCCGCGATCGTGCGCTCATCGTAACCCATCTCTGCCAGGATCGTAGCCACCGTATGACGCAGACCTTTCAAGGTCAGCCCGGGATGGACAAGCCCTTCCCGCTCTAGTCGGAGTTTGAGCGGCCTCCAAGATGCGCGGAAGCCGGAGACCGTCCACGGCAGTCCATGACTGTTGGCGCAAAGCGTGATTGCAGAGTGCGTCGGGGCTCGCGCGAGCGCATTCTGAACCGGCTGGGGAAGAGGGAGCCACACGGCCTCCCCTGTTTTTCCCCGCTTCGTGTCGATCTTCCCATCTGCCACCGCCGAGCGAGGTAGTTTGAGCGCGTCTTGGGGGTCCAGCCCACAGTACATCATCAACGTGACGGGAAGGACCATATGATGAGCTAGCGCCGCAAGAACAGCCTCGCGCTCACCGTCACCCCAAGGCCGGTTCGCGTCCGGTGCGTCTTTCGAGCGGCGTATTCCTTTGATGCCCGCGGCCGGGTTGCCTGCGACATAGCCTCGCTCCTTCCCCCATGCAAAAACCAAAGCGAGAACGGTTTTGACGTAGTTCCCGAACCGACGACCGTGCTTCTGGGCTGCTTTGTCCCGAATGTTCACTATCAATGGCGAGGTGAACCGAGGCAGCGGCGTGTCCGCAATCGGCTTCAGATAGTCGAGGCAGCGCAGATAGTCAGCCTTTGTTCGCGGAGCTAAATCAGTGAACGTTGGGTGCGCCTTGTAGCGCGTGATCAGCAGGCCCAGAGTACCCGGCTTGGCACACTCAGTGGCATTAATGAGCGCTGTCAGTCGCGCGCACTCCGCGATAAAGCCTGCGCTGCCGATTGGATTTTTGGTCAGGTCGATCGGGGAGCCGGTGGCACGGTGATAGCAACGCTGCCTACCATGCCGGTCTAGGAATATTTTGAAGCCTTTGATCCGAACATGGGTCATGCGCTCAACCTGTCCAAAATTGCCTGATCACTGTTGTCGTTGGCGCCCTCCTTCAGGCCATCCAGCCAGACATCAAGTTCCCGCATGTCATAAAGTTTGCGCCCCCCTGGCATAACGACGGGCGTCACGCTGCAGTCCAGGGGGAACCGTCTCGCAGGTAGTCCGCAATATGCTGCAGCCTCGCCGGCGGACAGCATCCGGCGAGGTGAGACTTTAATGTTGAGCGTGGCGGCTGTCATCGATGTATCAAGCACTCCGGGGCGATTTTGTTTCTGGGAAATCTTCTATTTGAGAGAGCGCTAGTGACACTGATATCTCAACCGTCAACTGGCTCCCGCAAGACATTACGCCCGAAGTCGCCAGTTCGTTGCCGAACGATCCTAAAAAGTAGGTAGTGCGCCGAATGCAGTTCCGAGGGGTCCTCGTGCCGGACGCTTGGAAAACAGCGCTTTTCCAAAATTATCGATACTGTATGCGGACTTGACGACCTCAACGTGGGCCCGTCGTCTGTCCTTAGAGTGACCCCACCGACAAACTTCACGTCGTCGTCCTCCAGCACCAATGGCACGACGATGATCGGGCAGTTGCTAGGAAGAAAGCCTTCCAGGCACCCCTGAGCCGCTTCATCTGTGCCGGATGTTCGTTTGAACGGCGGCACTTAAGTTTAGCTGAGATCAGCCAAGGGGCTTGTGGCCGGCATCACAACAATTATTTCACCACCTCCGCCTCTCGGAAGGTGCGCCAAAGGCGATGTGGTGAAGGGAACAACCTCATACGCTCAAGACATGCAATGCGGTCCTGCACCGCGGCTTCATCGGTTTCATCAGCAAGGCCTTTTAGGCTTAGCCAGTAACCAGAAAACTGCCAACTCGCGCATTGCCCACCCGAAAGCCATTCAGCTGTCCGATCGGGCCTGTAATATATCCGATTGCCAAACCCTTTCCGCATAGGTTCAACGGCGGGACCAAGATCCCTCATTCTCCAGTTTGCAAGTGACTGCAACGATATGCCCAGCATACGCGCTGCAATCCGACTTGGTACAGGACGCCAGGGCGGGAGGTTTGTCTCCATGGCGGCCGAGAAGAAGCGGTCGACGTCGATGCGTTGAGCTATTCCCCTTGGTGTCCAGCTGTCCAGCTGTCCAACCTCTTTTTCTTCAGATTGAGAGATAGATTTGGAATAGGAAGGTATCGTCATAGCTCCGCTCGCACCTGGTCAGTTGGACAGCTGGACAAAGCTGGCCGCAATCGTCGTCGGCACTGGCATCGTCGGGGCCGACAGGCTGTTCCTGGTTAGCGCGGTCTTCACATCCTCATTGGTCGCGGTCATCCACTTATCCACATCCTGCCATGCCCACACGTAACCACGTGGCGTCGCCCCGTTTGGGCGAAGAAACGATGTCTTAGTCTCTCGCTTGCGGTCGCCCAACTTCTTCAGGATTGGCGCGATCTGCTGCGCTGTCGTCGGGCGTTTGCTGCGCTCACCCACTGCACTGGCGACCTCCTCAGCCAAGTACACCTGTCGGTCGAAAGGCCAATGCCCACCGTCACGGAGCTCGAGAATAATCTGTTCGGGCACCGATGCGCTCGCGCGGATCAGCTCCTCCTTGGCCTCCGTCCGCACCGGTTCGGAATTTGGGTCGAAGCCCGCCAAGCCTAAATTCAAGAGGAAATGCTTGAAAGCAGCAATGCTCTCGTCTGAGAGACCGACCTTCACGAGTTGGCTGTAGTACGCGTCTTCGCGCTTTGCCGCCTCCACGTTACAGACGAAGAGCCGCCGGTCGTCGTGCTCGATTGCCATCGGTTTATGACTGTTGGTCATGATAATGATGCCACGGGGCGTTCTCACCGAGTACGCGTCAATCCCTTTTCGTTCGACGGATTGCGTCTCCTCAGTGGCCCATCGCTTCAGGTTGTTGTAGGCGGCCTTGAGGTCGTCGATCTGCAGTTCGTCAAGCGCGAGCAGGCGGACATTCCCCAGTGGCGCCTGCCAGCGCTCGCCCAGAATGCTCCCGTACACCTCGCGGACATCGTTCGCGTGGAACATACGTTTGATGGCTCGCATCAGCAGGTTCTTGCCCACCCCCTGCTTCGATTGCAGGACGATGGCCGATTTGATTTTGACGGCTGGCCGCTGGATGAGGTGAGCGAGATATTGAAACACCCAAGACCTTTCTCGGTCGGAGGGCAATAGATACCTGAGGTGGTCCAGCCAGATTGAAGCGTCGCCTTCCGACGCTGCCACGCCCCCTTCCTTCCAGGTGTTCAGGCTACGAACCCCATCCCGTTCGATGATCAGGTCATCATACCCGACAAGGAAGTCGTGTTCGTCGACGAGGCAGGAGGTCATCGAATTTCGGAACATGGTGCTTGCCAGATTTTTGCCCTCAATGTCCCGCGTAAACGATCGATCGAAGTCCTCTTTGGTCTTGTCGCGGCCGTTCGAGATATCGAAGAACAGTCCCGTTTTCGAGTCGAGCACATAGCGGCTCTGGAGTCTCGTAAGCCCCGGCTCTGACCTAGCCAGTTGGACAGGTGTGCGAATGGCCTTGCCATTTCGAAACAGGCAGCCCGCACATGTCGGACTCCTTTTTGCGATGGTATCGCAAAGCTTTGGTCGATACTTGCCGGAATGATCGAGCTTTGCTTTCGTTTCACTATGGGAATAGCGCGGATCTCGCGAGGAGAGCGTGTGAAAATACCGCCCACCTTCGGCGATGTGCGCAAAGAGGTCCGCAGCGTCCTTCCAGTCGGGCTCCGTGAGGTGCTCACCAGCCTCGTCACAGGCGCGAAGGAAACTACAGGCTGTGACCATCGAGAGGGCGCCGCCGGCAGCTTTTCGGACATCCATGTTGTCGCTCGACAGCCATTCTTCGCGAAGGGCTTCCGCCAAGGTGCGACCGCCCGAACGGTGGGCACTTGGTGAACGCGTGGAAACCCGGGCGTCGACGACCTCTTCCAGTTGCTCCACCGTCCAGAGCCGACCGCTCGGCGCATCCAAGATCCTGACGGGCCTGGCCGGTATCGTCTTCGGGTTGAACGTGCCAGGGACTCTGAGGACGCGCGCGAGATCCGCAATTGAGTCCAGCTTGAGGCCATGTTTTTCCCATGTCGCTCTCGCTTGGTCCTCCCACGCCGCCCAGAGCTGCTCAATCCGACTTCGATCTGCCGGTGTGTCCAAGATGAAGGGTTGCTGAAATTGCCAGATTGGGTAGAGCCCACCGCCAGAATGGATGATCAGGGTCGGCTCGGGCAGACCGGCTTCCTCCAGCAGCTTGAGCGCCTGCTCCTCGTTCTCGGGTAGGTTCTGCGCCGCGTGGACCCCGGTCGCCAGGTCAATATCGAGCGCCAGCGATGCGATGACACAGGCGGTGTCCTGTCGGCGGGTTTGTGCCTCGTAAGCCTGCTCGTCATGAAGCGCCACCGCGACATAGCGGTGGACGTTCTCAGGCTGTGCTGCCAAGTGGTCGAAAGCGATCTCGCGTTCGCTGTACGGAACGACTATGTGCCGTGGACGACCGCCCGCCTTATCGCGTTCGAACACAACAAGGTTGCCCTTGTTCTCCTGCCCGAACAGCCGCTCGATGTATTCCTTGATCGCGTTTCGATCAGTCTGCGCGGCCAGCATCTTATCGACGCTTCCTTGCGAACACGGCGGTTAGAAATGAGCGCGAGTCGTAGTTGTCATAAGCGGCAAACTCCTGAATGCGTCGAGCCCGGTCATCGTTTCGGACGATTTCAGCGGCACGCTCAAGTTCCAACTCGTTCGCCTTCAACGGCCAGTATTTCCAACTGGAAAGCGTGGCCTTCAAGAACCAGTAGCGATTAGACGCCAAAGCGGGGCGGAGCTCAGGCCCGAGCCCTTCACGAACCATTGCAACGAGAACCTCCGTTGGGATGTTCAGCCGTTGTGCGAACTTTTGGTCCACCATCAAGGCCTGGCGATTGTACAAATATTGAAACAGGTCAATGGTTTTTTGTTCTGGCATGATTGCCATCCTTTCGATGTGAACCCGGTCTGTGCCGGTCTCGGCTCAGATGTGGACGAGCCAATCGGACAGCAAATGGCGTGTGCTGCACCGCGCTGCAAAACGATGCACAGACAGTTGCAGGCCGGAAACAGATAGCTGACGAAGATGCGCCCGAGCGCCTGATGAGTGAGGGTAGGATCCGGGTGGCGCCCGCAGTGCTGACATCCAGCACCTCCCACTCTCGCCCAAGGCCGACGATTAGAATGGCGGCCCCCACCACCTGTAATGACCGCCGACGCTGTCAGTGCGGCCGCCGATGTGGGGGGCGAGGTGAATGATACCCCTGCCCTTCGGGCCCTTGGCCATGGCCGCCACGATCGCGCCAAGCACTGTGGCGAGCCCTATCAGTGTCAGCGATGAGCCTATTCCTCAGACTCGTCTTCGTCGCCGAACATTTCCTCCTGTAGCGCCCGGATCTGGTCCTTCGAGATGTTGGGGACGAAATCGACGCCGACCACGTTCCTGTCATCGTACCGGAACTGCATCTCCATGACGCCAACGACGTTCACTTGCGCGGATATCTGACGGACAAGCTCATCCATCCGCGCCTTGAAGCCGAACAGCAGCGCTTTTGCCACCGGGTTTTTCTGGCCGACGACATACGAATAGAGCCTACCAAAATCCTGCATCCACATGATCTCGCCCAGGCTCCTTCGCGATCCCTGGTTTCCGGCCGTGGCGTGAATGATGAAAAAGCGGGTGAAATCATCATCGAAATAGATGCTGTAGTGGCCACCAATGCTGCGGATCTCGACGTTCCCGCTCTGGTTCACATAGACGTCGATGAAAACCCGCGGTTTTCGATTGCCTTTCACAATGTCGTCGCTCCAGTTGTCCTGATTTAGAAGCCACTCGACGTGCTTCGGGGCTGCCCCGAAGTCGAAGCTTCCGTGTTCGCTCACCCATTCGAAGCTTTTGGGGACGTCACCGTAACGTGCCCTCTTGCAGGCGAGGTCGAAATAGTCCGCGCTCGAGAGAGCGGGATCGAAGTGCCAGTTCATGCGGCGGCCTTTTTGGGTTGCCATCTCGTGCGTCCTCATTGATTGGATCTGTTGTATCGCGACTGAATTGCATTGATGTCGGGATGCGCGGTGACGGAGAGTCGCCCAAGAAGTGCAACCCCTTTGCCGATCAGCTCAAACGACGATTTTAGCGCGTGCATATCGGTGTCGTCGTAATGCATGTCCAGTTCAACACAGAGTTCGAGAAGCAAATCTCCGATCAGCTTCTTGTCTTCTTCCGTTAATGTATATGGTGGTTCTTTCATTCCATTTTCCTTTGCTTTTCCTTTTTGGGTGAAGTTGGTCAGCACGTGCGAGCTCACAAGCTCGGCGCCACGATCAGTGGCTGCCGCCTCAAAACTCTCTGCTCATGTGTGGGGGCCGACGATGGTCCACTAAGCCGCCGGCAGTTCGCAAGCGCCTGACGTATCAGGCGGCCAGCTTGAGCGTGCGCTCCTGCGCCACGGCAAGATCAACGATTCGAGCCTGAACCGCCTTGGCAAACTCCGTCATTTCGTCAAGCGACAGCGCTTGCATGGCGACAACTGCCTTCTCCAGCGGCGTAGGCTCACTGATACGGGCACTCTTCGCGGCCACGGCTGAACCAAAGTCCGTCGAATACACAGGCAGAGGCTCTGGTGCATCGACCGGTATGGTCTCGACGCTGGCGTATTTGCACACGTCCTCATAGTCCTTCATGTTGGACACGCCGAGCGTGGTCTTGTGCTGATCCAGCCGGTCGACCGCATAGGTGATCGCCTCTTCCAAGGCGAGTTCCGCGACCGCCGCCCGGCATCCCGCGTGGAAGCCTTCGGCGAAGCTCTTCTCGGCGATGCGCCAAGCGTTTCGGAAGGTCGACGTCGGCTTGCCTTCCCCGAAGATTTTCGTCTCCAGCAGCTTGCGAGCGCCCTTGCCACTGTTGCGCGCCATAGCGAGCCAGCACAACGCTACGTAGTAGCCACCGTTCGTCTTGTTCTCAAGGTCGCGGATGCGACCGGCAACGCCGTTCAACGTGTAGCCCGACATTTTCTCTCACTCCGTTTTGCTCAATTGAGCAGGTTGTTCGCTCGACACACCTTCCCCGTCCCCTCCCCTTCCGGGGCTGGCCGCTTGCTCAATTGAGCAGCTTGGGCGGTAGGCACACCTCCCCCGTTGCCACCCGAAGGGGTTGGCCCGGCACCGGCAGGTCATTGCCGATAACCAAGAATAGTCCATGTAGAGCGAGGAACAAGCAAAGGAGTATACCCTTTTTACTTATCGCGTAAGGCTTGCAAGCGGGAATAGTGCGGCACACAATTCTCGAAAAATTTTGGGAATTTTTGTGCTATTACCTCATACGAACAGAACTGACGCCTTGCGGGCTTGTTGGCCGTCTACGCAGGCGTCAAATCGGCGTACCGAACGACTCAAAGGGATATGTCAGAGCCACCCCGACGGGCGCCTGTGTAAGTGACAATGCTGTTCGGACTGTTCCACAGCGACTTGTGTGATCAACCCTTGCTTGCCCATTCTAGGCTGCCTAGGGCGCGCATCCCGCATGCCAGGACCACGAAGCAATATCAGTGATATGCGCAAGGCATTCTCCAGCGTCAGTTCGCCGATCTTGGCGTGCAGCGTCTTGACGTCCACCGCCGGCACCGCCGGCTCGGCCTTCGCCTCGGCGCCGAACACGCCCGACGCACCCTCCAGAAGCTGATCCTTCCATTGCTTGATCTGGTTGGCATGCACGTCGAACTGCTGCGACAACTCGACAAGCGTGCGCTCGCCCCGGATCGCGGCAAGCGCTACCTTCGCCTTGAATTCGGCGCTGTGGTTTCGGCGGGGTCGTTTCGTCATGGTCTCTCTCCTGTTCCCGGCTTCTATGCCGTGTTCAGGCAGAAATTCCACTTATAAGCCTTGTTCAAATTTCCCGAGCCACCTCTGAGGTTGAGGGCGTAGCGGCTGTTCCACGTTCCGAGATAGTGATGCAGAAGTAGCGCAGAAGTAGCGCAGAAGCCTGCGTTGTTCACGCCTTCTTTCATTTGAAACGGCTCGCAACAACTCACGGTCGAACGGTGTACATACCTCGCGCGCGGGAGGATAACGCTGAAAGCCCAAGCCGCTGAGCATCACGTGCGCAATCAAAGGTGATGCAGCCCGCGGTTCGAAGGCGACATTGGATAGGCTGGCCTCGGGTTGACCCGGATGGCAGGCTCTCGCCCACTGATCAGGGTCGACCGCTGGCGCTTAGCGGCCAGATGCTGCTGACTGTCAACTTGTCTGCAACCGCGGGTTTCGAGGTATTGCCACGGCGCTGGGTGGCGGAGCGGACCTCGCCAGGCTAGGACGATACAGAAGGCTGGCGAGAACTTCGAACGCACCCGCGAGTTTTGAGATTGGACGTTTTCCGCCAAGAACTGAGTGACGTCGTCGGCTGCTATAGTCGCATAACCAGGCAGGCATTACGGCCGTTCGCTGCGAGGATGTCTCGAAAGGGGCGGCATAGTCCATTCACGCAGCGAGCCTGATGAAGCGCTCGGCCTTGCCATTGGTGCGGGGCCTATAGGACTGGTGCGCTTGTGGCGAATGCGTCGGTCGGCGAATGCCCTTCGGAACAGATGGCTTTTACGCCGATCCGTTGTGGGTCATGATGCGCTCGACCGGGACGCTGTGCTGCGAGCAGAAGACGAGCGTCCGCTCGATGAAGGCTGTCGCGCTCGTCTTCTTCTCGTTAGGTAGGATTGCGGCAATTGAGGAGCGGGTTCGACGCGGGAGGCTGAACGGCGCTTCCAGGTCGGGATTTCGACGGCCGGGAACTGGTATCGCCGCTATCGCGAGACGCGCAAGCAGTGCCAGCCGTCGCGTTCGAAGCTCGATGCACACGAGGCTTTCATCTTCAGCCTCATCGAGGGTGCGCCGCACGCCACGCTTGCCGAGATCAGCGGCGCCTTGCCACCGAACGCGGCGTGCGGGTCGCGCCGTCGACAGTCTGGCTGTCCTCGAATGGCGCGGCATCACGTTCAAAAAAGACGGCGTGCGCCGCCGAGTAGCAACACTCCGATGTCCTGCCGCAGCATGGTCTGGTTCGACGGACAGCTGATTTCGACCCCGAGAGGCTGATCTTCATGGATGAGACCGCGGCATCCGCGAAGATGGCCCGGCTGCAAGGCCGAGCGCCACGCGACGAGCGTTGCCGGGCGGCCGTGCCTCACGGCCATTGTAAGACTACAACCGTCACCGCCGAGACCGAGTTTGCAGGCCGCACCTTGCACTACAATCGGCTTTCAGTGTTGCTCTTGACAAGCCGGAGCGGGATGGAGCCAATACAGGACAGGTGAACTTGCTGCTTGGGAGTAGGAGCGCCATGTTGCCACCCCAGCAAGACATCGGCCGAGTAACCCTCTTGGTGATCTTCATTGGAGGGCTCCTCATTTCCAGCTTTTGGATTTTGCAGCCTTTTCTTCCTGCGATTCTTTGGGCGACTACTTTGGTTCTGGCCACGTGGCCATTGATGCGGTGGGTCCAGCGACACAGCGGCAATCGTCGCGGGATTGCCGTATTCGTAATGACGATGGCGATCTTGCTGCTGGTGATCGTGCCGCTTTGGCTCGCCGTTGGCACCGTTGTGGCTCACATCGACGTAATCGGGGATCTCGGCCGAGCCGTCCTCTCCATCCGAATGCCACCGCCGCCTGATTGGCTAAGGCAGCTTCCCCTTATTGGCGACCGCGCGGTCGAGGCATGGGAGCGGATCAGACAGTCCGGCTTGACAGCGCTTGCACCAAAGCTTTTGCCCTATGCTGGTTCACTGACGCAATGGATCGCATCGGCGGCCGGCAGCGTGGGCGGTATGTTTATCCAGTTCTTGCTGACGACAGTCATTGCCGCGGTGATGTATGCTGGTGGCGAGCACGCGGCCTCCAAAGTATTGCGTTTTGGCCGACGCCTGGCTGGCGATCGAGGCGAGAGGGCAGTGCTCTTGGCTGGCCAAGCGGTCCGCAGCGTGGCGCTCGGCGTCGTGGTGACCGCTTTGGCGCAGAGTGTCATAGGGGGTATCGGACTCAGACTGGTAGGAGTGCCGTATGCAGCTTTGCTTACGGCACTGATGTTTGTACTTTGCCTGATTCAGTTGGGGCCTGGGTTCGTGCTGGTTCCCACGGTCGTGTGGCTGTACTACTCCGGCGACGCAACCTGGGGCACCGTATTGCTCGGCTTCGCGGCTGTCGCCATGACGATCGACCAATTCATCCGCCCGATTTTGATCCGGAAGGGAGCTGATCTACCCTTGTTGCTCATACTTGCCGGGGTCATAGGCGGACTAATCGCCTTTGGCGTCCTGGGCATCTTTATTGGCCCGACGGTTCTGGCTGTCGCGTACACTTTGACAAATGCTTGGATTGCCGAGATCGATGGGCCGCCTCTGCAATCGTCATAGACACAAGGCCGCCTCGTGCTGCAAGGTAAGCGGACAGATGAGGAAGGATCAAGAGGCCCATCTCCAACCTGAAACCCGACCTCGACCACAAACAGGCGTTTCTTTACAACGTCTCGACTGCGGTCGTGCCTAGCTCGTAGTGGCGGTGTCGTCCATCACGAACGCAATATCGGTGCCGGTAGAAAGTTCGCTGCTATCCTCATGCCCATGATACCAACGCGTCAATCCTTCACGACCGTCCAATCCTCGCCGGGATTGAATCTGTCTATGTATTTGACGATCTGGTCGGTTGCCGGGCCGAGATCGGCCTCGTAGACGATGCCCTGCTGGTTGACGGCAAATGTGTGCACTCCCGTCTCGGCATATTTGGCAGGCCAGGCGAGCAGCGCGCAGCCGCCGATCATATTGTCGTTGACGACGTAGTCGTAGGCGCCGCCGGCGATGTCTTCGCCTTGGCCGGTGAGTATCTTGAAGCGGTAGCCGAAATAACCTTCGCCCCTACTCGCGTCCTCCAGTTCCGCCGGGTTGAGGTCGCCAGCCGGGCTTTCGCCGTGTTCGGCATCGGCCGGCCAGTAGAGCCCATCGGTCGCGCCTTCGCTGCTGATCAGTTTTTGCGCGAACTCCTCCACCCCGTCGCCGTCGTGGTCAGCTTCGGCATAGTCCTGCTGCGCCTCGACATAGGCGCGCATGGTGGCGATTGCCTCCAACTCGTTTTCCCCGACGCGCCGGTTGACGATCTCCTCCAGCCCCGCCTCGCTGTCGAACGCCCATTTGCCGTCCTCGCCCTTCAACAGGGGGAATGGGAACGGCCAGAGCTTTTCGCCGATCTGCAGGATCTTGCCATTGTCGATGTCGACGACCACCAATTTTTTGGCCGCTCCTTCGCGGATTTTCGCGTAGGTATCCATCACACCTTCAGCTTTTCGGAGCTTCGCCGCGTCGAGGCCGAGCAGTTTTGCAAGTCCATCGAAATCATCGGCCGCCAATGCCTTCTTGAAGACGTCGACGGCGGCATCGGCATTGTCGAACAGAGGCGGGTCCTCTTCCGCTTCCAGCGCGAATATGCCGGTATCTTCGCCGGCCTCGTCCGCGTCCGCCGCCTGTGCCGGCTGGTCGGATTGGGCCTGCGCCAATGAGGCCGCCGGCATAACCGCAAGCCCCGCTGCAAGAGCAGACAGGCAGACGGTGCGCAGCATGTGATGAAGGATCGCGTTCATGGTCCTGCTCCCTTGCCCGTGTTCAACGCCTGCGGCCGCCGCCGCGATGCCCGCCGCCGCCGTGCCGGCCGCCACCACCACGGTGCATCTGCCTGCCGCCCCCGCCACCGCGATGCATCGATCGCCCGCCACCACCGCCGCGATGCATCGAGCGTCCACCCCCGTGCTGACCTCCGCCCATCACACGTTGACCCCGGTGGGATTGCACTTTGGCAAGCTTGCCGCGATCGATTTTGCCCAATCCGGAGGGCTGCCTGGGGCGGTTGTCCAGCCTGCCGCCTGGCTTTGGCTTGCCTCCTGGGCGATTGATCTTGGCCGGCCGGTTGGCGTCGAGTCGTGAAACGTCGCGCCGGTTTCCGTCAGGTCGAGCAGTGGGCCTCGGGATTTCGGAACCAACTCGCGCCCGATCGCCAACGGGCCGATTCTTTAACCCGTCCAGAGTGCTCTTGCGGATGTCCTTCGCCCTAGCGGCTCGGGCCGCGCCGTTCGTGGGCCTGTCGCGTTTGATGTTGGCGGCCCTGTCGCGGATCGAGTTGTTGCGGTTGGCTTGGACCTTGTTCTTGATGTTGGTGCGATCGAATTTTGCGAGTTGATCCCGGTCGATATTGATCTTGGAGCGGTCGATGTTCTTCCAGTCGACGTCCTTCAGGTTGAGCTTGCCATCGAAGTCGATGTTGTTGAAACACTTGTCGCAGTCGATGTCGATGTCGCCACCGTCCCAGTCGCCGCCCCACACGCCCCAGTCGTCCCAGTCGACCGCCGCCGCCCAGATCGCTCCAGTCGTCGCCGCCGCGAAAAAGGCCGCACCCGGATACCAGTAATTGGGATAGGGCTCCGGGTAGTAGGCAATCGGCACCGGCGCATAATCCGGCTCATAGAGCATTTGCGGCTCATACTGAGGCACATAGACCACTTCCGGATTCGCCGACTGGATGACGATGTTGTCGCCCTGCGTCTCGACCTTCATCTTGTCGTCGGTCCTGATGATATCCTTGGCGACCGCCTCTTCGCGCAATTGCTGGATGGCGATAAGTACATCCTTCTGCTGGTAGGCGATGGCATCACCGAACTGCTGCGTCCATTCGAGATCGTCGCTCATCATTTTGACGACCTCCGGATAGTTGAGCAGCGAGATCACGCTGCCGTCCCAGCTTTCCTTCGGTTTGAGATTCTTGTCCTTGGCGTAGGCGTCGAGATAGCGCGACGCCTCGACGATCTGCAACGGATAGAGCGACGCCGCGGTGATCACCGCGATCAGTTCGTCTGGATAAAGCGCGATGCGCGCCACCAGCACCTCCAGTTCGTCTGCGCTTAGCGGTTCCGGGGCCGGCGCCACAGACGCGGTTGGAGCCGCCGCCATATTCTGTTCCTGTGCGATCGTCGGACAGGCCACAAATATCATCAAGGCCATACAGACCGCAGCGCCGATCGCCCTAAAAATGGTGTTGAAGGTCATGTTTCAACTCCCCTGTTCAGTGCAGCAAAGCGGGTTCGGTTTCGCTCGAAACCTTGTAGCAGAATGAAATCATCGCACACGCCCCCGGTTTCCTGCACCTCGATGTAGCCCGATCTTTGAGTACGCCATAGCGTCGGAACCCCTTGGAGAATGGCAGCGACTCGAAGACACAGGTTCATTGCAATCGCCCCAAGTCAGTGATCGCCCAGAACAAGCGTCTGGATCGGGAGCAGAATCGACTGCAACCTGAGAATAAGCGCATGAACAAGCCCGACGGCGTCGATCAGGTGCAGGTAGAGCCAGCGCCCGGTGCTGATATCCGGAGATGCCAACTCGTCGTGGTTGTTCGTATACGCATTGGCGATGCAGCTGCTTCCCGGCGGGATACCGTCAAGCAAGCCTGGCCAGAGCGGCTCGAGATAAACGGTGATCGTTCCGGGACGAGCCAGTTGCGCTACATCGACAAGCTGGTCCGTCGTCCGGACCTGACCCGAGGCGATAACGTGCTGGATTTCGGTGACGACCATCGGGATGATGGTGAGCGGCTTGGCCGCGCAGGTGGCCTCCGCGATCATGCCAACCTTCATCACCTGCGCTTCGATCTGCAGGAAGCCGCCGACCAGCCCGACCCGTCTGTTCTCGGTGGGGACCAGGATGCCGGCGGACCGGATCATCGGATTGACGACATCGCCGGCGCGCAACGCGAACTGCTGAACCACGCCGGTGACGCCGGCACGCACGACCGTCCTGTCCAGTTCCACCTGGGCTTGCGCCAGTGCTGCCTCGGCGCTTGCCTTCTGCGCCGGAAGCAGGGTTGCGATCTGGGTTTGCAGAACCTCCTTGCTGGCCAATGCCTCCCTGACTGCGCCCTCGCGGCCGTCGGCGAGAACCTTCAGCCGCTCCAGCTCGCGACGGGTGACGACGTCGGCGTTG
>NZ_JAVFVV010000024.1 GCF_030929505.1 Mesorhizobium sp. LHD-90 | reverse complement strand
GCAACCCCCTCCCCACCACCAACAGCCCTCCCGAAAGTACGGTTCCGATTGCTTGTCCGGCGAAGTTTTTGCCGTCGCCCTGCGTTGCCCACCGGCACCAGGCCGGCGGCCGTCGATCAATCCGGCAGGCGGCGTCCGCAGGGGCAATCCACCGGCGCCTCGCTTTTGCATGCGCCAAATCCTGACGTTCCCGGCTAAAATTGCTTCAATCTGAACCGCTAGTCAGCGGTCCAGCCACCGTCGACGAGCAGCGCGGTGCCCGTCACCAGCGACGACGCATCCGAAGCGAGATAGACCACGGCGCCCATCAGATCCTCCACCGTGCCGGTACGGCCGAGTTTGATCTTCTCCTCGAGCCACGCGACACGTTCGGGCCGGTCGAAGGTCTGCTCGGTCAGGGGCGTGCGGATGAAGGTCGGACAGATCGTGTTGACGCGGATCCGCGCCCTGCCCCACTCGACCGCCATCGCCTTGGTGAATCCTTCGACGGCGAATTTGGTGGCGCAATAGACCGCGCGGTCGATGCCGCCGACATGGCCCATTTGCGACGAGATGTTGATGAGCGATCCCGGCCTGCCGGCCTCGATCAGCCTCCTTGCGACCGAGCGCGTGAGAAAATAGGCCGCCCGGAAGTTGACAGCGACAACGGCATCGAAATCCTCAAGCGTCGTCTCCAGCGCCGGCCCATGCCGCGCCATCCCGGCGCTGTTGACGAGAACGTCGAAGGGAGCAGCGGCGGCAATGGCCGCCTCGGTTGCCTCCACGTCGGCAATGTCGAGCGCAAGCGCCTCGGCGGTCCAGCCGCGAGCGCGCATCGCGGTAGCGACCTCGTCGAGTTCCGCCTTGCGGCGTGCCGCGATCGTGACGGCCGCCCCCGCTTCCGCCAGCGCGCTCGCGCAGGCAAGGCCAATGCCGGAAGAGGCGCCGGCGACGAGCGCCCGCCTTCCGTCGAGCCGGAAGGAAGGAGCGCTCGGCAAGTCGATGGTCATGCCCTGTCGTCGCGGTGGAGCGCCGGCTCGCCGTAACCGACGTTGCGCCCGCCATAGCGGCGCACGCGGACATTGGCCTGCTCGGCATGGCCGACGAACCCTTCCAGCAGGCACAGGCGCGAGCAGTACTCGCCGATCTCCGCCGCCGCTTGGTCGGTCAGCACCTTCTGGTAGCTGTGGGTCTTGAGGAATTTTCCGACCCACAGACCGCCCGTATAGCGCCCCGCCTTCTTCGTCGGCAGCGTGTGGTTGGTGCCGATCACCTTGTCGCCATTGGCGACGTTGGTGCGCGGTCCGAGGAACAGCGCGCCGTAGGACGTCATGTTGTCCAGAAACCAGTCGTCGCGGTCTGTCATCACCTGCACGTGCTCGGAGGCGATGTCGTCGGCCACCGCCAGCATCTCCTCATAACTGTCGCACAGGATCACCTCGCCATAGTCGGTCCAGCTTTTCGAGGCGGTCTCGGCCGTCGGCAGGATTTTCAGCAGCCGGTCGATCTCGGCAAGCGTGCCTTCGGCGAGCTTCCTGGAATTTGTCACCAGCACGGCGGGCGAGTTGTAGCCGTGCTCGGCCTGTCCCAGCAGGTCGGTGGCGCACATCTCGGCGTCGACCGTTTCGTCGGCGATCACCATCGTCTCGGTCGGCCCGGCGAACAGGTCGATGCCGACCCGGCCATAAAGCTGGCGCTTGGCCTCGGCAACGAAGGCGTTGCCCGGCCCGACCAGCATGTGCACGGGTTCGATGGTCTCGGTGCCGAGCGCCAAGGCGCCGACGGCCTGAATGCCGCCGAGCACATAGATTTCATGCGCACCGCCCTTGTGCATGGCTGCCACGATCGCCGGATGCGGCTCGCCCTTGACCGGCGGGGCCGAGGCGACGATGCGCGGCACGCCGGCGACCGACGCCGTCAGCACCGACATGTGGGCGGACGCTACCATCGGAAACTTGCCGCCCGGCACATAACAGCCGACGGACTGGACCGGGATATTTCTGTGGCCGAGGATGACGCCCGGCAGCGTCTCGACCTCGATATCGGTCATGGAGGCCCGCTGCGCCTCCGCGAAGCGGCGTATCTGCGCCTGGGCGAACTCGATGTCGGCCATGTCGCGCGCCGAGACCTTGTTCACCGCCGCCTCGATCTCGGAGGGGGTCAGGCGGAACGAGGCCGGCGCATAACCGTCGAACTTCCGCGACAGTTCTCGTACCGCCGCGTCGCCGCGTGTCTCAATATCTTTGAGGATCCCTTCAACCGTCGCGCGGACCTTCGTGTCGTCTTCCGCGCGCTCCGCAGCCGGCTTACCGCTCTTCAGGTATTGGATGGCCACGCTGCTCTCCATGCGTCTCGAACATCTGCGATCTTATACAGGACCGGACGGGCCGGGCTTGCCGGCAGGGTCGGCAAGCCCGCGATCCAAGGCGGACGCCCCTACTCCGCCGCCTGCGGAAAATAGCCGAAATTGAACGGCTCGGGCTCGCCGCGTTCGGCGCGCTTGCTGGCGCGCAGTTTGTCGGTCGCCGCCCGGTCCACTTTGCCGTTAGCATCGACGATGACGCCATAGTCGGATTCGGCCTTTTCCGGCGACACCAGATCGTAGGCGATATCGCGGGCGACGAACTCGGCCGGACGGTCGAGCGGATCGCCCCAGCCGCCCGATCCGGCGGTGATGAAGTGGATCGTGTCGCCCGGGCCGACGGGCAGGTTGTCGATCTTAGAAGGGATACGCTCCCGTTCCGTCGATCCCGCCCGCACGAGCCACTTGCTGGACGTGCCGCCATAGAGGCCGCCATTGATGCCCCAAGGGGGGACAACTTCGCGGTCGTCATGGATCGAGACCTTGCCGGGCTCGAGCAGGCGGTAGATCTTCTCGATGCCGGCGCCGCCGCGATGCAGGCCGGCGCCGCCCGAATCCTTCACCGGGCGATAGCCCTCGACGAGAACCGGATAGTAGTTCTCGATATATTCGATCGGCGTCGCGGAAAACAGCGGCCACCAGGCATGGCCGTCGAGGCCGTCGCCGCGCGGGCGTCCCGGAACGCCGCCGAACAGCAGTTCCATGAGTTGGAAGTACTTGTTGTCCTTGTCGTGACCCGTGAAGATGAAATGCGGGCTGGTGCCATAGCCCGCCGCCATCGACAGATGCGGAGCGCGCTGGCCGAGCGCGCCAGCCTGGCAGTCGAAGAAGCGCGTATGGGTGTTCAGGCGGTTCGACAGCGCTGCCGGGAAGCGCGGGTTCAGCAGGCTCCCTTCCGGCAGAACGACCTCGAACAAGTCGTAAAAACCTTCGTTGAACAGCACCGAGGGGTCGAACGCCATGATCATGTAGACGCCGAAGAACAGCTTGCAGAGCCCTTCGTGGATATGGAAGTTGATCGGGCCCTCCGCCTGGTCGTCGGTTCCCGTCCAGTCGAACACGGCGACGCCGTCGGCGCGCTTGTAGATCGACAGCTTCATCTTGAACGGACCGTTGCCGAGACCGTCGTCGTCGACATAGTCGGTGAACTCGACCGGCTCGACGGGGATGTACTTCTCGATCAGCACCTTCATCGCTTCGCGCGTGCGGTCGAGGAGCATGTCGCAGGCGGTCATATAGGTCTCACGACCGAAGCGGTCGCAGAGTTCGCGAACGCGCGTCGCCGCAGTGCGGCAGCCGGCGATCAGGGCCATCAGGTCGGCCCGGTTCATGTCCGGCGTGCGTGTATTGTTGAGCATGATGTCGAGCACGCCCTTGTTGAGCACGCCCTTGTCGTAGATGCGCACCGGGGGCACGCGCAGGCCTTCTTCCCAGATGGTGCGGGCATTGGCCGGCATGGAGCCGGGGACGGTGCCTCCGGTATCGACCATGTGGCCGAAGATCGACGAGAAGCCGACGAGGATGCCCTCCTGGAAGATCGGCATCATCACGCACCAGTCGTTGTTGTGCGAGATCGAGCCCTTGCAGGCGTAGGGGTCGTTCCAGACGAAGATGTCGCCTTCGTTGATGTCGCCCTTGAACTGCTCGACGATCGCCGGGATGTAGGAGCCGAACTGGCCCACGACCATCTGGCCGCGATCGTTGCAGATCATGGGGAATTCGTCGTGCTGCTCGCGGATGACCGGCGAGAGCGCGATGCGGACGACCACGCCGTCCATCTCGAAACGCGCGTTCTTCAGGGCATTCTCGATGATGTCGAGGGTGATGGGATCGACTTTCTCAGCCATTGTCTCAGTTCCCCTTCTTGACGGGCCAGATCATCAGATTGCCGTGGGTGTCCACCTCGGCATAGTGGTTCGGCAGAAGCACGGTGGTCGTATCGTACTGCCGGATGATGGCCGGCCCCTGCAGCCGCTGGCCGACGCCCAGCTTTTCGCGATCGTAGTGCGGCGTGTCGACCCAGCCGCCGTCGAAATAGGCCTTGCCGGTCTCGATCAGCGCATCGGCCGGCGTCCCGGAGCCCCGGATGTGCTGCTCGTCGACAGGCGGCGTGGCGCCCGTGGCGACCACACGCAGCGCCACCAGTTCGACCGGCACATGGAAGCGCACGCCGTAGAGGCGCTCATGCAAAGCGTGGAACTTGTCCAGCACGTCTTCCAGCTTGCCGCCGCTCTTGATCGTATCGGCGTCGACGTCGACAGACACCTCGAAACCCTGTTGCTCGTAGCGCAGGTCGAGCGAGTAGGCGATGCCGCGATCGGCTTCGGCGATCTCCTGCTCGTCGAGCCACTCGAGCGCCTTCGCGCGCAGGTCGCGGAAGCGCGACCAGACCTGGTCTGCGTCGATCCCTCTGGTCGAGCGGATGAAGGTCTGCACGAATTCGTTCTTGAACTCCGCCTCGAGGAAGCCGAGCGCGGAAAGGACGCCCGGATTGGCGGGCACGACCACCGGATAGCAGCCAAGCAATTGCGCCATGGCGTTGGCGTGGAGCGGACCCGCGCCGCCGAAGGCGACGATGCCGAACTCGCGCGGGTCGAGACCGCGCTGCACGGTGATGACGCGCAGCGCGCCGAGCATGACCTCGTTGGCGATGTCGAGGATACCCTGTGCGGCCTCCTCGGTCGACAGGCCGATGGCCTCGCCGATCTTGCCGACAGCCTTCCTGGCGCCCTCGACGTCGAGCGCCATATCGCCGCCGAGAAGCACGGGCGGCAGGTAGCCGAGCACGACATTGGCGTCGCTGACGGCCGGTTCGGTGCCGCCGCGGCCATAGGATACGGGGCCGGGACGCGCGCCGGCCGAGCGTGGGCCCACCCGCAGCGACCTGGTCAGTTCCGAGACCTCGGCGATCGAGCCGCCGCCGGCGCCGACCGAACGCACGTCGAGCGTGGGAACCTTCGCCGGGAAGAGACCCACTTCGGTCGAACGCGAGATCGTCGGTTCGCCATCGATGATGACCGAGACGTCGGTGGAGGTGCCGCCCATGTCGAAGGCAAGCAGCTTGTTCAGGCCGGTCCTGCGCGCCACCATCACCGTCGACGTGACCCCTCCCGCCGGGCCGGACAGCACCGTATGGACGGGCCGGTCGGCCGCCGCGGCAGCACTCATCAGACCTCCGTCCGAGCGCACGATATGAAGCTTGGCCGACACCCCTTCCCTGTCGAGGCGCTCCTCGATCCGCGACAGATAGCGCTTCATGATCGGCCGGACGTAGTCGTTCATCACCGTGGTGATGGCGCGGTCGTATTCGCGGAACTCCGGCAGGATGTCGGAAGAGAGCGAGACCGGAATGTCGGGGTGACGCTTTGCAACGATGTCGCGCAGACGTCGTTCGTGTTCCGGATTTGCATAGGAATGCAGAAGCGAAATCGTCAGCGCCTCGATGCCGGAGCCGCATAGGTCGTCGATGAGTTCGGTCGCGCGGGCCACGTCCAGCTCGCGGACAATCTCGCCCCGCGCATTCATGCGCTCGGGCATGCCGCGGGTATCGGCGAGCGAGGCGAGCGGATCTGGCTTGTCCATGACGATCCAGCCGAACAGCGGGCCGGGCGTCCACGACTTGGCAAGATGCAGCGTATATTCGAAACCTTCGGTCACGAGGAGGCCGACACGCGCGCCTTTGCCCTCGAGCACCGCGTTCGTGGCGACCGTCGTGCCATGCAGCACCAGGGAAATGTCCGCCGGCTTGATGCCGGCCTTTTCGCAGATCAGCTTGACGCCGGCAGCGACACCGATCGACTGGTCCTCCGGTGTCGACGGTGTCTTGGCCTGATACGTCCGCTGCGTCTTCTCGTCGTGGAGCAGCAGATCGGTGAACGTTCCGCCCACATCAACACCCAATCTCATGCTCGTCCTCCCATTTTACGTGGTCCACTGCCACGAGCCGACTTGCGACACTTAACTTGAATGCGTATGCAATGAAGCATATTTTCTGTCCAGCGCGCTTCGCAAGGATTTTTGGGACCGCCTGGAGAAGGGGATGTTCCCCCGAAACGAGGAAGGGAACGGCGCATGGGTGGCCGGACGCTCTACGACAAGGTCTGGGACGCGCATGTGGTGCGTGAATACGACGACGGAACGAGCCTGCTGTACATTGATCGCCATCTCGTCCAGGAAGTGTCCAGCCCGCAGGCATTCGAGGGCCTGAAGGATTCCGGCCGCAGGCTGCGGCGTCCCCAGGCGCACATCTCGGTCGCCGACCATGCCGTCCCGACACTGCACCGGGGCCGGCCTCTGGCGCCGGGGCTGGCTGCCAGCCAGGTGCAGAGGCTGCGCGAGAATTCGGCACGCTACGAGATCCCCTACATCCCGATGAGGGATCGCCGTCACGGCATCGTTCACGTCATCGGACCCGAATTGGGTTTCACGCTGCCGGGAGCGACGCTTGTCTGCGGCGACAGCCACACCTGCACCCATGGCGCGTTCGGCGCGCTCGCCTTCGGCATCGGCTCGAGCGAATGCGAAAGCGTGTTCGCGACGCAGACGCTGCGCCAGCGCAAGCAGAAGCGGATGCGCGTCCTGCTGCAGGGCGCCCTGCCCGACGGCGTGACCGTCAAGGACATGATCCTCGCGCTCATCGCGAAAATCGGCACCGGGGGCGGCAACGGCCATGCGATCGAATATGCGGGATCCACGATCGGCTACCTCTCGCAGGAAGCACGCATGACGTTGTGCAACATGTCGATCGAAGCGGGCAGCCGCGTCGGCATGATCGCACCGGACGAGACGACCATCGCCTATGTGAAGGGCCGGCCGCTGGCACCGGCCGGCGAGATGTGGGAGCGCGCTGTCGCCGAGTGGCGCTCGCTGCCGTCCGATCCGGATGCCGTGTTCGACCGCCAGGTCGACATCGACGTCTCGGCGCTGGTGCCGCACGTTTCGTGGGGCACCACGCCACAGGAAACGCTGCCGGTGACGGCGAGTGTCCCCGATCCAGCGCTCGAGAGCGATCCGGCCCGGCGCACGCGAATGGAGCGCAGCATCGCCTATATGGGTCTGACGCCGGGAATGCCGCTCACGCAGATCCCGATAGATCGTGTGTTCATCGGCTCGTGCACCAACGGCCGCATCGAAGACCTGCGTCTTGCCGCAGCGGTCGTGAGGGGCCGGAAGGTCGCTGGCCGCGTGACGGCGATTGTTGTCCCCGGCTCGGCAACGGTGCGTGTCCAGGCGGAAGAAGAAGGTCTCGACCGCGTCTTCCGCGAGGCGGGTTTCGAGTGGCGCGATGCCGGCTGCTCGATGTGTGTCGCCATGAACGACGACCGCCTCTCCGAGGGCGAGCGCTGCGCATCGACCTCCAACCGCAATTTCGAGGGGCGCCAGGGCATCGGCGGGCGAACCCATCTGATGAGCCCCGAAATGGCCGCCGCAGCGGCAATCGCCGGCCACCTGGCCGACATCCGCGAGGTGCGGTGACAGCATGGAATCCTTTACCCGTTTGACCAGCGCGGCGGCGCCGCTGCCGGAAGCCGACATCGACACCGACATCATCTTTCCCGCCCGCTTTCTCCTCCTGCTCGACCGCAAGGGACTGGGCAAGCATGCCTTCCACGAACGCCGCCACCGCAAGGACGGCGTGCCGTTCGTACTGGACATCCCGCCGTGGACTGGCGCGCGGATTCTCGTCACGCAGGCGAATTTCGGTACTGGCTCCAGCCGCGAGCACGCCGTGTGGGCGCTGGCGGACTTCGGCATCCGCTGTGTCATCGCCGAGAGCTTTGGCGAGATCTTCTACGCCAACTGCTTCAAGAACGGCACGCTGCCGGTGGTCGCGCGCGGCGAGGAACATGCAGCGATCATGAGCGAGGCGCAGGCGGGGCGCGAGATCACCGTCGACCTGCCGACACAAAGCGTGGTCCTCGCCAGCGGCCGCAGCATAGGCTTCGACATCGAGCCCCACCGCAAGCGCTCGCTGCTGCTCGGTCTCGACGAGATCGGATCGATCCTTGCCGACGATGAACCGGAGATCGCGGCGTTCGAAAACCGGCATCGCGGCGCCAGGCCGTGGTTGTTCCTTTCGAAGGGCCAGCTCGCCTATTTCGCGGACACGATCGAAGAACTGGGATGACGCGGGCGATGATCTTATCCCGTGCCCCCCGGCGACAACCACAGCGCGGCACCGGCTGCCGTGGAGCTCAAGCAGGGAAGACAAGCAGCAAATGAGCAAACCGAACCTCCGGGCCGCCCTGCAATCGGGCACTTTCGTCGTGGCGCCCGGCATCCATGACATGATCACCGCAGTCGTCGCCAACAAGGTCGGCTTCGACTTCGTCTATGCTACCGGCTACTGGATGACGGCCTCGGCCCACGGCATCCCGGATGCCGGGATTGCCACCTATACCGAAATGCGCGACCGCGCCGCAGCACTTGCGCGGACGTCGAATGCCAGCGTCATAGCCGATGCCGACACGGGTTACGGCGGCTTGCTCAATGTCCACCATACCGTGCGCGGCTATGAGGATGCCGGCGTGGCGGCGATCCAGATCGAGGACCAGGTCTTTCCGAAGAAATGCGGTCATACGCCCTTCAAGCGCGTCACCCCGATCGTGGACATGGTCGAGAAGGTCAAGGTCGCCTGCGACGCCCGCCGCAGCCCGGAGATGCTTGTCATCGCGCGCACCGATTCGCGGCAGACCGGAGGCTATGAGGAAGCCGTGCGCCGCGGCCTGGCTTATGCCGAAGCCGGCGCCGACATCGTGTTCCTGGAAGCGCTGGAGAGCGAGCACGAGATGCACGACGCGTGCCGGCGCATCAACAGGCCGATGCTGGCGAACATGGCCGACGGCGGCAAGACACCCATCCTGTCGGCAAAGCGCCTGGCCGAAATCGGCTACGCCATGGCGATCTTCCCGGCCACGACCGGTCTTGCGGCCGCTCACGCCGCGGAGAACGCTCTCAAGATCCTCAAGGAGCAAGGGACGTCCAATTCGCCGCAAGTGCCGCTTTTCAACTTCAGCGAGTTCAACGAACTGATCGGGTTCCCGGCCGTCTGGGAATTCGAGAAGAAGTGGGCACGCGACGACGCGGCGGTCTGATATGGCGAAGATAGCTTGCATCGGTGCGGGACTAGTCGGGCGCGCCTGGGCCGTGGTCTTTGCCAGGGCGGGTTTCGATGTCGCGCTTCATGACCGCGTTGCCGACGAGGTAACGGCCAGGGCGTTGCCCACGATCGCGCGCATGTTGGAGGGATTGCACGCGACCGGGATGCTCGCCGAGGACCCGGCGACGGTGGCAGGACGCATACGTGCCGCCGCTTCGATCGCGGAAGCGGTCGACGGTGTCGCGCATATGCAGGAAAGCGTCCGCGAGGACGTCGCCATCAAGCGCGAAGTCTTTTCGGAGATCGCTGCTCATGCCCCCGCAACTGCGCGGCTGTGCTCTTCCACGTCCGCCCTGAGGGGCTCTGAGTTCCTGACGCACATCCCGGCGCCGGAACGCGCCATGGTCGCACATCCCGTCAATCCGCCCTCGCATATCCCGCTGGTCGAGATCTGCGGCAGCGGGCTGACAAGCGGCGAGCAAATCGACGCCGCCAAGACCTTCTTCGAAGAGGCAGGCATGCGGCCGATCGTTCTCAACAAGGAGATCGACGGCTTCATCCTCAACCGGCTGCAGTACACGCTCGTCGCCGAGGCGCTGCATCTCGTCGGCGAAGGATATTGCAGCGCGTCCGACATCGACAGGGTCATGACCGACGGCCTCGCGCTGCGCTGGGCCTCGCTTGGACCGTTCGCCGTGGCGCATCTCAACGCCGCGGGCGGCTTTCGCGCCTTCGTCGAACAGCTCGGGCCGATGATGCGGCGCATGGGCGAGGATGCCCGAACCGACTACAAGTGGACGGACGAAATGGTCGAGGCGATCCACGCCGAGATCAGCGCCCGCATCCCGGTCGACAGCATCCCGGAGCGGCAGGCGTGGCGCGATCGGCGCATCCTCAAGACGAGAAAGCTGCAGGAGGACTAGTGTCGTGATTTCGAAGTTCGCTTCATTGTTGATATCGGCCGCTCAGGCGAACTTCGAAATCAAAACGACACTAGAATCAATAAGTTGCTAGTGTCCCTCAGATTCCGAAATTCGCTCTGAGCGTGATATCAAATGCGGCGAATTTCGGAATCGGGACACTAGACCCGCAGGCTTGTCTCGCTCTAGGCACTGGACGGCTGGCGCACCGTATCGCGCCAGATCAGCCTTACCGGGATGACCTTGTCGATCGCCGGCTCGATCGGCGTTTCCGGGTCGTCCAGATGGAGGATGGAAAGCGTTTCCTCGACCATCTCCTCCACCGGCTGGCGCACGGTCGTCAGCCGGTAGGGCCATCGCCTCGCGTCGGGGATGTCGTCGAAGCCGGCCACCATGACGTCTTCGGGAACGCGCAGCGAAAGCCGCTGGCGCAGCACGTCCATCGCCGCCATCGCCATGATGTCGTTCACCGAGAATATCGCCTCCGGCAGGCTGTCCCGCTGAAACGTGCGCGTCGCCGCCGCATAGGCACCTTCGTAGGAAGAGTGCCCCTCGACGACGCGGATTTCGCTGCGCGCAATACCGGCTTCCACAAGCCGGTCGGAGAAACCGCGCGCACGGTCTGCGCTGGTCGTGCCGCGCGGATCGCCCAGGATAAGCGCAAAGCGTTTTGCCCCGGCCGCGAGGAAGGCCTCGGCGATCATGCGCCCGCCGCCGACATTGTCGCACCGTACGCCGGATGCGTCGGAGCCCGGAATGTAGCGGTTGAAGAGGACAATCGGGATCCCCCGTTCGTGGCAGATGCTCGTCATGCGCGTCGACAGTTGCGCGGCCGTGAGGATGACGCCGTCCACCTGGTAGCGCAGGACCCGCATCAGAGCCTGGTCGGCCTCCGCGCCGTTGTCGACGGTGAAGGTCAGCACCTGGCGGCCCTCCGCCTGGAGGCGTCGCACGAGCGTGCTGAGCACAGTGACGTAGAACGGGTTGGCGAGATTGCCGAGCACCACGGCAACGATGTTCGAGCGCTTGGTGGTCAGGCTCGAAGCGATGGAATTGGGGACGTAGTTGAGCTTGCGCGCCGCTTCCAGGATCCGCTGGCGCTTCGCTTCCGCGATGCTCGAGCCGGGCGAGAATGCGCGCGATACAGCCGACTGCGAGACGCCTGCAAGCGCAGCCACGTCGAAAGATGTAAAGCGCGTCTGTCTTCTCGTCATCGCGTCCTCGACCTGGCTTCATGGCCGTGCTCTTTCCCCGACTATTCCAAAGGCAGGCAAATTTCCAGTGTCGAGACGAATTGACTGTTGCATGAACCTGAACCATGATTGCATGCGTATTCACGGCGATGCGCCGCCCGAGGGGGGCGGCTATCGCGACAAATGGGAGAACCTGATGCTTCACAAGACCGCTGCGGCCGGCGCAATCGCGCTCGCTGCCGCCATCTCATTCGCATTTCCGGCACTGGCGCAGGAGGCGGAAGGCGTCGCCAACGCCAAGAAATTCCTTGAGCCCTACCTTGCCAAGCCTGTCTTCACCGCACCGGGCGAGGCCTTCGACGCAAAGGCCTGCGCGGCCGGGAAGAAGATGCTGTCGATCCCGAATTCCAGCGCCAATCCGTTCCTCAAGGGCATCATCGACCGCATGAAGAAGGTCGGCGGCGAACTCGGCCTGCAGGTCGTCGAGTGGGAGAACCAGGGACAGCCTAGCCAATGGGTTCAAGGCTTCGAGTTCGCGATCCGCGACAAGTTCGACATCGTCGATCTCATCTCGGGCATCGATCCCGGCACTGTCGCGCCGCAGGTGAAGGCGGCCAAGGACGCCGGCGTGAAGGTGATGACGTCGCACTTCTACGACCCGTCCTTCGATCAGCATCCGGACGTGTCCTCATCGCTGACCATCGGCTTCAACGAGGTCGGCAAGATCCTCGCCAACTGGGCGATCGCCAACACCGACGGCAAGGCCAACATCCTGACCATCGTGTCGCGCGAAGTGCCGCCGACGATACCGCTCACGGCCGGCATGGACGAGATGCTCGCGGCCAACTGCCCCGACTGCAAGATCGTGCAGGAGATCAATGTCGGCGTCACTGAATGGGCAACCAAGATCCAGCCGGCCGTGCAGGCCGCGCTTCTGGCCAACCCGGACATCAACGTGATCATCCCGGTCTACGATTCGATGTCGCAGTTCGTGGTTCCGGCCACGCGCCTCACCGGCAAGGCCGGCCAGGTCAAGGTCGCTACCTTCAACGGCACGCCGTTCGTGCTCGATTTCATTTCGCAGGGCGTCGTCGACATGAACATCGGCGAGAGCCTCGACTGGATCGCCTACGCCACCGTCGACGGCCACCTGCGGGACGCATGTGGCATCAAGGGCCCGACCGCGCTGAACGTGCCGTTCTACATCTTCGACAAGAACAACATATCCGACGCCGGCACGCCGGCCCAGTTCGACACCGGCTACGGCGATGCGTATGTGGCCGGCTTCCGCAAGCTGTGGGGTCTCGATCAGTAGTGAGCCTGTCTTTCGAAAAAGGGCCGGAAATGGCCGGTTCCACCAGCCCGGCGGCGCGGCCTGCGCCGCCGGTTCTGCGTCTCGACGGCATCGCCAAGACCTTTGGCGGTGCGCGCGCGCTCAAGGGTGTGTCGTTCGAGGTGGCGCCCGGAGAGGTTCATGGCCTCCTCGGCAAGAACGGCTCCGGCAAGTCGACGCTGGTCAAGATCCTTGCCGGCTTCCACGCGCCCGATCCGGGCGGCGTGATGGAGTTCAACGGCGAGGCGGTGACGCTGCCGCTGAAGCCGGGCGACTTCCGCCGCCTCGGCATGAGTTTCGTGCACCAGAACCTCGGTCTGGTGCCATCCCTGACCGTGCTGGAGAACCTGCGCCTCTCCGACCTGACGGCAGGCCGGCGCGGCTTCATCAACTGGTCGGCCGAACGCCGCGCCGCGCGCGAAGCGCTGGCGCGCTTCGACGTGGCTTTCGACCCGGACCAGCGCATCGACCGGCTGTCGGCGGTCGACCGCGCCCTGCTCGCCATCGTGCGGGCATTCGAGGAGATCCGCGTGGCGCGCGAGGCATCGGGCAAGCCCGGCCTCGTGCTTCTCGACGAACCGACCCCTTTCCTGCCGCGCGAAGGTGTCGAAAAGCTCTTCACGCTGATGCGCAGCATCGCAAGTCACGGATCGAGCGTCGTGTTCATCTCGCACGATATCGACGAGGTGATGACGATCACCGACCGCGCCACCGTCCTGCGCGACGGCGACGTCGCCGGAAGCCTGGTCACGCCCGAGGCCACCCACGAGCAGGTCGTGGAGATGATCGTCGGACGCAAGCTGGCACGTACCGTGCCGCTGCGCACCGCGAAGGTGGTCGAACGTAAACCGCGCATGCGGCTCGAAGGCGCGGCGAGCGCCAAGTTGAAACCGTCGAGCGTCACCATCGGCGAGGGCGAGATCGTCGGTCTCACCGGCCTCATAGGCTCCGGATACGAGGAGTTGCCCTACCTGGCCTTCGGTGCGCGGCCGACCACCGGCGGCACGCTCTCGCTCGAAGGCGGCGCGGCGATGGCGCTCGCCTCCCTGAACCCGCGCAAGGCGATAGAACTCGGCCTTGCGCTGCTGCCTGGTGATCGGCAGGGCGCGAGTGGCGTCGATACGCTGCCGATCGTCGACAACATGTTCTTGCCCGATATCGAGCGCTTCTTCTCGCGCGGATTTCTGAACCACCGCCGCATGAAACGCGAGGCGTGGCAACTCGGCGAAACATTCGAGGTGCGGCCGAACGATCCGCTGCTGAAGCTCTCCGCGCTTTCGGGCGGAAACGCGCAGAAGGTGCTTGTCGCGCGCTGGATGAACCGCAAGCCGCGGCTGCTGCTGCTCGACGAGCCGACGCAGGGCGTCGACGTCGGGACGCGTCAGCAGATCTTCACGGCGCTGCGGGCGGCCGCGGCACAAGGCATGTCGGTCCTCTGCGCCAGTTCCGACGCCGAACAGCTTGCCGACATCTGCGACCGCGTTCTTGTCTTCGCGCGCGGCGCCATCTGCGAGGAACTCGTGGGCGCCCAGATTTCGAAGGATAGCATCGCGGAGGCCTGCTACGCCTCGCTCGAGCGCGCTTCGCCAGCCAACGGAACACAGCCATGACCGACATTACCCAGGCCCCTGCCCCGGCTGGCGGCGTCCGCGTCAACTATGCGCGGCTGTTCGAGCGGGTGGCGCTCATCGCGGTATGGTTCCTGCTGATCGCCGGCTTCGGCGCCGCCATGCCGAACTCGTTCCTCAATTGGGGCAACTTCGCGATCCTGTTCGCGTCCTATGCTCCGGCCGCGCTGCTGGCGCTGGCGATCATCGTGCCGCTGACGGCCGGCGACTACGACCTGTCGGTCGGCGCGACGCTGACGCTGTCCTCCTGCATCATCGGCGTGCTCAACGTCTGGGCCGGCCTGCCGATCCTGCTGGTGATCGCGCTGGCACTGGGCGCCGGCGTGATCGTCGGCCTGGTGAACGCGTTCTTCATCATCTACGTGCGCATCCCCTCGCTGGTGGTCACGCTGGGCACGACCTCGCTGATGACCGGCATCGTGCAGTGGATGACGAATTCCTCGACCATCGGCGGCATCGACAACGGGCTGGTGATGGCGGTGGTGGGCGGCCGCTTCCTTGGCGTGCCCTATGCGTTCTACTACGCCATCGTGGCGGCAATCCTGATGTCCTACGTCTTCGACTTCACCCCGCTCGGCCGGCGATTGCTTTTCGTCGGCCGCGGGCGCGAGGTGGCGCGGCTCAACGGCATTGCAGTCGATCGCGTACGCGTCGGCGCACTGGTGACGTCCGGCGTGCTCGCAGCCGCCGCGGGCGTTCTCTATGCCGGGGTGCTCGGCTCGGCCGATCCCTATTCCGGCCTCAACTTCCTGCTGCCGGCCTTCGCGGCCGCGTTCCTGGGCGCCACCACGATCCTGCCGGGGCGGTTCAACCCTTGGGGTGCGGTCGTCGCCGTCTATTTCCTCGCCACCGGCATCACCGGCCTGACCATGCTCGGCATCCCGCTCTGGGTGACGAACGTATTCAACGGCGGCGCGCTGATCCTGGCCGTCACCATCTCCCAGCTCACGCGCGGACGCGAGGCAAGCGACATCGGCTGACCGTCCGGCGGCGGGGCGCCGGCTGATCGAATGAAAGGGAGAAGGACGATGATGCCGCCGGCCTTGCGCGGCTGACCCCGGCTCTTCCGGGAGTTCACATCGACTACGCATTCACTTCGCATTGCGGTCATGGGAACGGCCGGCGTCGCAGCCGGTATCGGCTCGAAATCCGGGGACAGTTTACTCAATTCCGGGTTCAAACGCTGCCGCGGCGGCAGTGCGGGGATCGGAATTGAGTAAACTGTCCCCGGATTTCTCCGGATTTTCCGCCTCGGAAACGGGGATGGAACGTTCGTCCCAGCCGTAAAATATTCTTGGCTGCACGCCGGTCAACGCCGCCAAGCCGTTGTTTTTGCTGGCCCCGCCTTCTTCCGCCCAGGGTGCGAAACGCCAGCGCACAAAATTCCTATCCCCCTCCCGAAAACCGGCCTCATGCTCATCGGCCGGACGAGCTGGCGAAGGGAATTTTCAATGGACGGGAGCGGGCCGATCGAGAAGAACCGGGAAGCGCTGAAGCGCATCCTGTTGATGCTCGTGTCGATGGCCGGCTTTGCCGATGGCGGGTCGACCCTGCCGCGCCAGCTTCACCGCGCCATCCTAAAACTGCTGCGTCCGGCCGAATCCGCGGCGCGGCGGTTGATCATCGCGGCGGCGCGCGGCATCGTCGTGACCCTGCCGCCGCTGCGCCCGCGAAAACCGAAACCGAAAACCAACGAGACCGTGCTGCGCCGCCTCGGCATCGCCGTCACCATGTCGAATGCCGACTTTGCCCGGGCCGAAGCGGCCAGGCGAGCCGCCGCGCTGCGCGCCGCCCGTCCTCGTATCCTGAACCTGTCGCTTCTCGATCCGCTCAAAAATCCGTTCCGCGTCCGCCGCCGCTATGTCCCGGCACATGCCGCCCCGCGCATCAGGTCGCTCTTTGACGACTCGCCATGCCGCCCGCTGCCGCCGCCGCCAACGCCGGACGATCCGATTGACGCGGCGCGCCTCGGCCAACGGCTGGAGGCGTTGGGCCGCGCACTCGACGACCTGCCGGGACAGGCAAGTCGCTTCGCCCGCTGGAAGGCGCGCCACGACGCAGCACGCGCGCGAGACAGGGAAATCAGCGCCGCGGCGGTCGCGCAAGGCAAGCAGGCCGCGGTCCGGTTCCGCCGTCTCTCGCCGCTGCGGCGCGGTCGTCCGCCCGGCGGCCGGCTGTCGCGATACGACCCGACAGCCATCCATCCGCGCAACATCCGCGAGATCGACGAGATTCTGGCCCACGCCCACGCGCTGGCCGTCTACGCGCTGGAATGTCCCGACACGTCCTGACGAGCCTCGCCGGACACCGCAAATCAAGCTCGACGGCCGGACGGATTTTTCCCGCTCCTCGGCGGCGATGGCGGTCGCCCAGTCTTCAGGGCATCATCACTCCGGCGCTGGTTTGGCGCGGTGGATGTGCATCACATAGCTCATCTGGTCGGCTGGATGCCAGTTGAAGGAGGCGATCAGCACGCCGCTGTCGGTGAGATACCGGCGCAGGAGCTGCAGGGACCACGCGCCCGGCTTCAATCCGAGATGACGGCCGATCTCGGGCGGCATGGGCAGCGCACGGATCTCCTGAACCGCCTCTTCGATCTTGCCGTCGGAATGACGCTCGAGCAAGGAGAAGAACGGTCCCTGGTGGTTCTCGAGCAGCGGAACGACATGCTCGAACCGTGCCGGAATATAGCTCTGCACGAAACAGATTGGCTTGCCGCCGGGCGCGGTCCAGCGCACGCCACTGATGACGAACCACTCCTCGCCCGCGAGTCCGCCGACAAGTTCGGCAAGGTCGGGCGACAGCGTCACCCGCGCCTTGTCGAGAATGACGAACCAGGTTTCGACCGCGACCTGGAACAGTTCCTCCAGCGACCGGAACGACTGCTGAAAGGTCGATTGAGGCCGGACGGAAACGACTCGCGTGCCGACGCCCTGCCGGCGCTCGACATAGCCGTGCTCGCGCAGGTAGCGAAGCGCTTCGCGGATGGTGAACCGGCTCGTGGCGAACTCGGTCGCGAGTTCGATCTCGGTCGGCATCAGGCTGCCGAGCGGATACGTGCCTTCGATGACCCTCTCTTCGAGAACCTTCTGGATGCGAGCATAACGGGGACCGTCCGCGGTGTTGTCGGCTTCGGTCGTCGGCGTCTCGTCGCTCATGGTCATCGATTCCGGGATGCCGCGTCCGGCCGTCCGGCCGGCTCCTGTGCTTTTCACCCACACTCCCCCGCGGTGCAAGGTTTTCGGCTGGCGCCGGTGCAGACAGTGGCCCCATCAAGAAGATTGCAAATGTCTGGACAAATCAATCCGGTTTGGGCACAGACATCCTGATATTTTCCGGCATCGCCTTTGCCGGCATTTGAGGGGCCAACTTAGGGTCTGTTGAGATTCAGGTCAGGGCGAGTCGAAAATGGTGGATTTCGAGAACCGGAACGGAGTGTACGTTCAAGTACATGAGTACCGGAAGCGCAGAAAGCCGCCGTTTGCAGACCGCCATGGCCTGAATATCAACAGACCCTAGGCGAGGCGCGCGCGGCCGGGATTGATCATCGTTTCGAGCGCTTCGGCAAGCTGCTCGCCAACCACTGACCACAAAGAAAGACGGGATTTTATGGCCGATCCAGCCCTCAAAGCCGCCCTAGCGAAAAAGGAACTGATCCTTGCGCCCGGCATCTTCGACCTGATCTCAGCGCTGATCGCCGACCGCCAGGATTTCAAGGCGCTCTACGTGACCGGCTACGGCACGGTCGCCTCCTATCTCGGCCTGCCCGATGCAGGCATCGCCACCTATCGCGACATGATCGAACGCATCGCGCAGATGGTGAAGATGACGACCAAACCGGTGATCGCCGACGCCGACACCGGCTACGGCGGCCTGCTCAACGTGCGTCACACGATCCGCGGCTACGAGGATGCCGGCGTGTCCGCGATCCAGATCGAGGACCAGGAGTTTCCGAAGAAGTGTGGTCATACGCCCGACCGGCGTGTCGTGCCGCTTGAGGACATGGTCCGCAAGATCGAGGTTGCCGTCGACAGCCGGCGCAGCGACGATTTCCTCATCATTGCGCGCACAGATTCGCGCACCTCGCTCGGCATCGACGAGGCGATCCGGCGCGGCAAGGCCTTTGCCAAGGCCGGCGCCGACGTGGTGTTCGTCGAGTCGCCGGAGTCGCAGGAGGAGATGCTGATGATCGCCGACCAGATCGACGCGCCGCTCTTCGCGAACATGGTCAATGGCGGCCGCACGCCGATGCTGCCGGCAGCGCGTCTCCAGGAGATGGGCTATTCGATCGCCATCCATCCGGCGATCGGCTTCCTGTCCGTGGGCGCAGCACTCCAGAAAGCCTATTCCGATCTCGCCAGGAACGGCGAGACATCGGCCGACATCGAGCTCTACTCGTTCGCCGAGTTCAACAAGCTCGTCGGCTTCGAGGACGTCTGGGCGTTCGAGAAGAAGTTCGCACAGGTCTGACCCGGAGGCTGCCATGACCGACGATCTCGCCGAGAACTACAAGCGGGCCTATTCGAACAAGGTCGGCTTCGGGCGGAAGCCGGCGCTGGTGTTGATCGACTTCGCACATGCCTATTTCGACAAGGGCTGCGATCTCTATGCCGGTGTCGAGGACGCCCTGGCGTCCGCGTTGCGCCTGCGCGAGGCGGCACACGAAGCCGGCATCCCGGTCGTGCTCACCGAGGTGCGTTATCAGCCGGGCGGCATCAATGGCGGCCGTTTCTTCGAGAAGGCGAAGCCGCTGAAGGCCTTCGTCGTGGGTGAGCGCACCGCGGAATTTGCCGACGGGCTCGTGCCGCGACCCGACGAGATCGTCGTGACCAAGCAGTATCCGAGCGCCTTCTTCGGCACCTCGCTCGCCTCGACGCTGACGGCCGCCGGCATCGACAGCCTGATCCTGACCGGCCTCACGACGTCGGGCTGCGTGCGGGCGAGCTGCATCGACTCCATGTCCTACGGCTTCCGCACGAGCGTCGTGCGCGAGGCATGCGGCGACCGCCACCCGGCGCCGCACGAGGCCAATCTCTTCGACATGAACGCCAAATACGCCGATGTGGTCTCCGAAGCCGAAACCATCGCGTTCCTCCAGTCGCTGCGCGGCCGCAACGACTGATGGCCCCGCAGTATCGCGATCGTCGGTGGCGCCGGTGACATCGGCTGTGCCTTCGTGGCGACGCTGAAGGTGGCCGGCGGCGGCGGAGAACATTTTCGGACCCATCCGCTTCCTTCTCCGTCCGGATAGAGACTACATGACCGGCCAGGAGCCGTGGGCCAACAGTGGGCGCCTGCATGCCCTGAGTCGCGCGGCAGCGGCGCATCAGGACGGTTCGAAGATAGAAGACTCGCCACCCCGTCGGATCCGGAGGATGACAGGATGAACCCATTCACATTCAACACCACCCCTTCGCTCGTGTTCGAATCCGGCGCGGCGCGGCGCTTCGGCGCCGTTGCAGGCGGCAGGCTCGGCCCGTCGGTCCTGTTCGTCACCGATCCGGGACTGAGGAAGCTCGGGCTGTGCGATGCCGCGATTGCTTCACTTGAAGAGAAGGGCGCCCGAGTGACGGTATTTGACGCCGTCGAGGCAGACCCGTCGCGGGCGACGCTGATGAAGGCCGTGGAGGCCGGAAAGGCCGCGGGCGCGACCGGCATCGCCGGCTTCGGCGGCGGCTCCTCGCTCGACGTCGCCAAGCTCGCCGCCCTGCTGATCGGATCCGGCGAAGATCTTGACGGGGCGTGGGGCGTCGGCCAGGCCAAGGGACCTCGCCTGCCGCTGGCGCTGGTGCCGACGACTGCCGGAACCGGATCCGAGGTGACGCCAGTCTCCATCATCACGGTCGGAGACGAGGAGAAGCGCGGCGTCTCCTCGCCCGTCATCCTGCCCGACATCGCCGTGCTCGACGCCGAGTTGACCATCGGCCTGCCGCCTGCGATCACCGCTGCGACCGGCATCGACGCGATGGTCCATGCCATCGAGGCCTATGCCTCCAGGAGCGCGAACAACAATCCCTTGTCGAAGATGCTGGCAAGGGAGGCGCTCAGGCTGCTCGGCGCCAATATCGAGACGGCCGTCGCGGATGGCCGCAATATCGCGGCCCGCGGGAACATGCTGCTCGGCTCCATGCTGGCCGGCCAGGCCTTCGCCAATTCGCCGGTGGCGGCCGTGCATGCGCTGGCCTATCCGATCGGCGGCACGTTCCATATCCCGCATGGACTTTCGAACGCGCTGGTCTTGCCGCACGTGCTGCGCTTCAACGCAGCCGACGCCGCACATCTCTATGCCGAGATAGCGGCGGATGCCTTCCCGCACATTTCGCGCGAGGAAGGCGCGCAGGGGCGCTGCTCGGCCTTCATCGAAGAACTTGTCGCTCTTTCCGCAAGGGTGGGCCTGCCGCCACGGCTGCGCGACGTCGGCATCGGCGAGGATGCGCTGCCGAAGATGGCAAGCGACGCGATGAAGCAGCAACGGCTGCTGGTGAACAACCCGCGCGAGGTGAGCGAGCAAGATGCGCTCGCGATATACCGAGCGGCCTGGTGACGGATCACGCATACCGCCCGTAGAAAAGCGGGCGCCGCATCCGCAGCGCCCGCAAAGGATCTCAGCTCGGCGGCCGTTACTCGGCCGCCATCCGGAACTGCTTGCGGAAGACCGGCGCGCGAGGCGCATCGAAGCCGGTTTCCTCCTTGCACCGGTCCTTGAGCTCCTCGATCGACGTGAACCCGCGATCGAACAGTCCCTCCCGCTTCGGTTTCGCGCTCATCTCCTGGCGAAGCGTCCTGGTCGCAGCCTGATCGACCTCACCGTTGGAGATGACCACGCCGTAGCGTTTCGCGCCGGCTTCGGTGACAAGACCGCGCTTGACGTCGGCGAGGACGGTTTCGGCCGGGCGCGCAGCCGGATCGCCCCAACCGCCGCCGCCCCAGGTGTTGAAGTACAGGATGTCCCCGGGGTTGACCTCGATGCGGTCGCACTTCGACGGGATGTTGACCTCGGTTCCATCCGTCCGGACGAGGCACTTGGTCGAGCGCAAGCCTGGCTGGCCGCCATTGACGCCCCACGGATAAGTGAGCCAGCGGTCGTCGTGGATCGAGACCTCGCCCTTCTCCATCATCTCGTAGGCGATGACGATGCCGTTACCGCCGCGATGAAGGCCCGCGCCGCCGCTGTCGGGGATCGTGGAGTATTCGCGGATCCGGAGCGGGAAGTATGCTTCCAGGAACTCGTTCGGCACGTTGGTGAAGGCCGGCCACATCGAGTGACCGTCAGGCCCGTCGCCGGCCGGGCGTCCCGGCACCCCGCCGAAGCCGATCTGGAAGAGCTGATACCATTCTCCGTCCTTGTCGAACCCCGAATACATGAAGTGCGGGCTGTCGGAGAAGCCGGCTGCGTTGAGCGCATCCGGCGCCCCCTGCCCCAGCAAGCCTCCCATCAGGTCGAAGATGCGGCCCAGCATGTGCGTCCGGCACGACAGCGCGGCGGGCTTCTTCGGTTTGAGGATGCAGCCTTCGGGAATGTGGACGTTGACGAGGTCGTAGAAACCGTCGTTGAACAGGATCTGCGGGTCGAACAAATTGATCGTGAACGCTCCGAAGAACATTTTGAACATTTCTTCGTTGAGCAGGAAGTTGATCGACGAGAAGCTCTGCGGATCGCTTGCGGAAAAGTCGAAATACGCGATCTCGCCTTCGCGATGGAGCGAGCAGGCGATCTTGTAGGGACCGTTGCCCATGCCGTCGTCGTCGATCCAGTCCTCGAAATAGGCCTTCTTGCCGTCCTTCGCTTCGGGAATGATCATCTGGATGATCGCGCTCATCGCCGCCCGGTTGCGGTCGAGCATGTCCCACATGGCCGAGATGTACTCGTCGGCTCCGAAGCGCTCGATGTTCTCGCGCACGCGTCGCTCGGCCAGCCGGAGCGCGGCGATGATCGCGAAGAAGTCGGACTTGTTCCACTCCGGCATGCGGGTGTTGTGCAGCATGATGTTCAGGATCTCGTCCTGAAGCTGCGCCTTGCGATAAATCTTCGTCGGAGGGATGATGATCCCTTCCTCGTAGATCATCTTGGCGTCGGTCGGCAGCGATCCCGGCACCTTGCCGCCCACGTCGGTCATGTGGCCGAACATCGCCGCCCAACTCACCAGCTTGCCGTTGTGGAAGATGGGCATCATCAGCAGCCAGTCGTTGAGGTGGCTGACCGCGCCGCCGCAACTGTACGGGTCGTTGGTGATGAAGATGTCGCCGTCCTCGATCGTGCCGCCATAGCCGGCGATGAAGCCGTAGAGGAAGCTGCCGAACTGGCCGACAACCATCTTGCCTTCATGGTTGGCAATCATCGGAAAGGCATCGTGCTGCTCGCGGATGCCTGGCGACATGGCGGTGCGGAACAGCACCGCGTCCATCTCGTTGCGGGCATTGCGCAGCGCGTTCTCGACGATGTCGAGCGAGATCGGATCGACCGCGACGCGGCTGAACGGGGTGGTGTTCGTCTCGATGATACGGGCGGGCATGTCGGTCCCCTCAGCGTGCGTTCTTGTGGTCGGCGGGCCAGATCAGGATGTTGCCGACGTCGTCGATGACGCCGACATGGTCGGGCAGGATCACCGTGGTTGAATCCATCTCCGTCACGACGGCCGGTCCCGGGACCTTGTTGCCCGGCTTCAGCTTGCCGCGGTCGTAGATGTGGCCGTCCCGCCAGGCCCCGTCCGCGTAGATGCGGGTCGGATGTGTGCGAGCCGCCGAGGCATCGGTCCCGTCCCGGGCAGCCTCCGGGTTGACGAAGCTCTTTTCCGCGCCCTGGACGACCGCGCGCAGGCCGACAAGTTCATGCTCCGCGTCGAGGGCGAAGGTGAACAGTTGCTCGTGCTCCGCATCGAAGCGGCGGGTGACGCCCGCAAGCCCCTCGGCGGCGAAGTCGGCCGGCGTGATGTCGACCGTCAGCTTCATGCCTTGGCCCTTGTAGCGGATGTCAACCTGGTAGAGCACCGTCTGCTCCTTGGTGGACACGCCTTCGTCGGTGAGTTCCTTGGCCGCCGAGGCCGCGAGTTCCTTGAGCTTCGCGCCGATCTCGGCGTCCGACGTGGCACGGACTAGCGTCACATATGTCTGGCTAGCTTCGTTGCGCAGCCGCGTCGTCGCGTCGCCATAGGCGCACAGCACGCCTGGCCCGGGAGGGATGACGGCCGGCCACGACTTGACGATACGCGCCAACGCATTGGCGTGCAGCGGCCCCGCGCCTCCAAAGCCTATCAGCGCGAAGTCACGCGGATCGTAGCCCTGTTCGACGGAGACCAGACGCAGGGCGCCGACCATGTTCTCGTTGACGATGCGGACGATGCCTTCGGCCGCGTCCTCGACCGAGATCGACAGCGTTTCTGCGATCTTGCCGACCGCCTGGGTGGCAAGTTCGCGGCTGATCTCCATGTCGCCGCCGAGCTTGGCATCGGACGGAAGATAGCCGAGAACGACATTGGCGTCCGTCACTGTCGGCTGCTCGCCGCCCTTCTTGTAGGCTGCCGGACCGGGCACGGCCCCTGCGGATTGAGGGCCGACGCGGAGCGCCTTGGTGAGTTCCGGGATATAGGCGATCGACCCGCCGCCCGCCCCCACGGTACGAACGTCGATCGAAGGCGCCCGAACGGTTACGTCGCCCACCCTGGTCTCGCGGCGCGTGCGCGCCACCGAATTCTGGATCAGCGCGACGTCGGTCGAGGTGCCGCCCATGTCGAAGGTCAGCAGGTTCTTGATCTTCGCCTGCTTGGCGATCCACAGCGCGCCGGCGACGCCGCCAGCCGGCCCCGACATCAGCAGGTTGACTGGCTGGTCCATCGCGCCCTGAGCCGACGAAAGACCGCCATCCGACCGCAGTATGCGCAGGTTGACGTCGCCGCCCATGCGGCGCTGGATCTCGCCCTGCAGGTTGGCGACATATTTTGAGACGACCGGGCGGACGTAGGAGTTCACGACCGTCGTTTCGGTGCGCTCGTATTCGTACATCTCCGGCATGACCGCCGCGGAAGTCGAGACCGGAATGTTCGGAGCGATCTCGCGGGCGATCTCGGCGATGCGCCTTTCGTGGGCGTCGTTGGTATAGCTGTTGAACAGCGCGATGGTCAGCGCCTCGATGCCGGATGCGAGCAACTTCTCGAGGTCGCGCCGGATCGCCTGCTCGTCGAGCCGCACGATGACGTTGCCGCGCGCATCCATGCGTTCGTCGGCTTCGATCGTGAACTCGAGAGGCGCAAGCGGCGGGCGCTTGTTCCAGATGACCCAGCCGCCGAGGCCTCCCGGAACGTAGGAACGCGCGATCTGGAGCGTGTCGCGATAACCCTTCGTCGTCACCAGGCCGACGAGGGCGCCGGACGACGTCAAGACGGTGTTCGTGGCAACCGTGGTGCCGTGCATCACTTCGGTGATGTTTTGCGGATCGACGCCGGCCGTGCGGCAGATCTTCTCGATCCCGTTGAGGACGCCGACGGAACTGTCCTGCGGCGTCGAAGGAACCTTGGCCATGTAGGTCCGGCCGTTCTTCTCATCGAGGAGAAGGAGATCGGTGAATGTGCCGCCGACATCGACTCCAAGCCGCAGGCCGCTTGCGCGGCGCCCTCCGGGTGAACTCTTATCGGCTGCCAAATCTGCTGTGTCGGGCACTTGGTCCTCCTCCCCGCGATCCGGGGCAATGGCTTGAAATCAAAATCGATGGAACCGTACGTGAACCGGGGACCATGGCCCCTTCTCAGCGCTCAGTTTCCGCAAACCGGCAGCGTGGGCCGAAAAGTCCAGAACTTTCGAGAATCGATGCCGGTCGGCCGAGCGATCTTCGGCCTGTCATCCAGCCCCAAACACAGATGCATCTATTGATCCTTACAAATCGATGTCGCCGAACGTAAATGATATGGACAATCGCCCGCAAGCACCTTTTTGACTTTGACCGATGTCCCCTACCGGCTTTTCCTCCCGCTTCGAGGCGGTTGGCGACGTCCGCAAGCGTAGCTGCGCGTCGCCCCGAAAGGACATCTCGTCAAACGGATTTCAGAAATGGAGGCGCTACCTGCCTGCGCACGAGCGCGGCCTATTTCCTGAGCGACAGGTACAGAGTAGGGAGAAGCTCGGGAAGGCTCTCCAGCCTGGAGATCGTGATGGCGTTGCGCGAGCCGAAGATGCGATCGAGCGGCGGCCTCGCTTCGGTGTCGAGACCGACGCAATAGACGTCGATCCCCAATCGCCGCAGATGGAAGACGGCCTTGCGGGCGTCCTCGACGAGATAGCGGTCATCGTCCACATCGACGTCCGAAGGCTCCCCGTCGGTGACCACCAGAAGCAGCCGCCTGTAGCTGCGCTGCCGCGACAGATCGGTTCCCGCATGGCGAATGGCGGCGCCAAGCCGTGTCGAAAGGCCACTGCCGAGGCCCGCCAGCCTTGCATCGGCTGTCCGGTCGTATTCCTCGCCGAAGTCCTTGATGCGCAGGTAACGCACATCTTCCCGTTGATCGGAAGCGAAGGCGGCGACGGCGAACGGATCGCCAAGTTCGGACATGGCGTACGCGAGCAAGGCGGCTGCCTGCCGCTCGATGTCGAGAACCGTTCGCGCCGAGCCACGCACGAATTCGGCCGTCGATTTCGAGGTGTCGAGCAGGAGCAGCGTCGACAGATCCCGGCTGCGCCGCTCGTAGCGGCCGTACACGCGGTCTCGCGGCACTTCCCCGACCCGACGCGCTATGGTTGCGTCAATGCAGGCGTCCATGTCGAGAAACTCGCCTTCCGGCTGCCGCCGCAGGCGCTCGGCGCGGCTGACGCGCGCGGCGCGAATAAGTGTCGTAAGCCTGTTGACGATGTCGGACCGTTCTTCCCGCAAATGCGCGATGTCTTGCACGCGGCCGATGGCAACGGGGTATTCCTTGACGGTCGTCCATTCAGGCCTGTCGCGGCCCGTCACATAGTCGAACTCCGGATAGCGCGCGACCGGCACCCCACCCGCCGCGGATTCGACCGCGGTCAGGCGACCGGCGGTTTCGTCGGGCCGCTGCTCGGTCTCTTCTCGATCGGGCGGCCGGCTGTCATCCTCCTCCTGGCGCAGCCGAGCGGATTCGAACACCTGCTCTGCATTAAGCGTCTGCTGTTCGTCTTCGCCAAAATCCCAGAGTCCGAGATTGTCGTCGCGATAGGCCGGTTGAACAATGTAGCTTCTCTGGTCGAACTGGATGCGCATCTGGCCGAGATCGTTGCCCAGCAGGTCGCCGATGCGCCGGCTTAGCCTCTGGTCCTGCCATTCGGCTTCGGCCGCGAAGAACGCATCACGTCCCTTGCGCACCCATCCGTCGGGATCGTCATGCGCGCGGTCGAGCAGCGCCCGTGACAGCCGCGCAAAGAGATTTGGCGCGGTGGAGGGACCGGACGGCTGGGCGACGTGGAACGGCACGAAGAGGTTGCGCAGTCCGGGAAGCGCGCGCATCGCCAAGTGCTCCACGCGCGCGTCCTCGATCAGGGACACCAAAGCGATCTGGGCCGGCTTCAGACCGCCGACTGGAAATTTCGCGCGCGTGAAGGTGCAATGCGCGCCGATATGGGCAACTGCTGCGCGGTAGAGGCTTTCCGAATCGCTAGCCGAGAATCCTGGGAATGAAGCCGGCAGGCGCATCACCGCGCCGTCGAAGCCGGGCCGCCGCTTCACCTGCTCGGGAGCGTCCGGCGGCACTTCGCGCAGCGGCACACTCAACCCCCACAGTGCCGTGAGGTATGGCTTCAGCCTCGTCTCGAAGTCCAGGAAGCCGACGACCCCGGATTCGCGCTGCAACCAGTGCTGGGCCTCCGGATCCTCCAGCGTGAAAAAGCGGCGGCGGCGCTGCGGATCGCCATTCGCGGCACGGATGCCGATGCGCAGCCAGGATTCCAGGCCGTTGAGGTCAAGATGCGAGAGGAGAAGGTCGGTGCGCTCAAGGATCGCACTCATCGATTCCGGAGCATGAATGGCGGTTCTATCAACCAGGGCAAGCCATTCCGAAAAATTGTCCCGGAGGCGTTTCGCTGCCGAGGACGACGCGCGAATGAGCAGCGCCGCAGGTCCACGCCCGGCGCGGATCGCAAGTCCCGAGGCTGCGGATGCGAGTTCCAGCGCCTGCTGGGGACCTGCAACCTGCGCCACCTGCGGGGAGAGCCGCTGATAGTCGTCGGCCACCGTTCCGCCGTAGCCTGCACCGGCAAGCCGACGACAGGCCTTCACCCAGGCTGGATAGAACTCCGCTGGAAAAGCCGCGAGCGCCGCCTCGTGCTCCGCGCTGTCGTGAAAGGCGCTCGGATAGCGTCGCAACGGAACGGGCGCATGGCTGTCGTCCCCGGATGGCATGCCGATCCGCCTCAGATCGAAGCGGCGATCGCCGCCTGCATCGCGTCGCGCATGTCGGGGTCGTCGGTGATCGGCAGCACCAGCGCGACGGCGCAGGCCTCGGCGATGGGGATGCCCTTGTCGACGAGCAGGCCGGCATTAATGAGCATGCGCGTCGAGGCGCCTTCCTCGAGTCCATGGCCCTTTAGGTTGCGCGAGCGCTGGGCGATGCGCACCAACGTGTCGGCCGTCTTCTGGTCGACGCCCGCCTCGGCGGCGACGATCTCGGCCTCGACGGCGGACTCCGGATAGGAGAAGCCTATCGCGGCGAAGCGCTGCTTGGTCGATTCCTTCAGATCCTTGAGCACACTTTGGTAGCCCGGATTGTAGGAGATGACGAGTTGGAAGTCGGGATGCGCCTTCAGCACCTCGTTCTTCTTCTCAAGCGGCAGGATACGGCGGTCATCCGTCAGCGAATGGATGACCACGGTCGTGTCCTGACGCGCTTCGACAATCTCGTCGAGGTAGCAGATCGCGCCGGAGCGTACGGCGAGCGTCAGCGGCCCGTCATGCCAGACCGTGCCGTCGGCGTCGAGCAGGTAGCGGCCGACCAGATCGGATGCGGTCATGTCCTCATGACAGGAGACGGTGATCAGCGGCCGGCCGAGCTTCCACGCCATATGCTCGACGAAACGCGTTTTGCCGCAGCCGGTCGGGCCCTTGAGCATGACCGGCATGCGCGAGGCATAGACGGCCTCGAACAGCGCCACCTCATTCGCTACGGGACGGTAGTACGGCTCGTCGAGAATGCGGAAATCGTCGAGCGCGTGATCCTGCGCCGCCAGCCTCTGGGCGGCGCTCGTGGTTGCCTGCATGTTCTCCAGTCTCCGAGCCGGGCATCAGCGGATGCGCACCCCGGCCTGATGTCCGTCGGGGCGCGCCAGGTGCGGAAATCGCTCAGCGATGCGCCGCAACCTTGTTGGGGATGCCCTCGATCGGCGCCTCTGGCGTGCCGACGGTCTGGCGGGTCATCGCCTCGATCTTTTCGCGGGTGCCCTCGGGATCGGTGATCCACTGCCGATAGAAGTTGTACGGGCAGGCGGCGTGGCCACGCGTATCGTCGCCGGAGTTGATCAGGCCGGTATAGCCGCGGTGCAGCAGCTTGAAGAGGTGGTTCTGCGACTGCATGTTGCGGCGGGCGTCCCGGATCAGCGATAGCGAGAGCTGGGCATACTGGATGCCGTTCTCCTCGGTCCCGCATTCGCCGAGCGTGCGGCCGTCGAAGCCGATGATCGAGGAATGGCCGAAATAGGAGTAGACGCCGTCGAAGCCGGCGGCGTTGGCGACCGCGACATAGACGTTATTCGCCCAGGCCATCGATTTCGAGATAAGGATCTGCTGCTCCTTGGCCGGATACATGTAGCCCTGGCAACGGATAATCAGCTCGGCGCCGCGCATGGCGCAGTCGCGCCATATCTCCGGGTAGTTGCCGTCGTCGCAGATGATCAGGCTGATCTTCAGCCCCTTCGGCCCTTCCGAAACATAGGTACAGTCGCCGGGATACCAGCCCTCGATCGGCACCCACGGCATGATCTTGCGGTATTTCTGCACGATCTCGCCTTGGTCGTTCATCAGGATCAGGGTGTTGTAAGGCGCCTTGTTCGGGTGTTCCTCGTGGCGTTCGCCAGTGAGCGAGAAGACACCCCACACCCGCGCCTTCTTGCAGGCGTCGGCGAAGATCTTGGTCTCCTCGCCGGGGATGGCTGAGGCTGTCTCATACATCTCCTTCTGGTCATACATGATCCCGTGCGTGGAATATTCCGGGAAGATCACAAGGTCCATGCCCGGCAGGCCGCGCTTCATGCCCATCAGCATGTCGGCGATGTTGCGGGCATTGGCCAGCACCTCGTCACGCGTGTGCAGCCGCGGCATCTTGTAGTTGACGACGGCAACGCCGACCGTGTCGTTGCTGCTCGAAATGTCGCCATGATACATTTTCGCTACTCCTCTGTGGTTGCCGAACGCCCGCCTAGACGACGAGGTGCTGGTGGATGAGGCCGTCGCTCAGCTGGTCGATCGACCCGCCGACGGCGACGCTGCCCCGGTTGAAAATCGCGAAGTGTTTCGAGGCGCGGCGCGCGAATGCAATGTTTTGCTCGACCAGGACGATGGTGAGGCCCTGCTTGCGGTTGAGGTCGATCAGAACCTGTTCGATCTGTTCGACGATGTTGGGCTGGATGCCCTCGGTTGGTTCGTCGAGCAGCATCACCTTCGGCTCCGAAAGCAATGCGCGGGCGATCGCAAGCTGCTGCTGCTGGCCGCCCGAAAGGTTGCCGCCACGGCGGTTGAGAAACTCCTTGAGGATCGGGAATAGATCGAGCACCCATTCGGCGATGCGGCCGCCGCCGCCTCTGGTCGCGAATGTGCCGACCATCAGGTTCTCGCGCACCGTGAAGGCCGGCAGAATGCCTCTGCCCTGGGGCACGTAGCCGATGCCGGCCAGCGCGCGCTCGTGCGTCGGCTTGTCGACCAGTTCCTCGCCGTCGAGCCGTATCGACCCTGTGGTGCGGCTCATCAGGCCGAGGATGGTGCGCAGAAGTGTCGTCTTGCCGACGCCGTTGCGGCCGAGCACGCTGAAGAAATCGCCTCTATCGACCTTCATCGAAACCGACTGCAGCGCCCTGCTGCGGCCGTAAAAGCCGTCTACGCCCGCCAACTCAAGCATGGCCGATCCCTCCCGAGCCCAGATAGGCGTCGCGCACCTGTTGATTGGTCTCGATCTGAGCGATCGTGCCTTCGGCGAGCAGCTTGCCCTGGTGCATCACCGTGATCGTCTCGGCGATGTCGCGCACGAAGCCCATGTCGTGCTCGACCACCACCAGCGTGTGGCGGCCACGCAACCGGTCGAACAACTGCGCGGTCTTCTTGGTCTCCTGCGCGGTCATGCCGGCGGTCGGCTCGTCCATCAGGATAAGCGCCGGGTCTTGAGCCAGGATCAGCGCGATCTCAAGCCATTGCGTCTGGCCGTGCGAGAGGTGCGCTGCCTGTGTCTTGAGATCTGCCTGCAGGCCGACAAGTTCAGCCAGCCGCGAGATGTCCTCTGCGTCGATGTTGCGGCGGAATCTTATCAGGTTGGCCAACACGCCGGGCTGCTGCGAGTGACCGATATGCAGATTGTCCCACACGGAAAGCTCGCGGAACACGCTGGGCACCTGGAACTTGCGGCCGATGCCGGCGCGCGCGATGCGGTGCTCGGAAAGGTGATGGATCGGCCGTCCCTCGAAGCGGATCTCTCCGGCAGTGAGGCGCGTCTTGCCGCAGACGAGGTCAAGCGCGGTGGTCTTGCCGGCGCCGTTGGGGCCGATGAGGCAGCGCAGCTCGCCCTTCCTGACGCGCAGCGTCAACTCCGAGACGGCGAGGAAGCCGCTGAAGGAGACGCTTGCACGATCCATGATGAGCTGGTCTTCGGTAACCGGACTCATGACACGCCCTCGATCTCGCGGCCGCTCTTGATCGGTTCGGACCGCGGGGCTGTACTCTCGGCCACCGCACCAGGCGGCGTCCTTTCGAAGCGCGCGGCGATCTTCTCGAACGCGCCGGCAAGGCCCTTCGGCAGGAACAGCACGACCAGAACGAACAGCAGGCCCATGACGAGGGTCCACGTCTCCAGGAAGGTCTCGGATTCGGAGAGCGCACCCTGCACGCCGGTCACGACCAATGCGCCGAGCATAGCGCCGAGCAAGCTCTGGCGACCGCCGACTGCAACCCAGATGACTACGGAAAGGCTGAGCGGCACGCCGAGGAAGGTCGGCGAGGCGAACTCCATGACGATCGTGTAGAGCATGCCGGCCAGGCCGGCGATGCCGGCCGACACCGAGAAGACGAAGATCTTGTAGAGTGCCACGTCATAGCCGAAGAAGCGGACGCGGTCCTCCTGGTCGCGGATCGCCTGCAGGATCAGCCCGGTCTTGCTCTTGGTGATAAACAGCGCCAGGAACAGGGTGACGGCAAGGCAGCCGGCGACGAGATAGTAGCTCGACGAGCCGTAGGCATCGAAGGCGAAGCCGGCGACCTCGAATTGCGCAAGGTCGGTGATGCCGTTGAAGCCGCCGGTGAAGCGCTGCTGGTCGATGATGAGGAGTTGCACCACGACCATCGCGGCGAGGGTGATGATCGCGGCATAGACGCCGGTGACACGTCCCTTGAATACAAACCAGCCGAGCAGCGCGGCGAGCGCCACCGGAACGAGGATGCCGGCGGCGACGCCGAACGCGAGCGAGTGGAATGGTATCCAGAACCACGGCAGCTCGGTGACGTTGTTCCACACCATGAAGTCCGGCAGGCCGTCGGAGCCGGTATGCACGGGAATGGTCTTCAGCTTCAGCGCCATCGCCATGCAATAGGAGCCCAGCCCAAAGGTCATCGCCTGCCCGAGATTCAGGATGCCGGCGTAGCCCCACGACAGGCTGAGCGATACCGCGAGCATGCCGAACACGAGGTAGCGCGCGTATTTGTTGAGCAGGAACGCGTCGTCCAGAACCAGAGGAACCAAAAGGATCGCGATGCAGACCGCCGCGTAGATCGCGATCTGGGAGGTTGTCTTGCCGGGCACTTTCATTTCCCTTGGCTGTGCATTTGCGGCCGGCTCACGTCCTGACGCGGCCAGCGAACAGGCCCTGCGGCCGGAAGCGGATCAGAACGACGATGGCGAGCAGCACCAGCGCTTTTGCGATGGTATCGTTCGAGTAGAAGGCGATGTAGCCGGTGAGTTCACCGAGGATGCCGGAACTCGCCAGCGTGCCCATCAGGCTCTGCACACCGCCCAGCACCACCACCATGAACGCGTCGACCACGTAGGTCGTGCCCATCTCGGGCGAGACGCTCTTCAGCGGCGAGACAAGCGCGCCCGCAAGCCCGGCAATGCCCGCTCCATAGGCGAAGGTGAAGCGATAGATGCGGCCCGAATTGATGCCGAAACTTGAGGCGATGCTTCTGTTCTGCGCGATGGCGCGCAGCTTCAGCCCAAAATGCGTGTAGCGGTAGATGCACCAGGTGAGCGCGAACAGCGCGAGTGCCAGGAACAGAATGAAGAGGCGGTAGGCGGATTCGCTGGCCCCGAAGATCGTCACGCTGGTCGCCAGCGCGGGCGGCATCTCGACATAGCGCAGCTCGCCGCCGGCGATCAGCCGCACCGCCTGTTGCGCCATCACGCCGATTCCCCAGGTGGCAAGGATGGTGTCGAGCGGCCGTTCATATAGATGGCGGATGACGAGCGCCTCGATCAGCCAGCCGAACAGCGCGACAAGGATGAAGATCGGAACGAGACTGACAAGCAAAGATAGCCCAAACTGGGTCTGCAGGAACCAGGCAGCATAGGCGCCGAGCATCACGAACTCGCCATGGGCGAGGTTGATGACGCCGGTTACGCCGTAGATGATGGCCAGACCGAGAGCCACCAGCATCAGGATCGATGCGATGCTCAAGCCAGTCATGATCTGGGAAACGAAGATTTCCATTCCGGCAAGCTTCCAGTTCGAAGAGGGTGGTGGTGGCTGCAAGACGCCACCACCGTAGTCCGAAGGCGGACTTGGTCAGCTTTCCTGCAGGCCTGTGGCCGTGCAGAGCTGGTTCGGATAGGCCTTGTAGGGCGACGGCTCGAGCCAGTCGGCCGACTGCTTGAGGATCTCGAATTGTCCGTCGGCCTTGCATTGGCCGATCTTCGGCCACAGCCAGGTATGCAGGTTTTCCGGTTCGACCTTGATCTTGCCTTGCGGCGCGACCAGGCCTTCGCCCTTCACCGCCTCGCGGATGGTGTTCGGGTCGATGTCGCTCTCGGCGAGCTTCGCCACCGCCTGCTTGAACAGATAGACCTGGAAGTAGGACGGCTCGGACACGAAGTGGGTGACCTTGTCGGCTCCCCAGCGCTTCTTGTAGGCATCGACGAACTTGTGGTTCTCGGGCGAGTCCCAGACCATGAAGTAGGGCGCCGAGGTGAAATGACCGGCAGCCGCCGCGCCGCCCATGGCCGCGACTTCGTTCTCCGAGGTGGTGAGGCTCGCCATCGGCATGGTTTGCGGATCGAGGCCCGCGGCGTGATACTGCCGATGCAGCGCCACCACGGAATCGCCGACGACCGTCGAGAAGATGACGTTCGGCTTTTCCGACTTCAGCTTGTTGATGACGGAAGAGAATTCCGAATGGCCGAGCGGCACGTATTCTTCGGCCACCACCTCCGCGCCGAGTTCGGCCAGCAGCTTCTTGCAATAGTTGTTCTCTTCCTTCGGATAGATGTAGTTCGAGCCGATCAGGTACCAGCGCTTGCCGAACTTCTCGACCAGCCACGGCACGAAGTCGTCCTGCTGCTGGTTGGGCACCGCACCTGTGTAGATGACGTTTTTCGAACACTCGCGGCCCTCGTAGAGGGTCGGGTACCAGTAGAGGTTGTTCTGCTTCTCGAATACAGGCAGCACCGCCTTGCGGCTGGCCGAGGTGTATGAACCGAATACCGACACGCATTTGTCGGAAAGCACCAGCTTGCGCGCCTTCTCGGCGAAGGTCGCGGGGTCGGAGGCCGGGTCCTCGATCACCGGCACGATCTGCATGCCGTTGATGCCACCGGCTGCGTTGATCTCCTCGATCGCCAGGATTGTTGCCTTGTTGAGCGACTCTTCGATGATCGCGGTGGTGCCTGTCAGAGAGAACAGCACGCCGACCTTGATCTCGCCGTCGGCGGCGCGCGCCAGAGAATAGTTCTTGCTCCATATGTGTGGAAATCCGACCAGGGACATCGTGCCTAGCGCGGCCGTGCCCTTCAGGAAACTGCGACGGTGGTTCTTCATTTTTCTCCCCTGTTCCAAACAAAAAAGGCCTCGAAGCGCGCTGCCGGAAGGCAGTCGTTTCGAGGCCCTGATGCCGTTGTTTTACGCGGCTGCGGCGCCGCGTTGACGTTTCGGACGAAGACGTCCGACCGTTCGAGAAACAAAAAACCCCACGCTTCGCTTCCGCGAAAATCGTGAGGTCCCGTTACCCGTATGTTCGAGGCGGCTTCGTTGCCGCCAATACCCTTCGAGGCTTAGCCGAGAAGATCATATGAGTCAATTATCGCATTCGCCACCGCGCCGATCGTGACGCGCCGCTCCATCGCCTGCCGTCGCAGATAGTTGTACGCTTCTTCCTCGCTGACCTTCTTGACGCGGATCAGCAGCGACTTGGCGCGCTCCACGCTGCGCGTGGTGCGCAGGCTGTCGTCAAGCTTGTCGATGCGACTGCGCAGGCGCCGCTCGTAGAGGAAATGGCTGCGCGCGACCGCCAGGCTCGCCTGCGCGGCGCGGCCCGTCGAAGGATACGTCAGAACAGCGTGCGGCGCGCAATTGTGCAGCAGTGTCAGGTCCAACGCTCCCTTGCCATGATCGACCACGATCAGCGCCGCGGCCGGCTCGCCGGGAAGCCACGGCAGTCGCTGCGGCAGGTCGTCGGTCAATGCACAGAAGATCGCGTCGAACTGAGCCGGCACCTGCTGCGGCATCGGCCATTCGTGATGGACGCCGCAGCGCATCCTCTGCAGCTCGCGGATTAGTCGCTCGCCGTCGTCGTCGCGCTCCACGATGACCGCCACCTTCATGTCCCAGAACGTCCTCGCCGAGGTCTGGGACGATGACGGGGGCGACTTTTCCTGCCGTTCGCCGCGCTGTCCCTTTTCACGGACTCTCGTCATGGTGGTCGTCTCGAACGTCGGGTTGTGCACCCTCTGGCTGCCTGGTGTCACGCGAGTGCAAGGCTCCGTTGGCCAATGCTGCGACTGTAGCCGATCAGATAGGGATCGGCCGCCACGCAGGACGGTGATTCATAGACGAGATCGAACTGGCCCAGACTGTTAGCGCGGCCGACGCGAGTCCACAGGTCCGCGTGCCCCCAGATCGGGTTGATGGCGACGTTGCCCTGCGGTGCCTCGAATTCCGATCCCATGACAGAGGCGCGCAGGATCTCGGTGTCCATCGAGTTGGTTTCCTCCAGCGTCTTGGCGAACACGTTGACCTGGAAGTAGGACGCCTCGAGGCACATATTGGTTGGTTCGTCCTCGCCGTAGCGCTTCTTGTAGCGCCGCACGAAGGACGAATTGCGCTCGTTGCCAATGCCCTGGAAATAGGGCGCGGCGGTGATGTGGCCTTCGCCCACATCGAATCCCATAGCCCTGATCTCCGCCTCGGTGGTGGTCAGGCTGGCGATCGGCATGACCTTCGGGTCGAGGCCGAGATCGGCATAGGCCTGATAGAGGAATACCGTTCCGTCTCCGACAACGGTCGAGAAGATCACGTCCGGTTGCGCCTTCTTGACCTCGCGCATGACCGGCAGGAATTCGGAGCGCGTCGCGCCAAGCCGCACGTAGCTCTCGCCCACCACGCTGCCGCCACTGTTGCGGATCAGCTCGCGCATGATGCGGTTCGATTCACGTGGATAGATGTAGTCGGAGCCGACGAAGAAGACGCGCGGTCCATAGAGCTTCATCAGGACACGGCAGAGCTCCACGCTGTTCTGGTTTGGCGTCGCGCCCGTGTATATGACGTTCGGCGAGAACTCGAAGCCCTCGTAGAGCGTCGGGTACCACAGCAGCCCATTAAGCCGCTCCACCACCGGCAGCACCGCCTTGCGGCTCGACGAAGTGTAGCAGCCGAAAATGGTGCTGACGCCGTCTTCGACCATCAGCCGCTTGGCGAGCCGCCCGAAGGCGCGCGCTTCCGATCCCGGATCGTAGACGGTTGGCTCGATCGGCCGGCCGTTGACACCCCCAGAGTTGTTGATCTCATCGATGGCCGTGAGGGTTCCGCGCAGTTGCGTTTCCTCGATAACCGCCATGAAACCTGTGCGCGAAAAGAGCACACCGACGCGCCACGGCTCGGAGGTATTGCTTGATCTCGTCAAACCACGCTCCCTTTCTTCGTTCCCCCGGGGTCCGACCGCTTCTTGTTGTCGTTGGTCGTTTTTCCCCCGTCCGCGGCCCGCCGCCATCTTGCGGCGGGCCGGCATACCGGTCAACTCGCGAGCAGTTCCTTAAGCTTGCGGTCGAGGAACTTGACGTCCTCAACGCTGGTGCCAGGGCCGCCGGCGAAATGCCCCCAGATCGATTCGAAAGCGATGAACCTGGCATTCGGCATGTTGGCCACCTCGAACTCACTGTCTTCCGGCGGGAAATAGAGGTCGGTGCGGCCGGGCATCACATAGGCCTTGGCCTTGATCGCACGCAGCGCCTTCTTGAAATCGCCCTCGTAGAGATCATTGTCGGAGATGTCGCCGTTCTGCCAGGTCCACAGCATGGTGAGCAGGTTGTTGGCGTCCTTGGGCAGGAAGAAGCCCTCCCAGAAGGAGACGAGGAAGTCCTCGAGCGACGAATAGCCCAGTGTCTTCAGGTCGAGTTCCTGCCGGTAGAAGGCCTGCGAGAAACCCCATCCGGCATAGACCCGCGCCATGGCGCGCAGGCCCTTTTCAGGCTTGTTGTCGTACCAGCCGTTGTTCCATGCCGCGTCGGCGGTGAGCGCCGCCTTGACGCCTTCAAGGAAGACGAAGTTGTGGCGCGAGCATTTCGCCGACCCGCAGAACGGCGCGATGCGTTCCACCATGTCGGGATACATCGCCCCCCAATGGAAGGTCTGCAGCGCGCCCATCGACCAGCCGGTCACCAGCGGCAGCTTCTCGATGCCGAATTTTTCCGTCACCAGCCGATGCTGGGCGCGCACGTTGTCGTAGGCGGTCACCTGCGGGAAGCGCGACTTGTTGTAGGGCTCCGGCGTGTTGCTCGGCGACGACGAGAGGCCGTTGCCGAACATGTTGGGAATGATGACGAAGTATTTGGCCGGATCGAGCGCCATGCCATCGCCGACCAGCCACTCGTTGTCCATGTGCTGGCCGGAGTACCAGGTCGGATAGACGATGGCATTGTCCTTGCGCGCATTCAGCGTACCGAATGTCTTGTAGGCGAGTTTCGCATCACGCAGGGTCGCGCCACGCTGCAGGACGAAATCGCCCAGCGAATAGATTTCATGGTCGCTCATCGATACTTGGTCCTCTTGCTGTTTTTCGAGGAGGAGCGGGGCCGGGATGCCCCGCCCGCCCCAATGTCTCACGCGGTTGCCCGAGCCGGCGCCGGCAACTTGCAGAGCACCGCATAGGCGATGCCGCCGGCCAGCATGGCGCTGATCGCCGTCGAAAGATGCGGCGCATAGAATTCGACGACGAGTGCGACCGCCGAGCCGAACGCCCAGGCGATGAAGGCCGACGGCCTCCAGTCGCGGTCGATCTCCGAAGTCCTTCGGAATAGGTACTGGTCAACCAGGATGATCGCGCCGATCGGTGGCACCAGGATGCCGAGCAGCGACAGCCACTCGATGAAGAAGGCCCACACGTTGCCGGCGGCTACGACGATGCCGATCGCGCCAAGTACGATCGCCATCAGCCTCATGCGCGAGCCGAGGATCCGCGACCAGCCGGTAGCGGCGTTGTAGAGGCAATGCGCGCATACCGAGCCGAGGTTGAGATAGAGGAACAGGAAAGCGATCAGGCTGAGGAATGCGATCTGCTTGCCGTTCATGTAGCCGAACATATTGTCGGCGCCGAACGGGTTGGCGTTCGGCACGGCGAGCGCGGCCGTCATGATACCGCCGACCAGCATGGCGACGAGGTTGGCGAACGGGAACGCGCTGAAGGTAGCAATCAGCGACCCCTTCGTGTCCTTGGCCCATCGGTTGAAGTCGGCGGTCACCGTACCGGCGTCGATGAACAGCGCGATAACCACGGTCAGGCCCACGCCCATCGACATGGTTGCCGCGCCATTATTGCCGGGATAGGCGGCGATCGCGGCCCAGGTGGTGGTCGAGGCAGAGTCGAAGATGACCCATAGACCGAGCACCACGAACAGCGGCACGGAGACGAGGCCTATCAGGTGCAGCCCGCGTACGCCGATGAAGGTGATGCCGATGTAGAGCAGGCCGGCTACGACCGTCATGGCCACATAGTTGAGGTTGTAGGCCGAACTGATGAGCGCGCCGGTGATGCCGGTCTGCACGGCGTACCAGCCGAGAAGAAGCGTGGAGAGCAGTCCGGAGGCGAAGACGTAGCCCTTGCGGCCGAACACGATCGACGCGAGCAGGGCGAAGTTCATGCCGCGATTGGTGCCGAGAACTCCCAGTGCGCCGACATAGGCGAACATGATGAGGTTGCCGATGATCATCGCCCAAAGCGCATTGGTGAAGCCCATGCCGAGCACGAGGATCGAGCCGGTCATGGCCCCGGTGATGATCATTGGAAAGCCGATCCATACCGTTGTCACGGAGAACGTGGATCGCCTTGCCGCCATCGGTACAGGCTCGTGCTCATATTCTTCGCCGAGTGCGTGATCGACGCTTTCCAACGTTTCAATCTCTTTTGAAGACTTCGTCATCTAACCCTCCCCGGGGTTGACTGCGTTGCAAGTGAGGAGGCCCGTCGTAGTGATCGGACGTCCTTGTCCATTCTCGGGTGGGCAAAATCGTCGGATAGTGGGCGTGCAACGCCTCGGCCTGGCCGGTCCACGCTCGTCCTCCGTCCCCTCCCCGCGCCGGTTCCCGTCGGCGTCTCGGTCGGTATAGCTGAAATGACAAAGGCCTCCCGATGGCTCCGTGATTGGAGTCAAAGGGAGGCCCTTTTGCCTTGAACTGATCGGGTGGCCTCGTTGCCACCGCCTGCTTAACAGGAGAAGTAACCGTAGCCGCACCGGATGTCGCAGTCAACAAGCGACCATCCGAAAATGAGGGCCTGGCTCCGACACCCAACAGTGAGAGCGCCAGTGGCATACGCCCGCGTCGAGCCGGAACTTTCGCACCGCGCGCACGAGACCTACCCTCCGAGATAAAGTCGATGCAGTTCATCGGGTGCGCGACGCAGCGTCGAGCAGTCGCCGTCATAGACAACGCGGCCCCGCCGCATGACATAGGCGCGGTTGCCAATAGCGAGCGCCAGCGCGGCGAACTGTTCGACGAGCACGACCGCCAATCCCTTGTCAGCGAGCTTGCGCACCGCAGTCATCAGTCGTGTGACAACGACCGGCGCGAGCCCGGCCGACATCTCATCAATCATCAACACTTTCGGACGGCCAAGCAGCGCCCTGGCGATGACGAGCATCTGCTGCTCACCCCCCGACAAAAGCCCAGCACGGACCGCCTTGCGCTGCACCAACTCGGGAAAAAGCGCGTAGGCTGTCTCCAGCCTTTCATCGGCATGCAGGCCGACCCTCAAATTGTCTTCGGTGGAAAGCTGGCGGAACACGGTTCGGCCTTGCTCGACATGCAACAAACCGGCACGTGCGCGCACGCCGGGGCGTGCGCTTTGAATCTCCGCGCCGTCGATGGCGATCATTCCGCCTTCGACCGGGATGACGCCGGAGAGGCCCTCGAGCAAGGTCGTCTTGCCGGCACCGTTCGCGCCCAGGATCACGCTGATCTCGCCGCTCGCAGCGGAGAGACTTGCCTCGGTGATGATGGGGAGTCCGCCCCGGCTGACGGACAGCGACGATACGACAAGGCTGCTCATGCTGCCGCTTCCTCCGCTTCGACACCAAGATAGGCCGTCTTAACCACCGTCTCGGCGAGCACCTGAGCGGGCGGACCCGAAGCGATGACCTTGCCGAAGTCCAGGACGGCTATGTGCGAACACGCCGCCCGAACAAGATCCATGTCGTGTTCCACCAGCAGCACCGCCGATCCGAACAGTTTCGGAATCTCCGCGATGCGCTTTCCGAGGCGGAGGGTTTCCTCGTAGGACTGACCGGCGGCGGGCTCGTCGAGCAGCGCGACCGCCGGCCGCGAGGCGAGCACACCGGCGACATCCAGGAGGCGGCGCGTGCCGGCGTCGACCGACGCGACCGGCGTATCCGGATGAGGGCAGTCGAGCCACGCCAGGACGGCCGCGATATCGGCGTCCGAAAGCCCATCCGCCGCAAGCCTCAAGTACTGGCCGACGGTGAGTTCTGGCGCGATTCGGTTCGTCTGCCAGGAGCGACGGACCCCCAGGCGCGCGCGCCGATGCGCCTGAACGCCTTCGAGCAGCTTGCCTTCAAGGCTGATGCGACCGTAATAGAGCGGCAGGAAGCCGGTAACCGCATCGATGAAGGTCGACTTGCCGGCGCCGTTGGGGCCGATCAGTCCGACCACAGTGCCTGCGGGAACCGCCAGGCTCACCTTGTCGAGCGCGACCACGCTGCCGTAGCGCACGCCGAGATTTTCGATAGACAGTGCCGCGCCGGCGGCGTGCATGACCGGAGCCGGAAGCGAGGCGGGTTGCGGCGGCTTGCCATTGGGGCCGCGTGAAGGAACGAGCTTTCGCGCCAGTCGCCGGAACGTCTCGCTCATCGTCTCGCCGGTCGACAACGCCTGTGTGGCGCCAACCGCGAAGAGCACGTTGCCGATGTCCTGCGGCAGGCCCAGGCGGCGCAGGATCTCGGGAAACATCGTGACCAGCAGCCCACCGATGACGGCGCCTTCCGAGTAGTGCGCACCGGCCATTACCGCCACCGCGAAGAGCGAGAGCGATTGCATCATGCTGAAGTTTTCGGAGACCAGCGTGCCGAGATAGCCGGCGAGCAAGCCACCCGAAATGCCTGCGACGAACGCACTCAGCGCGAAGGCGGAGAGCTTTGCCGCCGCGATGCTGACGCCGTGCGCCGCCGCCGCCCGTTCGGAATGGCGCACGGTGAGCCAGGCGGCGCCAAGCCGCGAGCGGCTGACGAACTCCAGTGCAACCGCGATGGTGACGTAAAAACCCAGCACGAAGACGAAGTAGCCTTCGTCGCTGTCGAACAGTTCCGGCCGCGGCACGGCCTGGAACGACGTCTGACCGGGAAAGGTTATCGTTGCCAGGATCGTGTCGAAAGCGGTGGCGAAGGCAAGCGTAACGATGGCGAGGTTGATGCCACGCAAGCGCAGCGCCGGCAGGCCGATGGCAACACCAAACGGAACAGCGGCCAGCCCACCGAGGAGAACCCATACGGACAGCCCGCCCGGAGCGCCGACGATATTGAGATAGCCGACCGTCCAGGCGCCAACGCCGGCGAACGACATCTGGCAGAGGGCGATCATGCCGGTGCGGCCGACCACCAGGCCGAGGCTTTGTAGCGCCACGCCAGTGATCAGCACGGCCGTGCCGAGGAACACCCAATAGGACGATAGAAGCCCGATAAGGGCCCCGCCCAGCACGACCGCCGTGACGACGATCGCCAGCGAGGCGCGAACACTAGCGCGCATCATCCCAGCGGGCCTCCCGCTGCGACCAGAGGAGCACGGCGACCACGACGACGAACGGAATGGCCCCGCGATACTGGCTGACGCCGTCGAACGAACTCGCCAGCCCCTCGACCACACCCAGCATTATCCCGCCCGCGAGCGTGATCCAGAACGAGCGGAACAGCCCGACAAGCGCGGCGGCCAAGGCAGGCACAACCAACAGACTCAGGGTCATGAAGTTGGGCGAGCGCTGCGGCGCGATGATCATCAGCGCGAAAGTGGTGAACGTGCCGGTGACCGCCCAGACGAGGACCGAGAGGAGTTGCACCCGCACGCCGAGGAGTTCGGCCGCCATCGGGCGCTCCGACAGCGCGCGCAGGTGCAGGCCCGTGCGCGTTGCATTGAGGAAGCGGTCGGCGAGCACGGTGAACAGGACTGCGAGCCCGATGGTCAGGGCGGAAGCGATGGTCACCTCCACGCCGGCAAGGCGGAAGGCGGAGCCCGGAAACAGATCGGGCATGACGTGCGGATGCTGGCCACCCGTAAGACGCAAACCGATAGCGATCATGCCGACGAGGAGAGCAACTGTGACCGCCGCCTTGGTCGACGCGTTCGCCTCGGAAAACCAAGTGGTCATGACAAGGCCGACGAGCACGCCGACGATGGTTCCCGCGACGACACCGGCGAGGACCGAAGGCCACAACGGAAAGCCGGCTTCATAGAGGGCGATCAGCACGAAGGTGCCCGCCGTGCCGATCGCCGCTCCGGTGAAGTTGACGACAGCAACCAATCGGTAGGTGAACACCGCACACACGCCAAGCAGCGCATAGGTACCCCCCGCGGTCAGGCCAGCCACGGCGGAAGTCAGAAGTTCGTTCATCGGATCGTCCAGGTTGAAGGCGGCGGAAGCAATTCCGCCGCCTCAATGGTTCCTATTGGATAGCCGGCAGGACAACCCATTCCGGCGTCTGCACCGTCCAGGCGCCCTTTTCGAGCTTCATCACCTTGGTAGCCTGCATCGGGTTGTGCGTTGCGGCCTCACCGAAAACGTAAGGCGAACCGGCGAGCGGGTTGCTGATTGGCTTCATCTTCAGCAAGGCTTCGGCGACGCTCTCGCGTGTGACCTCGCCGTCGATACCCTTCAGCACCTCAAGGAAGATCTGCGCGGCGAGATAGCCGCCCTGCGAGAAGGCGGTGAGCGGCTGGCCGGCCTTGGTCATGTCGGCGGTCCACTGCTTGTTCGCCTCGGACCCCTGCTCGGTGTAGGGCTCCCATTCCGTGCCGACATAGATCGGTTGCTGCGTGTCAGCCAAGGCCTTGGCGACCTGCTCGGTGTAGCCCGGAGCGAGGAACAGCCAGTTGATGCCGGTGACCTTCTGGGCATCGACGGTCTTGATCAACTGCACGACCTGCGGCTCCACCTGGTTGGTGAGCACCGCGTCGCAGCCGGCATCGCGCGCCTTGATGACATAGGGCGTCAGGTCGCCCTGGAACGGCAAGGTGAGATCGAGCAGATGGACTTTCTGGCCGGTGAGCTTTTCCCAATTCTCGATGCCCTTCTTGTAGGCTTCCTGGGTACCGCCGATGATGATGAAGAACGCGCACAGCTTCTGCGTCTTCAGTTCGTTGGTGGCATAGTAGGCCACCGCCGTCGACAACGTGTATGGGCCGACGTTCACCGGCGCCACGGAGGGTGAGGAGAAGCACGCGGCGTCGACGCCGAGGCCTTGCACCGACAGTACGTTCTTGCGGGCATAGGTGGTGGCGTTCACGGCGCAGTCGAGCAGGCTTGCCGAACCGACCAGCGCCACGACTTCCTGGTTGTCGATCAGGTCGCGTGCGGCCTGGGCGGCGACGGCCGGGTCGGCCTTGTCGTCGGCGATCGTGTATTCGATCTTGCAGCCGTTGATACCGCCGGCGGCGTTCACGGCGTCGAAAGCCGCCTGGGTCGCCTTCGGAACCTCGCTGAAGTCAGCCGGCCCGGTGACCGTCGAGACGGCGCCGACCTTGATGACGCCGTCGGCGCACGTGGGGCCCGCGGCGGAAGCGGTTCCCGTAAGGGCGGCGAAGGCAAGCGATGCCAGCGCCGCCGTAGCCAGTGTGGATTTCCAATGCATCGTCAGATCCTCCCTTGATCGTTCCTGGTGTCAGGCCGCCGTGAGCCGTGCCGGCCCAGATGCTTCCGCGGCGTTGACGGCCGCGAATTTGATGAGCGTGCGCTCGATGGTCTGGCGTGGAATGTCGCGCACGATGAAGACAAGTCGCGTACGGCGATCGTCAGATGGCCAGGCCTCCAGTCGCACCGGCGGATGGAAGACGTGCTGCACGCCGTGGATGACGCATGGCCGCTCGGGCTCACCGGCGACATTGACGATGCCCTTCATGCGCAACAGATCCTCGCCCTTCAGCACGGCGATGTAGTCGAGCCATTGGGCAAACGCCGGCCAGTCGACCGGCTTGTCGATCACGAAACTGTAGGACTGGATGCCGTGATGGGCATGGGCGTGCTCATCGTGGTGATGGTGACGGCCGCCCCGGCCGCATTCCGGTCCACAGCCGCTATCGTGAGCGTGATGTGCGATCGCCGCCTCGGCGCGCGCGAGTGCCGCCGCCAGCCGTTCGGCGTGCGCTCCTTCGGACCCACCGCCCTCGAATGCGACGTCGCCTGAACCGATGTCGCCCTCGACGGCGAAGGCGATCTCAGCAGCCGGCGCGAGCTGCCGCAGCCGCCGTTCGATCGGCGCGATATCGGCCGGGTTGACGAGGTCGGTCTTGGTGACCAGCAGACGGTCGGCGACGGCGGCCTGCCGCGCCGCCTCAACATGGCGTTGAAGCGTCGCCAGGCCGTTCACCGCGTCCACCGTGACGACGACCTCGCCGAGGCGATAGCGCGCAGACAACTGCGGTTCGGCCATCAGCGTATGCAATATCGGGGCGGGATCGGCGAGCCCGGTTGTCTCGATCAGCACCCGCCTCACCGGCGGCAGCTCGCCCGCGGCCGAGCGCCGGTCGATGTCCTTCAGTGTTTCCACCAGATCGCCGCGCACCGTGCAGCACACGCAGCCATTGTCCAGCAGCGCAAAACGTTCCTCGCTCGCCTCGATCAGCAGGTGGTCTAGGCCTACCTCGCCGAACTCGTTGACGACGACGAGTGCCCCCTTCATGTCCGGTCGCCTGAGCAGCCGGTTCAGCACGGTCGTCTTGCCGCTGCCGAGGAAGCCCGTCAGAAGGGTGACGGGTACAGCGGCGTCAGGCTCGCTCATACACCACCCTCCCCTCAAAATAGGTTGTCGAGACCCTGGTGTCGGCGATCTCGTCAGACGGAGTCTCCAGCACGTCGCGGTCGAGGACGATGAAGTCGGCAGACTTGCCGATTTCGAGCGAGCCTACCGTGTCGGCCATGCCGATGGCGCGCGCCGAGTTGATCGTAAAGATCTCGAGGGCGGTCACGATGTCGATCGCCTGTTCGAGCCAGAGAGCGACGCCTGGAAACTCGCCGTCCGGGTTGCGGCGGGTGACCAGGCCCTCCATGCCGTTCCATGGATCCGGATTAGGCATTACCGGCCAGTCGGAGCCGCCGGCAAGCAGCGCGCCTGCCGCCAAGAGGTCCTGGTTCGGCCAGAAGCGCAGCGCCCTCGTCTCGCCCATCGTCTGCTTGTGGCCTTCGAGGAAGCTCGTCGGATACCAGAGGAAGGGCGAGAGATCGGCGGCAACGCCGAGTTCCGCGAAGCGGGGAATATCCTGCGGCGCGATGTAGCTCGCATGCGCGATGTGGTGGATGATCCCGGTCGGGCCGTTGAAGGAGCGCACCACGTCGATGGCGTCAAGCGCCTGGCTGACGGCGGCGTCGCCCGCGCAATGGATCTTTACGCCGAGGCCCAGCTTCTCGCATTTGCCCACCCAGCGCACGAGGTCCGGTACGGTGACGATGGTCGAGCCGCGGAAGCAGCAGCCCAGGACCGGGTCGGCGACATAAGGCTCGTGGAAGGCAGCCGTGCGCGCGCCGGGCACGCCGTCGAGAAACACCTTCACGTAGTTAGGTTTAGCATGCGCCGAACGATACCGGTCGCGCTGGGCAATCAATTCGTCGCCGGCGATGCCGAACATGAAGGACGGCTCGACCGCGGGCATAGCCGAAAGCGCCCAGGCGGTGAGTTCGCCGCGGTCGTCGAGGCCCTTCAGCGCTGCTAGGATCGGCTGCATGGCGGCGGCGTCGAGGAAAGCCGTGACGCCGAACGAGTTGAGCGTCGATATGGATTGCGCCATGGCAGCGCGGTCCATCTCCTCGGTGAAGTGACCAGACTGGGCGACGGCGCGCTCGACGATGCCGGCGGCGGACTCGATCATGACCCCGGTCGGCTGGCCGGTCGCCGGATCGCGACCGATCGAGCCCTTTTCGGGATCCTTGTTGGCGCCGCTGACGCCGGCGCGCCGCATCGCCTCCGAATTGACCCAGCGGTTGTGGTAGGTGTCGTCGCGCAGCATGACCGGACGGCCGCGCGTTGCGGCATCGAGCGCGGCCAGCGACTCGGCGGTGTTGAGCTTGCCGATCAGGTCGCTGCCCCACTGGCCGCCAATGATCCAGCCGCCCTCGGGCGTGTTGGCCGCTGCCGCCTCGATGCGCTCGAGCAACGTCGCGAAGCTCGATGTCGGACTGATGCGCAGCTCGAACAGCTCCGCCTGCCCGCCCATCATCATATGCGTGTGCACGTCGACGATGCCGGGCGTCACGGTGGCGCCCTTGAGATCGACGATACGGGTGTCCGGTCCAGTCAGCGGGCCGACCGCGGCGCCGTCGCCCACCGCAACGATGCGCCCGCTCTTCACCGCCAGCGCCGACACCACCGGCTGACGGCGGTCCATTGTGTAGATCCGCCCCCCGGTGACAACGAGGTCGGCGTTTCTGTTCGGCATCAGTCTTGTCCTCCCGTCGGCGAGCCAGGCCCGCCGGTCGATTCCCAAATGGTTCGGCGCCGGCGCATCAAACCGCCCTGTTCTGCACCGGCGCCCGCCCCCCTCCGTCTGCGACCAGAACCGCACCTGTCACGAAAGATGCTTCGTCGGAGGCAAGAAACAGGCAGCAAGCGGCGATCTCGGACGGATCGGCGACGCGGCGCAGCGCGATGCGCTTCTTCAGCGCGTCGAATTCCTGCTCCGTCGTAGAGCCGTTGGCGCGGGCCGCCGCCTCCATCTCGTGTTCGCTCATCGGAGTGCGCACCCAGCCCGGGGCAACGGCATTGGCCCGGATGCCGTCGGGACCATGAGCGTAAGCGAGGGAGCGGGTATAGGAGACAAGCGCAGCCTTGCTGGCCGAATAGGCGGCGTTCTGGCCGGCTGCATTGAATGCACCGACAGAGGCGATATTGACGACCGCGCCGCCGCGCCGCTTGAGCATTGGCAGAGCTGCCCGGCAGACGCTCATCGCACCGGTGACGTTCACCGCGAAGGTCATTTCCCAGTCCTCGTCGCTCACCGTCTCCGGCCGATCCTCGATCATCAGGCCGGCCGCATTGACGACGATGTCGAGCCGGTCGCCGCAAGCTTCGATCGCCCGCGCGATGTCTGCTGGGTCGGTGATATCGCCATGCACCGGCGCTGCTTCCGCTGCGGCCGCCGCCTGTTCGAGCTTGTCGCCGCCGAGCCCGAAGGCGATCACTTTTGCGCCGTGCCGGGCGAAGAGCTCGGCCGTCGCACGGCCCATCCCGGTCGCCGCGCCGGCGATCAGGGCCGTCTTTCCTTCGAGGCGCCGGCTCATGGCAGACCCCACTGGCGTTCCACGGCAAAGCCCGTCTCAGGCAGAGTCAAACCGCCGTCCACGACGATGGTCTGGCCCGTCGCGTATCTGGCCTGATCCGAGGCGAGATAGAGCATCGCGTAGGCGATATCGTCGGCCTCGCCGAGATGGCCAAGCGGCACATAAGCGCCGATCCTCTTGGCGGTCTCGGGCTCGCTCATCTTGCCCCGTCCGGGCTTGGCGATGAAGCCCGGCTCGACGCCATTGACAGTGATGCCATCGCGGGCCAGTTCGAACGCCGCGCCGCGGATGAAGGCGTTAACGCCCGCCTTGGCGGCCGAATAATGCGCCCCGCCGCCCATGGCGACCCGTGCTGACACCGACGAGGTTACCAGGATGCGCCCGAAACGGTTCCTGCGCATATGGGGCAGGGCGGCCTGCGTCAGCCAGAAGCAGGCTTCGAGGTTGAGCGACAGCGCCTCGCCAAGCTTCTGCTCGTCCATCTCCTCGATGGACGCCCAGGGACAGCCGCCGGCGTTGTGGACGACGATGTCGAGCCGCCCGGCAGCCTTCGCCGTCGCATCGACAAGGTCGTGCAGTTCGCCGCGGCTCGTGCCCGGCATTGGCGCGGCACGCACCTTCAGGCCACGGCCGTCGAGTTCCCTCGCCAGTTGCTCGGCGACGTCGAGCGTGCGGTTGGCGGCGGTAACATCGGCACCGGCCTCGGCGAAGCGCGCGACGATCGCCGCGCCGATGCCGCGCCCGCCGCCGGTCACCAGCGCAACCTTTCCCGTCAGGTCAAACGGACGCGCCGGCATGTTCAGGCCACTCCATTGTCGCGCAACAGCGCTACGAAGCGGCGGAAGACATCGGTGTGCACGTCGACATCGGCAGAGGTTGTCGCCGGGCACATCAGGAACATGGTGTGGAACGGCGTCACCAGTATGCCCTCGTTCATGTAGAAGGCATGGAGCAGCGTCTCGAGATCGCCGCGCCTCGCGGCGATCACCTCCGCGCCGTTCTTCGGCGGCTTCGGCATGAACATGATCTCGGCACGGGCGCCGATCTGCGTGACATGCCACGGCAGAGCGTTCGCCTCGATGATCGATCGGGCCGCGTCCGCCAGCCGCGAGGCCTGGGCGATCATCCGCTCGTAGCTGGCGGGCGTCAGGACTCGTTCCAGAACCGCGCGCATGGTGGCGATGGTCAGCGCATTGCCGGCCAAGGTGCCGCCGAAGCCGAGATGCGCCGACTGGCGCTCGCGCGGATTGACGTGCGGGACGATCTTCCAGAGACGCTTCGCGACCTCCTGGCTGGTCCCAAAAATGCCGGCCGGGATGCCGCCCGCGATCGCCTTGCCGGCAACGAATATGTCCGGCTCCAACCCGTGCAGTGCGGTGTAGCCACCTGGACCGCTGGAGATGGTGTGCGTCTCGTCGATGATCAGCAACGTGCCGGTGCGGCGGGTCGCCTCGCGCAAGGCTGTGTGAAAGCCTTCCGCCACCGGAATCATGCCGAAATTCGTCATCAGCGGCTCAGCGAGCACGCAGGCGACGTCTCCCGGTTCAAGCGCCTGCTCCATTGCGGCGGTATCGTTGAATTCGACGACTTTCGACACCGCCGCGTGATCGACGCCATTGGCATGTATCATGTTGCGCAGGCCGACCCTGCCGTCGCGGATCTCGACGTGCGCCTCCTCTACGCCGCCGTGATAGCAGCCGGAGAAGACCAGCACCTTGTCGCGGCCGGTGACCATGCGCGCGATGCGGATGGCCGCGCGATTGGCGTCGGTCGCCGAGGTCGTCAGCGTCCAGTACGGCATGCCGAAGCGGCGCGTGAGCTCCTGGCCGACCCACAGGCTGTCCTCGGTAGGCAGCATCATGGTCGTGCCGCTGCGCAACTGGCGTATCGCCGCCTGCGTCACCGTCTCCGGCGCGTGGCCGCACATGCCTCCGGTGTCGCCCAGCGCGAAATCGACATAGTTGTGGCCGTCAATGTCGCGGATGTGCGCTCCGCTCGCCTCGGCCGCATAGACGGGAAATCCACCCGCCCACCGGCGCATCCAATGTGACGGCCCGCCGTAGAGGAAATGCTTCTTGCCCAGCTTCCAGGCAGCCGCCGACATCGGGTGCGCGCGCAGAAAGCGTGCCTGCTCGGCGTCGAGCAGCTCGCTTATCGAGGCTGCATTCTTCCGGGCTGCGGCTACCAAATTCACTTTCCCCTTGTCGGTTCATTATTTGAACCGCTATTTTGCATACAGACTTGCAAGCGCCGACGCGGCTGTCAAGTTAATTCACGTGCGAAGTATCTTCGACAATGGGAAGCTGAGGATCGATGGGAACGGTCGAGAAAGCTGTTTCGCTACTGAAATTGTTCAGTGTCCCCGAACCAGAGATGGGCCTTTCGGACCTGGCCCGTAAAGCGAGTTTCGACAAGGCGACGACCCGGCGCTTGCTCATGGCGCTGACGCGGCACGGACTGGTCGAGCAGGACGCCGACACCAGGCGGTATCGGCTCGGCGCGGGCGTATCGCGGCTGGCGCGAATCCGCGATGCGCATTTTCCGTTCGTGAAAATCGCACTGCCGATCGTGCGGGATCTTGCGGCGCAAACCGGCGAGACCGTCCATCTCTCCGAGCACAGCGCAGATGCGTTGCTCACCGTGCATGTCGAGCTTTCCGCACGCGCCAACCGGGTCAATGTGGACGTTGGGCAGACGTTGCCGCTGCACGCGACGGCGTCCGGTCTTGCCTTCCTCGCGTTTTCGCGCAGCGAGGCGGTCGGTCGCTACGCCGACTCCGTGTTGGAAGCCTTCACCGCGCATACTGTAACGCGGCGCGAGCGCCTGATGGACACGATCCGGCTGGCCGCCTCGCGCGGTTACTCGGAAAGTGCACAGGGATATGAAGAGGGCGTCCATAGCGTTGCGGCGCCGATCCTTGCCCATGATGGCTATGCCATCGGAACCCTGGCGGTCGCGGCTCCGGTGTCCCGGGTCGATGGGGCGGCTGCGTCATTGCACGGTCAGGCGGTCGTGCGCGCCGCGCGGCTGATCTCCGGAAGGCTGAACGGGGAACCGCCGGCGCGCGGTTGACCGCAGCACGACTAGCGCTGCTCAGTCCTCGAAATCGCCGAAGACGTCCTGCAGTTGGGTCAAACGATCAACGCGCGCGTTGACGTTGTCGCCGAGTTCCACGATCACGTTGCTGATGACGAGGTCGAGCAGCGCCACTGTCGTGGCGGCGCCGTCCCAGAGTGGACCGTGCGCGCCCGGCATGATGAGGGCAACGTCGGAAACCTCGCGCGCCCATATGCATGCATCGTCGGAAACGAGAATCACCTTGACGCCCGCCGCCCGCGCCTGCTCGGCCAATGGCCGAGCCTTGCTAGCGAAGCGGCGCACATCGAACAGGAACAGGCACCGATCTTCGCGGCTTCCGTCGAGCAGCTCGGCATAGGTGCCGTTGAGACCATCGACGAACTGGACCTTGGGCCGCGCGTAGGAAAGCTGGCTGGCAAAATACTGCGCCACGCCGCGGACGTTCTGAAAGGCGGCGACGAAGACCTCCTCGCTGTTGACCAGAAAGGCAACCGTCTTGTGCCATTCGGGCGAGACGGTGAGTTCGTAGACCTGGCCGAGATCGTCAATCTGCTGCTGGATCAGCGCGGCAAGAAGCTTGCCCCCACGCGCATCGTCGCGCAGCCGCTCGAACTTGCCCTTGACCTGCCATGCGGTCCGGCTGGCGCTGGGCCGCATCTCGCGCTTCAGTTCGTCGAGACCGTCATATCCGAGGCGGCGCAGATACCGCCCGACCGTCATCTGGCTGACGCCGACGCTCTGGGCGATCGACTTCGCCGTCTCGAAGGGCAGTTCGGCCAGATTGCGCTCGATGTAGTTGGCGATCAGGATGTCGGATTTGGTCTGCCTGGCATCGGCAGACCGAAGCTTGGAAGCAATTCCCCGCGGCATCGACTGGCCGTCCTCCCTGCCTGGCACGCGGCCGCCGACGCTGCCGGCGGCCGCGTGCTGCGCCCTCTTACTGGGCGGTCTTCACGGTCGTCCAGACCCGGTCGACCTTGCGGATGTCGCCGCCGAGATCGACAAATATCTGGAGCTTGTCCATCACCTCCTGGGGCGGATTGATCTCCTTGGAGTTCTTGATGTTGTCCGGCGTCAGCGAGCGCGCCGGCACGTTCGGCGTCCCGTTGGTCTGCTGGGCGATGTTGAGCGCCGCCACCTCCGGCTGGGTGTAGAACTCCATGAACTTCTTGGCGTTGTCCTTGTTCGGCGCGGTCTTCAGCACGCAGATGTCTTCCTGGTACATGGTGGCGCCTTCCTCGGGGATGACGTAGCCGAGCTTCTTCGGCGCGCGCAGCACGTCGACCATGGCGCCGACGAAGAAATGACCGGCGGCCACATCGCCGGCCTCCACCATCGGCCGGCTCTCATAGGTGAACGCAGCCACGTAGGGCTTCATGTCGATCATGGTCTGAGCGGCCTGCTTCAACTCTTCCGGATCGGTCGAATTGACGGACTTGCCGTTGAGGATGAGCCCGACGCCGAGCACCTCGCGCATGTCGTCGAGGAGGTTGAACTTCAGGTTCTTGGCCTTGACGGTCTCGATGAGGTCATGCCAGCCGGTGATGTCCTTTCCGAGCACGTCGCGATTGTAGACTATGCCGACCGTGCCCCAGGCGTATGGCAGGCAGTATTCGCCCTTGGGATCGGATTTCGCCCGCAGGAACTGCGGGTCGATGTTCTTGAAGCCCTCGTACTGGTTGATGTCGGTCTTCTCGAGCAGGTCGAGCTTGGCCATGATGTCGTGCATATGCACCGACGGGAAGACGATGTCGTAGCCCGTCGCGCCCGCCTGTACCTTCGCCAGCATCTCCTCGTTGGAGGAGTAGGTGTCGAGGTTCACCTTCACGCCGGTGTCGGCCTCGAATTTCTTCAGCACTTCCGGATTTATGTATTCGCCCCAATTGTAGATGTTGAGCACCTCCTGCGCCGATGCTCCGGATGCCGGAACGAAGATCGCTGTGACGGCAAGAACAGCCGCGGCGCCTGCCCCGCGCAACCGGTCGAGGAGGCCCGACCGAATTCCCGTTTCAACCCGAGTTCCCGTCTGCATTTCTCACTCCCTTTTCTCGTGCCAATGCCGGCTGTTCTCCCCTGCCGACCGCGGTTCAGATCACCGGACGGCTCATTGACAATCACCGGCACATGATACCAAGATAACTTTATTGCACAACAGATATCACAATAACATTCCTGTCGTGCGGGCGGAGGAGGAAACCGGATGCAGCCAAGCATCGTTCGGCTGGAACGTGTGACGAAGACCTTCGCACTGCCGGAAGGCGGCATGATAACCGCCCTCAAGGCGATCGACCTCGACGTCCGGCGGAACGAATTCCTGACCCTCCTCGGGCCCTCCGGCTGCGGAAAGACCACGCTGCTGCACTCCATTTCCGGGTTCGTGCAACTCGACGGCGGCAAGGTCAGCATCGACGGCGAGGATGTGACCGAGCGGCCGCCGCACCGCAGGCCGGTCAACACCGTGTTCCAGAACTACGCACTGTTCCCGCATATGAACGTCGACAAGAACGTCGGCTACGCGCTGGACATCGCCGGAACCGACGGCAAGGAGCGTGGCCGGAGAGTCGGCGCGGCGCTCGAACTGGTCGGCTTGTCCGGTCTCGGCGGCCGCCTTCCCCGGCAGCTTTCCGGCGGCCAGCAGCAGCGCGTGGCTTTGGCCCGCGCCATAATCGCCAGGCCCAAGCTGCTGCTGCTGGACGAGCCCCTCTCGGCACTCGACCGCAACCTGCGCCAGGCCATGCAGATCGAACTCAAGGGCCTGCAGGCGGAACTCGGCATCTCCTTCATCTTCGTCACCCACGACCAGGAGGAGGCGCTCACCATGTCGGACCGGCTGGCAGTCCTGGAGAAAGGGGTGATCCAGCAGCTCGACACGCCCCGGAGCGTCTACAGCCGACCGGCGAACGCATTCGTCGCAAGTTTCATCGGCGCCAGCAACCTGTTCGAGGGAGCCGCCCGCAGCGACGGCACGGACATGCTGGTCGTCACTCCGAACGGCGAGCATATCCGCGCGGCCGGAAGCGGGACCGTCGCGAACGGGCAGCCAGTGACCGCGCTGATCCGGCCGGAACAATTCTCCTTGCACAATGGCGGCAACGGCCAACCTGCCGCGTTCATAGACGCCGACGTCGAGCAGATCGTCTTCACGGGCCTCAACTACCAGATCCACGGGCGGACGCCCGCAGGCCGCAAGGTGGTGGCGATCATCGCCGCGGTTCACCAGCGCGAAGTGGCGGAAATCGACGCGGCGAAAAAGGCGCGCCTCACCTACGACCCGGCCGGCGTTCAACTGATCGGGGCGAGCGGAGGCGAGCCGTGAGCGGAGCGACGCAGCGCCAGCGCCGCTACGCGCAGCTCGGCATCCTGCTCGGGCCGGTGTCGCTGTTCCTGGCGATCTTCTTCCTGTGTCCACTCGCCATCATGATGATCTATTCCGTGTTGACGCCGGGCCTCTATGGCGGCGCGGAATGGGCGTTCTATCCGGACAATTTCGGCCGCATCCTCGGCTTCGCCAACCCCGAGTTCGAGGTCTTCGACCCGGTCTACCTCTCGATCTTCCTGCGCTCCCTACGCATCGCGCTGACGACGGTCGCCATCACGCTCGTCGTCTGCTATCCGGCGGCGTTCCAGGTCAGCCGGCTGCCGGACCGCTGGAAGACATTCGCGCTGTTCCTCATCACGCTTCCCTTCTTCGCCAGCCTGATCGTGCGGCTGTTCGTCTGGGTGCTGATCCTGAAGAAGACCGGCTTCGCCAATATGGTTCTGCAGTCGTTGGGCATCATTTCCGAGCCCGCCGACCTGATCTACACCGAAGGCGCTATCATCCTCGGCATGGTCTACATCTTCATCCCGTTCATGTTCCTGCCGGTCTATGCGAGCGTGGAGAAACTCGACTGGTCGCTGGTGCGCGCCTCGCAGGATCTCGGCGCCAACGGCTTCCAGACCTTCTGGCGGGTGATCTTTCCGCTGACGCTGCCAGGCGTGATCGGCGGATCGATCATCGTGTTCATCCCGGCGCTCGGCAATTTCATCGTTCCGGCGGTGTTGGGCGGCGCCAAGGTCATGATGCTCGGCAACCTCATCGAGCAGCAGTTCCTGTCTGCCCGCAACTGGCCCTTCGGCGCCGCGCTCGCCATGCTGGTCATGGCGGCGGTGCTGTTCATCCTCTTCTTCTACATCCGCTTGGAAGGCCGGCGCGGCGACGATGCGCCAGCCCTTCGCTGAGGTCCGACCATGAGATGGCTCCGCAACATCGGCACGGGAACGCTTTCGGCCTACACCGCGCTGTTCTTCGCCTTCATCTACCTGCCGATCGCGTTGATCGTGATCTACTCCTTCAACGCCGATCCGGTGAACATGATGCGCTGGTCGGGCTTCACCTTCGACTGGTACAAGCAGATTTTCGGCCTGCGCAACGTCACGTCCGAGAATGCCCTGTACATCGAATCGACGGAGCAGCTGCTGAAGGCGGTGCGCAACAGCCTGACCGTCGCCGCCTTCACCACGACGATCGCCACCGTGCTCGGCACCGCGACCGCTCTGGCGCTCTACCGATTCAACTTCCTCGGCAAGAAATTCTATCGGGTGCTGCTCTTCGCGCCGATGCTGATGCCGGACATCGTGCTCGGCATCGCGCTGCTCATCTTCTTCATCAGCGTCGGCTTCTCGCTGGGCATCACGACGATCGTCATCGGCCAGTGCAGCTTCCTGACGTCCTACGTCTTCATCGTGGTGTCGGCGCGGCTCGCGGGAATGGACCGAACGCTCGAAAACGCCTCGGCGGATCTCGGCGCCAACGATTGGGTGACGTTCCGGCGCATCATCCTGCCGCAGGCGATGCCGGGTGTGATCGGCGGCGCGCTGCTCGCCTTCATCATCTCGATGGACGATCTGGTGATCACCTATTTCATCTCCGGCGTCGACACGCAGACGCTGCCGATCTTCATCTTCGGCATGCTGCGGCGCGGCATCAAACCCGAGATCAACGCGATCGCCGTCATGATGCTGCTGTTTTCCTTCGCCGTCGCTTCCGCCGGCCTCTATCTACGTTCGCGGCGCGGCTGAGGGGCGATCCATGCCCCCCGAAAGGACCACCACTCGGGCCCGCGACCTCGGGCTTCCCTTCAACGGGACGCCCGGCTCGTTCAATGCGATCACCGACGTCCCGGACACGGCCGTCGGCCTGAAGACAATCATCGAGAACGAGCCGCGCGCCGCCAGAAACATGCCGGTGCGGACCGGCGTGACGGCGATTGTTCCCGGAGCCGGCGCCGACGAACCGAGCCTGATCTGGGCCGGCATCCACCGTTTCAACGGCAACGGCGAAATGACGGGCAGCCACTGGATCGCAGACGGCGGCTATTTCGTGGGACCGGTGGTGCTCACCAACACGCATGCCGTCGGCATCGCGCATCATGCGGCAGTGAAATGGATGCTGCGGCGCTATCCCGGCACCTATGGCGGCACCGACCCCTTGTGGCTGATGCCGGTCGTCGCGGAGACCTATGACGGATTCCTCAACGACATCAACGGACAGCCGGTCATCGAGGACGACGTGCTGGAGGCGCTGGACGGCGCAAAAGGAGGCGCCGTTGTCGAAGGCAACACCGGCGGCGGCACGGGCATGATCTGCTACGAATTCAAGGGCGGCACCGGCACCGCCTCGCGCCTCGTCGAGGTGGGCGGCAAGACCTTCACCGTCGGCGCGCTGGTGCAGGCGAATTTCGGCATCCGCGACTGGCTTACCGTTCTCGGCACGCCCGTCGGCAGGCATCTCACCCACAATCGCCCGTTTGGCGGGACCGGGGAACGGGGATCGATCATCGGGGTGATCGGCACGGACCTGCCGCTCGCGCCGCATCAACTCAGCCGCATCGCGCGACGTGGCGCCCTTGGCATTGGACGGACCGGTACGGTGGGCGGCAACGGCTCCGGTGACATCTTTCTTGCCTTTTCGGTCGGCAATAGAACAGCCCTGCCCCACCGGGCGGACTCCTTCATCGGCATGGAGATTGTCAACGACGAGCGCCTGGATCCCGTCTATGAGGCGGTGGTGCAGAGCGTCGAGGAAGCGGTGATCAATGCGATGGTCGCCGCCACGCCGATGGGCGGCACGCAATGGGACCGTGCGCTGGTGAGCGCGATCGATCACCGAGCCTTGATCGAGATCGTCGGTCGAAGCCGCGGCCTTCAAGGGTGAAATCATCCATCCGAATTGACAACACGCGCGAGATCATTAGCGTGTTAACTTTATGGCGACCGGGATCGGCGGGCGATCTGTCCGCCGTTGTGCTACAATCCGCGGAGACGGAAGCACAAGCCGCCAGGGAGGAAAGCGCATGCTTGCTGCCGCTGAAAGCCATGTCAGCATAGCCGACGGCGAAGCCTTTCATTCGACGTCGCGGATGCTGTTCGGACCGATTTCCCAGCGCTTCACGCGCGGACCCGCGCCTTCCGTTCCGAAGCTCGTCTCGGTACGGCTGGGCGCCTGCCGGCTCTCGGAAATCAAGGCGAACGCGCACATCGTGGTCAACGACCGCGCATTCTGGCGCAGCTTCGATCCGGACGCGATCAAGATCCTGATTCAGCGCAGCGGCCGCAGCCGTTTCGAGCAGCAGTCGGTTGCCGTTGATCTCGGCCCACGCGCCGCGCTCATCTACGATCCTGTGCGAACCTATTCGCTGCAGAACATCAGCGACGTCGACCAGTTGATCCTGCAGGTACCGCGCTCGACCTTCGAAGACGAAGTTCTGACCAGGCTCGCGGCGCCGATCTCGCTGCCGGCCGACGACGATAGCCTGACGCGCATCGTCTCCGGCCTTATGGAAATGGCGATCACCGAGACGCGGCTGCTCGACGAGGCCGGCTGCCGCCGCGTGGGCGACAGCCTCGTCCAGCTCGTCAACGGGCTCATCCGCGGCAAGCCGATGGCGCCGGAATTCCGCCGCTCGCCACTGGAGGCTCTGCGTGAGCGCATCGTCGGCTATATCGACGCTAATCTTCCGCGTAGCAGCCTTTCGACCGAAGACATCGCGCAGCACATGGGCTGCTCGCGGCGCTACCTGCACAGGGCTTTCGAGGGCGAAGGCACCACGTTGGAGCGCTTCATCTGGGACCGACGGCTGGAGCGCAGCAAGGCTGCGCTAACCTCGCCGGGTCGGCGAGCGATCTCCATTTCCGAGATCGCCTTTGCGTGCGGCTTCAATTCGAGCGCCCATTTTTCGCGCGCTTTCAAAAGCCGCTATGGCGTTTCGCCGCGCAAGTTGTGTGAGAGGCTGCGCGGCGCCTTGCACTGAATCTTCAGGCCCCGGCGGGCCAGAGCCGACATTCCAAACCAGGTTCTATCGAGAATACGGCTTGAGGATGCCCAACTTGAGCCGCGACAGGCCGTTCGGCAGAAACAGCATCGCCAAGATGATGGCGAGGCCGGCGATGATCGGATGGTAATCCGGCACCCAGATCCGCGCGAAGTCGAAGATCACGTACATGACGAATGCGCCGATGATTGGACCGAGCACCGTTCCGGTTCCACCGACTACCGTCATCATCAACGGCAAGAGCATCCAGTCGAGGTTGAGGACCGAATCCGGCCCGACGTGGAAGATATAATAGGTGTAAAGACTACCGCAAATCCCGGCAATGAAGGCACCGCCGGCGAAGGCAAGAACCTTGGTCCGCAGAACATTCACTCCGTTGCTGGAGGCTGCCATCTCGTCGTCGCGCACAGCGATCAGCGCCAGACCGTAGCGCGACTTGATCAGCAGGTGAATACCGATAGCGAGGGCGACGGTCAGGCCAAGGCCAGTCCAATAGTGTGGGAGCAGGGTGTCGAAAGTGCCCGAAGGCGCAACGAGACCGAATGCGCCGCCCGTGAAGTCGCCGCCATTGATCAGCAGCACGCGAACAATCTCGCCGAAGCCTAGGGTGCCGAGCGCGAAATAGTCACCTCTCAGCTTGGAGAGCAGCGGCAGGCCGATCAGCGCCGCCGCGACGGCCGCGACGAGACCCGAGAGCACCATGGTCACCGGATCGAAATAGTAGATGCGCGGATGGGTCTCGTAGAGTGAACCCCACAGATAATTGCCGGTCCAAAGAATCGCCGTCGTGTAGGCGCCGAGTGCGAAAAAGGCGTGCTGGCCAAGGCTGATCTGCCCGGCATAGCCGGCGACGAGGTTCCAGCCCTGCGCCATGATGGCGTAGATGAAGACGAAGAACAGCAGGCTGAAATAGTAATGGTCGATGGCGCCAGGGACAAAGGGCAGGAGCGCCAATGCAAGGACGAGGGCCGCAGCGATCAGGGCGCCTGCTTTGCTGGACATCGGTCAGGCCTTCTTGTACGGCCTGCTGAACAGACCCTCGGGCTTCAGCATGAGCACCAGCAGGAAGACGCCGTAGCCGAAGGCGTTGGTCCAGCCGCCGCTGATGAAATACTGCACGTAGGCTTCGATCAGGCCGAGGATGATACCGCCGGCAAGCGCGCCCGCGACGTTGCCTATGCCGCCGATCGCCAGCGCCACCAGCGCCTTCAGGCTGAACACGAAGCCAGCGAAGGGATTGAAGGGAAAGGTCGTGGCGACGGCGACACCCGCGGCGCCCGCCAGCGCCAGACCGATCGAAAAGGCGATGGCGTTGACGCGATGCGGACTGATGCCGAGAAGGGCCGCCGACGTCATGTCCTCCGACGCCGCGCGCACCGCCTTGCCGACGAGCGTCTTTTTCAGGAACAACATCACCAAAGCCGTGCCTGCGATCGCGATGAGAAATCCGATGGAGCGGGTGAACGACATGCGGATGCCGAACGCACCGATGCCGCTGGCGGTGTAGCTGGTGACGACGCCCGCGGTATTGCCGCCCCAGATCACGGTCATCAGGTTCTGGACGAGGAACATCAATCCCACGGCTATCAGCAGCGAGACGTTGCGATCCTCCATGGCGGCCGCACGGCGGAACAGCCCCTGATAGATCAGCCAGCCGACGCCTGCCCCCACCGTGATCACGATTGGAAGTGACAGGAACGGGTCTATGCCCAACCCCTGGAAAAGTGCCCGCACGAAATAGGCGGCGAGGATGATCATGGCGCCCTGGGCTAGAAAGATCAGCCGCATTGTGCCGAAGATGAGGCTCAGGCCAACAGCCGCGACCCCGTACATGGCGCCGCCTAGGATGCCGTTGACGGTCAGTTGCAGCAAGACCTGGAGGGACGGTATCTCGGTCATCGACTACTCCAGCACGCCCATGTAGGCCTTCTGAATTTCCGGATTGGCTAGTAGGTCCCTGCCGGTGCCCTGCATCGCCACCTCGCCCGTTTTCAGCACGAAACCATAGTCGGCCACCTTGAGCGCCTGGTGGATGTTCTGCTCGACCAGCAGAATGGTGACGCCCTGGGAGTGCAGGGTCTGGATGAGCGTGAACATCTGCCGCACGACCAGCGGACTGAGCCCCAGCGACGGCTCGTCAAGGATGAGCAGCGCCGGATCCGACATGACGGCGCGCGCGATCGCCAGCATTTGCTGCTCGCCGCCGCTGAGCGAGCCGGCCTTCTGATGTGCGCGCTCCTTGAGACGCGGAAACAGTGCATAGGCCTTGTCGATGCCCTCCCTGAGTCGCGGCCGCGCCTTCGGCTGGAATGCGCCGAGTTCGAGATTCTCCAGCACGGTCATGTGACGGAAAAGCCCACGTCCCTCCGGCACATGCGCGATGCCCAGCCGCGCGATGTCTTCGGGGGGGCGGCCGACCAGCGAGTTGTCGGATAGTTTGATCTCGCCTTCCTGAGCCCGGACAATGCCCGAAATCGCGCGCAACAACGTGGACTTGCCGGCGCCGTTGGCGCCGACGATCGCCACGATCGTGCCCTGATCGACATGGATCGAGACGCCCCAGAGCGCCCGGACGTCCCCGTAGGCGACAGAGAGGTTGCTCACCTCAAGAAGACGGTTCGCCAAGGTAGGCCTCGATGACTTTGCGGTTGGTGGCCACTTCATGCGGCGTTCCGTCGGCGATCTTTTCCCCGTGATCGAGCACGACCACGCGACTGCACACTTTCATGATGGCGTCGACCTTGTGCTCCACCCACAGGATGGCGATGCCCATGTCGTTGCGGGTGCGGCGGATCACGTCGACCATCTGCTTGATCTCCGTGGCATTGAGGCCCGCCATCGGCTCGTCGAGCAAGAGCAGCGCGGGTCGCGAAGCTACGGCACGAGCGATCTCGAGAAGACGTCGGTCCGAGAGCGTCAAATGCGCGGTGCGGACGTCGCGCCTGGCCGAGAGTCCGACCAGGTCGAGCGCCTCGGTCGCCGCCTGCGATGCATTGGCAACGCGGCCGCCGGACCCGTAGACCGCTCCGACTAGGACGTTCTCGTGGGCGGTCATCGTCGGGAAAACGCGCACAAGCTGGAACGTACGGGCGATTCCGAGCCGGCAAATGCGGTGCGGCTGCGCGCCGGTGATATCGCTGTCGCGGAACCAGACTTTGCCCCGGCTGGGGGCGTAGATCGCGGTGATCACGTTGAACAGCGTTGACTTGCCGGCGCCGTTCGGGCCGATCAGGCCGACCAGCTCGCCACGGTCGATCGCGAGATCGATGTTGGCGAGCACGACCAGCCCGCCGAAGCTCTTTTGCACGTTCTCGAGGCGCAAAACCGTCTCGTCTGCATGCATATGCCGTTCCTGCCGCCCGAATTCCTGCTAAATCCATACGAAGGGTCGCGTCCGGTCGCCGACGAGACGCGATCCGCCCCGCCTAGCGCTTGTCCCAAGCAGGCGCGGGCTTGTAGGTCCAGTCGCCGTCCGGGAAGATCAGTTGGTGCTTGCCCTGCCACCACTGGGTGGCGACGCTCGGGATCAGGGCAAAGCCCGTCTCGTCAAATTTCAGGTCGCCGACGACGGTGTCCTTGAACTCCTGACCGAAGATGGCGTCATGGATCTTGCCGGCGTCGGTGGAACCGGCCTTTTCGATGGCGCGAGCTAGCACCTGCGCGTTGGCATAGAACGCGCCGACCGTGACTGAGTCCTTGCCATACTCCTTCTCGTACCGTTCGCCGAGTTCCTTCGACCCGGTGTAGGGATAGTGCGACGACCAGAAGCCGTCCGTCAGAATGTAGTCGGAGTCTGCGCCCAGCGCATCGTGGAACTCGCCGGTCCAGGTGCCCTTCCATCCGTGGAAATAGGGTACGCTGAAGCCCAACTCCTTCATCTGGCGCATCAGGGTGATGGTGTCGGCGGGCGAGCCGAAGACCAGCATCGCATCGACATTGGCGCCCTTCAGCTTGGTGACCAGCGCGGAGTAGTCGGTCGCGCCGACCGTCCATGGATCGTTGACGGCGAACTTGTAGCCGTACTTTTCCGCAGCCCCGACGAAGGCGCCGCCGAAGCCCTTGCCATCAGGCGTGTCCTCCGAGACCAGGGCCGGATTCTTGGGACGCTGATCCTCTGGCAGTTTTTCCCAGATCTGGAAGGGCACTTCCGCGCCGGGGCCAGGATGGAAGAAGAACAGCGCCGAGTACTTCGCCTTGAGCGGCTGCCACTCGAAAGGGAAGGCCGTGGTGATCATATAGAACTTCTTGTACTTCTCGGCGACGATGGCGCCGGCAACGTTCATTGGTCCCGAATGCGTGGACAGAAGGGCGTCGACCTTCTGTACCTTGATCAGGTTCTCGAGTGCGGCGGCGACCTTGCCTTCGGAACTTTCGTCATCCGCGATCACCAGGCGGACCGGAAGCTTCTTGTCGCCGACCTGAAGGCCGCCCGCCGCGTTGACGTCGGCGACAGCCTGTTCATAGGCCCACCTCTGCTCCTTGCCGTCGCCGGCGAGCGGTCCGGTGAGCGAGATCGGCGCGCCGATGACGATCTCGTTCTCCGCCGCCTGCGCGACGGCGGCCGTCAGCACGGTCGACAGGGCAAGTCCTGCGATCATTCCCTTGAAGTCGAATCTCATGGTCATCCTCCCTGATTGGCCGGGCATGCGAGCGCCTCGCCGGCCCCTATGCACAACGCACGCTCAGCGTGTCGCGTCCGCGACCAGCTTCGTGTCCGTGAACTGCTCGAAACGCACGACCTTGCCGCCGTCCATGTCCCACACATGGACCACGCGCGCCGACATGCGCTTGCCGTTCTTCCTGAAAATGCCCGAATAGGTGCCGATGCCGACGATCGTGGCGTCGCCGTCCACCAGTCTTTCGAGCATGAAGGTGTATCCGTCCCATTCCTCGCCGATGCGGCGGAAAACCCCATCGACGATGGCGTCAGCCCCAACATAGGTGCCAGCATAGGGGAACCCCGCCATCTCCGTCCATGCCGTCCGATCCGTGATGGGCGCCATCATGGCCGCCAGATCCTTGCGGTCGGACCCCTGATAATGCGCCTTGATCGCTTCGTAATTCGCGCTCATCGTCACCTCCTCCAATCAGACCGGCGCCCGGCCGGACGCATAGGCGACGGACGACTTCTTCTCGATGAACGCGCCGGCAGGCATGTTCTCGATCTTTCCCGCGCTGGTGACACCGAGGAACTTGCCGGTCGAGCGCATCGTCTCCCAGTTGTAGAAGAACAGGGACGCGACCGGGATGATGAACTCCCGGAACCCGAAGACATACTGATTCTCGGCAAACTTCCAAGTCGTCGCCAGATCGACGTCGCCGTGGCCGCGCTGCACGCCGACAAGGTTCTGCCACGCATAGCGCTCGGAACTCAGATAGACATGCTCGTAGACATGGTTCGGGCTGTATTCGTAATGCGCCGTCAGTCCGATCAGGTCGCGCGTCGGCGCAGGCTCGCCGCCTTCGGCCACGACGGAGGCGTCACCCAGGGTGCCAGCCGACCAGACCTGCGCAACCCGCGGCTCGCCCGGTGCCTCGGAGGCATCGCGGACACGCTCACGTACCGACAACACGCGGCGGGTGCGCGTATTGACGATGAAAGCCTCATCCTCGGTCGGTCGCGCAGCGAACGTCATGTTGATGAAGAAGACGTCGGGCGCGACCTCCAGTGCTTCGTACCAATCGGCCCCGGCCGTTCCACCCTCGCTCCAGGCGACCGTATCCGGCGAGGTAAAGGCCAGGTCGATTGCTCGCCCCGATTTCAGGGTGATCTTGAAGGTCCGTCCAGCGAGTGCCTTCGTGGTGGCCAACCTGTTGGTGGCTATGCCGGCGGCGAAGTCATCGAAATGCTTCCAGTCGGCGGGACGGTTCTGATCGTTCACTGTATTCTCCTCCGAAATTCAATCGACAAACGCAAGCGTCGGCAGGTCGACCACCGTAGCGCCACCGTCGACCGTCAGAATGGAGCCGTTCATCATGGCCGCCTCGGACGAAGCGGCGAAGCAGATCACGTTTGAAACCTCTTCCGGCGTGGCAGGTCGGCCGAGCGGTACGTCCTTCGTCACCAGCCTGTAAGCTTCGTCGATGGAAGCCAGTCCGTGCTTGTCGACGATCACCTGCATTTGCTCGTCGGCCATCGTCGTCGCCACCCAGCCCGGACAGATGATGTTGGTGCGCACGCCGCGGCGGCCATAGTCACGCGCCAGCGACTTGCCCAGACCGATCAAGCCATGCTTCATGGTAACGTAGCCTGCCGCCTGCGGACCGGCGAACAGGCCGGCGATCGAGGCGACCATCACGATGTTGCCACGGCGCGAGATCAGGTCTGGCAGGCACTCACGGGCACAGACGAAGGCGGTATCGAGATTGGCGCGCGTTGCCATCTGCCATGTCTCGTCGCTCATCGAAACGGTTGGGCCGACGCCATGCCCGCCAGCATTGGCGACAAGAATGTCGATCTGGCCGAACCTGCCGTGCGCCGCCGCGAGCGCGGCTCGCACGGCAGCAGGATCGGCCGCATCGCCTTGGACGACGAGACCTCCAATTCCGCTGGCCACGGCTTCGAGTGGCTCGCGCCGCCTCCCCATCAGGACGACGTTTCCGCCTTCCGATCCGATGCGGCGGGCGACGGCGGCTCCAATGCCGGTGCCGCCGCCGGTGATGAATGCGGTCTTGCCCTTGAATCTCACGCTTGCCTCTGCCGCTTGCCCCTGCACTTCGGTCCGCCGCGGTCGGTGTCGACTACTCGCGAATAGTGCGGCGACCGCGCGACGGCGTCTTGTCCGAACGGGAACTTTGTTTTGACTGAGCGCGCACTCGCAGTCGGCGCTGCTTGAACGGGGCGGACGCCGCCAATACCCCTGATCATTCGGAGAATGTCCGGGAGAGACTTGTGGACGAGAGATTGGTTCCGCCGATCAGCGCCGAAGCGGCGGTGTTCCTGGCGCGCAGGCAGCGGCCCTTCGTCAACGGCAAGTTCATCGATGCCCCCACCGACGTCACCTTGGCGGTCGACGATTCGGCGACCGGCCAGATCGTCGCGCGCGTCCCGGAAAGCGGTGCGGAGGTCGTGGATCAGGCCGTGAAAGCGGCACGTGCCGCACTCGACGGGCCTTGGGGCGCAATGCCCGCGGTCGAGCGCGAAAGGCTGCTGCTCAAGCTCGCGGACGCGGTGGAATCCGACATCGACCTGCTCAGCGAGATCGAGAGCATCGAGAACGGCAAGTCGATCGGCGTCGCGAGGATGCTGTCGGCGGGAGGTTCGGCAAACTGGCTGCGCTATTATGCAGGTTGGGCGACCAAGATCGAAGGCGCCACGCTCGACGTCGCCATTCCCGTGCCGCCGGGCGCCAAGCATCACGCCATGACCATCAAGGAACCGGTGGGCGTGGTTGGGGCGATCGTCCCCTGGAACTTCCCGCTGCTTATCGGCGTGTGGAAGATCGCTCCGGCGCTCGCTGCTGGCTGCACCATCGTGCTGAAGCCGCCGCAGGAGACGCCGCTCGGGCTGCTGCGGCTGGCGGAACTGGTAGAGAAGGTTGGCTTTCCGCCGGGCGTGGTGAACATCGTCACCGGCAGCGGCGCAGTGACCGGCGAAGCGCTGATCCGGCATCCGGGCATCGACAAGCTGACCTTCACCGGCTCGACCGAGATCGGCAAGCGCGTCGGACACGCGGCGGTCGACCGCATCGCGCGCTTCACGCTGGAGCTCGGCTCGAAATCGCCGATGATCCTGCTCGCAGACATGGAGGAAGGGATCGAACCTCTGATCGCCGGCCTCGGCATGTTCTTCAACCAGGGGCAAGTCTGCACTTCGGCGGCGCGCATCCTGATCGAGAAGTCGATCTACGATCGTACGCTGACCCGCCTGGCCGAGATCGCCGATGGCATGGCGCTCGGCGCCGGACGTGACGAGGCAGCGCAAATCAATCCGGTCGTCTCGGCCAAACACAAGCGCAGCGTGCTCGGCTATCTCGACCGTGCGCTGTCGGCCGGCGGAGAACGACTGAGCGGCGCCCGGCCCGTGCCGGATCAGGGCCATTACATCGCGCCGACCATCCTGCACAACGTGAAGCTCGACTCCGAGATCGTCCGCGAGGAAGTGTTCGGACCGGTCGTCGCGGCGATGCCGGTCGCCGACCTTGACGAGGCGATCCGGCTCGCCAACGACACACGCTACGGCTTGTCGGCCTCGGTCTGGACGCGCGACCTCGGCAAGGCGATGACGGCCGTGCGTGGATTGAAAGCCGGCACGGTATGGGTGAACTCGCATAACACGCTCGACCCCGCCGCGCCGTTCGGCGGCTTCAAGCAGTCGGGCATCGGTCGCGAGCACGGCAAGGCCGCGCTCGAAGGCTATCTCGAGGTCAAGACGGCCATCATGCGATACGCCTAGAGAACCAATGCAGACATACGACTATATCGTCGCCGGGGCGGGGTCGGCCGGCTGCACCATAGCCAACCGCCTCGTCAATGCCGGCAAACGCGTGCTGCTGATCGAAGCCGGCCCGCGCGACAACGACAAATTCATCCACATGCCGGCGACCTTCGCCCGAGTGCTCCGCACGAACCGGAGTTGGATTTACCAATCGGAGCCGGAAGCGGCCGTGGGCGGGCGGCGGCTGCCCGTTCCGCAGGGGCGGACGCTGGGCGGCGGCTCCTCGGTCAACGCCATGCTCTACATCCGCGGCCAACGCGAGGACTATGACGGCTGGCGCGACCTCGGCTGCCCTGGCTGGAGCTGGGACGACGTGCTACCGGCGTATAAACGCCTGGAGCGCAATGAGCGCCTCGCCGGTGCCTGGCACGGCAGCGAAGGCCCTTTGCCCGTTTCCGACGCGCGCTACCGCCACCCGCTGTCGCTTGCCTATGTGCGCGCCGCGCAGCAGGCAGGCTATCGCTACAACGACGACTTCAACGGGGAGCGGCAGGAAGGCGTCGGCTTCTACCAGACGACAACGCTTGGCGGCGTCCGCCAGTCCGCCGCGACAGTCTTCCTGAAGCCGCTCGCCGGCAACCCAAACCTCACCGTCGTCACCGATGCGCATGTCGGCGCCGTCACGCTGGAAAACGGCTCGGCGGCCGGCCTCTCCTACACGACCGCAGACGGCCGGACCGTGCAGGCCTCCGCAAAGGAAGAAGTGATACTGGCCGCCGGCGCGCTGGCGACACCGAAGATCATGATGCTTTCGGGTCTCGGGCCGGCAGTGCACCTCGCCTCACTCGGGATTCCGGTGATCCGCGACATGCCGGGCGTCGGCAGGGACCTGCAAGACCATGTCGCGACGCCGGTCTACGCGGCGACGCGCGACCCGATCTCGCTGCTCGGGCAGGACCGCGGGCTTCAGGCGCTACGGCATGGGCTCGAATACGTGCTCTTCCGCAGCGGGCTGCTCGCCTCCAATGTGGTAGAGAGCGGCGGCTTCTTCGACACCGACAGCGACGGACGGCCGGATATCCAGTTCCATGTCTTGCCGGTGATGATCGAGAACGCGGTCCACGGCTCGGTCGAGCAGCATGGCATGGAGCTGAACCCATGCGTCTTGAGACCGAAATCGCGCGGAAAAGTCGAGCTGCGCTCACGCGACCCGAAGGATCCGATCCGCTTCACCACGGGTTTTCTCTCCGAGCCCGAAGACCTGAATCTGCTCGTCGAAGGCGTGAAGGTTGCTCGGAGGATCTTGCGTCAGCCGGCGCTGCGGGCAGTCGTGAAGGAGGAACTGGCGCCGGGTGGGAGTGCCGATCTGCCGGACGACAAGATCGTCGAACACATCATGAAGACGGCGAAGACTGTCTACCACCCCTGCGGCACCAGCCGCATGGGCTCGAACGAGGCGGCGGTGGTCGACCCGCAACTGCGCGTGCGCGGCGTGCCCCGTTTGAGAATCTGCGACGCCTCGATCATGCCGCGGCTGACCAGCGGCAACACCAACGCGCCGACGATCATGATCGCGGACCGTTGCGCGGATTTCGTGCTCGGGAGGTAGCGCGACGCCGGCTCTCCTCACCCTAGCGATATCCACGCCGTCTTCAGCTCGAGATATTTGTCGAGGGCGTGAAGCGATTTGTCGCGCCCGAAGCCCGACTGCTTGACCCCACCGAGCGGTACGGTGATGTCGGAGCCGCCGTAGGTGTTGACGTGCACCACGCCGGCATTGATCGTCCGCACCATGCGATGCGCGGTCGCAAGGTTCGACGTCCACACCGCCGAAGCCAGGCCGTAGACGGTGGCGTTGGCGAGCCTGATCGCCTCCTCCTCCGTGTCGAAGCGCATCACCGCCAGCACCGGGCCGAACACTTCCTCCCGCGCCAGCGTCATCTCCGGCGTGACGTTCTCGAACACCGTCGGCGCCATATAGTAGCCGCCGCTCTCCTCGCGGATGCGCGCGCCGCCGGTCAGCCGCCTTGCACCCTCCTCCTCCGCCTTGGCGACGAAGCCCAGATCCTTCTCCAACTGGTCGGCGCTCGCGATCGCGCCGACGTCGCTCGTCACGTCGAGCGGGTCGCCGACCTTCAATCTCGCGGTCGCGTCCAGCAGGTCGGCCATGAACCGATCATAGATCGACGACTGCACCAAGAGCCGCGAGCCGGCTACGCAGACCTGGCCAGAGTTGCGAAAGATGCCGTTGGCCGACACCTTGGCGGCCTGCTTCAGGTTCGGCGCGTCGGCAAAGACGATGTTGGGCGACTTGCCGCCAAGCTCCAGGTAGACTCGCTTCAGATTGGAGCGCGCCGCGTATTCCAGCAGGCGGCGGCCGACCGGGCCCGAGCCGGTGAAGGCGATGGCGTCGACGTTCATGTGACGCCCCAGCGCCTCGCCGGCCACGGAACCCTTGCCGGTGACGACGTTGAGCACACCGTCCGGCAACCCCGCCTCCGACGCAAGTTCGGCGAGCCTCAGCAGCGCGAGCGAGGCGATCTCCGGCGGCTTCACCACGACCGAATTACCAGCGGCCAGCGCCGGCGCGATCTTCCAGGCCCCAATCATCATCGGGAAATTCCACGGAACGATGACGCCGACGACACCGAGCGGCTCCTTGTGGACGAGGCCGAGAATGTTTGGGGGCGTCGGGGCAATCTCGCCAAACACCTTGTCTACCGCCTCGCCGTAGTAGCGGAACGTGCTGGCCGCCGAGATCGGCTCGGCCCTGTAGGCCATGCCGATCTCGGTGCCGTTGTCGCGCACGCCGAGCACTGCAAGCTCCAGCGCCTTCGCCTCGATGAGCGCGGCGAGCCTCATCAGCACCTTCTTGCGTTCCGCCGGCGCGGCGCGCGACCACACGCCCTTGTCGAAGGCCGTGCGGGCGGCCACGACCGCGCGATCGATGTCGGCCGCGCCGCCATCGGCAATCGTGGTGAACTTCTGGCCGTCGATCGGCGAACTGACGTCGAGCACTTGACCGTTCGCGGCGGGTTCGACCCGGCCGGCGATGAACAGGCCCTGCGAAGGGACGGTAAGCGCGCGTAGCGCGTCAATATCAGTTTGTTGCATCTCTGAGAGCCTTGGCCTTGTCGGTGTTGGTTGCGGCGGCGCGCCCTCGCCATTGCGACACGGCGAACAGCGCGACACCCGTCAGCGCCAGCGCGAGCAGCCCGGCCGAAACAGGCCGCGTCAGGAAGATGGTCGGGTCGCCGTTGGAAAGGCTGAGCGACTGCATGACGCGCATCTCGAACATCGGCCCCAGCACCAGGCCGATTACCAGCGGAAAGCCCGGAATGCCGTTGCGGATGAAGAAGCGGCCGACCAGTGCGAAAATCACGGTGATCAGCGCGTCGGTGAGCCGGTAGTTCTGCGTGTAGGTTCCGATCAGCGCCAAGACCAGGATAACGGCGCCGATCATGCGCGGGCTGATGCGGGTGAGCCTTTCTACGTATTTCGTCGCGAACAGCAGGAAACACAAGACAAAGACGTTTAGCAGCAGCAGCGAGATGTAGAGACCAGTGATGAAGTCTGGGTGTTCGACGAACAACTGCGGCCCGGGAATGATGTTGTGGATCATGAAGACGGCCAGCACCATCGCCATCAGCGGATCGACCGGCACGCCGAGCGACAGCAGCGGCACCAGCACCGTGGAGGTGCAGGCGCTGATCGAGGATTCGGCGGCGACAAGGCCTTCCGGCGCGCCCTTGCCGAACTGCTCCGGCGTCTTGGAGAAGCGGCGCGCCAGCGAATAGGACAGGAATTGCGCGCCGAACTCGCCGACCCCCGGCAACAGGCCCATGACCACGCCAAGCCCGCACGAGCGCGCCAGCGTCTTGGGATAGCGGAAGGCTTCGATCAGCCCGCGGAACCGGTTGCGGTACACCAGATCGCCAGAGCCGGCGCGGTGCGACTTGGTCTCCAGAAGGACGAAAGCCTGCGACATCGCGAACATGCCGATGACCACCGGCACCATGGGGATTCCGCCCAAAAGCCATTGCTGTCCAAAGGTATAGCGCTGGGTGTTGAACAGCGACTCGAAGCCGACCGTGCCGAGGAACATGCCAAGCCCGAGCGACACCAGCGCCGCGAGCACCTGTTTCTGGTGCGCCAGAATGACCGAGACCAGCGCCACCACCGCAATCATCGCGTATTCGGGCGCGCCAAACCGAGCAGCCACCTTGGCGAGGTATGGCGCCAGGAAGATCAGCGCCAGCACGGAGACCGTGCCGCCAATGAAGGAGGACGAATAGGCGAGCGACAGCGCGCGATGCGCCTCGCCGCGGCGCGCCATCGGGTAGCCGTCATAGGTGGTGAGCACATGCACCGGGTCGCCCGGCACGCGGATCAGGATCGCGGGAATGGAGCCGCCGTACCAGGAGCCGCCATAGGTGCCGAGCAAAAGCGTGATGCCGGCCAGCGGCTCGAGTTGCAGGCTGAACGGCAAGAGGATGGCCATGGCGCCGGCCGGCTCTAGGCCGGGCAGCGCTCCGACGACAATGCCGCAGAGCGCGCCGAATATGAGCGCCAGTACGACCTGCCAGGTCGCGACGTTCTCGAAGCCGGCGATGATCGCGTCGATCACAGCACGCCTCCGAGCGAATTGCCGATCCAAGACGGGAACAGCTTGAGAAGCGGCGACAGCGGGAACCAGAGACCGATGCCCAAGCGAAAGATCAGCACGATCGCTATCGCGACGACGAAGCTCACGAACACCCAGCGCCTGCCGCGCAGGCCCGATCGCCAGACGATGAACTGCATGAAAACAACCGTGGCGATGGTGAACCCGACCCACGCCACCGCCAGCAGATAGACGCAGAAGTAAATGCTGTGTTCGATCGCGAAACCCATGCCGCCGAAGGCCCACAACGCGTTGGCGCGGAAGGCGGCGGGGTCCGGCGCGCCGCGCCATGCCTTGACAAAGGGCCAGACGATGGCCGCGCCGGCGAGCGCCGCCATGCCGAGGCTGAACACCGGCCAGTTGATCGGCGCGAGATACCAGCCCTTGCCAACCGGCTGGGCGCGGGTGGCGAGTGGCGCCAACGCCAACAGGACGAGCACGACGGCGAGTATCACGGTCGCCGCCACCCCTTCGGCCTCGGCGGGAATGGCCTCTTCGTCGTCGAAGAGATCCGGGTCGCTGGAATGAGGATGGATCTGCGTCATGCCGTCTCCCGGAAAGACCGTTCGAACGAAGGATCGCACACGCCACCGCCCTCTGGCCTGTCGGCCATCTCCCCCTCAAGTGCAGGGCTAGGAAGGCGGGCAGGTAGACCTGCTCTGCCGTCATCCTCGGACTTGTCCCAAGTATCTGCTGGGGCTGGCGGGTCTTGGCGGACACTGAGCCTACTGCAATGACGATGTCGTTTGTGGCCGATCGCCTTGAGGCAGCAGATCCTCGGGACAAGCCCGAGGATGGCGGTGTTGAAGGGTCTAGGTCGACCAAGCACGTCAGCCGATCTCCCCTTCTGAGGGAGAGATGGGCGGCAGGCTAGAGGGAGGCGCGGAGACGAGGCCATCACCTCTTCCTCAAGCCACGCACGCCCTCACTTCGCGTCGAGGGCCTTCACCAGCGCCTCGGAGTCGGCGTAGTCCTGGTCGATGCGCTTGGCGGCGTCGGCGGCGTTCATCCAGTAGACCCCCGCGCCGGTCGCCTTCGCCACCTCCTGCGCCTTGTCGGACTTCATCGCCTTCTCGGCGATGGCCGCCAATCTGTCCTTGACCTCCTGCGGCGTACCCTTCGGCACGAACAGGCCGTTCCAGAGCGTGATGTTCATGCCGGGAACCTGCTCGGACAGCAGCTTGGCGTCCGGCTTGATCGACAGCGGCGTCTCCGTATAAGCGGCGATGACCTTGACGTCGTCGAGGCAGGACAGCACCGTCGCCATGGTGGTGTTCATGACGTCGACGTCGCCGTTTTTCAACGTACCGCAGTCCAGCCCGTCGAAGGCGGCGTCCGAACCGAAAGAGAAACCGAGCTGCTTGGCGGCCGCGAAGGTCGCCATGGTCGGAACTAGATCGTAGCCGAAATGCCCGAGCTTCACCGGGTTCGACTTCGCGTACTCCGCGAGTTCGGCCATGTTGTTGTAGGGCGCGTCCTTCAGCGCCACCAGCGCGAACGGATAGGTGAGGAAGATGCCGACCGGCTCGAAGCTGTCGCGAGTGTAGGTCGCGTTGCCACGAATGATGTGCATGGTCGGCACGTCGATGACCAGTGAGCCGACCGTATATCCGTCCGGGTCGGACTGCGCGACCGCTGTCGCGCCTTCCACCGCGCCGCCGCCGGGACGGTTGACGACCTTGGCCGGCACGCCGGTCTCGATGGTCATCTCCTCGGCGATGATGCGGGTCAGCTGATCCTCCAGATCGCCGGGAGGCCAGGGCACAATGAAGGTGACGGGACGCTCCGGATATTCGGCGAAGGCTTGTGCAGCGAGCGGTAGTGTCAGTGCGGCGGCGGCCAACAGGGTGCCGAGCAGTCTGCGCATGATTCTCCTCCTTGATCTGTCGCAGCGAACTCCACCCTGCCGCGAACCTCTATCGAACTGCCGGCGTGTTGATTTCGTTATTCGCAACGGCGGTTCGGATAGAGACTTGCAAATTAGCTTTTGAGCTGTCAAGCTAATTCGCACGTTAAGTAGTTTGGGAGGTAGATGGTGAGCACGGTGGCGAAAGCCGTCTCGCTGCTGGAAACGCTCGGCGCCGACATTTCGGAGCTCGGTCTCGCCGAACTCGCCGGGCGTGTCGGGTTCGACAAGACCACGACGCGGCGCCTGCTCATATCGTTGATCGAATGCGGGCTGGTCGAGCAGGACGAGCGCAGCCGGTGCTACCGGCTAGGCGCTGGCATATCCCGCCTCGCGCTGCTGCGGGAGGCCCAATTCCCCTTCCTGCGCACGGCAACACCCACAGTCGAACGGCTGGCGCAGGAAACCGGCGAGACCGTGCATCTGTCTGAATATTCCAGCCGAGGGCTGGTGTCCGTCCATGTGGTAGAATCCACCAAGGCAAACCGCGTCAGCGTTCCCGTCGGGATGATTTTGCCCTTGCACGCGACGGCTTCCGGCATCGCTCTCCTCGCCTTCGCCCGGAAGAAGCTGCGCGACGCCGTGGCGGAAGGTCCGTTCCCGGCGTTCACGCGCCATACCGTGAGCGCGCCGGAGGAACTCTCCAAACTGATCGAAGCGGCGCGTGCCCGAGGCTACTCGACCAGCACGCAGGGCTTCGAGGAAGGCGTCTTCAGCGTCGCTGCGCCCATTCTCGGCGTTGATGGCATTGCGATCGGTGCCCTTGCCATCGCGACCCCACAGGTGCGCATACGCAAGGGCGACATCGAGCGGCATGGCGCGGCAGTCGCTGCAGGCGCAAGCGAGATCGGCGAACACCTGTTCGGACTGCTGCCGAGCAGCGCGCATGCGGCCGCGCAACCACAAAGAGCCAGAGCCCGAATTTGAGCGACAACCCACGCATTCTGGTCATCGGCACCGGCGACACCAAGTCCGACGAGTTGCTCTACATGCGCGACTCGATCAGGGCCGCCGGCGGCGAGCCTGTGATGATGGACGTGAGCATCCTGGGCGATCCACCGTATGCGCCTCACCACGACAAGCACGCCATTGCCAGAGCGGCTGGAACGACCGTCAAGGCCATCGCCGAAAGCGGCGACGAGAACACGGCGATGACGGGGATGGCGTGCGGCGCGGCGCGGGTCACCCGCAGGCTCTTCGACAAGGGCGACATTGACGGGGTGATCGCGCTGGGCGGTACCATGGGCACCGATCTGGCGCTCGATGTGGCGCTGGCGCTGCCGCTCGGCGTGCCTAAGTTCGTGGTTTCAACGATCGCCTATTCGCACCTCATCCCGCCGGAGCGCATCGCCACCGACCTGATGATGATTCTTTGGGCCGGCGGGCTCTACGGCCTGAACAGCACCTGCAAGGCGGTGCTCGCGCAGGCCTGTGGCGCCGTGGTCGGCGCGGCGCGTTCGAGCAGGAGACCGGAGCTGACGCGGCCGGTCGTCGGTATGAGTTCTCTCGGCAAAAGTTGCCTTACATACATGGTCGCACTTAAGCCGGAACTCGAGAGACGCGGCTATGAGGTCGTGGTCTTCCACACCACCGGCATGGGCGGGCGCTCGCTGGAGGCGATCGCGGCGCAGGGCGGCTTCGCGGCGGTAATGGATTTCAGCCTGCAGGAACTCGCCAACCATCTGACCGGCTCGGTGGTGAATTCCGGCAAAGACCGGCTTGAGAACGCGGGCCGCGCCGGCATACCGCAAATCGTCGCGCCCGGAGCGATCGACATGGTCGATTTCCCGACCTGGCAGCCAGTGCCGGAACGCTTCGCGGAGCGCCCCTATCATGCGCACAATCGGCTCCTCGCGTCGGTGACCTCGGACGCCGACACGCGGCGCGCAATTGCGCGGGCCATCGGAGCGAAGCTGGCGACGGCGAGCGGTCCCCTGGCCTTCATCCTGCCGACCGGCGGTATCCAGCAATGGGACCAGGAGGGCGAGCCGCTCCATGAGCCGGAAGCCACCGGCGCCTTTGTCGACGAAATGCGCCGGAACGTGCCGGCCAATGCCGAACTGCACGAGATCGATGCTCACATCAACGATAGGGCGTTCGTGGCAAAAACACTGGAGATATTCGACCGCTGGGTGGCCGCGGGTGTCGTGCCGAAAGGAGTAGCGGCGTGAACGGGTCGCAGCCACGGGCGCTGGTGCTGGATTTTGGCGGCGTCGTGACCAAGACGCTGTTCGAAACACACGCACTCACCGAGCAGGCGCTTGGCCTGGTGCCCGGCACGCTGACCTGGCGCGGTCCCTTCGACGTCGCCTCCGACCCACTTTGGCGCTCGATGCAGGCCGACGCGATCAGCGAGCGCGACTATTGGAAAGCGCGCACCCGCGAGGTCGGGCAATTGGTCGGCGAGGACTGGAGCGAGATGCGGACCTTCGTGCAACGAGCACGCGGCGCCGATCCGGAGGCGGTCGTGCGGCCGGAAGCCGACCGCTCCATCCGGATTGCGCGCGATGCCGGCATCCGCCTCGCCATTCTCTCCAACGAACTCGACCTGTTCTATGGCACGGAGTTCCGCACCCGCCTGCCTCTTCTCCGCCTGTTCGAGACGATCGTCGACGCGACCTACACAAAGATCCTGAAGCCCGATCCGCGCGCATATCACGCTGTGTGCGCGGAACTCGGCTTGCCGGCCAGCGCCTGCGTCTTTGTCGACGACCAGAAACGCAATGTCGACGGTGCGATCAGGGCAGGAATGCCGACCGTGCACTTCGATGTTGCCAATCCGGCGAAATCCTATGCTGACGCGCTGACGCGCGTCGGCATCCACCTCTGAAATAAACCCGGAGCCCGCCATGCGCGACCGAAACTTCCTGATGGAAAACAACGGCAAGCCAATCTGGCATCCGATGGCGCATCCGGCGGAAATGCGCGCCAACCCGCCGAAAGTGATCGTAAAGGGCGAAGGCGTTTCGGTAACCGACATCGATGGGCGCACGGTGATCGATGCGGTCGGCGGGTTGTGGAACGTAAATCTCGGCTACAGCTGCGATCCCATCAAGAAGGCGATCGCCGCGCAGCTCGACGCGCTACCTTACTATTCAGCCTTCCGCGGCACCAGCAACGAACCGGCCATCGAACTCGCCTACGAGCTGTCGCAATGGTTCGCGCCGGAAGGCATGGTGCGCACGTTCTTCACCTCAGGCGGATCCGACTCCGTCGATACGGCCATGATGCTGGCACGCCAGTACTGGAAGATTCGCGGCCTGTCGGACCGCGTGAAGTTCATCGCGCTGAAGAGGGGCTATCACGGCACGCATTTCGGCGGCGCCTCGCTTACCGGCAGCATCAACTTCCGCCGCGCCTACGAGCCGCTGCTGCCTGGCGTGTTCCATGTTCCCGCGCCGTCCACCTACCGCAACCCGTTCGACGAAACCGACCCGGCACGGCTCGCCCGGCTCTGCGCCAAAGCGCTGGAGGAGGAGATCGCCTTTCAGGGTCCAGACACAGTCGCCGCATTCATCATGGAGCCGGTGCTCGGCGCAGGCGGCATCATCGTTCCGCCGCCGACCTTCATGCGCCAGGTGCGCGACATCTGCGACAGACATGGGATCCTGCTGATCGCCGACGAGGTGGTCACCGCCTTCGGCCGCACCGGTGAATGGTCCGGCTCGCGGCTATGGGGCGTCAAGCCGGACATGATGACGATCGCCAAGGCGATCACCTCCGGCTACTTTCCGCTCGGAGCGACGCTGGTCAACGAGAAGATCGCAGAGGTCTTCGAGGCCGATACGACCGGTCTGGGAGCAATCGGTCACGGTTACACCTATTCCGCCCATCCGGTCGGCTGCGCCGCTGGAATCGCCGCCTTGGCCGAAACCAGGCGGCTCGCCGTCAACCGGAATGCAGCGGCGCGCGGTGTCGAGTTCGGCAAGGCGCTGGAGGCGCTGAAGGTGAAGCATGCGCTGGTGGGCGACGTGCGCTACAAGGGTCTGATGGCAGCGCTCGAGGTGGTCTCGGACCGCGATACGAAAACACCTGCCGACAAGAAGACGATGGCCAGGCTTGCTGATGGTGCCTACGAGGCGGGCGTGATGCTGCGGGTTTCCGGCAACAACATCATCCTGTCGCCGCCGCTCGTGGTGACGGCTACCGAAATCGCCAAGATCGCTGAAGCACTGGACGCGGGACTGACGGCGGCGGCCACCGCTTAGGTCTGTTCATGCACTCCGCTGTTGCCGCCAATCGCTCGGCGGCATGCCAACGACATGACTGAAGAAGCGTGAGAAGTAGGCAGGGTCGTTGAACCCGGTTTCGTAGGCGATGTCCTCCACCGTTCGGATGGTGAAGAGCAGCAGGCGTTTGGCCTCGACCAGACGCCGTTCGTTCACCGCCTGGCGTACACCCATGCCAAACACATCGCGCGCGGCTTTGTCGAGCAGGTGGCGAGTCGTTCCAAGCTCCGCGACATAGCGGTCGACCGGCCAGTCATCGCGGAAGTGACGGTCGATCTGCCCGCGCAGTCGACCAGCCAGCGCCGTACCGGCCGGCAAGGCAAGACGGGTCATGCCGACCGTCAGCCGCGCGATGCCGGACAGCGCCACGGCAATCAGCGGCGGAAGGATCTTGTCGCTGCCGGGCAAAGCGTCGGCGTATTCGGACTGGATGGCCTCAATGGTCGCACGCAGCTTGCGCCACGGCAGCGTTTCTTCGGTGGCGGTGACCAGCACCGGCGTTTCGAGCGACAACAGGCTATGGTCGGCGAGGGCCGCCAGCGCGACATCGGCGATCGACACGACAATTGCGTCGGAGCCGGGCTCGATGGTGAAGCCGTGCACCACGTTGCTCGGCACGAAGCTCACGGTAGGTATCGAAAAACTCCATGAACGGTCCTCGATCCGATAGGTTCCGCTGCCGCTCGTCCACAAGGTAATCTGCGCCAGTCGGGAATGCTTGTGCGCCGCGACCTTGCCCCAGTGAACCGGCTGACGAGCAAGGACCGTCTCGACATGGACAAAACCGACATCGAGCGGCCGGGCGGGTTCGCCGTATACAAAGAAGTCGGGAATCTCGGTCCGGCGCATATGCCTGAAAAAGTCCAAGCGGTTTGTATTTTCGTCCATAAACGATTGTGGGCCGCGAGGCTACTCTCGGCAGAATCTACGGAGCCAGACGATGCGATCAGAAGACTTTCGCGCCGACAGAACCAGGCCGTTCACCGGCGCCGAATATCTCGAAAGCCTGCGGGATGGCCGTGAGGTCTTCATCAATGGCGAGCGGGTCTCGGACGTGACTTCGCACCCGGCCATGCGCAACTCCGCACGCTCGCTGGCACGCCTCTATGATGCGCTTCACGATCCCGCTCAGCAGGAAGTGCTGACTGTCCCGACGGACACGGGCTCGGGCGGCTACACGCACAAATATTTCCGCGTCGCGCGGTCCGCAGCCGAGCTCGTCGCGCAGCAAGGCGCGATCGCCCACTGGGCGCGCAAGACCTATGGCTGGATGGGCCGCACCGCCGACTACAAGGCGGCGCTGATGAACACGCTCGGCGCCAATGCGGAGTGGTACGGACCTTTCCGGGAGAACGCGCTCGCCTGGCACAAGCGTGCTCAGGAAGCCGCCCTGTTCATGAACCACGCGATCGTCAACCCGCCGATCGACCGCCACAAGCCGGCCGAGCAGGTGAAGGACGTGTTCGTACACATCACCAGGGAGAACGATGCGGGCATCTGGGTCTCGGGCGCCAAGGTCGTTGCAACGTCATCGGCACTGACCCACTATAATTTCCTCGCGCAGAGCTCGGCGACGGTCACCGAGGACCCGTCACTATCGGTGATGTTCATAGTGCCGATGAACGCGCCCGGCATAAAGATGTTCTGCCGCGTCTCCTACGAGCAGACGGCGAACACCGTCGGCCACCCGTTCGACTATCCGCTCTCGTCGCGCTTCGACGAGAACGATGCCATCCTGGTGCTCGACGACGTCTTCATCCCCTGGGAGGACGTTCTGGTGCTGCGCGACGCGCAAAAAATACTGTCGTTCCATCCGGCGTCGGGTTTCATGCACGGCTACTGTTTTCAGGGCTGTACCCGCTTTTCGGTAAAGCTCGACTTTCTAGCGGGGTTGCTTGCAAAGGGGCTGAGAGCAACTGGCGGCGACACCTTTCGAGGCAACCAGGCGGCACTTGGCGAAGTCATCGCGCTGCGCCACATGTTCTGGAGCTTTTCAAACGCCATGGCGCACAATCCGATCCCCTGGGCGGGTGGCGCGGTGCTGCCAAACCTGGAGGCGGCGCTTGCTTACCGCACCTTCATGTCGGAAGCCTATCCGCGCGTCATCGAGACGGTACGCAAGGTGATCGCCTCGGGGCTGATCTACCTGCCATCCTCCGCCAGGGACTTCGACAATCCGGAAATCGACCGCTACCTCGCACAGTATGTGCGCGGATCGAACGATATGGGCCATGTCGAGCGCATCAAGATCATGAAGCTGCTCTGGGACGCAACCGGCACCGAGTTCGGCGGACGGCATGCGCTCTACGAACTGAACTATGCCGGCGCGCAGGAAGAGGTTCGGCTGCAGGTGCTGAAAGGTGCCGAGCGCGGCGGGCGGCTCAAGGAAATGGAAGGCCTGGTCGACGCCTGCATGGCCGACTATGACGAGAAGGGCTGGACCGGCGATACGTGGCTGCCGCCACTTGCCGGCCCCGCCGGGTGAGACCGGTGCAATGGAGGCGCAGGTCTCGCAGTTGGATTTCCGCAACGCGATGGCGCGGGTCTGCGCGCCGGTCAACATCGTCACCACCGACGGGCCGGCTGGCCGTGGCGGCTTCACCGCCACCGCCATGTGCAGCGTTTCCGACAACCCGCCCACGCTGCTTGTCTGCATGAACGAACGCTCGGCGCAGACGGCCTTGTTCCTCGCCAATCGCCGCTTCTGCGTCAACGTGCTGACGCAGCAGCACATGCATCTGGCAGCCAAATTTGCCGGCGCCATCCGCGACATGACCGAGCGCTACCAGGCGGCAAGCTGGCAGATCATGCCTTCCGGCGTGCCCGCGCTGACCGACGCCATCGTCTCCTTCGACTGCGAGACCGACAACGTACATCGCGTCGGCAGCCATAACGTCATGTTCGGCCGTGTCGTCGATATCCGCCATGGCAGCGGCGAGGCGGCGCTGCTCTATGTCGACCGCTGCTACAGGCAACCGACCGCGCTTGGGAGCTTTGGCGGATAACAATTTCAACCCTTCTTGAGGGGGAGACGGGTCTGCTACTCCTCCCCCGCCTCCAAATGGATCAGGCTCTCGAGAAGGTCGAGCAGCCTTTCGTGCTGCTCGACGCCGTAGCGGCGCTCGATAGCGTCGTAAATGGCGATACGTTCTGGCGCCAGTTCTTCTATCAGCGCCAGCCCCGTAGAACTGATCGCCAGCTTGGCGCGACGCCCGTCGCCCTTGACCTTGTTTCGGGTGATGAACTTGCGCTCCTCCATGGCGCGAATGATCCGCGTCAGGCTCGGCGGCAAAATGGAGGCGCGCGCGGCAAGCTCGGTTGCTTCGAGCGGGCCCGCTTCGGCCAGCACACGCAGCACCCGCCACTGCTGTTCGGTGATGTCGTGGCGGGCAAGCATCGGTCGGAACCGCGCCATCACGACTTCGCGCGCGCGCAGGAGAGCCATCGGCAGTGAACGGCGTGTGCTGGGGGGTAACAAGATTGCCTCGGTGTAGGAGGCCGCCTGGTGTCCGCGCGGCCTAAAGACCTGAATACCCCCCGCTATATCCTCGATTTTTCCGCAGTCGGCAATCCTTCGGTCCAAGGGAGCAGGCTGCGAAGTCGGGTCAATGCTGGTCTATCGAGCTGCTCACCGGCTCGCTTCGCTCGCTACTGCTCCCCGTCGGGAGAGGAAGTCGCGAAAGTCCGCGCCCTTTCCGCTCCCCCAGCTGGGAAAGTTGGCTGCGAACCAGGGAGACACCGATGAATCTCGTCGTATGAGGCGCGCTGTTGTCATGCCCGCAGGTCCGAGTGATGCCCCGCCGCGCAAGGAACCGTGCTTGACATGAATGCAGCATGGTGTAATTCACGTGTTAACTAAAGTCCGTGGCGAGCAGGGGAGCAAGCCGTGCCCCATATGTCCATCGAATACTCCGCCAATGTCGATGGCGCGATCGACATGACCGATTTCTGCAGGGTCTTGGTGCGCGAGATTCTCTCCACCGGCCTGTTCGAAACGGGCGCGGTGCGGGTGCGGGCATTTCGCGCGGAGGCCTACGCCGTGGCAGATCTTCTGCCTGAAAACGGCTTCATCGACATGAGCTTCCGGATCGGCCGCGGCCGCACGGCCGAGGAGAAGAAGCGGACCGGCGAGGCGATCTTCGCGGCCGCTTCCGATTACCTCGCGAAGCTGTTCGCAACGCCTCACTTCGCGCTCTCGCTCGAGATCCGGGAGATCGATCCGGAACTGAGCTGGAAGAAGAACGCCATTCATCCGCGCCTGCGCGGCAAGTAGAAGGAGCGGTCATGTCCGCGCTTGAACAGAACCTGAAGAAGGCGGAGGCCTATCTCGAGCGCTTCCGCCGCGACGGCGTACTGAATCACATCGCCGGCGAGGCTGTTCCGGCCGGGGACGGCGCCACCTTCGAGAGCATCTCGCCGATCGACTTGAAGCCGCTGGCCAAGGTCGCGCATGGCAAGGTGGCGGACATCGATCGCGCCGCGAAGGCGGCCAAAGCCGCTTTCCACGGCTGGGCGGCGATGCCGGGCGACACACGCAAGAAGCTGCTGCACAAAATAGCCGACGCAATCGTTGTACGCGCCGAGGAGATCGCCTTCGTCGAATGCATGGACACCGGTCAGTCGCTACGCTTCATGTCCAAGGCGGCGCTGCGGGGCGCGGAGAATTTCCGCTTCTTCGCCGATCGCGCGTCCGAAGCCCGCGACGGCAAGGCACTGCACGCTCCTGGGCAGCTCAACATCACCACGCGCAAGCCGATCGGACCGGTCGGCATCATCACCCCGTGGAACACACCCTTCATGCTGTCGACCTGGAAGATCGCGCCCGCGCTCGCCGCCGGCTGCACCGTGGTCCACAAGCCTGCCGAACTGTCGCCGCTGACGGCGCGCCTGCTGGTCGAGATCGCCGAGGAAGCCGGCCTGCCCAAGGGCGTGTGGAACGTTGTCAACGGATTTGGCGAGGACGCCGGCAAGGCGCTGACCGAGCATCCCGACATCAAGGCGATCGGCTTCGTCGGCGAGAGCGCGACGGGCTCACTGATAATGAAGCAAGGAGCGGCGACGCTGAAGCGCGTCCATTTCGAGCTGGGCGGCAAGAATCCGGTGATCGTCTTCGCCGACGCCGACCTCGACCGCGCAGCGGACGCGGCGGTCTTCATGGTCTATTCGCTGAACGGCGAGCGCTGCACTTCGTCCTCGCGACTTCTGGTCGAGGCGTCGGTGCATGATGCTTTCGTGGCCAAGGTCGTGGAGAAGGCAAAGCGCATCAAGATCGGCCATCCGCTCGATCCCGATACGGTCATCGGGCCCCTGATCAATCCCGAGCATCAGGCTAAGGTGCTCTCCTACATCGAACTCGGCAGGAAGGAAGGCGCCGGCATCGTGGCCGGCGGCGCCGCCGTGGACGGCCCCGGAGGCGGCACCTATGTGCAGCCGACGCTCTTCACAGGCGTCTCCAACCGCATGCGCATCGCACAGGAGGAGATCTTCGGACCGGTGCTCGTCGCGGTGCCGTTCAACGACGAGGCAGAGGCGCTGGAACTCGCCAACGACACGCGCTACGGTCTGGCCGGCTACCTGTGGACGTCCGACGTGACGCGCGCGCTGCGCTTCTCCGACGCACTCGAGGCGGGCATGATCTGGGTGAATTCCGAGAATGTCCGGCACCTGCCGACGCCGTTCGGCGGCGTCAAGAATTCCGGCATCGGCCGCGACGGCGGTGACTGGTCGTTCGATTTCTATATGGAAACGAAGAACATCTCCTTCGCGACCTCATCACACGCCATAGCGAAGCTCGGCGGCTGACCGCCATGCCGGGCGCTCTCGACGCCCGGAAGACAATTGGGAGAAACAGATGCCGTTGCCGCCGCACAATCTCTATCCGGCCTTCAACATCCTCAGGCTGAGCCATGTGGAACTCGGCGTGACCGACCTGGCGAAGAGCCGGGCCTTCTACGTCGACCTGCTCGGCCTGCAGGTCACCGACGAAACGGACGAAGTGATCTATCTGCGAGCGATGGAGGAGCGCGGGCACCATTCTGTGGTCTTGCGCCGCAAGCCGGAAGCGAAGGTCGACGTTCTGGGTTTCAAGGTTTTCGCAGAAGAGGATCTCGACCGCGCTGTAACCTTCTTCCGCGAAAGGGACATCGAAAGCCGATGGATCGAGCGTCCCTACCAGGGCCGTACCTTGCTGGCGCGCGACCTGCACGGCGCGCCGCTGGAACTCTATCACAAGATGGATCGGCTGCCGCACATCCACCAGAAGTACGCCCTCTATCGAGGCGTAAGGCCGCTCAGGATCGACCATTTCAACTGCTTTTCGCCGAACGTGGACGAGTCGGCCCGCTTCTACGCGGAAATGGGATTCCGTGTCACCGAGTACACGGAGGACGAGGATACGAAGCGACTGTGGGCGGCTTGGCTCCACCGCAAGGGCGGCGTTCACGACATCGCCTTCACGAACGGCCGCGGCCCGCGCTTGCATCACGTCGCCTTCTGGGTGCCCACGCCCCTTAACGTCATCGACCTGCTCGACCTGATGGCGACGACCGGGCATATCGGCGCGATTGAGCGTGGCCCCGGGCGGCACGGCATCTCCAACGCCTTCTTCCTCTACATCCGCGATCCCGACGGCCACCGGATCGAGATCTACTGCTCTGACTATCAGACGGTCGATCCGGATCACGAGCCGATCAAGTGGGATCTGAAAGACCCGCAACGGCAGACGCTGTGGGGTGCGCCGGCGCCAAGGAGCTGGTTCGAGGAAGGCAGCGTCTTCGCCGGTGCGGAAGTTCGCGACTCCGACCTCAAGGCCCAGCCGATCGTCGCGCCATGACAGGCACCGCTTTCCCCCGCCTCGTCACTTTCACCGCCGGGGGCCGGAGGCGCTATGGCGCGGTCATGGACGACGGCGTCGTCGATCTTTCCGCCCGCCATGGCGCGGAATGGCCGACGCTACGCGAGGCAATCGAAGCGCAGGCGCTGCGCCACCTCGCCGAGGAGGCCGAAGGCCTACCGAGAGATTTCGGGCTCGACGAGATCGCCTACGAGATTCCCGTTCCCGCCCCGGAAAAGATCGTCTGCGTGGGCGTGAACTATCCCGACCGCAACGAGGAGTACAAGGATGGCCAGGCGGCTCCTTCGAACCCTTCGCTCTTCGTGCGCTTCCCGCGCTCCTTCGTCGGGCATGGCCAGCCGCTGGTGAGGCCGCCGGAATCGCCGCAACTCGACTATGAGGGCGAGGTCGTCATCGTTGTCGGCCGGCGTGGCCGCCGTATCGCCGAGCGCGACGCGCTCGGCCACGTCGCCGCGCTGTCACTATGCAACGAGGGCACGATCCGCGACTGGGTGCGACATGCGAAGTTCAATGTCACGCAGGGCAAAAACTTCGACCATACCGGTTCGATCGGCCCGTGGCTGGTGCCGTTCACAAGCGAAGCGCAGATCGCCGACATCGAACTCACCACGCGCGTCAACGGCGAGGTGCGGCAGAAAGACCGCACCGGCCGCATGATCTTCTCCTTCCGCAAGATCATCGCCTATGTCTCGACCTTCACGACGCTGGTGCCGGGGGATGTCATCGTGACCGGTACGCCGACCGGCGCCGGCGCACGCTTCGATCCGCCCATCTGGCTAAAGCCGGGCGACATCGTCGAGGTGCAGGCCGAAGGCATCGGCACGCTGTGCAACGGTGTTATCGACGAGGAGATCGCCCGATGATGCGCGACGACGAAGTGGAAGACGCCGCGGCGCGGCTCTTCCAGGCGGAACGCGAACGTCGCCAGATCCGGCTGCTCAGCCTCGACTTCCCGGATGCCACATTGGACGACGCCTATAGGGTGCAGGCCGCCCTCGTCCGCCGCAAGATCGCGTCCGGCCTGACGCCCACGGGCTGGAAGATCGGCCTCACCTCGAAGGCCATGCAGTCTGCGCTCAATATCGACATCCCCGATTCCGGCGTGCTGTTCGACGACATGTTCTTCGACGAGGGCGGACACATCGTTCCCGACCGCTTTATCCAGCCGCGCATCGAGGCCGAGATCGCCTTCGTCATGAAGGCGCCGCTCAGCGGCGGCCGCGTCACCGTCGATGACGTGCTCGACGCGACCGACTATGTGACACCCTCGCTCGAGATCCTCGACACGCGCATCGAACGCGTCAACGCCGGGACCGGGAAGGCGCGCACCATCTTCGACACCGTTTCCGACAACGCTGCCAATGCGGGCCTGGTGCTTTCCTCAGTGAGGATGGCACCACGCGACGTGGACATGCGGTGGATGGGCGCCATCGTCATGCGCAACGGCGAGGTCGAGGAAACCGGATTGGGCGCCGGCGTGCTCAACCATCCGGCCGCGGGCATCGCCTGGCTTGCCCAACGGCTGCACCAGTACGACATGCGGATCGCTGAGGGCGACGTAGTGCTCTCCGGCTCTTTCGTCCGCCCGGTAGAGGCCCGCCCCGGCGACGCCATTGTCGCCGATTTCGGCTCTCACGGGATGGTCCGCATCGCCTTCTGAATGGTTCTATTGGGCACATCGCGGTCTTGCCGGCCATGTCCTGCCACGAGCAATTCCTCCATCTGAGATTAGAGTCCGGCCTTGATTGAAGGACGGACCGATGAAGCGAAAGCGATTTACTGAGGAGCAGATCATCGCGGTTTTACGCGAGCACGAGGCTGGGGCGAAGGCGGGCGATGTGGCCCGCAAGCACGGGATTTCCGAGGCGACGCTGTATAACTGGAAGGCCAAGTATGGCGGCATGAAGGTGTCTGACGCCAAGCGGCTGCGGGCGTTGGAGGAGGAGAATGGCAGGCTGAAGAAGCTGCTCGCCGACCAGATGCTGGAGGCTTCGGCGCTGTCTGAGCTTCTGTCAAAAAATGGTAGGGCCCGTCGCCAAGCGCGAAGCCGTCGCGCATCTTCAGGCCGCGAAGGGCCTGTCGGAGCGGCGGGCCTGTTTGATTGTCGGCGCCGAGCGCACGATGATCCGCTACCGGTCGCGGCGGCCTTCGGACAGGGAACTGCACGACCGGTTGCGTGATCTTACCAACACGCGCCGCTATCGGCGGCTGTTCGTCCTGCTCAGGCGCGAGGGCGAGCCGTCGGGGATCAACCGCATCTACCGGCTCTACCGCGAAGAGAGCCGCCCAGGCTCTAATTGCGGCTGGTGGGCCCGGAGGGATTTCGGAAAGTGAGCTATAACAAAGCTTTACGACCTAGTGGGACCGTGGGCACTTCCAGCCACTTCCAATGCTTTTCCAGGCTTTTGTCCCACCGTCAGCCCTCCAAACGACCAGCGGTCGACGCTTAGGAGCATCAACCGCCGGACCAGCGCCAAGCCAGCGCGGGCCTGCACGAATTTGGTGTATGGCACGCAGGGACTATCAGCGGCGCTACAACGTCGCTGGCTCGCGGCTGGCTGGAATTTCACCGTGAGTTGAGTGAGAACTGCCCAGATCGTGTCCCTGGGAGTGGTGTAGCTGACGGCGTTGGTCGCCGCGCTCTCCGGCGTTGGGCCGGGACGATCAGCGCGCCATGGCTGGCAGGCTGATGAGCGGATCATCGCTCATTTGG
>NZ_JAVFVV010000023.1 GCF_030929505.1 Mesorhizobium sp. LHD-90 | reverse complement strand
GGGCGCCCACTTCGTCAGGCCGCTTGCCCGGGCAACCAGCCCGATCTGCGCGGCCTTCCTTGTGGATCGCCTCGCCAAACGGCAAACAGAATGATTCAATCTGAGCAAGAAACGCTCTAGCGACGGCCAATGTCCCCTGCCCTCGATCCCGCCCCGGTCGAACATTTTCTGAAAAGCCGCATCGCCGGCCTGCAAGGCCCGCTCGCCGTGCGGCCCATCGCCGGCGGCCAGTCGAACCCGACCTTCCTGCTCGAATTCGCCGACCGCCGGCTGGTGCTGCGTAAGCGCCCGTCCGGCGAACTCCTGCCTTCGGCGCATGCGGTGGACCGCGAATTCCGCGTCCAGAAGGCGCTGGCCGGCACCGGCGTGCCCGTCCCCGAAATGCTTCTGCTGCACATGGAGCCCGACGTGATCGGCACTGCGTTCTATGTCATGGAACATGTCGAGGGCCGCGTCTTTCACGATTGCACGTTGCCGGGCGTCGAACCCGCCCACAAGCGCGCCATGTACGAAGCCGCCGCCGAAACGCTAGCCCGCCTGCATGCGGTCGACGTGGCCGCCGCCGGACTATCGGATTTTGGCCGCCCCGGCGGCTATTTTGCACGGCAGATCGCCCGCTGGCACCGCCAGTGGGAGCTGTCGGCGGTGGAGCCGAACGGCGACGTGCAGCGGCTGGCCGCGTGGCTGGCGGCCAACATCCCGCCCGAAAGCGATCGCCCGACGATCGCCCATGGCGACTATCGCATCGGCAACCTTATGTTCCATCCAAGCGAGCCGCGCGTTGTCGCCGTCCTCGACTGGGAACTGGCGACGCTCGGCGAGCCGTTGGCCGATCTCGCCCATTGCTGTGCCTTCACCTGGCGGATGACGCCGGACGAATATGGCGGCCTGCAAGGGCTGGACGTCGACGGAGCCGGCCTGCCGGACGAAGCAGCGTTCCGCGCCGCCTATCAGACGGCGAACCCGCGGGCCGGTCCGCTGCTACCCTTCCACATGGCCTTCGCGCTGTTTCGGAACGCCGTCATCTTCGAAGGCATCGCCGCGCGCGCCCGCACGGGCAATGCGGCCGCCACCAACGCGGCCACTGTCGGCAGGCTGGCCACCGTGCTGGCGGGGCGCGGGGTCGAGGCGATGGAAACGGCCTGACGGCACGCGCCCGCAACGGACGCGGCATTGCGACTTTCACATGCCGAGTGGCATCAGGACACGGTCAGGTTCTGGAAGTCGAACACAAACGGCTTGTCTTGCAAGACGGCATCCATGATCGCCATGGCCAGCGGAAAGCGTGTCCGCTCGAGCGGGTCGAGGCCGGGTGCCGGCTCCAGCCAGGCGGACAGCATGCGGGCCGTGTCGATGCCCTCGACCGTCTCGCCCGCCAATTCCTTCGTCATCATATCGGAAACGGTGCGGCCGAGGCCGAGGCCATGGCCGAGCTTGCTGTTGCGCCCTCCCCCGACGGTCACATGCAGGTCGCCGATGCCGGCGAGGTCGAAGGCGGTGTCGCGCCGCCCGCCGAAACGCTCGCACAGCCGCGCCATTTCGAGCGCCGCCTGCGTGAAGGCGGCGGCCGTCGGGTTCTTCGATTGTCCGTCGGCGCGCGCCGCGTCGGGGTAGCGCGTCTGCATGGCGGCCACCCCGATGGCGAAGAAATTCTTCAGCGCCGCGCAGGCTTCCACGCCGGTGACATCATCGGTGGTCGACAGGCGATAATAGTCGGTCGCCATCAAGACGGCGAAAGCCTTTGCCGCGGACTGGCCGTCGGCCGAGGCATAGACACTGGCCGTCGGGTTGCGGTTGGCAAGCTCGCGGGCGATGCAGGGGCCGCCGATGCCGAGGAAGGTTTTCATCCCGGGCAGTTGCATCGGCAGGGATTCGGCCAACGTGGACAGCGAGGCCCCTGCCCTGTCGAGCCCCTTGGTGACGAAGGCGACCGGCCGCTCGCGGGTCGTCAGGGCGTTGAGGCGGCCGACCGCCCAGGGGATGCCGGGGCTGCTGACGCCGACCACGATGATATCGGCCGCCTCGACATGGGCGGCGGTCAGCTCGTCCCCGGCAAGCGGCGTGACGCGGTCGGGCAACGGGTGGTCCAGCTTCGGATGCACGCCGCCGGGTTTCTTCATACGTCTAACCGCCTCGTCGTCGAGCGGCGTGCCGGCGAGCAGCACGTCGTGGCCGTTGTCGGCGCCGGGCACCGACAATGCACTGCCCATCACGCCGGCGCCAAGGATCAGGATCGTTGCCATTGGCGGCTCCCACGATTTTTCAAACTTGCAAACTGCACGCCCGGCTTGACACGACAGGCGCTCATTCTCGATCCCCATGACGCCGGGGTGTCGCACTCCGTCCAGCACCCCTCATCCGACCTCGCTTCGCGAGGCCACCTTCTCCCACAAGGGGAGAAGGTGGAGTTTCGCGCCGGCCTCTCCGCCAATCACCGTCGTTGGAGATTTGCGGATGCACAAATGCAACGCTCCACCTTCTCCCCTTGCGGGAGAAGGTGGCCTCGCGAAGCGAGGTCGGATGAGGGGTGCTGGCCGGAGTGCGACATGAAAACGCTCTTCACCAGTCCCAACGCCGGCCTCAGATACGCGCCTCCGTCTCGGCGTCGAAGACATGCACCTTGGAGGGCGGGATGGCGAAGCGGACCTCGCTGCCCTCCTCGAAACGCAGCGCCTTGTCGACGACGGCGACAAAACGGCCGTCGGGGCCTTCGCAGAACAATTGCGCATCATGGCCGAGACGCTCCAGGAGCACGGCGCGTGCGCCGATCGCGCCGTCCGGCGCGACGACGACGTCGGTCGGGCGCAGGCCGAGCACGACGCGCTGGCCCGGCTTCACGGCAGAGCTTTCCTCCAGCACGATGCGGCCGCTCGCCGTGTCGACGGCCGGCACGCCCGCCCCTGTCGCGACCGTGCCGGGCAAAAAGTTGATGGCCGAAGCGCCGATGAAATCAGCCACGTATTTGCTGGCCGGCCGGTCGTAGACGTCGTCCGGCGAGCCGATCTGCTCGATCTTGCCGGCCCGCATGACGACGATGACGTCGGCCATGGTCATCGCCTCGACCTGGTCGTGGGTGACATAGATGGTCGTGGTCTTCAGCCGGTTGTGGAGCTGCCGGATCTCGGTACGCATATGCGCGCGGAGTTTTGCGTCGAGATTGCTTAGCGGCTCGTCGAACAGGAATACCGAGGGCTCGCGCACCATGGCGCGGCCCATCGCCACGCGCTGCCGCTGGCCGCCGGAAAGCTGTTTCGGATAGCGCTGCAGATAGGGCGTCAGGTTCAGAATCTCGGCGGCGCGCTCCACCCGCTGCTTGATCTCGGCGGCCGGCATCTTCGCGACTTCGAGGCTGAAGGAGATGTTCTCGTAGACCTTCATGGTCGGATAGAGCGCATAGTTCTGGAACACCATGGCGATGTCGCGGTCGCGCGGGTGCATGTCGTTGACCCGCTTGCCGTTGATCATCAGGTCGCCCTCGCTGACGCTCTCCAGGCCTGCGGTCATGCGCAGCAGGGTCGTCTTGCCGCAGCCCGACGGCCCGAGCAGCACGACGAACTGGCGGTCCTCGATGCGGAACGACACATCGCGCAGGATATTGACCGCGCCGAAGGACTTTCCGATGCCTTTGTATTCCACTGTCGCCATGAAAAGCGCTCCACCCGTCGTCTGTCGCCGGCCTGTCGGCCGACGCGTCAATATTTCTGCCTGGTCGGCGTGATCACGATTTCCTGGACGATCGCCCGCTGCGGCAACTCGTAGGCGTCGAGGATCAGCTTTGCCACGACATCGGCCGAGATGCCGCCGCCGATCGCCTGCTTGTTGGCCTTGTAGTTGGCAAGCGTCTTCTCGTCGCGAACCCCGTCCAGCACCTCGGTGTCGATGATGCCGGGCGACACCACGATGACGCGCACGTCGTGCGGCGCAAGATATTCGCGCAGGCTTTCGGAGACAGCATGGACGAAGAACTTCGTGCCGCAGTAGACGGTGTGGTCGGGATAGGTTTTCCGGCCGGCGATCGAACTCATCATCACCAGCGTGCCCTGCCGGCGGGCCATCATGCCCGACATCACGGCATGCACGGTGTTCATGACGCCCTTGGTGTTGATGTCGATCATCTCGTCCCAGTCTTCTGGCGGCTGGCGGCCGATGTCGCCCAGCCGGGCGATGCCGGCATTCGCGAACATCATGTCGACCGGACCGTGCTCGGCTTCCGCGTCCGCCACGGCGGCGGCGATCGCGGCGCGGTCGCGCACGTCGACCTGGCGGACGACGGCGTTGGGCAAGCCTAGTGCATTCAACCGGTCGAGCCGGCGCGCCATCAGCAGAACCGGATGACCCGCCGCCGAGAAGGCGCGCGCTGCCGCCTCGCCTATGCCCGAGCTTGCACCGGTGATCGCAATCAGTGGTTTCTTTGCCATTCCTTACCCTCCCCGAAAACTGTTGGCGGCCGGCGGCCGTGGCGCTCTGCCACGGCCGCCGTCCTGGGAGTTATCCCTTGAGCACCTCGCCTACCTGCGCGGCGATGTCGTCCATCGCTTCCTTGGACGAGCCGTAGCCGCCGGCGAAATATTTGCCGAGGCTGACCGGGATCGTGTCGCTGGAGAGCTGCGCCCATTCCGGCAGGTCCGGCTCGGAGCCCATGTATTTGGCGATGGTCTCGCGCACCACCGGCAGGTGGCGCGTGGTGCCGGCGCCGACGCGGGCATTGGCCTTGACGCGCGGGTCGTCATAGACGCTGGCGCGGGTCGGCCCGGTGCCGCCGCCGAGCACGGTGATGAGGGCCTGCGTGTCGGCGCAGGTCGCCCACTGCATGAACAGCCAGGCGGCGTCCGGGCTCTTGGAGTATTTCGACACCGCCAGCGACGAGCCGCCCTGGTGGCCGACGCCGGGGATTTCGCCGTAGCCGGTGTCCTTGACGGTGCGCAGCGCGATCGGCTGCGGCGGGATGACCGCCTCGCACAGGCCCGACACTTTTGTCTGCGTCGGGTCGTCGAAATAGGGAAAGAACTCGCCCCAAGACAGCATCGACGCCGCAACCCCCTGCGCCACCGCCTGGCCCTGGCCGTCCCAGGTCCAGCCGTCGACGCCCGGAGGCATGGTCGCCTTCAGCTTGGTGTAGTAGTCGAGCGCCGCGATGCCCTGTTCGTCATTGCCTGAGAAGGTGCCGTCGGTGCGGAAGATCGAACCGCCATGGCCCCACAGCATCGAGGTCCATTCGCACTCCAGCGCATAGTGGCCGGACTTCATCTGGCCGGCATAGCCAAAGAGGTTCGGGCCCTTCTTGTCGGTGATCGCCTTCGAATTGTTGTAGAGCTCCTCGAAGGTGGTCGGCGCCTTGAGGCCTAGCTCCTCGTAGACGTCCTTGCGGTAGATCATGATGAAGATCGGGATGTCGTAGGGCACGCCGACCATGCGGTCCTCGTACATTGCGATGCCATCGACCAGCGCCGGCAGGAAGTCGTCGATGTTGTAGTTCGGCATGGCGAGGTCCGGCTTGGCCGAAATTTGCTCGCGCGGGTCGAACACGTCCTGGCTGAAGCTCGCCGCCCAGCTCTGGTCGATGTAGTAGAGGTCGTAGGTGCCCAGCGAGGAAGCGACGTCGAGGGTCAGCTTCTGCAGCACCTGCTCCAGCGGCAGCACCTCGATCTCGACCTTGATGCCGGTCGCTTCCTCGAAATATTTCTTGAGCTGCGAGTTGATGGCGTTGGACGGCGGCGTCGATTCCGTCGCCAGCTTCAGCGTGGTGCCGGCGAACGGCTTGCCGACTTCCTTCAGCCAGGCGATCACGTCGGCCGAAGGCTGCACAGCTTCCTGCGCCTGCGCGCTGGAGACGCCGAGATACGGCCGGGGCCCGAGGCCCATGCCGAGCGCACCGGCGCCCAAGCCGAGCGCGCCGGAGAGCCGCAGGAAGTCGCGGCGCCCCATCTCGCCACGGACGAGCTTGTCCGTGAGCGACGACAGATAGAGTTTTCTGTCCTTGTCTTTCATCCTTCTTCTCCTCCATTTTTCGGGCGGCGACCTCGCCTCCCGGGTTTGTCAACTCTGCCTGCGGAACGGTCTCTCCTCCGTCCGCTGGACTATTGTTTCAGCGACCCCATGGTGAGGCCGCGCACCAGATGGCGCTGCACCAGCATGATGACGATGAAGGCGGGTACGATCGCGGCTGCGCCGAGGGCCGCCATGTTGCCCCAGGCCGTTCCGATCGAGGTGACGAAGGTGGACGACACCACCGGCACCGTCTTGATGCTGGTCTGGGTCAGCGTCAGCACGAACAGGAACTCGGTCCACGAAAAGATGAAGCACAGCACCGCGGTGGCGGCGATGCCGCCCTTGGCCATCGGCAGCACGATGCGCCGGAAGATGGTCCAGCGCGAGGCGCCGTCGAGCAGCGCGCTCTCGTCGATCTCGGCCGGGATGTCGTCGAAGAAGCTCTTCAAAAGCAGCACCGCCAGCGGCAGGTTCATCAGCCCGTGCACCAGGATGATGCCGGTATAGGTGTCGAGCAGGTTGAACTGCTTGAAGATGAAGAACATCGGCACGGCCACCGCCACCGGCGGCATCATGCGCGTCGACAGCACCCAGTTGACGAAGTGGTGGCGGCCGCGGAAATCCATGCGCGACAGCGAATAGGCGGCGAGCGTCGCCACCACGACCGCCAGCACCGTCGACATCGAGGCAATGACGATCGAGTCCCACAGGCGCGGCGCCATGTAGAAGTTGCCGCCGCCCGGCGTCACTACGTCCTGGTTGCCGAAGCCGAAGCCCAGCGAGATGCCGAACACCTGCTCGAAATTGCGCACCGTCGGCGGGAACTCGAAGAATTTCGGCGGCCAGGAGAAGATGTCCTTGGCGTCGCGGAAGGCGACCGAGGTCCAGAAATAGATCGGGAAGAAGAACAGGCCGACCACCAGCCATCCGGCGATGGTGCGCAGCGTCCGCTGTCCGGCGCTCATATGCATGTCACCACCTCACCTTGAAGACTTTGATGAAGATGTTGGCGAGCACCATGATGATCACCAGGCTGACAAGGCTGAGCGTCGCGCCATAACCCCATTTGATGAAGCTGAAGGTCTGCTGCCAGGCATAGAGACTGAGGCTGTAGGTGGCAGTGCCCGGCCCGCCCGAGGTCATGACGAAGACGTAGTCGAAGACGCGGAACAGGTCGATGCCGCGTATCAGCACCGCCACCGCGATCACGCGCGACATCATCGGCAGGGTCAGCCGGCGGAACATCTGGAACGACGAGGCGCCGTCGATCATCGCCGCCTCGTAGGGTTCGGTCGGCAACGAGCGCAGGCCGGCGAGGAAGATCAGCACCATGAACGGCGTCCATTGCCATATCTCGGCCAGAAGCACGCCGGCGAGCGCGGTGGATGACGTCGCGAGGATGGGTATCGACTTGTCGAGCAGCCCGAGCGAATTAAGGATGTAGGTCAGCGCCCCGAACTGCGGGTCCTCCATCAAGAGGAACATCATGCCGGCGATGGCCGGCGGGATCACCAAGGTCAGCGACAGGAACGCCCGCAGTGCCCCGAAGCCCGGCAGCTCGGCGTCGAGCAGCAGCGCGATCGCCATGCCGAGCGCCAGCTCGAACGCCAGCGCGATGACAAAATAGGCGAAGGTGACGCCGAGCGAGCTCCAGAAGCGCGCGTCGTTCCAGAGCTGCACCCAGTTGTCGACGCCGACAAACTGCAGTGCCCGCTTGCGCGGCACGAATTCGTGGAAGGAGAGCCAGATGTTGTAGATCAGCGGATAGATGGTGAAGACCACCAGCAGGCTGACCAGCGGCAGCAGCCAGGGTATCGGCGAATCCGAAATCGAGATGCGCTTGACCTGTGCGACGCTCATCCCATGCCTACTCCTCCATAGCCGTGCGGTCCGCTCCTTCGGGTCCGTCCGGCATCCCATCTTTTCTCCGGGCGGCTGGCCGCCCGGTTCACTCAGCGTCTCAGCCCGCCTGCTTCAGCAACGATGCCGCCATCTGCCTCCTGAAATCGTCCAGCCATGCGTCGAGCGCCACGATCTCTCCGGCAGTCATGCGCAGGCCCGACTTGGTGCGCCGCCAGACGATGTCCTCGGCGCTCACGACGTATTCGTGGGCCACCAGGAAACGCACTTCCGCCTCGCTAAGCGAGCCGCCGAAATCGCGGCCCAGATCAGCAGCGCTTTTCGCCTTGCCTAGGATGGCGCGCGCCTCGGTGCCGTAATGGCGCACCAGCCGCCGCGCAGCCCCCCCGTCGAGGAAAGGATAGTCTTGCCTGAGATGGCGGGCGAGGGTCTCGGCGCCGCCGACCGGGAAATCGCCGCCGGGCAGCGGTTTCGTCGCCGTCCAGCCGGCATGCGCCCGCCAGTCGGGGAAGACAGCAGCCAGCTTTTCCAGCGCGTCCTCGGCAAGGCAGCGATAGGTGGTGATCTTGCCGCCGAACACCGACAGCAGCGGCGCTTCGTCCTTGCCGGCATCGAGCGCCAGCACGTAATCGCGCGTCGTCTTCTGCGCGTTGGCCTCGCCGTCGTCGAACAGGGCGCGCACCCCGGAATAGCTCCAAACGACATTGTCCGGCGTCACGGCCTTGCGGAAATAGGAGGACGCCGCGTCGCACAGATAGGCGATCTCTTCCTCGGAGGCCTGCACCGCACCCGGCTCGCCGGCAAAATCGCGGTCGGTGGTGCCAATAAGGGTAAAATCCTCCTCGTAGGGGATGGCAAAGAAGATGCGTCCGTCGGGGTTCTGGAAGATGTAGCAGCGATCGTGCTCGTAGAGCCGCTTCACCACGATGTGCGAGCCCTGCACCAGCCGCAGCGCGCCCGGTGCCCTCACCTGCGCGACCGAGGACAGCACGCGTTCGGCCCACGGGCCGGCGGCGTTGACGACGGCGCGCGCTTGGATGGTGTAGGCCGGGCCGCCGTCGGCGTCCTGCAGGGTCAGCCGCCACAGCCCGCGCTCGCGCCTGGCGGCGGTGCAGCGGGTGCGCGTGCGGATGTCGGCGCCCTTGGATTCGGCGTCGCGGGCGTTGAGCACGACCAGCCGGTTGTCCTGTACCCAGCAGTCCGAATATTCGAAGCCGACGGACGAGACGTCGTGCAGCGGCGCGCCGAGCGGGTCGCTCGCCAGCCGCAGCGTACGGGTCGCAGGCAGCAGCTTGCGGCCGCCGAGATGGTCGTAGATGAACAGGCCGAGCCGGAGCAGCCAGGCCGGCCGCAGGCCCTTGCGATGCGGGAGCACGAAGCGCAGCGGCCAGATGATGTGCGGCGCGATCGCCCACAGCCGCTCGCGCTCGGTCAACGCATGGCGCACCAGCTTGAAATCATAATGCTCGAGATAACGCAGCCCGCCATGGATCAGTTTTGTCGAGGCTGACGACGTTCCCGAGCCGAGATCGCCCTGCTCGCACAGAAGCACGCTGAGCCCACGCCCCGCCGCGTCGCGCGCGATACCGCATCCGTTGATGCCGCCGCCGATGATGGCAAGGTCGTAGACGCCCGTCATGCGGCACCCGCCCTCGCCGCGCGCGCCGAAAGCAGCCGGTCGGCCACCTCGACGAAGCCGAAGCCGCCCTCGCGTTTCGTCACATAGGCGGGCTCGGCCTCCATCTCGCCGCGGAATTTCAGCACGTTGGCCACGCCGCAGGCATTGGGGAAGAATCCGAACATCGGCGCGTCGTTAGGGCTGTCGCCGACGAAGACGATGCGGTCGCGCTCCGGGTCGATGTCGATGCCCAAAATGTCGGCGGCGAAGCGCCGCGACATCGTCAGCTTGTCGTATTGCCCGAACCAGCCGTTGACATGGATGGAGGAGATCTTTGCGACGGCCCCCTCCTCCTCGAATATCTCGCGGACGCGGATCACGTCGGCCTTGGGCAGCGCCGGCACGTCCTCGCAGAAGTCGATGGCGAGATCGGCCTCGCGGTAGAGCTGGTCGGCCGAGACCGCCGCGCCCGGCACCTCGCGCAGGATGCGCTCGCGCATCGCCTTCAGCCGCTCGCGATCTTTCGCGCGGGTCTCCGCGTCGATGGCGAAGGAGCGCCGCATCTTCCGCGCCGCCTCGTCATAGGAGAAGTAGAAGGCGCCGTTCTCGCCGACCACGCCGGCGACCGGCCACATGCGGGCGATCATGTCGCACCAGCCGGCCGGCCGGCCGGTGATCGGCGCGACCGCGATGCCGGCTTTGGTCAACGCTTCAAGAGCTTCATAGGCGCAGGCCGGCAGCCGGCCCTCATGGGTCAGCGTGTCGTCGATGTCGGCGAACAGCACCGTGACGTGGGCGGCTGTCTCGATCGGCATGTCGGCGACCGGGCGCATCCGCTCACGTCTCCGCGGCGACAAAATCCTCGAGGATGCCGGCATCGGCGGCAAGGTCGAGGAAGGAATAGCGGTTGCGCATCTCGCGGCAATGCAGAACCGCCTCGCGGTAGAAATCGACGGGCAGGCCGAGATCGGCGGCCGTCATCGGGCCTTCGGCGGCGGCCAGCAGCCGGCTCATCTCGTCGACCGGGATGACGAATGCTTGCAATTCGCGCCGCAGTTCAGGCCACAGGGCTTCGAGCCTGGCGTTGAATTCGTCCGCGTCCTTCTCGTCGAAGATTTTCGGCTGGATCTCGGCCCAGCACTGTCCGGCCACCTCGGCGCCCATGCGGCGGGCCATGCCGTCGCAGTCGATTTTTGTCGGCCTGATCACCGGCGCCTTGTTGCTCGACAGCATCTGGCGCTGCAGCCGCCCCATGGTGAGCACGCCGACGCCGACCTGCTGGCCATGCAGCGTGCCGGGGTGCCGGTCGCCGGCGAAGCAGTCGATGTAGTGGGAGATCTGGTGCTCGCCCATCGATCCGTGATGCGACATGCCGGTCATCGACACGCCGAGCCCGCACAGGGTCAGCACGCGGTAGAGGTAGCCGTGAGCGGCGATGTCGCCCTTGGGCAGCAAGCCGGCGCGGGCGTTCAGCGCCTTCTCGTCCTCGTCCTGGAGAGCGTAGGGCGCGGTAGCATAGAGCGAGCCGAGCAGCCGGTGCGACAGCCACCAGTCCACCTGCGCGACCGAGCGCACCAGGCAATCGGCGAAGCCGGCAGCGGCGAGATGTTTCGGCGCGGCGGCCGATACGCCCAGATCGACGAAGAAACCGGCCGGCGCCTGCGACGGCAGCGACACCTTCAGCCCGCTCTCCAGCGTGATCGAGGCGGTTGTCGAGGTGTAGCCGTTCATCGAGCCGGCGGTGCCGAACACGCAGTAGCGGCGGCCCTGCTTGGCGGTGACGAATTTGCAGAGGTCGTTGATGGTGCCGGACCCGACGGCGACAACCACCTCGCTGCCCGCCAACCTCCCGGCAAGCAGATCGATATCGGCCACGTCGGCGTGCGGACGGTCGAGGATGACGGTATCGACCGGGCCGAGCTTCGTCAGCGCCCTGGCGACCCGAGCGCCCATGGCGTCGAACGTGTCGGCGTCGGCGACGACGGTGAATTTTTCGCCGAGCTTGAGCCCCGCGACGAGATCGGCTTCCGCCCCGTCCAGGGTCTCCTCGATGACGATGCTGTCGTAGGGAACCGACGCCGCCTTGCCGGAATCCGGGCTGACCCAGCGGCCGGCGAGCACGTCGTCGATCAGCGCCGTCCAGCCGCCGATCGGAGCATCGCTCTCAGCGCTTTTTTTCCTTGCCGTTTCCATGCCCGCAATCAGTCTTTTCCGTTCTTGCGGACAAGTGACAACAGGCAATGACAGATGTCAAGACACAAGCCAGAGGTCGTTGACAAATGTTACCGGGATGATCAGATAGGTCATGGCGAACGGCGCGGCGGCAGCAAAAACCGGGGGGAGTTCCGAGGCGAAACTGCCGACGGAGTTCGACGATGCGGTCATGTGGGCGACGTGGCTCTATTATGCCGATCAGTTGACGCAGAGCGAGATCGCCAAGCAGCTCAACGTGTCGCGCGCCACCATCGTCAACCTGCTCCAGGAGGCGCGCGAACGCGAGATCGTCTCCATCCGGATCAGCCCGCAGGCCTTCGGCCGCACGGCGGTCGCCCGCGCCCTCATGGACAAATTCGGCCTGGACGGCGCCTTCGTCATCCCCAGCGGCGAGGAGCAGAGCCTGGTCGACAGGCTGGGCGATGCGGGCGCACGCGTGCTGGCCGAGCAGATCGAGGACGGCGACACGGTCGGCGTCGCCTGGGGCCGCACCGTGCTGGCGGTGGCCAACCAGATATCGCTGCCGCGACCCGTCAGGAACGTGACGGTTGTGCAGGTGTCGGGCAGTTCGACCGGTGAGCCCGAGTTTTCGGCCGAGCTATGCACGTCGCTGCTGTCGAACCGTATCCATGCGCGCTGCGTCAACCTGCTGGCGCCGGCAGTGCTGTCGACGCGCGAATTGAAGGCCATGCTGCTCGCCGAGCCCGTGCTGAAGAAGCAGTTCGAGCTGATCCACTCGACCGACCGCATCCTGTTTGGCGTCGGCGATATCGGCGCCCGCAGCACGGTGCGTGTCTCCGGCATTGCCTCGAAGGCGGAGATCGATACCTATGTCGAGCAGGGAGCCGTCGCGGTCATCATCGGCCGCTTCATCGACACGCATGGCAGGCCGATCGGCGGCGACCATGACGACCGCATGGTCGGCATCACGCTGGACGAGTTGAAGCAGGTGAAAAGCCGCATCTGCGTGGCCGGCGGATCGACCAAGACCGCCGCCATCACCGCCACGCTGGAAGCAGGCTACGCCACCCATTTCGTGACGGACATGGCGACGGGAGAAGCTCTGTTGTCCGTTTGAGGAACACGGACCGCGCCGCCCGGGGAGCCACCGGCGTCCAGGGAGCGCCGCCGCGACGGCGCGCGAGGAACGAAGCTGCGAGGAGGAGAATTGCATGCAGCCGCACGAGCGCTATGTCGTGGGCATCGATTCATCGACCCAGTCGGTCAAGGCGATCGCCTGGACGCCTGATGGCACGCCGCGCGCCGAGGGCCGCGCGCCGCACGCTATCAGCACGCCCGAGCCGCATCTTGCCGAGCAGAATGCCGAGGACTGGTGGACGGCGGCGATCACCGCGCTGACCGCCGTCACCCGCCAAGTCAATCCGGAGCGCATCGACGGCATCGCCATTTCCAACCAGCGCGAGACCATGGTGCTTCTCGACGCCGACCGAAAACCGCTCGCCCCAGCGACGCTATGGCTCGACAGCCGCGCCCGGGCGATGACGAAGGTGCTCGCGGCCGAGTTCGGCGGCGAGCGGCTGCATGCCATTTCCGGCAAGCCGGTGGACGTCATCCCCTGCCTCTACCGGCTGCGCCACTTCAGAGAGCATCAGCCGGAACTGCTCGACCGCGCCGCGCAGATCCTGAGCGTTCACGATTTCCTCACCCAGAAGCTGACCGGAGAGGCGGCGGCAAGCTGGACCAGCGCCGACCCGTTCGGCATCTTCGACATCGGCAGCAAAAAATGGTCCGGCGAACTGCTCGACCACCTCGGCATCCCGCTGTCGAAACTGCCGACGCTGCATCGCCCAAGCGCCCTGATCGGTGAGATCACGCCGTCGGCCGCGGCGGCGACGGGATTGCGGGCGGGAACGCCGGTGTTTGCCGGCGGCGGCGACGGACACAGCGCCGGCCTTGCCGTGGGGGCCACCAGCCCGGGCGTCGCCTATCTCAATCTCGGCACCGCGGTGGTGGGCGGCCTGTGGTCGGCCACGCCGGAGCTCAGCCGCTACTGGCGCACGCTGGTCTCGCCCACCGGCGACGGCTATCTCCTCGAAAGCTGCCAGCGCGCCGGCGCCTATTTCGTCAACTGGATGCTGGACAATTTTGCCGGCGGCCATGAGGACGCGAAAATATTCGAGCGGCTAGAGGCGCAGGCGCGAAAACTGCCGGTCGGCTCTGGTGGGGTCATGGTGTGCACCTACCTGATGGGCTGCATGGACCCGCACTGGGACGAGAATGCGCGCGCCACCTTCACCGGCATGGGACCGGAGACGGGCATGGGCCATCTCTATCGCGCCTCGCTGGAGGCAATCACGCTGGAATTCACCCGCGCCCTCGACCAGATGCGGTGCCAGAACGCGAAGGTCGATCGCGTGCTGGTCATCGGCGGCGGCGCCGGCAGCCCGCTTTGGCTGCACATGGTCGCCGACTCCACCGGGTTGCCGGTGATCCGCAGCCTGTCGAACGAGGCCTCGGCGCTGGGCGCCGGCATGTGCGCTGCGATCGGCGCCGGCTGGCACGCCGACTTCGCCGTCGCTACCCGCGAGATGACGCGAGTTGCCGAGCAGATAGACCCCTCTCCGGCGGCATTTGCCGACTGGCAGGCGCTGTCGGCAAGGCAGGCAAAAGTCTATGAGGGCATGAGACTGGCAGGCTCCACCTGATACCCAACGGCTCCAATCGCTGGCTGTCGTCCTCCGACTACCCCACTCCGGCCCTTCGGGCTCGAATCCAAAAATGGGTGTTGGAGCGCACAGAGATGGAATCCGTGGGATTCCCAAGCGTGCGGCTCAGCCTTTGGATGCCACCGGCAGGCGCACGGCCATGACAGTGCCGCCCTTCGGGTTGTCCCGGGGTTCGATGATGCCATGATGCTCATCGACGATACGCCGAACGATGGCCAGCCCGAGCCCGGTGCCTCCGCGCCGCCGGGTGAAAAATGGATCGAACAGGTGCGGCAAATCCTCGACCGAAAGTCCGGGGCCTGAATCGGCAACGCAATATTCGATCCATCGGTTTCCGCCCTCATCGGTCGTCGCCCGCGTGGAGACGATCACCTCCGATCCCTTCGGTGCATGTTGCACCGCATTTTCGATCAGATTGACGTGCACTTGCAGCAGGCGGTCATAATTCATCACCACCAGAGCGTCTTCCGACACCCGGTTCGCCAGCGCCACATTGGCGGCGTCGGCGGCTGCCCGGCAGGAGTGGAGGGCCTCTACAAGGCCCTTGGCCAGCGGTTCGATCGTGCGATCTTCCGGCGATGTGCGCCCATATTCGAGCAGCGCGGACATCAGCTTGTTCAGCCGGTTCACCTCGCGACGCAAAACGCCGCTGAAGCGCGGACTGATCTGGCCTAGTTTGGCATTCGCCTCGATCGCATCAAGGGTGGAGGAAATGCCGAAGAGGGGATTGCGCACCTCATGCGCGACGCCCGCTACCAACTGCCCCATGGTCGCCAATGTTTCGCTGCGCCTCAGTTTCGCCTGCAACGCCTCCCGCTCCCGCTCGGCTTGCTTGCGTTCGACGATTTCCTGGCGCAGGTTTCCCACCGTCTGCTGCAATTCCCGTTCGCTTGCTTCGAGCAGATCGCGTGAAACTGTGGTCTCCTGCAACCGCTCGGTCATGAGATTGAATTGTTCGGCAAGCTTGCCGAATTCGTCGTGGCCGCGAATGTCGATGCGATGCTCGAGATCGCCCGCCCCAATCGCCTCGGTGCCGGCTGCCAGTCTCTTCAGTGGCCGATTGGTGGCAAGGACGAGCCATATTCCGACGGACAGCGCCACGAGGAAGTAGGCGGGGATAAGATATCCTAGCGTTGCCTGCACATGCTCGACGGCGGTATCCGCATGCTCCTGAGGTTCCGACAGATTGCTCGTCAGCATCGGCTGAATCTGGTCGTCGAAAATATGGTCTATGTGTTCGGCGAGTTGCGCGAACCGCCGCGCATCCGCGCTGATCCGCGTCTCCCCCGCAATCAGCGTCCTGACATTGGCCAGGACATCCAGATGCCGTTCGCGCAATGCTTCGTGGAGCTGACTGTCCGGCGCCGCCGAGATCAGCTCCCGATATTGGGCCAGGGCATCATGCTGTTCACCGACCTTTTTCAGCAGGTACTGGCGTTCCGGACGGGCCGGCCGATATTTGAACAGGGTCAGCCAGAACCCGATTTCAGCGGTTTCGGCCTCGATATTCGTCAGGGCCAACAACCTGTCGTTTCTGTCGGACCCTTGATCGCGATTCGCGGCGCGATCCTGCGCGTCGATCAGGGTATCGATTTCCTCAAGCAGGACGGTCGTCTTCTCGAATATCGAGTCGAGCCGGTCGCGCTCGTCCATCAACTCTACGCCGGCGGCGGCGAGCTTTTTCTGCTGCGCACGAACGTCGCGTCCCATTCCGCCCGCCCGATCACTGGTCGCGAGCCGCATGTAGATGGCGTAACGTTCGATGAAGTCCTTTTCATCCCGCCCAATCTCGGCTCTGATCTCGGAGACCGGCTCCCGAACATATCGCAGTACGCCGTCCGCATATTCGCCGGCGTTCTTCTCCATCTCCAGCGCAGCGATGCTGAAGGGAACACTGACATTGTCGAGCGTTGCCAGATAGCCAGCGACGCTGCCAAGGTTGCGGTAGACATGCAGCAACACCAGCAAGCCAAGGACGACGATAACGATGATGCTGGCGTAAATCTTGATCTTGAACATGTCGTCTCTGCGTCCGATACCGCTGCAGGACGCCGACACCTAGGTCCAGACTGCGGGGTGGTGGTCAGTGACAGCCCCCTACGATGTCTTGATGCCGTAGCTCTTGATTTTCAGGTACAATGTGCTGCGTGGAACGGCAAGGCGCAGCGCCGCCTGCGCCACCTTGCCCCCCTCTTCCGCCAGGACGCGTTCGATATGTCGCCGTTCGACCTCCTCAAGGGTGAGGCTGGTATCGTGGCTGGTCGAGTTTTCGCTCAATATGAGGTTGAAACGCAGATCGCGCGGCGTGATCCGGTCATGTTCGCACAGCAAGGCCGCACGTTCGAGGACGTTGCGCAGTTCGCGTATGTTCCCCGGCCACGCATAACCGCACAAGGTTCTTATCGCTTCGTCGGATAGTTCCAACTGGCGGCCCCGGCTGGGCGGAAGCTGGGCCAACAATGTGCCGGCGAGCAAGGGAATATCTTCCATGCGGTCGCGCAGGGAAGGAACCAGGAGCGGGATCGCACTGATCCGAAAATAGAGATCGCTGCGAAAGGCGCCTTTCCTGACTTCCTCGGCCAGATCCCTGTGGGTAGCCGCGATGAGCGCAACGTCGATCGCGCGCTCGCGCACCGCGCCCAGACGGCGAAACCGCTTTTCTTCGAGTGCCTTCAGCAATTTGGATTGCACACGTATGTCCATATCGCCGATCTCATCGAGGAACACGGTTCCGCCGTCGGCGACTTCCAGCAATCCGGACTTGGCGGCCACGGCGCCGGTGAAGGCGCCCTTTTCGTGCCCGAACAACTCGGCTTCGAGAAAATCATGGGACAATCCGGCGCAGTTGAGATCGACGAACGGCTCTTCGGCGCGCGGACCGTTGCGGTGCAGCCATTTTGCAAGCTGGCTCTTGCCGCTGCCCGTCTCCCCCAGAATGAGGACCGGGCTCGATGTACCGCTTATCTTGGCCGCCTGATCCGCAAGTCTCCCGATCGCCGCGCTCTGGCCGGCAAACGGATCGACACGTTCTCGGCTTTCGCGCGTGGCGACGGCGTGTTGCTGACGCTGAAGCCGTTGATTGGCGAACAAGCGTTTCAGGATCGTGTGCAGCGCGGGGAGTTCGATGGGCTTGGTCAGGAATTGCTCGGCGCCTTCCTTGACGGCTTCAACCGCCAGCTCGATCGTGCCATGGGCCGTCAAGACAATCAGGGGGACGCTGGGATCGATCTGCTTGAACGCGCGCAACAGGTCGAGCGCCGTGCCGTCGTGCAGCCGGTAGTCGATGACGGCGGCATCCGGCGTCGACGCCTGAAACAACTCCTTGGCTTTCTGGCAGCTATCAGCTTCGAATACGCGGTACCCCTGCGATTCAAGATAGGCGTGCACTCCAAAACGGATGCTGTCCTCATCATCGACGATCAGAATACGCTTGCTTGACAAGGCGTGCCTCCGCGGACTTCCGTTGTTCCTATAGGGCGAACTGCACCCGCATTAGCAACAGGTTCGGATCGTACGCTCTTCTCCGGCGCTCGCTACGCACATCGATATAATTCATCGTGATACGCAGATGTTCGATCCAGTCTTAGGGTGAGGCCGGCTGTGACATTGCGTTGAAGGATCGGCTGTCGGCGTCATAGGATCCATGGTCGAGGTCGATCTGTGCCGTGGGCTTGATTCTCGGGCTCCTCGACATGCGCGGCCACAGCAGGCCTATCAGGCCGAGGCACATAGCGAGCGATGCCGAGCCAAAGCGTCCGAGCGCTTTCATTTCAACAGGCCTCCAGTTGCCGATGTTCGGACATCGCGCCCACGACCGGTCGCGACGGCTTCGCCAACCATGCGCCGCCCGACGTCGGAACGACGCCGAGTCTGCGTAGCGCGACCAGGAACTTGTTGGTCTTGGAAACTTCGTTCAAGGCCGCCATCGCCACGCAATATTTTGAGCAGGTGTTGGTCGGATGCTGGTGCAACCGTCGCAGGATCTTGTCGGCGATGCCGTTGGCGTTGCCCGATTTGACTTCCACCAGGATCAAACGGCCGTCGATCATCTGCGAACCCGACTTGCCCGCGAACACAATTCCGGTGTCGATCGTCACACGCTCACCGCCGTGCTTGGCCACGAGCGTCACGCGTTGATAACGCATTTCAAGCGCCGGCCGAAGCTCCCGATCGAATTCGCGACGGTAAAGGTCACGATAGCTGGATTCGACGAACCGACGCGCCTTGTCGTCCATTATCCCGTACATCTCCACCGGGCGCTGAAGCCGCTCCTTGATCGTCATCCCGCGCATATGCTTGAGCTTGACTTCGACAAAGCACAGACCCGCATCGACATATTTGCGCATCCGGACCTTGCAGCGAATACGCCGCCCCTTGTGGTGATCGAAATAGGCGGAGCGCTCCGCGTCGTCGAAGTAACAGGTGTCGTAGGTAAAATCCCGCTTGCCATCGATCTCCAGAATATCGAACTGCTGAACCAACTCGCTGGTCGCCTGGTGGAGCACATCCGCGCGCACCACATATTTATTGTCACGCCGGTCCAGCATGTCGGCCTTTGCATCGAGTTGCTCGAGGCTGACCGGATGAAATGGTTCGATCAGCCAGCGAGGAACCGTGCTGTGCGGCGCCTGGAGGCTGAACAAGGGCTGCATATTCGGTTGGCCAGTGGCGATTTTGACCGCCGTCGCAGCCTCGCCGCCTGACTCTGCCGTCAGTAGTACGGGCGATTGATGGCCGGCGCGCATGATACTGTCGCCTATCGGGTAACTGCTTTCCTTGGTGAACATGGCATGGACTCCGGTACGGGATGTCGCGGACACACGGGCGCCCCGACGCGGCAGCACGCCACGTCGCGGCCGGAACGTCACTTGTTGCGGAAGAAGACGTTGATCAATGCCGTTTCGTTGACATAGTCGAACGCCTTGATTTCATAGTAGATCACCTCGACGCCGAGACGTTTGCCGAGGTCCGCGCGCATCGCCGGTTCGTCGGTAAGAGCGCGATGGTCGATCTCGTCGAGCACGATCTTGACGCCACTGATGGCATGCAGGAAGCGCGGATGATCGAGAATGAAGGCGCTGAGCAGCAGAAACACCACCACGGCGCCAACGAGCCAAAGCGTCGTACCGGTTACCGAGCAGACCAGCGCGATGGCGATGGATGCGAAGAAATAGCTTATTTCGACTTTGTCGAACTGCTCCGACCGCAGCCGAAACAGCGCAAGGATCGCAAAGAGACCAAAGCCGGCGGCAACGCCGAATTCGACCGAGGACAGGATGATAAGGACCGAAAACGTCGCGACGTTGAACATCACCGCCGTCGTCGCCAGTTCCTTGTCGTACCGACGGCGGTAATACATGCCAAAGACCAGCAAAAGCACGGCGACGATGTCGATGCTGAACCGCAGCATCAGTTCGAATGGCGGGATAGGCAGGAGGGGCAGCGCCAATTATGCTCTCCGCAAAGGCATGAGGGATCTTGCAAATGCCAACGCAAGACGCGCGCCAATAGCGGAAATTTTAGCGACAGTCGGAATAATTAAGGTATAACAACAACTTAACCCGCCATCGCGGTGGTGAACCAGCCGCTTGGCCGCGACGCCTCGTTATTGGGGAGAGCAGAATCCAGAATCTGGATTGATCATTTTCCAGATACTGTACTGGGCGCCCAAGGGGCCACATCAAACCCACCGGAATCTAGAGCATTTCCGGGCAAATCCGGGTCAGCTCTGTTTCTCCGATGGCGAGGCGATCCGCCAGGAGAGGCGCGAAGGTCGTGGTGGCGCCACGGCCGAGCGGCTCGACGCAGCGGGCGCCCGCCAGCGGGAAACCCTTCGGGCCGGGTGCATTTGGCCCAAATCCTTCGGGTTCCGGCTCGGCCGTATCACCGATACGACCTTCGCCGAAACCCTCGACCTTGGGCCAAATGCCCTCCGGCAGAGCGACCCGGATTTACCCGGAAATGCTCTAGAGTGACCGCCGGCGAGAGCGACCGCTGCAACCCGCCAGCGCAAAACTATTCGGCCAAGCTGATCTGCAGCTTCACGTCGGCCGGCCGCGCTTCGACGGCGCGGTCGAATGCCACGATCGACTCCTCGAAGGGGAAGGTGGCCGAAATCAGCGGCTTCAAATCCACCCGACCCGAAGCCATCAGCGCGATGGCGCGGTCGTACTGGTGGGCATAGCGGAACACCGTCTCGATGCGGATTTCCCTGGTCGAGGCAGTCGAGACGTCGAACGGGATCGGCGCCACCGGAAGCCCGACCGCCACCACGACACCGCCCGGCCGCGGCAGGTCGAGCAGGCTCTCCCAGGCTTTGGGCGAGCCGGAGCATTCGAACACGATGTCGGCGCCCCATCCGTCGGTCAGGCGCTTGACCTCTTCGGCGAGATTCTTCTCGCGGTTGTTGACGGGGATCACGCCCTGATAGCCGGCGGCGATGTCAAGTTTTGGCTGGGCGAGGTCGGCGACGATGGCGCGGGCGCAGCCGCCGGCAAGCGCTGCGATGGCGACCATGGTGCCGATCGGCCCGGCGCCCAGTACGACGGCGGTGTCGCCCGGCACGATCTTCGCCTTGGTGGCGGCCTGCATGCCGACGGCGAAAGGCTCGACCATCGCGCCCTCGGCAAAACTCACATTGTCGGGCAGCTTGAACGTGTAGTTGGCCGGATGCACGACATAGGGCGTCAGCACGCCGTGGATCGGCGGCGTTGCCCAGAACGTCACGGCGGGGTCGATATTGTAGAGGCCGAGCCGGCTCGCCCGCGAGTTCGGATCGGGAATGCCGGGCTCCATGCAGACGCGGTCGCCGACCTTCAGATGGGTGACGCCTTCGCCGACCTCGACGACGGTTCCGGCAGCCTCGTGGCCAAGTACCATCGGCGCGTTGACGACGAAGGGGCCGATGCGGCCATGTGTGTAGTAGTGCACGTCCGAGCCGCACACCCCGACCGTGTGAATCTTGATCTTGACCTCGCCGGGCCTGACATCCTGCGGCAGATCGATGTCGCGCATCGACAGTTCGTGCTGGCGTTCGAGGACGAGTGCGCGGACTTTTGCCATTATTCCGATCCTTCCCAAATCATGACGCGGCAAGCCCTCTGTTCTCCGTCTTCGAGCTGAAATGCAAGCTTTTCCTCAGCCTACGCGGGGGCCTCAACGCGCCGCCCAATTCATGCCCCGACGCAGGATGGCGCCCATTTCGGGAATTGCGAACTCCGAAGCCTGGTGACCGAGCGACGAATAGAACACCCTGCCCTTTCCATGGCGGCGCTTCCAGACGACCGGCATTTTTGCGCCGTCGATCCACCAGGCGTGGTCGCCCGAAAAAGTGGTCGTCGCCAGCACCTCGTTGGAGGGGTCGACATGCATGTAATACTGCTCCGACCGATACGGAAAGCTGGACAGACCCGCCATGATCGGATCGTCCGGCCTCGTCACGTTGACATGGTAGTCGATGATGTTTCCGGGGTGCGCCACCCATTGGCCGCCCACCATGAACTGGTACTCGACGCACTCGCGAAACGCGTCGCCCATCCCGCCATGATGCCCGGCCAGGCCGACGCCGCCCTCGACCGCCGCCACCAGATTGGCTGCTTCCTCCCTGGCAATCTTCGACATGGTGAAGATCGGGACGATGAGGCTGAGCTCATGCAGTGATGGATCGGCGAACGCCACGGTCGTGTTCGCCAGTTCGACCGAAAAACCGTCCTCGGTGAGCCAGCCCCTGAAAATGTCGGCGCACTTTTCGGGCTCGTGGCCATCCCATCCGCCCCAGACGATCAATGCCTTGCGCATGACAAACTCCAGTTGAGCAACCACCCAATGGCTGGGATCGCTATATTGTCAGCATACACAAGGATCACACCGCCAGAACAGATCCGGGGTCGATCAGCGTCCCTATGGCGCGCGGACCGCAATTTCTTACCGATCGCCGACAGGATGTGGGCGACCGCATGTTGTGGCTGGCCTCACCAGCACGCACTGGCGGGCTCGGGCACAATTTGCCGAGACGGCGCCAGAAACCTTCCGCTCACGCGCCGACGCCCGAGCCCGATTGCGAGACCTTTGCCAAAGTCCGGGCGTGGAGCGAGCGCTCGGAGTTGACTATTTCCTTGGCCGAAAACCCAGATTGGCGGACACCTTGTCCGCGGCCGCCAACAGGTTGCGGACCTGATCCGTCGTCGGGGTTTCGGCGATGAACTGCACCGAATCGGTCAATGCGATCGACCCGACATAACCGCCCAGCGCATCGAAGATCGGCGCCGCCAGCGAATTCAGCCCGACCATTGCCTCGTTGGCGGCCGTCGCCCAGCGCTGCCGGCGCACCGCCTCGACTTCAGTACGCAGGCGTTCCGGATCGGTGATCGTGTAGGGCGTGCGCATCTCCAGTTTTTCGGAGAGTATGCGCGGCAGAAGCAGCCGGTCGCCGAACGCCAGCGAGATTTTTCCCTGGGCGCTCGAATGGAAATGCAGGATCGATCCCGGCTTGACATGGATCTCGATGTTGGAACGGCTCGGCACGATCAAGAGGATGCGGTTGCCTTCCCGCTCGGGCTGGCTGATCGCCACCGCATGGCCGGTTTGGTCGCGCAACTCGCGTGCTATGTCGCGCGCCGCGGTCGCCACCTCGAAACTCTCGCTTACCGCCTGGCCGAGCGCCATCAGCCGCGCGCTGATGGAGTAGCGCTCGGTGTCACCGTTGCGGATCAGATAGCCCGCGGCAACCAGCGTCTGGAGGTGGCGGTGGATACGGCTCTTCGTCGTGCCGAAGGCGCGCGCCATTTCCGACACGCCCACGGACGTCTGGCAGCGGGCGACATATTCAAGAATTTCGAGCGCGAACTCGACGGCCTGGATCGAACCGCCTTTGGGTGCTTCGCTCATTGCCTGACCACCATAGGAAGGTGTTTTTCCCCGCGCCGGCATCTCGGTCGGCCCTGACGGCATACCGCCTTTCGCGGATTGCGCAAACGTGCCGCGCGGGAAGCCATGATCTTAGCCGGCTGAAGCCGGCATCGGATACTCGTCGGCATTCAGCACCCAGCCTTGTTTTGAGAAATCGACGCGCGGCGGGGAAAAGATGTCGACAAGCTGGTTGAGGCCCGCCTCCATGCCGCGCGAGGTATGGATCGCCGGCGGCGGGATGACCGTCAGCGACGGCGACCGCACCAAGGCGTGCTCGTCCTCCCGCCAGGCATTGAGGTTCGTCGTCCACGGCCAGCGCAGATGGTGGGTGAAGGCTCCGTCCAGCGCCAGCGAGCCCTGCTCGAAATCGTCGTGATGATGCGGCGAGAGTTTTGTGATGTCGCGCGGGCCATGCTGCGGGTCGAGATAGTTCACCATCATCGTGGTGCAGCGGAAGATGCGGCCGAATCGCCCGGGTGTCGGCGGAACGTCGAGGCTGTAGACGCGGGTGCGGAAACCGCCAACCGGATCCGGCCACGGTTCGAGCAGCGTCACGTTCGGATGGGACTCGGCGTAGGACACGGCATTCGAACAGAGTGCGTTGAGATCGTCCGAACGGGTGGAGAAGATGCGGGTGGCGCGGCCGCCTTTCGGCAACGTGATGCGGCTGTCGCCTGGCGGCAGGATCACCAGCGAGAATCCGTCGACCTCCAGCCGCTCGCCATTGGCCTCCACGATGGCCGGCGTCTCGCGGTCCGGGAGCAGCAGCACATATTCGTCCGGCTGGCTTTGCCGCGACAACGACCCTCCCGCATCGACCTGGCTATGGCCGACCAGAAAATTCTGCCCCCGCGTCAGCCAGGTCCGGGCGCCGTCCGCCACGACCTGCGGCTTCGCATCGTAAAACAGACCGTAATCGGCCGCCGCGAAATCGGTCGGCGCGGCGGTTGCCGGCGACGAGGCCGCGGCAGCCAGGCGCGAGCGAGGGTCGCTTGAATCGTACATCGTTCTCTCCCAAGATCGTTCTGTTATGCAGAACATATACTACACGATTAGAAATCCACTTATGGGACCTTTGTCAAGATCACACGGAAAATGCGGGTTCTCGCAAAAGATTTCATGCCCGCTTGACAGAGCCAATGGATCAATGGAACTATTCAGCGCAACAGTGTTCTGCATAACGAAACGGAGGAAACGTTCATGCTGACCCGCCGCCAACTCATCGTGTCGACAGGCGCGATGGCTGCCACACTTGCAATGCCCAACATTTCGCGCGCCGCGCCGATTCCGATGCGGCTCGCCCATGCCGCCAACGAAATCCACCCAGGCCATATCGCCGCCGTCGAGTTCAAGAAGGCGCTGGAAGCGCTTGCCCCCGGCGCGATCGACATCACCATCTTTCCGAACCGCCAGCTCGGCGAGGACAAGCAGAATCTCGAATCCGCAATGGCCGGGACGAACGAACTCTGCGGCTGCTCGGGCGTGCTGTTCCCGCTGGTGACCGGGCGACAGGCGCTCGACGCCTACCAGTTGCCCTTCCTCATTCGCGACTATGACCATTTCGCCAAGCTGGCGACGGGCGACATCGGCCAGAAGGTGCTGGACGACCTGGCGCCCGCCGGACTGGTCGGCTTGCAGACCACCGACATCGGCCAGCGGCACTTCCTGTCGGCAACGAAGGTGGTGAAGTCGGTGCCCGATTTCGCCGGATTGAAGACGCGCATCCTGCCGGTGCCGCTGCACAAGGCGATCTGGGAAGGCGTGGGCACCGCGCCGGTGGGCCTGCCCTATGGCGAGGTCTACGGCGCGCTCGAAACCAAGGTGATCGACGCGGTCGAGATCAACGTCTCGTCGATGCTGTCCGAGAACCTCTGGGAGGTCGGCAAGAATTTCACGCTGACCGGCCATTACCCCTGGCACAACGTCATCGCCATGAACAAGGCGGTGTTCGACGGCCTGCCGGCGGAGCTTCAGGCGGCCGTGCGCGAGGCCGGAAAACAGTCCGTCGCGCCGACGCTGGAATATACCAGGAACCAGGATTTCTCCGGCCGCGACGAACTCAAGGCCAAGGGCGTCACCTTCCACGAACTCGAGAACCTGGCGGAGATGCAGCAGAAGGTGGCGCCGATCGTCGAGACCTGGAGCGCCAAGGACCCGCTCATCGCGGAGTTCGTGACCGCCGCGCGCGGCCTGACCTGAGCGCGGATCGACGCCGGTCCGGTCGCAGGGCGCGGCCGGACCGCCACCAAACCCCAGCGAACATGGCCGTAGGCAGCGCGAGACCCGGCGTCTCCGCCATCCCTTGCGCCCATGATCGTCCCACGAGGGGAACACGGATGACTAGAACAGGTATCATAAGGCTTTTCAGCGTCTACGAGCGCGCCATTCAGGTGCTCGCCGGCGCGTCGATGGCCGTCATCGTCGCCGTCATGGTGGTGCAGGTGATCGCCCGCTATGTCTTCAATTCGTCGCTGATCTGGGCCGAGGAACTCTGCCGCTACATCCTGATCTGGCAGACATTCCTGTTCGTGGGCTATGCCTATTATCGTGGCGAACTGGTCGTGCTCGACCTCTTCAGCGCCCGTGTTTCGCCGCGCACCTACATGGCGATCCGCTTCGTCACGGCGATCCCGATCGCCATCTTCCTTTATCTGATCATTTCGGCCGGTCTCGGCCACGCCTTGCGCTTCTCGGCGCAGATGATCCCCGCCATCGACTTCATCTGGATGTCGCTAACCGGAAAAGAGCTGCACGTCCCGGTCTTCTGGATCTATGTCGCCGTGCCGCTCGGCTGCGCAATCCTGCTTGCCCACTTCCTCGGGCGCCTCGCCTACGACGCCTGGCGCGTGGCCCAGGGCCTTCCGATCCAGGCTCCCGCCAATGGGGAGACCATGACGTGATCGCGTTTCTCGGCATCTTTGCCGTCTTCCTCATCGTCGGTATCCCGATCTCCCTCGCGCTTGGCGCCGGCGGGCTGGTCTATCTCTGGCTGACCGGCAACGGCGCGCTGGTCATGGCCCTGCCGCAGCGCATGCTGCAGGGCGTCGACCAGTTCGTGCTGCTGACCATTCCGCTCTTCCTTCTGGCCGGAAACCTCATGAATTCCGGCGGTCTGAGCGGGCGCATGATCGGCTTTGCAAATGCGCTGGTCGGGCATTTCCGCGGCGGCCTGTCGCTGGTCACCGTGCTGGCCAGCACGCTCTTTGCCGGCATCTCCGGCAGCGCGGTGGCCCAGGCCTCGGCCATCGGCAGCTTCATGATTCCGGCGATGGCGCGGCAGGGCATCCCCGCCGCCTATGGCGCGGCGCTCGTCGCCATAAGTTCCGTCATCGATCCGCTCATCCCGCCCTCGATCACCATGATCGTGTTCGGTGTGCTATCGGGCGCCTCGATCGGACAGATGTTCATCGCCGGCGTCATACCCGGATTCATCCTCGGCTTCTCGCTAATTGGCTATGCCTGGTGGAAGGCGGCGCGCAACGACTATCCGCGCATGCCGAAAGTGCCGTGGAGCGAACGCGGCTCCTCGCTGGTCGCGGCGATACCCGCGCTGATGCTGCCGGTGATCATCGTCGGCGGCGTCAAGACCGGCATCTTCACCGTCACCGAATCCGCGGCCGTGGCGGTCGCCTATGCGCTTATGGTCGGCCTGCTGCATCGCGAACTGTCGTGGGACAAGATCTGGCAGGCGCTGATCTCGACCGCCATCGCCACGTCGGGCCTGCTGTTCATATTGGCCATGGCGAGCATTGTCGCCTTCGCGCTCACCATCGAGCAGGTGCCGACCAAATTCGCCGAACTGCTGCTCGGCGTCAGCGACAACAAGCTGGTCATCCTTTTGATGATCAACATCATGCTGCTGGTGCTGGGCAAATTCCTGGAACCGATCTCGGTGATGATCGTCACCATGCCGATCCTGCTCAAGGTGGCCGATGTTATCGACATGGACCTGGTGCAGTTCGGCGTGATGGTCACCCTCAACGTCGTCATCGGCATGGTCACACCGCCCGTCGGCGTCTGCCTGTTCGTCGTCTGCGCCATCTCCGGGCAGTCGCTCGGAGCGGTCAGCAAGGAGGTCGTGCCGATGTTCTTCATCTGCATCGCCCTGCTTGCCCTCATCGCGCTGGTGCCGGCGGTGACGCTCTGGCTCCCCAATTTCATGGTCCCGGCGCCCTGAGGCGCCAGAAAGGACGGACGACACGATGGCTGCCGCAACTGCCCCGACGGGTTTCCGCAAACGCTTCATCGCGGGCGAGACGCTCGTGGGCACCTTCATCAAGACGCCGGCGACACATCCGGTCGAGATCCTCGGCAAGGTCGGCTTCGAGTTCGTCGTCATCGACGAGGAGCACGCGCCCTGGGACCGCGTCGCCATCGACGGCGCGTTGCTGGCCGCGCGTGCGTCGGAGACTGCCGGCATCGTCCGCGTCGCCGAGCCGAGCGCGGCAAAAATCCTGGCGGTGCTGGACGACGGCGCCACCGGCGTGCTGGTGCCGCATGTGAGTTCGGCGGCGAAGGCGAGGGACATCGCCCAGGTCTGCCGTTTTCGCGGCGGCCGGCGCGGCTTTTCCAACACCACGCGCGCCGGCGAGTTCGGAGCGGTCGGCGTCTGGCCGCATGTCGACGCGCAGGACAGCGCGGTCACCTTCATCGCCATGATCGAGGACCCGGAAGCGCTGGACGCGATCGACGCCATCGTGGCGACGGACGGGCTCGACGGCGTGTTCATCGGCCGCGGCGACCTGACCGTGGCGCTCGGCGCGCCGGCCATGGACGCGCCGGAGATCATGGCGGTCTGCGAAAAAATCATCGCGGCCGCCAAACGGGCAGGAAAGCCGGTGGCGATGATGGTCGCCAATGCGGACGACGCGCGCCGCTTCCACCAGATGGGTGCGACGACCTTCATCGTCGCGTCGGACCAGGGTTTTTTGCGGCAGGCCGCGTCGAAAGCCTATGCCGACATTTCATCCGTGGGCGCCAAGAGCGCCTGAACGGGTTCAGTCAAGGAGAAGAACGATGGCCGACACCACCACCAACTATCCGCTCATCGTGCCGATGCCGCCGATGGAGCCCGGGCGCGCCGCCGAGGTGGCGGACCTGCTGGTCGGCGCGGTCGATCTGCACTGCCATTCCGGCCCGGCCGCCATGCCGCGCATCCTCGGCCACCACGAAGCCTTCAAGATGGCGCTCGACGCGCAGTTCAAGGCGCTGCTCTACAAGGATCACTACTACGTCGGCATGCCGCATTGCGCGGTGCTGAAGGACATCTATCCGGACGCTCCAATCGAACTCTATTCGGGCGTGGCGCTGAACAACGCCTCGGGCGGCATCAACCCCCATGCGGTGGATCACAGCATCAAGCTGGGCGGCAAGATCGTCTGGTTTCCGACTTTCGCGGCGCAGAACCACATCCAGGCCTATGCCGCAAAATCCTTCCCCAAGACGGCGAAGCCCATGCTGCCGCCGATCCCGCTTACCGTGCTCGACGCCAATGGCAGGCTGACCGACGAGACAAAACAGATCTGCGACCTGATCGCCGAGGCCGACATCATCCTGGCCGGAGGCCATCTGCACGTCTCGGAACTGTTCCTGCTGTTCGAAGAAGCGGGAAAGCGTGGCGTGAAGAAGATGCTGGTCAACCACCCGAGCTACATCATCGGCTGCTCGGACGAGGATATTCGCGGGCTGGTGGCGCTCGGCGCCTATATGGAGCACTCGATCTGCATGTTCATTCCCGGCCGCGCCAAGCAGCACGAGACCGAGGATCTTGTCCACATGATGGAGGTCGCGGGCGTCGACCGCACCGTCCTCGGCTCCGACCTCGGGCTGACCCAGGCGCCGAAGCCGGTCGACGGCTACCGCATGATCGTCTCCGACCTGCTGGACCATCAGGTTCCCAAGGCCGACATCAGGAAGATCATTTCGACCAACGCTGCCGGCCTGCTAAACCTCGCGGCGTGACAAGGCATATCCGGGAAGGAGAACGAGATTGGCCACTCGCAAAGTCATCATCACCTGCGCGGTGACGGGATCGATCCACACGCCATCGATGTCGCCGCACCTTCCGGTCACCGCTGAGGAGATCGCCGACGCGGCGATCGGCGCGGCGGAGGCCGGCGCGGCAATCGTCCACCTGCATGCGCGCAATCCCGAAACCGGCCTGCCCGACCAGTCGCCGGAGGCGTTCGCGCCGTTCCTCAAGGTGATCAAGCAGCGCTCGGACTGCGTCGTCAACATCACCACCGGCGGTGCGGCCACCATGACGATCGAGGAGCGCATGAAGCCGGTCGTCGCCTTCAAGCCGGAGGTCGCCTCGCTCAACATGGGCTCGATGAATTTCGGTCTCTATCCCATGCTCGGCCGCTTCAAGGAGTTCAAGCACGACTGGGAGCGGCCCTATCTGGAAGGCTCGCGCGAGCGCATCTTCAAGAACACATTCGCCGACATCGAGCACATCCTCACGACCTGCGCCGAGAACGGCACGCGCTTCGAGATCGAATGCTACGACATCGGCCATCTCTACACGCTGGCGCATTTCGTCGATCGCGGCATCGTCAAGCCGCCCTTCTTCGTCCAGAGCGTCTTCGGCATTCTGGGCGGCATCGGTCCCCATCCGGAGGACGTGATGCACATGAAGCGCACGGCGGACCGGCTGTTCGGCGACCAGTATTCGTGGTCGGTGCTGGGAGCGGGCTCCAACCAGATGCGCATCGCCGCGCAGGCGGCGGCCATGGGCGGCAATGTTAGGGTCGGGCTGGAAGATTCGCTATGGATCGGACCGGGCCAGTTCGCGAAAACCAACGCGGAGCAGGTCGCCAAGGTGCGGGGCATCGTCGAGGGCCTTGGCCTGTCGATCGCCACCCCGGCCGAGGCGCGGGAAATCCTGCAGCTCAAGGGAGCCGACAGGGTCGGGTTCTGAGGCTTGCATGAACGTCCTCATCGTCTACGCCCATCCCGAGCCAGCCTCCTTCAACGCCGCCATGTGCGAACGCGCGCGCGCGGTTTTGACCGAGGCTGGCCACAACGTGGTCGTCTCCGATCTCTACCGGGAAGGTTTTAACCCGGTCGCCGGCCGGCACGATTTTCTGAGCGTCGCCGATCCGGACGTTTTTCACTACCAGACAGAGCAGGCGCATGCGTCGCGGCACGCCAGCTTCGCCCCCGACGTGGCGCGCGAGCAGCAGCGTGTCGCCGATGCCGATCTCGTCGTCATGCAGTTCCCGCTCTGGTGGGGCGGCGCTCCGGCCATCGTCAAGGGATGGGGCGAGCGCGTCTTCGCCTACGGCTTCGGTTATGCCGACGGCCTGCGCTTCGACACCGGCGTGTTTCGCGGGCGCCGGGCGATGGTGTCGATGACATCGGGCGGCACGCTGGCCCGCTTCGGCGTCGGGGCGCCCTATGGGGAGCTCGAACGGCAGGTTCTCTGGCAGATCCAGCATCTTGGGCTCGAATATATGGGCTACGAACTGGAGCCGCCCTTCGTCGCCTACGGGGCGCCGCGCACCGACGACGCAGGCCGCGCGGCCTATCTCGACGAGCTGGAAAAACACGTGCTCGCGGCGGCATCGAAGCCGGTCGACCGCGGCCTGCGGATCGAAACCCCGCTCGACCTCGTGCCCGACGGCGCCTGGAAACAGCAACGCTAGGAGACGAAGCATGGCCGAAAGCAATGGCGCGCGGGTGGCGCTGGTAGCCGGCGGGTCGCGCGGCATCGGTGCGGCCGTAGCCCGACGTCTGGCGGCGGACGGCGCCGCCGTGGCCATCGGCTATCGCGCGGCATCGAGTGAAGCCGAGGCCTTGGCTCGGGAGATCGAAACCGCCGGCGGCCGCGCCATCGCCGTGCAGGGCGACATTGGCCGCGACGGCGACGCGGCCAAAATGGTCGAGCAGACGGTGGCGCGGTTCGGCCGCCTGGACGTGCTGGTGAACACGGCTGGCATCGGTCCCTACCGGCCGCTGGCATCGGTAGACGAGAACTTTGTCCGGCAGATGTTCGACACCAATGTGCTCGGCGCGATCATGCTCACCAAGGCAGTCGCAGCCGTGATGCGGGAGGGCGGCCGGATCGTCCATGTCTCGTCGCGGCTCGCCTACAGCCCGATCCCGACCAGCACGGTCTACGCCGCCTCCAAGGCCGCTGTCTCGGCGATGGTCCATGGTTTTGCGCGGGAACTCGGCCCGCAGGGCATCACCATCAACGCGGTCGCGCCCGGCGTGATCGAGACGGACATGACGACAAAGATCATCGCCGAACGCGGCGAGCAGATTCGCACGATGACACCGCTCGGCCGTATCGGCCAGCCGGACGACATCGCCGGCATCGTCGCCTTCCTCGCCTCGGACGACGCCCGCTGGATCACCGGCCGCACAATCCTCGCCGATGGCGGGCTGACATAGGGCCGACCCGCCCCATCTATAACCGGCAAGTTCTACAACAGTCCGTTCAGGACATGGTAGGCTGCGTCGATGTCGGCCCGCACGGCCCGGCTGATAGCCGACGTATTCCGTTTCCGAAGCGCCTCCAGCATCTCCTTGTGGTGCGTATTGGCGGTGGAATAATTGCCGGAACCGTGCAGCATGTTGAAGTAGGGGCTGATCTGCAGCCACAGATTCTCGATGATCTTGAGCAAATTGTCGGAGCCGGCCGCGCGATAGATGCCGAAGTGAAAGGCGTAGTTGGCGCGCAGATAGGCCTTGACGTTACCTTCGGCATTTGCCGCTTCCAGCCTGTCGAATTGTTTTGCGCAAACCTCGATATCGGCGTCGCTACGGCGTTCCGCCGCCCAGGCGGCGGCGATCGCCTCGATCTCGAAGCGCACATTGCGCAGGTCGGTGAGACGCGCCCGGCTGAGCTTCGGAATGCCGATCGAGCGACCTGAGACGACGGTGAGCGCGTTGGCGGCGGTGAGTCGGCGCAGCGCCTCGCGGACGGGCATCGGGCTGACGCCGAAAGCATCGGCAAGACTTTGAACCGTCACCATCTCGCCGGGCACCAGGCTGCCGTCGAGGATCAACTCGGTGATGTTGTCGAACACGCGGTCCTGAAGCGTGTCCCGCGACAGCGGGGCCACGTCGAACCCATGTCTCTTGAAGTCAGCGCCTGCCATGAATCCCTGCCGCCTGCTCCCGCTCCGGCATTGCAAGCCCGTGGGGGCACGTCAAGCCCGAGAAAATTGCGGTCACCAGCTTTCTATCATTGATCTTTGATCAAATCATGCTAGCTTTCGTGCCGTTGGATGGCAAGCCGGCTTGCAAGCAGGCTGCGGATTCATCCGGAACAAGGGTGGAGGACTTCTATGGGTATCGGATCACGCGTCCGGCAGCTCGGGCTGCTGGCCGGAATGGCTGCGAGCGCGCTTTGCCTCGCCTCGGCAGCAGACGCTCAGGAAAAGCACAAGATCTTCCTGAGCATGAGTTTCATCGGCAATGACTGGCAGGCCGAGGCGGCCAACATGGTGAAGGCCATGGCGGCGCATCCCAGCCTGGCCGACAAGGTGGACCTGCAGGTCCAGGTGGCGGGGCCAAACGCGCAGCGCCAGATCCAGCAGATCAATGCCATGGTGCAGGCCGGCGCCGAAGCGATCGTCATCTTCCCGATCTCGCCGACGGCACTGAACCAGGTCGTCAAGAACGCCTGCGACAAGGGCGTAAAAGTGTTCGCCTACGACGCCGAGATCACCGAGCCCTGCGCCTACAACGTCCATATCGACCAGGAAGAGGCAGGTCGGGTGACGGCTGAGTGGCTGGTGCAGAAGCTGGGTGGCAAGGGCGAGATCGTCGCCATCACCGGCGTGCCCGGCACGTCCGTGGACGACCTGCGCACCAAGGCGGCGAAGGAGGTGTTTGCAAAACACCCCGACATCAAGATCGTCGCCGAGGCGGTCGGCATGTGGAGCCAGGCGGTGGCGCGCACCGAGCTGTCGAAGATTCTCGGCACCCGCTCATGGGACGACATCGACGGCTTGTGGACGCAGGTTGGCTGCTTCACCGCCAATTCCATGCAGCTCGAGGCCGGCAAGAAGACCAGCGAACTGCTGCCCTGCGCCGGCGAAGGCTCCAATGGCGGTCGCATCCAGATGCTGCCGGAAAGCACCGAGGTCGAAGGCGCCGCCTCGCCCTATGCACCGCTCGGCGCGCCGCGCATCTCCTACGCTTCGCCGCCCTATTCCGGCGCGCTGGCCCTCAAGCTCGCCGTCGCGGCGCTGGAAGGCAAGGATGTACCGAAGAACACCATCCTGCCGCTGCCGGTCGTCACCAACGAAACGATCAAGCTCTGCGAGGAAGGCACCTGGGAAGAGATGAAGGCGGGCTGCAACGCCTTCAAGCCGGCGCTGGTCAGCAATCCCGGCTGGTTCGCCTCGATCTTCTCGGACCAGACCCCCGAGATCGGCCTCAACGCCGCGCTCGTCGGCCAACCCGAAGACTGAGCCCCCAAGGCAGTCATGACGAGGCGCGGCCGTTCGGCCGCGCCTCGTCGAACCCGATCGAATCGCGGCAGCCGATGCAATGACGAGTGACAAAAAGATTCCGGCGGTCGAGATCGACGGCATCCGCAAGGCGTTCGGCCCGACGGTCGCGCTCGACGGCGTGTCGTTTCCGATCGCCGAGGGCAGCGTTCATGCCCTGCTCGGCGAGAACGGCGCCGGCAAGTCGACGCTGGTCAAGCTGCTGTCGGGACTGATGCGGCCGAGCGACGGGCATGTCCGCATTTTCGGCAAGGATGCGTCGCTCACCTCGCCGCGCTCCGCCCATGCCCACGGCATCCAGACAGCCTTCCAGGAAATGACCCTGGTGCGCGACCTCTCGGTGCTCGACAACATGCTATTGCCCTATGCGCCGATGGGTATTACCGGCCTCGTCCGCCGGGCCGCCGCACGCAAATCCGTGCAGCGTCACATCGAGGACCTCGGCTTTTCCGTCGATCTCGACGCGGAAGTGAGCACGCTCGAACTGTCGGTCCGCCAAAAAATCGAGATCGCCCGCGCCGTCTACCGCAAGCCAAGAATCCTGCTGCTCGACGAGCCTACCTCAACGCTTGCGGGCCGCGACGTCGACTGGCTGGGCGACATCATCGCCCGGCTGAAGGCGGCGGGCACGACCATCGTCTTCATCACCCACCGCATGCGCGAGGTACGCGCCTTCTGCGACACGCTCACCATCTTGCGCAACGGCCGCCATATCGTGACGGCGCCGGCGAATGCCATTTCGGACGCCGAGGTGATCGAAAAGATCATCGGCCGCTCGATCGAACAGACCTTTCCGCCGAAACCGGACAGCACCCAGGCCTTCGGCCCGCCGGTGCTCGGCGTGCGCGACCTCAAGGTCGGCCGAAAGCTCGACGGCGCCTCCTTCGACCTGCGCAAAGGCGAGATTCTCGGCGTGGCCGGCCTGCAGGGCATGGGCCAGCAGGATTTGTTCCTCGCCTGCTTCGGCATGGCCGAGATCGAGCGCGGCAGCGTCATGGTCGACGGCCGAAAAGTCTGGCTCGCCTCGCCCGCCGAAGCGCTGCGACCGAACATGGCGATCGGTCTGGTACCGGAGGACCGCAAGTCGGAAGGCCTGTTCCTGAAGCTGTCGGGGCGCCAGAACGCCACGCTGCCGGTGGTGTCGCGCTTCACCCGCTTCGGCCTAATCGACGGACCGGCCGAGACGCAGGCGGTCGAAGCTGCCTTCTCCACCGTCGAGGTCGACCGCCGCGCCCTGTGGACGCGGGCGGGCGCCTTTTCCGGCGGCAACCAGCAGAAGATCGCCATCGCCAAATGGCTGGTCGCGCAGAGCCGCATCCTCCTCCTCTTCGATCCGACGCGTGGCATCGACGTCGGCACCAAGCACGAGCTTTACGTGATGATGCGCAACTACGTGGCGGCGGGCGGCTCGATCCTGCTGCATTCGACGGAAATCCCGGAGCTGGTGCACCTCTCCGACCGGGTGCTGGTCCTCTATGACGGGCGCATCGCGGCGGAGCTCGAGGGCGATGCCATCACCGAGCCGGCGATCATGCGCCCGGCGCTCGGCCACGATCCCGTCCGGGAAGCGGTGGCGGCATGACGGAGACCGCCCTGCCCTCCTCCGTCTCAGGCAGTCTCGGGCTGCGCCGCGCGCTGGCAAAAAACCGCGGCGCGCTGATCGCGGCGGCCGTCTTCGCGATCCTGCTGTTCATCGTCGACTGGGTCAGCGCCGGGCCGCTCACCTATTTCGACATCTCCTTCCTGTCGTCAGGCGGCGCCACCTCGGCGATCGCCGCGATCGGCCAGACCATCGTCATCCTGTCGGGCGGCTTCGACTTGTCCGCCGGCGCGGTCATCTCGCTGGTCAACGTGGTGCTCGCCTCCAGCATGGACCCGATGGCGCCTGCCAGCGTGGCCCTGTGGACGCTTGCCGGCATCGGCATCGGCGCTGCCGTCGGCGCCTTCAACGGCTTCTTCATCGCCGTGCTCCGCATGCAGCCCATCGTGGTGACGCTGTCGACCATGTTCATCCTGCAGGGCGTCACCCTGCTGGTCATGGACAAGCCCGGCGGCGGCGTGTCGCCCGATCTCGGCGCCTTCTATCTCGGCGACGCTATCCCCGGCTGGCTGCCGATGCCGCTGGTGGTCATCGGCGTCGTGCTGCTGTTGTGGCTGTGGCTGAAGGGCACACGCTTCGGCACCGCGCTCTATGCGATCGGCAGCGACGCGGATTCGGCTGCGGCCGTCGGCGTCAACGTCGTACTGACCAAATTCCTCGTCTACGTCATCGCCGGCGGCTGCTACGGGGTGGCCGGCGTCTTCATCAGCGCCCAGACCGGCAGCGGTGACCCGCTGGTCGGCAATCCGCTACTGCTCTCCATGTTCGCGGCGGTGGTGGTTGGCGGCACAAGGCTCGGCGGCGGCCAGGGCGGGCCCGTCGGCACTGTCTTCGGCGCCTACATCCTGATGATGGTCGTCAACATCCTGCTGGTGCTGAACGTCTCGGCCTATTATTCGACCATCGCCGAGGGCGCGATCCTGATCCTCGCCGTACTGGCCGGCTCGATCTCGCATGGCTCGGTGCTCGCCCAGCAGCTTCGCGCCGCAAAGGCCCGCTTCGCCGCCTGGCGCGCCGGCATGCTGCCGTCGCAGCTCGACCGCGCCGACCGGCGGCTGCGCATCGCCGCTCCGGCGCGCGAGACGAAGGCAGCGGCGGTGCGGCCGCCCTTCCACATCCGCCACGCCGAGACGCTGCGCTATGCGCTGCCGGCCTATCTGTGCCTGCTGGTGGTGGTCGTTGTCACCCAGTTCTGGCTGGGGCGCGCCATCTTCAATCCCGGCTACTGGAACTCACTGCTGGTCCTGTCCTCCTTCCTCGCCATCCTGGCGCTCGGCCAGGGCACGGTGATCCTCACCGGTGGGCTCGACCTCTCCGTGCCCTGGACCATCGGCATTTCCGGCATCATCCTCGCCGGCATGGTCAACGGTTCGGACGCAGCCCTCCTCTATGCGCTGCCCACCGTGCTGCTGATGGCGGTGGCGATCGGCTTCGCCAACGGGGTCGGCATCGCCTATCTCGGCATCTCGCCGATCGTCATGACGCTCGCCACCAACGGCATCCTTCAAGGTTTCGCCCTGCTCTACTCGCAGGGCACGCCGGCCGGCTTCTCCTCGCCGATGCTACGCTGGTTCATGACCGGCCGGATTCTTGGCATCACCCCGGTGGTGTTTTTCCTGGTCGCCTTCGCCGCCGCCGCCGTCATGTTGCTCGGCCGCACCGCCTTCGGCCGCCGCGTCTACGGCATCGGCAACGGCGTCCGCGCCGCGCAGCTTTCCGGCATCGCCGTCGAGAAGACGCTGATCCTCGTCTACGTACTATCCGCCGTCTGCGCCGCGCTGGTGGGCATCATGCTCACCGGCTTCTCCGGTCAGGCCAGCCTCGGCATGGGCGACGACTATCTGCTCCCGTCCATCGCGGTCGTGGTTGTCGGCGGCGCGCTGATCACCGGCGGGCGCGGCCACTATCTCGGCATGCTGGGCGGCGTGCTGCTGCTCACTGCGCTGCAGATGCTGCTCGCCGGCACGACGCTGCCTTATGCAACGCGGGCAATTCTCTACGGTCTGGTCGTTCTCGGTGCCGTCATGGCGCTGCGCGAACGGCGCCAGCATTGAAGGAAGGAACGTCATGAGTTCACATGCGCCGAACTCGGCCGAGGATTTTCTGAGCGGCCTGAAGGGCCAGCGGGTGGTGATCACCGCCGGCGCCGGCGGCATCGGCCTGGCGATCGCCGACACGCTGGCGAAGCTCGGCGCGCGGCTGGTCGTCTGCGACGTGTCTGACGAGGCGCTGGCCTCCGTCGGCGACAAGGTCAGGGTCGAAGCCGCAGTCAAGGCCGACGTCTCCAGCGAGGCCGACGTCGACCGCCTGTTCGAGACCGTGAAAGCGACGTTCGGTGAGCTCGACGCGCTGATCAACAATGCCGGCATAGCCGGGCCGACCGGCGGGGTCGACGAGATCTCGCCGGACGACTGGCGCCGCTGCCTCGACATCGGCCTCACCGGCCAGTTCCTGTGCGCGCGGCGCGCCGTGCCACTGCTCAAGGCGGCGGGCGGCGGCTCGATCGTCTCCATGTCGTCGGCCGCCGGCCGCCACGGCTACGCCTTCCGCACCCCATATTCGGCGGCGAAGTTCGGCGTCATCGGCTTCACCCAGAGTCTTGCCAAGGAGCTCGGCCCGCATGGCATCCGTGTCAACGCCATCCTGCCCGGCATCATCGAGGGGCCGCGCATCGAGAACGTCATCTCGGCGCGCGCAAAGCAGATCGGCATCAGCCACGAGGAGATGACCGGCCGCTACCTGCAGAACATCTCGCTGCGGCGCATGACCAGCCCCTACGACGTAGCGGCGACAGTCGCCTTCCTGCTGTCGGATGCCGGCTTCAACATTTCCGGCCAGTCGCTCGGCGTCGACGGCAATGTCGAGACGTTGTGAGGATCGGACATGACCAAGGTAACCATCGTTGGAAGCGGCTTCATCGGGCGGGCGTGGGCGATCAGTTTCGCCCGCGCCGGTCATGAGGTCAGGCTCTGGGACCATCTGCCCGAGGCCACCGAAGGGGCACGCGGCTACATCGCCGGCGTGCTCGGTGATCTCGCCGCCAACGAGCTGCTGCGCGGACAGGCACCGGACGAGGTGCTTTCCCGCATCGCCGTCGTCGCCGATCTCGGCGAGGCGCTTGCGGGCGCGACCCATATCCAGGAGAACACGCCGGAAAACCGCGACATCAAGCGCGACATCTTTTCGCGTATCGACGCCGCCGCCGAACCCGACGCGGTGATCGCGTCCTCGACCTCGGCGCTGCTGCCGTCGACCTTCACCGAGCATCTCGACGGCCGCCATCGCTGCCTGGTCGTGCATCCGATCAACCCGCCCTATCTGGTTCCCGCCGCCGAAGTGGTGCCGGCGCCGTGGACCTCACCCGAGACAATTGAAAAGACCCGCGCCTTCCTCATTTCCGCCGGCCATGCGCCGCTGGTGATGAAGCGCGAACTCGACGGCTTCATCATGAACCGCATGCAGGGCGCGCTTCTCGAAGAGGCGTTCCGGCTCGTGGCCGACGGCTATGCGAGCGTCGAGGATGTCGACATCGGCATCCGCGACGGGCTGGCGCTGCGCTGGTCGTTCATGGGGCCGTTCGAGACCATCGACCTCAACGCGCCGGGCGGCGTGCGCGACTATGTCGAGCGCTACCAGTCGATCTACTCCAACATCTTCCCGCAGATGCTGCGGCGCGTCGACTGGGCCGGCGAGGTGATGAAGACCGTCGAGGCCGACAGGCGCGGCAAGGTGCCCAGGGAAAAACTGGTCGAGCGCCAGGTCTGGCGCGACCGCCGGCTGATGGCGCTGGCCGCGCACAAGACTAAATCCGACGAGGAGTTTGGAAAATGAACGAGACCACCCGCAAGTCGAGCGGCTCGACGGCAAAAGGCAAGGTCATCATCACCTGCGCGGTGACCGGCGCCATCCACACGCCGACCATGTCGCCCTACCTGCCGATCACCCCCGACCAGATCGCCTCCGAGGCGATCGCCGCGGCGGAGGCGGGCGCGGCGATCCTGCACCTGCATGCCCGCGACCCCGAAACCGGCAAGCCCGACCAGACGCCCGAGGCTTTTGCGCGCTTCCTGCCGCGCATCAAGCAGGGCACCAAAGCCGCGATCAACATCACCACCGGCGGCAGCCCCTATATGAAGGTGGAAGAGCGCGTGCGGCCGGCCGCAAAATTCAAGCCGGAAGTCGCCTCGCTCAACATGGGCTCGATCAATTTCGGCCTCTACCATCTCGCCGACAAATACGAGACTTTTCTGTTCGACTGGGAGAAGCCGCATCTGGAGGCGACGAAAGACCTCGTCTTCCGCAACTCGTTCAAGGACATCGAGTACATCCTTGCGACCTGCTACGACAACGGCACGCGCTTCGAGTTCGAGTGCTACGACATCGCCCATCTCTACAACCTCGCGCATTTCGCCGAGCGCGGCCTGGTGAAGCCGCCCTTCTTCGTGCAGTCGGTGTTCGGCCTGCTCGGTGGCATCGGCACGCACCCGGAAGACGTCGCCCATATGAAGCGCACCGCCGACCGGCTGTTCGGCGACGCCTTCCGCTGGTCGGTGCTGGGGGCCGGCGCCAGCCAGTTGCGCATCGCCGCGCAGGCGGCGGCGCTCGGCGGCAACATCCGAGTCGGCCTGGAGGATTCTTTGTGGGCCGGCAAGGGCAGGCTGGCCAAATCCAACGCCGAGCAGGTGCACCTCGCCCGCAAGATCATTGAGGGTCTCGGCCTGGAGGTCGCCACGCCGGACGAGGCGCGCGCCATCCTTGAATTGAAGGGCGGCGACAAGGTCGCCTTCTGAGCGACCCGGAGGAGATCATGCTGCGCATCGAGATCCTGAGCGACCGGCCGGACCAGCTCGGCGAAGGGCCGCTGTGGGACGTCCGCGAGCAGCGGCTCTACTGGATCGATTCCTACGGGCCGGCGATCCATAGCTGTGACGCCTCGGGCGGAGATCGCCGGAGCTGGATGTTGCCGGAGCCGATCGGCTCCATGGCGCTGCGCGAGAAAGGCGGCGCCATCCTCTCGCTGCGCGATGGTTTCTACACATTCGACTTCGAGACCGGCGCGGCCGAGCGCATCGCCGAGACCCAGCCCGGCGAGCTGCGGCCGCGCATGAACGACGGCAAGGTCGACCGGCAGGGCCGCTTCGTCGCCGGCTCCATGGACTTCGAGGAGAGCGAGCCGGTGGGGAAACTGTTCCGCCTCGATCCGGACCTGTCCGTCCACACGCTCGACACCGGCATCGTCTGCTCCAACGGACCGTGCTGGAGTCCGGACGGCAAGACCTTCTATTTCGCCGATACGGGCAGAAAGCTCATCTGGGCTTATGACTACGACACGGCGACCGGCAACGTCCGCTCTCGTCGCGTCTTCACCAGCTTCGACAAGCAGCGCGGTCTGCCAGACGGCGCCACCGTCGACGCGGAAGGTTTTGTCTGGAGCTGCGAGGTCTATTCGGGCCGGCTGATCCGCTTCGATCCGAACGGCGTCGTCGACCGCATTGTCGGCCTGCCGGTGAATTCCACCACCAGCCTCATTTTCGGCGGACCGAACCTCGACATCGCCTATGTCACGTCGATGGCTCGGCCGCACCAGTACGAATACCACCGCGAGCGCGAGGCGGGTTTCCTGTTCGCCATCCATGGCCTTGGCGTGCGCGGCATCGAGGAGCCGCGCTTCCGCGGCTGAGCATTTCCATTTCGGGAGGATTCTTGATGAAGATCGAAGTCGTCGTAGACGTGAAGACCACGCTGGGCGAAGGTCCGCTGTGGGACGTTGAGCAGCAGCGGCTCTACTGGATCGACGCCGCAGGCATGAGGGTGTTCCGCGCCACGGCTGAAGGCAGCGAGATACGCGCCTGGGACGTGCCGTCGCGCGTTGGCTCCATTGCTATCCGCAAGGACGGCAAGGGCGCCATCTGCTCGCTGGCGAAGGGCTTCCACGCGCTCGATTTCGGGACTGGCGAATGCCCGCTCATCGCCGAGATCGAACCCGACCGTCCGACCAACTGGATCAACGACGGCAAGGTGGACCGCCGGGGACGCTTCTTCGCCGGAACCATGGACAGCCAGGAAACCGGCCCCTATGGCGCGCTCTACCGGTTCGATCCGGATTTCACCGTCACTCAAGTGGAAACTGGCGTCATCGTCTCCAACGGCCCGTGCTGGAGCCCGGACGGCAATATCTTCTATTTCGCCGATTCGTGGTCGGGTGAAATCTGGGCCTACGACTACGACCAGGATACCGGCAGCGTTTCCAACCGCCGCACCTTCACCAAGATCGACACCTCCAGGGGCGGCGCCGCCGACGGCTCGACGGTCGACGCGGAAGGATTTTTGTGGAACGCGCAGGTCTATGACGGCAAGGTGGTCCGCTACGCGCCGGACGGCACGGTCGACCGCGTCATCGACATGCCGGTGAAGAAGGTGACCAGCGTCATGTTCGGCGGACCGAACCTCGACATTCTCTACGTCACCTCCATGGCGAAGCCGCCACTGCCCCGTTTCCCCCACGACGGTGTGCTGCGCGGCAGCCTGTTCGCCATCACTGGGCTCGGCGTCCGGGGCGTGCCGGAGCCGCGCTTCGCCGGCTGATATTGGCGCTGCCGCTGCCCTGCAGCTCGGCCAGTCAACCACCATCACTTTTCCTGTCCCCGCGCGGCGACCTGCATAGTCGACAGCGGGCAAACCCTCTTGACTCCGCGGAGGCTTCGCTCCTTAATGGTAAAGCGCTTTACTAAACCGCTTTACCGAGCAACTTGCGATTGTCGGACGCTTAGATGTCGAAGGAGCGAGCCACGAGCCTGAAGGATGTCGCCGTCGCGGCCGGCGTGTCTGTCACCACCGTGTCCCGCCTCCTCAACGGCTCGCTCGAACTCCCCACGGAGACACGCCAGCGCATCGAAACTGCCATTGCCGATCTCAGATACGAGCCGAATCCGCACGCCCGCAGACTGAGCCGCGGCCGCTCCGACACGATCGGCCTCGTCGTTCCGGATATCGCCAATCCGTTCTTCGCCACCCTCGTCGCCGCCGTCGAACAGAAGGCGGATGGCGAGGCCAAGGCGCTGTCGCTCTACGCGACCCTGAACCGCTCCGGCCGCGAGGTCGCCTATCTCCGCATGCTGGAGCGCAACCATGTCGACGGGCTGGTCTTCGTCACCAACCACCCCGACGACGGCGAACTGGCCAACCTCATCAATCGCACCGGCAAGGTGGTGGTCGTCGACGAGGACGTGCCGGGCACGACCGTGCCGAAGCTTTTCTGCGACAATGTGCAGGGCGGCTACCTGGCCGGCAAGCACCTGGCCGAGAACGGCCACAGAAATGTACTCTATGTCGGCGGCGTGGAGGGCATGATCAGCACCCGCCGCCGTTTCCAGGGGCTGGAACAGGCGATGATGGAAGGCACTGCGGGAGCAGCGCGGCTGTTTCGCTACGGCGGCGAATACACCGTCGAGTTCGGCCGGCAGGCGGCGCGGCGCTTCCTCGATGAGGGTTTGCCGGCCACAGCCATCTTCGCCAGTTCGGACGAGATCGCCATCGGCCTGATCGAAGTGCTTCGGGCGCAGGGCGTCTCGATCCCGCGGGATCTCTCGATCATCGGCTTCGACGACGTCGGGCCGCTGCACCTCTTCGCACCGCCGCTGACCGCCATCAGGCAGCCCGTGCGCGCCATCGGCGAGCGCGCGCTGGCGCTTCTTCTCGAAACGGATTGGGAGCAGTCCGAAACCTCGCATGGCGAGGAACTGCTGCCCGTGGAAATCGTCGTGCGGAGCTCCGTTGCGCCGCCGCCGAAACAATAATCGCAACGGAAACGGATCAACCAACCAGAGGATAGATCGATGACATTCACCTTTACCCGCAGAACCGTCGCAGCCGCCTTGGCAGCGACCGCGCTCGCCGGCCTGACCTTCGGTCCGGCGATGGCGCAGGACAAGACCTTCGCCCTCGTGCAGATCAACCAGCAGGCGCTGTTCTTCAACCAGATGAACGAGGGCGCCCAGAAGGCCGCCGACGCGGCTGGCATCAAGCTGGTGATCTTCAATGCCAACAACGACCCGGCGGCGCAGAACAGCGCGATCGAGACCTATATCCAGCAGAAGGTGGCGGGAATCGCCGTCGTCGCCATCGACGTCAACGGCATCATGCCGGCCGTACATCAGGCGGCAGATGCCGGCATCCCGGTCGTCGCCATCGACGCCATCCTGCCGCAGGGTCCGCAGAAGGCGCAGATCGGCGTCGACAACGCCAAGGCCGGCGCCGACATGGGCGCGTTCTTCCTCGACTACGTCAAGGCCAACATGGGTGGCAAGGCAAAGTACGGCGTCGTCGGCGCGCTGAACTCCTTCATCCAGAACGTCCGGCAGGAAGGTTTCGAAAAATCGCTGGAAGGCGCCGCCGGAATCGACAAGGCCGGCGTGGTCGACGGACAGAACATCCAGGACAACGCGCTCGCCGCCTCGGAGAACCTGATAACCGGCAATCCCGACATGACCGCCGTCTACGCGACCGGAGAACCCGCGCTGATGGGCGCCATCGCCGCCGTGGAAAGCCAGGGCAAGCAATCTTCCGTCAAGCTGTTCGGCTGGGACCTGACCGCTCAGGCGATTGCCGGCATCGACGCAGGTTATGTCGCGGCCGTCATCCAGCAGGATCCGGCTGCGATGGGTGCTGCCGCGGTCGACGCCCTGAAGACGCTATCCGAGGGCGGATCGGTGGAGGCCAACATCGCGGTGCCGGTGACGATCGTCACCAAGGAGAATGTCGAACCTTACCGGGCGATCTTCAAGTGATGCCTGAGGCAACACAACCAAACGCCGGGGCCGGGGGAGAAAAACTCTCCCGGCAGCCGGGCTCGCAACGGGTGCCGCGCGTCTCGCTGCGCAACATCCGCAAGACCTTCGGCTCGCACCAGGCGCTGCGTGGCGTCGACCTCGATCTTTTTCCGGGCGAATGCCTTGGCCTCGTGGGCGACAATGCGGCGGGAAAATCGACGCTGACCAAGATCGTCTCCGGCACCTATCTGCCGGACGACGGGACGATCGCCATCGACGGCGAAGAGGTGCGCCTGACCGGCCCGGCCGACGCGCGCGCCCGCAACATCGAGATGGTGTTCCAGGATCTGAGCCTTTGCGACCATGTCGACGTGGTCGGCAATCTTTTTCTCGGACGCGAGCCGACGCGAGGGCCGTTCCTCGACCACTCGCGCATGCTGCGGGAAGGGCGCGCCATGCTCGACGCGCTGGAGATCCGCATTCCCCGGCTCTCCGCCAAGGTCGAGAAACTGTCCGGCGGTCAGCGCCAGGCCATCGCGATCGCGCGCGCCGCCTCCTTCAACCCGAAGGTTCTGATCATGGACGAGCCCACGTCGGCGCTCGCCGTCGCGGAAGTGGAGGCCGTCCTCGCGCTGATCAATCGGGTGAAGGCCAAGGGCGTGTCCGTCGTTCTGATCACCCATCGCCTGCAGGATCTCTTCCGCGTCTGCGACCGCATCGCCGTCATGTACGAAGGCACCAAGGTCGCCGAACGCGACATCGGCAACACCAACCTCGAAGAGCTCGTGAAACTCATCGTCGGGGGAGAACGCCATTGACCGCCTATACCGAACGCGCGGCAGGCTCGCCGCTCGCCGACTTCATAAGCGAGCATGCGCAGGTACTCTCCATCACCGCCTTCTTCCTCGGCTGCCTCATATTCTTCGCGGCGACGACCGACACGTTCCTGGCGGCGGGCAACATCCTCAACGTCATACGGCAGGCCGCACCCATCCTCATCGTCGCGGTTGCGATGACATTCGTCATCATCACTGGAGGCATCGACCTTTCGGTCGGGTCGCAGGTGGCGCTCGTCAACGCCGTCGCTGCGATCGTGCTTGCCATGGGCTATCCCTGGCCGGTCGTGGTGGTGGGCATGATCGTCTTCGGCGGGCTGATGGGCATTCTCCAGGGCTGGTTCGTCGCCTATCAGGGCATACCAGCCTTCATCGTCACGCTGGCGGGACTGTCCATCGTGCGCGGTTTCGCGCTCTATCTCACCCAGGGCTACTCGATCCCGATCACCGGCGTTCCGGGCTTCTTCGCGCTCGGCCGCGGCGAGTTTCTCGGCATTCCCGTCCCTGCCCTTATCGCCGCCGCGGTCGCCATTGTCGGCTATGTGGTGATCGCCTCGACGAAGTATGGGCGACAGGTCGTCGCCGTCGGCTCGAATCTCGAGGCCGCGCGCCGCGTCGGCATGCCGGCGAAGTGGATCGTTGCGTCCGTCTACCTCGTCTCAGGCGTGGCATGTGCCATCTCGGGCCTGCTGATTGCCGCGCGCCTCGGGTCCGGTTCTTCCAACGCGGCGGTCGGCTTCGAACTGCAGGTGATCGCAGCGGTGGTTCTGGGCGGCACGTCGCTGATGGGGGGGCGCGGCAGCATCCTGGGAACGATCCTGGGCACGCTAACCATCGCGGTCATTGGCAACGGACTGATCCTGATGCATATTTCGCCGTTCTTCACGCAGATCGTGACTGGCGCGATCATCCTGGTGGCGATCTGGCTCAACACCCGCATCTTCACCACCAGTTTCCGCCTCGGCGGCAAGAAACGATGACGATGGCGAGCGATCTTTCGGAAGCCCATGTGCGCTCGGGCAAGGTGATGACGGTGGCGGGGCCGATCGAGGCTTCCGCGCTCGGCGTCACGCTGATGCACGAGCACATACTGAACGACTGCCGCTGCTGGTGGCATGCGCCGAAGACGCCGGAGCGGCAATATCTCGCGACCAGCTTCGTCTGCATCGAGATCCTCGGCGAACTGCGCCAGGATCCCTTCGTCAACAAGCACAATATCACGCTGGACGACGAGCCGCTGGCGATCGCCGAACTCAGGGAGTTCGCGAAACTCGGCGGCCATACGGTGGTCGAGCCCACCTGCCAGGGTATCGGACGCGACCCGGCAGCATTGCGCCGCATCTCGAAAGCCTCAGGCCTGAACATCGTCATGGGCGCGGGTTACTATCTGGCCGGCTCGCATCCGGCCAAGGTGGCCGGCATGAGTATCGACCAGATCGCCGACGAGATCGTTCGGGAGGCCACCGTCGGGGTGGACGGCACCGACGTCAGGATCGGCCTGATCGGCGAGATCGGCGTTTCCTCCGACTTCACGGCGGAGGAAGAAAAGTCGCTGCGGGGTGCCGCCCGCGCGCAGGCGCGCACCGGCCTGCCGCTGATGGTACACCTGCCCGGCTGGTTCCGGCTCGGCCACAAGGTGCTCGACATCGCAGAGGCAGAGGGAGCGGACCTGCGCCACACCATCCTCTGCCATATGAATCCGTCGCATGACGATCTCGACTACCAGAGCGAGCTCGCCGCGCGTGGTGCGTTCGTTGAATATGACATGATCGGCATGGATTTTTTCTATGCCGATCAGCAGGTGCAGTGCCCGAGCGACGAAGAGGCGGCGCGGGCGATCGTCAAGCTCATCGAGCGCGGACACCGCGACCGCATCCTGCTCTCACACGACGTCTTCCTGAAGATGATGCTGACGCGGTACGGCGGCAACGGATACGGCTACATCCTGCGCCATTTCCTGCCCCGGCTTCGCCGCCACGGCGTGGACGAGGCAAGCCTCGGCATCCTCATGCGGGACAATCCGCGATCGGTCTTCGAGGCGGGAAGCTGAAACGGCGACCAAACGACAGAAATAAGAAACGGAAAATACGATGACCAAAAAAGTCCTTCTCGTCGGCGAGAGCTGGGTCAGCTCGGCCACCCACTACAAAGGCTTCGACCAGTTCGGCAGCGTCACGTTCCATCTGGGCGCCGAGCCGCTGGTGAAGGCACTGGACGGCAGCGCCTACGAACTCACCTACATGCCCGCGCATGAGGCGGTGGAAAAATTCCCGTTCGACATGGCCGGGCTCGACCCCTACGACGTCATCATCCTCTCCGACATCGGCGCGAATTCGCTGCTTCTGCCGCCTGCCGTCTGGCTCCAGTCGAAGACTGTCCCGAACCGGCTGAAACTCATCAAGGCCTGGGTCGAGAAAGGTGGGAGCCTGCTGATGGTCGGCGGCTATTTCTCCTTCCAAGGCATCGACGGCAAGGCTCGCTGGCGGCGCACGCCTGTGGAAGACGTGCTGCCGGTGAAATGCCTGCCTTACGACGACCGCGTCGAAATCCCGGAAGGCGCAACCGCGGTGGTCGTGAAGCCGGACCACGCAACGGTTGCCGGCCTCGGCGGCGACTGGCCGTTGCTGCTTGGCGTCAACGAGGTCGAGCCGCGCGAGCGCGACGACGTCGAGGTCGTCGCGCGTCTGCCGGACGACCAGGGCGGCCATCCGCTGCTCGTCACCGGCAGCTTCGGCAAGGGCCGCACCGCCGCCTGGACCTCGGATATCGGTCCGCACTGGCTGTCGCCGGCATTCTGCGAATGGGAAGGTTATGGCCGCCTGTGGAAGAATATTTTGGGCTGGCTCTCGGACGCACGCTGACCGCGCCGCTCATCTTGCGAGGATGTCTTCCAGCTCCTGGCGGGTCGGGAACGCGGAACGCGTCCCGCGACGGCTGACGGTCAAGGCGGCGGCGGATGATGCGTGGCCCACCGCGCGCCGGTCGAGCGGAACGCCGCGCAGAACAGCCGAGGCGAGCGCGGTGGCCATGAATGTGTCGCCGGCGCCGGTCGTATCGATCGCCTGGGCCGCGACGGCGGCGATCGGCTCGATCCCATTGTCCGAGCCGAGCAGAGCGCCGTCGCCGCCGAGGGTCAGCACGACGCGGCCGACGCCAGCGGCCATCAGGCGGGAGATGGCTTCGGCTCCCGACGAGCCCGCAAGATGCTCTGCTTCACCTCTGTTGAGGAATGCGATGTCGACGAGCGGCCAAAGGCCGGTGAAATATGGCCGAAGCGGCGAAGGATTGAAGGCGGTGACCATGCCTCGCTCTCTCGCCGCGGCAAGAACGCCGCGGGTCACCTCTTCACGGAGGTTTCCCTGCAGGACCGCGAGGTCGCCCGGCCCGGCGGAGGCAAGGGCGGCGAGCGCGTCGTCGAGCGAGAGCGTATTGGCGGAGTCCGTCGTGGTGACGATAGCGTTCTCGCCATCCGGGGTTGTGAAGATGATGGAAAAATCGCTGGCGCGGCCGGCAAGCGCGACGAGATTCGTATCGACCGGTTCCGCGGCAAGCTGCTCGCGGATCGTGCCTGCGCGGAAATCGTCGCCGACAGCGGCGACAAGCGTGGTGGGAACGCCACAGCGGCCCATGACGACGGCCTGGTTGGCACCCTTGCCGCCGAGGTCGCGCGTCTCCTCGCTGCCGAGAATGGAAGCGCCGGCCTCGGGCATGGAGGAAACGGCAATGGTTTCGTCGATGGCGACGTTGCCGATCACATAAGAACGCATATCAGACTTTCGAAGAGAGAAGGCAAATGCAGACGATATCCGACAATAATTCAGGCGCCATAAGGGAAATCTTCGGGCGCGACAAGGCGTTGATCGGAATGATCCATTGTCCCCCCTTCCCCGGTGCCCCGCGCTATCGCGGAGCGGCCATGGACGCCGTCTACGACGCATGCATGCGCGACGCGGAGGCGCTTGTCGGAGGCGGCCTGCATGGGCTGATGATCGAGAACCATGGCGATATTCCCTTCTCGAAACCGGAGGATATCGGCCATGAGACCGCAGCCTTCATGTCGGTGGTCACCGATCGCATCGCGCGGGCCGTGGGTGTGCCGCTGGGTATCAACGTGCTCGCCAATGCGCCCATACCGGCCTTCGCGATCGCCATGGCCGGCGGCGCGAAATTCATCCGCGTCAACCAGTGGGCGAATGCCTATGTCGCCAACGAAGGTTTCATGGAAGGGCGCGCGGCCGAGGCGATGCGTTACCGCTCGCTGCTGAGGGCCGAACACATCAAGGTGTTCGCCGACAGCCATGTAAAACACGGCGCGCATGCAATTACCGCCGACCGGACGATCGAGGAACTGACGCGCGACCTGGCCTTCTTCGACGCGGATGCCGTCATCGCCACCGGCCAGCGAACCGGAAACACCGCCACCATGGAGGAGATCGAGCAGATCGGCGCCGCGACACATCTGCCGCTTCTGGTCGGTTCGGGGGTCGACAAGTCCAACATCGTTGAAATCCTGAAACGCACCAACGGCGTCATCGTCGCGTCGTCGCTGAAGAAGGACGGCGTCTGGTGGAATCCCGTCGATCCGGACCGGGTGAAGGCCTTTGTGGAACAGGCACGCCCGGCCGTGGAGCTTTGAGATGAGCGAAACCCTGTCCGAACAGGTCCTGCGCGAGAATGCGGATGTGCTCGATGCGATGGTCAATCATCGTTTCGTCAACGACATCAAGGAAGACCGCCTGCCGAAAGAAGCGTTCGAGCGTTATCTGGTCTTCGAAGCCGCCTTCGTGGATACGGCCATATCAATTTTCGCCTATGCGGCGGCCAAGGCCGGCACGATCGAACAGAAGCGCTGGCTGATCGGCGTGCTCGACGCGCTCGCCAACCAGCAGATCGCCTATTTCGAAAAGACATTTTCCGCCCGCGGCATCGATCCGTCTGCTTTCGATACGGACATTCCGCAGGTCGCGGCTTTCCGCGACGGGATGCTGGAGATGGCGCGCGACGGCTTCTATCTCGACACCGTCGCCGCCATGTTCGCCGCGGAATGGATGTATTGGACGTGGTGCCGGCAGGCGAGCGAACGCCGGATCAGCGATCCGCTTCTGAGGGAATGGGTGAACCTTCACGCGCATCCGGATTTTGCCGCGCAGGCGCTCTGGTTGAAAGCCGAGCTCGACGCGGCAGGGCCTCACCTGGATCCGGCCGAGCGTGCGCGCCTCAGCGCCATCTTCGGCAGGGCGCAGCGCCTGGAGATCGAGTTTCACGACGCGCCGTACCGGGATCCGTAATACCTGCGTTCCGACGGATAAGGACGAGCTTGGCCCCGTGCCTCCCCGCGACGTTCCCTCCGGAAACAGCGGCCTGCACCGGCAAGTCCCGATCCGAGCCGGCCATGGAGAGCTTTCCTCTGTCCTTGAAAACCTGACCGAGCGGCCGTTGCCTGGCTCTGTCGAGTTCGAGCAACGAGCTATGCCTGCTTGTCCTGGAGCAGTGCCTGAAATCCGGCAGTAAACCAGTCCAAAGTTGAGTTGGCAGGTGAGTCCATTGATGAAAATCAGTTTGATTCCGGGCCAGACGTGCCAGCGTGGCTCGCCACAATCGGCGTGTTCGTTGCCCTGATCCCCACCACCAGCACGCCGGGCTTGGTAAGGCCCGCCGTTCCGAACAGAGCGGCGGGCGTTCCATGTCAGATGCAGGCGATTCGGGCCGCCCCTTCCCAAAACAAGACGTTCACCGGCGGCCTCAGACAGAGATGAGTTCCTTGCATTGATTGATCTTTTTGACTACCGGCCGGAAGATTGGTGGTGCTGGAGGCGGCTCGACCAGGTCAGCTTCACGCCCCGTCCCCGGAGACCGAGAGGCAACAACAGCGCCGTTCCGGCGCGCTCGCTTCCAACGCAGTGAAGTCTGGAATATCTTTTAATTTCAAAGGTATAGCGGACGCTTTACCGAAAGAATGCGTTTCCAGCTTCGTTTGACCGCCGAAAAGCGCGGTTTGGCATTGCTTTCCGGGCGTTCCGCGTTGACGCCGGGTCGAGATTTCTTCGCACGGCCTTCATTAGCGATCGCCCCACTCTCAAGGTCTGATCCCACGCCAGGACGGCACCGAGCTTGGCACCGCTCCGTCACTCGAAGCCGGGCGTCGAAGCGAGGCGGGTAGGAATCGACGACGCGTCAACCGGGAACCACTGGTATCGTATGTCCTGAGCGAGGACGGCCTATGGACCTTTCAATTGCGATTGCTACAATCAGAACGCGAGACCGATTTCATAAATCGGCCCCGCGCCCTGGGTAGGGGACATTCTGCCTTGTCTGTCGATCCTCAGGCTGGCCCCGCTGTTCCTTGGAGCAGCGGGGTTAAGTCCCCATAGAGGTGGGGCAGTATTAGGTCATCCCAAAGGAACCTTGGACGACTTTCGTCGGCGTGCGGCAGAGGCCGCTCCCATTCGCCAAACGGTGACATCGACGTTTGCTACGCGTGCGGCCTGGCTCCCTATCGTGGCAGCGCCGCGTTGCGCTTTGCGACGCCTATCCTGCCGGATTGAGCAGCATAGGCGTCCGATTGGCTACACCACGAAGAAATCCAGGTTGGTCAGCGCCGTCAACGGCGTGACCTTGGCAAACAGGATGGCCGCATTGGCGCCCGTTCCGTCGCTGTCGTAGCTGATATCTCCCGTGGCCGAATTGTAGATGATGCGGTCGCTCGCATCGGCCGCAGCGGACCCTACGACGAAGGCAGTGGCGGCGAGCGTGCCGGTTACCGTCAGTGCGGTGAAGACGCCAGTATTCTCCAGCCGGAACGTGTCGTCCGCGACGGAGAAGTCCGTGACCGTGTCGACATTGGTGCTGCCATTCAGCTTGGAATTGAAGAAGTAGTTGTCGCTCCCCGCACCGCCTGTCAGCGTGTCGTTCCCGAGCCCTCCGACGATCAGATCCGCACCGTTGCCGCCGTTGAGCACATTCGCCCCGTTGTTGCCGGTGAGCGTGTCGGCGAAGGCCGAGCCGGTCAGGTTCTCGATCGAGTTGTAGGTGTCGCCCGCCGCATCCCCGGTGTTGGTCGCCGGAGCGACCAGACTTGCGATGACCGCGGAAATGGCACCCTCGTAAGAGGCGGTGTCCGATCCGGAACCGCCGCTGAGGGCATCGGCGCCGGCTCCGCCGACCAGAACGTCGTTACCGTCCTGGCCGAACAGGTTGTCGGCACCTGCAAGGCCAAACACCTTGTCATCGCCAAGGCCGCCAATGATGCTGTTCGTGCCGGCACTGCCTGTCAGGGTGTCGGCAAAAGCCGAACCGGTCAGGTTCTCGATCGAGTTGTAGGTGTCGCCCGCCGCATCGCCGGTATTGACGCCGGGGTTCGTCAGGCTGGCAACTACCGCAGCCGTCGCCGTGTCATAGGACGCACGGTCGCTGCCACTGCCGCCACTCAGGGCATCGGCGCCGGCTCCGCCGACCAGGACGTCGTTGCCGTCCTGGCCGAACAGGTTGTCTGCGCCGGCCAGGCCGAAGACGGTGTCGTCGCCGAGACCGGCAATGATGCTGTTCGTGCCGGCACTGCCTGTCAGGGTGTCGGCAAAGGCCGAACCGGTCAGGTTCTCGATCGAATTGTAGGTGTCGCCTGCCGCATCGCCGGTATTTGCCGCCGGGGCCGTCAGGCTGGCAACTACAGCAGCCGCTGCCGTGTCGTAAGACGCACGATCGCTTCCCTCGCCGCCGCTCAGGGAATCCGCGCCGGAACCGCCAACCAGAACGTCGCTGCCGTCCTGGCCGAACAGGCTGTCGTTTCCGCCCAGTCCGAAGACGGTGTCATGTCCGCTTCCGCCGATGATGCTGTTGGTCGCATCCGTACCGGTGAGGGTGTCATTGAAATTCGAACCGGTCAGATTCTCGACCGAATTGTAGGTGTCGCCCGCCGCATCGCCGGTATTGCTCGCCGCGTTCGCCAGGCTGGCGATCACCGCCGCTGCTGCCGTATGATAGGATGCCCGGTCGCCACTGCCTGCGCCACCGTCCAGCGTATCGGCACCCGCTCCGCCGGTCAGCAGGTCGCTGCCGTCGCCGCCGTTGAGCACGTTCGCCCCGTTGTTGCCGGTGAGCGTGTCGGCAAAGGCCGAGCCGGTCAGGTTCTCGATCGAGTTGTAGGTGTCGCCCGCCGCGTCGCCGGTGTTTGCCGCCGGAGCGGCCAGACTTGCGATGACCGCGGCTGCCGCATCCTCGTAAGATGCGGTGTCCGATCCGGTGCCGCCGCTGAAGGCGTCCGCGCCGGCCCCGCCGACCAGGACGTCGTTGCCGTCCTGGCCGAACAGGTTGTCAGCACCGGCCAAGCCGAAGACCTTGTCGTCGCCGAGGCCACCAATGATGCTGTTCTTGCTGGCATTGCCTGTCAGGGTGTCGGCAAAGGCCGAGCCGGTCAGGTTCTCGATCGAGTTGTAGCTGTCGCCTGCGGCATCGCCCGTGTTGGCGCCAGCGTTCGTCAGGCTGGCAACCACGGCCGCCGTCGCAGTTTCGTAAGACGCACGGTCGCTGCCCTCGCCGCCGCTCAATGCATCGGCGCCGGCCCCGCCGACCAGAACGTCGCTGCCGTCCTGGCCGAACAGGCTGTCGTTTCCGCCCAGTCCGAAGACGGTGTCATGTCCGCCTCCACCGATGATGCTGTTGGTCGCATCCGTACCGGTGAGCGTGTCGTTGAAATTCGAACCCGTCATATTTTCGATCGAGCTGTAGGTGTCGCCCGCGGCATCGCCGGTATTGCTCGCCGAGTTCGCCAGGCTGGCGATCACCGCCGCTGCCGCCGTATGATAGGATGCCCGGTCACTGCCTGCGCCGCCGTCCAGCGTATCGGCCCCTGCCCCGCCCGTCAGCAGGTCGCTGCCGTTGCCACCGTTGAGCGCGTTCGCCTTGCTGTCGCCGGTCAGGGTATCGTTGGCGGATCCGCCGATTATGTTCTCGATGTTCCTGACCGTGTCTTCCTCGACGCCGCCCACAAAGGCTGTCGCATTCGTGCTGCCGTTAAGCGTGAGCACGACAGATGCAGTCTTGTCGCTGTAGTCGACCGTGTCGGAACCGTCTCCGCCGTCGAGGATGTCCTTGCCTAGCTTTCCTCTTAGCAGGTCGTTCCCACCCGCTCCGTCGATCGTGTCCTCTTCATCCGTCCCGATCAGCACCTCGTCGTCGCCGTTGCCGGGGAAGTTGCCGGACACATTGGTGACGGTGACAGCGATCGCCTGGCTGTCCGTCAGCGCGCCGTCGGAAACCGTCACCACGACATCGTAGACGTTGTCGGCGCCGGCATCGCCCGGCAACTCGAAATCCGGTGCTGTGACAAAGCTGAGCACGCCTGTCGAGCTGATCTGGAACTTGCCTGCGTCCGCGCCGGAGAGCGAGTAGAGCAAGGTCGTTCCCGCATTGGCATCCGTAGCGACGACTGTCGTCACCGCGGTCCCGTTCTCGGGCACCGAGATTGCCGCCGTGGCGCCGCCCCCATCGGACGTGATGACCGGAGCCTCGTCGAGCTCGAGCAGGTAGGTTTGCGTGTCCTGCCCGACAGCCGTGTTCCCTGCCGCGTCGGTGGCGGACACGCTGGCTTCGATCTTGCTGTCGGCATCTTTTGCGAGGTCGCTTCCCTTCACGTCGATGCTGAAGCCGCCGTTGAGAGCCTGCCCGTTGTAGGTCTGGCCGTTCACCGTCAACGTGATGGCATCGCCATTCTCCACGTCACCGCCGACTGTGCCCGTGATCGAGACCATGACTGCCGCTTCAGTTCCGCTGAGTGTATTGTCTGCCGTGACCGGGTCTATGGTGATAGTCGCGCTGGCCGTGGTGTCGAGCACGGTTGCGCCGGATGCGCCGTTGGCGCTGTTGCCGGCGGCGTCGGTGGCCGAGATGGTGACGGTGACGTTGCCGTCGGCAAGCCCGGTCAGATCGGCCGAGCCATTGCCGGTGACGCCGGTCAGCACGACCGGCGCGCCGCCGCCGCTGGAGGTGAAGGTGATCGTCGCCGTGGCGCCGGCGTCGAGGCCGGCCACGGTGTAGGCGACATTGGTCTTCTCGGCGTTGCCGACCAGGTTGTCGCTGACCGAGACGGCGAGGTCGCCGCCCTCGTCGGCCGTGGTGTCGAGCACGGTTGCGCCGGATGCGCCGTTGGCGCTGTTGCCGGCGGCGTCGGTGGCCGAGATGGTGACGGTGACGTTGCCGTCGGCAAGCCCGGTCAGATCGGCCGAGCC
>NZ_JAVFVV010000022.1 GCF_030929505.1 Mesorhizobium sp. LHD-90 | reverse complement strand
TTATGGTCGCTGCAAGATCGATCGCAATCGAGTTGGTAATCTTATCCAGGGGACAAACAGATGTTCGTGCTTCGTTCGACCTTAGCGTGTCTGGGAAAGCAAATCTTGTTCCGACCCCATATTCCAAACAGGCTCTAAGCCTGGGTCAGAAACTGCTCCGGCTTGAAGTCGTAGGCCTTGGAGCAGAACTCGCAGTTCACCCGGATGACGCCGTCCTCGGTGGAGTCGACGATCTCCTCGGCGGTAAAGCCGTCGAGGATGCCGCGGATGCGCTCCTCCGAGCAGGAGCAGCGGTCCTCGACGGGCGTACCTTCGAAGACGCGCACGCCGTGCTCGTTGAACAGCCGGTAGAGCAGCCGCTCCGAGCCGACCTTCGGATCGAGCAGCTCCTCATGCTCGACTGTCGCAACCAGCGCCAGCAGCTCCTGCCAGGCGGCATCGGCGACCTCCTGCGGCGCGGCCAGCGGATCGTCGCCGCCGGGCAGGTCGGGCACGCGGGTCCGCTCGGCCGCCTTGGGCAGGAACTGCGCCAGCAGCCCGCCGGCGCGCCAATGCTCGTGGCTGCCGCCATTGCCGGGCAGCACGATCTTGCCGACCGACAGTTTCACGTCCGTCGGGATCTGCTCCGACTGGCGGAAGTAGGTTTTCGCCGCTTCCTGCAGGTCGGTGCCGTCGAGCGCGACGATGCCCTGGTAGCGCTGGGTATGTTCGCCCTGGTCGATGGTCAGCGCCAGAACGCCGTTGCCGAGCAGTTTTCCCGGCGCGGCTTCCCCGGCGGCGACCACCGCTTCCAGCCGCTCCGCGTCGAAGCGTGCATAGGCGCGCAGCGACGTTGGCGTCGAGAAATCCGCCACCACCATGTCGACCGGCCCGTCGGTGCGGGTCTGGAGGATGAATTTCCCCTCGAACTTCAGCGAGGTGCCGAGCAGCACTGTGACCAGGCAGGCTTCCGCCACCAGCCGCGCAACCGGCTCCGGATAGGCGTGGCGGGCAAGAATCTGGTCGAGCATCGGCCCGAGCTGGACGATGCGGCCGCGCACATCCAGCGCTGCGACCTCGAAGGGCACCACGTCGTCGTCTCCGGCAAAGCCGATATCGCCAAGCTTTCGCTGCTTGCTCATCGCACCAATCCTTCCGGCTCCGCGGGCGGATCATGGCCGCCACGGACACCGCTTACAATCGCATGTTCAGGGTGTTGGCGCAGAAATAGGGGCGCTGCCCCGGCGGTTCAAGCGCGCAGGCACCAGGCGAGCACCGCCTTCTGGGCATGCAGCCGGTTCTCTGCCTCGTCGAACACCACCGAATGCGGACCGTCGATGACCTCGTCGGTGACTTCCTCGCCGCGATGCGCCGGCAGGCAGTGCATGAACAGCGCGTCGGGATTGGCGCGTTTCATCAGCCTGTCGTTGACCTGATAGGGCAGGAATACGTTGTGGCCGCGCGCCCGGTGCTCCTGGCCCATCGACACCCAGCAGTCGGTGACCACGCAGTCGGCGCCCTCGACCGCTTCCTCGGCGGTCCTGGTGAAGGCGACGCTGCCGCCATTGGCCCTGGCCCAGTCGACATATTTCTCGGCCGGCTCGCTGCCCTCGGGCACGCCGACATTGACGTTGAACGAGAAGCGCGCCGACGCTTCCAGCAGGGAATGCAGCACGTTGTTGCCGTCGCCGACCCAGGCGAAGGTCTTGCCGGCGACCGGACCGCGGTGCTCCTCGAAGGTCATGATGTCGGCCATGATCTGGCAGGGATGGGTGTCGTCGGTCAGCCCGTTGATCACCGGAACGGTGGCGCTCTCGGTGAGTTCGATCAGGCGATCATGCGAGGTGGTGCGGATCATGATGGCGTCGACATAACGCGACAGCACTTTCGCCGTGTCGGCGATTGTCTCGCTGCGGCCGAGCTGCATCTCGGTGCCGGTGAGCATGATGGTCTCGCCGCCGAGCTGGCGCATGCCGACATCGAAGGAGACGCGGGTGCGGGTCGACGGCTTGTCGAAGATCATGGCAAGCACCTTGCCGTCGAGCGGCCGCGAGCGCTTTCCAGCCTTGATGTCGGCCTTGCGCAGGCCGGCATCGGTCAGCATGGCGCGCAGCTCGGCGGCCGGGACGGTCGACAGGTCGGTGAAATGCCTTATGCCGTTCTGCATTGCGCGGACGTCCTATTCCGCCGCGGCAGGCGTCGAGAGCCGGGCGGCGGCGGCGTGGATGCGGCCGAGCGCGTCGCGGATCTCCTCGTCGCTGACGGTGAGCGGCGGCAGCAGCCGCACGACATTGTCGCCGGCAGTGACCGACAGCATCTTTTCGTCGCGCAGCGCCGCCTGCATCTTCGTGTTGGGAACCCGGCACTTGATGCCCAGCAGCAGGCCGGAGCCGCGCGCTTCCTCGATCGCCTCGGGGAACTCGTCGGCGACGGCGGCCAGCCCCTGCTTCAGCAGCAGCGCCTTGCGCTTGACCTCGTCGAGGAACCCGTCGGCCAGCACCACGTCGAGCACGGCGTTTCCGACCGCCATCGCCAGCGGATTGCCGCCGAAGGTGGTGCCGTGCACGCCTGCCGTCATGCCCACGGCGGCTTCGTCGGTCGCCAGGCAGGTACCGACCGGGAACCCGCCGCCGATGCCCTTGGCGATCGCCATCAGGTCGGGCGCAACGCCGGACCACTCGTAGGCGAACAGTTTTCCGGTGCGGCCGACGCCGCACTGGACCTCGTCGAAGATCAGCAGCAGGCCGTGTTCGTCGCAAAGCTCGCGCAGCCGGCGCAGGAACGGCGCCGGCGCCTCGCGGATGCCGCCCTCGCCTTGCAGCGGCTCGATCAGGATCGCGGCGGTCTCCGGCACGATCGCCTTCTCGACAGCCTCGATGTCGCCGAAAGGCACCTGGTCGAAACCGTCGGCCTTGGGGCCGAACCCTTCCAGGTATTTCGCCTGGCCGCCGGCGGCGATGGTGGCCAGCGTGCGGCCGTGGAAGGCGCCCTCGAAGGTGATGGTGCGGAAACGCTCGGCGTGGCCGGAGACATACTGGTAGCGGCGCGCCGTCTTGATCGCGCATTCCAGCGCCTCGGCGCCCGAATTGGTGAAGAATACCTTGTCGGCAAAGCTGTTGGCGACCAGCCGCTCGGCCAGGCGGCGCTGGCCGGGGATCTCGTAGAGGTTGGAGACGTGCCAGAGTTTTTGCGCCTGCTCGGTCAGCGCGGCGACGAGGGCGGGATGGCTGTGGCCCAACGAATTCACGGCGATGCCGCCGGCGAAGTCGAGATATCGCTGGCCGTTTTCCTCGATCAGCCAGGAGCCTTCGCCTCGCTCGAAGGACAGAGGCGCGCGGGAAAAGGTTTCGTAAAGCGCCGATCCGCTCATCATATCATCCCCGATACCCAGGAAATCAAAAAGCCGCCGAAGCGGCGGCTCTTTCGGCGCATATTGGGTTTTTCGGCCGCGAAGTCAACGAAAACGTCGCCTGGACCAGCGGCAGGGCAGCCAAAGCCGGGCATCCGAGACCGCAGCACGCGCATCGCCTATTTGGCCGGCTTGCTTCCCGTCAGGAGGCAAGTTGGGGAAAACCCAATTTTCCGATTCGTGTTGCATACGGGACTCTTGTCACGGAGTCAGCCAATACGTTACGTAGAGAGCACGAGATAGCTAGATATCGTGCGGCGACACTCATTTCACCTGTATATGTGGTGTCAGCCCGGTTTTGTGTGACCGGGGAGGTGGAAGGATTCAGACGTTTCCGCACGCGGCGTCAGGAGATCGACCCATGCTGTGGACGGATGAACGCGTTGAAACCTTGCGCAAGCTTTGGTCGGAGGGCCTCAGCGCCAGCCAGATTGCCGCCCAGCTTGGCGGGGTCAGCCGCAATGCCGTCATCGGCAAGGTGCATCGCTTGAAGCTTTCCGGCCGCGGCCGCGCCAGTCCCGCGCCTACACGCCAGAAGAAGCCGGCCCAGCCGGCAGCCGCGAAACCGCAGCCGCGCCCCGCTCCGCCGCAGGCGCGGACAATCGCAGCGTCGATCGGCGCGACGGCGCTGCAGACGCAGTTCGATGCCGAGCCGGTCGTCCGCCATGTCAATCGTCCGACCGAGGACGTTGTGGTGCCGATCTCGCGCAATCTCCAGTTGATCCAGCTCAACGAGCGGACCTGCAAATGGCCGATCGGCGATCCGCTTGCCGAGGGTTTCCACTTCTGCGGCAACGATTGCGCCGAAAGCGGCCCATACTGCCGCTACCACGCCCGCCTCGCCTTCCAGCCGGCGTCTGAACGGCGGCGCATCCGATAGGCGTCAAGCCCCGCGGTTCAGCGTCAGCGTTTCGCCATCGGCGGGTATCAGCAGGCGCGAGGCTGAAACGCCCGCGGCTTCGGCGGCCTCGCGCAGATCGCGGCGGGTAGCCGTTGCGTGGTCCAGCGCTTCCATGTGGGTCGCAACGACAACGGCATCCGGCGCCGCCGCGCAGACCGACAAGGTGTGGGCCGCATCCATGACGATCAGGTCGCCGTCCCAGCGCGCGCCGCAGGAGTGGGTGACGATGACGTCGGGCGCCGTCGCCGCGATCGTTTCAGCGACCGGCGGATAAAAAACCGTATCGCCCGCCCAATAGACTTTGGGCTCGCCATGCGCCTCCAGGCTGAAACCCATGACGGACCCCATCTTCTCCACCACCGGCCCCAGCCCGTGGCTGCCCTCGCGCCGGGTCAGGCGAATGCCGTTCCAGGTGAGGCTGTCGTCAAGCGGCGTCACGTCGGAAAAACCGAGCGCGCGGATCGCCGCCTCGTCACCCGGCTGGCAGATCAGCGGCAGGTTTTTTGGCAGGCTGGCCTGGGCGACCGCATCGAAATGATCCTGGTGCAGGTGCGACACGATAACCAGTTCCACGCCTTCGAGGATCGCCTCGACGTTTTCGGGCAGTTCGACCATCGGGTTCTGCGAACGCCCGGTGAAAGACGGCCGGCTGTGCTTCGGCCCGAAATCGGGATCGATCAGCAACGTCCTTCCGGCATAATTCAGCTTGAGCGTCGCGTTGCGCAGGAGTTTCAACTGCATCCGTATCTCCACCGATTTGCGGCCACCCAGTGGCCTTCGATGGCCACGCTATAGTCGACACGCGGCGATTGGGCGAGAGGGCGGTCACGCATTGCGGCCAACTCGGCCCGCCACAATCTGGTGAGCTATCATAGCCCCCATTTTCTCCCTCCGCTTGCGATCAGATCCCCAACCAGCCGGCGGCCGCCGACTATAAAGAAGATCGTGACACCTCCAGCCTCTCCGGATTGTCTATCGGTGTTAACACCAGAGTTAGGGGCGCGACGGTCGCATCTAGCCCGTCATCGCCCGCGGCATTTCCTCCCCGACGACTAGGTCTAACTCGCATGTCTGCTTGCCGGCAGCACGCGATGGATGGCCTGCAAGGTCATTTTCACTCCTTATTGATGTACCAGCGCCTTGTGATGCGTGCCTGGAGGTTGTGCAGCGTCGCCCGCTCACCTATGTTCCGCACGTTGCGGGGGCAATCATGACAAATCGCGTCAAGTCATTGGAGCTACAGCGACTTGCCAGGACGGCAGCGATGCCGGAAGGCAAGCCGGCGACCGACAAGGTCCTCTACCGCTGGCACAACGAAGTGCCTGACCGGAAGATCGTCGAGGAAGCGCTACTCTGCATGGAGCAGGGCCTACCCTTCCTGGCCTTCGACAGACAGTGGCGCGTCACCTATTGCGAGATCGACGAGACCGATTGCTTTGCAATCGAAGGTGTTGAGTGGAAGTGACCGCCCCCGCGAAGACGAAGACGCCTCCCCGGCGCCCAAGGCGGTATCTTAGCTATTCTCCGCCACGCCTTGATCGCCGGCCGTTCCAGCACCTGTGTGGCGCGCCGGTTACGCAATGACGCTCTGCGCCAGCGTCACGTTGTGGCTCTTGTCTTCCTTCGGCCGGTTGGGCGGCATCTGCTCGCCGGTGACTATGTAATAGATCGCCTCGGCGATGTTGGTTGCATGGTCGCCGATGCGCTCGATGTTCTTGGCGCAGAACAGCAGATGCGTGCAGGGCGTGATGTTGCGCGGGTCCTCCATCATGTAGGTCAGGAGTTCGCGGAACAGCGAGGTGTACATGGCGTCGATCTGGTCGTCGCGGTCGCGCATGGCGGCCAGCCGCTCGACCGAGCGCGTGGCGTAGACGTCGAGCACGTCCTTGAGCTGGGTGAGCGCCAGGTCGACCAGCGCCTGCAGCCCCCGGAACGGGCTCGCCGGATCGAGGCCGTCGCTGACCGCCACCGCGCGCTTGGCGACATTCTTGCCGAGATCGCCGACGCGCTCCAGATCGGCCGCGATGCGGATGGCACCGATGATCTCGCGCAGGTCGCTGGCGAGCGGCTGGCGCCTGGCGATCATCAGAATCGTGCGCTCGTCGATCTCGCGCTGCGCCTCGTCGAGCATGAGGTCGTCGGCGATCACTTTTCGGGCCAGCGTGAGATCGGCGTGGACAAGAGCCGACACGGCCTGATCGACCATGCGCTCGGCATGGCCGCCCATCGCCGCGATCTTGCGGGTGAGGTATTTCAGCTCGTCGTCATAAGCGCTGACGATGTGATGCGAAGGCATGGCGGTCATGTTTCTATCGTCCTTCGGGACGCGTCAAATCAATCTGGTGAGAATCAATAGACCAGCCGTGTTACAGATTGAAGAATTCGGCTCATCTGGCCGGCAGATGCACGGTGAACGCCGCCCCCTCGCCCAGCTTCGAGGTGATCGACAGCCTTCCCTTGTGCCTGGTTAGGATGTGCTTGACGATCGACAGGCCTAGCCCGGTGCCCTTGTGCGAACGGCTGTTCTCGACATCGGCGCGATAGAAGCGCTCGGTGATGCGGGGAATATGCTCCTCGGGAATGCCGGGCCCGAAATCGCGCACCTCGATGGCGACTTCGCCCTCGCCGGAATGGGTCGCGGACAGGACCACGCGGCCGCCCGACTGGCCGTATTTGCAGGCGTTCTCGACAAGGTTCTCGAAGACCTGGAAAAGCTCGTCGCGATCGCCCGGCACCTCCATCTTCGCCTCGCCCAATCGGTTCTCGATGACCACGCCGCTCTCGGCGGCAAGCGGCTTCAGGGAATCCACCACACTCTCGATGACCTGGCGCAGGTCGACCTTTGCGCCGCCGACGGCCATTGCCTTCATCTCGAGCCGCGACAGCGACAGCAGATCGTCGATCAGCCGCGCCATGCGCGCGGTCTGGTTCTGCATGATCTGCAAGAACTGCTCGCGCGCCGCCGTGTCGTTCTTCGCCGGACCGCGCAACGTTTCCACGAAGCCGGCTATGGAGGCCAGCGGCGTGCGCAGTTCGTGGCTTGCATTGGCGATGAAGTCGGCGCGCATGCGGTCGATGCGGCGGGACTCGCTCTGGTCCTTGAAGACGATGACGAACAGGCCGGTGCCGCGCCCCACCGGCGTGGCGGTGACGCGGAGCACGCGTTCGATCGGGACACGTTCGGTGTATTCGACCGTGGTCGAAGCCGGGTGGTCCGACAGCATCGCCTCGATCAGATCCTGCATTTCCGGCGCGCGGAATTTCAGCGGCATCGATATGCCGGGCTGGACATCGCCAAAGGCCGAGGCCGCGGCGCTGTTGGCGAGCGTGACGACGCCGCGCCGGTCGAAAACGATCAACGGATCGGCAACGGCGGCGGCAAGTCTGTCGGCGGAAAGCCCTTGCGCCATCGGCGCATCGGCGAGCGACACGGCACCGCCCGGCCGCTCCGGCAAGACACGGCGCGGCGCCAGCGAGGCGGCGACCAGCAGCAGGAGGACAGCGGCGGCGAGCAGCAGACCGGAGCCGCCGCCCGCGAGATGCAGCAGCAACGCGACGGCCACGGCCGCGGCAAGCAGCCAGCGCGCCTGCCACAGCCGGCCCCGAACAAGCCGCGCGAGCCGCCGGCCATTGGTTGCTTCGGAGGTGTCCGTCATCGCCCACGCACGCCGGATCTGTCGGTTTCCCCCACGGATTGCTTCTGGACCGGCGTCATGTCACCCAATAGCATGAATCGAAAAGCGAAAGTGGTCCGGCATGAAAAACGACAAGAGTAAAGCCGAGATGACAACAGGCTGCATCAGGATCGATGTCGGCGGCAAGGAGCGCCTTTTCGACATAGACGATCCGGTGCTGCCGGACTGGGTCGACAAGCACAAGCTGACCTGCGGCGGCTACCCTTACGACGAGAAGATGGACAAGGACGAATATGAGGAGACGGTCGAGCGCCTGCAGATCGAACTGGTAAAGCTGCTCGCCTGGATGCAGGCCACGGGCGAGCGCGTCATGGTGGTGTTCGAAGGGCGCGACGCGGCCGGCAAGGGCGGCACCATCGACACGCTCCGGCAGTACATGAACCGCCGCACCGCCCGCAACGTCGCGCTGACCAAACCCACCGAGACCGAGCGCGGCCAATGGTATTACCAGCGCTATGTCGCCCAGTTCCCGACGGCGGGAGAGTTCGTCACCTTCGACCGCTCCTGGTACAATCGCGCCGGCGTCGAGCCGGTGATGGGCTTCTGCACGCCGGATCAGCACGCGCGTTTCCTGGAGGAAACGCCGCAATACGAGGTGGCGATCGTTCGCGAGGGCATCCGCTTCTTCAAGTTCTGGCTCGACCTCGGCCAGGAGATGCAGCTCAAACGTTTCCACGACCGGCGCCACAGCCCGCTGACCAACTGGAAGTTCTCCGACATCGATCTGGCCGGGCTGACCAAATGGGCCGAATACGGCACGGCGCGCGACCAGATGATAGAGACGACGCATACCGACCACGCGCCCTGGATCGTCGTGCGCTCCAACGACAAGCGCCGCGCCCGCATCGAGGTGATGCGGCGCATCTTGAAGTCGATCCCCTACGCCAGGCGCGACGACGCGGCGATCGGCAAGCCGGACAAGAAGATCGTCGGGATGGGGTTGGGATTTATTCGGGACAACTAGGTTGCGGATCGGCGCCAAACCATGTCCAGCGGTGCCGATGACGACGCCATCCGATATGATCGCGCGATAACACGGTTTGCACGATTCCTGTTATCTGTTATAAGGATTGACAGGTAAGAGGCCCGGTATGAACGTATCCATCGGAGAGCGCCTGGAGAGCTTTGTGACGAAGCTCGTCGCGGACGGGCGCTACGGCTCGAATAGCGAAGTGGTCCGCGAGGGACTACGCTTGGTCGAGGAACGCGAAGCGAAACTGCAAGCCCTTCGCGAGACGATCAATTCGTCTATCGCCAGGGGTGGGCGGTTTTCGGCGGACGAAGTGGAAGCTGCTTCGGATAGGCAGCTCGACGCATGGGAAGCCCTGGATCAGAGCGCATAGTGGCGCGCCTTCGTTTTACGGCTGATGCGCAGGATGATCTGATCAACATTACCGCTTACGTCGCCCGACAAAGCGGGAGTCGCGTGCTGGCAACGGCATTTCGCAGGCAACTTCGACAGAAATGTGAACAGCTTGCTTCGTTGCCTGGCATCATGGGACGTGAACGGAACGAGTTGAGGGACGGTTTGCGTAGCTCCGTGTTCAAGAGCTACGTCATCTTCTATCGCTATCTTGGTGACGATCTCGAGGTGGTCAACATCCTCGAAGGCCATCGAGATATGGGTACTTTTTTCGGCGACGAATAGGCGGCGAGTAGCCCGCAGATGGCAAGCCGGTCAAGCCGGGCCGCGTCCGACGGCCCGGAAATGCGGCGTCTTTTCCCAGTGGTGCGGCCGCCGCCAGAGATGCAGCAGCGAACGCCAGGCGGCGAACGACATCATCATCCAGTAGACGGGCGTAAACGTGACCACGCGCCAAAACGCCTTCCGGTCCGGCTTGCGCAAGCTGTACCATCCGAGCAGGAAGAAGGAGAGATAACCGCAGACGATGTTCAGCACATCGACGACCAGCAGCGTGACCTTCCAGCCCAGCGTCGGCTGGCCCAACGCGATTTGCGCGCCGAGATAAAGTGCGAAGGCGATGAGAAGCGGATGGATGAGCGCCGAAACGACAAGGCCGGCATAAAGGATCTGGGCGAGCACGAACGACCGCGCCCCGACGTCGCTGAACAGCATGGCGGGGTCGCGCATGTGGACAAGCCAGGTCTGGCACCAGCCCTTGAACCAGCGGGTGCGCTGCGGCAGCCAGATCGACAGCGTTTCGGGCGCATCCTCCAGCGTCGGCAGACTGATGGTCTCAGTGCGGTAGCCAAAGCGCACGAGGCGCAGGCCGAGATCGGCGTCCTCAGTGACGTTGTAGGGATCCCAGCCGCCGACCTCGTCGAGTGCCGCCACGCGAAAATGGTTGGACGTTCCGCCGAGCGGCAGGACGACGCGCCGTCCCGACAGCCACGGCAGCAGGCCGCGGAACAAGGCGGCATACTCGAAGGCGAAGAGGAGCGGTATCAGGCCGCGCCCGGCATTAGAGATCTCCAGCGGCGCCTGGACGCAGGCCAGCGCCTCGCCGCCGCGCTGGAACCGATGCCAGGCTTCGAGCAGTTGCAGCGGATGCGGGCGATCCTCCGCGTCGTAGAGCACGGCATAGTCGCCCTTGACCAACGGCACCGCAAAGCTCAGCGCCTTGGGTTTGGTGCGCGGCAGGCCGGGCGGCACCTCGATGACCTCGACGTGATGCGGCAGCCGATGAGCCCCGATCGCATCCAGCGTCTGGCGATCGTCGGCCTCGCAGACGAGCTTGATCTCGAGCTTGCTCCTCGGCCAGACAAGCCGGTCGAGCGCCGCAAGCAGTTGCGGGATCACCTCGGCCTCCCCATGCAGCGCAACCAGCACGGAATAGAAAGGCAAATCGGCGGGTGGGATCGCCTCGAGGCCGGGCGGCGTAACCGGCGGCGGTGAGCGAGTGGCAGCAAAGCGCAGGCCGACGCAGGCGAGGAAGAACAGCGAGAAGAAGACATGCGCCGAGAGAAGGACAGCGGAAGTGGCAAGCGCAGCGGCCAACATCAGGAGCACCAGGACCGCGCCAATGAATACACCCTGCCTCGCACTGATGACGAGACGGGCAGAACAGTCCGGCATGCGTTCATACAGACCGTTCCTGGCATCGGCGGCCAGTGACATGCGGCTCCTCTCCAGCACCGCGCGGCGCAGGGCCCGGGGCGTCGTGATGCGCAGCAGCGGGACCAGTGCCTTCTGCCGACGCAGGAGTCCTTTGAGCGTGCTGAGGTTCATGCCCGACGGCGCAATGACCGGGTGCGCCCGGCCATCACGCTCCACGACCTTGACATGCAGATGCTTGCTGCGCGTGCGCAGGAACAGCGCGCAGTCCTCCGGTTTCATGACGAGGCGATCCGGCTCGATCTCCGCCATGAAGCCGACACCGAATTCTTGCCCGATCGCCGAAAACAGGTCGTCCTCGGAAATCAGGTTGGATGCAAGCAATTCGGACTGGAAGTCGGTGCCGTTGTCGACGGCACGTGCGGCTAGCTTGATCACCACATCGGAGGAAATGCACAGTCTGACCAGGATCGGGCGCCAGATGTCGAATTCGGAGAGGAAGAAACCCATCAGCCCGCTTGGCACGGGAGCGGGCTCCAGCGCCTGGCGGAGTGGACCGTGCCGGCCGGGCGGGCTGTCCAGTATCTGCCGGTCTCGAGACGTCAAATCCATCAGCGACATGTCAATGCGCCCGGCACGCGGGCGGCAGATGCAACATGGCGCAATCGGAAGTCCGCAGGACTCGCCCTTCTGCGAGCCCGCACAACGCAAGCACTCGAACAAACGCCCCCATGGCAACGTCCCCGGTTGCCAGATTATCCAAAAGAACTCTATTCGCGTATTGCACGGATTTCCAGTGGGGTGGCAGGATTTTTACTGTCCATCCGAAGGCAATGAGCAAATGTATCCGGATGTGGAAGACCATGTATTTTCCTGCCGTCACGCAGTCCGGCTCTTGGATGTCTGTCCATGAATTTGACCGGAATTCAACTCCTGTCGCGGCGGCGCATGACGGCGAAAGACAGTTTCCGTTCTTTCTGCGCGACACTCGCGGCCATAGTCGTGCTGTTATCCGGTATATCCTCCGCACGTCCGGAAAGCGTGCAGGCACCGATCCTTTGGGACAGCAGGGAACGACTGGCGAAACCCGATCTGTCCGGCATCGATCGACTTCGCTTCCTTACCACGACCGACTTTCCCCCCTTCAACTACCTCGACGGCGAGGGACGTCTGTCGGGCCTGCATGTCGATCTGGCGCGCGCGATCTGCGCCGAACTGGCGCTGACGGACAAGTGCCAGATCCAGGCGCTGCCCTGGAACGAACTGGAACCCGCGCTTGCCAAAGGCGACGGCGAGGCCATCATCGCCGGCATTGCCGTCAATGCGGAGAATCGCTCAAAATTTGCCTTCTCGCGACCCTATCTGCAGTTCCCCGCCCGTTTCGTGATGGCGAGGCCAAAGGCTGTCGCCGAACCGTTGGCCGAGACGTTGAGCGGCAAGCGGGTCGGCGTCGTCGCCGGCTCGGCGCATGAGCGGTTTTTGCGCGACAGGTTTTCTCCCGTCGAGGTGCTTCGCTATGAGCGGCAGGAGGACATGCTGGCCGATCTCAAGGCCGCAAAGATCGACGCGGCCTTTTCGGATGGCATGCGGCTGGCGTTCTGGCTTTCCAGCACCGATGCCGCAGGCTGCTGCCGCTTTGTCGGCGGGCCCTATCTCGCGCCGGACTATCTTGGCGGCGGGCTGGCGATCGCGGTCCCGCCGAACAGCCACGAACTGGCAACGGCCTTCGATGCCGCACTCCAGCAGATATCGGCGAAGGGCATCTTCGCCGAACTCTATCTCCGCTATTTTCCGGTCAGCTTCTATTGAAAAACGCGGCAGCGCCTGCCGTTCCGCCGATCATGTCAGCGTCTTGTGCCGCGCCTTGGTGGCGCGCTCGATCGCGTCCGCGGTGGAATCCTCGACGGCCAGGTTGTGCCGCAGCAACTGCATGATGCGCCGCTCCTCCATGCGCATTTCCATGTCCGCAGTGGCGACTTCGAAAGCGGCGGCGTAAGCGGTGTCGTGGAGATGCACAGGAATGACGGTCACCGCCAGATGGATGACGCGTTCCAGCCCGCCGTCCTCGTGCAGCAGCCGCTGGCAGGCCTGCGCCACCTCGATCAACCGGTTCTCGTCGAAATCCTCGAAGATCGGCCAGGAGCGGATGACGACGCCGATGCGAGCCAGTTCGACGTCGGTCATGTCGCGGTCGGATGCCGAGGTGACCACCATCAGGTAGATCAGGGCTTCGTGCGGGCTTGGTCTGCTCATCCTGTCCCTCCAGTCGACGGAGGCCGAAGGTAGGGATCGCCACCGCCGGCCACAAGCGAAATCGCCCGCGAAACGTTGACGCTGCCTGCCCCGCCGAATAGGGAAGGCGGATTCCCCGGCCACAGGCCGGTCTCAATGGACGATCCAGGAACGACACGATGTCGAGATCCAACATCATCGATCTCAATCCCGAACTGCTTGCGGCCGCCGCCGAGAGCAAAGCGTGGCCGTTCGAGGAAGCCAGAAAGATCATAAAGCGCTACGAGAAGACGGGCTTCCCGGAGACCGTCCTGTTCGAGACCGGCTACGGCCCGTCCGGCCTGCCGCATATCGGCACCTTTGGCGAGGTGGCGCGCACCACCATGGTGCGCCATGCCTTCCGCGTGCTCACCGAGGACAAGGTCGGGACGAAGCTGCTGTGCTTCTCCGACGACATGGACGGCATGCGAAAGATCCCCGACAACGTGCCGGACCGCTCGTTCCTCGAGCCATATCTGCAGATGCCGCTCACCGTCGTGCCCAATCCGTTCGGCGGCGACTATGAAAGCTTCGGCCATCACAACAACGCGATGCTGCGGCGCTTCCTCGACACGTTCGGCTTCGACTACGAATTCGCCAGCGCCACCGACTATTACAAGTCGGGCCGTTTCGACGCGATGCTGCTGAAGGCGGTCGAGCGCTACGACGCGATCATGAAGGTGATGCTGCCGACGCTGGGGCCGGAGCGGCAGGCGACCTACAGCCCGTTCCTGCCGATCTCGCCGAAGAGCGGCCGCGTGCTCTACGTGCCGATGAAGCATGTCGACGCCAAGGCTGGCACCATCACCTTCGACGACGACGGCGCCGAAACCACGCTGCCGGTCACTGGCGGCAGGGTGAAGATGCAGTGGAAGCCGGATTTCGGCATGCGCTGGGCGGCGCTGGGCGTAGATTTCGAGATGTTCGGCAAGGATCACCAGACCAATCAGGCGATCTACGACCGCATCTGCGAAATCCTCGGCGGACGCGCGCCCGAGCACTTCGTCTACGAACTGTTCCTGGACGACGTTGGCCAGAAGATCTCCAAGTCGAAGGGCAACGGGCTGACCATCGACGAATGGCTGACCTACGCCCCCACCGAGAGCCTGGCGCTCTACATGTTCCAGCGGCCGCGGCAGGCGAAGAAGCTCCATTTCGACGTCATCCCGAAGGCCGTGGACGAATATTACAGCTTCCTGGCCGCCTATCCGCGCCAGGAGTGGAAGGAGAAGCTCGGCAACCCGGTCTGGCACATCCATGACGGCAATCCGCCGAAGATCGAACTGCCGGTGAGTTTCGCGCTGCTGCTCAATCTGGTCAGCGCGTCGAACGCGCACGACCGGTCGGTGCTGTGGGGCTTCATCTCGCGCCATGCGCCGGGCGTGACGCCCGCCACGCATCCGGAACTCGACCGCCTGGCCGGCTACGCGATCCGCTATTTCGACGATTTCGTGAAGCCGCGGAAGACATATCGCGCGCCGGACGAGGTCGAGCGCCAGGCGCTGGAGAAGCTGTCGGCGGCGCTGGGCGCCCTGCCTGCCGGCGCCGATGGCGAGGCTATCCAGAACGCGGCGCTCGACGTGGCGCGGCGGATCGAGCGCTACCAGGATCATTCGAAGCAGAGTCCACAAGGCGGACCGGGCGTCTCGGTCGCCTTCTTCCAGATGATCTACCAGGTGCTGATCGGTGAGGAGCGTGGGCCGCGCTTCGGCTCGTTCGCGGCGCTTTACGGCATCGCCGAGACCCGCGCGCTCATTCAGCAGGCGCTGGAGGGGGCGCTGGCGGCGTAGGAAACGCGCCGAGCGGCCCGTCAGGCACGGGTGGCGGCGCGGGCAGGTCCGGAGCGGCCGCCTCCGCCGGATCAGCCAGCGGCGCCGCCAGGATCGCGGTTCCCGACTCGGCAGGCGCCGGCAGGTCGCTGCCCGCCACGGACGCGGCGGGCGCGCTGGTCGAGGGCGGCGGCCCGAATATGCCCTTGCGAGCCTGGGCCGCCACTTCCCCAAGCGCGGCATAGTCGCCGGCGGGCGCGGCGCGCGCCCAGCCGTTTTCGACCAGCCAGGCGGCGGCGTCCTCCTTGCCTACAAGGCAGGCGGCCACGATGGTCTCGCGATCGGCCTCGGGAGGCACGGTGCAGGTGACGGAGCGGCCACGCAACCACGCCCGGAAGGCCGCACGGGCCCGGGCGCCGCATGGCCACGCCCTTCCGGACGATACACAGGTTTCGTCGGGCATGACCGGTTCGACGCCGGCGACCGCGATCTTGTAACCCTTCGCCTCCAACAGCCCGGCGGCCGTCGCGACAGGCTGGAACAGCCTGGTCCCTTTCCATTCGTCCGGCATTTTCGGCTTGGGCGGCAGAGCCTGGCCAATCTCGCTCAGCGCCGCGCGCGGCTCGATCCTCTCCAGTCCTTCGGCGTCGGGCGTGGCCTCCGCGCCTTCCTCGGCCTCGATGGCGCGTGAGGCCGATTGCCGTTCGCCGCCGCTCTTGAAGGCGGGACGTTCCGTGGTGATCGGCGTGCGCGGGGCAATTTCGCCCGTGGCGGCCTCGTCCGGACCTGGCCGCGCGGTCGTCCGCGCCGCCATCTCGGCTTGCCAACGCAGCGCATTTCCGCTTGCGAGAATGAGAATTCCGGCGCCGAGCAGGACAGCCGCTGCGCCGAGCAGGACTGCCGCCCTCCGCACCCTACTGGCTCGCCCAGACGATCCGGGCCAGCCATTCGACGTCGGACATGGCGACCTGTCGGACCGGATGCGACGGGTTTATGGACAGAAGCTCGATCTCTCGCGGGCTGCGGCGCGAAAGCACCTTCGCCATCACCTCGCCCGAGGTGGTCTTCACCACCACGCGGTCGCCCTTGCGCACGGTGGCTCCCGGCTCGACGATCAGCAGGTCGCGGTCACGATACACCGGCAGCATGGAATCGCCCTGGACCTGAAGCGCGTATGCGGTGTCGCCGGCGCTCACCGGCAGCTCGATCAGGTCCCAGCCCTGTCCGACTGGAAAGCCCGCATCGTCGAAGAAGCCGCCGGCGCCGGCCTGGGCAAGCCCAAGCAGCGGCACGCTCGATCTCTGCATCGGCAGGGCGCCGGCCGGCGACCGGTCCGAGACCAGCGAGACGAACTCCTCGATCGAAGAGCTGGTGGCCTCGATGATCTTGGCAAGCGATTCCGTGGACGGCCAGCGCGGCCGCCCATCCGCCGAGCGGCGTTTCGACTTGTTGAAGGCGGTCGAATCGAGGCCGGCACGCTTGGCGAGACCCGAGGTGGACAGCGAATTGCGTTCGGCAAGGGCGTCGATCGCTGCCCAGACACGTTCGTGCGAAAGCATCTCTCGGCTCCGGCCTGCCAAGGAAAAAATACCTTTGCTTTGTAGCGCTTCATGGCGCTGCTGTCCAGCGTGAGGCTGCTGATCCGCACGATGCAAGCGCAGCATCCGTACCGCAATCCGACCGAAATCTGTCAGTCGCCTTTTGCGATCGCCCGCAATTGGTGGTGCGAAGCAACGAATGCGCTTTCGACCTCCGTCGGCGGACGCGGCGGGGCATCGTGTCCCAGCAGGTGCATGAGATCGCCGATCGGCACGAAGCGTCGCTCGCGCCGGTCGTAGACGCCGGCCGTGGTGAGGACGACCGCCGCCGTCCTGCCGTCGTCCAGCACGAAGCGGTGCCGGCCAATCACCGCCGTTCCCTCCCAGGTTTCCAGCGACGACACCACGTCGAACCGCTGCCACAGCCTGATCTCGCGCGCGAACACCGTCTGCAAGCCGCCGAGCATCGGCGCCCAGTGGCGCTGGCGCGCCAGCGCCCACAGGCCGCTGCGCAGGAAAATGTCGATGCGGCCGAGATCGGCCAGCATCATATAGCGCGCATTGTTCAGGTGCAGGTTGAAGTCGAGATCGGTCGGCAGGCAGCGAAACGTCAGACTGCTTGGCGATCCGAACGAATAGCGGCCACGCCTTCCGGTCGTCGCCGCCACCCGGGCGAAGCGTCCCCAGACATACATGGATCGGCCGTCACGCGGCTTTCTTCACCTCGCCCTTCGCATAGGGATCGAAGCGCTGGTAGAAGGTCTCGCCCTTGGCCGCCATGTCGGCCAGCAGTTTCGGCGCCTTGAACTGGTCGCCGAATTTCTTGCGCAGCGTCTTCGCCAAGGCCAGGAATTTCTCCGCGCCGATGCCGTCGATGTATGACAGCGCGCCGCCCGAATAGGGCGCGAAGCCGAAGGCGAGGATCGAGCCGACATCCGCCTCGCGCGGATCGGTGACGATGCCCTCCTCCATCACGCGCGCCGCTTCCAAGGCGATGGTGACCAGGAAGCGCTGCTTCAACTGCTCGACGTCGACCTTTTCCGGTGCAAGCTGCGGGTAGAGGTCCTTCAACCCCGGCCAAAGTTTCTTCTTCGCCGGTTTGGCAGGGTAATCGTAAAATCCCTTGCCGTTCTTGCGGCCGTGCCGGCCATGGGTGTCGACCATCGTGTCGATCAGTTGCATCTGCGCCGGATCGACGGCCTTTTCGCCCAGATCGCGCCTGGTCTGCCGCATGATCTTCTGGGCAAGGTCGATCGCCGTCTCGTCTGTGAGCGCCAGCGGGCCGACCGGCATGCCGGCCATTTTTGCCGCGTTCTCGATCATCGGCGCGGGAACGCCCTCGATCAGCATGCGGTAGGATTCGGCCATATATTGCAGCACACAGCGGTTGACGTAGAAGCCGCGCGTGTCGTTGACGACGATCGGCGTCTTGCCGATGGCGCGCACGTAATCCATGGCAACGGCCAGCGCCTTGTCGCCCGTCTTCTTGCCGAGAATAATCTCCATCAGCATCATGCGGTCGACCGGCGAGAAGAAATGGATGCCGATGAAATTCTTCGGCCGGGCCGAGTTTTTCGCGAGGCCGGTGATCGGGATCGTCGAGGTGTTGGAAGCGTACACCGCCGTGGATTTGAGGACGGCTTCGGCCTTCTCGGTAGCCGCCTTCTTGACTTCCGAATCCTCGAACACCGCCTCGATGACCAGATCGCAGCCGTCGAGCAGGGCATAGTCGTCGGTCGGCGTGATCAGCGACAGCAGCTTTTCCTTGTCCTCCGGCTTGGCGCGGCCCTTTGCCACCGCCTCGGAGATCAGGCTGTCGGAATGCGCCTTGCCTTTCTCGGCGGAGGGCACGTCGCGGTCGAGCAGGACGACCGGAATGCCGGCCTTGGCCGTCACATAGGCGATGCCGGCGCCCATGAAGCCGGCGCCGAGCACGCCGATCTTCTTGAACTTTGTCGAGGCCACGCCCTGCGGGCGGCGCGCGCCCTTGTTGAGTTCCTGCAAGGACACGAACAGCGAGCGGATCATCATTGCCGCCTCGGTGGTCTGCATGATCTCGGTGAAATAGCGCTGCTCGATCCTGAGCGCGGTCTCAAACGGCACCAGCAGCCCCTCATAGACGCATTTCAATATGGCGATTGGCGCGGGGTAGTTGCCAAAAGTTACGCGACGCAGGATGGCGATGGCCGGCGGCCAGAGATTGGCGCCCGCCGCCGAATAGACCGGGCCGCCGGGGATCTTGAAGCCCTTCTCGTCCCAGGGCTGCACCGGCTTCAGCCCGGCGACGATCATCGCCTTGGCCGCGTCGATGAGCTTTTCCGGCGCCACGACCTCGTGGACGAGGCCCATGGCCTTCGCCCGCTTCGGCGTCAGCGTCTGGCCGGTGGTCAGCATCTGCAAGGCTTCCTGCGTGTTGGCCAGCCGCGGCACGCGCTGGGTGCCGCCGGCGCCCGGGAAAATGCCGACCTTGACCTCGGGCAGCGCCAGCTTGACCTTGTCGCCCTCCGCGACGACACGGCCATGGCAGGCAAGCGACAGTTCGAATGCGCCGCCCATGCAGGTGCCGTTGATGGCCGCGACCCACGGCTTGCCTGACGTCTCGAGTTTCCGCCACAGCCAGCCCATGCGGCCGGCGCCGTCGAACAGCAGTTTTGTCGCCTTCTCCGGGTCCTTCGCCTTTTCGGCATGGAAAATGCCCAGCATGCGCTTCAGCATGTTCAGATCGGCGCCGCCGGAAAAGCTGTCTTTGCCAGAGGTGATCACCGCGCCCTTGATTGCGGCGTCGCCGGCAACCCGGTCGATGATCTTCTCCAGCTCGTTCATCGCCTCCTCGGTGAAGACGTTCATCGAGCGGTCGGGCATGTTCCAGGTGACGAGGGCGATGCCGTCGGCGTCGGTGTCGACGGTGAAGTTGGTGTAGTCAGCCATCGTCGGCCCTCTCAATAGATAACGGGATTGACTGTCAGGGAGACTTTTTGGCCGCCCTCGTAAAATTTCGCGCCGGTGTTGATGGCGAGCAGCCAGCCGTCGGCGCGCTCGAGGCGGACCCTGAAGCCAGGGCGGACCGCCTTTTCAAGCGCGGCGCGCGGCACCTGCATTTCGAACGGCACGCTGTTGTGCTGCCCGCCGCTTTTCACCTCGACCTCGGCGATACGCTCGGCCTTTCTGTCCATCACGCCCTGCTCCTCAAGACGAATCTTCAGGATTCCGGCCGGCAGCGGGCCTTTTTCCGCGTAAGAGACGGTTCCGCTGAGGTGCATCGTTTTCTCCGAGCCAGAGGCGGCAGAAACGGTACCGGCCAACGACAGGACGGCCGCCGAGCCGACGCCGGCGAGCATGACCCGGCGATTGGCGGCGACCGCCATCACACACGCTCGATGATGGTGGCGGTGCCCATGCCGGCGCCGATGCAGAGCGTCACCAGCGCGGTGTTGAGATCGCGCCGCTCCAGTTCGTCCAGCACCGTTCCGAAAATCATCGCGCCGGTGGCGCCAAGCGGATGGCCCATGGCGATGGCGCCGCCATTGACGTTGATCTCCTTCGGGTCGATGTCGAAGGCTTGGATGTAGCGCAGCACAACGGCGGCAAAAGCCTCGTTGAGCTCGAACAGGTCGATGTCCTTCAGCGTCATCTTGGAGCGCTTCAGCAGCTTTTCCGTGACGTCGACCGGACCGGTCAGCATCATCGCCGGCTCGGAGCCGATATTGGCGAAGGCTTTTATGCGGGCGCGCGGCTTCAGGCCCATGGATTTGCCGGCCTTCTTCGACCCGAGCAGCACCGCCGCCGCGCCGTCGACGATGCCGGAGGAATTGCCGGCGTGGTGGACGTGGTTGACCTCTTCCAGTTCCGGATAGCGCTGAACGGCGACGGCATCGAAACCGCCCATCTCGCCGGGCATGACGAAGGACGGATTGAGCGAGGCCAGCCCCTGCATGTCGGTGCCCGGCCGCATATGCTCGTCGCGGTCCAGAATGGTCATGCCGTTCTGGTCCTTGACCGGAATGACCGACTTCTTGAACCACCCCTTTTCCCAGGCATGGGCGGCGCGCTTCTGGCTTTCGACCGCATAGGCATCGACGTCGTCGCGCGAAAAACCGTGCTTGGTGGCGATCAGATCGGCGGAGACGCCCTGCGGCATGAACCAGCCCGGCAGGCCGACAGAGGGGTCCATGAACCAGGCGCCGCCCGACATGCCCATGCCGACGCGCGACATGGATTCCACGCCGCCGGCGATGACGATCTCGTCGGCTCCCTGGGCGATCTTGGCCGCGCCGAAATTGACGGCATCCAGACCCGAGGCGCAGAAGCGGGAAATCTGCATGCCCGGCGCCTTCATGTCGTAGCCGGCCTCGAAGGCGGCCGAGCGCGGGATCACCGAACCCGCCTCGCCCACCGGATCGACGCAGCCGAAGATGATGTCGTCGACTTGCGCCGTGTCCAGCCCGTTGCGGTCGCGCACAGCTTCCAGCACCTTCGCGCCGAGCCGCACCGCCGGCACCTCGTGCAGCGAACCGTCCTTCTTGCCGCGCCCGCGCGGCGTGCGCACGGCGTCATAGACATAGGCTTCGGGCATGATGAACTCCTTCAAGTGTTGATTTGCCAAAGCGATGCATCGCTTTGGCAACAGCACCCCCTCACCGGCCCTTCGGGCCACCTCTCCCCCTGCCCCGGGGGAGAGGATACGCAGCGGCGGCGATTGGCGCTCACCTTGCGGCCGGCTATCCTCTCCCCCCGGGCAGGGGGAGAGGTGGCCCGAAGGGCCGGTGAGGGGGTGCTTCCAGTTTCCTGCCTACAAACTCCTGGCAATCAGCAGTTTCATGATCTCGTTGGTCCCGCCGTAGATGCGCTGCACACGGGCGTCGCGGAACATGCGGGCAATCGGATATTCGTTCATATAGCCATAGCCGCCGAAGAGTTGCAGGCATTCGTCGACCACTTTTCCCTGAAGGTCGGTCAGCCAGTATTTGGCCATGGACGCCGTCGCCGGGTCGAGGCCGCCGGCGATGTGCCTGACGACGCAGTCATTGTAGAAGACGCGGCCGACGGTCGCCTCGGTCTTCAGCTCGGCCAGCTTGAACTGGGTGTTCTGGAAATCGAGGATCGGCTTGCCGAAGGCCTTTCGCTCCTTGACGTAGTCGATGGTAACGGCGAGTGCCCGCTCGATCATGGCAATCGCCTGACCGCCGATCAGCAGCCGTTCCTGCGGCAATTGCTGCATCAGTTGGACAAACCCCTGCCCTTCCTCGTGGCCGAGCAGGTTGGCGGTCGGCACGCGCACGTCGTTGAAGAACAGTTCGGAGGTGTCGTTGGCCTTGAGGCCGATCTTGTCGAGGTTGCGGCCGCGCTCGAACCCTTCCGCGCCGTCGGTCTCCACGACGATCAGCGAGACGCCCTTGGCGCCCTGCGCCGGATCGGTCTTGGTGACGACGATGACGAGATTGGCGTGCTGGCCGTTGGTGATGAAGGTTTTGGAGCCGTTGATGCGGTACTGGTTGCCGTCCTTCTCGGCCCGCGTCTTGACGCCCTGCAGGTCGGAGCCGGCGCCCGGCTCGGTCATGGCGATGGCGCCGATCAGCTCGCCGGTTGCCAGCCTCGGCAGCCAGGTCTTCTTCTGCTCCTCCGAGCCGTAGTGGAGGATGTAGGGCGCGACGATGGCGTTGTGCAGCACGATACCGAAACCGTCGACTCCGGCATGACCGATCGCCTCGATGATGGCGCTCTCATGGGCGTAGGTACCGCCCGAGCCACCATATTCCTCCGGCATCGAAGCGCACAGCAGCCCTGCCGCGCCGGCCTTTTCCCAGGAGGCGCGGTCGACCATCTCGTTCTTCTCGAACTCGTCATAGCGCGGCGCGATCTCCTCGGCCATGAAACGGCGCGCCATGTCGTAGAGCATGGCGACCTCGTCGCCAGCCCATGCGGGTTTCGGCAAGTCGAGAATTTCTGTCGGATCGGTCGCCAAGAGCGTCTCCCATCGCCTCTTCGCTCAGATGGTTTCTATACCAACTCTGTTCAATCATGAACAGAGTTTATGGACTGCTGCGTCAGAACGCTTCCGCCGGCAGCGCCATCATCGTATCGGCGCCCGACGAGATGCGGGCAAGGTGCGCCGCGGTCTCGGGCATGACACGCTCCATGAAATAGCGGCCGGTGACGAGCTTGTTCTCGTAGAACGATGTAGCGTCGCCGGCACCGTTTGCCAGCTTGTTTTGCGCAGCCTTGGCCATCTGGCCCCACATGTAACCGAGCGACACAAGGCCGAAGAGGTGCATGTAGTCGGTCGAGGCGGCCCCGGCATTGTCGGGCTTCGCCATGGCGTTCTGCATCAGCCACATGGTGGCGGCCTGCAAATCGTTCAGCCCCTTCTTCAGCGCCTTGGTGTACGGCGCCAGCTTCTCGTCGGAGCGGCCGGCCTCGCAGAACTCGCCGACTTCCCTGAAGAAGTTCTGGATGGCGCGGCCGCCATTGGCGGCGAGTTTTCGGCCGACGAGGTCGAGCGCCTGGATGCCGTTTGCGCCCTCGTAGATCATGGCGATGCGGGCATCGCGCACGAACTGACTCATGCCGTGTTCTTCGATGTAGCCGTGGCCGCCGAACACCTGCTGGGCGGCGACGGCGTGGTCGAACCCCTTGTCGGTGAGCACGCCCTTGACGATCGGCGTCATCAGGCCGAGCGCGTCGTCGGCCGCCTCGCGGTCATGATCGTCGCCGGAGCGGTTGGCGACGTCGGAGCGGATGGCCGTCCACAGCACGAAGGCGCGGCCGGCCTCGTTGAAGGCCTTCATGGTCATCAGGTTGCGGCGCACGTCGGGGTGGACGATGATCGGATCGGCCGGCTTGTCCGCCGCCTTCGGACCGGACAGCGAGCGGCCCTGCAGCCGCTCCTTGGCGTAGGCGACCGCGTTCTGGTAGGCGGCCTCGCCGACGGCGAGCCCTTGCAGGCCGACGCCGAGCCGCGCCTCGTTCATCATGGTGAACATGGCCTTCAGCCCGGCGTTCTCCTCTCCGATCAGCCAGCCGCTCGCCTCGTCATAGTTCATGACGCAGGTGGAATTGCCGTGGATGCCCATCTTCTCCTCGATGGAGCCGCAGGAAACGCCGTTGCGCTTGCCCGGATTGCCAGCCTCGTCGGGAATGAACTTCGGCACGATGAACAGCGAGATGCCTTTTGTGCCCTGCGGTGCGCCCTCGATGCGGGCGAGCACCAGGTGCACGATGTTTTCCGCAAGGTCGTGCTCGCCGGCGGAGATAAAAATCTTCTGGCCGGAGATTTTGAAGCTGCCGTCGCCCTGCGGCGCGGCGCGGGTGCGCAGCAGGCCGAGGTCGGTGCCGCAATGCGGCTCGGTCAGGTTCATGGTGCCGGTCCAGGCGCCCTCGACCATCTTCGGCAGATATTTCTGCTTCTGCTCGTCGCTGCCGTGGACGACGATCGCGGCGATGGCGCCCTGGGTGAGGCCGGCATACATCATCAGCGCCATGTTGGCGGAGACCATGTATTCGCCGACGGCGGTGTGGACGCAGTAGGGCAGGCCCTGGCCGCCGAATTCGGCCGGCACCGCCAGCCCCATCCAACCGCCGGCGCGGTATTGATCGAATGCGTCCTTGAACCCCTTGGGCGTCGTCACCGAGCCGTCTTCGTGACGCTCGCAGCCCTGCATGTCGCCGACGCGGTTCAACGGCTGCATGACGTTCTCTGCAAGTTTGGCGGCCTCGCCCAGAATGGCCTCAAGCACATCCGGCGCGGCGTCGGAGAAGCCCGGCAGGTTGGAATAGCGCTCGTAGCCGAGCACCTCGTTGAGTACGAACAACGTGTCCTGAACCGGCGCCTTGTAGGTCGGCATGCTTCCTCCTTGATCGCATGGCATCGGCGCTCCCGCGCAACGCGGAGATCGCCGTAATGGACGGATCGTGCAAGGACACTAATTGACGTTTGCGTAAACGTCAATTGCATGACAATGCGTTGCAGGGTCCCAAAACGCAATGGGCGGCGGATCGTCCGATCCGCCGCCCATTCAGTCATGGTTCGTCGCTTTTCGAAGGTACCGAGGCGGCTTGCGCCTCAGTTGTTGTTGGCCGCCACGGAACGCTCGGTGAGCATCCGGCGCACCACCGACATGAGCGAGCCCAGTTCGTCGATCGCCTCGTCCAGCGCGGCGCGCTGCTTCTGCAGGCGGCCGAGCTGCTTCTCCGACTTGTCGAGCGTCATGCGAAGCTGCTTGGCGTTGGAGCCGCTCGGATCGTAAAGGTCGATCATCTGCTTCACGTCGCGCAGCGAGAAGCCGATCTTGCGGCCAAGCAGGATAAGCTTCAGCCGCGCCCGGTCACGCCTCGTATAAAGCCGGGTGCTGCCCTCGCGCTTGGGATGCAGGAGGCCCTTGTCTTCATAGAAACGCAGCGTGCGCAGGGTCACGCCGAAGACCTTGGCCATCTCACCGATCTTGAAAAACGCGTCCTCGCCGTCCTCGGTCTCCGGGAAAACGCCATGCACGACGCCGGCGTGCTCGCCGGCCCTCATCAGTTTCATCATTTTTACCAGCTATCCCCGACTGGGCATCACGGCCGAACCGGATGCGCAAACGAAAGCCGTTCGGGGGTCACGGGCTTCCGCATGGTTGAGACAAAACAAAGGCGGGCTGCAAACCCACCTTTACGTTAACGTAAGTGAGCGGCATATAGAGGTCCTTCCCCTACGTCGCAAGCGCTATCGAGTCGCGCTATTAGGTCGCATTCGCGCGCGATCTCCCGGGGGCCGCGGCTGTCACGCTGCGCCTTAGCGTTGCAGAAAGTTAAGCTTGGTTAACACCTTCTTTACCACGTTGGGCGAAATGTGCGCGGGTCGGGCCCTCGTGATTATCCTGTAGCGAATTCTTCACGAACATTCGAAGCGGGCATGTCGTTGGAGAGCGGTCAGATCGTCGCCAGCAACGCTTCGTTCCCGAGGGAAAGTGGGAGCAAACCGGCTCAGCCGGCACAAGCGGATAGGCGTTTCGATGAACAGCAAACGGTCGTATCTCGATGCCCTGAACACCGGCCGCCAGCGCAGGCCGGGCACGACGCTCGATCAGATCACACAATCGCTGCAGACCCTGGAGGAGCGGCTCGATCGTTCACGCGAGGCGCTCGACGATTTCGGGCGCGACCGCAATGACGGTTTCAGGCCATCGCGCGCGATGCCGATCCAGGAAAGCGGAAGGCCCCACCGGGAAACGCCGTCAGCGCAGGCTCCCGAGCGGCCGGCACGCCGGATGGACAGCCCATCCGCCTATCAGTCCCTGGCGCGAGACTTCGACCGCGTCCGCAGCCAGGAGGAAGGCGTGGCATCGGCCGGCAGGATCGCCGGCGAGCTCAAGACCTTGCGTGAGGATCTGCGGCAGCAGATGACCGCCAACATCCAGCGCGAATTCGAAACGCTGCGCGGCGACCTCGGCCGGATGATGGCCGCCAACACCTCCGCGGCGGCCGGTTCGGAACTCACCGCCGAGCTCGATCGGATCTCACGCGCGGTGCACGACCTTTCCGAGCGGACCGACGACAGGGGCATGAACGCGCTGCGTGACGACATCGAGCAGGTGCGCGGCGCGCTGGATACGCTTGCGCGCGAAGACACTGTCCGCTCCACCGACCGGCGTTGGGAAGAATTCGATCGTCGTTGGACCGCGTTCGAAAACCGCGTCGACGCCCGCCAGTCCGCTCGCGATCCGGAGGTTGCGGCGCTGTCGGAACGGCTGCAGACAATCAGCGACGCCGTCAACAATCTGCCCGAATCGCTGTCGCTGCGCTCGCTTGAGGACAAGGTGCGCACTCTGGCCGGCGCGGTCGATCATTTCGTGCGTCAGCAGGACCGGCAGGCGCCAGAGACTTTCCATCTGATCGAGGAACGCCTCGATGAGATCTCCCGCGCGATCGTCGCCTCGGCGGTCGCGGCGCAGCCTGTCGGCCTCGACCCGGAACCGCTCGAACGCATAGAGGCGCGCATCTCGGCGCTGGCGCGGCAGATCGACGAGGTGGTGGAAGACCGGCCGTCGGCCGAGGTGATCAACCGCCTCAACCTGTTGTCGCAGCGCGTCGACGACATCGCCGTTCAGGGCGGCGTGCCGCAGGAGGCGCTGGAGCGGCTGTCGCGGCATGTCGTGGCGATCGCCGACAAGATCGACCGCACGCCTGTCGCCGCCGAGCGCGAGGCGATGCTCGCCAGCATCGACCAGCGCTTCGACGTGCTGTCGGCGATGATCGAGCGCCGGCAGGAAGACGCGATCGAGCATGGCAACATGATGTTCCGCGATCTCGAACGGCGTCTCGACGAGGTTGCCGACCGCATGGACCTGCGTGCCGCCGATCCGCACGACACCTCGCGGGCGATGAACGCCATCGACGCCCGCCTGTCCGACCTGGCGCAACAGGTCGCCAGCACGCCGAAGAACACCAACGACGCGGCGATCCGCAAGCTGGAGGATCGGCTGGAGAGCATTTCGGTGCGCATCGACGCTTCCGCGGCCAAGGTTTCGGGCATCGATCCCGCCTTGATCCGCAGCCTGGAAAGCCAGGTGGCGGCGCTGTCCGAACATCTCAACCGGCCTTCGGCGCCGCTGCCGGAGTTCGAGGACATCGGCCCGCGCTTGGACGAATTGGAGCGGTCGATCGCCGGCAGCCGCGACTCGATCCTCGAAGCCGCGCGCCAGGCGGCCGAGAACGCGGTGCGCACCTTCGACGGCTCGCAGACGCATACCGTGGCGGTGACGGGCCTTTCGCAGGACCTGCGCGCGCTGGAATCGCTCACCCGCCGCTCGGACGAGCGCAACACCAAGACCTTCGAGGCGATCCACGACACGCTGATCAAGATCGTCGACCGCTTGGGCACGCTCGATGCGGGAGACCTCATGCCCGCCGCCGCCCAGCAGATGCCGAAGGCCAGGATCGTCGAGGTTGGCACGACGCCGCCGCTGCATTCCGGTGACGATGACGAAAAGCAGCCTGTCCTTATGCAGGGTTCGGCCGAGCGATCCGCGCCGGCCAATACGCGCACGCCCGCGGAAGCCGCCGCCGAGGCGGCGATCGCCGCCGTCGACGCCGATGCGGATGAGCGTCGCGCTGTAACGACGAAGTCCCGCACGCTGCTTGGCGGGATCACACGGGCGCTCGGCCGCAAGGCGACTGCACCGGCCGCGGCCAAGGAGCAGGAGCAGTCCGAGCCGCAGGTCGCGTTGGAACGGGCCTCGGAACCGTCGCTGGATGAGCCACTCGATCCGAAGATCGCCAACCGCCCGCTGGAACCCGGATCGGGAGCACCCGATCTCAACGCCATCATGCGACGGGTGCGCGAGGAGCGCAGCCAGATCGCCAAAACAACCGACGGCGACGCGGCCAAGGCCGATTTCATCGCCGCGGCCCGCCGCGCCGCGCAGGCGGCGGCAGCCGAAGCTGAAGTGCTGAAGCGCGGAACCGGTACCGCCGGTGCGTCCCGCGGCTCGAAGATCGGCGAATTGCTCAGGACCAATCGCAAGCCGCTGCTCATGGCGGCCACCGCCATCATGGTGGTGCTGTCCGGCTTCCAGTTGAGCAGCGCCTATCTTTCCGGCGACGAGCCGATTGCCGCCTCGACGATCCCGCTGGTCGCCGAACAGCCGGTGCAGATGGCTGATGCCGGAGACGCAGAGCAGCAGTCGGCCGCGGAGCCGGTCGTCGCCGGCGCCGCCGTCCCCGCCATGTCCGCCGGCAACGCCGAGCAGGCGAGCGCTGCGGCGGGAGCAGGTTCCATGCCGGCCGTCGAGGAGCCGCTGGCGCCGATGGACGCGCCGTCGGAAGCGGATGCCCGCTCCGTCGATCCGGCCCCGGCCACGCCGCCTCAGCCCGTAGCGGAATCGGCCGTCGCGGCAGCCCCCGAGCCGACCGAGCCGTCGCCTGCGGCCGATCCGGCGCCGGCTGCCGCCGCCGACAAATCGGCGCCGGTCCAGATCTCCGGCATTCCCGAGGATGCCGGCCCGATCGCGTTGCGCGAAGCCGCCGGGGCGGGCGACGCCAAGGCGCTGTTCGAGATCGCCTCACGCTACGCGGACGGCCGCGGCGTCAAGGCCGACATGAAGCAGGCGGCCACCTGGTACGAGAAGTCGGCGGAACTCGGCTTCGCGCCGGCGCAGTACCGCATCGGCAACCTCTACGAAAAGGCGCACGGCATCGATCGCGACATCGGCAAGGCCAAGACCTGGTACCAGCTCTCGGCCGAGCAGGGCAACGCCAGCGCCATGCACAACCTTGCCGTGCTTTACGCCATGGGCGCCGACGGTACGGTGGACAATGAATCGGCGGTGCGCTGGTTCACCAGCGCGGCCGATCTCGGCGTCAAGGACAGCCAGTTCAACCTCGGCATCCTGGCGGCCAAGGGCGTCGGCATGCCGCAGAGCCTGGAAGAATCCTACAAATGGTTCGCGCTGGCCGCGAAGTCCGGCGACCGCGACGCCGCCGCCAAGCGCGACGAGATCGCCAATTCGCTGCGGCCCGAGCAACTCGAAAAGGCGCGCGGCGCGGTGGATCTGTGGAAGGCCAAGCCGGTCGACCCCGAAACCAATTCGGTCGAGATTCCCGAATCCTGGCAGGAAGCAACCCCGACCACCGCCAGCATCGACATGAAGAAGGCGGTCGGCACGATCCAGCGCATCCTCAACAAGAACGGATACGATGCCGGCGGTGCCGACGGGGTGATCGGCGACAAGACCAAGAAGGCGATCATGGCGTTCCAGAAGGACAACGGCATGACGCCCAATGGCGAGATCGACGAGCCGCTGGCCCGGGCACTTCTGGACAAGAAGTAAAAGCCCGGCCAGGCCGGCTCGCCCGGCCGCTCGCGTGAATTTAACCCGTTGAGATAATTTTTGTTTCGGCATTGCCGCGAAGTTTGACTTCGCCGCAATGTGGGCGCATGTGCTTACTAGTCACGAAGGTGTTTTTGGCACGCTTCGACGTACCGCATTTGCAGTCGAGTTTCACGGGTGGGCATCTATCTCCCGATCGCAGAAATGTCGGTCAATATCCTCGTCCTGCTCGCGATGGGCGCGGCGGTGGGATTTCTTTCGGGCATGTTCGGGGTGGGCGGCGGATTTCTGATCACGCCGCTGCTGATCTTCTACAACATTCCGCCGGCGATCGCGGTGGCGACCGGCGCCAACCAGGTGATAGCGTCGTCCTTCTCGGGAGCGCTGGCGCACGTCAAGCGCGGAACCCTCGACTTCAAGCTCGGCACGGTGCTGCTGGTCGGCGGCATATTCGGGTCGACGATCGGAATCTATATCTTCACGCTGCTGAGAAGCCTCGGCCAGCTCGACCTCATCATCTCGCTGATCTACGTCGTCTTCCTCGGCATGGTCGGCGGGCTGATGCTGGTCGAAAGCGTCAACGCGATCAGGCGGACGCGCGGCGGTGCTCCGCCCTCGCTCAAGCGGCCGGGGCAGCACAACTGGATCCATCGCCTGCCGCTGAAAATGCGCTTTCGCGCGTCAAAACTGTTCGTCAGCGTCATTCCCGTGCTGGGCCTGGGCGCCGGCATCGGCCTGCTGTCGTCGGTGATGGGCGTCGGCGGCGGCTTCATCATGGTGCCGGCGCTGATCTATCTCTTGAAAGTGCCGACCAATGTCGTGGTCGGGACCTCGCTGTTCCAGATCATCTTCGTCGCCGCCTATACGACCATCGTGCATGCCTCGACCAACCAGACCGTCGACGTCGTGCTGGCCTTTGTCCTCATGGTGGGCGGCGTCGCCGGCGCGCAGTACGGCGCCAAGGCCGGGCAGAAGCTGCGCGGCGAGCAATTGCGGGCGTTGCTGGCGCTGCTGGTGCTGGCGGTTGCGATCCGGCTCGCCTTCGACCTGTTCCTGCCGCCGCCCAGCATCTATTCACTGGCTCCCGGAATCTGACGATGCGGGCCCGCCTGACGCTTTGCTGGCTCGCCTTGCTCGCTCTCCTGACCCCGGCATTCGCCCAGGAGCCGGCGGCGCGGCCGCCGGAGGGCATACAGATCGGCCTGTCGACGGATGTCATCCGCATCACCGCCGACTTCTCCGGCGCGGACCTGACCATCTTCGGCTCGCTGGAGAACCCCGATCCGCAGGTCAGCCGGCAGGGCCGCTACGACGTCATCGTCGTCCTGGAAGGGCCGGCGCGCCCGGTCACGGTGCGCCGCAAGGACCGGGTGCTCGGCATCTGGATGAACACCCAGTCCGAATCCTTCGTCAACGTGCCGGAATCCTACTCGATCTCGACGACGCGGCCACCACAGGACATCGCCGATCCCAACAGCTTCAAGCGATTGGCGCTGGGCACCGACTTTCTGCACATCCAGCCCGCCGAGCAGGGCCAGCCGCCGGCCACGGTGGAACAATTCCGGGCGGCGCTGCGCGAGCGCAAGGAGGCGGTCGGCCTCTTCAACGAACGCGTCGGCGGCGTGCAGTTCCTGTCGTCCAACCTGTTCCGCGCCACGGTGGAACTCGCGCCCGATGTGCCGGTCGGCACCCACAAGGCGCGTGCCTTCCTGTTCCGCAACGGGCTCTTCATCAAGGAGACGTCGGCGCAACTCGCCATCGTCAAGTCCGGCTTCGAGCAGATGCTGTTCCGGCTTTCGACCAATCACGGCCTTTTCTACGGCTTCTGCGCGGTCGGTCTGGCGATCGTGACGGGCTGGCTCGGCCGGATCGTCTTCCGCCGTGACTGAGGGCGCCGCGGAGGAGATGGAACAGCCGGCCGCGGAGGCCGACGGGCCTTTCCAGGCGGCGGGCCGCATTGCCGGCTATCTCGGGCTGACGCCGTTCATCGTGCTGGCGCTCTGGCTCTACGGCATCGCGCCGGATCATCCGTGGCGCGGCGGAACCGTCCTGCTGCTATCGGTCTACGGCGCGGTCGTGCTGTCCTTTCTCGGCGGCGTGCGCTGGGGCGCGGCGCTGTCGCCGGAACGGCCGGCAAGGCCGAGCGAGCTTTGGCTGACGCTGCCGCCCGCCTTTGTCGGCTGGATCGCGGTCGCCATGCCGGTCCCGCTCTCTTTCGCGGTCCTGGCAGTGGCCTTCGCCGCGCTCGGAGCCTGGGACGCGCTGGCAGCCTACGACAACAGGCTGCCGGAATGGTATGGCCGGCTGCGGATGATCCTTACCCTGGGCGCGGTAGCCACGCTGTTGCTCGCCTTCGCCGCGACCAGTTGATCCTCAACCTGGCCGCAGCATCCTGCCCGCGATCGGATACGTACGATCTGCGCCGAGCATGTGCGCCATCAGACCATCGCGCCGGAACAGGCCGGCAAAGGCGCGGTCGAGTACGTTGAGCGAACCGGTATAGGCGCCGAAGGCCGGCATGATCATGCGGCTGCCGTCGGTGGCGAAGCAGCGCCGGCGCACCGATCGGCCGCGCTGCACGATGCGGGCGCAAGGGTGCAGATGGCCGGCGATCTCGCCCGCCGCCTCGCCCGCCGACGGCTCGTGCCGGAACAGTATGGAACCCAGCGAAATCTCGCGCACGCTTTCGCCGCCCACGCCGGCCGGCGGATCGGGATCGTGGTTGCCGCTCACCCAGAACCAGTCGCGTCCCGCCATCAGCGCCGACAGCGCGGCGCGGAAAATCTCCGGCAGGCGCGCCGCGCCTTCCCCGTCATGAAAGCTGTCACCGAGGCTGACGACGATTTTCGGCCGAAAATCGTCGATCACCGATTGCAGCACCGCGAGCGTTGCGGCCGTGTCGTAGGGCGGCAGCAGCGAACCGCGCCGTGCCGCCGACGAGCCTTTTTCCAGATGCAGGTCGGAGACGGCGAGCAATTGCTGGCTTGGAAAGAACAGCGCGCCGCGCCGGTCGCAGACCGCGCGTTCGCCGGCGACCTCCACCGTGCCTATGGCAAAACCCTTTGCGACGCCAACGGCGCTCATTGCATCTCCACGACCGTACCCATGGCCTCCGCCACCAGCGACGCTTCCTCGAGCAACGTCTCGTTGGCCTCGCCCGGTACCCGTTCCTTACCGATCTCCAGCATGATCGGGACGGCCAGCGGCGAAATATGCTCCAGCCTTTTATGCACGATTCGACCGGGAATGCGCGAGAGCATCTCCGCCAGTCTCCTGACATCGAGTAGTCCGGTCGCGGCGTCGGCGCGGGTCGCCTGCAACAAAATGTGGTCCGGCTCGTGCGTTCTGAGCACGTCGTAGATCAGGTCCGCCGACACCGTCACCTGCCGGCCGCTCTTTTCCTGTCCGGGATGGCGCTTCTCGATCAGGCCGGAGATCAGCGCGCAATTGCGGAACATGCGCTTGAGCAGATAGCTGTCCGCCAGCCAATCCTCCAGATCGTCGCCAAGCATGTCCTCGTCGAACAGTCTTGCAAGCGGCAGCTTTCCGCTCCTGAACAGCGCGCCCATGTCGTCGAGCCCCCAGACGGCCAGCGAATAGTCGGTGGCGACGAAGCCGAGCGGCCGCGCGCCGGCGCGGTCCAGCCGCCGCGTCAAAAGCATGCCCAGCGTCTGGTGCGCCAGCCGGCCCTCAAACGGATAACACACCATGTAATGGCGGTTGCCGCGCGGAAACGTCTCGACCAGCAGGTCCTCGCGGCGCGGCAGCACCGATTTTTCCGCCTGCATGCGCAGCCAGTCCGACACCTGGTCGGGCAACGCCTTCCAGCGGCCGGGATCGGCCAGCATGCCGCGCACCTGCTCTGCCAGATACGTGGACAGCGGGAACTTTCCGCCCGCATAGACCGGGATGCGCGGATCGTTGCCGACAGCATTGGAAACAAAGGCTTCGGTCTCGCGGATGCCTTCCAGCCGCAACACCTTTCCGGCGAACAGAAACGTGTCGCCGGGCGAGATCGATTCCAGAAAACCTTCCTCGATTTTTCCCAGCACCGGACCGCCGCGCGAGGCGACGCCGCGGCCCGAGCGCGCATAACGCAGCGTCAGATACGGCGCCTCGACGATGGTGCCGACATTCAGCCGGTATTGCTGGGCAAAGCGCGGATGCGAGATGCGCCACTTGCCTTCCTTGGTCTGCCTTATCTTGGCGTAGCGCTCATAGGTGCGCAGCGCGTAGCCGCCGGTGGCGACGAAATCGACGGCGCGGTCGAATGTTTCGCGCGTCAGCGAGGCATAGGGCGCCGCCCCCCGCACCTCCTCGAAAAGTTCGGTCGCGTCGAAGGATTCGGCGCAGGCGCTGCCCAGGATGTGCTGGGCCAGCACGTCGAGCGCGCCGTCGACCAGCGGCGGCGTGTCCTGCGCGCCGAGATAGTTGGCCTCCACCGCGGCGCGGCATTCCAGAACCTCGAAGCGGTTCGCCGGGATGAGGATCGCCTTGCTGGGTTCGTCCAGCCGGTGGTTCGCACGGCCGATGCGCTGGGCGAGCCGGCTGGCGCCTTTCGGCGCGCCGACATGCACGACGAGGTCGACGTCGCCCCAGTCGATGCCGAGATCGAGCGTCGAGGTGGCCACGATGGCGCGCAGGCTCCCCGTCTCCATCGCCTTCTCGACGCGCCGCCGCTGGCTGACGTCGAGCGAGCCGTGATGCAGCGCGATCGGCAGCGTGTCCTCGTTGACCCGCCACAATTCGGAAAACAGCATCTCCGCCTGGCTGCGGGTATTGACGAACAGCAGCGTCGTCCTGTGCCTGCGGATCTCAGCGTAGATCTCGGGAATGGCGTAGCGCGACGAATGCCCGGCCCAGGGCACGCGCTCTTCGGAATCGAGGATGGAGATGTCCGGCTTGGCGCCGCCGGTCACGGTGATGACCTCGGCCATCGCAGCGTTACCCTCCCCCCTGTGGGGAGGGTCGGCGAGCGGCTGAAGCGGAGCGGAAGACGCGAGACGGGGTGGGGGTACTGCAACTTCCGAATGGTCCACCCCCACCCCGGCGCTGCGCGCCGACCCTCCCCACAAGGGGGAGGGTAAAGATTGCGCCACCAGCCAGCGCCGCAACTCGTCGGGCTGGGCGACGGTGGCCGACAGTCCGATCGCCTGCAATCTCGGGAAGAAACGCCGCAGCCGCGCTAGGCCGAGCGACAGCAGATGCCCGCGCTTCGACGTCACCAGCGAATGCAGCTCGTCCAGCACTACGTAACGCAGCCCGGCGAAGAACCGCTTTGCATCCGGCGAGGCGATCAGCAGCGCAAGCTGCTCGGGTGTGGTCAGCAAAATGTCGGGCGGCGAAAATTTTTGACGCTGGCGCTTGTGCGCCGGCGTGTCGCCGGTGCGCGTCTCCATCGAGACGGCCAGGCCGATCTCGGCCACCGGCTTGCCGAGATTGCGCTCGATGTCGACGGCCAGCGCCTTGAGCGGCGAGATGTAGAGCGTGTGCACGCCGCGATGCGCCTCGCCCGGCCTGCGTTTCGGCCGTGTCGCCAGGTCGACCAGCGCCGGCAGGAAGCCGGCCAGCGTCTTGCCCGCCCCGGTCGGCGCGATCAGAAGCACCGAATTTCCCGCCTGCGCCTTTGCCAGAAGCTCGATCTGATGGGCGCGCGGCGACCAGCCGCGCTCGGCGAACCATTTTACGAACGGCTCGGGCAGCAGCGCGGGCGCGGTCTCGGCTTCGACTGGACTTGTCCGGTTCATGTTTTGGAAGAACTAAACCAGAACACGAAAAAGGAGAAGGCGTCTTCTATGTGCCGCCGTCAGGTTGGACCGGATTCGCCGACGGATGGCCCGGCCCTTCCGCACCACCCCTCACCTGCCTGCCGGCATCCTCGCCCCGTGAAGAACGGGGAGAGGCCCGCCTGCCGCGATCTCTTCGAAAATCTCCGGCGTGCTGGTTGGCGAAATCGGCGCCACGTCGTCCTTCTCCCCGTTCTTCACGGTGAGAAGTGACCGGCAGGGCGATGAAGGGTAGCGCCAGTGGTCAAAGGCCGAGCAAAACCGCTCGAAAAAGGGGATGGAAATCGCCGCCATCGGGAAAATTTTTCGGCTGATGTCGGTCGCCCCTTCGCCAACCCGTTGAAATCGCCCGCAGGCACTTCTGCGACGCAACCGCCTTCGACAAAAAAATCGTGCCCGCCGTCCCCCTCCCCAAAACCACGCGCATACTTGCTGCCAGTTTCTCCTGCGGGAACGCCGATCATGACGGTGTGAAGGCGGGGAGGAACCGGCGCCTCCGGTGCGGGAAGACGTAACCCGCGCCCGGGGAGGCTTTGTCCGAAGGTCCTCCCTCCGCAACTACGTGCGGTGTGCGCTGGACGACGCGCTTAAGCACGGCCAGCCGAGGCGAAAGCCGGAGCCGGAGCTGTCGCGAAGCAGGACGGGACAGAGCCCAAAGTCGCTGGCGGGGCGCGGACGTCGCGCCACGTATCATAAATTAGGAGGCACGGCCTCGCGCCCCGCTTCCCGACTACTCCCGAAAGGGAGCGTTCTCTCAACAATGGCCAGACGCGAAGGCGGGCGTGGCGGCGATCGGTGCTGTCCAAAAAACCGTTGCTCGGTTTGGTGGCGAACCGGCCAGACCGGCATGAACACAAAACCGCAACGGTCACATGCAAACCACGATCAGACCGGTCACTGGTTCGGCGCGATCCATGCGGATCGTATCGGTGGACAGCGAGACGATTTCCAGGCCATCAGCCCCTAGCACCCGCCGCACATAGTTTTCGGAATGCGCGTAGCGGCGCGTTTCGCGCAGCACAAAATCCTCAGGGCCATCATGCCTTTCAACCGTGAAGGCAAACAGGCCGTCCTTCGCCAGCCCCTTGGCAACCGTGGCAAAAACCCGCTCCAGCGCGCCGACATACATGAAGACATCGGCGGCGGTGACCAGATCGGCGGCGGACGGTTCGAGCGCAAGCGTCTGCAGATCGGATTTTTCCACCCGGTCGTAGAGGTTTCGGGCTCTCGCCCTGGCCAGCATCGCGGCGGAGATGTCATGGCCTTCCAAACGATCGACCAATGGCCGCAGCCTTTCGCCCATCAGCCCGGTGCCGCAGCCGAGGTCGATGGCCCGCCGGAACCGGCGATCGGGCGCGGCCGCCCGAATGGCCGCTTCGAGCAGGTGCGGCGCCCGGTAGCCGAGCGACTTCACCAGCGCCTCGTCGAAACTGTCGGCATACTGGTCGAAGAGCGTCTCGACGAAGGCGCTGGGCGGCGCGGCTGCGACAGGCGCCGCCCCGATCAGTTGCAGCTTCAAGGCGGCACCCGGCCGGTCGTCCGGCTCCAGTTGCAGCGCCATGCGCCAGGCTCGTTCCGCCTCGGATAGCGCGCCGGCTGCCTCCTGGAACTCACCGAGCCGGAACCAGCCCATCGCCCAGCCGGGCGCGAGTTCCAGCGCACCGAGCATCAGTTCGGCCGCCGCCGCGTGCTCGCCATTGGCGAACAGCATTTCGGCATAATCGGCGCGGCGATCGGCGATCAGGTCGCCAGAGGAGGCGGGAAGCGGTTGCAAGTGACGAACACCCTTTTGCAAGGTTGGCGCCGCCCCTCATCCCTCTGCCGGGACCTTCTCCCCGCAAACGGAGAGGAGGTGTTGGCCGCAGCCGAAGCGCTCGCCATGCAATCCCGGCGACTGGCGGAGCCAAGGCGGCAGTCGTGCCTCTCCCGCTCACGGGGAGAGTATGCCGGCAGGCAGGTGAGGTGCGGCGCCGACCATCGTCAAATTCCAGAGTCAGGAGCCAACATCAAGAGGCTTTGCTTGTCCGCGCAAAGCCTTATCTTCGCCTCATGCGCGCCCGCGACCTGCTTCATCCCCGTCCCGAAGGCCTTTATTGCCCGCCCGGCGATTTTTTTATCGATCCGGTAAAACCGGTGGCCCGTGCGCTGATCACCCACGGCCATTCCGACCATGCGCGGGCCGGCCACGGCGCGGTGCTCGCTACGCGGGAAACGATCGACATCATGGGCCTGCGCTATGGCGAAGGGTTCGCGGGCTCGATACAGGCCGCGACACTGGGTGAGACCTTCGACCTCAACGGCGTGACAGTCGGCTTCCATCCGGCCGGCCACGTGCTGGGTTCCGCGCAGATCGCCGTCGAGCACGGCGGCATCCGCATCGTCGCCTCGGGCGACTACAAGCGCCGGCGCGACGCCACCTGCGCGCCGTTCGAGCCGGTCGCCTGCGACGTCTTCATCACCGAAGCCACCTTCGGCCTGCCGGTGTTCCACCATCCCGACGATCGTCAGGAAATCGCACGGCTGCTGAAATCGGTCGGGCAATTCCCGGAAAGCGCGCACCTCGTCGGCGCCTATGCACTCGGCAAGGCGCAGCGGGTGATGAAGCTGCTGCGCGAGGCCGGTTTCGACCGGCCGATCCACATCCACGGCGCGCTGGCGAAGTTGACTTCCTACTATCAGGGCCGGGGCATCGATCTCGGGGACATCGAGCCGGCGACGCTGGAGCCCGGCGCCAAGAGCGACTTCGCCGGCGCGATCGTCATCGGCCCGCCGTCGGCCTTCGCCGACCGCTGGGCCCGGCGCTTTCCCGAGCCGATCTCCTGTTTCGCCTCGGGCTGGATGCGCATCCGCCAGCGCGCAAAACAGCGCGGCGTCGAGTTGCCGCTGATCATCTCGGACCATTCGGACTGGATCGAACTCACCGAAACGATTTTGGAGACCGGCGCATCGGAAGTTTGGGTCACGCACGGCCGCGAGGAGGCGCTGGTGCGCTGGTGCGAGCTCGCCGGCATCGCCGCCCAGCCGCTGCACCTCGTCGGCTACGAAGACGAGGGCGACTGATGGAGGCCTTCGCCGAACTTCTCGACCGCCTCGTGCTGACGCCGTCGCGCAACGGCAAGCTGAAACTGCTCACCGATTATTTTTCCACGACGCCCGACCCGGACCGCGGTCTGGCGCTGGCGGCGATCACCGGCGATCTCAGTATCGCGGCCGTCAAGCCGGCGATGCTGCGCACGCTCGTGATGGAACGCATGGATCCGGTCCTGTTCGGCTATTCCTACGACTATGTCGGCGATCTGGCGGAGACGGTGTCCCTGGTCTGGCCGGAACCGCCGGCCGACAAAAAGCCGAACCATACGCCGACGCTCGGCGAGGTGGTCGGCGCGCTGCAATCAGCCAGCCGCTCGGACGGGCCGGCGGTGCTGGCGCAATTGCTCGATGCCGCCGGCATTTCCGCGCGCTACGCGATCATCAAGCTGGTGACCGGCGGCTTGCGCATCGGCGTCTCGGCGCGCCTCGCCAAGCAGGCGCTGGCCGGGCTTGGCACGGTCGACGTGTCCGAGATCGAGGAGGTCTGGCACGGGCTCGACCCGCCCTACCGGTCGCTGTTCGCATGGCTGGAAGGCAAGGCGCCGCGGCCGGAAAAGGCGGCACGCGCCCTATTCCGCTCCGTCATGCTGTCGCACGCGGTCGAGGACAACGACCTCGCGAGGATCGATCCCGCAGACTACGCGGCCGAGTGGAAATGGGACGGCATCCGCGTGCAGGCCGTTTCCGAGGGTGGCTTGCGAAAACTCTATTCGCGCACCGGCGACGAGATTTCCGGCGCCTTTCCTGACCTGGTCGAGGCCATGACGTTCGACGGCGCGCTCGACGGCGAGCTGCTGGTCGGCCATCCGCCGGAGCATACCGGCACGTTTTCCGACCTGCAGCAGCGGCTCAACCGCAAGAGCGTGTCGCCAAAGATGCGCGAGCGCTTTCCGGTGTTCGTGCGCTGCTACGACCTGCTGCAGGACGGGCCGGAGGATTTGCGCCCCCTGCCTTTGCTGGAACGGCGGGCGCGGCTGGAAATTTTTGTCGCGCGGCTCGATCCCGCGCGGTTCGACCTCTCGCCCGTCATCGCCTTTTCCGATTGGAGCGCACTCGACAATTTGCGCCGCCATCCGCCCCATCCGGTGATCGAGGGCGTGATGATCAAGCAGAAGGTCTCGCCCTATCTCGCCGGGCGGCCGAGAGGCCCGTGGTTCAAGTGGAAACGTGATCCCTACACGGTCGACGCGGTACTGATGTATGCACAGCGCGGCCACGGCAAACGCTCCAGCTTCTATTCCGACTACACGTTCGGCGTCTGGGCGGGGTCGGAGGGCGGCGAGGAGCTGGTGCCGGTCGGAAAAGCTTATTTCGGCTTCACCGACGAGGAGTTGCGGCAGATCGACAAATATGTGCGCGACAACACGATAGAGCGGTTCGGCCCCGTGCGCTCGGTGCGCGCCGACCGCCGCAACGGACTGGTGCTGGAGATCGCCTTCGAGGGGCTCAACCGCTCGACACGGCATAAATCCGGCGTCGCCATGCGGTTCCCGCGCATCTCGCGCCTGCGCTGGGACAAGCCGGCCGCCGAGGCCGACCGGATCGAGACGCTGCAGGCGCTGCTCGACGAGCCTGTGGCGCCGACGAGTGCCGGATAGCGGCGGGCCATGGGCCCGCCTTACGGCGCGACCGACACCTTGATCTCGTAGATATCGACCGCCCGGCCCTGTTCGGCGAAGTCCGGCACGATGGCGATGGTGCCGCCGGCGCCGGGGCTTTCGGCCGGCGGGCCGAGTTCGAACAGGAAATCGGCCTTTTCGTAACCGACGGCATATCGCTTGCGGCCGCAGTCGCCGAGCTCGCCGAAATTGCAGTCCACCGCCATCTCGGTCTCCTGGCCCTCGGCGGCGCGGGCGACGATGTCGAAGGTCGCCTTCCTGCCGGCGATCCGTTCCAGCACGCCCTGCCCCACATCGAAGACTACGGCGGAGCCTGGCTCGCCCGAGCGGATGCGGATGAAGCTGCCGGATTCATCCTGCATGGCCTCGGCGGTGGTGCCGCCCGGCGCGCTGACCGAGGTGGCGTCGGCGGGGGTGAAGATGCCGATCCAGTCGCGGTTCTCCTCTGGCCGGCTGGACAGCACCGGCGGCTCCTCGTTCTCGGGGATGAAATCCTCGCCCTCGGCGGTCGACGGCGGGTTCGGCACCGACGTGTCGCGCTCGGCCGGCGACTTGAACAGTCCGGTCTGGAAGGCGAACAGGAAACCCATGCCGATGAGGGCCGCCAGCGAGGCGACAATAAAGAACACGGCGAGCGGTTTACGGCCGCGCCGTGCGCGCCAGGCGTCGGGATCCGGCGCGACGGCCGGTCCGCGCTCTGCGGAGGCGAGCAACGGTTCGACCGCCTTCTCGCCACGGACATCGATGTCGCCGAGAGTGCCATCTCCTGACGGCGCGAGGTCCGGCCCGACCGGTTCGACCGACACTTCGGGGATGAAAATCGGCGGCGCGGCGCCGGGCTCCATGCGCATTTCGAAGGCGCCGGCCAACGGATCGGCCGGCTCGGGCTCGACTGCCGGAGCGGCCGGGATGAATTCAGTCTCGATCTCGGCAATCTTGGCCTGCAGCACCTTGCGGCGGTTGATCGCTGCCTCGACCGTCAGGTTCGGATTGGCCTGCAAGGCGCGGTCGAGCGCGGCGAATGCCTTGCGGTAGACATTCTCGCGGAATGCCTTGTCCTCGGCGTCGCCCTTCTCGAAGGCGCTACGGATCGCTTTTTCGATCGGGTCCAAACCGTTCTCCACACCTACCACCCCGATGGATCGTTAACGGCAGCAGAGCCCCGGATCAACGGCGGGGCAGGTGCAAAGATGGCGGGACAACCAGAAATGCGCCCACGCGCCGCCAATTTCGACCTTGGTCGAAGTCAGAACAACCTTTTGCTCCCCGCCAGCAAAGCAGGATGAAGCGGACGCCGCAGCGCCCGCCGAGACCGAGGGCGCCGACGGCGCCCGCTTCGAGCAACCGGCCGACATCGACGCCGGCGTCAGCCCGTGACGTGCCGCAGGCACGACGCAAGGCATCTTGTATTTGTCGCGCAATGCGGTTATCAGGCCTGCATCATTCGGGCCTGCGCTCGAAGGGCCGGTCGCCGCTTTAGCTCAGTCGGTAGAGCACATCATTCGTAATGATGGGGTCGCGTGTTCGAGTCACGCAAGCGGCACCACTCAGTCCCTCCTCAACCGCGCCGCTCGCGTCTCGCAACACCCCGACATTCCCGCGACTTTCATGATTTCGGCCGAAGAGACGCAGCTTTTGGCGCCATTTCGGGCCATGGCGACCGCTCAGCGTGCTCTGCCGCACCGCCGTGGACGGCCGAAAGATACCAGCGAGCGCACCGCAGTGTCGGACAACCTCCCTCGGCGACGGCACTCGACACTGGGCCATCTGAGCCCCGTCGCGTTCGGGAGGCAAACTATGCTGACCCCGTGGTCGAAAGACAGGCACCATGCCAAGGACGGCTAAGAAAATCCAGATTGGAGCGCGCTCGAGGTTTTTGCCGATTGCGGCATGCTAAACGATCGCGTTCGGCGAAGGCCCCAACAACGCCAGTTGTCCCCCAGTTTGGCTCACGCGCGCACCGTTTCCCAATCTCGCCTCGGCACGGCCCCGTTGTGGGAAGGCGTTGATCCGCGCCTTCCCGTCCACCTCGTTTTAAGGAAGACTGGGCACATGCCGAGTCGTCCCCAACCCCATTGCCCCAATGTCTATTTTGCGCTCGCTCCCACAGAATCCGGAGGGAACCGATTAAAGGGGTTTGCTCGGTCCGATCATCTGCGTCCACATACGCTGGAACTCTGGTCGTTCGGTCGGCTGGTATCTCGCAGCAACGTCCTGAGCGATGGAACATGGGACGCTCCAATCACGTCAGAATCGCATGCCGCTGTCCATGCATGGCTTCTGACTGACGATGGTCAAGTGTATTGCGGCGTCACTAACGCCGTTCCGCTTTGGGTCGAAAATAGCCTCCTCCAATGTGATGTGATCAAGCGTGACGGGTACGTCACCAATTTTATTGACTTCAATGTCAGATGCCCGATCGACTATACAATATATATAAATGGCCGACCGGCACGCGACATAGTCGATTTTTTACCTACGCCTTCTTCGGATATGGGCCGAGCTCGCATCAAGACCCGAGACTCTCTTCTTGTACTCGAAGTTTTAGCTCAAGACGGTACCTTTACCCGATTGCCTCTTTGGCGGTGGCGGTCACCCGGATTCGAGCTATTCCGAGAAGCGCTCCGATCACAAAAGCGCTGTGACATCTTCCTTAACTCCGGAGACACTATTCGTGATGCAATACCCTTCCAGATAACAGTCGATGACGACGGATGGCGCTGTCATGCGCGCTCCAATCAAGATAGCTCTCCGATTGAAATCGCGGACAGTGATATATTTGACGTTCGGATAAACCCATATAGCTTTACTCTAACTGATGCGGACAAAAAGAGAAAAGCTTCTATCAGGAATTCAAGGATCCTCTTCAAGGACGCTCCGGCCGCGTTCCGTCAACCGATTGCCGTTACATCTTTAGGCGATAGGCGAGTAAATAACCGGGCGCCCACGTATCGGATTTTATTACTTCGCCCTCGCCCGCTACCCACGGACGAAATCTATGTACTCGCACCTCTTGCTCAATTGTGCTCGTTGGGACAATGTGAACTTGTTGTGGTCGATACCACTCTCCAGCCTCCGGACGACGAACTTTTTCGCGAAATTAGTATGGTCGTTGTTGTCCGATACATTCCAGCAGTTTGGGCTGACGAAATAGCCAAGCGAAAGGGCCGCGTGGAAATCGTTTATCTATTTGATGACGACATCCCATCCGCCGTGGATACGATTGAGCTTCCCGCAGTATATAGACGCCGTTTGGTTGATGTAACTTTTTGCGACTTTCAGTACTTGCTTTATATTTCCGACCTGTTGATCGTCTCATCACCAGCTTTGGCGGAGCGTTTCAATACACCAAAGACGCATTTGCTCCAACCACCATCGATACGCGAGAGCGAATCGCTTAACCACCACCTGGACGGCAGTGCACTGCGCATAGGGTATCATGGGTCGAGTACACACTATCGCGATCTGGAGTTCCTCATTCCTGCAATAAAAAGGTTTAGCGACGCAAACCCTGGCGCCGAGTTTGATCTATTTGGTCACAAAGCGGTTCGCGAAATGGCGCGCGGACTTGATCGCGTTAACGTAATGGACCCTATGCCATGGGTAGAATATAAGGACTTCGCCAAGAAGCGCCCTTGTCATATAGTGATGGCGCCATTGCTTGACCATGCTTATAACAGTGCAAAGTCTCGAATAAAATTTTGCGACGCCAGTTCACTGGGAGCCGCTGGAATCTTTACCGACGCCAAGATATATCGAGGGATAGTCGATGACGGAAATGATGGCTTGCTGGTGAGCAACACCGAGGATGCGTGGCTAGGCGCCCTACAATCGCTTGCTGACAACCCAGATCGTACATATGGAATGGCATTGGCTTGCCGCCTTGCGAACCAGAACAAATGTTCCCTATCCACAGCGACCATGTTTTGGAAAAAATTACTGAATATAGATATGCGTTTCTAGCCTTGAGCTGCATTTCTGACATGTATAGGCGCAATGCCAACGCATACCCGTGTCGGACCGCAATGTCTCGTAGGCAAGGCCGTGACCGCACCTTCTTTGTGACGACATGAAAAGGCACGGTTGAGATTGTGATCTTGGGATCGCTTGGCGGCACGCTTGACCAGTTGAGTGCCAAGATCCTGAATTTCCTCCAAATTTGGGTAGTGTCCTTCGGTCCTGGAGACGGACCATGCGCCCCTCGCGTTTTACCGAGGAACAGTTCGAGGCTGGCCGCGATCGGGCAACACTCATCGCCATTGCTGGCTTCGGACGTTGTGTTGATGGCGGAGACGAGGCAGCTACGTTTTTGGGCAACCGCCACCAGGCGGACACTCGAACCGATCCTAACCTCTGATTGTCGTCCGACAACCTGGCGCATGCATCCCTGTGTGCTGTAGCATGCGCGAAAGTGTGGCGACGGTCCGATGCCGTGAGGTTTCGGAGATCCAATCCGCGACGAAGTTGGCGCGATGTCGGGCCGGCAGCGTCATTGCTTGCGTTGCCGCGCAGGCAGAGTCGAAGGAGATGAAGCGAACATATGCCAGGGAGATGTCTAGCGCAGGACAACTTACCGCGAGCCGTGCCCTTGCTCCAGAAGGCTCGACCTCCTGCGGTTGATGGTTGGGATTCTCGACGCAATGGTTAAGTTTTATCTGGATATACCCAACCATGTATGGAACAAAGACAGTGCTTTACACCAGGAAGTGCTGAATGGTTACATGTCGATATCGAAAGCAATATTGCGTGATAACAATTGCTTTGTCGTTTCATCGCACAGAAGTCGCATAAATGATGGATACGACGCTGGAAGCGAGGATGGGATATCCTATGTCTACCATGCCAGAGCACCCGGAAAGAATAGTTATTGCATCCGTCCCGGACCGATCAGAGGTCTTTGGTACCTAGATAAGGATGGTTACAGCGGCTGGAGCAGTATCGCGCTCGACTCTGGAATTCGCAGCAGGGCCGGAAGCTGCGATATCGTGGAGTCGACCCGCCTGATCGATCATTATCGGTCGAGATTCCTTGAGCGCAATGAATCGAAGTATGTCCAACGGGACATGACGATTAAGATTGAAGAAGCAGAACGGAAGACGTTTATCTTCTTTCCTTTGCAGATGAACAATGACGAGGTTTTGAACCTATCTTCATTTACCCAGGTCGACGTCATGCGGCGTCTTGTTGATCTAAGTGAGACGTACAAGGTCAAGGTCATTTTCAAGCGCCATCCGCTTTGCAGGTCCAAGCTGATTGAGAGTGCCCTCACCTGGGCGGCCGAGCACTCGCACGTCCAGATTTCGGACGCGTCTGTCCATCAACTGATACCCGCCGCGCGTTCGGTGGTGGTGCTGAATTCCGGTGTTGGACTTGAGGCGCTAATCCACGGCGCCGCCGTGTATGGCCTGGCCGCCAGCGAATACCGCCATCTCACCAAGCCGGTCGACGACCTGCGGGATTTGGAGGATGCGTTTCTTGCGGTGCAGTCGCCGCAATCGCAAGAGGTTACGCGGGGCATCGGATATCTTCTCTCGGAGTTTTTCGTCGACATCTCGGATCAGGATCGTTTGAGATCGATCGTCAGGCGGCATTGCGAGGAATATCAGGCACAAATCACGATCGGCTCTCACAGTTCATCCGCTGACGAGACGACGCGACTTAGAACGGCGACGACGCTGCTCCTTGCCATGGAGAAGCAGATTTCCGAAGTTGCCGATGTGTTGCTTTCGAGCTCGGAGGTTTCATCCAATACCATTGACCAGGATCAGACGGCGTCACTGCTCTCCAGGGTGGCCCACCTCGGGATCGCCAGGCGACGAATCTTAAAGTCTGATTTTCCGGAAATTCTGAGAAAATATATAATACTATGCCACAGAGCTAGGAATCACGAAGAAGCTCTAGTTTGGGGCAAGACGTTGGCAGCGCATACGGGCGATTCGGACGACTTGATGTTGCTGGCTAAACTCCACTTCGTGATGGGCCTTGACCAGGCGGGTCTTAACAACGCTCGCGCTGCCGCTTTTCATAAGGATGCCAGCAGCGAAGCACTCACTTACTACTCCCGGCGAATCATTGGGAAATCGCCGCAACTGACTGAAACGGCATTGGAATGCGCCGAGCGGGCGCACGCGCTTGTTCCGGATGATCCGATGCCGATGTGGCTTATTGCGCGGGCTCACTACATTAGGGGCGAAACTCACGCGGCGTTGCGGCTGATAGTGGAGGCTCTTCGGCGCCATCCCGAACATGACAAGTTGCTTGCGTCCGAGAAGGTGATCAGGGAAAGCATTGCTCGAAAGCAAGAGCGCAATCGTACACTGGCTATGCCCTGATCGGCAGGGCGCGGTTCCGCTAGCGTCCGGACCTATCCCGGCCCGGAAACTCGCACCCTCCCAAAAGCGCACCAGAACAGTCGCCCACCTGAGAGGCCGGTCGCACCTATTCAGCACGCATGCCCTGCAGATGCAATGTCACCGGCCAGGAATCAAAGTGGTCAAGGGTCCTGCCAGCACATTTCCTGGAACAAGCGGAGTTCGGAAAGCGCAGCCTTTCGGACCGAAAAATTCGCCGCGGTCTCCAATGCCGCCTGTTGCATGGTGTGCCGGTCACGATCTGGCAAGTTCAAAAACATTCTTACCGCGTCGAGAATATCACGGTCACTCCTGGTATCGACAACAAGAGCGTTCTTGCCATGGATAGCGTATTCGGCTGTCCCGCCGAGCGTTGGAACCAGGGGAATGCACCCGGAAGCCATCGCTTCAAGCCCCGTTCGGCCAAAGGCTTGAAAATCGGACAAGTCGAGGAAAAGGTCACACGCCCGCATGAACGCCGGCACCTCCATGCGCTTTAGCCGCCCACGATTTACAATCCCATCCGATGTTGCGATGCCTGCAGATTCAAGCTCCTCATTGCTCGAGCCGAACACCTGCAGCACGATTTTCTGCGACACGGTATCACGCAAGATTTGAAGTATCCTTGCGGTCCTTTGTGGCGCGCGCCTGGCTGTCTTCACTCTCAGCATAGCGCCGACACATATGTGATCTTTTTCTACAGACAAATCGGGATAATAAATACCGTGATCAATCGACGGAACAACCTTTCTCACCTTGATCCCATGGTTGAGATAAACAACATCACATAGCCACTTCGTCTTGGCAAAAAGCGCCGCATCCTTCAAAGCACCATACGACGCGTGGGCAACACGCCAGCCCTCGCTCTCTGGGTGATAGAAAAGAGGCTCATAGTCCTGGACATAATAGGCCAGCTTCAAGGCCGCCCGCTCCCGTGATGAGAGCGCCTCGAGGGCAATCGAGACCTCCGCCACGGACACGTTGGTCGTCGCAACTGCAACATCACAATCCCTCATCAACTCCGCCAAGGCTTTAGGCGTGTCATAAGAGCGCAATACGACCGCCTTTCCCGTAAGCTCAGGATAGTTGTCGATGAATGAGGCCCAGTTCTTGGCATCCACTGCCACGACACACCTTACGCCCAACTCTGAAAGCCCAAAGGCTTCCTGCACAACGGAATTCGCTCCGCCACTTGCTCCCCTAACAGGTAGAACAAAAATTACCGATGGTATTTTCGCCACGGGTTTCGATCTCAATCTAGATGTTAGTATTCGCCGCTCGATAGATCTCTCGGAGCGCTTTCCTTATTCCTATCAGGGAGCTGAGTTCAGAAAGGCTCTGCTGAAGAGCGACAAGATTTATATCAACGTGCTTGCCGGCTAACGCTTTATTGCCTTGCTTCGTTAGAACGGATCGGCGCTTTTCGCCAAAACTCGCTGACTTCTGATGATATACGTACACATGATCGGCGAGAACAAGCTTGTGACCTGCCTTGGCCATCCTTATGCATAAATCCGTCTCCTCCCCGTATCCCATAGGAAAGGACTGACCATCCAGGTATCCGACTTCGTCAAGCGCTGCCCGTCGAATGAGGGTGCAAAATCCATTCAATAGCGGGACGTAAGGGAACGCCTTCTCGGAGAACCGACGAACATTGTCGGCTATGTCCTCGATCGAAATGCCAGAGGGAGGAGGGTTCGTGCTCCATCCTCCCTTGGCATCCTTGACGTCCGGAACAGATTGCCACGATGCAGCGTTCGAAAGAGGGCCGATCATTGCCGCGTCCGGGCGAGCGAGTGCAGCCTCCAGCAGCCCATCAAGCCAACCCCTGGTAACGATCGTGTCGCTGTTCAGCAGGACGATCCATTTGGATCGCGCGTCGCTCATTCCTCTGTTCGCAGCGTTTGTGTAACCTGTGTTCCGCTCGTTCTCGACAATTTTGATCCAGGGCACATCGGCAACGAAGCGACGCAGACGTTCGCGATTCAGAATTGTCGACCCGTCATCGACCAACGTGACCAATACTGGCCGATCAGTCGAATGACCGATCGACGAAATGCAATCCAACGTTTCATCAATTGCGTTGAAAACTGGTATTACAATCGCAGTCGTTTCGGCGGAATGACTCTCATTCCAACTCCATTTGACCGGATCTGATGCGGGAAAGCACATGGGCAAAGGCGCAGATATCCTTTCCTGGCTCACCCAGGAGGTTAACCCGGCGGTACGATTGAGCTGCGCGGCAATATTCGGGTCCTCCAAGGCAAAATATCTGCTCGAAGCATATTCGGTATCGGATCGTGAGCTGCGCGCCCCTAACCGGACGGAAAATAACGCAACGTCAACACTGGCTGTCCACACAAAATACAGTAGGTATTCATTATCAGGATTATCAATATTCAGGCGAGATTCCTGCGATAGAGCCGCAACATCGTCCGGCTTCAAAATTATCTCGACATGTCTACCGGTCCGCGTAACGGTGACCCGACGTTTGATAACAACGAGTCGACGATCCTTGTGGGAGCGGGCCCCGTCACGGTTCTCGTAGCTGCGCTCGAGGACACCTATGTGATCGATCTCGTATTTGACTTCTGCCGCGGTATTCTCAAAGCCGAGAACAGAGGCACCCTGCGCATAAAACGCCAAACAAAGCGATCTCGAGGTCGAAAGTCGATATTTGTCAAGTTTTGTTTCTAGCCGAGCGTACCCTTCGTTAATCTGACCGAAAATGGCGACCCCATACGCCAGGGGCCCTCGTTCAGGCACAGTGACGTCTCTTAGATTTCCCTGGCAAAGCGCAACGGTTAAGGCCGGATTGGCGGATTTGCAGCGGAAGGTCCAGCCGTCCGCAAGCTCGGAGGCGCGAGATGATGCTGTACGTCTATATGAGCCCACCCAATTGCTGAAGTCTCCGTTCGTCACCGCGTTGAGGTCGCCCTCCTCGGAACTGTCGGCTTCGAGGTGGTGGCGAGAACCGGCTACAAATCCGGGCTCGCCGGCGGCTATTTGCGCTATATCGATCCAGCCGGCAGCCGGCGAAGAGGCCTCGATGACCAATTTCACCCAATGAATGTCCGAAGAGCGAGGGAGTGGGATACGCATGGTTTGCACCGACCAGGCGCGATAGAGCGGAACAGATGTAAACTGAGCCTCTTCGAGGGTCATTTCAGCGCCCACTAGCGCTACCCGAAGCCTGGCACCAGTGGCTTCAGAGGAACGCCCCTTCAAAACCACGGCAAGCACGCTCTCGTCCGGGTCGACTGTGAACTCCTGCGAGAAGCGGAAGGAGGCAGGCTCAGCCGTTTCGTTTGCCACTCGCGCAAAATCAAATCCCGGGGAACGCGCTTTGAAAAGCGCAGCTCCGGCGCCAAGATGAACATTCCAGTCGCCTGGTACAGTTCCAGTCCAATTCTCCAAACTGCCGTTCCTCACCAGATCTTCACCCCGAAGCAAATTAAGTCGCTGCGGCGAGCTAGTGATTTGAGTTATTTCGTCGGAATAGCGTACTTCCAACTCGATCGGACGCCTTCGGTCCTCAATAATATGAGACAGCGGCACTGACAACTTGCCATCAAGATGCGCCCGCGCGGTGCTTATCGAACACTGCAAGGCGCCATTAACAAAAACAAAAAACCTGTCCTGCTGCTGCGGCACATATGCAAGAAAGATTGATGCATGCGCTTCAGCACTGTCAGTTCTTTCGATTTCAAGCCGGGCACATTCAGACAATATATTCGCCGACACCTCCTTGAGAAACTCTCTTGATCGCGCCTTAACTATATTTGCACCAGACGAAATTAACAACGATGGCTTGATCGCAGATGGGTCGAAGTAATATTCAAACTGCTGAGGTTCCCCCACAGCACTTTTCATGCGAACGTCTGGACCGATGGCTTTGTCACCCACCACCAGCATGAAGGACGGCGCGGGGCCATCAGGTCTTGTTGTGTCATGCCCGATGCAGTGCAGCTTGCCGTCGCGCCATCCCAGTACCTCAAGCTCGATGCGCGGCCGATCGACCGACGCAAGCATGATGACAGGGGAAACCAAACAGGGGACAACATTCACGCCAGACGCATACACCGCCACTGTATGCTCACGGTCGTCGTATAGATCGCTCGGAAATTCGAAACCAAAGCCATGCTTGGCTGCTTCGGTCGGTCCGCCCTTGGAAGAATCGGCGGCAGCAATTTCAAAACGAAGCGCTCCGTCGATATGCACTGACACGACTATCGGTTTGCCGCGATTGTCGTTATCAAGCACCCATCCGCGAACACCGTCCGCGCTGATTTGGGTGACCGCGCCATAAATGTTCGCTTCGCTCGCAGCGACACGCAGATCATCGAACTTGATCGTTCCAGAATATATAGTATTCCCTGTCTTCGCAATGGAAACGCTAACGCGATGCTCCTGACCGTCAAAGAATGAGAGCGGTGGCACAACTGAATATCCACAATAGCCATCACTCCCGAGACGCCCGGCCATCGTTGGTCGAAACTCCTTCGCAATAATCGGAGGAAAATCCTGATCATCGATTGATATTCTTATGAATGCGCGATTCAAAGTCGCGCCTGGATCCAATGCCCAGCCGCGCAACCGGTTCGTCACCTTCTTGTTGATTTCCCCGTATTTGATGGTTTTCATGGACGGTAGCCCAGAAAGCAGATGTTATCTTTGTTTTTTGAATCGGCCATCGTTGAACTACTCTGCAGATGCAATCTGAGACAAATAGGCGCCATACTCGCTCGTTCCAAACTTCAACCCGAGGGCGTGTAGTTCCTCACGAGAAATCCAGCCGTTGCGATAGGCAATCTCTTCCAGGCACGCTATTCTCAAGCGCTGACGCCGCTCAAGAGCCCTGACGAAGGTTGCAGCCTCCAGTAGACTGTCCATCGTGCCGGTATCGAGCCATGCGAATCCGCGGCCAAATTTCTCGACATGAAGATCGCCCCGCTCGAGATACGCCCTGTTGAGGTCGGTTATCTCCAGCTCGCCACGCGCCGAAGGTTTGAGCCTGGCCGCCATTTCCGGCGCGTCGCCATCGTAGAAATAGAGGCCGGTCACCGCCCATTCCGATTGCGGAACGTGTGGTTTCTCTTTTATCGAGATCGCTCGGCCCGCGGCGTCGAACTCGACAACCCCGTAATGTTGCGGATCTCTCACCTGATATCCAAAGATGGTCGCCCCGCGCTGACGGCAGCTCGCTTTGGCGAGAAGGTCGACCAAGCCGTGCCCGTAGAAGATGTTGTCGCCAAGGATGAGGGCAGAGGGCTCGCCTCTTACGAAAGAAGCACCGATTAGATAGGCCTGCGCCAAGCCGCCCGGCTCGGGCTGTACGGCATAGCTGATCCTAAGACCGACTTGTCCGCCTTCGCCCAGCAAACGTTCGAATTGTGGGAGATCGTGGGGTGTCGAGATTACCAGGATGTCGCGGATGCCAGCCAGCATCAGAATGCTGAGCGGATAGTAGATCATCGGCTTGTCGAAGACTGGCAGGAGTTGCTTCGAGATTGCCTTGGTGACCGGGTACAGGCGTGTGCCATTGCCTCCCGCCAGAATGATTCCCCTCACTTCGCGTCCTCGACATGGCGGTGGAGCTTGGCCGTCTTCCAGTTTCGCATACAGGTTGTCACCCGGATATCCAAGCGATTCGGCTGCCCGAATTTCCGTGGTAGAATGAGTCATATCTCGGCTACTGGACTTACTGCGGCAGGAAATGCGATTTTGCCAGTGTATCTGAGAACGTATCGGGCGGGGGAATGGAGTTCTTTCAGCAGGCCATCCAAGGCGTCGTCGAGGTCCTGCCGATGCGGCTTGGCGATTCCCGCGGCTATTTCGCCGAGACCTTCAAGCGGTCCGCGTTCGAGGCGGCGGGTGTCCCGGCAGAATTCGTGCAGGAAAACCAGGCGCACTCAGAAAGAACAGGAACCGTGCGCGGCCTTCACTTTCAGGTTGAACCGATGGCGCAGGCGAAACTTGTCAGCGTGGTCGCTGGCTCGGTTTTCGACGTGGCTGTCGACATCAGACGTGATTCTCCGACCTTTGGGCGCCATGTCTCGATGGTGCTGAGCGCCGAGCGTGGCAACCAGCTATTCGTGCCTGTCGGCTTCGCACATGGCTACTGCACGCTCGAGGCCGACACCATCATCCAGTACAAGGTCTCGAAACCGTACGCGCGGGAATGCGATCGGGAAATCTTCTGGGGAGATCCGGCACTGGGAATCAACTGGCCTTGCCGGCCCGAAGACACAACGCTTTCTGCAAGAGACTTGGCGGCGCCGACGCTGGCGGAAGCAACGGACCTGTTCTGATGTCGCCCCGCTTTGCCAATGCAACAATCCTCGTCGCGGGCGGCGCGGGCTTCATCGGGACGGCAGTTATCCGGCATCTGCTGGCCGACTCCGCGGCGCGTGTCATCAATGTGGACGCCCTGACCTATGCGGCGAACCTGACCTCCCTCCCTGGGGCGGCGGGGCACGCCCGATATGCGTTCGAGCGGGTCGACATCCGCGACAGCGCGGCCCTGCGCAGCGTCTTTGAGCGTCACAGGCCAACGGCCGTCATGAACCTCGCTGCGGAGAGCCACGTGGACCGCTCGATCGACGGTCCCGGCGCGTTCATCGAGACCAATGTCGTGGGCACGTATACCCTGTTGCAGGAGGCGCTGCGCCATTGGCGCGGCCTGTCGTCATCCGAACGCTCCACATTCCGGCTTCACCACATCTCGACAGATGAAGTTTTTGGATCGCTTGGTCTCGAGGGTCGCTTTGATGAGCAGTCTTCCTATCGACCAAACTCCCCTTACTCGGCATCGAAAGCCGCTTCGGACCACCTCGTCCGAGCATGGCGCGAGACATACGGGCTGCCGACGATTGTTACCAACTGCTCGAACAACTATGGTCCCTATCATTTTCCTGAGAAACTCATTCCGCTGATGATTCTGCGTGGGCTGACGGGACAAGAACTGCCCGTCTACGGCAACGGCGCAAACGTCAGGGATTGGCTGTTTGTCGAGGATCACGCACGCGCCCTCAGCCTTGTGATGGAGCGCGGCGAGCCCAGCGAGACCTACAACATTGGCGGCGACAGTGAGCGAACCAACCTCGCGGTGGTCGAAACGATCTGCGAATTGCTGGATGATTATGCGCCGCCTTTGGGCTTTGCCCGCAGAGAACTGATCCGCTTCGTCGCAGACCGGCCAGGCCATGACCAGCGCTATGCAATAGACGCTTCGAAGATCAGGCGGGAACTCGGCTGGCGGCCCCAGGAGACTTTCGAGAGCGGCCTTGCCAAGACCGTGCGCTGGTATCTTGCTAACCGAGATTGGTGGGCGCCCTTGATTGCAAATGAGGAACGCAGCGCGCTCGCGAGGCGCGGACTGGGGTGACTATCCTTGTCACTGGCAGTACCGGACAGGTGGGGCATGAGCTTGTCACCATGCGCTGGCCCGAAGAAGTCGGAATCGTCGCGCCCGCCCGTGGAGAGCTCGACTTATGCGATGCCAATGCGGTCGGCAGGCTGATTGCGGACCACGCGGTTTCTGCAATCATCAATGCCGCTGCCTATACCGCGGTTGACAAGGCTGAGAAGGACGTCGCGGCGGCCTTCGCGGCGAATACGCTCATTCCGGCTGCGCTAGCCCAAGCGACATGTTTGGCTGGCATCCCGCTCATCCACATCTCGACCGACTACGTGTTCGACGGAAATGCTACCGGTGCTTATGAGGTCGACGCGCCGCTCAATCCGCTCGGTGTCTACGGCGCGAGCAAAGCCGCGGGCGAGTGGGCCGTCAGGCTCGGCAATCCGCGCTCGGCAGTCGTGCGTACGAGTTGGGTCGTGAGCGCCCGGCGCTCGAATTTCGTTCGGACAATGCTTCGCCTCGGTTTTGAGCGCGACGTCGTCAGGGTGGTGCAGGATCAGCACGGCTCTCCGACACTCGCTGCTGACCTGGCTGAGGCGCTGTCAGTGATCACGATGCGCATGATTGCGGACCGGCATGCTCCGACTGACGTCTTCCACTTCACCAATGAGGGCCCGACCACTTGGCACGATTTTGCGGCGGCCATCTTTGCCACGTGCCGGGAAGCTGGTTATCCCGTCCCAAAGCTCGAGGCGATCGGGTCGGCCGATTATCCGACGCCGGCGCGCCGGCCGGCCAATTCGGTACTCTCCACAGCGCGGATCGAGCGCGACTATGGGCTGAAACCTGCGTCCTGGCGTGAAAGGCTGCCGATGCTGGTGCGAGAGATCCTCTCGAAGGGCCTTTGAAAAAGACGGCTTGCCGCTTTGCCGCAAGTTCAAGGATGAACGTTAGGCTCGACGGGAAACGAACGTCAATTGCCTTGGAAACCCGGGAGCCGGGGTATAGTAGAAAATCTGGGTCGGGAGGCCGATTTCACCGAGCTTGTCCACCACATCAGCGCCGAAATCGGTGTAGACCAAGGACCGCCCGCCGGCGGTGCCGTTGCCGTGATACACAGCAGGCAGGAGGAGAACGTCATTATCCGAGCTCGTATCGACGCGCGAAACCGAATCGGCACGGAGGTTGTCGTTCGCGGGGACGGAAAAGATGTGACGCCCGCCTTGCTTCAACACTCTTCTTATCTCGGCGAAGCCCTGAAACGGCCTGCGCACATGCTCGAAAACGTCGGAAGAAACGATAAGATCGAACGTTTCATCGGCATAAGTAAGCCGTTCGAGATTCTGGCAGACCATCCCGTCCTTCTTGGCACCTTCGGCCACATCCTCCCAATAGAACGACTGTTCGTAGTTGCTCATGGTGCGGAACAGCTTCCTGAACGGCCCTACTACACCAGGCTCATATAATCTGATGTGCCGGAACGTTTCCGATTCGATCAAGGCTTCGATCGTCGACACGCCTTCTGCCGCGTACTCCCTCAAAACCGCATCGGCTTGCGCTCGATAGCGAAGCGAACCGCGGCACGAAGAGCAAAGAAACGTCTCACGCGTCCTGAAATTTTCTCTTTTGAAGAGATTTGAAACGCCGCATATATTGCACTTACCCTCGTATTCCTCCGTGACAACCGAAGTATCCAATCCGTTTCTCCGTTCCCTACGAATTCATCCGCACAACGGTGTTTCTCACTTTGTCGTTGTCTCACGGTGCAAGCGGCCCGAGCCAAACGTGAAGGCCAGTTCCGATTCGCTCCGCGCCGTGCTGACGACTGCCATACGACGCGACAAGCAGTCTGCCGCGAGGCTCCCTAAAGACCCCTTTCGCGACCTTGCCAAGGCAAACCCCGAGCCCCCGTTGTCGCGCCCGCGAATTTCTTGGCCCTTTCCCGCCGCCAATGCCTATCGTCTGCGGTCCGGAGGCGCCGGACGCCTTGGCGCCTTCCACAGCATGAACCGTGTCTCCAAGGATCGCAACGTGCTTTGAACACGTAGGTGGGCGTAGGTGGGCGTTGACTTGCACCTATTTTCGCCCAAGAAAAGCTGTGCTGCGGTTTTGTCGAACCAGAACAATATGAAGAGCGCTGAAGGCCTGGACGGGACGCGATCGCGTTCTTACCGCGCGCGTCGAGCGCTTGAATTCGAGATGATGTGTTGATGAATATCGACCCTTCGCTGACCGCTAGATACCAGCGCGACGGCGTGGTGTTCCCGATCCGTGTGCTGACCGGCGAGGAAGCGGCCGACCGGCTGCATCGCATCGAGGAGATGGAGCAGAAGCGGGCGGGTCGGCTGCCGCCGGTGCTCAACTTCAAGCCGCATCTGCTGGTGCCGTGGCTTTGGGATCTCGTCACCGACCCGCGCGTCGTTGCACCGGTCACCGACGTACTTGGCCCTGACGTGCTGTGCTGGGCCTCAAGCTTCTTCGACAAACGTCCAGGCGAGCCGAGCGAGGTTCCCTGGCACCAGGACGCAACCTATTGGGGATTGTCGGCCCCTCATGCGCTGACGGCATGGATCGCCTTCACACCGTCGACGCGAACGAATGGAGGGCTGCAGGTCGTCTACGGCAGCCACACCCGGCAGCATGAACACGGCCCGTCGGCTTCCAAAAACAATCTGCTGGCGGGCGGCGAAGAAATCCGTGTCGATGTTGATGAGGACCTGGCGGTTCATGTCGATCTGGCCCCCGGCGAGATGTCGCTTCATCACCTGCTGCTGATTCACGGGTCGAAGCCGAACATTTCCGGCACACGCCGCCTTGGTTTCGCCGTCCGCTACATCGCGGGCGACCTGACGCAGAACGGGTCCATGAGAGGATCGGCAACCCTGGTCAGCGGGCGGGATCACGGAACCTTCGATCTGGAGCAGGCGCCGGCGAGTGAGTTCGCGCCCGAAGCAGTTCGCCGCCACGGCGAAAGCCTTCGGAGTTGGATGAGCATCGTGTATCCCGCCGTGAAACGGAGCCACGAGGCGCAAGCCTGATGGCATCAGACAAAAAACCTGTCGTGGCTTTCGCGGGAACGCGGCGCGGCTACATGGAACAAAGGGATCGGACCGGCCATGATTTTCGATCCGGTAAGATGCCAGCGGACGTGGCCAAGGCACACGCGCATCTCGCTCGATGCCTACACAGAAGGATCGAGCTTTTGCCCCTCATGGAGCGCGCCGCCGTTGACTTCAGCAGGTGGTACGGCATCGCCGAAGATTACGCTCATGCCACGCCGCAGCACCATGCGATGCCGCTTCACCGCCTCGGGGTGGAACTCGCCTTCAGGTTCTTGTTCAAGAACGAAAGTGCCATGATCGCGGCCCCTCACCAGCGTTGCGGAGTTCTCCAGCCCGTCGAGCTGGCGGATGCTGGCCGGTATGTAGCGAATGGCGAAGCCGACGCGCGGACCGCTCGACAGGTTTGGCTCCGAGCCGTGGATGATCAGCGGGTGATGAATCGACATTTCGCCGGGCCGCAGCACGATGTCGACCGCGGTTTCCTCGTCGATGTCGGCGACCACTTGCTCGCGGCGGCCCAGCATGTTGTTCGGGTCCTCGGGATGATCGTGCGCAAGTTGCACGTGATGCGTTCCTGGAACCGCGCGTACGCAGCCGTTGTTCCGGTCGCTGGGCGTCAGCGCCACCCAGGCTGTCACTGCCTCGGGCGAAGACAGTTTCCAATGGGTGGCATCCTGATGCCAGGTAACGTAACGGCCGTCTCCGCCGTGCTTGGTGATGAAGCTCGTGCCCCAGCACAATATGTCTGGTCCAAGCACCTCCTCGACCACATCCACCACGCGGGGATCGTGGACCAGATCCCAGAGCCACGGCACGAGCAGATGCGTCTTGGCGTTGAACGCCTTGGGCAGGCGTCCGCCTCGTGCGGCCACCATTGCCTCATAGCTGCTCAGATATTGGGCCGCCTCGTCGGCTTCCAGAACAGGGATCGGGAACACGAGACCGTCGTGTTCGAACCGGGCTTTCAACGCCTCGTCAGGTCGCATGCTCTTCTTCATTCCATTCGCGCCCGCCGCGGCCGCGATCTTTCGACGCCGATCATGCCCTCGCCCGCACTGGTCAGCAACAGGGCGCAGCTATCATGACCCGGTCGGGCGAGCGGCGTGTGCTGATCACCGGCATGTTCGACATGCAGAACTACGGCGACCTGCTGTTTCCGCTCGTCGCGCGGCAACGGCTCGCCCCACACGGCATCGAGATCGTGCCCGTCGCGCCGACCGGCCGATCGCCGGACCTGGCCGATGCCATCGCCCCCATCTCGGCCACAAGGATGCTTTCCGGCGAGGAGGAATTCGACGCCGTTCTCATCGGCGGCGGTTATCTCATCCACAATCACCCGATGACCTTTCTCACCGAATACATCAATGACGAGGTCAGCGACTGGGCGTCCGCCGCGCTGTGGCTGGGCGCGACGCTCGCCGCCGCACTGGCCGATGTGCCGGTCTTGTGGAACGCGCCCGGCGTGCCGCATCTCCTCGGCCGGGGCGTGCATCCCCTGGCGATGTCGGCTGTGCGAGCCGCCAGCTATCTTTCGCTGCGCGATCGCGGCGCCGCCGAGCTGCTTTCCCCGCCGCCGGACCTGCCGCTCGCCATCGTTCCCGACACCGTCGCCGGGATAGGCGCCTTGTGGTCCAGGCAGCAGCTTGAAGCCGCTTTCCGAGGGTTCCTCGAACGCAAGGATGCGGACCGGACGGCGCGCTACATGACCCTTCATTTGCGCGATCGGTCGGTCGCAGGCCTGGATATGGCGGTTCTCGCGGCAAAGATCGACGCGTTCGCAAAGCTCAATGGGCTGACCCCGCTCCTCGTCGCCGTCGGCCGCAATCACGACGACCCGAAGACCGCGAGCCGGCTGGCAGAGCATCTGAAGCAGCCTCATGTCCTGCTGGATGATCCGCTGAGCCTGTGCGAGATGACGGCGGTTTTCGCGCATTCGGTGCTCTATGTCGGCGCGTCGCTGCATGGATACGTGGCTTGCGTGGCGCACCGGGTTCCGTCCGTCCTCGTGGCGCGGCCCGCCTATCGCAAGTTCGCCGGCTTTCTCGAACACACCGGGCGATCGGAAGACATGGCGCGCGACTGGGACGCTGCCCTTGATAAGGCGGCGGCGAAGCCAGTTGGAGCCGCGCCGCCGATTTCCGCCGAGGTTCTCGCCCGGCTCGACGAGCATTGGACGCGCATCCTCGACGGGATCAATGAACCCGGCCGCGGCGCCGGGGCGCGACGCGACTTCCTGCGCGACGTTCTCCGAATGGGACTCGACAACAGGGGGCCGAGTTGGGCACTTGCACCATTCCTCAGCCCGTCGGGAACGAAATCGCTGCGGCGCGACGAAACCGCTTGAAACCAAGAAGGAGGCAGGCCCTTGGCCACGACATTGCAGGATATCGACGGCGATACGTTGCGCGCCTGGATGGTCCAGTACATCACCACGGTGCTCGACCTGCCGGAAGGCAAGCTCGACACCTCGGAAAGTTTTACGACCTACGGCCTCGATTCGGTCGAGGCGGTCGTGATGGCGGGCGTGATGGAGGAGGAATTCCGCGTGCAGGTCGATCCCATGCTATTCTTCGAGCACCACACAATCGATGATTTCGTCCAGACCTACGCCAAGCCTTCCGAGCAATCCCTGGCGGGTGAGAAAACCGGCTGAGCGCACCGATGGATCCCGACCTTTCGCTGGTTGTCGTCTGCTACGAGATGGCCCGTGAACTGCCGCGGACGCTTCTATCGCTTTCGCCCGCCTACCAGCGCGGCGTCTCGCCTGGGCGCTACGAGGTCATCGTCGTCGATAACGGATCGGCCGAGCCGCCCGAGGCGAGGCAGTTCGCGGACTTCGGACTGACTCTGCGGGTTTTGCGATGCAGCAGCGCTTCGCCCTCACCCGTCGCGGCGCTGAACGAAGGATTGGCGGCGGCGCGCGGAACGCTTGTCGGCGCCTGGATCGACGGCGCCCGGCTTGCGTCGCCAGGTCTGCTTCACGCCGCGACGACAGCGGCCTCGCTTCACCCCCGGCCGATCGTTGCGACGACCAACTACCAGCTTGGCTTCCAACGGCAGCATCTGAGCGCCGCCGAAGGCTATGATCGCGCACGGGAAGACGAGTTGCTTGGCTCGATCGACTGGCCGCGCGATGGCTACCGCCTGTTCGAGGTGGCAACGCCCGAGATGAAAAATCCCCCCTTCGGCCCAATGCTGGAAAGCAACGCGCTGTTCATGCCGAAGAGCCTTTGGAACGAACTCAGCGGCTATGACCCCGCATTCACCGAGCCGGGCGGTGGCATGGTCAATCCGGATACGCTGGCTCGCGCTTGCGCGCTGCCGGCAACCCAGCTCATCCGCCTCATGGGCGAAGCGACGTTCCACCAGATCCATGGTGGGATGACGACGAGCAGCGCGGCGCTGGCGCTTCAAACCTTGAACGAAGGCAGCCGCTTCTACCTGCGGCTTCGCGGGCAACCGCTCAAGCCGATCAGAAAGCTCGGATGGGTTGTCGACGCGTCCAAAAACGCGATTTTGGCATGCGACGGGCCAAGTGAGATCGTCGCCGGAGCAGTCGGCCAATGACCGGCGCGCCCGCCGCTTCCCTGCTTTCGATGCTGCGTGACCATGCACAAGGCGACGGCGCGCGCACCGCTTTGCGCTTTCTCGGCCGTGGCGAAGAGGTGAGCGACGAAGCCAACTACGGCGCGCTTCACGAGGCTGCGGCAATAGTGGCCGGCAACCTCGCAGCCGCCGGCCTGGCCGCCCGCCCTATATTGCTCGCCCTGCCCCAGGGGCTCGATTTCGTCCGCTGCTTCTTCGGTTGCGTTTATGCCGGCGCCATCGCGATCCCGACGCCGGCACTGACCGACCCTCGCGCCACGCAGCGTGTCGCCGGCATCGTCGAGGCAGCCCGACCCGCCGCCGTCATCGCGCCGGCGGAAGCTTTTGAAAGCCGCGGCTGGGCAAGCCTGCGCGAGCGTCATCCCGAGGTGGTATTCCTGAGCGCCGGCGACCTGCTGCACGGCCATCCCGCGTCCGATCTCCGCAACCCTTCGCCCGATGACGTGGCTTTTTTGCAGTTCACATCCGGCTCCACCAGCCGGCCCAAGGGCGTCGCGATCATCCATCGCAACATCATGGCCAACCTGGCCATGATCAAGGCCGCCTTCGGGCAGGTTGCAAGCGACAGCACGGTGAGCTGGCTGCCGCTCCATCACGACATGGGTCTCATCGGCTGTGTGCTGGAACCGCTCTATCTCGGCGCGCAGGCAATTCTTATGTCGCCGATCGCCTTTCTCCAACGCCCAGCGCGCTGGCTGAACGCGATGGCGCGCTATGGTGCGACGACGGCCGGCGCGCCGAACTTCGCCTATGAGTTCTGTGCGCGCATGATCACCGACGACCAGATCCCGGACGTCGACCTGTCGAGGTGGCGGCTTGCGTTTTGCGGCTCCGAGCCCATCCGAGCGGCGACGCTGGCCGGCTTTGCGCAGCGCTTCCGGTCACACGGTTTCAACGAGAAGGCGTTCTATCCCTGCTACGGCCTTGCCGAGGCGACGCTGTTCGTTACCGGCGGCCGCCCCGGAACCGGGGTGCGCGAGCGCAAGATCGCGCGAAACGGCAGCGCTCCCGTGTCGGTGGTTTCCTGCGGAACGCCGAGCCATGGCGCCTCGGTACTGCTGCTCCAGCCGGATGCCGGCCATCCGGTGCCGCCGGGTGAGATCGGCGAGATCGCAGTGAGCGGCGACCAGGTCAGCCCCGGTTTCTGGGATCCGGATCGCGGCGGCATAGTGCCGGACCGAGATCGCACGGTCGCTCTCGGCGGCAGCTCCTACCTGCGGACGGGCGACCTCGGGGCGATCGTGGATGGCGAGCTCCACGTCGTCGGGCGCCTGAAGAACATGGCTATCATTCGCGGCGCGAACATCTATGCCGAGGATGTGGAACTGACGATGAGGGAACTGCCTGAAGCCGCGCTGCTCGGCGCCGTCGTCGCGTTGCCGGTCGCGGCCGATCCTACGGTCACCGAAGGCTTGGCGATCGTGTGCGAGGCTGGCCGCGCAGTTGCATCCGCCGACCACTCGCCGCTGCTTGAACGGGTGGCCAGTGCCGTTGCGGACGCGCACGGCTTCCTGCCGCTCGACCTCGTTATCGTGCCCGCGGGCACCATCGAACGCACGCTTAGCGGCAAGCTCCAGCGCGCTCGCACGGCGGAACGCCTAGCAAAGGGCGAACTCCACGTGCTGGCCCGCTTCACGCCCCGCAGGCCGGTCTCGCTGCGGGAAAACGCATGACGTCTTCCGGCTTTCCTCCTCGGCCGCATCCCTCGCGCCCGCGCACCGCCCTGATCTCGGGCACGTTCGACGTCGGCAATTTCGGCGACCTCCTGTTTCCGATCGTCGCCGCCCATCGCCTGCGCCCGTTCGGCTGGAATGTTCTGGCCGCTTCTCCAACCAACGGATCGTGCGGCCTGCAAGATGCGGCGCCGAGCATAGCGCTCGCATCCGCGGTCGGCCGCGCCACGATCGATGCCGTGCTGATCGGCGGCGGCGAGATCGTCCACGCCTTCCCGGCCGACTTCGTCGCCGAATATGGCCGGGCCGGGCAAGCAAACCAGGCCTATCCCGCCCTCTGGTTCGGCGCCACGTTCGTGGCATCCCTTTTGGATGTTCCAATCGCCTGGAACGCTCCGGGTGCTCCCGCGCCGTTTTCCGCATCGATTCGGGAATCGGCACTCGATCCCGCGCTGGCGGCGGCCGACTACGTTTCGGTTCGCGACGAGGCGAGCCGCCGCTTTCTCCAGCCGGACGGCGGTTCCGCCGTCCTGGTTCCCGATACGGTCGCCGATCTCGCCCACGTTTGGCCAGCCGCCTCGTTGGCTGCGGACTTTGACGCCCTTTGCCAAAGAAAGGGTATCGTCCCCGAAGATGCCCTGTTCGCGGTGCAGGCCCGGCCCGGCGGGCTCGGCAATGTTTCACCCACGGCGTTGGCAGCCATGATTGCCGACTTCGCTCAGTCGCGCGGGCTGACGCCGCTGCTTTTGTCGCTCGGTCCATCCCTCGGCGATGTCGAGGTGCTGCGCCAGCTTTCCCAGGCCATGCCGATCCGCCATATCCTGCTCGACGACCCGGCGGGCCTGCGCGAGATGGCGGCGGCCATCGCGAACGCGCGTCTTTATGTCGGCAACTCCATGCACGGCTATGTCGCGGCGGCCTGCTACGCCACGCCCGGCGTGATCGTGGCGAGGCCGGCATTCCACAAATTCGTCGGCTTCGCCTGTCAGATCGACGCAACCGACGACGTGGCGCGGAACTGGCCGGACGCCTTGGAGCGTGCCGCCCAGCGCATAAACACCCGGCCAAACCACGGCAGTTCGGTCGCGCCCTCCCTCGATCGGCACTGGGAGAGCGTCGCCAAGGCGATCGACGATCCCGAACACGGCCGGGCACGGCGCGCTGCGTTTCTGCGGCTGGCCGTCACAACGAGCTTTGGCCGCGACGGCTTCGACGGTCTGCTCGCGCCGCTTCTCAACGATCGCTACGACAGGCGGTCGCGGACGCCGACCCCAAGCAAGGCGGCGGCGGGGACGGGCCTATGAACGCCTTCGTCACAGGCGGCGCGCCAATATCCCAGCGCACCTGGATCGTGCCCCGGCACGCGCCGCTCACGCCGGCGCCAAGCGGCGACTCGTGGTTCGTGACACGCTATGCCGACGCCATGTCGGTCCTGCGCAATCCGCTTGTCGGTCCGACCGAGCCCTGGACAGCGATCGCTCGCGTCGGGCAGCGTGCCGGGCGCGACTTTTCCGGGCTTGCGAATCTGCTTCAGGGCATGCTGTTCAGCCCGAACGACCCCGACCATCCGGGCCTCAGGACGCTTGTGCGCAAGGCGCTCGCCCAGTCGGCTCCGGCTTTCGCCCCGGACGTCGTGTCGGCGGTCGTACGCGACCGGCTCGCCACGGCGCGTCGGGCTGGCCAGGTCGAGGCGATGGAAGACATCTGCCGCGCAATTCCCACCGCCGTCATGGCCAACGCGCTCGGCATCTCGCTGAACACGGTGCAAGCGATCCGCAAGGCTTCGCTCTCGATCTTCCCGGTTTACGCGCGTGCATTGCCGCTCACGGTGCTGGCCGAGTTGGAGGCCGACGCGGTCGCGGCGGAAAGTGCGATCCTCGACGAGTTGTCCAAGGCCGAAGGCGGGCTGGCGGCGCTTGTAGCGCTGAACGATGCAGGCTTCGGCTTCTCGACGCGCACCCTGGCGCGGTACGTGTTCTTTCTGGTGCTGGCGGGCGTGGAAACGCTGACGGGCCTGTTCGGCAACATGATCCTCCTGCTGCATCTCAACCGCGACGCGCGCGAGACTGTTGCCGCTGACCGCGGGCTGATCGCCCCTTTCGTCGAGGAGGCGGTACGCTATGCCGGGCCGATGCGAGCGGCTGCCCCGCGCGTCGCGCTAGCGGATACGACGGTGGGCGAACAGCCCGTCCGAAAAGGCGACATGCTGCTGGTCGACTTGGAGCAGGCGCATCACGACCCCGTCGCCTATCGGGATCCAGAACGGTTCGACATCAACCGCGAAGGACCGCCGAACATGGCCTTCGGCCTCGGCGCACATGCTTGTCTCGGCGCTGCCCTCGGCCGTCTCGAAGCCAGGATCTTTCTCGACGCCATGCTGGACGAAGCGCCGATGGTGCCGGTGAAGCCGGGCCTGGAATGGGAACGTCACGTCTCCTTCCGCCGCCTGCAGCGGCTTGACGTGGCGTTCGAGGCATGAACGAAAGCTTAGGTGGTGGGTTGGCGGCCAGCCTCGTGCTTGTCAGCTTCCAGATGCAACGCGAACTGCCGCGAACCCTCGTCTCGCTGTCGCCGCCCTATCAGCGCGGCATCGCCCCGGCGGACTACGAAATCATCATCGTCGACAACGGCTCGGTCCCTCCCGTCGATCCCGCGACATTGGACGGGCAGGGGCCCGATGTCATCGTCGAAACCGTGGAAAAACCCACAGTCTCCCCCGCGCCGGCGATCAATCGCGGCCTGCGGCTTGCGCGCGCGCCTCTGATCGGGCTTTGGGTCGACGCCGCCCGGATGGCCTCGCCCGGCCTGGTAAGCGCCTGCGTCAAGGCGGCCCGCCTCCATCCCCGGCCGGTGATTGCGACCTTCAATTATCATCTGGGCCGCAGGCTCCAGTATTTCAGCGCCGCCGAAGAGCATACGCGGGAAGCGGAGGACGCCCTGCTGGCCTCGATCGGCTGGCCCGAAAACGGCGAGCGCCTGTTCGAAATCTCCACCCTCGATGCCAAGGGCGGTTTGACCGGACCCATGATCGAGAGCTGCGCGCTGTTCATGCCGCGCTCGCTTTGGGATGAGTTGGGCGGAGCGGACGAAGCCTTCGTCAGTCCGGGTGGGGGCGCGGTCAACCCGGACATCTTCATTCGCGCCTGCGAGCTGCCGGATGTCCAATTGATCCGGATTCTCGGGCAAGGTACGTTCCATCAGGTGCATGGCGGCGTATCGACGAGCGGCGGCGCCGGCCTTATGGAGGCAGGCAAAGCGATGAGCCGCGAATATTTTCGCATCAGGGGACGCCCCTTCTCGTCGGTCCGGACGCTCGGCTGGCTGTACGACCCGGCCAGCAAGACCGTCCAGCGATGAAATTCCGCGCCGACATGGAATCATAAATTTGACCAGTTCTGCTTCAGACGAAACCGCCGCCCTCGTCGAGCTGGTCCGCGGCCCGATCACGCCCGACATCGAGCAGCGGCTGAACCACGCCATCGGGCAGCGGCCGCGTGACATCAGGCTGAAATTCGCGCAGGGCGACCTCCTGGCGAAGACCGGCCGCGCCGATCAGGCTTTGGAGATGTTGCGCGGGTTGAAGGAGGCGCATCCGGCCAACCCGTGGGTGGCGTTGCGCATCGTTCGCGTTCTTCTCGCCAAGGGTGAAACAGAGGAGGCCGCCGCGACCTTTGTCGCCGGCGTCTGGAACTCGACGCTTGCGGAGGCGGAAACCGTCGGCGCGCTGTCCGACATCGCGTCGGCGTTGCGAGGCTACGCCGCGCGCCGGTCCTTCCTGACGAGCCTTCTCGCCGGAAGCGCCTCCGACCGCTTCGTCCTGGTCAAGCTCGGGTCACTCGCCTTCCGTGAGGGCGAACGCGCCGAAGCGACGCGCCTGTTCGACGCGGCTGCTGCGCTGGGACCTCTCCCCGCCGAGGCAGGTCCCTTGCACCTGGAACTGCTGATGGTGTCAGGCCGCGCCGACGACGCACTCGCGGCAGCACTCGACATCCTGCGCGCCCGCCCCGATCGCCTCGACGTGGCCCGGCGGGCAATCCTCGCGGCGCGGCTCGCGCGGCGAACCGACGTCCTGGTCCCGTTGCTGCGAGACGCGCTCGAGCGCTGGCCGAACGACTGGCTCCTCGTGTTCCGGTACAATCGCGCCCTTTGCCCGTTCGATCTCGACCACGACCTTTTCCTGAAACTCGGATCGCATGCGGACGCTCTTGCCGCGGACGACCGGTGGATGTTCCAGTTCGCGCTGGCCTGCCTGCGGCACGAAGACACCGGCCGGGCTTTGGCGATCCTGCGCCGGCTCAAGCCGGAAAGCCCGGTGGCGCATATGTCGGGTCCGCTTCTCGCGGCACTGGGCTCGCGGCCGGACGGGGCCTGGAGCAATCCGCGCGGCGTTTCCAACGATCCCGTCGAAGACATACAGCTTTGCCGCGTCCCCGATGCGCGCGCGACGCTGATCGTGCTCGCCGGCGTGCAGGGCGGCCTCGGCTACCTCCCGTATTCGCACGCCGACGTGCTTCTGGGGTCTCTGCCGGCGAATGTGATCTATCTGAAGGACCGGAACGAACTCGCTTTCACGGCTGGCGTTGTGAGCCTCGGACCGGACGAGGCGGCGACGGTCGCGGCGCTGAAAGACATGCTTGTGCAGCTCGGCGGCGTGCCCGCGATTGCGCTCGGTGCATCGCTCGGCGGCGCGAGCGCTGTCCGGTTAGGCTCCCTTCTCGGCGCCAAGGCCGCCTTGTCCTTTGCCGGGCCCCTGCAATGGAGCGCGGCGGGAACCGGCGACGACGACAGCGAAGTCAGCCGCTCCAGGCTGCGCAACGCCATGTACTCGGCCTTTACCAACGTGGAAACGAGCCTTGTCGACATGATCGCGGCGTCTCCGGCAACCGAGGTCCACCACTTCTACGGCGATGGCCATCGGATAGACGCTCAAGTCGTGGAGACGCTGCGTGACTTGCCCAATTTCCGGCGCCATGCCGTGAGCGGCTGCGATCACCATTACGTCATGTCGCACATGATCGCGACGGGCGCGTTCGACCGGTTTTTGCGGCAGGTCGTCGAAGGCTGACGCGGCGCTACGGAATGCGAACGCCGCTTCGGTGAGTTCCACTTCGCCGGAAATACGCCGGACCCTCGGTTCAGTCAGCCGTTCAGGACGAACCAGCGCCTTGGCCCGAAAGCCGAAAAATACTGCGGCTCCACCATGGTGACGCGCGAGCAGCCTGCATCCGCGAAGAAGCGCAGGATGCTGTCCTGGTCGAACCAGAAGCTGAGCGCGTCGCCATGCGACGAGTAGACCTGGCCCTGCTCGCGGCAGAAGGCTCCCGAATAGCCTCCGGCCACCGTCGCAGGCCGGAAGCGGCTGGCCTCGGACTCGGGAATTCGAGAAGCATCGTAGATTTCGGTGTCGATCACCATCGCGCGCGCCGCGCAGCGCGCGAGCAGATCCCGCTGATCCGCGAAGGGCAGATGATAGAGCACCCCGATACAGGCGATAACGTCGAAGCCGGAGAGGTCATCAACATCGCGCAGGTCCTTCTGGATGAAAAGGAACTCGTCGTCCTCGAAGACGGGGCCGGATCCGGCGGAACTTTGGCCGGCCTCGATGTCGGCCGCAGTCCATGGCATCCTGGCGTCGACGGCGGTCACTGAAAAGCCGTGGCGGCTGGCGATCCGCGCGAAGAGGCCGGGTCCCGCGCCAAGATCGAGAAGACGCTTTCCCTTCGCCTGCGGCCAGGTTTCGGAGAGCAGCCAGCGGAACGTCCTCAATCGTAGCGGAAGTTGGCCCAATGCGGGCAACGAAGGGCGCGGTTCCGGCCCGTTCATGCGGAACGGTGCTTGCAGATGGGTCAAAGCGGCTTCGATCATGCCAACTCAGCTACGGAGCATCGCGGCCGGGCGCAAGATGCCGAGAATGGCGGACACAACGAAAGGATCGTGAACGAGCGCCGCTTCCCGTTGGGTTGACAGCCTCTCTTGGGCTGCCTTAGTCGAATGAAAAGATTCACGGCGATCAGGCGGGGTGGCAGAGCATGTTGGAGAAACTTACCGACCCGGCCAATTTCCACATTTCCAAGCCGAACGAGCACGCCCTCAATCTCCTGACCCAGGTTCTGGCGCAGAATCCCGACCCGGTGCTGTGCGAGGTCGGCATCGGCATCGGCGCCACCACGTCGGCAATCTGCCGCCTGCTGGACAATCGGGGCGAGTTTCACCTTTTCGATTATTCGAGCCGGCTGGATGATCTGAAACCCGACCTGGACGGTCTCGGCTTCCGGAACGTCGTCTATCACGGCAACACGCGCCGAAAGCTCGACAGCTACAATTGGGCGCTGGCGAAGATGCTGCAGGCCCGCCGTGCTTCCGGAGGACCGGCACCCGTCTTCGATTTCGTCTTCCTCGATGGCGGCCACGCCTTTCACCACGACGCCCCGGCCGCGATGCTGCTGAAGGAACTGCTCAAGCCCGGTGGCATCATCCTGTTCGACGACTACGATTGGTCCTTCGCCGTCTCGCCTACCCTGAGGCCTTCCGTCTACCCCGGCATTCTCGAACTCTATACGGAAGACCAGATCGAGACCGCGCATGTCCAGTTGATCTGCGATCTCTTCATGGATCATGATGAGGACTACACGAAAATCGACATCGGCTACGCCAAGCGCGAGCACCGCCGCGCTTATCGAAAACGAAGTGCGCAATGAACCGCTTGCCGCCGGACGGCGTCGCCCTTTTCGGAACGTTTGACGTTGCGAACTACGGCGATCTGCTGTTTCCCCATGTAGCGGCGCATCTGCTCGGCATGTCCCCCACCGACCTGCGCTGTTATTCGCCGCGGGGCGGCGCGCCGGACTGGGAAGACGTCGTGCCGGCCCGTGCGGTCACGGCTTTCAACCGGGATCTACCACCGGCTCTGTGCCTGATCGGCGGCGGCAACATCGTTCATGCGAACCCGACCCCGCTGGCCGACTACGCCGGCGCTTTCCCGGACCCGCGCTTCATCTATGCCTCGCTTTGGCTGGGCGCCTCCATCCTCGCCGCGCGCACCGGCGCGGCCCTCGCCTGGAACGCTCCGGGCGTGCCCTCGCCTCTGGAAGGGGCGTGGGTCCGCCGGCTGCGGGATTTGGCCCTGGACGCCGCCGATCTCCTCTGCGTGCGCGACGAGGCGAGCCGCGTCTATCTCGGCGGCGGCACGTTCGACATCGGCGTCCTGCCCGACACGGCGCTGAAGCTCGGCGCGGTGTGGCCGGCGGCCGCGCTGGCGGATCACGCGAGGGCGGCATTCGAAAGCCGTGGCATGGGGGTGCCGGAGCGTTGGATCGTTTTTCACCTCAACGATCGTTACATCGGTTCCGGCCTGCCCGCGGCCTGTGCCGCCGCCGGCCGGATCGCAGCCGGCCTTGGCGCCGTCCCGGTGCTGGTGGCCATAGGTCCCTGCCACGGTGACGATGCCCTGGCTCGAGAGGCAGCCACCCTGTTCGACGGCGACGTGCTGGTGGTCGACCGGCCGCGCGGATTGAAGGAGATCGCCGGCCTTATCGCCCATGCGCAGGCCTATGTCGGCTCCTCCATGCACGGGTTGATCACCGCGCTCGCCTATCGTCGACCCGGCATCGCCATCGCTCGCACGCGCATGGTAAAATTTCTCGGCCTGCTCGAGCAGATCGGCGAACCGGATCGCTTGCAGGAAAGCTGGGAAGACGCCGAGCGAATGGCCACGACCCTGCTCCAGCCGCTTCCGTTGCCCCTCCTCGACGGGCTCGACGCGGCCGACAACCTGATCGACGGCCATGGGACCCGGCTCCGACAACTGTCGACCTCTGCTCCCGCCCCTTCAGCCGTCAAAGGCCGCGCGACGCTGCGCTCAGCCGTTTCCTCCGCCGACGCTCCATTCGAGGAATGGACGCGTCTCGATCAGGCGCTGGCGGAAGACGAAGCGGCAGCCGACGATCCGGACCGCGTGGCGCAGGCAATCGCCTCGGCATTGCGTGGTTCCGCCGAAGCCGCTTTGGGCCAGCGCATCGCTGACGCCCTGGTGCGCTGGCCGAACAGCGTTCGGCTTGCCTTGCTTGAAGCCGAATGGCTGGAGCGCTCGGGCGACGTGGCATCGGCCCATGCTCGCCTCGCCGCCCTGCAGGCCAAACATCCGAACAACCCCTGGCCTGTGGTCAGGCTGGTCCGCCTGCTGGCCGCGCAAGGTGAGTTGGATAACGCGTGCGCGCTCTATGAGGCCAATCTGCAGTCCCTGACGCTCACTCCCGCGTTGCACCGTGAACTGACCGGTTCCTTTTCGCCGGATACCCCGTCAGGCTGATGGCCGCAGCAGGAGGCGGTTCCGAGGCGTCGGTTGCCCAAAACACCCCCGAGCCGTACGAACCGCCGACTTGGCGTCGGCTCCACCCGGGAGACTTACCGATGGCCGGAATGATCGACCGTCAATAGGATACCAGAGGCGTTCGCTCCCGGCCGCAGGCTCCTCTTTCACGCGATACACAGCGCGCCGACAGGGAATAGGAAAAAATACCTTGATCCTTCTTTCGTGTCTGCTATCATGCGCGTCGAATGGAGGCCGGAGTGGATAGGACCGAACGCCAGGACGAGACGCTGAAGAGCATCGCGGTGATGCTGCTTCGGCTGGCCATCCTGGCTGAGCTGCTCTGCGTCCTGCCGCTCCCGCTCCGCTTTCTGCTGCTGCCGCTCATGCGCTATTCCGAGGCCGTCGCGCGCAGTTTGGCTGCCGAGATGGCTGGCGGCGCGCTGGCCATGCCTTCGGCTGCAGTTCCGGGGCCGGATGGCGACAGTTGCGCCCAAGCTTTGCGGCTTGCCCGCTGCCTGCGCGCGCTGGCCTTGGTGTTCGCCGGCTTGCACGCGGGGCAGGTGTTTCGCGGCGCGTCGGCCGGACGTCTTGCACGATACGTGCCGGTGCTCGGATGGGACCAGTTCACGACGGCGCGGTGCGTGATGGCCTTACGCGCGGCGGGTCGCATCGATACGTCGTGACCGCCGGATGCGGGTTCAAGGTCCTGGGGATTCGAACGCCTTGCGCCATGCGCTTGGCGATGCAGGCCGTGGTGTTTTTATCCATCCACTTCAGGGTCAGACCAACTTCGACAACGGCCGATCATCATGACCGTTGCTATCATATTTTCAGAGCCTGCTTGCAGAGATCGAGCATGTCGGCCACCCGCTTGGGCCAGGAGATGGGCCAAAGCCCCTCGACCGGCGGCGGCATGTGCGGTCCGGTGAAGGCGCGCCGCGCCACGGCCGAGTCCAGCTTGGAAAGGAAGTCCGCTGGACTGCCGGCGATGTCGATGCGGCCCCGCAGATCGTCCATATTGGCCACGTCGGTCGCCACCACCGGCAAACCGAGCGCCACATAGACATAAAGCTTCAGCGGATTCATCCGCTCGCTGACGGCGTTGTGCAGATGCGGCATGATGGCCACATCGAAGCAGCGCATGAATGCCAAAGCCTCCTCATATACTTTCGGTCCGAGCAGGCGCAGGTTCGGATGGCGCCGCAGGCTGAGAATGTCGGTGGTGCCGTGCGCCGAACCGATCACCACAAAGGTCCAGGACGGACGCCGGGCGATCAGATCGTCGAGCAGCGTCACGTCCACGCGCGAGCGAAGGTTGCCGACATAGCCAATGACAGGCCCTTCGATGCCCTCGAGTTCGCGGGGTCGGCGGCCACCCTCCACATAGAACTCGCAGGCGTTCGGCACGACATGGATCTGCGCCGGGCTCAACGGCGTGAACGCCTCCCCCACCGCTCCGCAATTGGCGAAGACGAGATCGGCCTGCGCCAGCGTCTGGCGATAGACGGCTTCCACTTCGTCAGCCCGCTCCTGGTCGCGCGCCATCACCCGCTGGTCGTCGACCAGGTCGACAACGCTGAGGTCGAAGCCGAGCCCGTCGGCAATGTCGGCATACATCGGCGCAACCGGCCAGGCCCAGCCGACGACGTTGCCGCTGCAATGGCGGGCGATCGTATCGGCGACATAGCTCTGATAGTCGTCGATCCTTGGCAGGCCACGCCCGAGATAGCTTACGCCCGGCTCCCGCCCGTAAACGAAGGTCCGCTTCACCAAACCGGGCTCATCGTCGATCTCGAGGAAGCGGCGAGCGGTGGCGTCGGCGATCAGCTTGCCGTGGTGGTAGGCGGATTCGGCCCCCTCACGCTCCTCGTTGCGCAGGCGGTCCACGCGCACCGGTGCATCGAACTGGACAATCGTGCCGACATGTTCGCTTTGCCGCAGATATTTCAGCAACATGTCGTGGCGGCGGCCGTAGATGCCCGTGTCGTTCTGCTTCCAGAAACAGACCAGATCGATCGGTCGTCTGCGACGCACGGCCGGGGCGGCAATGCCACCTTTGCGCGCCCAGTCGGGAGGCTCCTCCGGCAAGGCCGAACCGAACCGGCGATTGATCTCGCGGAAGAGGCGGGTCCACTCGTCATTCCATGTTACCGGCCGCGACAGCGCCCGGGAGAATGCGCGCTCGATCCGGGCGCAGTTCACGCCGTAACTGAACTCGGCGTCGAAACCGTCGAGGTGGTACTGCCGGTCGACCGGGGTGTCCCGCCCTTCGGCGATGCCGAGCAGCCAGGCCTCGACTTCGTCGTCGTCGGCAACTGGCGTGACAAGGCCCTGCCCTATCGCGTCCGCGACCGACGCAATCGGCGACATCGCCACTGGAATGCCGAGCGCCAGCGCGTCGGACAGTTTTGCAGGCGTCTGGAATTCCGATATTGGCGATTCCTTATCCTGCAACAGGCAAACCCCGTCTGCCGATTGAAGCAAATCCACCAATTCGGAAAAGGGCAGGTCAGGCAGGAATTTAACCCTGGCCTTCGTGAAGGCGGCCAGTTCGCGCGCGAAGCCGCGGTCGTGAATGGTGCCAGCGACGACGAGCAGCAGGCGCGGATCGGCGAGTCGGTCCAGCACGCCGAGCAAGCGTGCCAGGCCCTTGTGGCGCCGGGGCGTGCCAGCGAAGAGGACGACACGATCCTCGTCCGCCAACTGCATTTTGGTGCGAACGCGTTGACGGCGGGTCGGATCGGGGCAAAAAACGGTTTCGTCGCGTGCGTGCCTAACGAGGAGACCGCCGAAGCGATCGCCCAGCGTCTTGTTCGCGACGGTCCTATCCTCGAATGTCGGTATCAGCCCTTCCGCGATTCCCGTCCAGAATGCGCCGTTCGGCGCATCGAGATCGGCTGGCGCCTCCCCTGCGGCGGCCAGGTCTTCAAGCCGGGCCGTCGTGGTTCCCTCGGGAAAGAAAGCGGTTTCGCGGTCGTCGAGGTCGAGCACAATAGGGCAGGCCAAACGGTGCTTCAGAAGCATCGCCATCAGCATGCCGGGGAATCGATATTTGGAGAGGTGGACGATGTCGCAGGTGGCGCCTTCCACGAACGCCTGAACGGCGGGCAGGAATTCGCCCATGGGTGCGCCAGGCAGGCTGCGCACCGGCAGGGCCGTGTCGCGGAGGGGCGCCCAAACGCCTTGGCCAGGCCTGGTGAAGGCCGAGCCGAGGATTTCCACGCCATGCCGGCGCGCGATCATGTCGGCGAGGGTGTGGGCGCGGCCGAACGGATTGTCGCCGACTTCCCAGGTGACGACCGCCACGCGCAGTTGCGCGGGCGCCGATCCGCCGCCCAGCCAAGGGCGCCGCGCCGGCACCGCGGCTTTCGCGACGGGCAGCGACGCCACCGAGACGACGATCCGCGAGATCGTGAAAGGTGGTGTGCCCGCCCTGAAGCGGAGCGACACTATATGCTCGGCTTCTCGCAGCGGCCATGAAACCGCCGCCTCCACCCTCAGTTCGTCTGCGCCCTCCTCGCGCAGAATGGTGTCGAACAGACGCACGAGCGGGGCTTGGCGCCCCGCCTTGTTCACCCTGAACACGGCGATCTCCGCCAAGGCCTTGCGCAAGGATTGACGGTCTTCCGAATGAACCGAGACGGACAACTGCAACGACGCACCGCTGGCCTCGATCGGAATCGGAAGGCCCGCCTCCAAAAGAAGATTCTTTGCTTCCAGCGGGGCGAAAATTTCCAGTCCTCGCCGAGAACTGGACAACACGGCTCGAAATCCGGCATCCTGTGTCTTGATGCCCCAGCCGTTTACTGAGAGATTTTCGCCTCCAGCGTCTTCAGTATCATTATTTTCATCGAAAGACGTTGATATTGCACTCATAGGTCCGCTGGAATTACTTGGTTATTTTCTTGCGATAGTAATAACTATTCGTGTTTCGGCTGAATATCCGGGGAAACCGGGGATCTGTGCCCGAAAGCCAAAATGCGTGACGAACTGCGGAATCAAAGGCTTGAGTTTTCATCGGCATGAATAGCCGTCCGGCACCGGCTCATGAATTTGGTTGAAACTAACGCGAACCGTTCTCGCCATCGGGTTCCTGGTCCATCGGCAATCTCTTGAGGCCGCTTCAAGCGGGGCTGCCGCATCACTTCCCACTCCGGCGATCTGCATGCAAACGTTATCTGCATCGCAGCTTCCGGAGAAGAGCGCTTTCGGTGCCGCCGAAGGTCGTCCGTCCGAAGCTTGGATCGGCGGCTGTTGTCGCGATCTGGCCAACCGTTCTGTGCGGGCCTCGAACGGAGGTGCTCGACAGTAGGAGAGCGGCGCCTCGCAGTCGGATGCCGATGATCGACCGTCTTGAATCCATATCTCTGCGAATGGCTTGAACATTCGGCGCGGCTGTAGCAGCGTCGCACCGATCGCCCTCCTTGGTTGAAAGTCGCTCACCCTCAATGTTCTCCAGCCCCAGCAACCAGGACGAAGACCGCCGCGCCGGCCCAACCGGCAACCTCAAGGCGACGCGCGAGGACTGGCTGAACGTAGCCCTCGAAGCCATGGCGTCCGAAGGCGTGGAAGCGGTGCGCATACTTTCGCTCGGACAGCGCCTCGGCGTCTCGCGGTCAAGCTTTTACTGGTATTTCAAGAGCCGACAGGACCTGCTCGACCAGCTTCTGGACTATTGGCGCAACCGCAACACGCGCGTCATCGTCGAACGCGCGTCGCGGTCAGCCGACACCATCACCGAAGGCGTTCTCAACGTCTTTGAATGCTGGGTCGACGAAACGCTATTCGATCCGCGGCTCGATTTCGCGATCCGGGCCTGGGCCAGGCAATCACCCGATGTGCACAGGACCGTCGACGAGGCAGACGAAATGCGCGTGGACGCCATCCGCGACATGTTCCAGCGGCACGGCTTTGAGGAAAAGGAAGCCTTCGTAAGAGCACGCGTCCTCTACTTCGTTCAGATCGGCTACTATTCGCTCGAGATCGTCGAGTCCATGAACAGTCGCCTGTCGCTTGTGCCTTCCTACGTGAAGACACATACCGGCAAGGATCCGACCCAGCGCGAGATGGACACATTCGCCGAATTCGCGCAGCGGGTAACTGCGCGCGACGGAGGATAGCCAAGGCCGCCGACGTGCTTCAGGACACTGGAGGGGCGCCGCCTTCCGCGGTGCGTCGGGCGATGAAGGCATCGAGCGTTTCAGTCGACATGGCGGCCGAGGCGGGCGGCGTAAATTCGGCGAGCCGCCTTTTCCAGATGTCGGTGGCGCGCTCGGTCGCCGTGCGCGAACCGGACTGCGTCCAGTTGCCAAAATTCTGCCAGTCCGCCACCAGCGGCTCGTAGAACGCGTCCCGGTAGCGGCTCATCGTATGCGCGGCAGCGAAGAAATGGCCACCTGGCTGAACCTCGGCGATGGCGTCGAAGCCTATGGCATTGTCGTCCCCCGGTGTCTCGCGGCAGAGTTCAGCGATGGTCTGCAGCGCTTCCAGATCGGTCACGAGCTTTTCGAAGGAGACACTGAGGCCGCCTTCAAGCCAGCCGGCGGCGTGGATGCAGACGGTGGCGCCGGCGAGCACCGAGCCCCAAAGCGCGAATTGGCTTTCGTGTGCGGCCTGTGCGTCGGAAACATTGGCAGCGCTGCCGCCGCCAGAGCGCCAGGGCAGGCCGAGGTAGCGCGCGAGTTGACCGGCGCCGAGCGTTGCCTTGACGTGCTCAGGAGTACCAAATGCCGGTGCGCCGGATTTCATGTCGACGTTTGACGAGAAACTTCCATAGACGACCGGCGCGCCTCGCCGGGCCAACTGAGCGAGGGTGATGCCTGCCAACGCCTCCGCATGCTGAAGGGTCAATGCGCCCGCTACCGTGATCGGCGCCATCGCGCCGGCAAGACAGAAGGGCGTGATGATCGAGACCTGCCCTGCCCGGGCGAAGTCGATGATGCCTTGCGCCATTGGTATGTCGAGCTGGCGCGGCGAGTTGGTGTTGATGACGGTGTAGCAGTGGACGCTGCTGCGGAAGGCGTCGCGCGAAAGGCCGCGGGCGAGCCGGATCATTTCGAAACCGTCCTCGACCTGTGGCGTGCCGCGCGCGAAGACGAAGGGCAGCTTGTCAGAGAGGGTAAGCTGCGCGCGCGTCACGGCGTAGTGGCGGAAGCGTATGTCGACATCCTGCGGTTCGACATAGGCGCCCTGGATCTGGAGCGCATCGAAGCCCTGAACCAGGCGCACGAAATCGGAGAAATCCTGAAGCGTGCCGGCTCGCCGGCCGCGCTCGCGGTCGGTCACATTCGGCGCGCCGCTGCCGCCGATGAAAGTCATTACGCCGAGCTCGAGCGTCACATCACGGTCGGGCACGCCGGCATGGCAATGGATCGAGCGCGGTGCGGCGGCAAGGGCGTCGGTGACCAGATCGCGGCCGATCCGCACCATCTGCGTCTCTTCGTCGACCAGTGCGTCGGCCGCAGCAAAGATCGCGCGGGCCTCCGGCAGGAGGATACGAATGCCGAGGTCTTCGAGCACCCGGAGCGCAGTGTTGTGAATGGCTGCGACCCGGTCGTCGGAGAAGACGCGTTGCGGCGTGAACGGACTACGCAAATTGTGATAGTCGACTTTGCGGATTGTCGCGGACGATGCCCCACCACGCCCGCGGCGCCCGCCGCGTTGCACCGCCACCGCTTCGTTCACGCCTTCCTCCAAATCGCGCCTCAGTTCAGATCGCGCGGAAATTCTTTCACCTCGTTGCGGTCGACCACGATCTCATCACCGTCCCGGGCGACGATGTGCGTTTCCATCCGCCAGACATCCCGCAGCGCCCGCACGGTGGCGGACACGGATACCCGCGCCTTCCAGTCGCCGCGCGAATAGGCTTTGTTCCAGGTGACGGTGCCACGCGCCGAATTCGGATCGTCGGGATGAACGGTGAAGACCTCTGTCTGCTCGGCGGAGAGAGTGATGCCCGTATGCGGATGCAGCACCTCGCCGGCGTCATTGATCAGGGTATAGGTCGTCTCGCCGTTGATCTGGTTTGTCGTCACCTCGCGTCGGAACGGCTCTCCGGCCTTGATGACCTTCTGCTCCATTGGTCTCGCGCTTTCGGCGCCTTCGAATTGCAAAAGCGTGTCGTCCGGCGGCCGAGCCTTGCGGACCGGCAGGATCAGCCTGCTGCCCGCGCAGTGGATCGACAGCGTCGCCTTGTCGGGGCTGGGGAAAACGATCGGCCAGTGTGCCGTCGCGACGGCCAGCCGGATACGCTGGCCTTTCTCGAAGCGCTGGCCGCAGCACCGCAGCTTCATCTTGATGGGTTCCGTCTTGCCCGGCGTCATAGGCTCAAGGTCGAGATCCCCGTGCCGGTGCGTGAGGTTGAGGATGCCATAGCTTACGCGCGCGGCGGCGCTGTCCTCCAACACCAGCGACATTGTTGCCGAAATCAGCGCCACTGGCTTGTCGGACGCCAGCGTCACCTCGAATTCGGGAAAGCCGAGGATCTCGACGGCTTCCGTCAACGGCTCGGTCTCGAAGATCAGTGCGTTGCCTGCCTCCATGCGTTGGTCGATCGGCAAGGTCGGCAGGACGCCGTAGCCGCACCACGCGCCGGACGAGAGGCCAGCCGTCTCGGGCGAGGAGATTGGCAGGACATCGTCGCTGCCGGCATCCGCCGACAGGCGACCGGGCGCCAGCGCCAAGGACAATTCGCCAATGCCGGAGCCGGGCCAGGAAGGTTCGGCGACCCAGCGGCCCGGCCGCAGATCATAGATCGCAGCCGGTGGCATGGGCTCCTGCATCCAGGCGCGCAGCATCGGTTCATCGGCGATGCCGGTGTCGATGCCCTTCAGATACTGGTCCCACCAGCGCAGGCATTCCTTGAGGAAGCCCATGCGCGGTCCCGGCATGGCGAAGTGCGGGTATCTGTGGCCCCATGGACCGATCAGGCCCTTGCGGATGCCAGGCAGCTTCTCGAGCATCCGGAAGATGGGATTGGGATAGCCGTCGGCCCAGCCGCCCACGGCATAGACCGGAATCTCCACATCGGCATAGTTCTCGCAGATCGAGCCGTGCTTGTAGAAGTCGTCGCGGCGCTGGTGCTCGAACCAGGCCTGCATCCAGATGCCGTTGCCGTTCAGCCGGTCTTCCCACATTTTTCGCCAGCGGTCGCCGACGATCAGCGGATCGGGCGGCGTCATGGCGATCGCCCAGGCGGTGGTGCCCCAGATCAGGTTGTCGCACATCTGCGCGCCGCCAAGATAATGCACGTCGTCATTGTAGCGGTCGTCGGTCGAGCACAGCGAGATCACCGCTTTCAGAGCGGGCGGACGGCGGGCCGCGACCTGCAGCCCGTTGAAGCCGCCCCAACTGATGCCGATCATGCCGACCGCGCCGGAGCACCAGCTCTGTTCCGCCAGCCATTCGATGACGGCGAGGCAGTCGTCCTGCTCCTGTTTCAGATATTCGCCCTTGCACACGCCTTCGCTGTCGCCGGTGCCGCGCATGTCGACGCGCACCCCCGCATAGCCGTGACCGGCGAAATAGGGGTGCGTGAGCGCATCGCGCTCCACCGTTCCGTCGCGCTTGCGATAGGGGAGATACTCCAGGATGGCGGGAACAGGATCGGCATCCGCATCCTCCGGCAGCCAGATGCGCGCGGCGAGCTTCACGCCGTCCGGCATGGGAACCCACGTGTTCTCGATCTCGCGCACCTTGCGGGGGAACTCGGTGACCACGCGAATGTCGTTCATAGTATTCTCCTAACCGGCGCCGGCGAGTGCCGCCCCGGTCTCTGGGTTTAGTGGAAAATGGCAGGTGAACAGGCTGGCGCCGACGCGAGCGGGGAGGGGTGCATCGGCCGCGCACTTGTCTTGCGCAAAAGGGCATCGCGTGTGGAACTCGCAGCCCGATGGCCTGGCAAGCAGAGAGGGGACTTCAGCCGGCAGCGCGATGCGGTTATGCACCTTGTCCGGATCCGGCTCGGGATTGGCCGACAGCAGGGCCGCCGTATAGGGATGATGCGGCGCGGCGAAGATCGCCTCGGTCTCGCCTTCCTCGACGAAGCGGCCCAGATACATCACCGCCATGCTGTCGGCGATCTGGCGCACGACATGCAGGTTGTGGGTGATGATGAGCAGTGAGAGCCCCATGCGGTCGCGCAGGTCGTTGAGCAGATTCAGCACCTCGCCCTGCACCGATACATCTAAGCCGGCGGTCGGTTCGTCGGCGATTATCAGCACCGGATCGAGAGCCACGGCGCGCGCGACGCCGACACGCCTCGCCTGGCCACCCGAAAGCTGGTGCGGGTAGCGATCGGCGAAGTCGCGCGGCAGGCCGACCAGCGCGAGCAGGCGCATGACCTCGGCATTCGCATCCTTGCCCGACAGTCCGTGGATGGCGAAGGGTTCGGCCAGGATCGAGCGCACGCTTAGCCGCGGCGACAACGAGCCCACCGGATCCTGGAACATCATCGACATACGGCGGCGAACCGGCTTCCAGTCGGACTTCGAAAAATCACGCAGTTCACGGCCTTCGAAACGGATCGAACCGCCGGCGGCGACTTGGAGCCCGTTGACGGCGCGCGCCAGTGTCGTCTTGCCGGAACCTGACTCACCGACCAGTGCGAAGGTGCGCCCGCGCTCCAGCGAGAAGCTGACGCCGGCGACTGCTTCGATGCTGGTCGGCTGGCCGGAAAGACCTGCCATGATCCCGCCCATGCGGAATTGCACGCGCAAGTCGGAGACGGTCAACAATGGTTCGGACGTCATGCCGTGGCTTCCACAGCCAGCGCCTCGCTCGTGTGCCAGCAGCGCGCGACATGGCCTTCCGTGACGACGGCGTCCGGCGGCATGGTGGAGCAGACGCCGTCGGCGATCTCGCAGCGCGCCTGGAATACGCAGCCGGCCGGTCGGCGGCGCAGGTCGGGCAGCGTGCCGGGGATGGTCGGCAGGCGAGCCGCCCGATGCGACAGGCGGGCGGGATCGCAGGCGAGAAGTTTTCTCGTGTAAGGGTGGCGCGCATTGTGAAAGATGTCGCGGGTCGTGCCGCGCTCCACTACCTCACCGGCGTACATGACGATCATCTCGTCGCAGAGTTCGGCAATGACGCCGAGATGGTGCGAGATGAACAGGACCGAGCAGCCGATCTGCTGCTGCAGTTCTTTGAGAAGCTCAATGATGGTGACTTCGAGCGTCGCGTCGAGCGCCGTGGTCGGCTCGTCGGCGATCAGCAAAGACGGCTCCATCATCAACGCCATGGCGATGGCGATGCGCTGCTTCATGCCGCCGGAGAATTCATGCGGGAACTGCGCCAGGCGCTTTTCGGGATCGGGTATGCGCACCTTGCGCAGCATGGCGACGGAACGCGTATCCTTTTCCCGGCGCGAGAGGCCCGACCGATACTGGATGTCGCGCATTTGCCGGCCGACGGACAGCACCGGGTTGAGCGCGCCCATTGGATCCTGGAACACGGTGGCGATCTTTCGCCCGCGCAAGGCGCGCATCGCCGCGCCGTCGAGATGCGCGAGGTCCTGGCCTTCCTCGAACAGGATGCGCCCGGACGTGACGCTGCCGTTGTCGGCGAGCAGGCCGAGAATGGCGTTGATCAGCGTTGACTTGCCGCAGCCGGACTCGCCGACGACGCCGACGATGCGGTTCTTCGGCACGGTCAACTCGACCTTCTTCAAGGCCTGAAGAGCGCCGTCCTCCGTGGCAAAGTCGACGCTGAGGTCGCGGACATCGAGAACCGTCATCCGCGCCCCCTCAGCCGCGGGTCGAAGACGTCGCGCAACGTCTCGCCGAGGAAGGTGAACCCGAGCGTCGTCAGCACGATTGGCAGGCCGCCCGCGACGACGATCCAGTAGGAGTCGCGGATGTTGGCGAAGCCGTCGTTCAGGATCGAGCCCCAGCTCGGCATGGGTGGCCGCACACCGAGGCCGAGGAAGCTGAGGCCCGCTTCTATGGCCACCACGACGGGGATGTCCATGGAGGCGAGGATCAGGATGGGGCCGATCACGTTGGGCATGATGTGGACGGCGAGGATGCGAGCGGTGCTCGCCCCCATCGAGCGTGCCGCCATGACGTGCTCAGCCGATTTCAGGACCAATGTCTGTGTGCGGATGATGCGCGCGTAGCCGGGTACGCTGACGAGAACGACCACGACGACGACAGCCGTGAGCGACGGGCCGGTGAGCGTCACCAGCGTCAGGGCCAGCATTACGGTCGGAAAACTCTTCAACGCATCGAACAGAAGAAGCATCAGATTGTCGAGCCAGCGCGGTCCGTAGCCGGCGATAAGGCCGAGCACGATGCCGATGACAAGCGATGCTCCCGTTGCGCCGAGGGCGATGGCAAGCGCGATGCGGCCGCCATGAAGCACACGCGAGAAAAGATCGCGGCCGAGATGGTCGGTGCCGAGGAGATGCTGCCAGCTCGCCGGCTGGAAGCGGTCGGCGGGCGAGAGCTTGGTGGATGGATAGGATGCCAGAACATCGGCGAACAGCGCCATGAGGACGACGAACACGACGAGAGACAAACCCAGCGCGCCAAGCGGCTCGCGCATGATGCGCCGCAGGGTCCGTCCCAGGCCGCCGAGCCGCGTCAGCGGCCGCCGCTCAATCAAAGCTTGCTCTGACACGGGGATCCAATGCGCCGATGACGATGTCGGCAAGCACGTTGACGACGACGAAGAAGACAGTCGTCACCAGCACCGCGCCGGTGACGATCGGATAGTTGCGGACGGAGATAGCTTCATAGACGAGCTTGCCGATGCCCGGTCTGGCGAAGACAATTTCGGCGAAGACCGAAGACGACAGCATGTGGCCGATGCCGACGCCGAGCAGCGTGATCGTCGGCAGGATGGCGATCCGCAAGGCATAGGAATAGGTGATGCGCCGATCAGACAGGCCAAAGGCGCGGGCGGTGCGGATATGGCTCGCCTCCAGCGTCTCCAGCATCGAGGCGCGCACCATGCGCGCGATGTAGCCTACCCAGCCCAGGCCGACTGCGAGCGAAGGCAGGATCAGCGCCATGAGCTGGCTCTTCAGATTGCCCGGTTCGCCGGCACCGATCGCCGGCAGCCACCGCAGCGCCACTGCGAAGATCAGCAGCGAATAGATGGCGATGACGAAGGACGGCAGGGCGATCACCGCGACCGACAATATGCCGACAACGCGGTCGACGAAGCCGCCGCGCCTGACCGCGGCGATGCAGCCGAGCGGAATGCCGAGCAGCACCGACCAGGAGATGGCCCCGGCGATCAAGGCGAGCGTGAAGGGGACCTGTTCGAACACGACGTCGAGCACCTGGCGGCCGGACAGAACCTCGGTGCCGAGATCGCCGCGGAACGCAGAGGTATAGAATTTCAGGAATTGCATCCAGATCGGCTGGTCGAGGCCCATGCGCGCGCGCAACGCCTCGATCATCTGCGGCGTGGCGCGGGGGCCTAGCGCCACCGACGCCGGATCCCCGGGAATGACGTAGACCATGGCGAACAGCATCATCATCGCGACACTCACGATGACGATGCCGAGCCCCAGTCGTTTCAGTGCGTAGCGGAGCATCTCAGGACAGACCTGAACGGCCCCACGCCGTGCCTAGCAGTCGCATTTCGTCAGGCGGGCTTGAAGTCCGCGAAGACGGGCTCGCCATTCGGCTTCAGGGCCGCGACGACACTGTTGCGATACATCACGCCGGCAACCTCGTGGGTAAGGAAGACGTAGCAGCCGCTTTCCTCCATCAGGTCCTGCATCTTCTTGTACATGACGTCGCGCTTGGCCGGATCAAGTTCGACCTTGCCTTCGTTGACCAGCTTGTCGAACTCCTCGCTGTCGAAGCTTTCCCAGTTCCAGACGCCGATCTGGCTGCGCGTGAACCATTCGGTGGCCCAGCTCGGATCGGGTTGCATCGAGAAGCGCTGCACCACCATCTGCAGCTTCTTTGAGTACTCGTTCTCCTTTGAGCCGAGGGTCCAGAACGTACCACTGTCGTTCTGCTTGATTTCGACGGTGACGCCGACATCCGCAAGATTGGCCTGGATGACCTGCGCGGCCGACAGACGCTCGGTCTTGTTCAGAATGTCCAGCACCACCGTCTGGCCGGCGAGACCCGACTTCTCGATCAGTTCGCGCGCCTTGTCCGGATCGTAGTCGTAGAGGTTCTTCTCGCGGTGCCCGACCAGGCCGGGCGCGATGATGCCGTTCGCCGTGGCCGCGGCGCCGAAATAGGCGGCGTCGACGACGGCCTTGCGGTCGACGGCATATTGCACGGCGCGGCGGGCGTCCGGGTTGTCGAAGGGCGCCACCGCCTTGTTCATGCCGAACCAGACGAAGGCCAGCGACGGCTTTTCGACCACCGTCGTATCCGCCGGCGGCGTCTGCTTCAGGCGCGTGATCGACGACACGGAGGTCCAGGTATAGTCGAGGTCGCCAGCTTCGTAGCCGAGTTCGGCAGTTTTCTCGTCCTCGATCGGATGGACGTGGATCTCGTCGTAGGCGCCCTGCTCATACTTCCAGTCGGGATTGCGGACGAGCACGGTGCGCTGCTTGGGCAGCCATTCCTTGAGCAAATACGGTCCCGACTGGGCCACCGCCTTGACGCCGAGCTTGCCGCCGGCCTCGGTGACTGCGCGCTTGGACAGGATGGTGCTGGAAGGGGTCGGCAATGTCGACGTCCACAGCGGCGCAAACGCTTCCTTGAGGTGGATCACGCCCGACAGCTTGTCCTTGACCTCTACCTCCTTCAGCGTCACCCAATCGCCGGCATAGGGCGACTCGTTTTTCGGATCGGCGATGCGCTCGATCGAGAACTTCACATCCTCCGCCGTCATCTGGCCGAACCCGTCGGTGAAGCCGATGTTGTCGCGCAGCTTGAAGGCGACCGTCAGCGGGTCAAGTTGTTCGATCGTCTCGACGGCCATCGGCTTCCAGCCCCACTTGTCGCCGGCCGTCGTGATCACCAGTCCGGCGAAGATGACATTGGTGATGTCGCCCTCCGGCGCCGCGAGACGATAGGCCGGATCGAGAATCTGGATATCGCCATACGAGCGGACCCTGAGGGTCGATCCGGCGGCACGCGCCTGCGCGCCCGGATAGATCAGCGACGCCAAGCCGAGCGCCCCGGCGCCCGCGAGCACGGTCCGGCGTGAAAGGTTCGTGGTGGAAAGCTTATTCATGTTCGACCCTCTTTGATTGTGCGTTCTTTGATGCCGGCCACGGCGTTCCCACTTCTTTCGGCGGGCAGCCTGAACCGTCAGCCTGCTACGTCCAGACACTCGTGTCCAGAGGAAAGTACCGACATGTTTCCGTGATCAGATTCGCCGTATCCCACCTTGGCCGGCCCGACGTCTATTTCCATATTTCGCCGGCGAGCCGCATGAAGTTTCCGCCCATCACGCCGCGCACCGTCCCTTCCGCCTGTCCGCGGCGCAACAGCACTTCGGCGAGTTCCCGCATTTGCCGGGGCTCGGCATAACTTGTCTTGCCATCGGGATACTCCTCCTTCGGCCAGAATTGCGGATTGTCGGCTATGATGGTGTCGATGCCGTCGATCTCAACCGGGAAAGCGTAGTCCAGACCGATGCCGACATGGCGTGGACCGGCGATGTCGATCAGATATTCGACGTGGTCCGCCATGCGCTCGGAATCGATGCGATTGTTGCCGAGGAACCTGTTGAGGCCGACGACGCCGACAATGCCGCCCGTGCGGGCGCAAGCCCTGATCTGCTCGTCGGTGATATTGCGGCCGTGTCCGCAAAGCGCTTTCGGATTGGAATGAGAGAAGACCACCGGCCGGTCCGTATATTCCATCACGTCCATGGTGGTGCGATAGCCGGTGTGGGTCACGTCCACGAACAGGCCGAGCCGGTTCATTTCGTCGATCACCTGCCGCCCGAATGCGGTAAGGCCGGTGTCCTCGTCGTGGCATCCGCCGCCGGCGAGGTTGTTGCGGTTGTAGGCGAAAAGGATCTGGCGCACGCCGAGGCGATGATAGAACTCGACCATCTCGACCCGGCCGTTCAACGCGTTCATCCCCTCGATGTCGAAGGTGATTGCCAGCTTGCCGGCAGCCTTCGCCGCCGCGATTTCAGCGACCGAGGACACGAGCGCATAGTCGTCCGGCCGGGCAAGGATCCAATGGCGGAATGCGGCGAGCGTCGCGACGGTCTTTTCCCATGGCAGGAGATCGAAGCCGACGTCGATGGAGAGGTAGTCGACGCCGGCGTCCCGCCAGATCCGCAGATTGTCGAGATTGGCCGCTGGATCTGGCATGAAGCCGGAATGCGCGTCCCAGATCACTTCGTCGGCAAAGATGGTCTGGACCTGGTCGGAAATGCCCACGGATTTTCGCCTCGCTATGCAGATTGACTGCACCGAACTGTGCATCCTGATGCACGGCGGTCAAGGAATTCGCACTTGCGCGCGGCCTTGGATCAATCCATTGTACACCTGTGTCTAGAGTGTTTGGAGCGGCTGATGCGGACGAACAGGCTGTCATGAAGGCGGATTTCCGGTCATCGCCGCAGTTTGCGGAGACGCTCGACCTCTACAGCCGGCTGCTTGGTTTGGATGGGCATGTCTTCTCGGCGCGCGGACCTTGCGGCCATGCAGACATTCCTGATGCCTACTTCATCGGGCAGAGCTTTGACGGCGGCTTCGAGGACGGTGTTACCAATCGCCTTTATCGGGTAGCGCGTACCGGCGGCGTTCCCGTCCGGCTCGGCGACAGCGAAACGCGGCAGATACGGTTGTCGACCGATGGTCGTCGGCTTGCGGTCGCCACCGCGACCGACAAGACTGCCTTCGACCGCATCGAGGTTTGGGCCGGCAACGAGGCAGTCGCTGGCGCGGTTGTCGCCGGCCGCATCGAGCAGATCGACTGGTCGCCGGCCGGCGACCGGCTATTGCTGGTCGTTGCCGGCACGGGCGCGGACCTCGCGGGCATCCATGGCGGCTATGCGCAGAAGCAGTCAACGGATGCCCCTCCCTGGCTTCCCGAGGTCAGTTGGGGCGAGGGAGAAGACCTCTGGCGCTCGATCTGGACTTGGGATTGCGCCGGTGAACCAGAGCCTCTGACTGCCGATCCCCTGAACGTTTGGGAAGCAAGCTGGTGCGGCCCTGATAAGGTCGCGGCGGTCACCAGCGATCACCACGCCGAAGGAAGCTGGTACGCAGCGAGGCTTTCCATCATCGATGCGCGTTCGGGCGAGATCCTCCTTTCGCATCTCCCTCCCGACCAGATCGGGGTGCCGCGCGGTTCCGACGACGGAAGCAAGATCGCGATCATTCGCGCCTTCTGCAGCGACCGTGGCCTGGTGGCGGGCGAACTGGCGATGATCGATGCCAAAACGGGTGCGTTCGACATCGTCCCGACAAACGGCATCGACGTCACCTCCGTGGAGTGGCGCTCTCCTGGACGCGTGCATCTCGCGGGCCTGCGAGGACATGAGACGGTGGTAGCCGACTACGATCTGCAGACGCGGCAATTGACGGAGCACTGGGCATCGACCGACCTGACGTCCGGCGAGTGGGCGCCGGCTTCCTATCCCATCGGAGACCGCGGCGCGCTGCTGGTAGCGGAATCTTACGCCACCCCGCCATTTCTCGCGGAAGTTGATGACGGCGGTTTGCGGGAAATTGCTTCGTTCTCTACCTCGGATGGGAGCGGTATCGAAGGCCACGGCGCCGTCGAACCCTTTTCTTGGACAGCGCCCGATGGGCTTATCATACAAGGTTGGCTCGTACGCCCCACGGAAGCCACTGCCGCGACGCCGCTGCTGGTCGACGTGCATGGCGGTCCCGTATCCGCGCATCGCAACCGCTGGATGGCGCGGACGCGCGCCGCTCCGCTGCTTGCCGCCCGCGGCTGGACGATCCTCTTTCCCAATCCGCGCGGAAGCACGGGGCGCGGTGACGCCTTCGCCCGCGCGGTCAAGGGCGACATGGGCGGCGCCGACGTTGACGACATTTTGAGCGGCATCGATGCGCTGGTGGCGAAGGGTTGGGTCGATCCCGCGCGTGTCGCGGTCACCGGCACCAGCTATGGCGGCTTCATGTCGGCCTGGCTGCCGACACGGAGCGACCGGTTCGCGGCCGCGATCCCCATCTCGCCGGTCGGCGATTGGCATAGCCAGCACCGCACGACGCAGATACCGGAGTTCGATGCAATGTTCCTCGACGCGTCGCCGTGGGACGGCAGCGGCGCCTACCACAGCCGCAGCCCGGCTTTCTTCAGACAGCGCAAGAAGGTGCCGACGCTGGTGATGGCTGGCGGCATCGACAAAAGCACGCCGCCGTCACAGGCGCTCGAATGCCATTTCGCGGCATTGCGCTCCGGATCGTCCAGCGCGCTGGTGACCTATCCCAATGCAGGCCACAGCATTCGCGTCTATCCGGAATATTTCGACTCCGCCGCCCGCATCGTCTGGTGGCTGAACACCTATGTGGGCGGGGCGTCGCCCGCGGCAGAAGACAAGGGAGTGCGACTTTGACCAAAGGAAACGACAAGCACATCGTTGTGGTCGGCGGCGGCATCATCGGCTGCTCGACTGCGTATCACCTGCTGAAGGCGGGAACGAAGAAGGTGACGCTGCTTGAAGCAGTCGAGCCCGGCAAGGCCACAACCGGCGCTGGCGCGGGCTTCGTCTCGCACTGGTCTGCCGGCATGGTGCTGATGGGCGCCGAAGGATTGACGCTGCAGCAATATGGTTTGGATTTTTATCGCATGCTGCATGAACTCGGAACCGAGATCGGCTACCGAAAGAACGGCACGCTGATGATGGCGCTGACCAGCCAGGGGCGCGAGGACTTCGTGATGCCTGTACTCACGTCGCCCTACGCGCCGAAGGAGATGCAGGACCTGAACGCTGCCCAAATCGGCGCGATCATGGGCGGTCTGGTCGACCCGGCAAAGGTCCATTCCGGCGCCTACAATCCGCATGGCATCCAGGTCGACACCACGCTCGCTCTTGGCGTGCTGCTTGGCGAGATCGAGAAGTTCGGCGGCACCGTCCGCAGCGGAACGCGGGTTACCTCCATCACGGAGGCCGACGGCAAGGTGACGCTTGAGACCACGATCGGCAAGATCGAGGCGGACGGTGTCGTGCTCGCCGCCGGCGCCTGGAACAATGAACTCCTCAACGGCCTGGGCTGGCGCCTGCCAATGCTGCGCGTGGTCGCCACGCGCGTCGTCACCGACGATCGCGGCCTGCCGTCGACTTTGCCGACCATCCAGTGCCGCGAGTTGCGCTTGTGGCTGCGCGAAACCTTCGGTGCGGTTATGTGGGGTACGGGAAGCCACTACATTCCGTTGCATCGTCTGGGTGGCGATGAGATCGAACCTGGTCGGCCGCACAATGAGGAATTGATGCAGGCGATGGTCGACCAGCAGATGGAAAAACTCGAGCCCGTCTTCCCGCCGCTGCGCGACTCGAAGCTGGCAAGCTGGACACAGGGTATTCCCTGCTACACACCCGATGTCGGCCTGCTCGTCGGACATGTTCCGGGGCATGAGAGTGTGGTCGTCGTAGGCGGCGACAACGAGAGCGGTGTAACCCACGGCCCGGGTCTCGGGCGCCTCGCCACCGAAATCATCCTTGACAGGGAAAAGATCATCGATCCGACCCGCTTCCGCGTCGACCGCTATGCGTCAGACGCGTTCAAGGACGAGGCGGCAGTCGAGGCCTCGATGCCCGCCTGGAGCGCGCGCCATGGCGCCCATCGCTTCGCGGCAGCAGCCGAATAGGGTCAGCGCGCCGCGGCGTTGTCGAGCAGGGCTTGCGCCACCGCCTGGACGGTTGCGTTCGTCTTCTTGCGGGTGATGAGATAGAAGGCGTCCGCATGCTGACGGGATGTTTGCGTCAGGCGCAAGAGCTGGCCTAGCTTCAGTTGTTCTTCACTGAACCCCGCCCATGCAAGTGCCGCGCCGCGGCCGGCTATGGCCTCGTGCATCATCGGCATGTAGCTCGAAAAGGTCGGGCCGGGCAGGTCGCGGTCCGTGCCGATCCATGAGCGCCAGTTATCGACCGCATCTGCTGCCGCGGAAAGGTGCAGCAGAGGCACCTCGGCAAAAACCGAGGGACCTTCGGAGCCGAGCATCGGATATCGCTTCAGGAATGCGGGCGAGCAGACGGGAAACCACTCGCCGTCGAACAGTTTCCGCGCAACGAATCCCGGCCAGTCTTCCGGTTTGCCGAAGCGGATCGAGATCGCCACATCCGGACGGCTGAAGTCTTCCGCATTGCTGGAGGTAAGCAGCATGACCCGCCCATTCGTCACCAGCGAGGTGACGAGTTCGAAGCGGGGCATCAGCCACGCCTGGACGAGGTCGTAGCCGCTGCCGATGACGAAAGTGTCGCGGTCCGGCTCCGATAGTCGCTCGACGGCGTCGCGTATCGTGCCGAGACCGTCGCGGATGGCTTCGGCAAGCGTGCTGCCTTCGCCGGTGAGCGCGATGCGATTGCCCTTGCGCGCCAACAATTGTACCGCCAGCCGCGTCTCCAGATTGGCGATGTGGCGGCTGACGGCGGATTGCGCGATCGCCAGCTCGGACGCGGCCACTGTGAGGCTGCCATGCCGCGCCGTCGCCTCGAAGGCGACCATGGCGTTGAGCAGCGGAAGCGAGGCCTTCAGCGTCTTCATAGGATGATCGCTTATGCCTTTTCGAGATGGAAGTCTGCCAAAATCATGCTTGATGGAACGCGCACTTCACCGCAACACTGATGAAAAGTCATCGTAGCCAGCCGCCGGAGTGTTTCCATGCCCGCTAGCGAGAAGGCCCTACCGGCCATCGACCGCAACCGCGTCCTCGGCCTCATCGCAGAACACCGCAAGGACTGGTCGCTGCAGCAGGCCTTCTACCTCGACCCAGAGATTTTCGAACTCGAGCGGCAGCTATGGTTCCCACGGCAATGGGTGATCGTGGCGCATGCCAGCGAGGTGCCGGAAAAGGGTCGCTACATCGTCCGCAACCTGTTCGACGAGGAAATCATCGTCGTGCGTCACGGCGACGGCGAGGCAGACATCGCAGCCTACTACAACGTCTGCACTCACCGCGGATCGCGCCTCTGCACCAAGGACGGGCGCGGCCGCCTACTGGTCTGTCCCTACCATGCCTGGGGTTTCCGGCTGACTGGCGAATTGCAGACGCGGGCCGATCTGCCGGAGGGCGTCGATCCGGAGGAACTTGGGCTGCACAAGGTTCCGACGAAGGTTATCGCCGGACTGGTGCTGTGCGGCCTGGACAGCTCGAGCCTGCCGGACATCGAACCGGCGGCAGCCGGCCTCACGGACCTCCTGCGCGAGAATGGCGTCGACGGCGCCCGGATAATCGCGCGGAAGAGCTACCTGACCAAGGCGAACTGGAAGTTGGTGCTTGAGAATTTTCTCGAGTGCTACCATTGCCGCCCGGCGCACCCCGAATATTTCCGGGTAAACGGCCACGTCAAAGTCACCGCGATGCGCGATGACTACAATGCCAGGAAATGGCAGGACGAGATCGAGGCTTGGCACAGCGTCATCGGCGACGCCGAATTCAACAAGGGGATATGGGAGCCCGGCGATCTCGATACGATGCCGTTTGCCATGCACCGCAAGCCGATCGGCTCAGGCCGCCTGACCCTTTCGGATGACGGCCAGCCCGTGTCCCGCTTGATGGGCGGCCGCATCAGCTATGACGGCGGCGAGAACGGATTCCGCATCGGCCGGCTGTCGTTCCTGAGCGCGCCGAACGACTATCTCACAATGTTCCAGATGGTCCCGCGCAGCGCCAATGAGACCGACGTCATCCTGACCTGGCTGGTCGACAAGGATGCCGACATTGACGTCGATGCGGACAAGATCTCCTGGATGTGGGACGTCACCACCGTGCAGGACAAGAAGATCACCGAGGACAACGCGCTTGGCATCGCTTCGCGTGTCTATCGCCCAGGACCCTACACGCCGCTGGAATCACAGACTGCGTTCTTCATAGAGACCTATCTTTCGCAGATGCAGGCGCTGATGACAGGCCAGCGCGGCGAGCGGCGGGAGCAGTGGGCCGCGCCCTCGCAGCTCTTCGCGTCGCCGAAGGCTGCCTGCACCATTCGAAGGCCGTCCGACTAAGCCGGTCGAGATTGATCTCTATTAATTGTGCACTTCAATGACCGCTGGTGGCACCACTCAGCCCCTCTTCAGCCGCCATCTCTTCCGTCTCGAGATAGTCTCGACCTTTCCGTCGCTTGGCGACCAGCGCAAACCAGGACGCAAGAGCCGTGGCGCCCCGGCAGCATTTCGGCCGTTTCATCCACCGCCATTCGTCAAAGCCGATAGAGTCATAAAGCGCCCGGGCTCGCTTTACGGTAAGCTACGCCACGGCACTTGCTTCCGTGATCGGCTTGCCCGTATCCTGAGACACCGTTCAATCTTGGCAGTTCCGCCATGGACAAGCCGATCCATCCGCTGGCGACCCAACACCTGCCGCCATTCGTCACGTCCCCGGGGGAGACCGACGTCCTCTTCAACGTGATGGTCGTGGTGCTGATCGTCATGGTCCTGCTCCTCGGCGCCTTCTACTTCCGGCTTCATGCTCTGCCGGAACGAATGGCGCACCGCGCGAACCGTACGCAGATCGAGATCATCGGTGTGCTCGGTCTCATTTCGCTCTTCACCCACAATCACCTGTTCTGGATCGCGGGGCTGCTTCTGGCGCTCATCCAGTTTCCGGATTTCAGAACGCCGGTGGTTTCGATCGCGGATTCGCTGAACCGGATTGCCGGCCGATACGAGCGCCGGCCTCCGGCGGCGGATGTTGCCGTTCCGTCCGCGCCCGCGGACCAGGCCACGCCGCAACCGCCATTGCTGTCCTCCGCAAGCATTGCCGACAAAAAAGTGTGAGAAATGCTTGAGGTCTTCCTCTGTTCGCTGCTGACCGTCGTCCCGGACTATCTGTTCCGGCGCTTTGTTCAGGGCAAGCGGATCGGCCGGGAGATCACCATCTACACGGTCTGGTACGAGTTGCGGTGGGGAATTACCGCATGCCTTGTCCTGGCGGTCACGCTGATCACGCTCATCTT
>NZ_JAVFVV010000021.1 GCF_030929505.1 Mesorhizobium sp. LHD-90 | reverse complement strand
GCGGCGTGTGCGCGGGACAGGCAAGCCCGCGCAGCGGCCGCGCAAGACCAGCACCGCCCCCCTCAGGTGTGGCGGCCGCGCCGCGTCTCGCCGCTGCGGCGCGGGCGTCCACCCGGCGGCCGGCTGTCGCGCTACGACCCGACCGCCATCCATCCACGCAATATCCGTGAGATAGACGAAATTTTGGCGCACGCACACGCGCTGGCCGTCTACGCGTTGGAAACCCCCGACACGTCCTGACCGCTCCTCAGTCGGACACGCAAAAGAAGAATGGATGGCCGGCGCGGAATTGTTCCGCCGCGTGGCGGCGATCTGTGCTGCCTGCGCGTTCTCGACGGGCTGGCCAGCGAGCAGCCCTTGCCGTCCGGGATCGTATGGGACGCCGGCAGATCATGGTGCTTCCTTGTCCCGCTCCTCCCTTTCCCTCTCCCTTTCCAGCCGGTGCTGCTGGATGGCGTCGCTGAAGGCGGCGGCCAATATGCCGGTCGGCATGGCGATCAGGCCGATGCCGGTGATCGCCGTCAGACCGGCCAGCATCTTGCCGATCGGCGTTTGCGGGATGACGTCGCCGTAACCTACAGTGGTCAGCGTGGCGATCGACCACCACATGGCGCGCGGGATCGAGCCGAAGGCGGCAGGTTGGCCCTCCCCCTCGATGATGTAAAGCAGCGTCGAGGAGACCAGCAGCAGCACGGCGGCGAACATCAGGCTCATCAGCAGCTCGTAGCGGCGTGAATGGACGGCGTGACCGATGGCGTTGAAGGCGCGCGAATAACGCCCGAGCTTTGCCAGCGACAGGATGCGCAGCAGCCGGAACAGCCTCAGGATCGAAGTCTCGTTACCGTAGAAGGTGAGGAACAGCGTCGACATGGCGAGCAGGTCGATGATCGCCGGCAGCGACAGCGCATAGCGGACGTGGCCGAGGAAACCCGGGCCGTATTTCGGGTCCTCCGCCGAGGTCCATAGCCGCGCCAGGTATTCGACCAGGAAGATCGAGCCGAAGACGAGTTCGAGGCCCAGGAACAGGTTCTCCCGGCCGATATAGATCGTAGGCTCGCTTTCGAGGATCGCCACCAGCACGGCGGCGGCAATCACCAGCACGATGAATTTGTTGAGCCGGGACAGTCCTTTCCTGTGCCACGCCGTCGGCTCGAGGCGGACATAGAGCCAGCGCCGCAGCCGCGTGTGACGGGGCATCGAGGCCTCGCCGTCTCAGACGAACGGTTTTCCGACGTCGTATTTTTTCGGCACCAGGCGTTCGAAATAGGCCTTTCCGGCCGGCGCCAGATCGGTGCCGGCGGAGTCCAAGAAATCTTCCGGCATGTGGCGCGTCTTGCCGGCGACGTCGATCAGCGGCACTTTTTTCAGCACCGTCTTGCCGTTCTCGACCTGCAACGCCACCGAGCCGCCGCCTTCGCCCGCCACCCGCACGGCGAAGGCGCCGGCGTCGAAGGCCTCCTGCTGGTCGACCTTGGAGATCGCGCCGACGAAACCGCGCGGCATGTAACCCAGCGCGTCGACGCGGGCACGCGCCCCCGGAAGCCCTTCCTTCAGCGCGTGCTCGAAGGCCATGCCGAGATCGCCGCCTGACAGTTTCAGGTTGCCATGCGCGTCGCGCTCCAGTCTTTCCGGCGGCACCAGGGTCTCGACCAGCGCGCGGCCGTCTTCGGCGGTGACGCCTTCCGACACGGCGACGATGCAGCGCTTGTGTTTCGCCAGCGTGCGCTTGACGTCGTCGATGAATTGCTTTGGCGAGAAGGCGCGCTCGGGCACGTAGATCAGGTGCGGGCCGGACTCCCCGTCGATCCGCCAGGCGGCGGAGGCGGCGGTGAGGAAGCCGGCATGGCGGCCCATGACGATCGCCACATAGATGCCGGGCAGAGCCCGGAAATCGAGATCGGCGGTGAGGAAAGCGCCGGCGACATATTCGGCAGCCGAGATGAAGCCCGGCGTGTGGTCGTTCTCTTCAAGGTCGTTGTCGATGGTTTTTGGTGCATGCACGAAGGCGATTTTTCCGCCGGAAGCGTCGGTCAGGATCTGCTGGGTGCCCGACGTGTCGTTGCCGCCGATATAGATGAAGGCCTGCGTGTCGATCTTCTGCAGGCCCTTCAGCACCACCTCGCAATAGGCGGCGTCGGGTTTGTCGCGGGTGGAGCCGAGGGCGGCGCTGGGCGTGCCGGCGATGCGGCGCAACTCGGCCTCTGGGATTTCCGTCAGGTCGACATAGTTGCCGTCGCGGATGCCGCGCACGCCATGCAGCGCACCGAGCACTTTTGCACCCGGATGCCGCTTGCGCACTTCGAGTGCCGCGCCCACCATGGTCTGGTTGATCACCGCAGTCGGGCCGCCGCCCTGCGCAATCACGAATGTCCCGGCCATAAATTCCTCCGATCGGTCCTGCCCGCAGGTTTAGCCTAGTTTCTTGACGGTGCAACCGGCTTCCCGCCCTTCTCCTCGCAAGCGGGAGAAGAAAGACTTTCATTGCGGGCCGCAGCGGATTTTTGTGGCTGCGCCATACAAAGCCGCGGGTCCACGCTATAGTGAGGCCGACAAGGCGCGCAAAACATCCGCGCCGATCGCTGTTTACGAATCTTGAGGAAGACCATGTCCGAAAACGCATCGCTCCAGTCCCGCCGCGTCGCTGCGATCCCACGCGGGGTGGCAACCGCCTATCCGGTGTTCGCCGAGCGCGCGGAGAATTCCGAGTTGTGGGACAGGGACGGCCGCCGTTTCATCGACTTCGCCGGCGGCATCGCGGTGCTCAACACCGGCCATCGCCACCCGAAGGTGATTGCCGCCGTGAAGGCCCAGCTCGACGCCTTCACCCATACGGCGTTCCAGATCGTGCCATACGAGCCCTACATCGCGCTGTGCGAACGGCTGAACAAGCTGGCGCCATTCAAGGGCGAGGCGAAGTCGATTCTGTTCTCGACCGGCGCGGAGGCGGTTGAAAACGCGATGAAAATCGCCCGCGCTCATACAGGACGCACCAATGTCATCGCCTTCTCCGGCGCCTTCCACGGCCGCACGCTGTTCACCAGCGCGCTGACCGGCAAGGTGGCGCCCTACAAGAAAAAATTCGGACCTATGCCGGCCGGCGTCTGGCACGTGCCGTTCCCGGTTCCGCAGGACAATGTGACGGTGGCGGATTCGCTGCGGGCGATTGAGTACCTGTTCCGGGCCGACGTCGACCCAGCCAATGTCGCGGCGATCATTATCGAGCCGGTGCAGGGCGAGGGCGGCTTTCATCCGGCACCGGTCGAGCTTCTGCAGGCGCTGCGGAAACTCTGCGACGACCACGGCATCGTGCTGGTCGCCGACGAGGTGCAGACCGGCTTCGCGCGCACCGGAAAACTGTTCGGCATCGAGAATTCTGGCGTCGAGCCCGACCTGATCACGATTGCCAAATCGCTGGCCGGCGGTTTCCCGCTGTCGGGCGTCGTCGGCAAGGCGGCGATCATGGACGCGCCGGACCCGGGCGGTCTGGGCGGCACTTATGCCGGCAGCCCGATCGCCTGCGCCGCGGCGCTCGCGGTGTTGGATGTCATTGAAGAAGAAGATCTTTTGGCACGCTCGAACGCGCTCGGCGAGCGGATCAAGGGCGAACTGGAGCGGATCTCGAAACGCAACGACACCGTGCCGATGGGTTTTGTCCGCGGTCCGGGCGCGATGGTGGCGTTCGACGTGCTGAAGGGACGCGGCGGCTCGGAACCGGATGCCGATGCCACCAAGCGGGTGACGCAGGCGGCCCTCGCCGAAGGGCTGGTGCTGCTCTCCTGCGGGGTGCATGCCAACACCATCCGCATCTTGATGCCGCTGACGATTTCCGACGAGATTTTGGCGGAAGGCATGGGCAAGCTGGAGAGGGCGCTGGTGGCGGCAAACCAATAGCGCCGTTCAGAATCTGGTTCGACCGACGATCCTCCTGACGGATCGCTGGCGGCATGTCGTGTTATGGGATGACCGGAACGGTCATCCCGAGCGACATGGAAAACCATGCAGGAACAAAATGATGCGGGCGCGCCGGCGCTGAAGGAAATTTTTGACCGGGCGCGGCTGGCGCATATCGCGCGGGAGACGGCGGCGGTGTGCGCCGGCTTCGATGCCGGCACCTTCATGGCGCGGGCGACCGAAAATCTCGACGCCCTGGGCATCATGCAGCGGATGCGGCAGGTGGCGGTCAGCTTTCATGCCGCGCTACCGGGTGGCTATGAGCGAAACATTGAGACGCTTTCGGCGCTAGCGCCGCGTATCGGGCACAATTTCGCGGCCATTTCGCTCGCCGAATATGTGGCGCTGTACGGCCTCGACCGTTTCGATATCTCCATGAAAGCATTACACTTTTTCACGCGCTTCGGGTCGGCGGAGTTTGCCGTCCGGCCGTTCCTTTCGCGCGACCTGAACCGAACCTTGGCGGTCATGGAAGGCTGGGCGGAGGATGAGAACGAGCATGTGCGCCGGCTTGCCAGCGAGGGCTGCCGGCCAAGGCTGCCCTGGGCGGCGCGGATTTCCGCTCTGATCGAGGATCCGTCGCCGGTGGGGGCGATCCTGGAGACATTGAAGAGCGACCCCAGCCTCTATGTGCGCAAGTCGGTCGCCAACCATCTGAACGACATCGGCAAGGATCATCCGGAGTGGATGCTGGAACGGCTAGAGGGTTGGCCGCTTGCCGATCCGCGCACCGCGTGGATCGCCAAGCATGCGCTCAGGTCATTGATTAAAAAGGGAGATTTACGGGCGCTCGGAATGATCGGCGCGGGCGGCAAGCCGGTGCTGAAGGTCGAAACGATGACCGCGACGCCTTCGGAAATCAGGCTTGGCGAGCGCCTTTTCCTTGCGGCGAAGGTGGTTTCGACGTCGGACGCAAGCCAGCGGCTGGTCGTCGACTACGCCATCCACTACGTCAAGAAAAACGGTACGCCGAGCTGCAAGGTGTTCAAGCTGAAGGTTTTTGACCTCGCTCCAGGCGCCACCTGCGACCTGTCGATCAGCCAGACAGTGAAGGATTTTACCACGCGCAAGCATTTTGCCGGTCACCATCGCGTCGAACTGCTGGCGAATGGCGAGACCGTCGCGGAAAGTGGCTTCAACCTGCTGATATGATCGTCTTTTGACGGGCTTGCTCGCGGAGTTGGGAATGCCGGCGTCGTTCAGTATCGTGGCGAAGCTCGCGCGGATTGTTGCCCAGCGTCGCGCTCGAGCACGTCGCTGTCGACGCCGATCACCGTCACGATGACAAGTGCTGTATCGCCGCCGAATTGCCTTACGCCACCACCACGATCGGCGTCTTGCCCTTGCCTTTCACCCGGTCGTAGAGGTCGATGACGTCCTGGTTGATCATGCGCACGCAGCCCGACGAGGCGGCCTTGCCGATCGAGCGCCATTCCGGCGTGCCATGGATGCGGTAAAGCGTGTCGACGCCGTCCTTGTAAACATAGAGCGCGCGCGCGCCGAGCGGATTGTCCAGCCCGCCCGGCTGACCGCCGGCGAATTTCTGAAGCGCCGGCTTGCGCTTGACCATTTCGGCCGGCGGCGTCCAGGTCGGCCATTTGCGTGTGTGGTCGACCACCGCGCGGCCCGACCAGACGAACCCTTCCTTGCCGATCGACACGCCGTAGCGGATGGCGTCGCCATTCTCCTGCACGAGATAGAGGTGCCGCTCCCGCAAGTGCACGACGATCGTGCCGGGCGCCTCGCCCGTCGGATCGACCACCAGCCGCCGCAGATGTTTCACCTTCAATTCGAATGCCGGAATCGCCGGCAGCCGAAAACCGTTGTCGCTCATCGCGCCATACATCAGGTCCGGCTTGCCGAGATTGCCGTAGCCGCCCGGATTGGGACCGACCGAGGCTGTCTTGAGATCCTCGTTGACCGGTGGCGCCGCCGGCTTGGACGGCACGGGCGGCGTCATCGCCGCCGCTTTCGGCTGGCCGCCGGGCAGGCCGATATCGATGCTGCGGCTGCAGCCGCCGAGCATCAGGAGCCCAAATCCGGCAAGCGCCGCGCGCCGGCTGAGAGGCGTGGTGGGAGACGGTTCGGCGGGGTCGGCCGGCGGAGAAATGGCAAGCGTCGTCATGCCCGCGAGGCTACACCGGAAAGCCCGAACGTACTGTGTCCGTTCACCCTCTCTGTCGAATCTTCACGAAACGTGGTTGATGAATAGTGAACGTATTAACGCATTGATCGTACAACTGTTTTTCCACTGTAGGACCGTGCCGCGTCGACTTTTGCATAGTTCCGCACAGACCGACACCAGAACTCCTCCTTTGCGTCACAATCTCGACGGCAGCGGTTCCTACCTGTCCACCGGAAGCACCCAGGAGGGACGTCGTGACCGAGTCGCTGAAGAACCAGTTCGCACTGCTTTTGGCCGGGGCGCTTGCCGTCGGTCCGCTGCTTGCGGCCAGCGCCGGCCTGATCGCGCTTCTGACGGCCGGGGTGTTCTGATGGACGCCCGCGAACGCCCTTCCCTGCCCGCCGCCTCGCGCACGCAAGGCCCCTTTACATCGCCGCGCTGGCAGGGATTTATCCTCTCCTTTGAAGAGAGGAGACATCCATGTCGTTTGAAGCCTGGGCGGCCTTCGCCGCGGCGTCCGCTATCCTTCTGATCATTCCGGGGCCGACGATCCTGCTCGTCGTGTCCTACGCCCTCGGCCAGGGCTGGCGCACGGCTCTTCCCATGGCGGTCGGCGTCGCGCTCGGCGACTTCACCGCCATGACGCTCTCGATGCTGGGCATCGGCGCGCTGCTCGCGGCTTCCGCCACCGTCTTCACCATCCTCAAGTGGATCGGCGCCGCCTATCTGATCTATCTCGGCATAAAACTGTTCCGTGCCGGCGGCGCGCTCAAGGCCGAGCCGCGCACCGACGCCGCCTCGGCCGCAAGGATGATGGCGCATGCCTGGCTGGTCACCGCGCTCAATCCCAAGAGCATCACCTTCTTCGTCGCCTTCCTGCCGCAGTTTTTGAGCCACGAGGCCGACTTCCTCACCCAGATGATGGTCTTCGAGGCGACCTTCCTGGCGCTCGCCTTCGCCAATGTCTTCGGTTATGCGCTGGTGGCGTCGCGCGCCCGCAACCTGGTGAAGAACCCGCGCGCCGTGCGCATCTTCAACCGCGCCGGGGGCTCGCTGCTGGTCGGCGCCGGCGTCGCCACCGTGGCGTTGCGCCCTGCGAGCTGAAGGGCACGGCCATGGCGAGCGGCGAAACCCTCACCGGCGCCTCCGCCGCCGCTGCCGCGCTGTTCGAGCAGGCCCAGCACGAGTTGCGCTGCTTTGCCGGCGATCCGGCCGGCTCGATCGAGGCAGCACTTGCCGACAGCCCCGATTTCGCCATGGCACATGCCTTCAAGGGCTGGCTCTACGGGCTGTCCACCGAAAAAGCCGCCATACCAGTGGCCAAGACCTGCGCCGGGGCCTCCGCGCGTCTCGCCGGCACGGAGCGCGAGCGGGCGCATGCCGAGGCGCTCGGCCTTCTGGCCGCCGGCGGCTGGCACGCGGCGGGCAGGCGGCTCGCCGCCCACACGGCCGGACAGCCGCTCGACGCGCTGGCGCTGCAGGCCGGCCACCAGATCGATTTTTTCACCGGCAATGCAAAAATGCTGCGCGACCGCATCGCCGCCGCCATGCCCGCCTGGTCGGAGGAAATGCCGGGTTATCACGCCATCCTCGGCATGCAGGCCTTCGGCCTCGAGGAGAACGCCGACTACGCCGCCGCCGAAAGGCTCGGCCGCCGCGCCATAGACCTCGAGCCGCATGACGGCTGGGCGCAGCACGCCGTCGCGCATGTCATGGAGATGCAGTGCCGCCAGCGCGACGGCATTTTGTGGATGCGCGGCAACGAGGCCGGCTGGACCGACCGCAGCTTTCTGCAGATCCACAATTGGTGGCACCTGTCGCTGTTTCACTACGAACTCGGCGAGATCGACCAGGTGCTCGCCCTGTTCGACGGCCCGATCTATGGCGGCCGCCCGGCGCTGGCGCTGAACCTGCTCGACGCCTCGGCAATTCTTTGGCGGCTTTCACTCGGCCGCGTCGATGTCGGCGACCGCTGGACGCCGCTGGCTGAAAGCTGGCTGCCCAAGGCGCGCGACGGCGCCTATGCCTTCAACGACATGCACGCCATGATGGCTTTTGTCGGCGCCGGTTTCGACGACGCCGCCCGCGACCTGCTCGCCGCACAGGACGAAGCCATGACCGGCGGCGGAGACAACGCCGCGTTCACAAAAAAGGTCGGCCGGCCGGTGACGCTCGGCATGAAGGCGTTCGGCGAGCGCCGCTACGCAGACGCGGTCGAAGCACTCCGCCCGCTGCCGGCGATCGCCCACCTGTTCGGCGGCAGCCATGCACAACGCGACGTCATCGCCTTGACGCTGATCGAGGCGGCCCTGCGTGCCGACGACGGCTTTCTCGCCCGCGACCTGACCGCGAAACGGCTGGCCGCCCGCCCCGCCAGCCCGTTGTCGGCGCTGCTGGCGAAGCGGGCGGGAGCGCTCCCGCCCGCTGGCTGATACCACCGCCGCGTGGTCGGCGACGACGCAGTTATTGGATACTCGGCACGAGCCGCGGCCCCTCAATTTCCATCATTTTTCCGAAGCTCGAAAAAAATCTTCGCCGAAGCGGTTTTTGCCCATTCGCAGGCGCGGATTTTTTGTTATGAAAAAGCCCTTCTCCGGCAAATGGCGGCTTGAGGCCGCTTGCCGGGCTGCAAGACGACCGCGCGGACGGGAGCCGGGCGGCGATCGGGAGGATTGTGATGTATCTCGGCATAGACCTCGGCACGTCCGGCGTGAAATTGCTGTTGATCGACGGCGAGCAGGAGATCGCCGGCTCGGCCAGCGCGCCCATCGACGTATCGCGGCCCAATCCCGGCTGGTCGGAGCAGGATCCCGCCGGGTGGATCGCGGCGACCGAGGATGCGTTTGCCGCTCTGAAAACGAAACACCCGAAGGAGACGGCTGCGGTCAAGGGGATCGGGCTTTCCGGCCACATGCATGGCGCCACGATCCTCGGCGACGGCGATCATGTGCTGCGTCCCTGCATCCTGTGGAACGACACCCGCAGCTTTCGCGAGGCGGCTGAGCTCGACGCCGACCCGCGTTTCCGCAAGATCACCGGCAACATCGTCTTTCCCGGCTTCACCGCACCGAAGCTGGCTTGGGTGAGAAACAACGAGCCGGATATCTTTGCAAAAGTCCGAAAAGTGCTGTTGCCGAAGGACTATCTGCGCCTGTGGCTGACCGGCGAGCATATTTCCGAGATGTCGGATTCGGCCGGCACCTCGTGGCTGGACACCGGCGCACGCAAATGGTCGGTGCCGCTGCTCGAAGCCACGCACCTCGGCGAAGAACACATGCCGTCGCTGGTCGAGGGCACGCAGCCGGCCGGTACGCTGCGTGCCGAACTCGCCGGGCGCTGGGGCCTGCCGCAAAACGTCGTGATAGCCGGCGGCGCCGGCGATAATGCGGCTTCCGCCTGCGGCATGGGCACGGTCAAGGCCGGCCAGGCCTTCGTGTCGCTCGGCACGTCGGGCGTGCTCTTCGCCGCCAACGATTCCTACCTGCCCAATCCGGAAAGCGCCGTGCATGCCTTCTGCCATGCGCTGCCCAACGCCTGGCACCAGATGGGCGTCATCCTGTCGGCCACGGATTCGCTGAACTGGCTGGCTGGCATAAGCGGCCGCAATGCCGCCGACCTCACAGCCGATCTCGGCGAGGGACTTCGCAAGCCGACCGGCGTGACCTTCCTGCCCTATCTCTCCGGCGAGCGCACCCCGTATAACGACGCCATCATTCGCGGCTCCTTCACCGGGCTGGCGCATGAATCCAACGTTTCGGTGCTTGCCCAGGCGGTGCTGGAGGGCGTGGCCTTCGCCTTCCGCGACTGTCTTCACGCGCTGGAAGCCGCCGGCACGAAGCTGTCGCGCGTTACCGCCGTGGGCGGCGGTTCGCGCTCGCATTATTGGCTGAAAGCGATTGCCACGGCGTTGCGCATTCCGGTCGACATTCCCGCCGACGGCGATTTCGGCGCGGCCTTCGGCGCCGCCCGCCTCGGCCTGATCGCCGCCGAAAACGCCGATCCGCACCATGTGCTCACCGCGCCCGCCACCGCCGAGACGATCGAGCCGGTCGAAAAACTTGCCACCGCCTATGACGACGCCTACGCCCGCTACCGCGCGCTTTACCCGGCGATCAGGGGCACGATGTGAAACGAGCGGCAGCTCTTCCCTTCTCCCCGTTCAGGGGGAGAAGGTGGCCCGAAGGGCCGGATGAGGGACGGCGCCGACCGTCGCCGTTTGTGCCGCCCGTCCTTCGGACCTGCCTGCCGGCATCTTCTCCCCGTGAGGGAGAAGAGAATTCACCCCGGCACCTTGTCCAGAAACCCCCGCACCATTTTAAGCCGGCCGTCCTTGACAACGCCGACATCCGTACCCTCGACGACGCTTTCCGCCCCCGCCGGCCCGAGAGCCCAGGAAAAGCGGATGTAGTCGGCAAAGCCGTCCGGCGTTCCCTTCAGCGAAAACCGGAAGCCGGCAAATTTTTGCTGCGCGCCCTCTATCAGCGCACCGAGACCGTCATGGCCATCGCCCTGCATGACCGGGTCGGCATAGCTGATGTCGCCGGTGAAGGTCGCGTCGAGCAGCGCCTTGCGCTTGGCCGCGTCGGTCTCGTTCCAGGCGGCGATGTAGCGTTCGGCGATTCGGTTCAACTCGGTCATGGTTTTGTCTCCTGTGGTTTCGACGGGAGCGTTTTCCACCGCCGCCGGCATGAAACCAATTACGCGCCAGGTAATCGGCCGCGCGCCCGTTCCATCGCGGCCGGGACAGCCGGCTGAAATTCGAGAGGAGACAAGATCATGAGCACAGGATTTTTCGGCGACATCAAGCCGGCCAAGTATGAAGGCCCGGATTCGACCAACCCGCTGGCTTATCGCTTCTACAACAAGGACGAGATCGTCGCCGGCAAGCGCATGGAGGACCACCTGCGTTTTGCCGTCGCCTACTGGCACTCCTTTGCCTGGCCGGGCGGCGACCCGTTCGGCGGCCAGACTTTCGAGCGCCCCTGGTTCGGCGAGAGCATGGACAAGGCGAAGCTGAAGGCCGACGTCGCCTTCGAGATGTTTTCGCTGCTTGGTGCGCCCTACTACTGCTTCCATGACGCCGACGTGCGCCCCGAGGGCAAGAACTTTGCCGAAAGCGCGGCGCGCCTCGACGAGATCGTCGACATCTTCGCCCAAAAGCAGGCCGAGACCGGCGTAAAACTACTGTGGGGAACGGCGAACCTGTTCTCCAACCGCCGTTTCATGGCGGGTGCGGCCACCAATCCCGATCCGGACGTTTTCCTCTACTCGGCGGCGACGGTGAAACGCTGCATCGACGCCACCAAGAAGCTCGGCGGCGAGAACTATGTCCTGTGGGGCGGCCGCGAAGGCTACGAGACCCTGCTCAACACCGACCTGAAGCGCGAGCGCCAGCAGGCCGGGCGTTTCCTGCAGATGGTGGTCGACTACAAGCACAAGATCGGTTTCCAGGGCACGATCCTGATCGAGCCGAAGCCACAGGAACCGACAAAACACCAGTACGATTACGACGTCGCCACCGTCTACGGCTTCCTGAAAGACTTCGGGCTGGAGAACGAGGTCAAGCTCAACATCGAGCAGGGCCACGCCATCCTCGCCGGCCACTCCTTCGAGCACGAGCTGGCGCTGGCAGGCAGCCTCGGTGTCTTCGGTTCGATCGACATGAACCGCAACGACTACCAGTCGGGCTGGGACACCGACCAGTTCCCCAACAACGTCCCGGAAATGGCGCTGGCCTATTACTACGTGCTGCAGGCCGGCGGCTTCACCACCGGCGGCACCAATTTCGACGCAAAGCTGCGCCGCCAGTCGCTCGACCCGCAGGATCTGCTGATCGGCCATATCGGCGCCATGGACTGCTGCGCCCGCGGCCTCAAGGCGGCGGCGAAAATGATCGAGGACAAGGCGCTCTCCGGCCCGCTGGCCGACCGCTACGTCGGCTGGGACGGCGCCGAGGCCAAGAAGGTTTTGGCCGGCGGCTACACGCTGGACGAAATCGAGCACTACGTCACCAGCCGCGGCATCGAGCCCCAGCCGCGCTCCGGCCGCCAGGAGCTTTTGGAGAACATCGTCAACCGTTACGTGTGACCCGACACGACTCGTCCAGGGGAGCGAAGTTCCTCGCTGCCTGGACTTTTGACGACTTTTGGTTGCGTCGTGCCGCCGACGGGAGGCAGCCAGTTCTCAGCCGGCCTTGACTTCGTCGGCGCGCTGCGCAAGCTGCACCGCGCCGGTCGAACTGTTCTCGCGAGCGCGGGCAGAGCCTACCGCGCCGCGGCAGAGTTGGGACGACGATCAGCCTTCGCAACAAGTTCCGGAACGCATTTTGCCAGCAATCGCATGGGTTTGGAACGCCCGGGCGAGGCGGACCACATTTCCGGCACGGGCTTGCCTTCGCGCCGTCATGAACGGGCTCTATGCTTGCCGGCATGGAAACGAATCGTACGGATCACGCGCTGCCGGGCCGCCTCGTCGCCGAGATTTTCGAGGGTTTCGGCGAGGAGGATTCGATCGTCGACCGCTTGCTGGCGCTGCCGGTGGCGGTGCGAGCCGAAGACGGCAGGACCAACGCCTGGGAGGCCGGCGTGGCGAAGCGGCTGGAAAAGGTTCTGGCCGACCGCATGCGGGAAAGGATCGAGGGTGGTTTCGACCGTCCGTCCGACAAGGCGGCGTGAGGCGTGCCCGCTGCGGCAGTCCAGCCATTCATTCCCGGATGTCAGAATTGAGCGACAGGCACCGGTGACGCCCGCTTCCAGCGTGTGCATGGGCAATCGACAACGGCCCCGACCGTTCCTTCGCAACGCCTGGGTGGTTTTCGGTTGCGTTGTGCCACGGCAACATTAGATCTTGACAGATCGGAACAAAAGACGAACGATGCGTCGCGCGAGCAGGAGACGTAGGAGCGGGCTCAAGGCCCATTTGTTCAAGCGATCAGCGGCGCATGGCGGTTGGTGGATTGCCGAACGCCCGCGAGAAGGCGCGGGAAAAAGCGGCGGAGCTGGAAAAGCCGCAGCGGGCGGCGATGTCGGCCATGGCGATGCGGGTGTCGAGCACCAGCCTCCGGGCGGCGTGGAGGCGGAGGCGCAGGTAGTAGGCACCGGGCGTCTCGCCGATCGAGCGGGTAAAAATGCCTTCCAGCGTGCGGGCGGTCACCCCGGCGCGCCGAGCGATAGCGGCCGTGGTGAGCGGCTGGTCGATGTGAGTTTCCATCAACCGGATCGCCTGGGCCAGCCGCGGATCGTAACCGTCGAGCCGGCCGAGCGAGACCAGCGGCTGGGCGTCGGTGGCGGCGCGCGCTTGGTCGTAGATGAAGACGGAGGCCACATCGAGCGCCACCGCCATGCCGAGCCGCGAGCGGATGAGGTGGAGCATGAGGTCGAAGGTGGGAGAGGCGCCGCCGGCAGTGAAGGCCGGTCCGTCGATGACGTAGCGGTCGGGGCGAACGTCGGTGCCGGGGAAGGCGGCGGTGAAATCCTCCATGTCCTCCCAGTGGGTGGTGGCGGCGCGGCCTTCCAGCAGGCCGGCGCGGGCGACCAGCCAGGAGCCGGCCTCGATGCCGCCATAGGCGCGCGCGGAACGGGCGGCGCGACGGATGCCGGAAAGCAGCGCCGGCGTGCCGTGGTCGCGCGTGCCGAAGCCGCCGACAATGGCCAGCATGCCGGTCCGTTCGGAAGGATCGAAGCGGCCCGATACCGCGACGGGCAGGCCGGAGGTCGTTGTCGGCATTGCGCCGTCCGCGGAGACGATCTTCCAGTCGAACACCGTCTCGCCGCTAACGCGGTTGGCGGCGCGCAGCGGATCGACCGCGGATGCCACGCACATGATAGAGGAGCCGGAGAGCACGAGGAATGTCACGCCAAGCGGCGCCCGCTCCGGCCGGAAGATCGACTGTTTTTCGCTTTCTGCCATTTGTAGTTCGTAAAATGCAAAGGCCCAAAAAGGCAAGTGGGGCATGGTCGCGACAACCGGAGGAAAATTCATGCCGCTCGAAATGAACCGCGAGGTTTTCATCACCTGTGCCGTCACCGGCTCCGGCGGCACGCAGGACCGCAGCCCGCATGTGCCGCGCTCGCCAAAGCAGATCGCCGACTCGGCGATCGAGGCGGCGAAAGCTGGGGCGGCGATCGTGCATTGCCATGTGCGCGACCCCGAGACGGGAAAGCCGCGCCGCGACGTCTCGCTCTACCGCGAGGTGACCGAGCGCATCCGTGAGGCAGAAGTCGACGTGGTGCTGAACCTGACCGCCGGCATGGGCGGCGACATGGTGTTCGGGCCGGTCGAAAACCCGCTGCCGCTGAAGGAACAGGGCACCGACATGGGCGGCGCGTCGAACCGCGTCGAGCATGTGCGCCAGTGCCTGCCAGAGATCTGCACGCTCGACTGCGGCACCATGAATTTCAACGAGGCCGACTATGTGATGACCAACACGCCGGGCATGCTGCGCGCCATGGGCGGCATGATGACCGAAATGGGCGTCAAGCCCGAGATCGAGGCTTTTGACACCGGGCACCTGTGGTTCGCGAAACAGCTCGTCTCCGAGGGCGTCCTGAAACCCGACGCGCTGGTGCAACTTTGCATGGGCGTGCCGTGGGGTGCGCCGGACGACCTCAACACTTTCATGGCGATGGTCAACAACGTGCCGTCGGACTGGACGTGGTCGGCCTTCTCCATCGGCCGCAACCAGATGGCCTATGCGGCGGCCGCGGTGCTGGCCGGCGGCAATGTGCGCGTCGGGCTCGAGGACAATCTTTGGCTCGACAAGGGCGTGCTGGCGACCAACGCGCAACTGGTCGAGCGGGCAGTCACCATCGTCGAGAGCATGGGCGCGCGGGTGATCGGGCCGGACGAGGTGCGCAAGAAGCTCAATCTGACGAAGCGCGCGCCGCTTCAGGCATAGCGGCAGCGATCGGGAGCCTGCGGTGAAGACGGTCGAATTCACAGCGATGAAGGACGGGACGCGGGAGGAGTACGAATTCCTCACAGCGCACGAGACCGACTATGCCGCAAGGACCGGCGAGCGCTTGCTCGATGCCTTGGTGAAGCTCGACGAAGGCTTGTCGGGCTACAAGGTCACGCGACTTGGCCATTCGTTGCAAGCGGCGACGCGAGCTTGGCGCGACGGTGCTGACGTCGACTGGATCGCCTGTGCGCTGCTGCATGATATCGGCGATATCTATGCGCCGTACAATCACGACGAATATGCCGCGACGATATTGAAGCCGTTCGTGCGCGAGCAGTGCACCTGGGTGGTCGAGAAGCATGGCGACTTCCAGCGGCTCTATTATGCGCACCATCTCGGCGGCAACCGAAACGCGCGCGAAAAATTTGCCGGTCACGCATATTTCGACGATTGCGACCAGTTCTGCGAACGCTGGGACCAGTCGAGCTTCGACCCGGATTACGAAACGTACGATATCGACTTCTTCCGACCCATCGTGGCGGAGGTTTTCGGGCGAAAAGCCTACGATCCCTCGGTCATCCGCGCAGGTGCGCGCGTGGTGCTGACCGATCCCGAAACGGCAAGACGAAGAGCAAACGCATGAGCATGATCAAGAGGGCGGCAGCCATCGGTGGCGGCGTCATCGGCGGCGGGTGGATCGCGCGACTGGCGCTGAACGGCATCGACGTCACGGTGTTCGATCCTCACCCCGAGGCCAAGCGCAAGGTCGACGAGGTGATGGCGAATGCGCGGCGCGCCTATAAGCGCATGGCGACGAAGGGCTTGCCCAGGGAAGGCAAGGTGACCTTCGCTCCGTCGATCGCCGAGGCGGTGAAGGATGCCGACTTCATTCAGGAGAGCGTGCCGGAACGGCTGGAGCTGAAGCTGAAGACGCTGGCCGAGATCGAGGCGGCGGCGCCAGCGGACGCGCTGATCGGTTCCTCGACGTCCGGCTTCAAGGCGACGGACATGGCGAAGGACATGAAGCATCCCGAGCGCTTCCTGGTCGCCCACCCGTTCAACCCGGTCTACCTTCTGCCGATCAACGAGATCGTCCCCGGCGAGAAGACCAGCAAGGCCTTCGTCGAGCGCGCTAAGGAGGTCTATTCCGCCATCGGCATGAAGTGCGTCGTCATCAACAAGGAGATCGACGCCTTCGTCGGCAACCGGCTGCTGGAGGCCGCCTGGCGCGAGGCGCTGTGGCTGGTCAAGGACGGCATCTGCACGGTCGAGGAACTCGACGACATCATGCGTTATGGTTTTGGCCTGCGCTGGGCGCAGATGGGCATGTTCCAGACCTATCGGATCGCCGGCGGCGAGGCGGGCATGCGCCATTTCATGGCCCAGTTCGGCCCGGCGCTCGCCTGGCCGTGGACAAAACTGATGGACGTGCCGGAGTTCAACGAGGAACTGGTCGACCTGATTGCCGCGCAGTCCGACGACCAGTCCGGCCAGTGGTCGATCCGCGAGCTGGAACGCATCCGCGACGAGAACCTGGTCGGCATCATGGAAGCGCTCGCCAAGGCCGAGAAGGGCAAGGGCTGGGGCGCGGGCGAGTTGCACAACAGCTACGTAAAACAGCTCGGCAAGGCGGCGCAGGCGAAGGTCTCGCAGGCCGCCGCCAAGGCGAAGGCTGAAAAGCCGAAGAAGGCCACGCCGGTAAAGGCGAAAAAGAAGGGCTGAGGCGATGGATTTCGGTCTTTCCGAGGAACAGAAGCTTATCGTCGAGACGACGCGGGCCTTCGTCGAGAACGAGCTCTATCCGCACGAGCGTGAGGTCGAGCGGACCGGCCATCTGCGCATGGAACTGATCAAGGAACTGCAGAAAAAGGCGATCGAGGCCGGGCTCTATGCTGCCAACATGCCGGCCGAGGTCGGCGGTGCGGGGCTCGATACGGTGACCTGGCTGCTCTACGAGAAGGAGTTGGGCCGCGCCAACTATGCGCTGCACTGGACCTGCGTTGCGCGGCCCTCCAACATTCTTCTGGCCGGCACGCCCGAGCAGCGTGAAAAATACCTGTTCCCCTGCATCCGCGGCGAGAAGTGGGACTGCCTCGCCATGACCGAGCCGGGAGCGGGCTCCGACCTGCGCGGCATGAAGGCTTCAGCCGTGCAGGACGGCGACGATTTTGTCCTCAACGGCACAAAACATTTCATTTCCCACGCTGACCTGGCGGATTTCGCCATCGTCTTCATGGCTTCCGGCGAGGAGGAATCTCCGCGTGGCAAGCGGAAAAAGATCACGGCGTTCTTCGTCGACAAGGGAACGAAAGGTTTCACCGTTCGCGAGGGTTATCGCAACGTCTCGCATCGCGGCTACAGCAATTCGGTGCTGGAGTTCGACGACTGCCGGCTGCCGAAGGAGCAGGTGCTCGGCGAGGTGCATAAGGGGTTCGAGGTGGCGAATAGCTGGCTGGGCGCGACGCGCCTGCAGGTCGGCGCCACCTGCCTCGGCCGCGCCGAGCGGGCCTTGCAGCACGCGATCGAGTATGCCGCGCAGCGTGAGCAGTTCGGCCAGCAGATAGGCAAATTCCAGGGCGTGTCGTTCAAGCTGGCCGACATGGCCACCGAGCTGAAGGCCGCCGACCTGATGGTGTTCGAGGCTGGCTGGAAATACGATTCTGGCACGGTCACCGACCAGGATATGGCGATGGCCAAGCTGAAGGCGACCGAGGTATTGGCCTACGTCGCCGACGAGGCGATCCAGATCCATGGAGGCATGGGGCTGATGGACGACCTGCCGCTGGAGCGCATCTGGCGCGACGCGCGGGTGGAGCGGATCTGGGAAGGCACGAGCGAGATTCAGCGGCACATTATTTCGCGTGCGCTGCTGCGGGCGGTGGGTGGCTGATGGTCAACCGCCTTGAACGCATGCTGCGGCCGAAATCCGTCGCCATCATCGGCGGCGGGGCGTTTGGCACGAATGTGGTGAAGCAGTGCCTGAAAATGGGTTTTGCCGGCGACATCTGGCCGGTGCATCCGACCAAAACCGAGGTCGAGGGGGTGAAAGCCTACAAGACCGTCGCTGAATTGCCCGGCGCGCCGGACGCGGCTTTCATCGGCGTCAACCGCCATCTCACCATCGAGATGGTGAAGGCGCTGCGCGACAAGGGTGCGGGTGGCGCGGTGTGTTTCGCCTCGGGCTTTCGCGAGACCGGCCATTACGATCCAGAGGGCGACGGGCTGCAGGACGCGCTGCTGGAGGCGGCCGGCAACTTGCCGGTCATCGGGCCGAATTGCTACGGGCTGATCAACTATGCCGACGGTGCGCTGCTGTGGCCCGACCAGCATGGCGGCGTGCGGCTGGAAGAGGGCGCGACGGGCGTCGCCATCATCACCCAGTCGTCCAATATCGCCATCAACATGACCATGCAGGCGCGCGGCCTGCCGGTTTCCTACATCATGACCGCCGGCAACCAGGCGCAGACCGGGCTGTCCGAAATGGCGCTAGGGCTGATCGAGGATTCCCGCGTTTCAGTGCTCGGCCTGCATATCGAGGCGTTCGACAAGGTCGACGGTTTCGAGCGCCTGGCGGCGCGCGCGCGCGAACTCAAGAAGCCCATCGTCGCCATGAAGGTAGGCCGGTCCGAACAGGCACGGGCCGGCACGGTGTCGCACACCGCTTCGCTGGCCGGCTCGGATGCGGCTTCCGACGCATTTCTCAAGCGGCTGGGCATCGCGCGGATGAATTCCATCCCCTCCTTCCTGGAGGCGCTGAAGCTGTTGCACGCACACGGGCCGCTGACCGGCTACCGGCTCTCTTCGATGAGCTGTTCCGGCGGCGAGGCGTCGGTGATGGCCGACAGCGCCGAGGGAAGAAAGGTGTTTTTCCCGCCGCTGAGCGAGGAGCACCGGGCGCGCGTGAAGGCGACGCTGGGGCCGCTGGTGGCAGTGGCCAATCCGCTCGACTACCACACCTTCATCTGGAACAACGAACCCGCCATGACCGCGACCTTCGGCGCCATGGTTTCGGGCGGTTTCGACCTCAACGTCTTGGTGCTGGATTTTCCGCGCCGCGACCGCTGCTCGGACGTCGACTGGTGGACGACGGTGGAGGCTTTCGAGAGCGGGCTGAAGACGCATGGCGCCAAGGGTGCGGTGCTGGCCTCGCTGCCGGAAAACCTGCCGGAGGACTATGCGCCGAAACTGATGGCGCGCGGCATGGTGCCGCTCTACGGCATCGCCGAAGCGCTCGACGCAGCGGAAGCGGCGGCGGCGATCGGCGAGGCGTGGCGCAAATCCTCCCCCCTTGAGGGGGAGGTGCCCGCGAAGCGGGCGGAGGGGGTACTCTCAGAAGGCACCGCCAGAACGTCGAGCACTGCCGCAGCGACCCCACCCGGCCCTTCGGCCCCCCTCAAGGGGGAGGGAAATGCGGCACTAGACGAAGCCTCAGCAAAATCCTTGCTGGCGCACGCTGGCGTCTCCGTGCCCGCCGGCCGGCGTGCGGCCAGCGTAGATGAGGCTGTCGCCGCCGCCGAGGCGCTGGGTTTTCCCGTCGCGCTGAAGGCGCTCGGCGTGGCGCACAAGTCGGAAGCCGGCGCGGTGAAACTCAACTTGCGCGATGCGGCCTTAGTCCGGGAGGCGGCCGGCGCGCTGCTGCCGCTGGGCAGCGGGCTCTATGTCGAGCGCATGGTGCAGGGCGGCGTGGCCGAGCTGATCGTCGGCTTTACCCGCGACCCGTTGTTCGGGCCGGTGATGACGCTGGGCTCCGGCGGCGTGCTGGTAGAGTTGCTGAAGGATTCGGTCACCTTGCTGCTGCCGGCGTCGCGGGGCGAGATCGAGGCGGCGCTGCGCGGGCTGAAACTGTTTCCGCTGCTGGACGGGTTTCGCGGGCGTCCGAAGGCCGATCTCGACGCGGCGATCAACGCGATAGAGGCGCTAGCCGGTTTCGTGCTTGCCCATGCCGGCGAGATCGACGAGCTCGACGTCAACCCGCTGATCGTCTGCGCCGAGGGCAAGGGCGCCTGGGTCGCGGATGCGTTGATGGTTGTTTCCTCCCCCCTTGAGGGGGAGGTGGCCGCGAAGCGGCCGGAGGGGGTCGCCGCAGAAGGCACCTCCCTGTCGCGCGCCGTCGCAAGATGACGTCGCGCGCTGCCGCGATGACCCCACCCGGCCGGGCGTTGCCCGGCCACCCTCCCCTCAAGGGGGAGGGAGACGCAGGAGCCTCTTCATGACCGATGTCGTCACCACCCGCCGCGAGGGCGCGATCCTCGAAGTCACGCTGGACCGGCCGAAGGCCAATGCCATCGACCTGAAAACCTCGCGGCTGCTGGGCGAGACTTTTCGCGCTTTCCGTGACGATCCGGAACTGCGCGTCGCGATCGTCAAGACGGCCGGCGACAAATTCTTCTCGGCGGGATGGGACCTGAAGGCGGCGGCAGCGGGCGATGCGGTCGACGGCGACTACGGTGTCGGCGGTTTCGGCGGGCTGCAGGAACTGCGCGACATGAACAAGCCGGTGATCGCCTGCGTCAACGGCATGGCGGTGGGCGGCGGCTTCGAACTGGCGCTGTCCTGCGACCTGATCTACGCCGCTGATCATGCTTCCTTCGCGCTGCCGGAGATACGGGCCGGAACGCTGGCCGACGCAGCGACGGTAAAGCTGCCGAAGCGCATTCCCTACCATGTCGCCATGGACCTGCTGCTCACCGGGCGCTGGATGGATGTGCAGGAAGCGCATCGCTGGGGTCTGGTCAACGAGGTGCTGCCCAAGGACAAGCTTGAAGATCGCGTATGGGAGATCGCGCGGCTGCTGGCCTCAGGCCCGCCGCTGGTGTTCGCCTCGATCAAGGAGGTGGCGCGCGAGGCCGAGGCGATGACGTTCCAGGAGGCGATGAACTGGATCACCAAACGCAAATTCCGGACGGTTGACGAGCTTTATGCTTCCGAGGACAGCCAGGAAGGTTTTCGCGCCTTCGCCGAAAAGCGCGATCCGGTGTGGAAGGGGCGATAGGTCGCGAGGAGCGGACGGGAAGAGGCGATGACCGACCAGCCGAGCCAAAAGCCTGCCACCGATCCGCAGGATTTGGAACGCCTGCTGGTTATGCGCCAGCACGCCGGCGATCTTGATGGAATGATGGCGCTCTACGAACCCGACGCCGTTATCGACACCGGCAACGAATTGGTGCGCGGCACCGACGCCATCCGCGCCCTGTTCGCCGAGGCGATCGCCTCGGGGCGAAAATTCCAGGTCGGCGAGCAGCGTCCGGCGCTGGTCTGCGGCGACCTGGCGCTCACCTCGACGCGCCTGCCCGACGGCAGCGTGACTTCCGAGGTCGCCCGCCGGCAAAACGACGGAACGTGGCTTTGGGTCATCGACCGGTATTCGGTCGAGTAGTGCGGCGGGAGGCGGCATGCGGCGGGCGAGGCAAGGGGCGTGACAATTGGGTCCAATGATCGCATGACCGACTATTCAAAACTCATCGACGCCGAGACCTGGGCGTTCATCGAGCGCACAAATTCCTTCTATCCGCCTGAGACGATCGATTTTGGCATCGAGCGGCAGCGGGCGATCTACGACCTAATGTGTCGGGAATTCCACGCCGGCTATCCGGATGGCGTGACCGCAGAGACCGGCAGCATCGACCTGCCCGACCGCGCCATCCCCATTCGTATCTACCGCACCGCCGCGCCGGAGGCCGCCGCGATGGTGCTCTATCTGCATGGCGGCGGCTATATTCTCGGCGGACTGGACAGCCATGACGATGCTTGCGCCGAGCTTTGCGCCCGCACCGGCTACGAACTGGTCTCCGTCGACTATCGGCTGGCGCCAGAGCATCCGCACCCGGCCGCCTTTGAGGATGCGTTGGCGGCGTTCGAGTGGGCCGCGGCCATCTGCAAGCGCCCGATCGTGCTTGCCGGCGACTCGGCGGGCGGCAATCTTGCCGCTGCGGTGAGCCACGCCACGCGCGGGCACAGCCGCATGCCGATCGGGCAGGTGCTGATCTACCCGACCCTCGGCGGTAGTGGCAGCGGGCGTTCTTATGTCGAGCATGCCGAGGCGCCGATGCTGACGGCGCGCGACCTCGAATTCTACCGCGATATCCGCACGGGCGGCACGCCGCCGGCCGATATCGTCACCCTCTATCCTCTTGCCGACACGGATTTTTCCGGCCTGCCGCCGACCGCGATCGTCACCGCGCAATGCGACCCGCTGTCGTCGGACGGAGAGATCTATCGCGACCGCATCCTCGCCGCCGGTGGCAAGGTCTGGTGGCGCGAGGAACCGGGCCTCGTCCACAGTTTTGTGCGCGGGCGGCACATGATCGCACGCGCCCGTGACAGCTTTTCCGGTATCGTCGAGGCGGTATCGGCGCTGGGGCGGCGGGAGTGGCCGTATTGAGCGTGTCGCTTTCCATTTGCTCGCGTCGTGCACGCAGACCTTTCGCGACCGGCCATAATGGCTAGTCTGCGAATACAACGCATGCCGGAGCCAAAACCATGAAGACCGTCACCCAGTTTCCGCGAAAGATCGTCGAGAACCCGGATGTCGGCATCGAGATGCCGGACGGCTGCGTGCTGTCGGCGCGCATCTGGCTGCCGGCGGACGCGGAAAACGATCCGGTTCCCGCTATCCTCGAGCACCTCCCCTACCGCAAGCGCGACGGCACCACGGCACGCGATTCGCTCACCCATCCGTATTTCGCCGGGCACGGCTACGCCTCGATCCGTGTCGACATGCGCGGCAACGGCGATTCCGAAGGGCTGATGGAGGACGAATATACCGAGCAGGAGCTTGAGGATGCCTGCGCGGTGATCGCTTGGGCGGCAGCTCAGCCCTGGTGCAACGGCAATGTCGGCATGATGGGCATCTCCTGGGGCGGGTTCAACTCGCTGCAGGTGGCGGCCAAACAGCCGGAGGCGCTGAAGGCGATCATCACGCTATGTTCGACCGACGACCGCTATGCCGACGACATCCACTACAAGGGCGGGCTGCTGCTCAACGAGAATCTCGGCTGGGGCTCCACCATGCTCTCCTACTCGTCGCGCTCGCCCGACCCGGCGATTGTCGGCGATAGCTGGAAGGAGATGTGGCTGGAGCGGCTGGAGAACGAGCCGTTCCTTCCCGCCGTATGGTTGCGCCATCAGCGGCGCGACGCCTACTGGAAGCGCGGCTCGGTCTGTGAGGATTTTTCGAAGATCAAGGCTGCGACGCTGGCCATCGGCGGCTGGGGCGACGGCTACAAGAACGCGGTGGCGCGCCTCGTCGAGGGCATTGGCGGGCCGACAAAAGGCATCGTCGGCCCATGGATTCACAAATATCCGCATTTCGCGGTGCCGAAGCCGGCCGTAGGCTTCCTGCAGGAGGCGCTGCGCTGGTGGGATCATTGGCTGAAGGGGAAAGAAACCGGGGTCGAGAATGACCCGGCCATGCGGCTCTATGTGATGGACTCCGTGCCGCCGCGCGACTGGTACGAGGAACGTCCGGGCCGCTGGATCGCCGAACATCAGTGGCCGTCGCCCGGCATCGCCATGCGGAGTTTCAGCCTTGCCGATGGCGGCAGGCTTAGCCAGTCGCCGCCAAAAGCCATCAGCCGGAAAATCTCGTCGCCGCAGGATTGCGGCATGGATGGCGGCGAATATTGCGCGATCTGGCTTGGCCCGGAGATGCCGGGCGATCAGCGCGACGACGACGCGAAATCCGCCTGCTTCGACCTGACGCTCGACGCTTCCATCGATATCGTCGGCGCGCCCGTGGTCAGGCTGACGCTGTTCGCCGATAAGCCAGCGGCCATGGTGGCGGTGCGGCTCTGCGACGTCCATCCGGACGGATCGTCGACGCGCATCACCTACGGCGTCTTCAACCTCTGCCATCGCGACGGGCATGAGACGCCGAAGCCGGTCAATCCGACGCTACCGGTGACAGTTTCCTTCAGGCTCGATGACATCGCCTACAGGATTCCGGCCGGGCACACGCTGCGCGTCGCCGTCTCCTCCAGCTATTGGCCACTGGTCTGGCCGTCGCCGCAGCCGGTCACGCTGACCATCCTGACGGGTGGCATAGACATACCGGAACGGCCGGCGGGCAGCGGCGACGAGGTGCGCTTCGAGGAACCCGAAGCGGCGCGGCCGTGGAACACGCAGACGATCCGGCCGTCGAGCAACAGCCGCAAGGTCGAGCGCGACGACAGGACTGGCGCGGTGACGCTGGCCATTGTCGACGATTTCGGCGAGACTCGCGACGCCGACCACGGGCTGATCAATGGCGGTGTCGCCCGCGAGCGCTGGACGATCCATCCGGACGATCCCCTGTCGGCGCGCGGGGTGACGCACTGGACGGCGATCCACAAACGCGACGGCTGGTCGCTGCGCACCGAGACCTTTTCCGCCATGCGCTCGGACACCACCACTTTCCACCTCACCGGACGCATCGAAGCGTATGAGGACGAGGTGCTTGTGTATGAGAAGGATTTCCGGGAGGAGGTGCCGCGCGATCACATTTAAACCGATTCGTGCATTGGTCCACGGATCGGGGCCATTTACGCCACGTCATGTCGCAAACGGCGTAACGCGCCTTCCGGCGATACGGTCATATCCTGACAAACAACCATAATGACCCAAGGTCAAACCAACGAGTGAGGAACCTGAAAAATGTCGAACGAACTGGATTTCCTGAGCGGTCGCGTCGTTGCCGGCAAGCTTAGCCGACGCGATTTCCTGGGGCGCGCCGCGGCGCTCGGCGTCACTGCCACCTTCGCCAACTCGCTGCTTTCCTCCGCCGCCAAGGCGCAGTCGCCGGTCAAGGGCGGCGTGCTGAAGGCCGGCATGCAGGGAGGCGCAGCCACCGACAGCCTCGACCCCGCGACCTGGTCGAGCCAGGTGCCGTATTTCTTCGGCCGCCAATGGGGCGAGCAACTCGTCCAGATTTCCGCGGACGGCACGCTGAAGCCCGCTCTGGCCGAGGAATGGGGCGCGTCCGACGACGCCAAGGTATGGACCTTCAAGATCCGCAAAGGCGTGCAGTTCCACAACGGCAAGGAGATGACGCCGGCCGACGTGGTCGCCACCATGGAGCGCCACTCCGACGCCAATTCGAAATCCGGCGCGCTAGGCATCATGGGCGGTATCGACAACGTGAAGGCGGACGGCGACACGGTCGTGTTCTCGCTCAAGGAAGCAAATGCCGACCTGCCCTTCCTGCTCGACGACTACCACCTGATGATCCAGCCGAACGGCGGCAAGGACAACCCGACCGAGGGCATCGGCACCGGGCCCTACAAGGTCACCGTCACCGAGCAGGGCGTACGGCTCGGCGGCGAGAAGTTCGCGAACTACTGGCGCGACGACCGCGGCTTCGCAGATCAGATCGAGATCATCGTCATCAACGACCCGACGGCGCGCACGGCCGCACTTCAGGGCGGCCAGGTCAACATGATCAACCGCGTCGAGCCGAAGATCGTCGAGCTGATCAAGCGGGTGCCGGGCGTCACCATCCAGAACGTCGCCGGCAAGGGCCATTACGTGTTCATCGCCCACTGCAACACCGCGCCTTTCGACAACAACGATCTGCGCCTGGCGCTGAAATACGCCCTCGACCGCGAAGAGCTCGTCCAGAAAATCCTGTTCGGCTACGGCTCGGTCGGCAACGACACGCCGATCAACAAGGCCTATCCGCTGTTCACCGAGATGGAGCAGCGCAAATTCGACCCCGAAAAGGCGGCGGAGCACTTCAAGAAGTCCGGCCATAGCGGCCCGGTGCTGCTGCGCACCTCGGACGTGGCCTTTCCGGGCGCTGTGGACGCCGCGCAGCTCTACCAGCAGAGCGCCGCCAAATGCGGTATCACGCTGGAGATCAAGCGCGAGCCTGGCGACGGCTATTGGTCGGAAGTGTGGAACAAGCAGCCATTCTCGGCCTCCTACTGGGGCGGGCGGCCGACGCAGGACCAGATGTACTCCACCGCCTATTACTCGAAGGCGGACTGGAACGACACGCGTTTCCAGCGCGAGGACTTCGACAAGATGCTGTTTGCGGCACGCGCCGAACTGGACACCGAGAAGCGCAAGAAGATCTATGCCGACATGGGCCAATTGGTGCGCGACGAGGGCGGCGTGATCACCCCGATGTTCAACGACTTCATCGACGCGACCGGGCCGAATGTCGGCGGCTGGGTTCCGGACGGCAACCAGGAGATGATGGGCGGCTACGCGCTGTCCAAGTGCTGGCTCAACGCGTGAGCCCGGCCTTGCGGAGATGTCCTCACCCATCGTGAAGCTTATTGCCCAGCGCATCGCGCTGGGCATCCTGCTGCTTTTGGCCGTTTCGGTCCTGATCTTCGCCGGCACGCAGATCCTGCCCGGCGACGTCGCGCAGTCCATCCTCGGCCAGTCGGCGACGCCCGAGGCGCTCGCCAACCTTCGCGAGTCGCTCGGGCTCAACGAACCGGCCTATGTGCGCTACTTCCGCTGGTTGGGCGGCGTGCTGACCGGCGACCTGGGGACGGCGCTGTCGAGCGGACAGGACATCGCCAGCTCGATCTGGCCGCGGCTGAAGAACACGCTGTTCCTCGCCTTCTGGGCGGCCGTGGTGTCGGTGCCGCTGGCGATCATTTTGGGCTTGCTGGCGGTGCGCTACCGCAACGGTTTCGTCGACAAGCTCATCTCCGGCCTGGCGCTGGCATCGACCTCGCTGCCGGAGTTCTTCATCGGCTACCTGCTGGTGTTCTTCTTCGCCGTGAAGCTGCAATGGTTCCCCGGCATCTCGACGGTGTTCGACGGCATGCCGTTCCTCGACCGCATCCACGCCATCGTCCTGCCAGCGACCGCGCTGACGCTGGTGGTGCTCGCGCACATGATGCGCATGACGCGGGCGGCGATCCTCAACGTCATGCAATCGGCCTATATCGAGACGGCGGAACTCAAGGGCCTCAGAGCTTTCGACATCATCCGCAAGCACGCCTTCCCGAACGCCATTGCGCCGATCGTCAACGTGGTGATGCTGAACCTCGCCTATCTCGTGGTCGGCGTCGTCGTCATCGAGGTGATCTTCGTCTATCCGGGCATGGGCCAGTATCTCGTCGACCACGTCACCAAGCGCGACGTGCCGGTGGTTCAGGCGGTGGGCCTGATCTTTGCCGCCGTCTACGTTACCCTCAACATCATCGCGGATATTGCGGCGATCGTCGCCAATCCGCGGCTCCGGCATCCGAAGTGAGGCGCGGCCATGCTTGAGCTTCGGAAAATCCCGATCGGCGCGTGGATCGGCCTGATCCTGACGACGCTGTTCCTGATCTGCGCCATCTTCGCGCAGTGGATCGCGCCCTACGGGCTCGGCGAGATCGTCGGGCAGGTATGGGAGCCATCCTCGGACAAGTTCGTCCTCGGCACCGACAATCTCGGCCGCGACCTGCTGTCGCGCATGATCTACGGCGCGCAGACGACGATCCTCATCGCCGTGCTGGCCACTGCGCTCTCCTTCACCCTCGGCTCGATCCTCGGCTTCGCCGCAGCGGTGATCGGCGGCTGGTTCGACACGCTGATGTCGCGCTTCGTCGACCTGCTGATGGCCATCCCGACGCTGATCTTCGCGCTGGTGGTGCTTTCGGTGCTGCCCTCGACGATCCTCACGCTGATCCTGGTGATGGGTATCCTCGACTCCACCCGCGTCTACCGCCTCAGCCGCGCGGTGGCGGTCGACATCAACGTCATGGACTTCGTCGAGGCGGCCAAACTGCGCGGCGAGGGCAAGGCCTGGATCATCTTTCGCGAGATCCTGCCCAACGCGCTGTCGCCGCTGGTTTCGGAACTCGGCCTACGCTTCATTTATGCCGTGCTGTTCCTGTCGGCGCTGTCGTTCCTCGGGCTCGGCGTGCAGCCGCCGCAGGCGGACTGGGGCGGGATGGTGAAGGAGAACAAGGACGGCATCGTCTTCGGCATACCGGCGGCCCTGATCCCGGCGGCGGCAATCGCGGCGCTGGCCATCTCGGTCAATCTGGTCGCGGACTGGGTGCTGAACCGCACGACCAGCCTGAAGGGAGGGCGCGGCTGATGGCTGCTGCGGCTACCGCATCGCGGGCAGGCAAGACCGACCCGCTGCTCGACATCCGCAACCTGCGGATCGAAGCCAAAGTGTTTCCGCCGGGCGAACCGCCCAGGACGATCACGCTGGTGCACGACGTGTCGCTGACGCTGCAGCGTGGCAAGGTGCTGGGGCTGATCGGCGAATCCGGCGCGGGCAAGTCGACCATCGGGCTCGCCTCGATGGGGTTCGGGCGCGGCGGGGTGCGCATCACCGGCGGCGAGGTGGTGCTCAACGGCCGTGACATATTGAAAGGCGGCGTTGGCGGCTTGCGCAGACTGCGCGGTCGAGAGGTGTGTTATGTCGCGCAATCGGCTGCCGCCTCCTTCAACCCGGCGCACCGGCTGATGGACCAGGTGGTGGAAGCTTCGCTTCTGCATGGCGTCGCAACCCGGGCGGAGGCCGAAAAGCGGGCGGTGGCGCTGTTCAGGAAACTCAGCCTGCCGAACCCCGAGACCATCGGCGAGCGCTATCCGCACCAGGTGTCGGGCGGGCAGTTGCAGCGTGTGATGACGGCGATGGCGCTGTGCTCCGAGCCTGACCTGATCGTCTTCGACGAGCCGACGACCGCGCTCGACGTGACCACGCAGATCGACGTGCTGGCGGCGATCAAGGACGCCATCCGCGACACCGGCGTGGCGGCACTCTACATCACCCACGACCTCGCGGTGGTGGCGCAGGTGTCGGACGAGATCATGGTGCTGCGCCACGGCCGGCTGGTCGAATGGGGCGGCACGCGGCAGATCATCAAGGAGCCCCGGCAGGAATACACCAACGCGCTGGTTTCCGTGCACGAGATCGCACATGACGAGCAGAAACCCGGCGCCACGCCGTTCCTGTCGGTCAAGAACGTCACCGCCTCCTATGGCGGCGGCAAGGTGAAGGTGCTGAAAAACGTCTCGGTCGACATCTTTCCGGGGCAGACCTTGGCCGTCGTCGGCGAATCCGGCTCGGGGAAATCGACGCTGGCGCGCGCCATAACCGGGCTGCTGCCGCCCGAGCAGGGGTCGGTCACCTTCGCAGGAAGGACGCTTGCAAACCGGCTGGCCGACCGGCCGAAGGAAGATCTTCGCCAGTTGCAGATGATCTACCAGATGGCAGATGTGGCGATGAACCCGCGCCAGACGGTCGGCACCATCATCGGACGTCCGCTGGAGTTCTATTTCGGCATGCGCGGGCGCGAGCGCGACCAGCGTGTCGCCGAACTGCTCGACAAGATCGAGATGGGCAAGGGTTTTGTCGACCGCTATCCGGCGGAACTTTCCGGCGGCCAGAAGCAGCGCGTCTGCATCGCCCGTTCGCTAGCGGCCAAGCCGAAACTGATCATCTGCGACGAGGTGACCTCGGCGCTCGACCCACTGGTGGCGAACGGCATCCTCAAACTGCTGCTGGAACTCCAGAAGGAAGAGGAAGTCGCCTATCTGTTCATCACCCACGATCTGGCGACGGTGAAGTCGATCGCCGACTCGATCGCGGTGATGTATCGCGGCGAGGTGGTTCGCTACGGCCCTAAGAGCCAGGTCCTGGCGCCGCCCTTCGACGCTTATACCGACCTGCTTCTGTCCTCCGTGCCGGAGATGGAGATCGGCTGGCTGGAAAAGGCGATCACGGGACGGCGCATGGAGAGCGCGGGGAACTGAGAGGGGACGGCGTTGTTTGCCGACCGAAAGGACTCTGCTATTCTGCGGCAATGAACAAGCGCACCACCATATCGCTCGATACGCCCTTCAGCGAATTCGTCGAGCAGCAGGTCGAGGACGGGCACTATGCTTCTCCCGACGAGGTGGTCCAAGCTGGCCTGAGGCTTCTGGAGGAGCAGGAATCTTACATCGAGGCCGTCCGCGCGGCCTTGATCGAAGGGGAGAACAGCGGTCCGCCGGAGCCGTTCGATTTTGACGAATTCATAGCTCGAAAGAAGGCACGACAGTAATGTTCGCTCCTGTTGGGAGCAGTTGTCGCAGCTCGATTGCTAATTCCAGGACGAAAGCGGACAACGCGCTATGAGCGGATACGTCCTTAGTCGAGCAGCGCAGGCTGACCTCGACGGAATATGGGACTATACCGAAAAGACTTGGAACCAAGATCAGGCTGAACGCTACATCAACTCGATCAAGGATGCGTGCGAAGCGCTCGCATCGCGCCGCAAATTTGGACGGAACGCAGAGCAGTTTCGCGCGGGATATTTCAGGCACGCCATCGGTTCGCATTTCATCTTCTACACCCTGTCTGATGGCGGAGATGTGCAAGTCATGCGCATACTCCACCGGCGCATGGACCTGAAGTCGCGCCTCGAAGAGTAGTTTGACATGCCCCTTCGCACAAAACTCCTGCTGATCGTCCTCGACGGCCTGCCGTGGCGGAGCTGGAAGCCGTTCATGGGCAACCTTGAAGGCTGGGTGCAGTCGGGCGAGGCGCGCAAATGGCGGATGCGCTCGGTGCTGCCGTCGACATCGGCTTGCTGCTATGCCTCGATCCATACGGGCGTGGCGCCGCAGGTCCACGGCATAGGATCGAACGAATTTCGCAAGCGTGTCGAACAGCCGGACATTTTTTCGGAGGTGACCAGGGCCGGCGGCAGGACGGGCGCGGTGACCCATTCCTACTGGTCGGAGTTCTTCAACCGCTATCCCTTCGATCCGGTGCGAGATATCGAGTATGACGAGCCGGACGGGCCGATCACGCACGCCCGGTTCCACACCATGGCCGGCTACAACCATACCAACCAGATGACGCCGAGCGACGTCGACCTGTTCGCCACGCTGACGCGGCTGGTCGAGGTCAAGGGCATCGACTACGGCATCCTGCACACCTGCACCGTCGATTCCATGGGCCACCGCTACGGCCAGGACTGCGTGGAGATGGACAACGCGCTCTACGCGCTGGACGCCTCGCTCGCGGGTTTCCTGCCGCGATGGCTGAGCGCTGGGTGCGAGGTGATCGTGACGGCCGACCACGGCCAGACGCATCGTGGCCATCACGGCGGCCATGATGAAGAGATGCAGGACGTGGCGCTCTATTATTTCGGCACGGGCGAGGGGCCGGCGTCGGACGTTTTGCTCGACCAGTTGCAACTGGCGCCGACCGTGCTGACACGGCTCGGCGTATCGGTGCCGGAGACGATGCGGGCAAAGCCGTTCCTGCGTTGACCTTTGCGGACGGGCCGGCGACGTGGTCGTGCGGCCGGTGTTACGCCTGTTGCATGACGTGGCCGCGCGCGGTTGCGGTCGCCAGCGCCGTCATGATCTCGGCAGCGGCGAGCGCGGCGATCACCGCCGGACGTTTGTCCTTCACCGCGTCGCCGCCGATCGGCGAGACTAGGCGCGAAAATGACCGTTCGCTGCCGCCGGCGGTCTTCAGATACCAATTGCGGAAGGTGGCCTTCTTGGTCTTCGAGCCGATCATGCCAACATAGGCCGCGTCGTCGCGCCTGAGCGACTCGGCGACGATCAGAAAATCCAGCGCGTGGTCGTGGGTGAGCACGACGAAGGCGGAGCCGGCCGGCGCGTCGCGAACCATCTCTTCAGGTACCGGCGTCAGCCTGGTCTCTACCGACGCCGGCATGCCTTCCAGCGCGTCGGCGCGTGTCTCGACGACGATGGTCTTCAGCGGCAGCAGCGAAAAGGCCGAGGCCAGCGCATGGCCGACATGGCCGCCGCCGAAGACATAGACATGCGGCAACCGCGCCTCTTCGGCGGCCGCGGCTTTGAGCAGGCGGGCCTCCAGCGCCGCGTCGACCAGGCGGATCGACAGCTCGACCCGCCCGCCACAGCACTGGCCGATCTCCGGGCCGAGGGGAATGGAGAGCCTTTCACCCTCCCCTTTGTGGGGAGGGTCGGACCGAAGGTCCGGGGTGGGGGTAGCTTTCTCCGGGGGACCCCCGCCCCGGCTCTCGAATTTCGCTGCGCTCAATCCGCTCGCCGACCTTCCCCACAAGAGGGAGGGTGATCGCAGCATCTCGCGCGCCTTGTCGATCGCCATGAATTCGAGCTGTCCGCCGCCGATCGTGCCGAAAATCCGGAGCGGCGACACCAGCATCCAGGCGCCCTTTTCGCGCGGGGTGGAGCCCTTTGCGGAGACGACCTCGACGAGGGCGGTGGGGGGCCCGTCCAGGAAAGCGCAGAGTTCCTTCACGATCGATGCCATGCCGGACTATAGCATTTTGCTAGGCCTTCGCCTCGGCCCGCAGCCGCTCGATCGCCATCAGCACGCGCTCAGGCGTGGCGGGCGCGTCAAGCCGCGGGCAGACGCGATGGTCGGCGACGCTCGCCACCGCGTCCGACAGCGCGTGCAGCACCGACATGGCCAGCATGAAGGGCGGCTCGCCCACCGCCTTGGAGCGGTGGATGGTCGGCTCGTGCGCCTCCGGCCAGTCGGCAAGCGTCACGTTGAAGATTTTCGGGCGGTCCGAGGCGAGCGGGATCTTGTAGGTCGACGGCGCGTGGGTGCGCAGCCGCCCCTTGCCGTCCCACCAAAGCTCTTCCGTCGTCAGCCATCCGATCCCCTGGATGAAACCGCCCTCGACCTGGCCGAGGTCGATCGCCCGGTTCAGCGAGCGGCCGGTCTCGTGCAGGATGTCGGTGCGCTCCACCACATATTCGCCGGTCAGCGTGTCGACCGACACTTCCGAGCAGGACGCGCCGTAGGCGAAGTAGTAGAAGGGATGGCCCTCGCCCTTGTCGCGGTTCCAGTGGATCTTCGGCGTCTTGTAAAAGCCGGCCGCCGAGAGCTGGATACGCGCCATATAGGCCTGCTTGACCAGGTCGGGGAAAGGAATCTCCTGGTTGCCGACACGCACCCGATTGGGCAGGAACTCGATCTGGTCGACCGGCACGGAATATTTGTCCGCGGCGAAGTCAGTGAGCCGCCTCCTGATCTGGCGAGCCGCGTTCTGCGCCGCCATACCGTTGAGGTCCGAGCCGGAGGAGGCTGCGGTCGCTGAGGTGTTGGGCACCTTGGCGGTCGTGGTGGCGGTGATCTTCACCCGGTCGATGTCGATCTGGAATTCTTCCGCGACCACCTGCGCGACCTTGACGTAGAGGCCCTGGCCCATCTCAGTGCCGCCGTGGTTCAGATGGACGGAGCCGTCTGTGTAGACATGCACCAGCGCGCCCGCCTGGTTGTAGTGGGTCGCCGTGAAGGAGATGCCGAACTTCACCGGCGTCAGCGCCAGGCCGCGCTTGACGATGCGGCTGTTGGCGTTGAAGGCGGCAATCTCGCGCCGCCGCCGTGTGTAGTTTGAGCTCTCCTCCAGTTCCGCGACGATGCGGTGGATGATGTTGTCCTCCACCGTCTGGTGGTAGGGCGTCACGTTGCGCTCACGCGTGCCGTAGAAGTTGAGCTTCCTGATCTCCAGCGGGTCCTTGCCGGTGGCGAAGGCGACCTCGTCGATGACACGCTCCGCGCCGATCATGCCCTGCGGCCCGCCGAAGCCACGGAAGGCTGTGTTGGAGACGGTGTTGGTGTAGAGCGGCGCCGACTTCGCCCGGATGGCGGGCCAGAAATAGGCGTTGTCGCAGTGGAACAGCGCGCGGTCGGTCACGGGTCCTGACAGATCGGAGGAAAAGCCGCAGCGCGCCGCATAGACGTAGTCGACGCCGAGGATGCGTCCATCATCGTCGAAGCCGACCTCGTAGTCGATGACGAAGTCGTGGCGCTTGCCGGTAGCAAGCATGTCGTCGTCGCGGTCGAGCCGGATTTTCACGGCCCGGCCGAGCCGCTTGGCTGAAATGGCGGCAAGCGCGGCGAACTGGTTGCCCTGCGTCTCCTTGCCACCAAAACCGCCACCCATGCGCCGGATCTCGACGGTGACCGCATGACTCGGCACGCCGAGCGCATGTGCCACCATGTGCTGCACCTCGCTCGGATGCTGGGTCGAGCAGTGGACGGTGACGTCCCCGTCCTCGCCGGGCACGGCGAGCGAGATGTGGCCTTCGAGATAAAAATGGTCCTGGCCGCCGACGCGCATGCGTCCCTTCAAGCGACGCGGCGCGACGGCGATGGTGCCGGCTGCGTCGCCGCGCTTCAGCGTAAGCGGCGGGGTGACGAGCTTGTCCTCGGTCGGATCGAGGTCCCAGACGTCGATGACGGCGGGCAGTTCGTCGTACTCGATCTTGGCCAGCCGGCAGGCGCGGCGCGCCGCCTCGCGGGTTGCGGCGATCACGCAGAAGATGGGCTGGCCGAAGAACTGCACCTTGCCTTCGGCCAGGATCGGCTCGTCGTGGCGACCGGTGGGCGAGATGTCGTTCTCGCCGGGCACGTCGGCGGCTGTCAGCACGTCGATTACGCCGGGCGCGGTCTTGACGGCGGAGAGGTCGATGCCGCGGATCGTTGCATGTGCAACCGTCGACAGCCCGAGCGCGCCGTGCAGCGTGCCCTCCGGCTCTGGCATGTCGTCGATGTAGACCGCCTCGCCAGTGACGTGCTTGTGCGCGGAATCGTGGCGCTGGTCGGTGTGGACGGCGCCGGCGATTCTCGCGGCCTTGAGGTTGGGTGACGTATGTTTGTTCATCGACACATCCCCCGAGCTTCGCGCTCCTTCGCACCCCCCTCTGTCCTACCGGACATCTCCCCCTCAAGGGGGGAGATTGGCAGCGTTGACCTTGCCGCTGGTCCGGGACCGTTGGCGATTGGCGAAATCAAAGCGGCCAACCAATCTCCCCCCTTGAGGGGGAGATGTCCGGTAGGACAGAGGGGGGTGCGAAGGAGCGCGAACGTCCACATGTCCGACATAGGTCCCATCAAGCCGCGCGCCCGACCTGAACCGGCGCCTTCGTGCCCGTCGTCTCGACGAAGAAGCGCCGGAGCAGATTTTTCGCCGCCAGCATACGGTATTCGGCGCTGGCGCGCATGTCCGTCAAAGGCGTGAAGTCGGTCTCGAAGGAGATGAGCGCGGTCTCGACCGTCGCTTCTGTCCAAGGCTTACCCACCAGCGCGGCTTCGACCGCCGAGGCGCGCTTCGGCGTCGCCGCCATGCCGCCGAAGGCGATGCGGATCGACGCCACCGTGCCATCCTCGGCAAGCGCCAGCCGGAAGGCGCCTAGCGTCGAGGTGATGTCCTCGTCCCGACGCTTCGATATTTTGTAGACGGCGAATTTCTCGTCCTTTGCCGGCAGCGGAACGATGACGCTCTCGACGAACTCGCCGGGCCGGCGGTCCTGCCTGCCGTAGGCGATGTAGAAATCCTCGAGCAGGATGGTCCGGCGCTCCGCTCCCTTGCGCAGCGTGAGCCGGCTGCCCAGGGCGATCAGCGGTGGGGGCGTGTCGCCGATCGGCGAGCCGTTGGCGATGTTGCCTCCGATCGTGCCCATATTGCGCACCTGCTCGCCGCCCAGGCGGTTCAGCAGCGTGCCCATGGTCGGGATGCGGTCGGCGAGCCGCGAGAACGCCTCGGTGTAGGTGACGCCGGCGCCGATCGCGATGGCGCCGCCGGTCTCCGAAATGCCCTTCAGCTCGTCGATGCCGCCGATGAAGACGACCGGCGAAATCTCGCGCATATGCTTGGTCACCCACAGGCCGACGTCGGTGGAACCGGCTACCACGGTAGCCTTCGGCTCGGCCTCATAGACCGCGGCGAAATCGTCGAGCGACGCCGGCACCACGAGACGCGCCTTGCCTTCGCCGATCTCGACGCGGCGGCCGTCCCGGAGCGCCGCCAGCCTTGCCGCGATCGCCTTGCGCTCGGCGAGCAGCGGGTCTTTCGCCGCTTTGCCGTAGCCGGAGATGGCGCGGGCGGCGCGCATGATCGCCTCATAGCCGGTGCAGCGGCAGAGATTGCCCTGCAGCGCCTTCTCGATCTCGGCGTCCGACGGCTGTGGCGAGCGCATCCACAGGCCGTAGAGCGACATGACGAAGCCGGGCGTGCAGAAGCCGCATTGCGAGCCGTGGAAATCCACCATCGCCTGCTGCACGGGATGCAGTTCTCCGTCCCTGCCCTTCAGATGCTCGACGGTGACGATATGGGTGGCGTCGAGCGAGCCGACGAAGCGGATGCAGGCATTGACGCTTTCATAGACCAGTTTTCCGCCGGAAAGCCGGCCGACCAGCACGGTGCAGGCGCCGCAATCACCCTCGGCGCAGCCCTCCTTGCTGCCGCGCAGCCGCTGCTCCAGCCGCAGCCAGTCGAGCAATGTCTCGTCCGGCGCGACGTCGGAGAGCGCCACGTCCTCGCCGTTGAGGATGAAGCGGATTTCCGACCTGGGTTTCGCCTTGGCCACGGTCAGCTCCCCCTGTAGGTGGAATAGCCGTAGGGCGAGATCAGCAGCGGCACGTGGTAGTGCGCCTGCTCGGCCATGCCGAAACGGATCGGTACCTGATCCAGAAAGGCCGGCTCCGGCAGCGCCGCGCCGATGGAGCGCAGATAGTCGCCAGCGAAGAAAATCAGCTCGTACTGCCCGACCTTGAAATCCGCCCCCTCCAGCAGTGGCGCATCGCACCGGCCGTCGGCGTTGGTTTCGACCGTCTTGAGCTTCGTGTGCGAATTCCCGCTGACACGATAGAGCGCGATCTTTAGCCCGGCCGCCGGCTTTCCGGACGCGGTGTCGAGCACATGGGTGGTCAGCCGCCCGCCTTCTGCCTTCGCCATTCGGCCTCCCTCCGTGGTACGTTCGAACGCGATCCTGGATCGTGCATGGATTAAAGGCCATGCTGCAGTCGCAGGGAAGCGGAGCGCCACAAAAAGACTTTCAAATTTTTCGTGGGGATCGGCTTGCCGCTCCATCCGCTATCGTCCAGACAACAAAGAGGAAACGGCCACTCCATGACCCCCAAACGTTATGTCCGGGACATGCGCGGCTACGGCGCCAATCCACCCGATCCGCGCTGGCCGAACGGCGCCCTCGTGGCGGTGCAGTTCGTCGTCAACTACGAGGAGGGCGGCGAGAACTGCCTGCTGCACGGTGACGCCGCCTCAGAAGCGTTCCTGTCCGAGATCACCGGCGCGCAGCCGTGGCCCGGCCTGCGCCACTGGAACATGGAATCGATCTATGAATATGGCGCGCGCGCCGGCTTCTGGCGGCTGCACCGGCTGTTCACCGAGGCCGGGGTTCCGGCCACCTGCTACGGCGTCGCCTCGGCGCTCGCCCGCTCGCCCGACCAGGTCGCTGCCATGCAGGAGGCCGGCTGGGAAATCGCCTCGCACGGGCTGAAATGGGTCGACTACCGCGACACCTCGGCGGAGGAAGAGCGCGCCCACATGGCCGAGGCGATCCGCCTGCATACGGAAGTCACCGGCAAGCGGCCGACCGGCTGGTATACGGGCCGGACATCAACCAACACGGTGCGGCTCGCAGCGGAAGAGGGCGGATTCGACTATGTCTCCGACACCTATGACGACGACCTACCCTACTGGCTCGACCACGACGGCCACGGCGCCGCGATCCCACCGCAGCTCATCATCCCCTACACGCTCGACGCCAACGACATGCGTTTCGCCATCTCGGCCGGCTTCACCAATGGCGATCAGTTCTTCGCCTATCTGAAGGACGCCTTCGACGCGCTCTATGCCGAGGGCCAGGCGGGACGGCCGAAAATGATGTCGATCGGCCTGCACTGCCGGCTCGTCGGCCGGCCGGGCCGCGTGCTCGGGCTGAAGCGCTTCATCGACTATGTGAAGAGCCACGAGCGCGTGTGGCTGCCGCGCCGCATCGACATCGCTCGCCACTGGCGCGAGACCCATCCATACCAAGCCCCGGCGTTGCGCCCCTCGCGCCTGGGCCGCGAGGAGTTCGTGGAAAAGTTTGGCGGCATCTTCGAGCATTCGCCGTGGATCGCCGAGCGCGCCTTCGAGCTCGAGCTCGGCCCGGCGCATGACAGCGCCGGCGGCCTCGTCAACGCGCTTTGCCGCGCCTTCCGCTCGGCTTCCGAAGACGAGCGGCTCGGCGTGCTCAAGGCGCATCCCGATCTCGCCGGAAAATTGGCGCAGGCGAAGCGGCTGACAGTGGAATCGACCAGGGAGCAGGCCTCGGCCGGGCTTGACGCGCTGACCGACGCCGAGCGCGCCCGCTTCACCGAGCTCAACGGCGCCTATGTCGAGAAATTCGGCTTTCCCTTCATCATCGCGGTCAAGGGGCGAACGAAGGCGGAGATCTTGTCTGCCTTCGAAACCCGCATCGGCAACGACCGCGCCACGGAATTCGCAACAGCCTGCGGCCAGGTGGAGCGCATCGCGCTCCTGAGGCTGAAGGATATCCTGCCCGCCTGAGGAACGACCATGACCGCCCGCAGCTACTACGCGCCCAAAGGCGGCCTGCCGCCGCAGACCGACCTGATCACCGACCGGGCCGTGTTCACCGAAGCCTATGTCGTCATCCCGCGCCGCGAGTTCAGCGATATCGTCGCCAGCTACCTGCCGTTCTGGGAGAAGACGCGCGCCTGGGTGATCGCCCGGCCGTTGTCCGGCTTCGCCGAGACTTTTTCGCAGTATGTGATGGAGGTGCTGCCCGGCGGCGGCAGTGACAAGCCGGAGCCGGATGCAGGCGCCGAGGGCGTGATCTTTGTGGTCGAAGGCGAGATCACGGTGACGCTTGCTGGCAAGACGCACCGGATGACGCCGGGCGGCTATGCCTTCATCCCGCCCGGCAGCAACTGGAACCTGCGCAACAACGGCGGCACGCCGGCGCGCTTCCACTGGATCCGAAAAGCCTACGAATTCGTCGACGGCATCGAACCGCCGCAGGCCATCTTTGCCAACGAGCAGGAGATCGAGCCGGCCGCCATGCCGGACACCGGGGGGCGCTGGGCCACCACCCGCTTCGTCGACCCCACTGACGTCCGCCACGACATGCACGTCACCGTCGTGACCTTCGAGCCGGGCGGCGTCATCCCGTTCCCGGAGACGCATGTGATGGAGCACGGGCTCTATGTGCTGGAGGGCAAGGCGGTCTACCGGCTCAACCAGGACTGGGTGGAGGTGGAGGCCGGCGACTTCATGTGGCTGCGCGCCTTCTGCCCGCAGGCCTGCTATGCCGGCGGTCCCGGAAAGTTCCGTTACCTGCTCTACAAGGATGTCAACCGGCACGCCAAGCTGGGGGGATTTGGGCGATGACGGCGCTGCTTTTATCCTCCCCCTTGTGGGGAGGGTCGACGAACGCATGGAGCGAAGCGACATGCGTAAGGCGGGGTGGGGGTAGCACCGCTGCCACCGCTCCGCTCGCAGGAAATGCCTCACCCCCACCCCGGCTCGCGTTCTTCGCTTCGCTTCGACCGCTCGCCGACCCTCCCCACAAGGGGGAGGGTGAAAGGCAGCGCCAATGACCCGGATCATCACCGCCCAACCGCTTACCCGCGAAAACTTCGCCGAGTTCGGCCAGGTCATCGAGATCGGCGGCGACCATCATTTCCCCATCAACGGCGGCAAGGCGGAACGCTTTCACGCACTGGCGGCGGCGGACGCGCAAGGTCCTAACGCCCGCGTGCTGATCTCGACCGTGCGCGGCACGCCCTACGACTTCCCGCTGAAGCTCGCCATGGTCGAGCGCCATCCGCTCGGCAGCCAGGCCTTCATCCCCCTGCAACCCAGGCCGTTCCTGGTGGTCGTCTGCCATGACGAGGACGGTCGGCCGGGCATCCCGCACGCCTTCCTGGCGGGGCCGGGCCAGGGCATCAACTACCCGCGCAATAGCTGGCACGGCGTGCTGACGCCGATCGGCGAGGCGCAGGATTTCGTCATCGTCGACCGCGGCGGCGACGACAACAACCTCGAGGAATTCTTCTTCGAGGAGCCTTACGAAATCCGCCTACCGGAGGCCGCCCGATGAGCGAGGTTTCCCTGATCGACCGGCTGCTCGACGTGATCGAGCACGACATCGTGCCGAAGACCGAGGAAGGCGTGGCGCACGGCAACAAGCTGTTCGGCGCCGCGATCCTGCGCAAGGAAGACCGCTCCGTCGTGATTGCCGAGACCAACAACGAGACGGAAAACCCGCTCTGGCACGGCGAGGTGCACTGCCTGAAACGCTTCTACGAGCTGCCGAAAGCCGATCAGCCAGACACGAAGGACTGCCTGTTTCTCGCCACCCACGAGCCCTGCTCGCTCTGCCTCTCGGCTATCACCTGGACAGGCTTCGACAATTTTTTCTACCTGTTCAGCCACGAGGATTCGCGCGACAGCTTTGCCATCCCGCACGACCTGAAGATCCTCAAGGAGGTTTTCACGCTCGAACCTGGCGGCTACCGGGCGGAAAACGCCTACTGGAAGAGCTTTTCCATCCGCAAGCTGGTGCGCGACCTGCCGGAGGCCGAACGTGCCAGGTTGGAAGCGCGCATCGCCGGTATCTCGAAGATCTATGACGGGCTGTCGGCCGAGTACCAGGACGGCAAGGCCGACAACGACATCCCGCTGAACTGACAGGGCGAACCGACTGGCGCGCCCATCGAGGCAGAACAAGAATGGGCGGTGAACGGCGCTAACGCCATCGCGAGCGTCAGGCGCCGCTGCGTCCTCGGCGCGCCACAACCTCCTCGTAGGCAGCCTTCAACTGCATCCAGACCGGCACCTCGCCCGGATCGGCATAAACGTGTTCGCCGAGATGCGAGCGGCGCAACTCGCGCATGAACTGCTCCCACATCTTTGGCCCGCCCTGCTCCAGCAGGATGGCGCGGATCGACAGTTCCTCGCTGACCGGCAGCCATTTCGAGCCCCAGGCGCCGATCTGCGCAAAGACCGGCACCAGCTCGATCGAGCGTTCGGTCAGGCTGTAGATCGCCTTCTGCTTGTGCGTGGGGTCGTCGGCCTTGGTCAGCATCCCCTGCTCGACCAGCCGCTTCAGCCGGTCGGCAAGGATGTTGGAGGCGATGCCCTCCTGCGAATGCGTCAGCAGATCGCGAAAATGTCGGCGGTTGCCGAACATCATGTCGCGCAGGATCAGCAGGCTCCATTTGTCGCCCAGGATCTCGACCGTCAGGTTGATGGGGCACCCCGAGCGGTGGTCCGAAACCGCATCCATTCATGTCTCCGGAAAAAACCAGTTGCAATATGCCATCAGTCTAGCTAAGTTTCAACTGCTTGCAAATTGCAACTGGTTAGGCCCGCCGACAGGCGGCGAAGGGAGAAGATCATGTCGAAACATTCCGTCGAGCATGCGTCGTTCATCATAGAGCGCCACTACGATTTTTCGCCGACCGTCGTCTTCAAGGCGTTTTCGGATCCGGCGCACAAGCGCAAATGGTTTGTCGACGGTGAAGGCTGGACGACCGACAGCTATGAAAGCGATTTCCGTGTCGGCGGCTTCGAACGCAGCCGCTTCCGCTTCGGCGACGGGCCGCCCATGGGCAACGATACCGTTTATCTCGACATCGTGCCCGACCGGCGCATCGTCTTCGCCTATTCGATGCTGATGGGCGACACGCCATTTTCGGCTTCGCTCGCCACCATCGAATTTTTACCCGACGGCAACGGCACAAAACTCACCTACACCGAGCAGGCGGCCTTTCTCGACGGCAAGGACCAGGTGAAGGACCGCGAAGAGGGTTGCCGCGGGCTGTTCGAGATGCTCGCCACCTATCTGGACAGCGCGGCGAAACAGGCGTGAAGTTTTCGCGCCGCCGGATGTCGGCGCCGCCCCGGCCCGGCCGTCCTTGATACAGCGTCCGCACTCGATGGCGGACGACGGGTTGGAAGGAGAAAGCCATGGCACTTCCCGAGATCGTTTCGAAAGAGGAATGGCTGGCGGCGCGCAAGGCGCTGCTGGATCAGGAAAAGGAGATGACGCGCGCCAGGGATCGGCTGAGCATCACGCGCCGCGAGTTGCCGATGGTCAAGGTCGAGAAGGATTATGTGTTCGACGGGCCGGAGGGCAAAGCCACGCTGCTCGACCTGTTCGAGGGCAGGCGGCAGTTGATCGTCGTCCATTTCATGTTCGACCCGGATTGGGAGAAGGGGTGCCAGGGTTGCACCGGCTCGGCCGACGAGATTTCCGAGGGCCTCATCCGGCACCTCAACGCTCGCGCAACCTCGCTGGCGCATGTATCGCGCGCGCCGCTCGCAAAACTGGAGCGCTACAGGGAGGAGCGCGGCTGGACGTTTCCCTGGTATTCGTCCTTCGGCTCCGACTTCAACTACGATTTCCAGGCCACCATCGACCCGAAGCGCGGCGCGGACACCTATAACTACAAGACCATCGCCGAGCACGAGAAAGCCGGCACCGGCTATTATTTCGAAGGCGACAAATCCACCGAGCAGCCTGGCCGCAGCGTCTTCCTCCGCGACGGCAACACGATCTACCACACCTATTCCAATTACGGGCGCGGGGCCGAGATGGTCGGCGGGTCCTATTACTGGCTCGACCTCACGCCGCTCGGGCGGCAGGAGGAATGGGAGGAGCCGCAGGGCCGCGTTGCCTTCGCCAACCCTTCGCAACCATTCTTCGAGAACTGACAAAGCGCAAGACCGGGAGGCTGCCGATGGCTCTAAAACTCTATTTCCACCCGCTGGCGTCGTTCTGCCACAAGGTGCTGATTCCGCTCTACGAGAACGGGACCAGCTTCGAGCCGGTGGTCGTCGACTTCGGCAATCCGGACTCGGCGGCCGCCTTCAAGGCGATCTGGCCGATGGCCAAGATGCCGGTGCTGGTGGATGAGGAACGCGGCGCCACGGTGGCCGAGTCGACGATCGTCATCGAGTATCTCGACACGTTCCATCCCGGCCCGGTGCGGTTCGTGCCAGCCGATGCCGACGCCGCGTGGCGGGTGCGCTTCTGGGACCGGTTCTTCGATTTTTATGTGCATGAGCCGATGCAAGGGATCGTGGCCGACGAATTGCGGCCGCAAGGCAAGCGCGACCCGTTCGGCGTCGAGCAGGCGCGGGCACAGCTTGCCAAAGCCTATGCCGTCCTCGAAAGCGACCTCGGCGATAGGACCTGGATCGCCGGCGAGGATTTTTCGCTCGGCGATTGCGCGGCGGCGCCGGCGCTGATGTATGGGCATACGCTGGTGCCGATCGGCCAGGATCAGAAACGGCTCAGGGCCTACTACGGCCGCCTGCTTATGCGGCCGTCCATTGCCCGCGTGTTCGGTGAGGCGCAGCCGTATTTCCACATGTACCCGCTGCCGGACAAGCCGGTGCTCACCCCGCCCAGCGTCTGAACCTCTGGAGGAGATGATGACCAGGCGATCGACGATTGAGTGCGCGATGGGCGCTGCGGCACGGGCGCCCATCTCGTAGCTCAGGCGCTTTCCTGCGTGTGCGCCTCCAGGAACCACAGCGACTTGTCGAGCGCGCGCGAATAGGCGGTGAAGATGTCGGCGGTGTCGGCATCGCCGGCCTCGTCCGCCTCGTCGATGGCGGCGCGAACGTGTTTAGCCGTCGCGGCATAGCGGTCGATCAGCGCGGCGAGGTGATCCTTGATCTTGTGGATGTCGGTCGGATAGGCCGCCAGCGGCGTCTCCTGGGCGACGACCTGGCTGGTGCCGAGCGCCGTGCCGCCGAGCTGCACGGCCCGCTCGGCGATGGTGTCGACATGGGTGTCCAGTTCGGTGCGGAAACCGTCCAGCATCTCGTGGATGGCGATGAACTGTGGACCCTTTACGTTCCAGTGGGCCTGCTTGGTGATTAGCGCCAGGTCGATGGCCTCGGCGAGCCGGGCATTCAGGATCTCGATCGAAGTCTTCCTGACGTTGGATTTCAGATCATTGCGGGTCGATATCATTTGGGAGCCCTCAAGCAGTGATGCGGACATAGTCGGCCTGGCCGTCCGAATATTCAACCGGTCATGGCGCCGCGTCCATAACGCAACCGCATGACGGAAGTTCACGGCGGGCGAAAATGTCGCGGACCACGCGACGGACATTGTTCTCGGGACGTGGCCGGAGGCACCCCTGACCCCCGGGTCCGCCGGCAAAACTGCATTGTGGCGGAACTTTGTTCCTCTCCGCCTGTTTGGTTTCCACTGCCAAATGCAGACAGGAGGTTACCATGCACGGCATCATCTATCTGGTTGGCCTTGTCGTCGTCGTTCTCGCGGTTCTGTCGCTGTTCGGGCTCCGTTGAACTTTTCTCGCGCCGGAACAACGCAATCTGTCGGAGGAACGACCATGGCTATCGCCGAAAATCCCGCAACCGCGACCACCGGCATCGTCGCCGACGATCGCAGCTATGTCGATTGGCCGGCAATCCTTGCCGGAACGCTGCTGGCAACGGCCGTATCCTTCGTGCTGCTGACCTTCGGCTCGGCGCTCGGCCTGTCGCTCACCTCCGCCTATGAAGGCGAGGGACTGTCCGTCATGGGCTATGCAATCGCTGCGGCCCTGTGGCTGCTCTGGGTTCAGATATCCAGCTTCTTCGCCGGTGGGTATCTCACCGGCCGGCTGCGTCGGCGTTTCGGCGATGCGACCGAGCAGGAATCGGACCTGCGCGACGGCGCGCACGGCCTCACCTTCGCCGACTGGAGCCGGCCCTGGTGAGGCCAGTCGTCAGGCAGCGCAGTCCTTGCCCGCATCCCGCCCGGCCGCGGGGTACGGGTTATTTTCCGGCCAAAATGTCCCGGATCAGCCGCTGGCAGCGCTCGGCCATGAAGTCGAGCAGCAGGCGCACTTTCGGGTCCTGAAGCTTCTTGTGCGGGTAGACGGCGGCAAGTTGAACCGGCGTCGGCGGTGATTCCGGCAGAATGACCTTCAGCCGCCGGTCGCGGATGAACGGCTCGATCTCGAAACGCGGCTTGTTGATGATGCCGCGGTCGGACAGCGCCCAGCCGGTCAGGACGTCGCCGTCGTCGGAATCGAAGGGACCGTGGACTTCGTATTTGTGAGGACCGGACGGCGTCGCCAGCGTCCAGAAATGCTCGCGCATGCCGGGAAAGCGTAGCATCAGGCAGTCGTGGCCGTCGTCGATTAACTGCTGCGGCTCCGTCGGCTCGCCGCGCGCCTCCAGATATTTCGGCGAGGCGACCAGCACCCGCTCGCATTCCATGATGCCGCGCATGCGCAGGCTGGAATCCTCCAGCAGGCCGAGGCGGAAGGCGACGTCGATGCCCTCCTTCATGATGTCGACATTGTGGTCCGAGAGCCTGAGCCGCACCTCGATCTGCGGGTAACGGTCGCGGAACTCCGGAATGCCGGACGCGATGAAGCGGCGGCCGAAGCCGAGCGGCGCGGTGACCCGGATGGTGCCGCGCGGCTGGCCCGACAGCGCGCTGACGGCGGCCTCAGCCTCGGCGATGGCGTCGAGCACGCGCTTGGCGCCGTCGTAGAAGACCGTACCCTGCTCGGTCGGCATCAATTGCCGCGTGGTGCGGTTGAACAGGCGCACGCCGAGGTGCTTTTCCAACTCCTTGATGCGGTTGGAGGCGACCGCCGGAGAGACGCGCAAATCGCGCCCGGCGGCCGACAGATTGCCGAGCTCGACGACGCGGACGAAGACCGTGAGATTGTCCAGATAGGCCATGCCGACTCCCACCCTGGTGCCGGACGGTGCGGCCCAGTCCCGGGATCATTATTTTCCAGAATTTTTTGAAAGTCATCGTGCATCTCAAGTCTTTCGCGATAGGCTCGATGCCGCGACAATCGGATGGGCGATTGAGGTTCTGGGATGTTGGATTTCGCGATCTTCTGGGAGTGGTTGAGCTTTGCCGCGCGATGGCTGCACGTCATCACCGGCATCGCCTGGATCGGCTCGTCCTTCTATTTCGTGGCGCTGGACCTCGGCCTGCGCCAGCGGCCCGGCCTGCCGGCAGGCGCGCATGGCGAGGAGTGGCAGGTTCATGGCGGCGGCTTCTACCACATCCAGAAATACCTGGTGGCGCCGGCCGAGATGCCGGAGCACCTGACCTGGTTCAAATGGGAATCCTACGCGACCTGGATGTCGGGTTTCGCCATGCTTGCCATCGTCTATTACGCGGGCGCCGATCTCTTCCTGATCGACCGCAACGTGCTCGACATCTCGGCGCCGGTGGCGATCCTGATCTCGCTGGCCTCGATCGCCGTTGGCTGGATCGTCTACGACCTGCTCTGCCGGCTGTTCTACGGTAAGAGCGATACCGTCCTGATGCTCTTGCTCTATTGCATCGTGGTGTTCATGGCCTGGGGTCTGACGCATCTCTTCACCGGCCGCGCCGCCTTCCTGCATCTCGGCGCGATCACCGCGACGATCATGTCGTGCAACGTCTTCATGGTTATCATTCCCAACCAGAAGATCGTCGTGGCCGACCTGATTGCCGGCCGCAAGCCGGACGCCAAATACGGCAAGATCGCCAAGACGCGCTCGCTGCACAACAACTACCTGACGCTGCCGGTGCTGTTCCTGATGCTGTCGAACCACTATCCGCTGGCGTTCGGCACCCAGTTCAACTGGGTCATCGCCTCGCTGGTGTTCATCATCGGCGTGCTGATCCGCCATTTCTTCAACACCCAGCATGCGCGGAAAGGCAATCCGCACTGGACCTGGCTGGCCGCAACGATCCTGTTCGTCATCATCATCTGGCTGTCGACCGTGCCGAAGGTTTTGACCGGCGAGGAGCAGGCGGCCGACCCGGCCGCCGACCAGCCGCTCGTCGCCTCGACGCATTTTCCGGCGGTTCGTGACACGGTGATGGGCCGCTGCGCCATGTGCCACGCCGCCGAACCTTCGTACGAGGGTATCTATCATGCGCCGAAGGATGTGGTGCTCGAGTCCGACGACGCTATCGCCAGGCACGCCAGGGAAATCTACCTGCAGGCCGGCCGCAGCCACGCCATGCCGCCCGGCAACGTCACGCAGATCACCCCGCAGGAGCGGGCGCTTTTGGTGACCTGGTACGAGGAGGCGCGCAATTGACCAGAAGACTGCTGCGTGGGCGCACGCTCTCCTTCCTGCGCTTTCCCGAAACCATCGACGATCTTGCCGCCTGCCGTTATGAAGAGGATGGCGGACTGCTGATCGAGGACGGCAGGATCGTCGCGTCGGGTTCGTTCGCCGAGGTAAAGGCGAAGGCAGGCGAGGGAGTGAAGGTGGTCGATCACCGCCCCAATCTCATCCTGCCGGGTTTCATCGACTGCCATGTCCACATGCCCCAGATGCAGGTCATCGCCTCCTATGGCGCGGAACTACTCGACTGGCTGAACACCTACACGTTTCCGGAGGAGACAAAATTCCGCGACGCCCAGCACGGGCGGCGGATCGCTCGGCTGTTCCTCGACGAGATGGTGCGGCAGGGCACGACCACTGTCGCCGCCTACTGCTCGGTGCACAAGGCTTCGGCGGAAGCGTTCTTCGCCGAATCGCACGCACGCAACATGCTGAACGTCGCCGGCAAGGTGATGATGGACCGCAACGCGCCCGATGGCGTGCTCGACACGCCGCAATCGGGCTACGACGACACAAAGGCGCTGATCGCCGAATGGCATGGGAAAGGCCGGCAGCATTATGCGGTGACGCCGCGCTTCGCTATCACCTCTTCGCCGGAGCAGATGGAGATGGCGCAGGCGCTGATGCGGGAGCATCCCGACCTGCACATGCAGACGCATCTTTCGGAAAACCACGCCGAGATCGCCTTCACCCAGCAACTCTATCCGTGGTCGAAGGACTATACGGACGTCTACGAACGTTACGGGCTGCTCGGACCAAAAAGCCTGTTCGGCCACTGCATCCATCTTTCGGAACGCGAGGCCGACGCGCTGTCGGCCAGCGGTTCGGTGGCGGTGTTCTGCCCGACCTCGAACCTGTTCCTCGGGTCCGGCCTGTTCGACTACCAGCGGTTTCGCCAGCGCGACCAGGCGCTGCGTATCGCGGCGGCGACGGACGTCGGCGGCGGCACCAGTTACTCGATGCTGCGCACCATGGACGAGGGTTACAAGGTGATCGCGCTGAACGGCGAAAAGCTCAATCCGCTCGCCTCGTTCTGGCAGATCACGTTGGGCAACGCCGAGGCGCTGTCGCTGTCCGACCGCATTGGCACGCTGGAGCCCGGCACCGACGCTGACATCACCGTGCTCGCTTCCAGCGCCACGCCCGGCATGCGGCTCAGGATGGAGACGGTCGGCACGCTGGCCGAAGAACTTTTCCTGCTGCAGACGCTGGGCGACGACCGGTCGGTGGCCGAAGTCTATGTGGCGGGCGAGCCGTCGAAGAGCGCCATCGGCGTTTGACCGCCCGGAATCGATTGCTGGGGGACGGTTTACTTTTTTCGGCCCGCGCGAGATACCGCGTCGCCGCGGCATCATGCCGAAACAAACAGACCGTTCCCTGCGGCTCACCCTTCCATGCCGCGCTCAAGCAACTCGATGACGGGAAGAAAATCGATGGCCACTGCCGACGACATCGCCAAGATCGCCGAACAGGAAGCAGCCCTCGTCTTTCCCGTCTTCGACGAAGCCACCGCCTTCGCCATCGGCTCGGCGCTGCGCGAAAAGGCGCTGGCCGAAAAGCTGCCGATCGTGATCGATATCCAACTCTGGGACCGGCCGCTCTTTTATGCGGCACTGCCCGGCTCGACCGCCAGCAACACCAACTGGGCGCGGCGCAAACGCAACGTGGTCCGAATCTACCACAAGAGCACCTATCGGCTGGTGCATGAGAAGGCGCGGCCAGACCGCACCTTTCCGCCGGCGGACGGGCTCGATCCCGTTGATCACGTGCTGGCCGGCGGCGGGTTTCCGATCACCGTCAAGGGTATTGGCGTCATCGGCGTTATCGCCGTGTCCGGCCTGCCGGAGCGCCAGGACCATGCGGTGATCGTTGCCACGCTCTGCGATCACCTCGGGTTCGACCATGCCGCTCTTGCCCTGCCCGCCGCCTGATATTTGCGGCCAGCTTTTTTCATCGGGGGCATTCTTCGAATGACATTCGAGCCGCGCGATTTCCTCACCTCGATCTTCAAGGCTGCCGTGGCCGCCGCCGATCCGGAACTGACGATCCGCAAGCATCTGCCGAAGCGGCCGAAGGGGCGCGTCGTCGTGGTCGGCGCCGGCAAGGGCTCGGCGCAGATGGCGGCCGCCTTCGAACGCGCCTGGGACGGGCCGCTCACCGGCGTTGTCGTCACCCGCTACGGCTACGCGACGAAATGCAAACGCATCGAAATTCTGGAGGCCGCGCATCCGGTGCCGGACGAGGCCGGTCTGGCGGCGTCGCAGCGGCTGCTTTCGGCGGTCTCTGGCCTGACGGAGGACGATCTTGTGGTGGCGCTGGTGTCGGGCGGGGGCTCGGCGCTGCTGCCGTCGCCGCCGGCCGGGCTGTCGCTCGCCGACGAGATCGCCGTCAACGAGGCGCTGCTGGCGTCGGGTGCGCCGATCTCGGCGATGAACACGGTGCGCAAGCATGTGTCGACGATCAAGGGCGGGCGGCTTGCGGCCGCCGCCTGGCCGGCGCGGGTGGTGTCGCTGGTGGTCTCCGACATTCCGGGCGACGCCCCCGCGTTGGTGGCTTCGGGCCCGACCGTGCCGGAAGCCGCGACGCGCGCCGACGCTTTGCGTATCGTCGAGACTTTTCGCATGAAGTTGCCGGAAGCGGTGATGGCGCATCTGGCGTCGGACGCGGCTGACGCGCCGCGCCCGGACGATCCGCGTTTCAAGGCCAGCGAAGTGCATGTCATCGCCTCGGCCGCCGTCTCGCTGGACGCCGCCGCCGAGGAAGCGCGGCGGCTGGGCATGGAGGCCGTCATCCTGTCCGATTCCATCGAAGGCGAGGCGCGTGACGTCGGCTCCATGCATGCGGCGATAGCCCGCGAGGTGGCGCTGCGCGGCCGGCCGTTCGCGCGGCCGATCCTGATGCTGTCGGGCGGCGAAACCACCGTCACGCTTCGGTCCAAGGGTGGCAAGGGCGGCCGCAACAGCGAGTTCCTGCTGTCCTTCGCAATTGGTGTCGACGGGTTCGACGGCATCCACGCGCTCGCCGCCGACACCGACGGCATCGACGGCTCGGAGGATAATGCCGGCGCCTTCGCTGACGGGTCGAGCATCGCGCGCATGCGTGCCGCCGGCGCGGATGCCAAGGCCATGCTTGCCGGCAACAACGCCTGGACGGCCTTCAACGCCGCCGGCGATCTGTTCGTGCCTGGGCCGACGGGGACGAACGTCAACGATCTCAGGGCGATATTGGTGAAATAAGCTTTTCGAGCCGCCGCCGTCAGACCTCGTGCAGATAGAGGTGGTAGTCTAGTTCGCTCACCGTGCGGGCGACGCGCAGATATTCGGCGCGTTTGATTTCCGTGAAGGTGCGGTGCAGATCCTCGCCCAGCGCCTTCTTCAGGAACTCCGACGCCGTCGCCGCCTCGATCGCCGAACGCCAGTCGGCGGGGGCGTCGGAAAGTTTCGGCGCGTTCTCGTAGCCGTTGCCGGTGGTTTCCGGACCGGGGTCCAGCTTTTCCTCGAGACCTTTTGCGATGCCGGCCAGCACCGTCGCGGCGACCAGATAGGGATTGGTGTCGACCCCGGCCGGGCGGTGCTCGATGCGGCGGTTCTTCACGTCGCCGGCCGGGATGCGCAGCGCCACGGAGCGGTTGTTGACGCCCCAGGTGGCGGCGAGCGGCGCGTAGGACTGGGCGACGAAGCGGCGCCAGGAATTGGCGTGCGGGGCGAAGACCAGCATCGATTCCGGCATGGTCGCCGCCAGCCCGCCCAGCGCATTGAGCATATTTGGGCTCCACTCGCCTTCCTTCTCCTCCGCAAGCACGTTGCGGCCCGCGCCGTCCTGGATCGACACGTGGAAGTGCATGCCGGAGCCGGCATATTTCTGGATCGGCTTGGCCATGAAACAGGCGGTGACGCCGTGGCGGCGCGCCTGCATGCGCACCAGGCGCTTCAATTGCACGAGGTCGTCGGCCGCCTGCATGACGTCCTTGCGGTAGTTCAGCGTCAGTTCGTACTGGCCCGGCGCATATTCCGAGATCAGTGTCTCGATCGGGATGTTCTGGGCCCTTGCGCCGGCATAGATGTCGGAAAACAGCGGCTCCATGCCGTGCAGGTGGTCGACCGAATAGACCTCGGTCTTGCCGCTGCGCCGCCCGTCCAGCACCGCGTCGGCGGGCTGGACGCGGCCCTCGGCGTCGCGCTCGTTCTTCAGGAGGAAGAACTCCAGCTCGAAGGCGCCGGCCGGATGCAGGCCCTTCTTGGCGAAAGCCTCGACCTGCCGGGCAAGCGCGTGGCGGGGGTCGGAACTCATCGGGGTTCCGTCGAGATGGTACATCGCCATCAGCACCTGCGCGCGTGCAGGGCTGGTGCCGTGCAGCGGCACCAGCGTACCGGGGATCGGCCATGCGCGCAGGTCGCCGTCGCCGGAATCCCAGATCAGCCCGGTCTCGTGCACATCCTCGCCGGTGATGTCGAGCCCGAGGATGGAGATCGGCATGTGCCGGCCGCCCTCGTAGATGCTCATCAGCTCGTGGCGGCGGATGATTTTCCCTCGGCCGATGCCGTTGACGTCCGACAGCACGATGTCGATCGCCTCGATCTCGGGATGGGCATCGAGGAACTTTTGCGCTTCGTCGGACGACGATCCGGAAGGTGATGTCATGATTGCTCTCTGTCTGCCGCTTCCTTTGTCACGCGGCAAGGACTTGGGCAATATCGGCGAAGGCGGCGGCCAGCCGGTCGACCTGCCGACGCGTCGTGACGGGCGAGATCAGCATCATGTTGTGGAACGGCGCGATCAGCACGCCACGATTGACCAGCGCAACATGGATCGCCGCCTCCAGTGCCGGCTCGTGGGCGGCCTCCGCCTCGCCGCCGTTCCGGAGCGGGCCAGGCGCGCAGATGAATTCCACGCGCGCACCGACGCGGGTGACGTGCCAAGGCAGGGCGTGTTTATCGATGCTTGCCTGAAGCCCGTCCTGCAGGCGGGCGGCCAGCGTTTCCATATGCGCGTAGTTCTCGTCGGTCATCACCTGTTCCAGCGTCGCCCGCATGGCGGCGAACTGCAGTGGGTTGGCCGACAGCGTCGTGCCGATGCCGGAATAGCCGGCCTCCTTGGTGGCGAGATAGTCGTCGTAGCGTTGCGCGATCTCGGCTGAAAGTCCCCAGACGCTGGCGGGAACGCCGCCGGCGATGGGTTTGCCGAGCACGAAGATGTCGGGCTCCAGTCCATGCCGTCTCGTGTAGCCGCCGGGCGCCGTCGAGATGGTGTGGGTCTCGTCGATCAACAGCAGCGTTCCGGTCTCGCGCGTCAGCCGGCGAAGGTTTTCTTGGAAGCCGGCTTGCGGGGGTACCATGCAGCAATTGGTCAGCACCGGCTCGGTGATGACGCAGGCGACGTCGCGGGTGGCAAGGGCCGCTTCGAGTGCCGCAAGATCGTTGAACTCGACGATTTTTGTATCTTCCGTCAGGTCACGGAATTCGCCGGCGAGCCCACGCTTGTTGGCGGGGCGGCCATTGTCGAGGCGGACAAAAGTCTCGTCGACGGCGCCGTGGTAGCAGCCGTTGAAGACTAGGATTTTGCGCCGGCCGGTCACGGCGCGGGCGGCGCGCAGCGCAAAACGGTTGGCGTCGCTGGCGGTGGTGGCGATTTGCCAGCGCGGCAGCCCGAATTTTTCAGCAAGCAGTTTTCCGACGGCAGCCGCGTCCTCGGACGGCAGCATGTAGGTCAGGCCGCGCGACGCCTGGCGGCGGATGGCGCGGGCGACCGGCGGCGGCGAGTGGCCGAACATCGAACCAGTGTCGCCGAGGCAGAAGTCGGCGAGAATGTTGCCGTCCATGTCGATGATCGTGGCACCACGCGCCTTCTCCACCATGATCGGAAAGGGTGTCGGCCAGTCGTTCATCCAGTGCATCGGCACGCCGCCGAGAAAGCCGGGCAGGCCGTCGCCATAGGCGCGCGCCGATTTCGGCCGCGCCGCGCGAAATGTTGCCGCCTCGCGCTCGTGGAGACGGGCGATGCGCTCTGGCTCGATGCCTCCGGAATTGCGGTTGTCAGTGCCTGCCATGATTTCCCCTCGTGCCGACGCAGTCTAGCCAATCGGCAAAGCCGGCGGCAATCGCCGCGCGCTCGCGACATATCGGGCCAGCGGGCTTGACGGCTGCGGCCGGAGAACGCCTCAATGGCTCGAACTTCGGGGGAGGGTTTGAATGCGTTTCATTCTATGTGCCGGCTTGCTGATGGCGGGCGCTGTTCCAGCCTTTGCCTCGGGCGGGCTTTCCTGCGAAGCGGAAGGCGGCTCGGCCAAGATTACGGTCGAGAGCGGCGTGACGCGCGGCATGGGCAGCCCGGTGTTCAATTTCCGCGGCTCGGCGGTGATATTGGACACCTCCGTCGCCGAGGATTTGCGCACGACGGAATTCACTGGCGAGCATCTGGCGCAATACTGGCTCGACGGCGAGGATTTGCGCCTCGTGCTCTACCGCGAGCGCCAAGGCGACAAGCCGCATGGCTATGTCGAGATCACGGTGGTGACCAAGGCGGATGGCGAGGAGGGGGGCTATGCCGGCACCTACGAACTGACCGTTTTCGACGGCACGGGCGACGATCCGGAGGGCAAGACGGTCAGGCTCGATGGAAAGATCGGCTGTTTTGTCGAATAGGCTTCACGCCGAAATGTCGATCACCCCGCAGTCGCCGGAGGCGCTGCCGAAGACGATGCGCCGCTCGGCCTTATCCCACATCAGCGCGGTGATGGCGCCTTTGCCGGGGCGGCGTAGCAGCACCTCCTTGGCGTCGGCGAAGCGCACCGCCAGCACCATGCCGTCGTCGTAGCCGATCGCGGCGATGTCCTCGCTCGGGTGGCAGGCCACGCAGGTCACCATGGTGTTGCCGCGTGTGCCGAGTTCCAGCGGCGCCTTGCCCATCGGCCCGTCCTTGGCCTGGAACGGCCAGACGATCGCCGCCGGCGCGCCGGAGCTTGCCAGCCACTTGCCCTTGGCGCTCCAGGACAGGGATTTTACCTTGGCGGGATAACCGGACATGCGCATGTGCTTGCCGTCGGCGAGTTTCCAGCCATGCAGAGCGTTTTCCTGCATGGTGGTGACCAAAAAATTGCCGTCGGGCGAGAAGGTGATGCCGGTGTGGGCGCCGGCCCATTCGAGTTCCGTCGGTTTGCCGTCGGTCGCCGGGAAATGCAGCGTCGCGCCGTTGTAGCGGGCGACGCCGATCCGCAAGCCCTTGGGCGCGAAGGCAAGGCCCTCGACCGAGCGCGGATGCGAAAATTCCTTCAGCTTGCCGTCCGGCAGTTTCACCCAGGCGTTTCGGCCCGCGCCATAGGCGAGCGCGCCTTGCGGCCCGGCGGCCACGCTGGTGATCCATTTGCGGCCGGCCTCCGCCACGATGTCCGCCGCGTCGTCCGGCCCGGTGGAAAAGACCTTTCCGTCCTCGCCGCCGGTGATCAGCTTGGTTCCGGTCAGATCGAGCGTGGCGCAGAGCAGGCCGTCATTGGCCTGCACGGTCTTGTGGCCATGGTCGAGCCGGTGGATCGAGCCGTCGGCCAGCGCAAAATGCGGGATATCGGCGAGGAAGACGGCTGCGACGCAATGGCCGTCGAGGTCGAGGGGGGCGACTGTGGGCATGGATCAAGCAAAGGCCGGGAATGTGAGGCAGAAGGCGGATGCGGAGGTTGGCGTTCTACGTTGCCCCCCTCTGTCCTGCCGGACATCTCCCCCACAAGGGGGGAGATTGGCAGCTTCGCGCCTGCCGCTCCTTTTGCGCCGCCTGTGATTGGCGAAAACTAAGCGGCCGGTCCAATCTCCCCCCTTGTGGGGGAGATGTCCGGCAGGACAGAGGGGGGCAACGTAGAGGACCATCATCGAATACTTGTCTCTACGCCGCCACCTGACACGCCTCAAAACTTTTCCGCAGCCGCTCCTCGTCCAAGTCGCGGCCAATGAAGACGAGGCGGCTCTCATGCTTCTCGCCGTCCTTCCAGGCGCGTTGGTGGTCGCCTTCCATGATCATGTGGACACCCTGGATGACATAGCGGTCCGGATCGTCCTTGAATGCGATGATGCCCTTCAGGCGCAGGATGTTCGGGCCCTCGAGCTGCGTCACCTTCTCGATCCACGGGAAGAATTTCTTGGAGTCCATCTCGCGGCCGCGCAGCGAAACCGACTGCACGGTCACGTCGTGAATCGGCGACACCGGGCCATGGCCGTGATGATCGTGATGATGGTGGTCGTGATGGTCATGATCATGGTCGCAGTCCGGACCGCAGACATGGTCGTGGTCATCCGCGTCGAGGAAATGCGGGTCGTTGTCCAGCACGCGCTTCAGGTCGAAGGCGCCACGGTCCAGCACCTCGCCGAGGTCGACGCCGGCGCGTGTGGCGCGGTGGATCTTCGCCGCCGGATTGATGGCGCGGATCGCCGCCTCGACATCGCGCAGCTCGTCGGGCGTGACAAGGTCGGTCTTGTTGAGCACCACCACGTCGGCGAAGGCGATCTGGTCCTCGGCCTCGCGCGAATCCTTCAGCCTGAGCGGCAGGTGTTTTGCGTCGACCAGGGCGACGACGGCGTCGAGTTTTGTCTTCTTGCGCACGTCTTCGTCCATGAAGAAGGTCTGGGCGACCGGCACGGGGTCGGCGAGGCCGGTGGTCTCGACCACGATGGCGTCGAAGCGGCCGGGGCGGCGCATCAGGCCCTCGACCACGCGCACCAGATCGCCGCGCACCGTGCAGCAGACGCAACCATTGTTCATCTCGTAGATCTCCTCGTCGGATTCCACGATCAGGTCGTTGTCGATGCCGATCTCGCCGAATTCGTTGACGATGACGGCATAGCGTTTGCCGTGGTTTTCCGAGAGGATGCGGTTGAGCAGCGTCGTCTTGCCGGCGCCGAGGTAACCGGTCAGCACGGTCACGGGAATCTGGGTCAAAGCTTCGCTCATGATAGGCCCCGAAGGATTTTGGTGTGCTGCATATAGGACGGGGCGGGGCGGATTGCACGCCTCAATCGGGTGTCCACGATCGGGCCAGCGAGCCGGACGCCAGGCAGGTTTTTGGCCGGCTCCGCCACCAGATTTAGCAGCGGTCCTTGCAGACAGCCCGGATCGCCGCCACGCCCGCCTTCGCGTCTGGCCATTGTTAGGAGAATGCCCCCTGCCACGGAGGGAGAAGTCGGGAAGACGGGCGACCACAAGCTCGCTCATCTAGTAAGTAATCTGCGACCTTGCGGCCGCCCGTCCGGCGACTTTGGGCTCTGTCCCGTCCTGCTTCGCGACAGCTCCGGCTCCGGCTTTCGCCTCGGCTGGCCGTGCTTAAGCGCGTCGTCCAGCGCACACCGCACGTAGTTGCGGAGGGAGGACCTTCGGACAAAGCCTCCCCGGGCGCGGGTTACGTCTTCCCGCACCGGAGGCGCCGGTTCCTCCCCGCCTTCACACCGTCATGATCGGCGTTCCCGAAGGAGAAACTGGCAGCAAGTATGCGCGTGGTTTTGGGGAGGGGGACGGCCGGCGCGATTTTTTGTCGAAGGCGCTTGCGTCGAAAACGTGCCTGCGCGCGATTTCAATGGGTTGGCGAAGGGCAGGACAGCTTCGGCAGAAAAATTTCTTGCCATGGCCTATTTGCCATCCCCCTTTTTTCGAGCGGTTTTGCTCGGCCTTGACCACTGGCGCCGCCCCTCATCTCCCTGCCGGGCACTACCGCCGTCGGCGCGCAGAATGCCGGCAAGCCCGCCCGAGCCCGACTATCCGGCCGAGGCGGCGGTGCGCAGGGTGCGCCACAACGGCGCCGTCAAATGGCGCGGCGCGGAGGTCTATGTCGCGGCCACGCTGGCCGGCGAGCCGGTCGCCATCGAGGAGACCAAGACCGGCGAATGGGCGATGCGCTTCTACGCCCATCGCCTCGGCTTCATCGACGACAAGCGCGGCAGGCTGGTCCGCAAAGCCGCCTTGCAACCCCGACCAGCCGGCGCTTTTGCGGACCAGCAACGGGGAGAACTGTAACCCATGTATCCGGTTCAATCTGTTACCCATCCATCCGCTGGACACCGGCAGGACAGTGAGGGCAGCGCCGACGGTCGAGACCAACACGGGGACATTCGCGTCCGGCCCGTCGGATGCCATCGAATTGCACGGACCGGGCCATCCGCCGGCGAAGTCCGTCCAACTGTCCAGGTTGGCAACCGGTACTTTCGATTATCAGCCCTCGCAACTGTCATGCAATTGTAAACAACGTCTGTCATTAGCCGTTCTGTCGAATTCGGTTGCCGGCAAAGTTTATCGAAACGATGCTGGGGGCGGCTTTAACGCTGAGGGAGCGGAAGATGGCCAGGACGAACAGAAGTGCGACGATGGGGCGGCTGCACTCGACCGCGCGGCTGGCGCGGACGGCGCTGGCGGCGCGGTTGCTCGCCCACGGGTTCTATGCGGGGCAGGACCAGATCATGCTGGCGCTCGACCGCGAGGACGGGCAGACGCCCGGGCAACTCGCCATGCGCATCGGCGTGCGCCCGCCGACCATCACCAAGACGATCAACCGGCTGCAGACCCAAGGGTTTCTCGAGAAGAAGGCATCCGAGACGGACGCCCGGCAGGCCCATATCTTCCTGACCGACACCGGCCGCGAGGCGATCCGCGATATCGAAAAATCGGTGCGCAAAACCGAGAAACAGGCCTTCAAGGGCCTCGACAAAAAGGACCAGAAGTCGCTGGTCAAGCTGCTGGCGCGCATCGAATCCAACCTCTCCGACGTGTCGCTGCCAGTGGGCGACGACGAGGACGACAGCGACGTTTGAGACCGGCCCACATCCGGCAATTTCATGTCGCGTCAGGTTTGCGGCTTGCGCAACCGGCAGGCTTGGCTCACAAGCAGGAACGGACCTCCCAAGTTCGCGAACGGCCTGACTGTTGAAACTGCCCTCCGCCAAGCATGAGGCCGCGACGCCCGCCGCGGCGATCCTGTTCGTCTTGCTGGCGGGTGTTCTGTTCACCGGCCTCGATACCAGCGCGAAATATCTGGTGGTGTCGGGCATGTCGGCGCCCTTCGTCGCCTGGGTCCGTTTCACGGGACATGCGGTGCTGGCGATCCTGCTGCTGCGCGGCTGGGCCGGTCTCGACATGTTCCGCGTGAAGAACCTGCCGATGCAGGTGGTTCGCGGCCTCTGCCTGTTCGCCTCGACCATCTGCAATTTTGCCGCGCTGCGCACGCTGCAACTGGCCGAAACCTCAGCGATCTATTTCGCCGCGCCGATGGTGACCATCGCACTCGCCGGCCCGTTGCTCGGCGAATGGGCCGGATGGCGGCGCTGGCTGGCGGTTCTCGCCGGCTTCGCCGGCGTGCTGGTCATCACCCGGCCCGGCTATGGCAGCTTTGGCATCGGCCACGTCCTCGCGCTGGGCGCGATGCTGTCGAACTGTTTCTACGTCATCCTGACGCGCCGGATGTCGGCCACCGAATCGCCGGCCAGCCTGATCTTCTACTCGGCGCTGGCGCCGGCGGTGCTGATGGCGCCGGTCGTGCCGTTCACCGCCTCGCCGCCGCCGAGCGCGCTGCATCTCATCCTGCTTCTGCTGCTCGGCCTGTTCGGCGGGCTGGGGCACTGGTTCCTGATCAAGGCCTATCGGCTCGCCACCACCACGGCGCTGGCGCCCTATCCCTATCTGCAGATGGTCTGGATGATCGGCTCCGGCTACCTGGTGTTCGCGCAACTGCCAGACCGGTGGACGCTGTCCGGAACCGCCATCATCGTCGTCAGCGGCCTTTATGTCGTGCACCGTGAACACCGCCTCAGGCTGAAGAACCGGGCGCTTCCCAACGAGGAGGCGGCGGACCTCGCCGACAGACTGTGAATAATCGCTTTGCGGTCGGCCAAAACGGTGGCATAAGCGCCGTTTAAACAGTTTAAATCGGTTGTTTCCGGCACTTGGGGAGGCCGCGCTGGCCCAGAAGATCAGGCTTTCGACGATCGCCGACGCCCTCGGGGTGTCGACGGCAACCGTGTCGCTTGCGCTGCGCGACAGCCCGCTGGTCGCCGACGCGACCCGCGACCGCATCAAGGAGCATGCACGCGCCGTCGGCTACATCTACAATCGTCGCGCCGCCAGCCTGCGCACCTCGCGCTCGGGCATCGTCGGGGTGGTGGTGCATGACATCATGAACCCGTTCTTCGCCGAGATCCTGCGCTCGATCGAAAGCGAGCTCGACCGCAGCCGCCAGACCTTCATCCTGTCCAACCACTACGACCAGTTGGAAAAGCAGCGCACCTTCATCGACACGCTGCTGCAGCTCGGCGCCGACGGGGTGATCATGTCGCCGGCGATCGGCACGCCGCCGGAGGACATCTTCATGGCCGAGGAGAACGGGTTGCCTGCGGTGCTGATCGCGCGCACGGTGGAAGGCGCCAACGTGCCCGTGTTCCGCGGCGACGACGCCTACGGCACAGGGCTCGCCACCAACCACCTGATCTCGCTCGGCCACAGCCGCATCGCCATGATCGGCGGCACCGACCAGACCTCGACCGGACGCGACCGTTTTCAGGGGTACGTCAACGCCATGCAGAAGGCCGGGCTGGACGTGCGTCCGCACTGGCGCATTCCCGGGCCGCGCACCAAGCAGGCGGGTTTCGAGGCGGCCGGCCAGTTCCTGGCGCTGAAGGACCATCCGACCGCCGCCTGCTGCTGGAACGACCTCGTCGCCATCGGGTTAATGAACGGCATCGCGCGCGCCGGTCTGGTGCCTGGCACTGACATTTCGGTGACGGGTTACGACGATCTGGAGGAGGCGGCGATCGCCACCCCGGCGCTGACCACCGTGTGGAACGGCCAGCGCGAGGTCGGCCGGCGCGCGGCGCGCGCCCTGCTCGACAAGCTGAGCGGGACGCTGGTGCGCCCCTCGCAGGAGCTGATCAAGCCGGAACTGCATGTGCGCCAGTCGACCGGGCGGCCGCGCGAGCGCTGATCCATCCCCACCTCGTTTCAAGAAGACATCCGGGACCAGACGATGCCAGAACAGCTTTCCGACGTGACCATTCTTGTCACCGGCGCCATCCACGAGCGCGTGCTGGCGCGGCTGGCCAAGGAATTCAGGCTGGTGCGGATCGAGCGGGCCGACCTATCGCTGGTCGACGACGCGGTGCGCAACTCGGTGCGCGGCGTCTCGGCCGTCTCGGGCATCACCGCGAGTTTCATCGACGGGCTGCCGAAGCTGGAGATCGTCGCCAATTTCGGCGTCGGCTACGACGGCGTCGATGCCCGCCACGCCGGCGGCAAGAACATCATGGTGACCAATACGCCGGACGTGCTGACCGAGGAGGTCGCAGACACGGCGATCGGGCTGCTGCTCAACACGCTGCGCGAGTTCTCGCGCGCCGAAAACTGGCTGCGCGACGGGCGGTGGGTGAAGGAGGGGCCGTATCCGCTGACGCGCGCCACGCTGCGCGGCCGCAAGATCGGCATCGTCGGCATGGGCCGTATCGGCAAGGCGATCGCCCGGCGGCTGGAGGGGTTCGGCTTGCCGATCGCCTATCACAACCGGCGGCCGGCGCAGGACGTCTCCTATCCCTATTTCGACACGCTGGGGGGGCTGGCGCACGCGGTCGATACGCTGATCTCGGTGGCGCCTGGGGGTGCTGCGACCGAAAAAATGGTCGGTGCGGCTGTGCTGTCGGCACTGGGGCCGGAGGGCGTGTTCGTCAATATCGGGCGCGGCAGCACGGTGGACGAGGAGGCGCTGGCGGCCGCACTTGCGGACGGCACGATTCTAGCGGCCGGCCTCGACGTGTTTGCCCGCGAGCCGCATGTGCCGCAGGCGCTGCTCGACCTGCCGAACGCGACGCTGCTGCCGCATGTCGGCTCGGCCTCGGTGCATACCCGCAACGCCATGGCCGACCTTGCCGTCGACAATCTGGTCTCGTGGTTTTCGAAGCGCGTCGCGATCACGCCGGTGCCGGAAACGGCGCATGTGACGGCGGGCTGACGGCGCCAAGCCACTTGCCCGTCCGACTGCGATCGGAGGGTAGGAGCTTGATAGGCGGGGCCTATTCCGCCGCGGTGCGGATGCCGAGCCGCGCCGCCGCGTGGCCACGCACGGCATCGCCGAACGCCTGAAAGACCTTCGCGGAGACGGAATCGCTGTGCACCCAGTATTCGGGGTGCCACTGCACGCCGACGGCGAAGGCGCGGGAATCCCTGACCGAGACGGCCTCGACCGTGCCGTCCTCGGCGACCGCCTCGATATCGAGCAGCGGGCCGAGCTGGCCGACGCCCTGGCGGTGCACGGAGTTGACCAGAATCTCGCCGGCGCCGAACACGCCGGCAAGGCAGGTGCCGGGCTTGATCGACACGGCCTGGCGGATGGCGAAGCGTTCGTCCTGGTTGTCGCTGACGGGCGCGCGGTGGTCGAGCGAGCCGGGCCGCTCCTGCAATTCGGTGGCGAGCGTGCCGCCGAGCGCCACGTTCATCTCCTGGATGCCGCGGCAGATGGCGAGCAGCGGCACGCCGCGCTCGATCGCCCGGCGGATCAGCGGCAGGGTGGTGGCGTCGCGATCCGGATCGTAGGGGCCGTTGGCCTCGCTGGCGTCGCCGCCATAAAGCGAGGGATGCACGTTCGACTTCGAGCCGGTGATCATCACGCCGTCGACGGAATCGAGCAGGCTGTCGAGGTCGAGCCGGTCGCCGAAGGACGGCACCAGGACGGGGAAAACGCCGGCGCCTGCGATAGCCGCTTCCAGATATTGGCGGGGCGCCGCGTGCCAGGTGTAGTTGTCGAACTGGCGGACATCGGTCGAGACGGCGACGAGCGGCTGCATGATCGAAGAACTTTCGTGGGTGTCCATCGTGAGATTGCCTCTAAAATAGGCGATCGCATGGCGGCTTGCCAAGGGTGCCGGGAGCCGCCGCAAATTTGGCGGCGAGCCGCCTGCAACTAAAGTCGCAGGCGGGTTCGGCCGATCCGGAATTTGTCGCGGCAGAGCCGGATTCACCCGTCCGGCGCGCTGGACTCGGCATCGACCGCGTGTAATGTGCGAACCCTTCGCCCAAGGAAAATCAACAGTTTCCTTAAGGTAAGCCACCCTGATCCGGATCGGAGGAACTATGGATCGTCGTTCGTTCTTCAAGAAAGCCGGCGTTGCCGGCGTCGGCGCGGCCGCCGCGACCGCGCTCGCCGCACCCGCAATCGCCCAGTCCAACCCGAAAATCACGTGGCGACTGGCGTCGTCGTTCCCGAAGTCGCTCGACACCATCTATGGCGGCGCAGAGGTCTTCTCGAAAATGCTGTCCGAGGCGACCGACGGCAACTTCCAGATACAGGTCTTCGCCGCCGGCGAGATCGTGCCCGGCCTGCAGGCGGCCGACGCGACAACCGCGGGCACGGTCGAGGCTTGCCACACGGTGGCATATTATTACTGGGGCAAAGACCCCAGCTGGGCGCTCGGCTCCGCGGTTCCGTTCGCGCTCAACGCCCGCGGCATGAACGCCTGGCACTACCATGGCGGCGGCATCGACCTGTTCAACGAATTCCTTGCCAAGCAGGGCCTGTTCGGCCTGCCCGGGGGCAATACCGGCGTGCAGATGGGCGGCTGGTTCCGCAAGGAAATCAACACGGTCGCCGACCTCTCCGGCCTCAAGATGCGTATCGGCGGCTTCGCCGGCAAGATCGTCGAGCGGCTCGGCGTGGTGCCGCAGCAGATTGCCGGAGGCGACATCTATCCGGCGCTGGAAAAAGGCACGATCGACGCGGCCGAATGGGTCGGCCCCTACGACGACGAGAAGCTCGGCTTCCAGAAGGTGGCGCCGTTCTACTACTATCCGGGGTGGTGGGAGGGCGGTCCGACCGTCCATCTGATGTTCAACAAGGGGAAGTATGACGAGCTTCCCGCCGCCTACAAGTCGCTGATCCGCACCGCGGCACAGGCGACCGACGCCAACATGCTGCAGAAATACGACTATCTGAACCCCAAGGCGGTACGGTCGCTGGTCGCCAACGGCGCCAAGCTCAAGCCGTTCAGCCCGGAAATCCTGTCCGCCTGCTACGAAAAGGCGAACGAGGTCTATGCCGAGATGGAAGCGGCGAACCCGACCTTCAAGACGATCTGGGACTCGATCAAGGCCTTCCGCAAGGACTATTACCTCAACATGCAGATCGCCGAATACAACTATGACACGTTCATGATGATCCAGCAGCGCGGCGGCAAGCTCTAACGCCCTAGATAGGCTCCACTGAAAGGCCCGGGGCGGCGACGCTCCGGGCCTTTTTGCCATGATCGAGATTGTCAGCCGTCGTTGGCAATCGCCCGTCTCTGGGTTTATGGTGCTGTCGTGAACATGTTCGAAACGATCAGCATCGACGTCTATCCTTGGGCGGTGCCTACCGCAGAGCAGCGGGCATGGTTCGATGCGTTGCCCGTCGACGAAAAACGCAAGGCGATCCTAGCTGCGATCGAGGAGGGCTTTCAGAGCCCGATTTCCGAAAAGAGTGTTGAGGATCTATTTCGTGAGGTTCGGACTGAGCGACTGTGATGCGTCATAGGCTCACGCAGCGCGCCGAACATGACATAAAGGACATATCTCGTTACACGACCCTGATGTTCGGCGCCAACAGGCTGAGAAGTATCTATTTGAACTCGATGCCGTCTTTCAGCTTATTGCGCAGTTTCCAAATATGGGGCGCCAATATCACGGCGAAACGCGCCAGTTCGTCCACGGAAGCCACATAATCCTCTATCGGAGGACGCGGGACGGCATTACCGTCGGCCGCGTCTTCCACGGGGCACAATCGCATTCGAACGACTGACGCCCCGCGGATCAGTCGAAGCTGGGCGGCTTCGACAGGTCGGTCGCGGGCGGGGCCGGCTGGGCGGGCGCATCGCCAAAGCTCGGCGGCGCCGACAGGTCCGGGGCGGCGGGGCCGGTCGCCGGGGCGGTGGGTTGCGTCGGAGCCGAACCGTCGGCCGGAGGCGGTGTGTCAAGGGAAGGTGTGCCTAGGGACGGCACGCCGAGGCCCGGGCTTTCCGGCACGGTGAACTCGATGGTTCCCGGATCGACCACCGTGCCCTTGTAGTGCATGACCATCTGCGGGAAGGCGATGACCAGGCCGACCATGACGATCTGGATGCCGACGAAAGGCACCGCACCCCAATAGATCTGGCCGGTCGTCACAGGGGCGATCTGCTTTCCGGTGATGCGGTCGAGATAGGGAACGCGCGCGGCGACCGAGCGCAGATAGAACAGCGCGAAGCCGAAGGGCGGGTGCATGAAGCTGGTCTGCATGTTGACGCCGAGCAGCACGCCGAACCAGATCAGGTCGATGCCGAGCGCATTGGCGGCCGGCACGAGCAACGGCACGATGATGAAGGCCAGCTCGAAGAAATCCAGGAAGAAGGCGAGTAGGAAGACGAGGATGTTGACGGCGATCAGGAAGCCGAGTTCGCCGCCGGGCAGCGATACCAGCAGGTGCTCGACCCAGAGATGGCCGTTGACGCCGTAGAAGGTCAGCGAGAAGACGCGGGCGCCGATCAGGATGAACAGCACGAAGGACGACAGCCGCGTCGTCGAAGTCAGGGCCTGCTTCACCACGTCGAGCGAAAGCCGCCCCTTCACGGCCGCCATGATCAGCGCGCCGACAGCGCCCATGGCGCCGCCTTCGGTCGGGGTGGCGATGCCGAGGAAGATGGTGCCGAGAACGAGGAAGATCAGCGCTAATGGCGGGATCAGCACGATGATGACCTGCTGCGCCAGTTTCGACATGAGGTTGATGTTGAGGGCGCGGTCGGCGAGCGCGGCGATGTAGATGACGATGACGCCGACGGTGGCGCCGAGGATGTCGGCATTGGCGCCGTGGGTCGGCGACAAATAGACATGGGCGCCATAGGCGATCACCGCGCAGAGCAGCAGCGCCACGATCAGCGAGAGCACTCCATGGCCCAGCGTGCGCGCTTCCGGCGGCAGCGCCGGCATGGAGTCGCGACGCAGGAACGACATCAGCAGGACATAGCCCATGTAGAGCCCGGTCAGCACGAGGCCGGGGATCAGCGCGCCCTTGTACATGTCGCCGACGGAGCGGCCGAGCTGGTCGGCCAACACGATAAGGACGAGCGAGGGCGGGATGATCTGCGCCAGCGTGCCTGATGCCGCGATGACGCCCGATGCAACCCGACGGTCGTAGCCGTAGCGCAGCATGATCGGCAGCGAGATCAGGCCCATGGCGATGACAGAGGCCGCAACCACGCCGGTGGTCGCCGCCAGCAGGGCGCCGACGAAGATGACCGCGTAGGCAAGGCCGCCACGGATCGGACCGAAGAGCTGACCGATCGTGTCGAGCAGATCCTCCGCCATACCCGACCGCTCAAGCACTATGCCCATGAAGGTGAAGAACGGGATGGCGAGCAGCGTCTCGTTGGCCATGACGCCGCCGTAGAAGCGTTCGGGCAGCGCATAGAGCAATGGCCAGGACAGGTTGATGGTGCCGTTGGAGAGCGGCGCCAGTTCGACACCGATGACAAAGAACAGCAGACCGTTGGCGGCAAGCGAGAAGGCGACGGGATAACCGAGCAGCAGGAAGATGACCAGCGAAAAGAACATGATCGGAGCCATGTTCACGGCGATGAACTCGATCACGAGCGAACCTCCTCGGCCAGCGCCTTGCCTTCAAGTTCGGCCTGTTCATGCGCCGAGACGAAGGGGTTGGGATCCTCCATATCTCCGCGCATCACCGCGATCTTCTTGATGATTTCCGATATCCCCTGGAGGCCGAGAAGGAAGAAGCCGATCAGCAGCAGCGCCTTGGCGGGCCAGATGATGAGGCCGCCAGCATTGGTCGAGACCTCGCCGCTGCGGAAGGAGAGCGATACGTAGGGCACAAAATAGTAGATCATCAGCAGGACGAAGGGCATCAGGAAAAACAGATGCCCGAACAGGTCGATCCAGTGCTGCTTTCGCCGCGAGAACATGCCGTAGACGACGTCGATGCGGATGTGCTCGTTCTGCTTCAGCGTATAGGCGGCAGCCAGCAGGAAGGCGCCGCCGAACAGATACCATTGCAGTTCCAGCCAGGCGTTCGACGACGTGTTGAAGACCTTGCGGATCACGGCATTGCCGGCGCTGACGAGGATGGCGATCAGGATCAGCCACGACACCCACCTGCCGATGAATTCGTTCAGCCGGTCGATACCCCGCGCGAGAGCGAGCAACGCTGCCATTCAGTTCCTCCCGATCCGTCACCCGGCCGTCCGTGTCCCGCCAAGATCTTTTCAGGCGGCCGGTCGCCGCCATCGGTATGACGGCAGTCGGGGCGGCGTCAACATGTTATGGCGCAGATAGGGGAAGCGATTGTGCCACCTGCCGCTGCGGAAGTGGCGTTGCGTGGCGCGGGGTACGACGAATGTCTAAGATCGGCGGACCTATCCTGGCGCGCCGACCCGGTCGGGCTGCGAGCGCTCCGGCCGCAGCACCAGAAGCGCCACCAGGAAGGCGAGCATCCAGCCGTCGCGCCATTCGATCGGGAAATAGCCGGACCAAAGCGATTCGGCGATGCCGAAGGCTAGCCCGCCGGCCGCCGCGCGGGCGGGCGAAAGATAACCGCCGACGGCGGTGACGAACAGGATCTTCAGGCCGAACACCAGCCCGCTGCCGAAGCTGATGTTGCCGTAATAGAGCGCGGCGAGGATGCCGGCGACGCTGGCGGCGAGACCGCCGTAGACCACTGCCTGCCGGAACACTTTTTTCGTGTCGATGCCGCAGAAGGCGGCGGCGAGCGGGTCGTCGCTGATCGCCCGCCACTCGCGGCCGAAGCGACTTGTCGCCATCGCTCGTGACGCGGCGGCCATCAGCAGCGCGGCCACGGCGCAGTTGATGAGTTGCAACACCGTCAGCGTCAGCCGGAAACCGTTTTCCGCGGCGAAGACGACGGGCTGCGACAGCAGCGGCGGCAGCCAGAAATCGCGCGTGTCGGCGGCGATCCGGCTCATTTCCATCAGCACCAACGAGACGCCGAGGGTGGCGGCCACGATGGTGTTGGGCGAGCGGTTGGCCAGCGGCTGGAAGACGCTGCGCGCCAGCACGGCGGAAACCAGCGCGCCATAAAGCAGCGCCATGAATATGCCGAACGCCAGCGTTGCGGGCAGGGTGAGCCATAGAATCTGCCAGCCGAACACGGCAGCAAGGATCATGACCTGGCCGGCGAAACCGAAGATCGCGCCATGCGCGAGGTTGGTGCGGTGGAGCACGCCGTTGATAAGCGCGTAGCCAAAGGCGAGCAGCGCATAGACAGCGCCGATATGCAGGCCGTTGAGGAGTTGTTGCAGGAAGTAGAGCATCGCGGGTCCGGCGGCGCGAGCGGCAATGTCGCCCAAGCCTGCGCCACGGAATCTAACTTGTCAAATGTAGTATACCAGTTAGATTTGAGCCATGGCCGTTTCCTGGACCCCGCATCGCTTCTCCGGTGGCGTCTTGGCGCTCGACGTGACCAATACCGTGGTCCTGCGCGGCGACCCTGAACGATCGTTCGATCGTTTTTCCGATCCCATCGAGATTGCCCGCTTTGCCGAGGCGGCGACCGTCTTCCGTTTGCACGAGCTTGGCGCGCGGGCGCTCGGCGTCGCCGATCCGGGCAAGGTCGCCGGCAAGGTGATCGTGCTCAGGGAAACCACCGACCGGCTGTTTCGCCGCGCGGCGCTCGACGGTGACGTCGACACGGCCGATCTCGCGCCGTTCCTGTCTGCCTGCGCTGACGGGCTGGCCGGGCACGGCGAGCGGGTTGGTGGCAAGGCGCGGCCATTCGGCGACCCGTCATTGCCGATTGCTTTCGAGGCGGCGGTGGCGGTTTCGGCGCTGTCGCTGCTGCCACCGGCGCGGTCGGAACGCATCCGCATCTGCGCCAACTGCCGCTGGCTGTTCCTCGACGAGAGCCGCAACCGCAGCCGCATCTGGTGCGACATGACGGTGTGCGGCAACCGACGGAAGGCGCAGCGGCATTATCGGCGGCGGAAGGGCCTGGAGGAGTATTCCGATGCGTAGCCTGTGCGATCTTCGCCGGTTCGCTGCCGTGCTCGGCGTGGCTGTCCTGATCGCGTCGTGCCGCGATACGGGGGGCGAGGGCGAATACTACCGGCTCGACGGAAAGCTGTTCGTGTTCAACTACCGCGTCGCGACGGCGACCTATCTGGTCAACATCGCGCCGGTAAAGCCGCCGGCGGACGGCGAGGTGGCTGTGGCTCGTTTCGAGGATCCTGCCGGCGGCGCGCCGATCGTGGTGCGCGAAAAGATCTGGCCGAGACTCGTCAGGACGACGATCCAGAGCCCGCCGCTGCGCTGCGTCGCCAAGGGCCGCCCCTATGCGGTTACGATCCGCATCGAGGACGCGACCGGAGCGGTGAAGCAGACCATCGAGACGACCATGACCTCCAGCGAGGATCAGGATATTTTGCCGGACCGGCCGCTGGTCGTCGGCCCGCTCTATCAGCCGAACCCCGAACTGGCCGGCCATCCCGACGGTCAGTTGCCCGGCGCCGACGAAGCGCCTTGCCCGCCGAGGGCGCAAGGCTAGGTCCGCTGACCTCATATTACCGGGCGGTCATGCAAATTTGTTTGACGCGGGGGCGAAGGATCGAAAGAGTCCACCGCACCGAACCCACGAGAGCGGTCCGACTCGGGCCGGCTCCCGAACAGGCATAAACGCATGACCCTTCACGACGTCGCGCTCGACGACAAGTTCGACTTGTCGAAGGAGCGCGTCTTCCTCTCCGGCGCCCAGGCGATCGTGCGCATGCTGCTTATGCAGCGCAAGCGCGACCGGCTGGCCGGGCTGAACACGGCGGGTTTCGTCTCGGGCTATCGCGGATCGCCGCTGGGCGGCCTCGACATGCAGCTTTGGAAGGCGCGCAAGCAGCTCGGTGAGGCCGGCGTCGTGTTCCAGCCGGGTCTCAACGAGGAGCTGGCGGCGACCGCCTGCTGGGGCACGCAACAGGCGGAGCTTGCCGGCGAGGGCCGCCACGACGGCGTGTTCGGCCTGTGGTACGGCAAGGGGCCGGGCGTCGACCGCTCCGGCGACGTTTTTCGTCACGCCAATCTCGCGGGAACATCGAAACACGGCGGCGTGCTGGCGCTGATGGGCGACGACCACATGGCAGAGTCGTCGACGAATGCCCATGCGACGGAATTCCTGTTCGTCGACACGATGATGCCGATCCTCAATCCGGCTGGCGTGCAGGAACTCATCGACTACGGGCTCTACGGTTACGCGCTGTCGCGGTTCTCAAGCACCTGGGCCGCGATCAAATGCGTGAAGGACAACATCGAATCGACGGCTTCGGTCGACGCCTCGCTGGACCGCGTGAAGATCGTACTGCCGGAGCTCGACATGCCGCCCGGCGGGATCAGCATCCGCAACGAGCTCGACCAGCTCGGGCAGGAGGCGCGGCTGCATGAATACAAGCGTGCCGCGGTTTCCGCCTTCATCCGCGTCAACGGCATCAACCGCATCGTCTATTCCGGCGGGCGCGGAGCAAAACTCGGCATCGTCACCGTCGGCAAGAGTTATCTGGACGTGCGCCAGGCACTGGACGACCTCGGCATCGGCGAGGCCGAGGCCAACCGGCTCGGCATCCGCCTGTTCAAGGTCGGCGCGCCCTGGCCGCTCGATCTCGAACACATCGCCGAATTCGTCGACGGGCTGGAGACGGTCGTCGTCGTCGAGGAAAAACGCTCGCTGATCGAGGTGCAGGTCAAGGAAGCGCTCTACAACACCAGCCACCGGCCGCTGGTGGTGGGCAAGACCGACGAACGCGGGCAATGGCTGTTCCCGGCCAAGGGCGCGCTCGACCCGAACGAGATCGCGATTGCGCTGGCCGATCGCATCCTGCGTACCATCGGCCATTCGGAAGAAATCGCGGCGCGCGCGGCGCGGCTCAGGCAATTCCAGGCCATGCTGGCCGACACAAAAGACATCAGCCAGCGCACGCCCTATTTCTGCTCAGGCTGCCCGCACAACAGCTCGACCAAGGTGCCGGAAGGCTCGGTGGCGGCCGCCGGCATCGGTTGTCATTTCATGGCACTGTGGATGGACCGCTCGACCTCGGGCTTCACCGCGATGGGCGGGGAGGGCGCGCAGTGGGTCGGGCAGGCGCCATTCACGACGCGCCAGCACATTTTCCAGAATCTCGGCGACGGCACCTACAACCATTCCGGCAGCCTGGCGCTGCGCTTCGCCAAGGCGTCGGGCGCCAACATCACGTATAAAATACTCTACAACGACGCCGTGGCGATGACCGGCGGCCAGCCGCACGAGGGTGGGCTGACGGTGTTCGCCATCGCCGAGCAGGTGCGCGCCGAGGGCATCGAGCGCATCGCCGTGGTCAGCGACGAGCCCGGCAAATACGGGCCCGCCAATTTTCCGGCGGGCACGACGGTCAGCCACCGCGACGACATGGACCGGGTGCAGCGAGAACTGCGCGAGGTCAGGGGCGTCTCGGTGCTGATCTACGACCAGACCTGCGCGGCGGAAAAGCGCCGGCGGCGCAAGCGCGGCACCTTTCCCGACCCCGACAAGCGGGTAATCATCAACGAGCTGGTCTGCGAGGGCTGCGGCGACTGCGGAGTGAAGTCGAACTGCGTGTCGGTGCAGCCGGTGGAGACGGAGTTCGGCCGCAAGCGCCGCATCGACCAGTCGAGCTGCAACAAGGATTTCTCCTGCGTCAACGGCTTCTGCCCGTCCTTCGTGACGGTGCATGGCGCCAAGATGAGGAAGGCCGGAGGCTTGGCGGGATCGGCGGACCCGCTTGACGGCGTGCCGGAGCCGCGCCCGTTCACGCTCGGCGGCGACGGCTGGTCGGCGATCATCGACGGAGTCGGCGGAACCGGCGTCGTCACCATCGGCGCGATCCTCGGCATGGCGGCGCATCTGGAGGGCAGGGGCTGCGGCATGATCGACATGGCCGGCCTGGCGCAGAAGGGCGGCGCGGTGTTCACGCATGTCCGCATCGCAAGGTCGCCGGAGGAAATCCACGCAATCCGGGTTTCCGCGGGCAAGGCCGACCTGGTCCTCGGCTGCGATCTCGTCGTGTCCGGCTCGCGAAAGGTGCTGGCGGCGGTGCGCGAGGGGCACACGATTTTCGTCGCCAACACGGCGGAGGTGATGCCGGGGGATTTCACCCGCGTCGCCGACTTCTCGCTGCCGACCGAGCGGCTGAAGCGGGCGATCCGCAAGGCCGCCGGTGAAGAGCGGACGCATTTCTTCGACGCGACACGGGCGGCCAGCGTGCTGTTCGGCAATTCGATCGGCGCCAACATGTTCATGCTCGGCTACAGCCATCAGACGGGCGCATTGCCGCTGTCGGCGGAGGCCGTGGAGCGGGCCATCGGGCTGAACGGCGAGGCGGTGGCGATGAATGTCGCGGCGTTCCGCTGGGGCCGCCGCGCCGCGCATGATCCGGAATTTGTGCGCAAGCTGGTTGCCGCCAACGGCGCCGCGCCTGCGGAAACGCTTGCCGAGACGCTGGACGAGGTGATTTCGCGCCGCGCCGCCTTCCTGACCGACTATCAGAACGCTGCCTATGCCAAGCGCTATCTCGACCGTATCGCCTTGGTGCGCGCCGCCGAGGAGCAAGCGGCGCCCGGCTCAAGGGAACTGACGGAGGCGGTGGCCCGGAGCCTGTTCAAGCTGATGGCCGTGAAGGACGAATACGAGGTAGCGCGCCTTTATACGGATGGATCGTTCAAGCGCCAGCTCGCGCGCGAATTCCAGGGTTACGACCGGCTGGAGTTCCATCTGGCGCCGCCGATCCTCGGCCGCCGCGACGCTGACGGCAAACCGCGCAAGTCGAAATTCTCCGGCTGGATGACGGAGGGTTTCCGGGTGCTTGCAGCGCTGCGCGGTGTGCGCGGCACGATGGTCGATCCGTTCTCCTACAATGCCGAGCGGCGCATGGAACGCACACTGCTTGCTCGCTATGAGCAGGATCTCGATCGCATCCTCGCCGTGCTCGAACCGCGCCGAATGGAGGCCGCCGCGGCCCTGGCCTCGCTGCCGCGACTCATCCGCGGCTACGGCCATGTCAAGCAGGCAAGCGTCGCCAAGGCAGACGCCGAACGCGACCGGCTGCTCGCGCGGCTCGACCACCCGGAGACCGAATCGCTGGTGCGTGCGGCCGAGTAGGGCGTTCCTGTTATTTTCACGGACCTTTGCCGAAGCAGCCGGGCCAGGCTTTATATTTCCATGTTTCTTCGTCGCCGGCCTGCGCCCGCCTAAGCCTTTCTTAAGCGGATTGTGGCACTCAGGGGGCTGCATCAGAAGCCGGAAACACGGCGTGGCAGGCAGGCGAAAGAGCGACTATCCGGTCGATATCTACATCCCGTTCGTGGAAACGCTTTTCCGCGACGGGCTGACGCTGACCATTGGCTTCGCGGCCCAGACCTTGCTGGTCTTCCTCTGCTACTGGAAAACCGACAATCCGGTTTACCTCTACGTCGCGGCCGGACTGATGGTCGTCGCGGTGCTGCGCCTCGGCAATATGAGCAAATACCGCAACGCGCCGAAGCCCACCGACTGGGAGGAGGCGCATCGGCGCGAAAACGACTACATCCTCTACGGCTCGCTGCATGGCTCCATGCTGGGGCTGTTCTGCTTCGTCGCCATCTATCTGACCAATGACAGCTTCGCCGAAATCGCCGCGGTCTGCGTGACGCTCGCCTCGATCACGTCGATCGCGGGCCGCAATTACGGTTCGCCGCGCATGGTCATGATCTTCATCGTGACGACGACCTGGCCGATCTCGCTCGCATTCATCCTGCGCGGTGACGTGTACCACGTCATCCTGGGCGCGCTTTCGGCACCGTTCTTCTTCGCCATCAAACGTTTTGCCGATCTGGTCCGCGACGTCCTCTTCACCGCGCTGTCGGAGGAGAAGAAAGCCAACAACCTCGCCCAGCGCTTCAACCGGGCGCTGAACACCATGTCGCACGGCCTGGTGATGCTGGGGCCCGACGGCAAGGTCGTGGTCGCCAACGCCGAGGCGGCGCATCTGATGTCGCTGAAGTCCACCGAGGCGCTGCTCGGCCGTTCCATCCACTCGCTGCTGATGCGCGGCGTGGCCGGCGGACTGCTCGACGCCAAGGATTGCCGCTTCGTCGAGGCGCAATTGACGCGCGCGCTGAGCGAGGGACGAAACCGCAAGGTGCTGGTATCGTTCACCAACGGCCAGCACTACGAATTCTCGGCCCGCGAAGGCAGCCAGGAACTCGGCGTGATCACCTTCGAGGACGTGACGGCGCGCGTCGAGGCGGAGGAGAAGATCCGCTCGATGGCGCGCTACGACAGCCTGACCGGTCTGCCGAACCGCGCCTATTTTCACGAGATCGCCGCCGAGGCGCTTGCCGGCGGCGACCGCAACCGGCTCTGCGCCATCGCCGTGCTCGATCTCGACGACTTCAAGAGCGTCAACGACACGCTTGGACATCCGATCGGCGACGGCCTGATCTATGCGGTGGCGGAGAAGCTGGCGGCCTTCGCCGGCGAAACGGTCAAGGTGAGCCGGTTCGGCGGCGACGAGTTCATGGTGTTCTTCGACCAGGTCGAGGACGAGAGCCATCTGGCGTCCATGCTCGACCGCATCTTCGCCGGGCTGCAGGGCGAGGTGGACGTGGCGGGCCACGCATTGCGCGTCCAGGTCAGCGGCGGCGCGGTGCTGTCGCGGGTCAAGGACACCGATGTCGACGCCATGATCGTGAAGGCCGACCTTGCGCTCTACAAGGCCAAGGAACTCGGCAAGAACGACTGGCGCCTGTTCGAAGCCGCCATGGACGCCGCCTTCCGCAACCGGCAGCTCATGAAGGCCGATCTCAGGACCGCCATCGAGACGCGGTCGCTGCGCGTCGTCTACCAGCCCATCATAGCCATGAAAACAATGCAGATCGCCAGTTGCGAGGCGCTTTGCCGCTGGGACCATCCGGACCTCGGCCCGATCTCGCCGGGCATCTTCATCCCGCTCGCGGAGGAAATGGGCATCATCTCCGAGATCAGCGCCTTCATGCTGGATGCGGCCTGCCGCGAATGCGCGAAATGGCCCGAGCCGATCGGCGTCTCAGTCAACCTGTCAGCCCGCGACTTCCGCAACCGCGACATCGTGGAAAAGGTGCGCGGGGCGCTTGCCGCGGCGAAATTGTCGCCGAGCCGGCTGGAGATCGAGGTCACCGAGACCGCGCTTCTCGACGACAAGGCGCTGACGCGCAAATTCATCGAGGAGATGCGCCAGATCGGCGTGCGCATCGCGCTGGACGACTTCGGCACGGGCTATTCCAGCCTGAGCTATCTGCACACGCTGCCGCTCGACAAGATCAAGATCGACCGCAGCTTCCTGCTCGACGTGACCGGCAACCCGCGCTCGCTGGAACTGCTCAGGGGCATCGTCAACCTGTCGCGGCCGCTCGGCCTTACCGTGACGATCGAGGGCGTCGAGACGTTCGAGCAGTTGAAGGTCCTGGCGAACGACGTCAAGCCGGACCTGCTGCAAGGATTCCTGTTCGGCTCGGCGCTGTCCGCGACCGGCATCGAGACCATGTCGAGCACGATCTGGCCGTTCGCGCCGGACCAGCCCGTCACCAAGCGCAAGTCGCGGCGTTAGCCGGAAGGCGGCCGACACGGCGGCGCAGCGCCGTCGCCGCCATCTCCGTCCTTGTCACGAAGGTCCTCGTCCCGTATCTGGTAAAGGGCTGCGTTAACCATTCCTTAAGGTTAACGTCCGGTAAACAAGTTGCATCGAGTTTTCGCCTTTACACGCGGATGGCCGCGGTTCACCCTTGAATGGCGGGACTGGGGGCCTGGACATGAGTGAAGTGCGATCCGCGCTGGATGCGGCCAGCGCCGTACCGGCGGGTGTGCCGGAAATCTCGGAGTTCTCGAGAAAAGTCTCGGAACTGCTGGAGCGCACCGAATACAGGCGCTGCGACAAGGGCGAGGATCTCGAGGACATCTACCGGCTTCGGTACAAATCCTACCGGCTGTCCGACATGGTGCCCGAGAAGTCGGACCAGATGATCCATGATCCGCTTGATGAGACGGCCAACTGCTACAAGTTTGGCATCTACATAGACGGCGCGCTGATCAGCACGCTTCGAATCCATCATGTCACCAGCGAGCATCCGTTCTCGCCCTCAATGATGCTCTACAGCGACATCCTTGAACCTTATCTGGCGTCCGGTGATAGTTTCATCGACCCCAGCCGTCTTGCCGCAGACCCGGAATGGTCGCGCATCTATCCTCAGATACCTTATCTTACGCTCCGGCTGGCGGGAGTTGCCTGCTTCCATTTTGAGGCGCCGTTCTGCATCTCGACCATCAAGGACGAACATGCGGGCTTTTACAAAAGGGTGTTCCGCTCCGAGCAGATCGGGGAAAAGCGTCACTATCCGGGTTTGCATTCCTACGGTCTTCTCTATCGGGCAACGGTCGCGGCGATCCGCGAAAGGTCGTTCACCCGCTATCCATTCTTCAAATCGACGCCAATGGAACAGCGGATGATGTTTGCCCGGCCGGGTCGCGGGGAACTGGTGCCTTTGACCATCCTGCCGACGGCGAAATATTTCAGGGACGCCGCCTGAGACACCGTTCGCCGGCGTGACGGCCGAACGAAATTCCGAATGCCTTCCCGATATTAGGCTAATGTCGTGTTGCATTGGCCGCGACGATCGGCACTATGTCCCGACAACGCGCAAAGCGGTTCGGGAGGAGCATGGTCACGACATCGACGGCGAGGGCCGCCGGCTCAGACCTCGACACGTTTCCCAAATATCTGCTGCTGAACGCCGCGCGTTTCGGCGACAAGCCCGCCATGCGCCACAAGGATTTCGGCATCTGGCAGAGTTGGACCTGGGCTCAGCAGCTCGATGAAATCCGCAAGTTCGCGCTGGGGCTGAAAGCGCTTGGGCTGAAGTCCGGCGACAACATCGCCATCATCGGCGCCAACCGGCCGCGCCTCTACTGGACCTTTACCGCCGCGCAATCGCTCGGCGCCGTGCCGGTGCCGGTCTATGGCGACGCGGTTGCCGACGAGATGGCCTATGTGCTCGACCATGCCGCCGTGCGTTTCGCCGTGGTGCAGGACCAGGAGCAGGTCGACAAGATTCTGGGCACGATGGCGCGCATCCCGTCGCTCGGCGCCATCATCTATGACGAGCCGCGTGGCCTGACGAACTATCGGCACGAGTTGCTGCATTCCTTCGAAAGCGTGCAGGCGAGGGGTGAGGCGCAGCTCGCCGCCGATAGCGGAAGCGGCAAGGCCTGGGAGGACGGCATCCGCGAGGCTTCCGGTGACGACACGTCGGTGATGCTCTACACCTCCGGCACGACCGGCCGGTCGAAGGGCGTGATGATTTCCGCACGGGGGGCGGTGAATGCGGCACGTGATACCGCCACCTTCGACAGACTCACGGAAGCCGACAGCGTGCTCGCCTACCTACCGTTGGCCTGGGTCGGCGACCATTATCTCAACTACGCGCAGGGTTATGTCTCGGGCTTCTGCATGAACTGTCCGGAAAGCAGCGAGACGGTAGCGCAGGATCTGCGCGAGATTGCGCCGACCTTCTATTTCGCGCCGCCGCGGGTGTTCGAATCCCTGCTGACCAGCGTCACCATCCGCATGGAGGACGCCGGCCGGCTGAAACGCTGGATTTACAAGCGCTGGATCGGCGTCGCCGGCAGGCATGGCGAGGCAATCCTGGAAGGCCGGCCGGTGCCCTTGCTGGCGCGGCTGGATTACGCGCTCGGGAAATTCCTGATCTACCAGCCGCTGCGCGACGTGCTCGGCCTTTCCAACATCCGCGTCGCCTATACGGCTGGCGAGGCGATCGGCCAGGATCTGTTTTCCTTTTTCCGCTCGCTCGGCATCAATCTGAAGCAGCTCTACGGGCAGACCGAGGCCTTTCTCTACGTGACCTGCCAGAACGACAGCGCGGTACGCGCCGATACCGTCGGGCCGGCCGCGCCCAACGTCGACATCCGCATCACCGATGCGGGCGAGGTGCAGTTCCGCTCGCCCGGCCAGTTCTCCGGCTACTTCAAGCAGGACGAGACCACCGCCGAGACGGTCACCGAGGACGGTTTTGTGAAGACCGGCGACGCCGGCTTCTTCGATGCTTCGGGGCAACTGAAAATCATCGACCGGGCCAAGGACGTCGGCAAGCTCAAGTCGGGTGCGCTGTTTGCGCCCAAATACATCGAGAACACGCTGAAATTCTTCCCCAACATCAAGGAAGCGGTGGCCTATGGCGACGGGCACGACTTCGTCGGCGTGTTCCTCAACATCGACCTGCAGGCGGTCGGCAACTGGGCCGAACGCAACAACATCGCCTATGCCTCCTATCAGGAACTCGCCGGGCACCGGCAAGTCTACGAGATCATCGCCGGCCATGTGGACGAGACCAACCGGCGGCTGTCGCGCGAGCCGGTGATGGCGGGCGCGCAGATCCGCCGCTTCCTCATCCTGCACAAGGAACTCGACGCCGACGACAGCGAACTGACGCGTACGCAGAAGGTGCGCCGCACCTTCGTCGCCGAGCGTTATCGCCCGCTGGTCGAGGCGCTCTACGACGGCTCGGCAGAGAAATTCGTCGACACGGAGGTGACCTACGAGGATGGCCGCAAGGGCCGCATCAGCGCCACGGTGAAGATCGCGGAGGCAAGGACCTACGAGCCGGCCTCCGGCGGCCAACAGGGCCTTGCGGCATGAGCTCGCGCTTGGCCGAACCGATCGCGGTCGCCGAGCAGGGTGCCGGCGAGATGCTGATGGAGGTGCGCAACGTCTCGCTCTCCTTCGGCGGGGTGAAGGCGATCACCGACATTTCCTTTGACATCCGCAAGGGCGAGATCAGGGCGATCATCGGGCCGAACGGTGCCGGCAAGACGTCGATGCTCAACGTCATCAACGGTTTTTATACGCCACAGAAGGGCGAGATCGTTTTTCGCGGAAACACCCGGCGGGCGATGAAGCCGCATCATGCGGTGCGCCAGGGCATAGCCCGTACCTTCCAGAACGTCGCGCTGTTCAAAGGCATGTCGACGCTGGACAACATCATGGCGGGCCGCTCGGTCCTGATGAAGCGCAACCTGTTCTGGCAGATGGTCTGGCACGGGCCGGCGCTCGCGGAAGAAATCGAGCACCGCGAGAAGGTGGAGGAGATCATCGATTTCCTCGAAATCCAGCACATCCGCCGCACGCCGGTCGGAAAACTGCCCTACGGGCTGCAGAAGCGGGTGGAACTCGGGCGGGCGCTGGCGATGGAGCCGTCGCTGCTTTTGCTCGACGAGCCGATGGCGGGCATGAACCTCGAGGAGAAGGAGGACATGAGCCGCTACATCATCGACGTCAACCGCCAGCGCGGTACGACCATCGCGCTGATCGAGCACGACATGGGCGTGGTCATGGACCTTTCCGACCGGGTCGTCGTTCTCGACTACGGCAAGAAGATCGCCGACGGCGTTCCCGACGCCGTGAAGTCAAACCAGGCCGTGATCGACGCCTATCTCGGCGTCGCGCACTGAAAGGATTTTGCCCCATGGACATCACCAACATCGCCATCACCCCGCTGGTTTCGCTGATCGCTGGCGTGCTGATCCTGATCATGCCGCGGCTGCTCAACTACATCGTGGCGATCTACCTCATCATCATCGGCCTGCTCGGCCTTTTTCCTCAACTGGCGGGGTGAGGCGGACAATGTTGGCGCTTCTTCGCACCCCCCTCTGTCCTGCCGGACATCTCCCCCGCAAGGGGGGAGATTGGCAGTTTCGCTTGCCTCGCTTCTCTTCCAACGTTGGCGATTTGCGAAACCAAAGCGGCCGGCCAATCTCCCCCCTTGCGGGGGAGATGTCCGGCAGGACAGAGGGGGGTGCGAAGGAGCGCCAACATCGACGAGGTGGATCCGGATGCCTTCTGCGGATGGAGGCCTCATGGACCTCCTGAACGCCATCTTCGTAAAACCGTTCGCGGACATGGTCGCCGCGCCGGATTTTTTGCTCCAGGTGCTTTGGGAGGGACTGGTCGCCGGCGTGCTTTATGCGCTGATCGCGTTGGGTTTCGTGCTCATCTACAAATCCTCGCGCATCTTCAACTTCGCGCAGGGCATCATGGTGGTGTTCGCCGCGCTGACGCTGATCGGTTTTCACGAACACGGCGTGCCGGCGCTTCTGGCCGTGCCGCTGACGCTCGCCGTCATGTTCATCCTCGCCGTCGCCATCGAGCGGGTAGTGCTGCGGCCGCTGGTCAACCAGCCCGACATTATCCTGTTCATGGCTACAATCGGCATCACGCTGTTCCTGATCGGCTTCGGCGAGATCATTTTCGGCGGCGAGAACAAGGTAATGATCACCGAGGAGCTGCTTATCCCCACCGGCAGCTACACCTTCGAGCCGTTCGGCGGTTTCGTGTCGATCGAACAGAAGGACCTGACCGCAGTGGTTGGCGCGGTGGTGCTGGTCGTCGTGCTGCTGGTCTTCCTCAACCGCTCCAAGATGGGCCGGGCCATCCGCGCGCTGGGGGACGATCATCAGGCGGCGCTGTCGGTCGGCATCTCGCTGTCGACCATCTGGGTGCTGGTCTGGTTCATCGCCGGCGTGATCGCGCTCGCCACCGGCATCGTCTGGGGCGCGCGGGCGGGCGTCTCCTTCGCGCTGGAGGTCATCGCCTACAAGGCGCTGCCGGTGCTGATGCTGGGCGGGCTGGAGTCGGTGTCGGGCGCCATCATCGGCGGCATCGCCATCGGCGTGCTGGAAAAACTGTTCGAGATCTACTGGGGCCAGCCACTGCTCGGCGGCAACACCGAGACATGGTTCGCCTTCGTGCTGGCGCTCATCGTGCTTTTGTTCCGGCCGCAGGGCCTGTTCGGCGAACGCATCATCGAGCGGGTGTGATCGATGCTCTATCGCACCGCCGGGCAGTTCAAGACATCCTACCGCGCCGACCATGCGCTGTTTCCGGTGCGGCAGGATGCGTGGCTGCTGGCCTTCATCCTGCTGCTCGCCTTCGTCGTCTTCCCGATGACCGCCAACGAATTCGTCTTCCGGGCACTGCTGACGCCGGTGCTAATCTATGCGCTGGCAGCGCTCGGGCTGAATATCCTCACCGGCTATGCCGGGCAACTGTCGCTGGGCACCGGGGCCTTCATGGGCGTCGGCGCCTATGCCTGCTACAAGCTGGTGACCATTTTCCCGGACCTCAACCTGATCGTGGCGATCATGCTGTCCGGATTCTTCTCGGCGGCGATCGGCGTCGCTTTCGGCCTGCCGTCGCTTCGCATCAAGGGGTTTTATCTCGCCATCGCGACGCTGGCCGCGCAGTTCTTCCTGGTGTGGCTGTTCGAGAAATGGGCCTGGCTCTACAACTACAATTCGTCGGGCTCGATCCAGGTGCCGACGATCTCCGTCTTCGGCCATCCGGTGGCCGGGCCGAATGCGACGGCCATTGTCCAGTATTACGTGGTGCTGGTGATCGTGGCTGTTATCACCTGGCTGGCGATCAATATCACGCGCGGCCGCATCGGGCGCATGTGGAAGGCGGTACGCGACATGGACATCGCCGCCGAACTGGTCGGCATCAATCTGATGAAGGCGAAACTGTCGGCCTTCGCTGTTTCGTCCTACATCGTCGGCGTGGCGGGCGCGCTGTTCGTCTTCCTGTGGCGCGGCGCGGCCGAGCCTGTCGCCTTCGACATACCGCTGTCCTTCCGCGTGCTGTTCATCGCCATCATCGGCGGGCTGGGCTCGGTGCTGGGCAACTATCTCGGCGCGATCCTGATCGTCGCACTGCCGGTTATCATCAGCACGCTGCCGGCCTCGGTCGGGCTGCCGCTAAGTTCGGCCATGGTCGAGCACCTGAACACCATGATCATCGGCGCGCTTATCATCCTGTTCCTGATCGTCGAGCCGCACGGGCTGGCGCGCTTCTGGGCAATCATCCGGGAAAAGCTCATCATGTGGCCTTTTCCGCACTAACATGCAGGGAATAGCGGCCGCGGTCGCTTGGGTGGCAGGTCAGCCTGCCAGCGGGAACGAGAAACGAAACTGGAGGAACGCATGACACGTCTGATTTCAAGAATGCTCCTTGCGGGCAGCCTGTTTGGTGGCCTGACGCTGGCCGGGCAAGCCCTCGCCGAGGACGCCATCAACGTCACCAACCTGTCCTACAGGACCGGGCCGTTCGCGGCGACCGGAACACCGCTGATGAACGGGCAGCGCGACTACATCACCATGCTCAACGAGCGCGACGGCGGCGTTGGCGGCGCCAAGCTCGTCTATGACGAGTGCGAGACCGGCTACAATACCGAGAAGGGTGCCGAGTGCTACGAGAAGACCAAGACGACCTCGATCGTCACCCAGCCCTGGTCGACCGGCATCACGCTGCAGGTGCTGCCGAAGACCAATGTCGACAAGGTGCCGATCCTGGCGCCCGGCTACGGTTTTTCGCCGATGGCCGACGGAAAAGTGTTCCAGTGGGCGTTCAATCCGCCGGCCAGTTACTGGGACGGCGCCTCGATGATTTTGAAGAACATCTCCGAGGGGAATCTGGAAAACCTCAAGGGCAAGAAGATCGTGCTGCTGCACCTCGACGCGCCCTATGGCAAGGAGCCGATCCCGCTGCTCAACGCCTATGCCGAGAAATACGGTTTTACCCTGCTGCCGATCCCGGTCGGCCTGAAGGAGATGCAGAACCAGTCGGCGCAGTGGCTGCAGATCCGGCGCGAGCGGCCTGACTTCGTGCTGATGTGGGGCTGGGGCGCCATGAACGCCGGCGCGCTTGCCGAGGCGGCCAAGACGAAATTCCCGATGGACAAGTTCGTCGGCATCTGGTGGTCGGGCAGCGATGCCGACCTCAAGACCATCGGCGAGGCTGGCAAGGGATACCGTTCGATCTCGTGGAGCTTTCCGGTCTCCGACTCCAAGGTGATGAAGGACATCAAGCAACTCGTGGTCGAGGCCGGCCATTCGATGCTGCCGCGCGAGGAGTTCGACTACGTCTTCTATCAGCGCGGCGTGGTGATCTCGATGTTCGTGGTCGAGGGCATCAAGGAGGCGCAGGCGCATTTCAAGACCAAGGCGGTGAACGCGGAACAACTGCGCTGGGGACTCGAGAACCTGAAGCTCGACGAGAAGCGTCTCAAGGAGATCGGCATGGAGGGCATGGTGCCGCCGTTCTCGACCTCCTGCGGCAACCATTCCGGCCATTCGGGTGCGTGGATGCTGCAATGGGACGGCGCAAAATTCGTGAAGGTGTCGGAGCGGCTGGAGGCCGACCAAGGCATGATCGAACCGCTGGTGCTTGAAGGGGCGAAGAAATACGCCGAGTCCAACGCACCCTGGCCGGTGAACGAGGAGTGCAAGTGACGCGGCGTCTCCCTCCCCCTTGAGGGGAGGGTGGCCCGAAGGGCCGGGTGGGGTCGGTTCAGGCAGCGCGGGACTTGGATATGCAGAAGCAGGGTAGAAATGAGGTTGAGACCGGCCGGGACGACCCCACCCGGCCGCTTCGCGGCCACCCTCCCCTCAAGGGGGAGGGTAACGCAGCGCCCCCCATCCTCTCGGTGAACAACATCGAGGTGATCTACGACCACGTCATCCTGGTGCTGAAGGGCGTGTCGCTGACGGTGCCACAGGGTGGCATCACGGCGCTGCTGGGCGCCAACGGCGCGGGCAAGACGACGACGCTGAAGGCGATCTCGAACCTGCTGCACGGCGAGCGCGGCGAGGTGACCAAGGGCACGATCGTCTTTGCCGGCGAACAGGTGCAGGCGCGCTCGCCGAACGAACTGGTGCGGCGCGGCTGCATCCAGGTGATGGAGGGGCGGCATTGCTTCGGCCATCTGTCGGTCGAGGACAATCTGCTCACCGGCGCGTTCACGCGGCGCGACGGCAACGCCGCGATCCGCGCCGACCTCGACCTCGTCTACGAGTATTTTCCGCGGCTGAAGGTGCGGCGCACCAGCCAGGCCGGCTACACCTCGGGTGGCGAGCAGCAGATGACGGCGATCGGCCGGGCACTGATGAGCCGGCCGAAGATGATCCTGCTCGACGAGCCGTCGATGGGGCTGGCGCCGCAACTGGTCGAGGAGATTTTCGAGATCGTCCGAAAGCTCAACGAGGAGCAGGGCGTGTCCTTCCTGCTCGCCGAGCAGAACACCAACATCGCGCTACGATACGCCAAGTACGGCTACATCCTCGAATCCGGCCGCATCGTGCTCGACGGGGCGGCGGAGGCGCTGCGCCGCAACGAGGACGTGAAGGAATTCTACCTCGGCGTCGGCGGCGAGGGACGAAAATCGTTCCGCGACGTGAAGCACTACAAGCGCCGCAAGCGCTGGCTGTCGTAGGCGGTCCTCATTCGAGCGGTGGCGCCAGGCTGACCTTTGCCGATCCGCGCCGCAACAGACCCCTTTTGCCAGCTTGCGGCGCGGCTTGATGCTCGCGGGGCAGCGGCCGGCAAATAGAGCAGTTTGCATGTTCGCGTGAAACGGTTAGGTGTCTCGCATCCGGAAAGGGAGGAGGACGCCATGAAGGAACGCATCGGGTTCATCGGTCTCGGCAATATGGGTGCCGGCATGGCCGCCAACATATTGAAGAAGGGCTGGCCGCTGACGGTGCTGGCGCATCGCAGCCGCGAGGCGGTCGACAGGCTGGTAGCCGCAGGCGCCAAGGAGGCCAGAACCGCGCGGGAACTTGCTGAAAACAGCGACATCGTCGTGCTCTGCGTCACCGGCTCGCCGCAGGTCGATCAAGCGGTCAACGGTCCCGACGGCTTGGCGTCCGCCGGCAAGCCGCTGATGATCGTCGATTGCTCCACCTCCGATCCGGCTTCCACGGTACGGCTCGCTGCGGAGCTGAAGCAGCGTGGCATCACCCTCATCGACGCGCCGCTGGGGCGCACGCCGAAGGAGGCTGCCGAAGGCACGCTCGACGTCATGGTCGGCGGCTCCGAGGAGGAGCTTGCCCGCGCCCGGCCGGTGCTGGAGGCATTTGCCGGCCGCGTCATCCCAACCGGTCCCGTCGGCACCGGCCACACGATGAAGCTGCTCAACAATTTTCTGTCGATGGGTTATGCGGCGATCTATGCGGAAGCGCTGATGCTCGGCGCCAGGGCGGGCCTGACGCCGACGACGTTCGACAGCGTCATCCGAGGCGGCCGCATGGATTGCGGCTTCTATCAGACCTTTTTCGACTATGTGGTGAACCGCAACCCGAATGCCCACCGCTTCGCCATCTCGAACGCCTTGAAGGATATGACCTATCTCGCCTCCTTCGCGCAGTCGGCGACTGTCGCCAATCCCGTCGGCGCTGCCGTCCGCAACAGCTTCGCCGCGGCCGTCGCAACCGGACACGGCGGCGACTTCGTGCCTACCCTGTCGGATTTCGTGGCCGGGCAGAACGGAGTGGACCTTACCAAGGTTTGATCAGGCTGGATAAGTTCACCATGGGTGCCTCCTTCGGAACTCATCATTGAGCTGTTCGCCCGATTTTCCACGCCGTTGGGGCCGCTCGTCAGAGCGCAAGATTTAGCTGTGACTTGGCGGGCAAGCGTCGGAAGACGCGACACAGCCAGCCGCACCGGCAGCAACCGAAAGCACCGTGCCGACGTTGTGAAGCGCGTGCATGAGGGGAACCGATGCTGACCTGGCCGCAATTTCTGTCGGTCGCCGTCATCGTCGCGATGATGGCGGTCTTCGTCTGGGGCCGTTTCCGCTACGATCTCGTGGCGGCGTTGTCGCTGCTGCTGGCGCTCGCCGTCGGCGTCGTGCCGCTGGAAAAGGCGTTCAGCGGCTTCAGCGACGATATCGTCATCATCGTCGGCAGCGCGCTGCTGGTCAGCGCCGGTGTGGCGCGCAGCGGCATCATGGAACTCGCCGTGCAGCGCTATGCACCGAACCTCTCCTCGGTTCGCGCGCAACTGGCCTTGCTGGTGATCGTCGTCGCCCTGCTGTCGGCCTTCGTGAAAAACATCGGCGCGCTAGCGATCATGATCCCGATCGCCTTCCAATTCGCGCGGCGCTCCAACACATCGCCTTCGGTGTTCCTGATGCCGATGGCCTTCGCCGCGCTGCTCGGCGGACTGATGACCCAGATCGGCACCTCGCCCAACATCGTGGTGTCGCGGCTGCGCGAGGAAATCACCGGCACCAGCTTCACCATGTTCGACTTCACGCCCGTCGGCCTGTCGCTGACGGCGGTCGGCATCGTCTTCCTGGTTCTGTTCTACTGGATCGTGCCGGTACGCACCCGCCAGGACGTGTCGGTACACCATGCGCTGGACATCAGGAACTATGTCGCCGAGGCAAAGGTGACGGCCGAGTCCGCCGTTGCCGGAAAGACCGTGGCGGATCTGTTGAAGATGGCGGCGGGCGAAGCGGTGATCACCTCGATCATCCGCGATGGTGCGGTGCGGATAACGCCCTTTCCCGATGCGGCACTTCGCGACGGCGATCGGTTGATCATCGAGGGCGACCCGCAGGATCTCGACCGGCTGGTGGCGCAGGCCAGACTCAGCATCACCGGCGATCGCAAGCTGACGCCCGAGGGCAGTTCCTCGGAGATCATGGCGATCGAGGCGGTGATCGGCGAAAACTCCAGCCTGATCGGCTGGTCGGCGCAGGGGCTGCTGCTCTACCACCGGTTCAACGTCAACCTGCTGGCCGTCAGCCGCAAGGGCGCGCGGCTGGACCGCGATCCCGGCACCATCGTGTTCCGGCTCGGCGACGTCGTCCTGCTGCAGGGTGACCACGCGTCGATGCCGGAATTTTTGCGAGAATTCCATCTGCTGCCGCTGGCCGAGCGCTCGCTGCTGATCGGTAGCGTGCGGCGGGGCATCGTGCCGGTGGCGATCCTCGCCGCGGCCATGGGCACCACCGCGTTAGGCTTCGTGCCGGTGCAGGTCGCGTTCTTCGCCGCGGCGGTGGCGATGATACTGTTCAGGGTGATCCCGCTGCGCGAGGTCTATTCGGCTGTCGATGGGCCGATCCTGGTGATGTTGGCCACCCTGATTCCTGTCAGCGATTCCCTGCGCGCCACCGGCGCGACCGACGTGCTGGCGGCGGTGCTGGCCGACATTGCCGCCGGCCTGCCGGCCTACGGCGCGCTGGCGCTGATCCTGGTCACCGCCATGGCGGTGACGCCGTTCCTCAACAATGCAGCCACCGTGCTGGTGATGGCGCCGATCGCCGCCGGCTTCGCCTCGGGGCTGGGCTACCGACCGGAGGCCTTCTTGATGGCGGTGGCGATCGGCGCGGGCTGCGATTTCCTCACCCCGATCGGCCACCAGTGCAATACGCTGGTGATGGGACCGGGCGGCTACAAATTCGCCGACTATCCGCGTCTCGGCCTGCCGCTGTCGCTGATCGTCATTCTTGCCGCCGTGCCGCTGCTGCTGGTGTTCTGGCCCGTGCGATAGCCCAGCACATACTTCCCCTCGGGGCCCGTCCTGGGGCAAGGTCGGCGATCATGAGACAAGATTCGCGGCGCGCGGCGGTGCCGGTCCTGGTGCCGATGCCGGCGGAAGCGCCTTATACCTACGCTGTCCCGGAAGGCATGACGGTCGAACCCGGCTCGATCGTGCGCGTGCCGCTCGGGCCGCGCCACGTCGCCGGCATCGTCTGGGACGGCGAGGGCGGCGCGGTCGACGCCAAGAAACTTCGGCCGATCGACCATGTCTTCGACTGCCCGCCCGTACCGGAGGGCATGCGGCGCTTCGTCGACTGGGTGTCGAGCTACACGCTGGCCGCGCCTGGCATGGTCGCCCGCATGATTCTTCGCGCGCCGGAAGCTTTTGACCCCGAACCCTGGATCGAGGGTCTGCGCAAGACCGGGAGCGAGCCGGACCGGATGACCGAGGCGCGCGCCCGAGTGCTGGCGCTCGCCGATGACGGGCTCGCCTGGACGCGCTCCGGCCTGGCGCATGCCGCGGGCGTATCGTCGGGAGTGGTCGACGGGCTGAAGGCGCAGGGCGTGCTGGCAACCGAGATGATCCCGCCGCGCCCGGTGGTGGCCGCGCCCGACCCCTCCTACGGCTCGAACGAGTTGAGCGCGGAGCAACAGGACGCGGCGGTGGAATTGCGCCGCGCGGTGGAGGCGGGAAAATTCGGCGTGACGCTGATCGACGGCGTTACCGGCTCCGGCAAGACGGAAGTCTATTTCGAGGCGGTGGCCGCGGCGGTCGAGCGCGGAAAGCAGGTGCTGATCCTGCTGCCCGAGATCGCGCTGACCCAGGCTTTCCTCGAACGCTTCCAGGACCGGTTCGGCGCCAAACCGGCGGAATGGCACTCCGACGTGCCGCCAAGGATGCGCGAAAAAGTGTGGCGGCAGGTGGCGGAGGGCCAGGTGCGCGTCGTCGCCGGCGCGCGCTCCGCCCTTTACCTGCCCTTTCCGAATCTCGGCCTGATCGTCGTCGACGAGGAACACGACCCCGCCTACAAGCAGGAGGACCGCGTTTATTACAGCGCCCGCGACATGGCCGTCGTGCGCGCCCATATCGGCGGATTTCCGACGGTGCTGGCTTCCGCCACGCCCTCGGTCGAAAGCCGGGTCAATGCCGAGCAGGGCCGCTATCACCGCATCGCGCTGTCGTCGCGTTTCGCCGACGCGGCGCTGCCCGACATCCGCGCCGTCGACCTGCGCCGCGCGCCGCCGCCACGTGGCGGGTTTCTGTCTCCGGTGCTGGTCGACCAGGTGCGCGCCACAATCGGGCGTGGCGAACAGGCGCTGCTGTTTCTCAACCGCCGCGGCTATGCGCCGCTGACGCTCTGCCGCGTCTGCGGCCACCGCTTCCAGTGCCCGTCCTGCTCGGCTTGGCTGGTCGAGCACCGGTTCCGCGGCCAGCTTGTCTGCCACCATTGCGGCCATCACGAGCACCGCCCCGAAGCCTGCCCGGAATGCGGCACCTTCGACCATCTCGCCGCCTGCGGCCCCGGCGTCGAGCGCATCGCCGAGGAAGTGGTCGGACATTTTCCCGATGCGCGCACCATCGTGCTGTCTTCCGACATTCTTGGCGGGGTGAAGCGGCTCCGGCTGGAGCTCGACGCCATCGCCAAGGGCGAGGCCGACATCGTCGTCGGCACCCAGCTCGTCGCCAAGGGCCACAATTTCCCCAACATGACGCTGGTCGGCGTGGTCGACGCCGATCTCGGCCTGGCGAACGGCGATCCGCGCGCCGCCGAGCGCACGTTTCAGCTTCTCAGCCAGGTGACCGGCCGCGCGGGGCGCACCGGCAAGAAAAGCGCCGGCCTGCTGCAGACGTTCCAGCCCGACCATCCGGTGATGCGGGCGCTGGTGTCGGGCGACGCCGAAGCCTTCTACGAGCGCGAGATCGCCGAGCGCGAGCGTTCCGCCCTGCCGCCCTTCGGCCGGCTGGCGGGCATCGTCGTCAGCGCCGAAACCAAGGCCGAAGCCGAGTCCCATGCGCGGCAGTTGCGCCGCGCCGCGCCGCCGGCAAAAGACATCAGCCTGCTTGGCCCCGCCGAGGCGCCGCTGGCGCTGATTGCCGGCCGCCACCGTTTTCGCCTGCTGGCCCACGGCGAGCGAAAGTCCGACATGCAGGCTTTTTTGCGCGCGCTGCTGGCGGCCGGGCCGAAGCCGCGCGGCTCGGTCAGGGTGCAGGTGGACATCGATCCGCAGAGTTTTTTGTGATTGGCAAATTTTGACAATTGAGCCGTTCGGCCATAAATTTCCAGCTCTTCCCGAGGAGTTCTTCGATGCCGACCATGAATGTCAGCCTTACCGAGGAAATGACGAAATTCGTCGAGTCCGAAGTGACGGGGGGAGACTATGTTTCGGCCAGCGAAGTCGTGCGGGATGCCCTGCGTCTGCTGAAGCACGAGCGGGAAATGGAGGCCGAGGAGCTGCGCCTCCTGCGCGAGGAAGTGCGGATAGGTCTGGACGCCGCCGAGCGCGGCGAGTTTTCCGAGCGGACATTGGATGACATCTTTCAGGCGGCGTTGCGCGAGAACGGTCTGTGAGGGTTCGCTACACCAAGCCGGCGGACAAGGACATTTTGCAGGCATTGTCGAACTCGATCCGGCTTTTCGGGCCGAAGCAGTCCGAGCGGTATCTCGCGGTCATCCGGGCTGGTGTTCAGTCGATCGCCGAAGAGCCGCACCGCCCGGCATCGAAGGCGCGCGATGAACTCGGACAGGGCGTTCGGTCTTTTCATCTCCAGTTCGCGGTCCAGCGTCAGGGTGGAGCCAGTCACGTCATCTACTACCGCGTATCATCGACGGGGCAGGACGAACTGATCGTCCTGCGCGTCCTGGCGGATAGAATGGATCCTGCCAGGCGTGTCAGGACTGCGTTGAAAACCGCAGCGGGGCAATAATCGGGCTGTTCTGGCTCGCGAGGGCGACAAATAGGGTTCGTGCTCAGGATGACCGTCGACAATCCAACGCCGTGCAAAGCCGCCTATCTGGCCGAGATCGAACGGATGCGGCAGGTCGACGGCATCGACGGCGTGATCATGGGCTGCACCGAGATCATCATGCTGATCGGCCAAGCCGATTTCCACATGCCGGTCTTCGACACGACGCGCGGCCGTGGATTTCGCGCTATCTTAACGGCGTCCGGCCTCTCGTTCCGCAAACCATTCATGGGCGTGCATCGTTCTTGCCGCTGGCAAGCTGATTTGTGACAACACGGGCTCGAAGACCCGAACGGGCACGTCTTCGAGGAACCAACTGAACGTTTTCAGATGAGGATGTCTGTTGATACTGGCGACGTCATCAGGCGTCACCGTCACCATTTTACTTAGAAGCAACTCCTCGATCCGGAGCGCATCCAATGCCGGCGCGATGGTCTGGATACCTTTCAACTGTCCCAATTCAAGCCGAACGAGAGCCTTCAAACCCGCAAATGATGGAAGAGCCAAGATGTTTCGCAGACCGTACAGGCTGAGATACTCCAAGGCCTCCAACCCAACCACAGCTCCAATGTCGTGGAGGTTGTTAATCTGATTCAGTGACAGATACCGAAGGTTTCGGCATTCCCGAATTTCGTCGACCGATTCCTTGGTTCCCCCGCGCCAGTCCAATGACCAAAGCGCCGGCATTTGCCTCAACACGTCCTGCGGAACGATGACGTTCCACAGCGTCAGTTTTTCAATTGGCCGGAGCCAATCGAGATCGTCTGCAACGATCTCGGCGTGATCGATCCAAAGATCGGTCGTCGAACGGAATCTGGCAGCCGATCTCGCAGACAACCTTGCTTTTGCCAACATCGCCCCCGACCTTGACCTGCAAACGCCGGTCACTCGCGAACATCGCAACTTGCCTGTTCGATCCCGCTACGTCCACCGCGATCGCTACACGGACGACGGCCTCAGACATCAGATCGCTTCAACCGGTCTCGCTGTTCGCTCGCGCGCTTGACTTCCGCCGCGTGCAACCTTCAATGCGCAAACGCGAAGCGGAGAGGGCGATATGGAACTGGCATTTCCGTGGCCGATGAGCAACGGCGAGTGGCTGGCCTGGTCGAGCGCGGCCGTCACCGTGCTGTTCGGCTTGCTGCTGTTCTTCGCCCCGCGCATCTCGCTGCGCATCCTGCGCCTGCAAACCACGGAAGCGCACCCGGAAGCGGTGTCGGAGGCGCGCGCCACCATGGCCGGCTTCTATCTCGGCGTCGGGCTGTGCTGCCTGCTCCTCGGCGCCCAGCCGTTCCTGTACATGGCGCTCGGCGTCTCCTGGCTGCTCACCGCCTTCGGCCGCCTCGTCTCCATGCTGTCGGACAACGGCAACACCTTCTACAACTGGATTTCGCTCGCCGTCGAAGTGGTGCTCGCCGCCCTTCCGCTCGCCTTCGCCTTCGGCCTCATTCCTTGAATCCCGCGCGGCGTGGGGCCGCCCCCGCCCGGCTGCGACAATCTGTTCAAAAGCTTGTCCGGCAACGTGTTGCGGTGTTCGTATGCGTATGCTAGACGGCGGGCGGCTATCGGACGGGGGAGCGCCAAGCGCGTGGTCTGCCGGTGGCAAAAATGCAGCAAGGCCAAAGATTTAGCCAGAGTCACGCACTCGCGCCGATAATCTCGCGGCCTTTCAGACCAAGAGAAAAGACTATCCGTGGCAAAGTCCAGCTCGCCAGTCTCCGGGGTCGCCGAACGATACGCAGCTTCCCTGCATGACCTCGCCGCCGAGGCCAGGGTCGTGCCGCAGGTCGAGGCCGATCTCGGCCGCTTCGAAAACCTGCTGTCAAGCAGCGAAGATCTGACCCGCATGATCAAAAGCCCGGTCTTCTCGGCCGACGAACAATTCAAGGCGATCTCGGCGATCGTCGACAAGGCCGGCATCACCGGTCTGGTCGGTAATTTCCTGAAGGTCGTCGCCAAGAACCGCCGCCTTTTCGCCGTGCCGGCGATGATCAAGGCGTTCCGCCGCATTGCCGCCGAGGCGCGCGGCGAAGTCGCCGCCGAGGTCACCTCGGCGCACGCGCTGACGACCGCGCAGGAGACCGAACTCAAGGCCGCGCTGAAAAGCGTCGCCGGCAAGGACGTCTCGATCGCGGTTACCGTCGATCCCTCGCTGCTCGGCGGCCTCGTCGTCAAGCTTGGCTCGCGCCAGATCGACACGTCGCTCAGAACAAAACTCAATTCGCTCAAGCTTGCACTGAAAGAGGTCGGCTGATGGACATCCGCGCCGCGGAAATCTCCGCAATCCTTAAGGACCAGATCAAGAATTTCGGCCAGGAAGCCGAAGTTTCGGAGGTCGGTCAGGTTCTGTCGGTCGGCGACGGCATCGCCCGCGTCTACGGCCTCGACAATGTCCAGGCCGGCGAGATGGTGGAGTTCCCCGGCGGCATCCGCGGCATGGCGCTCAACCTCGAAGCCGACAATGTCGGCGTCGTCATCTTCGGCGCCGACCGCGACATCAAGGAAGGCGACACCGTCAAGCGCACCGGCGCCATCGTCGACGCGCCTGTCGGCCCCGGCCTGCTCGGCCGCGTCGTCGACGCGCTTGGCAACCCGATCGACGGCAAGGGTCCGATCAAGTACACCGAGCGCAAGCGCGTCGACGTCAAGGCGCCCGGCATCATTCCGCGCAAGTCGGTGCATGAGCCGATGTCGACCGGCCTCAAGGCCATCGACGCGCTGATCCCGGTCGGTCGCGGCCAGCGCGAACTGGTCATCGGCGACCGCCAGACCGGCAAGACCGCCATCATCCTCGACACCATCCTGAACCAGAAGGCGGTCCACCAGAGCGGCCCCGAGAGCGAGAAGCTCTACTGCGTCTACGTCGCCATCGGCCAGAAGCGCTCGACCGTCGCGCAGTTCGTGAAGGTGCTGGAAGAGCGCGGTGCCCTTGAATATTCGATCATCGTCGCCGCCACCGCGTCGGACCCGGCGCCGATGCAGTTCCTGGCGCCGTTTACGGCGTGCACCATGGGCGAATATTTCCGCGACAACGGCCAGCACGCGCTGATCGGCTATGACGACCTCTCCAAGCAGGCCGTCGCCTACCGGCAGATGTCGCTCCTGCTGCGCCGCCCGCCGGGCCGCGAAGCCTATCCCGGCGACGTTTTCTACCTGCACTCGCGCCTGCTCGAGCGCGCCGCGAAGCTCAACGACGAGGAAGGCAACGGCTCGCTGACCGCGCTTCCGGTCATCGAGACGCAGGCCAACGACGTGTCGGCCTACATCCCGACCAACGTGATCTCGATCACCGACGGCCAGATCTTCCTCGAGACCAACCTGTTCTTCCAGGGCATCCGCCCGGCGGTGAACGTCGGCCTGTCGGTGTCGCGCGTCGGCTCGGCCGCCCAGGTCAAGGCGATGAAGCAGGTCGCCGGCTCGATCAAGGGCGAGCTCGCGCAGTACCGCGAGATGGCCGCCTTCGCGCAGTTCGGCTCGGACCTCGACGCCGCCACGCAGCGCCTGCTGAACCGCGGCGCCCGCCTGACCGAGCTTCTGAAGCAGCCGCAGTTCTCGCCGTTGAAGACGGAAGAGCAGGTCGCGGTGATCTTCGCCGGCGTCAACGGCTATCTCGACAAGCTCGCCGTCAACCAGGTGCGCACGTTCGAGGACGGCCTGCTGGCGCATATGCGCTCCGACGGCAAGGCCGTGCTGGAGGCGATCCGCAACGAGAAGGCGCTGTCGGACGATCTGCGCGCAAAACTCAAGGGCGAGATCGACAAGTTCGCCAAGACCTTCGCCTGAGACCGACGGGACTGGCTGAATGCCTTCGCTAAAGGACCTCCGAAACCGTATCGCCTCGGTCAAGGCGACGCAGAAGATCACCAAGGCGATGCAGATGGTCGCCGCGGCGAAGCTGCGCCGCGCCCAGGAGGCGGCCGAGGCCGCGCGCCCCTATTCGCAGCGCATGGCCTCCGTGCTCGCCAACATCACCCAGGCGGTCGGCGGTGGCGGCGACGCCCCGGCGCTGATGACTGGCACCGGTAAGGACGACGTGCATCTGCTCGTCGTCTGCACGGCCGAGCGCGGCCTGTGCGGTGGCTTCAACAGCCAGATCGCACGTTTCGCGCGCGAGCACATCCGCAAGCTCATCGCCGCCGGCAAGCAGGTGAAGATCATCTGCGTCGGCAAGAAGGGTTTTGATATCCTTCGCCGCGACTACGGCAACCTGATCATCGAGCGCGTTGACCTGCGCGAGGTGAAGACGCTCGGCTTCGTCAACGCAGACGCCATCGCCAGGAAGGTGATCCACCTCTTCGAGGACGGCCAGTTCGGCGTCGCCACGCTGTTCTATTCGCAGTTCAAATCGGTGATTTCGCAGATCCCGACCGCGCAGCAGCTCATCCCCGCCGCAGCGCCGGAGAATGGCGGCAACGGTGGCGAGATCGGCAATGCCGTCTACGAATACGAGCCGGAGCCGGGCGAAATCCTCTCCGACCTGATCCCGCGCAACATCGCGGTGCAGATTTTTCGCGCGCTGCTCGAGAACGCAGCCGGCGAGATGGGCGCCAAGATGAGCGCCATGGACAACGCGACGCGCAACGCCGGCGACATGATCAACAAGCTGTCGATCACCTACAACCGCCAGCGCCAGGCGCAGATCACCAAGGAACTCATCGAGATTATTTCGGGCGCCGAGGCGCTCTAGCCCGCGCCGCCGGCTGGCGGATGAGGCGAAACCATTCGAACGAAAAGGGTAACAAAGATGGCGAAAGCAGCGACCCCCAAGGCACCGGCCGCGGCCGCTAAGGCTCCGGCCAAGAAAGCAGCGGCACCCGCCAAGGCGGCCAAGGTGGTGGAGACCACCGCCAACAGGCCGGCCATGCGCGAGACCGGGCCGAAGGGCAAGGTGCGCCAGGTCATCGGCGCCGTCGTCGACGTGCAGTTCGAGGATCACCTGCCGGCAATCCTGAACGCGCTGGAGACCGAAAACGTCGGCAACCGGCTTGTGCTCGAAGTCGCCCAGCATCTTGGCGAGAACACCGTGCGCTGCATTGCCATGGACTCCACCGAAGGCCTGGTGCGCGGCCAGCCGGTCGGCGACACCGGCGGCCCGATCTCGGTGCCGGTCGGCCCCGAAATGCTCGGCCGCATCATCAACGTCATCGGCGAGCCCGTGGACGAGGCCGGCCCGGTCAAGGCGACCGAGCTTCGCGCCATCCACCAGCCCGCTCCGGCCTATGTCGACCAGTCGACGGAAGCCCAGATCCTGGTGACGGGCATCAAGGTTCTCGACCTGCTGGCACCCTACGCCAAGGGCGGCAAGATCGGCCTGTTTGGCGGCGCCGGCGTCGGCAAGACCGTGCTGATCCAGGAACTGATCAACAACGTCGCGAAAGCTCACGGCGGCTTCTCGGTGTTCGCCGGCGTCGGCGAGCGCACCCGCGAGGGCAACGACCTCTATCACGAGTTCATCGAATCCGGCGTCAACAAGAAGGGTGGCGGCGAGGGCTCGAAGGCAGCACTCGTCTACGGCCAGATGAACGAGCCGCCGGGCGCCCGCGCCCGCGTCGGCCTGACCGGACTGACGGTTGCCGAATACTTCCGCGACCAGGGCCAGGACGTGCTGTTCTTCGTCGACAACATCTTCCGCTTCACCCAGGCGGGTTCGGAAGTGTCGGCGCTGCTCGGCCGCATCCCCTCGGCGGTGGGCTATCAGCCGACGCTCGCCACCGACATGGGCGCCCTGCAGGAGCGCATCACCACCACCACCACCGGCTCGATCACCTCGGTGCAGGCCATCTACGTGCCCGCCGACGACCTGACCGACCCGGCGCCGGCGACCTCGTTCGCCCACCTCGACGCGACGACCGTGCTCAACCGCGCCATCGCCGAGAAGGGCATCTACCCGGCGGTCGACCCGCTCGATTCGACCTCGCGCATGCTCGACCCGATGGTCGTCGGCGAGGAGCACTACCAGGTGGCCCGCCAGGTGCAGCAGACCTTGCAGCGCTACAAGTCGCTGCAGGACATCATCGCCATCCTGGGCATGGACGAGCTGTCGGAAGAGGACAAGCTGACGGTGGCCCGCGCCCGCAAGATCGAGCGCTTCCTGTCGCAGCCCTTCTTCGTGGCGGAAGTGTTCACCGGCGCGCCGGGCAAGCTGGTCGACCTCGCCGACACCATCAAGGGCTTCAAGGGCCTGGTGAACGGCGAATACGACCACCTGCCGGAAGCCGCCTTCTACATGGTCGGCTCCATCGAGGAGGCGGTCGAGAAGGCGCAGAAGCTGGCAGCGGAAGCGGCTTGATAGAAGCGAATAGCGAATAGGGAGTAGCGAATAGGGATTTTTGCGAATGCTGACGGCGAATTCTATTCGCTATTCGCTATTCGCTATTCGCTAAATTTGAATGGCTGAACCTTTCCAGTTCGAACTCGTCTCCCCCGAACGCCTTCTGGTTTCGGAAAAGGTCGAATCCGTCGTTATTCCGGGAACGGAAGGCGAGATGACGGTGATGGCCAACCATGCGCCGGTGATGTCGACCATCAAGCCGGGCGTGGTGACGGTCAATCCGGTGTCGGGTGAGAAGGAACGCTACGTCGTGTTCGGCGGCTTCGCCGACATTTTGCCTACCGGCTGCACGCTGCTCGCCGAATCGGCGGTTTCCGTGAAGGACCTCGACAAGGCCGAAATCGCCCGTCGCATCCAGGAGGCGCGCGAGGACCTCGCCGACGCCAAGGACCACGCCTCCCGCACCAAGGCGGAGGAATTCTTGAACCAGCTCACCACGCTGGAGGGAGCAATCCTACCGGCCTGATTGCCTGCGACTCGACCCAAAAAAGACAAAGCCGGGCGTTCGACCCGGCTTTTTCGTTTGTGCCGGGCGGCGGCGATCGGACGCCCAGCATGGGCCAAGGCGAACGGGGTGGAAAGTAGCGGTCAGGCCTTGGCAACCAGCCAGTAGACGGTGGAGCCTGCCGCAAGGGCCGCCAGAGACGCCAGGATGAACCGCCGGTAGAATGCCCGAGTCCCGAAGACGGTCGCATAGGTGGCTTTCGCGACAGTGTTGGAAATGACCGCGGCGCCGATGGCCAGCGCGGCGAGGGAGGCCGGCAACGTCTCCTCCATTCCGGCTATCGTCACAGTGGCGGCGTCGACATCCGCCAGACCCGACAGCGCCGCCACGATCACAACACCTGCGTCTCCGAACCATGAGGCCGCCGCTCGCGCCATGAAGGCGATGACGACCAGCATCAGGGCCATCTTTATCACGGTATCGAGATCGAATGGGTTCTCGGCTGGTTGTTCGGGGTGGTCGGACGATTCCATCCTCGCGAGAGCTACCGCGCACGCGGTCATGGCTGCTGCCGCAGCCAAAAGGGGCGGGATAAGATCCCGCACGAGTGGCGGCGCCAGCATCGCCACAAGCAGCGCCGTCCGGGCATAGGAGACGGCACAGGCTCCGAGCGCCCCCGCTGCAAGGGTTGGCGCATTCTCGCCGCTGGTCGATCGGCGCGCATTTGTGACGGTGGCCGCCGTCGATGAGATAAGCCCGCCGATCGCCCCGGCAACCAGTTCGCCCCGGCGGCTGCCCAGCAGCCTTACGGCGATGTAGCCGCAGAACGAGATTCCTGCGAGGATGATCGCGAGCAGCCAGGTCTCTGAGAGCGATATGCCGCCAAAGGGGCCGACCGGCTCCGATGGAACCAGCGGCAGAACAAGGAATGTCATTCCAAGCAGGATGATCGCCGAGCGCAATTCGATCCAGGTCAGCCGCCGCATGAAGGCGTGCAGGAATTCGCGGCTGGCGAGAATGGCCACCAGCGCCACGCCCCCAGCCGAAGCGAGGCTGGTATCTCCGTTGACGGCGATAACGCCGAGCGCGAAGGTCACCATCGCCGCGATTACCGACGTGGCGCTGTAGGTCTTGTCGGCGATTGCATCGCGGAGTTGGAAAACTGCGAACACCGCCGAGAATGCAACGAAGAATCCGACGATGACAATTCCTGAGGCCGAGCCCGCATTCGCCAAGCTTCGCGCGATCAGCCCCGCCGTGCCTCCCAGCATGCCCACCAAGGTAAATGTCCTAAGTCCGGCGGCCCGATGTCCATCGGGTTCGTCGCGTTCGCGCCAATGGCGCTCGATGCCGACGACTGCGCCGATGGCAACAGCCACGCCAAATTTATGAAGGATCTCGAGGCTTTCCATGGCCGAACATATCGGTCGAACGCTCAAACCCGTCAATCGTGATTGGGGTCCAGCATGGATGGACATGTTCGTCGCCGCCAGCGTGAACTGGAGCAGGTCTCAGGCCAGCTTCGTCAACTCGGCACCTGTGGAACCTGATCAAGGTCTGCGAACAGTCCGCGCGATTTCGCAGGCAGCCGGCGCGGGTAGCCAGGAACGCGTCTGAGCTGATCGACGACCAGGAACCGGCGGCGGCCGAAATCGCCGGCCCGGCGCCGCTGATCGACAGTGGCTGTCGTCGGCCTCATGCCGGCGTCGCGACGTTCACCAGCGCGCGCAGCTCATCGCTTTCCCGGAAGGCCGCCGCCTCCACCGGCTCCTGCTTGCCGGGCAGCATGACGGCGGAGAAGTCGGGCAGGGCGGGCCCGTCGGCCACCAGCAGCACAGCCTCCTTCGAGGCCACCAGCGTCGCGTCGAGGCGTTTCGTCTGCGCCTCCAGGCGTGCCGCGACGTTGCCGGTGTCGCCGAGGAAGGGCATGTCCTCCATCGCGCCGGTCCAATGCACGCCCACCACCGCGACACCGACATGCAGGCCGATGCCGACCTTCAGCGGCTCGGAGAGTTCCCTGTGCAGTTCGCCGTTCAGCGCCTCGATGCCGTCCCAGATGCCCAGCGCCGCGCGGAAGGCGTCGCGGGCCGCGTCACGCGCCGGCCCCTCGACGCCGAAGACGCTCATCACCCCGTCGCCGGCGATGTTGGTGACGTGCCCGCCGCACAGCCGCACCGCGGCCGAAACCGCCTTGATGTAGCGCTCGACGATGAACAGCGTATCGTAGGGCAGGCGGTCGTCGGCGAGCCGCGTCGACTGGCGCAGGTCGACGAACAGCGCGGCCACTTCCGCTTCGCGTCTGCCGCCGGCGGGCAGGCCGGGCGGGCTTCCGCGCCGCTGGGCGGCAGTCGCCGAATGCACCAGCGGCACGACGGCAAGGTCGTTCTCCGGCCGGATCTGGCAGGCGAGCCGCACCGAGGGCGGCGCACCGATGCGCGATAAGAGCCGCTGTTCGTCCGGCCCAGCAGGGGGCAAGGTCTCGCCGCCGGCCATCACGTCGACGCGGCAGGTGGAGCAGCGTCCCCTGCCGCCGCAGACCGAAGCATGCGGGATGCCGCCCCAGCGGCTCGCCTCCAGCACGCTGTAGCCCGCCGGCACCGTGACCACACGCCCGCCCGGATAGGTGATGCGCACCGACCGGAAGCGTGTCGCGTGCCAGTCGCGCGCCGCCCGCAGGCCGACCACGCCGGCAAGCAGCAAGGCGTAGGCGAGCGTCAGCCCATCGACGAATCGGCCGACCGCGGCCGCCTTCTGCGCCTGCGCCGTGCCTGGCACGTCGATGACATTTGGCGGCAGCAGCGCCGGATTGGCGGCGGCGAGCTCGCGCATGTCCAGCCCGGCATTGATGAAGCCGAGGATCGCCAGCACCGGAATGAGGGTTGCCGCCGCCGTCAGCGCCGGCACGGCGCGCGCGTACCATTGCTTTGTCCGCAGCCAGGCGCGGATGCCGATGCAGCCGTGGATCCACACCACGATCAGCAGCAGCAACTGGCGCGGCAAGCCGAACACCGTGTCGGCGACCCAGTAGGTATGGATGACGCGGGCGTAGTCCACATCGAGATCCTGCACGCTCTCCGCGTAGCGCACCCCGGCGCCATGAGCGATCAGCAGCAGCGGGATGGCGAGGCCGAGCGACAGTTGCACCGCCTCGGTGACGGGAATGCGCAGATGGCGGCGGCGGTAGAAGGCGCGCAGGCCTAGGCCGGCATGGATCAGCAGCGAACCGTAGAGCAGCACCTGCCCCGGAAAGCTCTGCCAGGGATCGAGCAGGAACTTCGACGCCTGCTCCATCGCCTCGACCGAGCGGATGCCGAAGGCGTGGTTCAAAAAATGCATCAGCGCGTAGAGGAACAGAACCTGCCCGGTCCACAGCCGGAGCTTGCGCAGTAAACCCCGCTGCGAGGCCGAGCGGTCGGCGGGGCGTACGGAAGATGTGCCGGCCGTGCTCAAGCGGCGCTCTCCGGCCAGCGCGCAATATCGCTAAACCGCCGCGCGGACACGCAGACCACAAATTGCCGACACGGCATCATCATCGAAAAGAACTTTCGGCACGTTTCAATTAGCTTACCGTCAAATAGGGGTCCGGCCATCGTTCGCAATCCGAATTCAACGCCACGCGTTGCAATTCGCGGGAACTGCGGACAGGTTAGAGTAACAGGTCTTCAGGACGACGGGGAGGATGGCGTCATGGCGGAAAGCGCGCCGCTCAGCCTGCATGTTCCAGAGCCGGAGGTCCGGCCCGGCGGCACGCCCGATTTTTCCAACGTGCCGATTCCGAAGGCCGGTTCGGTGCCACGTCCACCGGTCGACGTCGACGCCAAGGATATACGCGACCTCGCCTATTCGATCATCCGCGTGCTGAACCGCGACGGCGAGGCGGTCGGCCCATGGGCCGGCACGCTCAGCGACGCCGAGTTGCTGGAAGGCCTGCGCCACATGATGACGCTGCGCACCTTCGACGCGCGCATGCAGATGGCGCAGCGGCAGGGCAAGACCTCCTTCTACATGCAGCATATGGGCGAGGAGGCGGTGAGCTGCGCCTTCCGCAAGGCGCTGCTGCCCGGCGACATGAACTTTCCGACCTACCGCCAGGCCGGCCTTTTGATCGCCGGCGGCTATCCGATGGTCGAGATGATGAACCAGATCTATTCCAACGAGCGCGACCCGCTGAAGGGCCGGCAACTGCCGATCATGTACTCGGCAAAGGATTTTGGGTTCTTCTCTATTTCCGGCAATCTGGCCACGCAGTTCATCCAGGCGGTCGGCTGGGCGATGGCTTCGGCCATCCGCAACGATACGAAGATCGCGGTAGGATGGGTCGGCGACGGCTCGACCGCCGAGAGTGACTTTCACGCGGCCCTGGTCTTCGCCTCCACCTACCGGGCGCCGGTGGTGCTCAACATCGTCAACAACCAGTGGGCGATCTCGACCTTCCAGGGTATCGCACGTGGAGGCTCCGGCACATTTGCCGCGCGTGGTCTGGGCTTCGGGATCCCGGCTCTGCGCGTCGACGGCAACGATTACCTCGCCGTCCACGCCGTGGCCAAATGGGCAGCGGATCGGGCGCGAAAAAATCTCGGGCCGACGCTGGTCGAATACGTCACCTACCGCGTCGGCGCGCATTCGACCTCCGACGATCCCTCCGCCTACCGGCCGAAGGAGGAGTCTTCCGCCTGGCCGCTCGGCGATCCGGTGCTGAGATTGAAGGCGCATCTGATCGTCAAGGGCGCCTGGTCGGAGGAGCGCCACAAGCAGGCCGAAGCCGAGATCCTCGACACGGTCATCGCCGCTCAGAAGGAAGCCGAAAGCCACGGCACGCTGCATGCAGGCGGCAAACCTTCGGTGCGCGACATGTTCGAGGGCGTCTATGCCGAGATGCCGCCGCATCTGAGGCGCCAGCGCCAGCAGGCGGGGGTGTAACGCAATGCCCCGCAAGACCATGATCGAGGCGATCCGCGACGCCATGGACGTGTCGATGGGCCGCGACGACGCCGTCGTCGTGTTCGGCGAGGATGTCGGCTATTTCGGCGGCGTCTTCCGTTGCACCGCCGGCCTCCAGCAGAAATACGGCAAGTCGCGCTGCTTCGACGCGCCGATCAACGAGCTCGGCATCGTCGGCGCTGCCATCGGCATGGCCGCCTACGGCTTGCGCCCCTGCGTGGAGGTGCAGTTCGCCGACTACGTCTACCCGGCCTACGACCAGATCGTCTCGGAGGCGGCGCGGCTGCGCTATCGCTCCAACGGCGAGTTCACCTGCCCGATCGTCATCCGCATGCCGACCGGCGGCGGCATTTTCGGCGGCCAGACGCACAGCCAGAGCCCGGAGGCGCTGTTCACCCACGTATCCGGCCTGAAGGTCGTCGTGCCGTCAAATCCGGCCGATGCCAAGGGCCTGCTCATCGCTGCGATCGAGGATCCCGACCCGGTTATCTTCCTCGAGCCGAAACGGCTCTACAACGGCCCCTTCGACGGTCATCACGAGCGGCCGGTGACGCCGTGGTCGAAACATCCGCTCGGCGAGGTGGCCGACGGCCACTATGCCGAGCCGCTTGGCAAGGCTGCGATCCGGCGGGCGGGATCGCAGCTCACGGTGCTCGCCTACGGCACCATGGTCTATGTCGCCGAGGCGGCGGCGGAGGAAACCGGCATCGACGCCGAGATCATCGACCTGCGCACGCTTCTGCCGCTAGACCTCGACGCTATCGTGGCCTCGGTGCAGAAGACCGGCCGCTGCACAGTCGTCCACGAGGCGACGCTGACCTCCGGCTTCGGCGCTGAGCTCGCGGCGCTGGTGCAGCGCCACTGCTTCTACCATCTCGAAGCGCCGGTGATGCGGGTGACGGGCTGGGATACGCCCTATCCGCACGCGCAGGAGTGGGACTATTTCCCAGGTCCGGCGCGCGTCGGCCGCGCCTTCGTCGAAACGATGGAGGCCTGATCATGGCCGAGCACACGATAAAACTTCCCGACGTGGGCGAGGGGGTCGCCGAGGCCGAGCTGGTCGAATGGCATGTCAAGGTCGGCGACCTGGTGCGCGAGGATTCGCTGCTCGCCGCCGTGATGACCGACAAGGCGACCGTCGAGATTCCTTCTCCGGTCGAGGGCGAGATCGTGTGGCTGGGCGGCGAGATCGGCGAAACGATCGCGGTGGGGTCGCCGATCGTGCGGATCAAAATGGCCGGCGGCGGCAAGGCTGAAGCGGGCGAAGGGCCAGCCACCGCAGTACCGCCGAACGATTCGGCAGCCGGCAAAACGCCGGCTAACGACAGCGCATTGACGGCTGCATCCGAGAAAACCAAGGCTGAATCGAAGTCGGCCGCATCGGCGCCTTCTTCGGCGGCATCGTCGAAAACTTCGGCAGCCGCAAAGGCCGAAACACGGAGCGGCACCCCGTCAAGCACTTCTGCCCGTCCCTTGCCCTCTGGCGCCCCCCGGCCAGCAGGCGAAAGGCCATTGGCTTCCCCCGCCGTGCGCCTGCGCGCAAAGGAAGCCGGCGTCGACCTGCGTCAAGTCGTCGGTTCCGGCCCGGCCGGCCGCATCTCTCACGAAGACCTTGACGGCTTCCTGCAGCGCGGCGCGCAGCCAGTGCGGCCGGCCGGCCTCACGCCCGACGATACGGTCGAAGAGATCAAGATCGTCGGGCTGAGACGGAAAATCGCGGAAAAGATGCGGCTGGCGAAATCGCGCATCCCGCACATCACCTATGTCGAGGAGATCGACGTCACCGCGCTGGAGGAACTGCGGGCAAAACTCAACGCCGAGAAGAAGCCGGGACGGCCGAAGCTGACCGTCCTGCCCTTCCTGATGCGGGCGATGGTGAAGGCGATAAAGGAACAGCCGGGCGTCAACGCCCTGTTCGACGACGAGGCCGGCGTCATCCACCGCCACGGCGCCGTCCATATCGGCATCGCAGCGCAGACGCCGGCGGGACTGATGGTGCCGGTGGTGCGGCACGCCGAGGCGCGCGACCTGTTCGATTGCGCCGCCGAGATCAACCGGCTGGCCGAGGCCGCCAAGGCGGGCACGGCGACACGCGAGGAACTGTCCGGCTCGACCATCACCATTACCTCGCTCGGCGCCATGGGCGGCGTGGCGACGACGCCGGTGATCAATCACCCGGAAGTGGCAATCGTTGGCGTCAACAAGATCATGGTGCGGCCGGTCTGGGACGGCACGCAGTTCATTCCGCGCAAGATGATGAACCTGTCCTCCTCCTTCGACCATCGTGTCGTCGATGGCTGGGACGCCGCTGTCTTCATCCAGCGCATCAAGGCGCTGCTGGAGACGCCGGCAATGATCTTCGTGGAGGGGTGAGGTGAACGCGGCCCCTCTACCCTCCCCCTTGTGGGGAGGGTCGACGAGCAATCCAAGCGAAGCGAGGATTGCGAGGCGGGGTGGGGGTGCGTTCGGTGGCATGCTGCCGCTTTGTTCACCCCCACCCCGGCTCGTTCGCTTTGCTTCGCAAATCGCCCTCGCCGACCCTCCCCACAAGGGGGAGGGTAAGGCGCTGCGCCCTACGGGAGACAGTCGATGAAAGAAATCTCCTGCAAGCTGCTGGTCGTCGGCGCCGGCCCTGGCGGTTATGTCTGCGCCATCCGCGCCGGGCAGCTCGGCATCGACACCGTCATCGTCGAGGCGAAGAAGCCGGGCGGCACCTGCCTCACCATCGGCTGCATCCCGTCCAAGGCGCTGATCCATGCGGCGGAAGAGTTCGAGGCGGTAAAGCTGGCCGGCGAGGGCAGGAGCGCCGTCGGCATCTCGCTCAGCGCGCCAGCGATAGATCTGTCCAAAACCGTCGCCTGGAAAGACCGCATCGTCGGTCGACTGACCAACGGCGTCGCCGGCCTGCTGAAGAAGGCGAACGTCAAATCCGTCCACGGTTTCGCCAAGTTCCGCGACGGCAAGACAGTCGAAGTCGAGACCGAGACCGGCACGCAGGTGATCCGCGCCGACACGATTGTCATCGCCACCGGTTCTGTGCCGGTCGAGCTGCAGTCGCTGCCCTTCGGCGGGCCGGTAATTTCCTCCACCGAGGCGCTGTCGCTGAAGGCCGTGCCCGAAAATCTTGCCGTGGTCGGCGCCGGTTATATCGGGCTGGAGCTCGGCATCGCCTTCGCCAAACTGGGCTCGAAGGTGACAGTGGTCGAGGCGCTGGACCGCATTCTCCCACTCTACGATGCCGAACTGACAAAGCCGGCGGGAAAACGCCTTGCTGCGCTCGGCATCGAGGTTCTGCTCGGCGCCAAGGCGCAGGGGTTGGAGCCGAAGACCGATCGACTGATCGTCGAAACCGCCGACGGCGCGACAAGGCAGATCATAGCCGAGCGGATCCTCGTCGCCGTCGGGCGCACACCGGCCGTCGAAGGCTGGGGCCTGGAGGAACTCGACCTTGCCCGGACCGGCGCGTTCATCCGGATCGACGACCAGTGCCGCAGCTCGATGCGCGGCGTCTTCGCCATCGGCGACGTCACCGGCGAGCCGATGCTGGCGCACCGCGCCATGGCGCAGGGCGAGATGGTGGCAGAGATCGTCGCCGGCCACAAACGAAGCTGGGACAAGCGCTGCATCCCCGCCATCTGCTTCACCGATCCGGAAGTCGTCAGCGCCGGGCTGACGCCCGACGAAGCGAAGGCCGCCGGTCGCGAGGTCAAGATCGGCCTGTTCCCCTTCGCCGCCAACGGCCGGGCGATGACCAAGCATGGCGAGGACGGTTTTGTTCGGGTGGTCGCCCGCGCCGACAATCACCTGGTGCTGGGCATCCAGGCGGTCGGCCAGGGCGTGTCGGAACTGTCCGCCGCCTTCGGTCTGGCGATCGAGATGGGCGCCCGGCTGGAGGACATCGCCGGCACCATCCACTCGCACCCGACTCAGGGCGAGGCGTTCCAGGAGGCGGCATTGAAGGCGCTCGGCCAGGCGCTGCATATTTGAGAGCCGGGACTAGAGCATTTCCGGGCAAATCCTGGTCAGCTCTGTTTCTCCGATGGCGAGGCGATCCGCCAGGAGAGGCGCGAAGGTCGTGGTGGCGCCACGGCCGAGCGGCTCGACGCAGCGGGCGCCCGCCAGCGGGAAACCCTTCGGGCCGGGTGCATTTGGCCCAAATCCTTCGGGTTCCGGCTCGGCCGTATCGCCGTGAACCATCTCTTGCTCAGAACATTCTGGCGAAGGGTCGATCACCGTGAGTCGTCCGGATTGGTTTGGATCGAGACAGACCCGTCCCGGGCGATCAAAATACTACGGATCGCGACAAGCTCATCCGACTGAACAACACGGCGCCATCGTTCCGAGAAGCCGTGCTGCCCACCCGAGGCCGGGCTCGTACAACGCGAAACGGGATCTCCCTGTCCTCGCTCGAACCAAGCTGTTGAAAGAGCAGTATCTTCCACGCTTCACGCGCTCCGAGATCGTCGGGAGCGAGCGGCTTTGGAGGGCTCACGCCGCCTGCAGCTTGACCAGCTTCTGCGCCACATCCAGCCGGAGCAGTTCGGCCAGTTCGCGCGCGGCGCGGTTTTCGGCGTCGCGGCGGGCGCGCAAATTGGCGAATTCCTGCGTCGGCTGGTCGTAGGAGGCGGGGATCGTCCGCGTTCCCTTGGCGACCGGATTGCCGGTGGCGAGATCGATCAGCACATAGCTTCCCGTCATGTGCAGGGTCGCCGCCGTCGGGCGGTTGTCGTTGTCGATCTCGATCACCGCTTCGTCGACCACCTGCACGGCAGCAGTGAGCGTCATCTTGTATTTCGCCTGCGCCGGTTGGCCGGCCCCGCCGTTGAACAGGAAAATCAACTGGTTACGCAGTTCCTGCGCATAGCGCGTATCGACGGCGTCGATCGATATCTGCTTCAGCCCTTCCGCCGCCCCGGGCACGGCGCCGGTCTGGATGCCGGCATCCGAATAGAGCGGACGCACTGTGCAGGCCGACGCCAACACCAGTGCCGCGCACAGCGCGAGGATGCCGGCGCTGCGGAACGGGCCGACGGCGAGCAGACGATCAGGCAACGACATTGACGATCCTTTGCGGTACCACGATCACCTTGCGCGGCACTTTGCCCTCGAGCGCCTTCTGCACGACCTCGAGTGCAAGTGCTGCCTTCTCCACCGCAGCTTGGTCTGCGTCGCGGCTGATCGTCAAGTCGCCGCGCTTCTTGCCGTTGATCTGCACGGGATAGACGATCTCGTTGTCCACCGTCAGCGCCGGATCGAAGGCCGGCCACGGCCGCTCGGCGACCAGGCCCTCACCACCGAGCGCGGCCCAGCACTCCTCCGCCAGGTGCGGCATCATCGGCGCGATCATCGACAGCAGGAATTCCAACGCCTGGCGCAGCGCAGCGGCGTCCGCGGAAGCCAGCTTGGCCGTTCCGTCCGCCTCATCCTGGGTCGAGCCGAGGAAGGCGCTGATCTTGTTGGTCAGATCGTAGACGCGCGCCACCGCCTTGTTGAAGCCGAGCCGGTCGATATCCTCGCCTACCGCCTTCAGCGTCTTGTGCGCGACCTTGGACAAGGCGCCGGCCTCACCCTCCGAGGTGCCGGCGGGCGCCATTCCGGCAACAGCCGGAGCGGCTTCCGAGACCAGCCGCCAGACACGCTGCACGAAGCGGTGCGCGCCTTCGACGCCGGCCTCCGTCCAGATCACGTCGCGCTCCGGCGGCGAATCCGACAGCATGAACCAGCGTGCAGTATCAGCGCCGTAGCTGGCGATGATGTCGTCCGGGTCGACCACGTTTTTCCGCGATTTCGACATCTTCTCGATCGCGCCGATCTCGACGGGCGTGCCGTCCTTGATCAGCACGGCGCGGCGCACGCCATCGACTTCCTCGATCTTGACTTCCGCCGGCGTGATCCAGCCTTCCGGCAGGCGGTAGGTCTCGTGCACGACCATGCCCTGTGTGAACAGGCCCTCGAACGGCTCCTCGACATCCGTGACATGGCCCGTCGCCTTCATGGCGCGGACATAGAAGCGCGAGTAGAGCAGATGCAGGATCGCGTGCTCGATGCCGCCGATATACTGGTTGACCGGCAGCCAGCCCTTCTTCCCGTCGACCACTGGCAGGGTCGTCGGCGCATCCTCGTTCCACGGATCGGTGAAACGGGCGAAATACCAGGACGAATCGACGAACGTGTCCATCGTGTCGGTGTCGCGCCGCGCCGGCTTGCCGCAGTTCGGACAGGTGACGTGTTTCCACGTCGCATGGTGGTCGAGCGGATTGCCTGGCCGGTCGAAGGTCACGTCGTCGGGCAGAACGATCGGCAGCGCGCTGTCAGGCACGGGCAGCGAACCGCAATCGTCGCAATGGATCACCGGGATCGGACAGCCCCAATAGCGCTGGCGCGAGATCAGCCAGTCGCGCAGCCGGAACTGCACCTTTCGCTCGGCCATGGCCCGGTTGCCGATCGACACGTCGGCCAGGCGGTTCGCCACCTCCTCGAAGGCTGCTTTCGGCTTCATGCCGTCAAGGAAGCGCGAATTGATCATCACGCCGTCGTCGCCATGGGCCACGTCGGTGATCTTGAACGCCTTTTCGTCGGCGCCTTCGGGCATGACGACCGGAACGACGGGCAGGCCATATTTGTTCGCGAAGTCGAGGTCGCGCTGGTCGTCGGACGGGCAGCCGAAGATCGCCCCCGTGCCGTAGTCCATCAGCACGAAGTTCGCCACATAGACGGGCAGCGTCCAGCTTTCGTCGAACGGATGGATGACGCGGATGCCGGTATCGAAACCCCGCTTCTCCGCAGTCTCGAGTGCTGCCACCGAGGTGCCCATGCGCCGCACTTCCTCCATGAAGGCGGCCAGCTCCGGATTGCTCTGCGCGGCCTTCCTGGCCAGCGGATGGTCGGCGGCGATGGCCATGAACGAAGCGCCGAAGATGGTGTCCGGGCGGGTCGTATAGATCTCCAATTCGCTCTCGCCGGCCGGCGCGGTGCCCTTGGCCAGCGGCCAGCGGATCAGCAGGCCCTCCGAGCGGCCGATCCAGTTCGCCTGCATCAGCTTGACCTTGTCCGGCCAGCGATCCAGCGTATCCAGGCTGTCCAGCAAATCCTGTGACATGGACGTGATCTTGAAGAACCACTGCGTCAGGTCGCGCTGCTCGACCGCGGCGCCGGAGCGCCAGCCCTTGCCGTCGATCACCTGCTCGTTGGCCAGCACGGTCATGTCGACCGGATCCCAGTTGACCTTGGCCGACCGCCGCTCGACCAGGCCGGCCTTCCAGAAGTCCAGGAAGAGCTTTTGCTGGTGCTTGTAGTAGCTGGGGTCGCAGGTCGCGATCTCGCGCGCCCAGTCCAGCGACAGGCCCATCGTCTTCAACTGGCCCTTCATCGTCTCGATGTTGGCATAGGTCCAGTCGCGCGGGTTCACCTTGTTGTCGCGCGCGGCGTTCTCCGCCGGCAGGCCGAATGCGTCCCAGCCCATCGGGTGCAGCACGTTCTTGCCGCGGGCGCGCTGGAAGCGCGCCACCACGTCGCCCATCGTGTAGTTGCGGACATGGCCCATGTGGATGCGCCCCGACGGATAGGGGAACATCTCCAACACGTAATATTTCTCGCGCGGGTCGTCGTTCTTCGTCTCGAAGAGTTTTGCCGCGTCCCAGGCCTTCTGCCATTTCGGCTCGGATGCGCGCGGATTGTATCGTTCGGTTGCCATTATCGGAAATTCACTGGATAAGACGGGCGAAATGGGTTCGGCGGACCTTCACCACGGTTTGCCGGGGGCGTCAACTTCAAGCGTGAAAGTCACGTTGAACGTGACACCAATCAGCCGGCAGGTGAGGCATGAGCGACGCAGTTTCCCGGCTGGCGGAAGTGAAGGCAAAAATCGCCGCGGCCGAGCGCGAGGCAAAGCGAGCGGCCGGCAGCGTGACGCTGGTCGCCGTGTCGAAAACCTTCGACGCGGCCGATGTCCGCCCGATCATCGAAGCCGGGCAGCGCGTATTCGGCGAGAACCGCGTGCAGGAAGCGCAAGGCAAATGGCCGGCGCTGAAGGCCGAATGGCCTGATATCGAACTGCATCTGATCGGCCCGCTGCAATCCAACAAGGCAAAAGAGGCCGTGGCGCTGTTCGACGTGATCGAGACGGTCGACCGCGAGAAGATCGCCGCCGAACTTGCCAGGGAAATCGCCCGGCAAGGCAAGGCGCCAAGACTGTTCGTGCAGGTCAACACCGGCTCGGAGCCGCAAAAAGCCGGCATCGAGCCGCGCGAGGCGGTCGCATTCGTCAAACGCTGCCGCGATGTCCATGGCCTCGCCATCGAGGGCCTGATGTGCATCCCGCCTTTCGACGAAAATCCCGGCCCGCATTTCGCGCTGCTGGACAAGCTGGCGCGGCAGGCCGGTGCCGAAAAACTCTCCATGGGCATGTCCGGCGACTACGAACTGGCGGTCGCTTTCGGCGCGACCAGCGTTCGCGTCGGCTCGGCGATTTTCGGGGCGCGATAAGGCGCATCGTTTGAGTGGAAGCGGTTCCCAGGATTCCCTGGAACCGACGCCTAGATGTGGAGCCTCAACAGGTTGTCCCCGGACAATCCGAGGCGACTGATGGGTGTTTTGGATTTTAGGCTGCCGTGTGGGCGATGCCAATTGTATCGATGCATCCAAACGGGCAACTCGGCAGCCCGGTGCGTCGAGGTTGGATAAGCTAAGGCGTAGGCCCATTCCCTGAGCGCGGTCTGGATGAAGCGTTCGGCCTTGCCGTTGGTCTTTGGCGTATACGGCTTGGTGCGGATGTGTTTGAGGTCGTGGTCGCGGCAGGCCCTCGCGA
>NZ_JAVFVV010000020.1 GCF_030929505.1 Mesorhizobium sp. LHD-90 | reverse complement strand
CGGATTCGACACCCTGCGCAACTGGCTTCAAACCGACCCACCCCGCGCAACACAAGCCTGGGACACGATCTGGAAACGACTGCCCAAAAAACTCAAACCAAACAGAGTCGTGTAGTGTGGGGCAAAAGGCGCCAATCGGCTTCAAAATACCCGTAAAAAGGCCGTTCGCGCTGCGTTGAATCGTGCCGCGGCGTTGTTTTTCAAACCGATGACGTTGTTTCGCGATTTGCCGGCGCAGCCGAGTTGCACCGGAGATAAAAACGCCCTGGATCGGGGTGCGATCCAGGGCGTCATCGTGTTCAGGCTCTAAGCCGGCATGAATCAGCCGTCATGGACGGCGGCCAGTGGCTCAGAAAAATCCCTTGCGCTGCCACCAGCCGGATTTCTTCGGCCGGTCGGGAGCCGGCTCGGCCGAGACCGTTTCCGGAATCCGCTCCGGGGCAGGTTTTGGTACAGGTGCCGGTTCGGGTTCGGAGACAGTGGTCGGCTCGACAGCGGCCGGTTCCTCGACCGCCGGTTCGGCGGGCGCCTCGGCTTCAGCCGGAGCGGCTTCGGCGACAATCTCAGGCTCGACGGTTTCCGTGACGGCCGCCTTCTTTCGAGACGCCCGCTTCGCAGGCTTCTTGACCTCTTCGCCGGCAGGCTCGCTCACGGCTTCGTCGGCTGCTGCGTCCGCCTTCTTGCGGCCACGCCGGGGCTTCTTGGGTGCTTCCTCGGGCTCGGCCGCGGCGGTTTCCGGAGCAGGTGCGGCCACCAGTTCGGCGGCCGTCTCCGCGACCGCCTCGGCGGTCGCAGTCACGTCTTCCCGGGCCTGCTCGCCTTCGGACTCGGCGCTCACCTCGGCGGCCTCGTCCTCGTGACCCTCGCGGTGGCGGCGGCCGCCACGCTTGCCGCGCCGACGCTTCTTGCGTTCGGCCTCGTCGGCCAGCGACGGAGCCCCGGCGGTTTCCGCCACGGTTTCCCCGACAGCCTCCGCCGCGGCGTCCTCGCGGTCGTCCGCCTCGTCGTCGGCACCTTCGTCATCCGCCGCCGTCTCAGCGGCCTGCGAAACGCCCGGCTCCGCAGGATGGTCGCGATCCCGGTCGCGTCCGCCACGCCGCCTGCGGCGCTTGCGCCGCTTCCGGTCGCCACGCTCGCCGTCGCCCGATTGCTGGGTCTGCGAGCGCTCGGCAGGCTGATCGGCCGCTTCCTCGACCTGGTCCTCTTCATCCTCGATGACCGGATCCTCGTCATATTCCGGCTCGACGGTCGGGCTCGCTGCGATGGGGAGCGGCGTCAACGGTTTTTCGGCGACGGCGCCGCGGAAGATCGCATAGTGCTGCGATGCGACGCTTTCGTCCGCCTCGAGGGTGATGGTGAGACCGAAACGGGCCTCCATCTCGGTCAGGGTCGCGCGCTTGTGGTTGAGCACGTACATCGCGGTCGACGCCGGCGTCTTGACGACGATGTGGCTGCGCGAATCCTTCAGCAGGAATTCCTCGATGGCCCGCACCACAAGCAGCGCGACGGACGAATCCGAACGGACATGACCGGTGCCGCCGCAATGCGGGCAGGGCTTCATCGTCGATTCCAGCACGCTGGCGCGAATGCGCTGGCGGCTCATCTCCATCAGGCCGAAATGCGAGATGCGGCCGAGCTGGATGCGCGCCCGGTCGTTCTTCAGATGGTCCTTGAGCCGCTTCTCGACCGCCCGGTTGTTGCGGTTCTCCTCCATGTCGATGAAGTCGATGACGATCAGGCCGGCAAGGTCGCGCAGGCGCAACTGGCGGGCGACTTCCTCAGCCGCCTCCAGATTGGTGTGCAGCGCCGTCTCCTCGATCGAGTGCTCACGGGTGGAGCGGCCGGAGTTGACGTCGATCGAGACCAGCGCCTCGGTCTGGTTGATGATCAGGTATCCGCCGGACTTCAGCGTCACCTGCGGCTGCAGCATGCGGTCGAGTTGCGCCTCGATGCCGTTGCGCACGAAGATCGGCACGGTGTCGCGGTATGGCTGGACCACCTTCGCATGGCTGGGCATCAGCATGCGCATGAAGTCCTTGGCCTCGCGGTAGCCGTCATCGCCGGACACGGCGATCTCGTCGATGTCCTTGTTGTAGAGGTCGCGCACCGAGCGCTTGATCAGGCTGCCTTCCTCATAGACGAGGGCAGGGGCGGTCGACTGCAGCGTCAGCGTGCGCACGTTCTCCCACAGCCGCATCAGATATTCGTAGTCGCGCTTGATCTCGGCCTTGGTGCGGCTCTCGCCGGCGGTGCGCAGGATAACGCCCATGCCCTGCGGCACTTCGAGGTCCTGGACTACTTCCTTGAGGCGCTTGCGGTCCTGGACGTTGGTGATCTTGCGAGAGATGCCGCCGCCGCGCGCGGTATTGGGCATCAGCACGGAGTAGCGGCCGGCAAGCGACAGGTAGGTGGTGAGCGCGGCACCCTTGTTGCCGCGTTCCTCCTTGACGACCTGCACCAGAAGAATCTGCCGGCGCTTGATCACTTCCTGGATCTTGTACTGGCGGCGCATCGGCCTGCGCCTGGTCTGCACCTCTTCAAGCGCATCGTCGGCGCCTACCGATTCGATCTCGTGGTCTTCGCCGGCGGAGTCCGCCAATTCCTCGATGCCGCCACCGGCGGGAGCCGGCGGGGTTTCGCCGTTCTCTTCGGAGGTCACCTCGACTTCCTCGGAAATCACGTCGGCCTCGACCGACGCAGCGATGCTGCCGCGTTCGCCGCCAGTTGCTTCGTCACCAGCATTTTCGGCGCCGGACTGCTGTTCATCGGCAGGCGTTTCAGCCTGAGGTGCCTTGTCCGCTACGGAAGCTGCGTCCGGGACATGTTCGCTGGCCTCCACGGCAATTTCCTCGGCAGACACTTCAACAGCGTCCGCCCCGTTCTCTTCGTCCGCACCGAGCGACGCCTCGCCATCGACTTCGGACTCGTCGCCGCCGGCCGTTTCGTCGGCCGACGCTTCGCGTGCATTGTCTTCGCCGCTCCGTCCGCGATTGCGGCCGCGCCGCCGCCGATTGCGGCCGCCGCGCTGCTCGCGCTCTTTCGGCTCGCCGTCTTCGTCGTCCTCGTCGGCCGCCTCGGCCTCGGCGCGCAGCAGCGCCTGCCGGTCGGCGACCGGAATCTGGTAGTAGTCGGGGTGAATTTCGCTAAAGGCGAGGAAACCGTGCCGGTTTCCGCCATATTCGACGAAGGCGGCCTGAAGGGAAGGCTCAACCCGGGTAACCCGGGCCAGGTAGATGTTTCCTTTTAGCTGCTTCTTGTCCTGCGATTCGAAATCGAATTCTTCAATGCGGTTACCGTGAACGACGACAACCCGTGTCTCCTCCGGATGGGAGGCATCTATAAGCATCTTGTTGGGCATTATCTTTTGTCCTGCCGGACCCGCGCCCTCCGCCGCGGGGCAACGCCAGGCGTTGCCTCGAGACGAGCAGATATCGCGTTCCGGTCGTATTGTAGTCCGCGTGCCGCCGCCGACGCGCAACGGGAATCCCGCCCGCAGCCTTGCCGGCGCGGTATGATGCGGGTCTTTCCGTTCGTGCGCTTACGGACATTGCGTGCGTAGCGGATCCTTTGAACCAAGGCCCGGAAAGCCCGGACCGGCTGTTTGCTCACATCGAGCCGGCGCGAAGGGGAATCCGCGCCGTTTCCCTCACGTTCCGGAAGCGACATGCTGTCCGGGACGAAATCTATTGCGGTCACGCCTGCGCGGAGGGAGCGTCCGGCCGCATTTACCTAAACTCCCGGCCCGACGCGCCTTGCAAGAACGACGCCAGACTCCAAGCAGCAGTGTACCAACAGCGCTTTTATGATTTGACCGTCTTTTAGGCAACCCCGTATTCCGGTTGCCGGCGAATTGGTTCGCCGGTTCGGGCCACGCGCCTATTTTGCGCGGGTTGGCCGTGCGGCCCGCCCTGCCGAGCGCGCCTCCTATCATACTCATATATGTTCCGACGCCGCCGGCCGGAAGGGGCAAATGCCTGATGCGCGTCAGGCAGACTTGGGAAGGCGTGCGATGACCTTGATCTCGAAATCGAAACCGGCCAGCCAGTTCACGCCGACCGCGGTCCAGTTCGGGTAGGGTGGATCGCCGATCATCTTGAACCGGATTGCGTTCACCGTCTCGAACTGCCTGGCCGGGTCGGTGTGGAAACTGGTCACGTCGACGACATCTTCGAACGTGCAGCCGGCGGCTTTCAGCACGGCCGCGAGATTGTCGAAGGCAAGCTGCACCTGCTTTTCGAAGTCCGGCTCGGGTGAGCCGTCCTCGCGGCTGCCGACCTGACCGGAGACGAACAAAAGGTCGCCCGAGCGGATCGCCGCCGAATAGCGGTTGATCTCGTAAAGCGCCTGCCGGCCGGCAGGGAAGACCGCGTCGCGTTTGCTCATCATTCTGCTCCTGTTCAACAAGGCCGCCCGGCTGCCGCTCATACGACGCGAGACATTCGCGCCTCACAAATCCGATCCTTCGGGTGCCAAAGTCCGGATTCACATACGCACCGTATGCGGCATATCGGTACATACGCCCCGTATGTCAATGCGCATACGCGACGTATTTTTTTGTAGGGCGATGGCGTGCCGGCGAGGCAATGGCTGGGCCGTGTTGGTGGGGATTTTCGTCGAATTGTTTGCGGTTGGCGAAATCGCTGACGGCGGAGTAATCTGCCGATGGAGGCTGAGCGGTTCCGAACTGCCGGAGCCGCCATCCGAAAAGGCTTGTTAACCTTATCTGGATACCAATCCTTAAGTCGACAAGCCCGCGCCAAGGGAGAGGCGACAGGGGTCCAGTCAAGACGGGTAAGACGGGTATCGGAATGAGCATCGCAACCCAAGCCAATGACAAAGCCTTGGGAGTGCCCCCGCCGGTCGCTCGCCTTTGCGGCGTGCTGCTGGTGGCCCTGCTGGCCGTGTTCGCGATCATGTCCGCCGCATCGGCTGCAAAACTCGACGCGCGCGATTTCAAGATGGCCGGCGACGCGACCCGCACGCGCATCGTCATGCATTTCGACGTCGAGCCGGAACTTCGCTGGTTCCTGCTGCGCGGCCCACACCGGCTGGTCATCGAACTCCCCGAAACGCGCTTCGTCTTCGAGCCGAAGACGTTGAAGCCGCGCGGCCTCGTCCGCAAAGTCACGCCCGGCAGCGCCGGCGGCGGCAAATCCCGCATCGTTCTGGCGACCAAGGGGCCGTTCGAGGTAGGGCAGGCTGAGATCGTCCCCGAGGAGGACGGCTCCGGATACCGGCTGGCGATCGACCTGGCGGCGGCAAGCGAGCGCGAATTCGAGGCGGCGCTCGCCGATCAGGCGACGACCACCGCGACGGTCGCGGCCCGCAAGGGCCACCGCGTAGGTGACTCCGTCGACCGGCCGGCCGAAATGTTCACCATCGTCATCGATCCCGGCCATGGCGGCATAGACGGCGGCGCCAGGGGCGTCGGCGGCACGGTGGAGAAGGACATCACGCTGGCCTTCGCGCTGGAGCTGCGCAACAAGCTGCAGGCCGAAGGACGCTACAATGTCGAGCTGACCCGCTCCACCGACGAGTTCCTGCGGCTCGATGACCGCGTGCGCATCGCCCGGCAGCGGGAGGCGGACCTGTTCATCTCCATCCATGCCGACACGATCAGCATGAAGGGCATCCGCGGTGCGACCGTCTACACGGTTTCCGACAAGGCCTCGGATGCCGAGGCGCAGGCGCTGGCCGACCGCGAAAACCTCTCCGACCAGCTCGCCGGCATCGAGGTCCAGGACGAGAACCACGAGGTCGCCGACATTCTTGTCGACCTGATCCGGCGCGAGACCCACGCCTTCTCGATCCGCTTCGCTCGAACGCTTGTCGGCGAACTGTCGAATTCCGTCGGCCTGATCAACAATCCGCACCGCTTTGCCGGCTTCAAGGTGCTGAAGGCGCCGGACGTGCCGTCGGTGCTGGTCGAGCTCGGCTACCTCTCCAACGAGAAGGACGAGGCGCAACTGCGCAGCCTGGAATGGCGGGGCAAGGCAGTGAGTTCGATCGCCAACGCCATTTCGGAATTCGCAGCGGCCAGGGCGGCCGGCGGCTGACAACCATGGGTCGAAAGTTGCGCCGGACGTTGCAATCGGGCCACAGCCGCAGCGGTTTTCGCGCGAACACAAACCATTGCGGTCCCGCTGCCGTATTTTATCCACATGCGCGCGAGAAGGGTTTATACATCGAGGTTGGGCTGGACGGTTCAGATTGCCGAAACCGCCGGATTTCACCAAGAACGGCCTGGCCTTGAACTGGAGCGGAAATGATTCGTCTCATCGGCTATTTTTTCGGGATCGGCACCATGCTGGGGCTGCTGGTGGCCGGCGCCGTGGCGTTTTATGTCGGCAATCTCGCCAAGGACCTTCCCGACTACGAAGTGCTGGCCAATTACGAGCCGCCGGTGACGACGCGCGTCCATGCCGTGGACGGCTCGCTTATGGGCGAATTCGCGCGCCAGCGCCGCCTCTATCTGCCGGTGCAGGCGATTCCAGATCGCGTCAAGGCGGCGTTCCTGTCCGCCGAGGACAAGAATTTCTACAAGCACCCGGGCGTCGATTTCGAGGGCGTCGCCCGCGCCGCTCTGGTGTATGCCAAGGGCGGCCCGATGCAGGGCGGCTCGACCATCACCCAGCAGGTCGCCAAGAACTTCCTGCTTACCCGCGAACAGACGCTCGAACGCAAGGTGAAGGAAGCGATCCTGTCCTTCCGCATCGAACAGGCCTATTCCAAGGACCGCATCCTCGAGCTTTATCTCAACGAGATTTTCTTCGGCCTCGGCTCCTACGGCATCGCCGGCGCGGCGCTGACCTATTTCGACAAGTCGGTGAACGAACTGACGGTGGCCGAAGCCGCCTATCTGGCGGCGCTGCCCAAGGGCCCGTCGAACTACCACCCGTTCCGCTATACGGAGCGCGCCATCGAGCGCCGCAATTGGGTCATCGACCAGATGGTCGAGAACGGCTACGTGAGCCGCGACGAAGGCGACAAGGCCAAGGCCGAACCGCTCGGCGTCACGCCGCGCCGCAACGGCACCTACCTGTTCGCCGGTGAATATTTCACGGAAGAGGTGCGCCGCGAGATCATCGCCCGCTACGGAGAGAACGCGCTCTACGAGGGCGGCCTCTCGGTGCGCACCACGCTCGATCCGAAGATGCAGTTGGTCGCGCGACGCGCCATGCAGAACGGCCTGCTCAAATACGACACGCTGCGCGGCTACCGCGGTCCGGTGACGCATATCGAACTGGCCGGCGACTGGGGCGTGCCGCTGGGCGAGGTCAAGAAACTCGACGACGTACCGGAATGGAAGCTCGCCGTCGTGTTGGATTCTTCCAAAACGGACCTGATGATCGGCCTGCAGCCCGGCCGTCAGGTCTCCGGCGCCCTGGTCGAGGAGCGCGAGACCAGCAGCATCGCCAAGGAAGACATGGCTTTCGCGATGCGCCAGCATGTCGTCGACGGCAAGAAGGTGCGGGCCAACACGCCGGGTGACGTGCTGAAGCCCGGCGACGTGATCTTCGTGGAGAAGAAGAAGGACGGCGACGGTTATGTGCTGCGCCAGGTGCCGGAGGTTTCCGGCGGCATGGTCGCCATGGACCCGCATACCGGCCGCGTGCTCGCCATGGTCGGCGGCTTCTCCTATTCGGAATCGGAATTCAACCGCGCCACGCAGGCGCAGCGCCAGCCGGGCTCCTCGTTCAAGCCGATCGTCTACGCGGCGGCGCTCGACAATGGCTACACGCCGGCTTCGGTGATCATGGACGGGCCGATCACCATCAGGATCGGCACCGAGGTGTGGACGCCGAAGAACTATGACGGCAAGGCCGCCGGCCCGGCGACGCTGCGCTCCGGCATCGAGCGTTCGCGCAACCTGATGACGGTGCGGCTGGCCAACGACATGGGCATGAAGCTGGTCGCCGAATATGCCGAGCGCTTCGGCGTCTACGACAAGATGCCGCCGCACATCTCGCTGGCGCTGGGCGCCGGCGAAACCACGGTGATGCGCATGGTCACCGCCTATGCGATGATGGCCAATGGCGGAAGGCAGATCAAGCCGTCGCTGATCGACCGCATCCAGGACCGCTACGGCAAGACCGTGTTCAAGCATGACGAGCGCGCCTGCGACAACTGCGTCGCGTCCGACTGGGAAAACCAGCCAGAACCGGAACTGGTCGACAATGCCGAGCAGATCCTCGATCCGATGACCGCCTACCAGATCACCTCGATGATGGAGGGCGTGGTGCAGCGCGGCACCGCCGTCACCCTTTCCGAACTCGGCCGTCCGATCGCCGGCAAGACCGGCACCACCAATGACGAGAAGGACACCTGGTTCATCGGCTTCACGCCGAACCTCGTGGTCGGGCTCTACATGGGCTACGACAAGCCGCAGACGCTCGGCAAGGGCGCCACCGGCGGCGGCCTCGCGGCGCCGATCTTCAAGGAGTTCATGGCCGAGGTGCTGAAGGATACGCCGGTCGTCGACTTCCAGGTTCCGGAAGGCATGAAGCTGATCGCCATCAACCGCAAGACCGGCATGCAGGCGGGCGAGGGCGATGGCGGCGCCATCATGGAAGCCTTCAAGCCCGGCACCGGGCCGGCCGACAGCTACTGGGTGATCGGCCAGAACGACGGCGAGGCGATCTCGGCCGAAAGGCTGTCGCCGCAGGCGAGCAAGGCGATCAGCCAGGGCGGCGGCGGCCTTTACTGACCGCGGCCCCCTCGGGGCGGGAAATCCGCCGGCTTCGCCTTTACAGCATCCCGGCGCGTGCCTATGGTCCGCGCCGATCGATTTTCCCGCGCAATCCGGAAAGGTTTATAGACTGCCATGCGTGCAGAGACCGAAAAACTTGTCGACGAGATCAGGCAGGCCATAAGCCTGCTGAGGAGGCATCTTTGACTGGGATCCAGCGATCAAACGACTGGAATACCTGAACAGCCGCGCCGAGGACGGCAATCTCTGGAACGACCCGCAGGAAGCCCAGAAGCTGATGCGCGAGCGCCAGGGGCTGGACGACGGCATCACCTCCATCAAGCGGCTGACGCAGGCGCTCGACGACAATATCGGCCTGATCGAACTCGGCGAGGAAGAAGGCGACGAAGGCGTCGTCTCCGAGGCGGAAGCCGCCATCCGTTCGCTTGCCGGCGAGGTCAGGGCGCGCCAGATCGAGACGCTGCTTTCGGGCGAGGCCGATTCCAACGACACCTATCTCGAAGTGCATGCCGGCGCCGGCGGCACCGAGAGCCAGGACTGGGCGAACATGCTGTTGCGCATGTACACGCGCTGGGCCGAACGCCGGAAATTCAAGGTCGAAGTGCTGGAGATGCACGACGGCGAGGAGGCGGGAATCAAGTCGGCGACCGTGCTGATCAGGGGCCACAACGCCTATGGTTGGCTGAAGACCGAGTCCGGCGTGCACAGGCTGGTCCGCATCTCGCCCTATGACAGCAATGCGCGCCGCCACACCTCCTTCTCGTCGATCTGGGTCTATCCGGTCATCGACGATACGATCGAGATCGAGGTGAATGAATCCGATGTGCGCATCGACACCTACCGATCGTCGGGCGCGGGCGGCCAGCACGTCAACACCACCGATTCAGCGGTGCGCATCACCCACATCCCGACCGGCATCGCGGTGGCCTGCCAGGCCGAGCGCTCGCAGCACAAGAACCGCGCCAAGGCATGGGAGATGCTGCGTTCGCGTCTCTACGAGGAAGAGCTGAAGAAGCGCGAGGCGGAGGCCAACGCCACCGAGGCGGCCAAGACCGACATCGGCTGGGGCCACCAGATCCGCTCCTACGTGCTGCAGCCATACCAACTGGTGAAGGACCTGCGCACCGGCGTCGAGAGCACCAGCCCGTCCGACGTGCTCGACGGCGACCTCGACGATTTCATGGAGGCCTCGCTGTCGCATCGCATCGAGGGCGGGGCAGGGCAGGTCGCCGACATCGACTAGTGTCCCGATTCCGAAATTCGCCGCATTTGATATCACGCTCAGAGCGAATTTCGGAATCTGAGGGACACTAGCAACTATTGATTCTAGTGTCGTTTTGATTTCGAAGTTCGCCTAAGCGGCCGATATCAACAATGAAGCGAACTTCGAAATCACGACACTAGTACCTTTAATAGTGATGGGGACTGGTTGCTTTGCAGCCATTGCAAGGTCGGCAGGCGCCGCGGGGGGACGAGCAGTTCGATGCCATTTCTAACGGCCGCACCATTCATTTCGGCGTCGGCTGACCGGCCGATGCGCCATCGTGCGCATTCCCCCAGGCCATGCTAACGGCTCGTTTCTGACAAGACGCGGGCCGCATTATGGCAACGCTAGGGTCTGACGGCCTCGTCAATGACCGCTATAGCGTCGACTTCGATGAGGTAGCCTGGGGACATTATTGCTACCCCGACCACCACATTCGCCGGTTTGTGATCTCCAAACAGAGAAACCTGCGCGTCTTCGATGATCGGAACGTGTTCATCGCGGTCATAATCGACAATGTAGATTGTGATCTTGCAAACTTGCTCGGGCCGTGCGCCTGCCGCGCTGAGCGCTCGGCCGAGATTGCCGAATGCCAGGCGCGCCTGCGCCGCAAAATCACCATGCCCAACGAGCTTGCCGTGTACGTCTTCGGGCTGCTGACCTGAGACGAACACCAGCTTGGATCCCGTCGCGACGACAACCTGTGTGTACATCTCTGGAATTGGCAGATCATCTGGGTTGATGAGTTCGAGCGACATTAAATTATCTCCTGCTTCGTTCGACTGAGATCGACATCGGTGATCGCCGCGCCGCTGGCACACAGGACGATGGCAAAGCGTCGGCGCCGGTGCGCGTGGCGGTCAGCGGCATGACGAGGCCATTTCGTCGAGTGGGGCGATCATCTGATGGCAGGAATGCCGCGCGCAAGCTCGAACGAGCCCCAATCCTGCTGGCCTCCGATGCGGGAACCAGCGACGAGGAGATTGCCCGGGTCGTGGCGGTGGGCGGCTCGACCACCAAGCGATGCCAAGGAGATGCGGCATGCCGGCAGCGGGCCCCATCTCCGGTTGTCGGCTCGCACCGGGCACTTTTGCCTTCACCGGCATCGGCGATTCCTGGCTGGGTGTCGACCCGCTGCCCAAGCCGAGGTTGTTGCGTAACAACGGTCCATGGCTTGGAAACAGTGAGGAGGCGCACGCGACATCCCGCTGCAACCGCCATGCTGGATATTCTCTAACGGACACGGCGCAAAATTGCATCCGAGTGTGGCCGGTACAAATCAGGCTGCGCTAATTGTGGATAGCAACATAGTCTTGCGCCGACCAACGAATCCGTCCAACCTGTGCAAGGGTTGGGAGAAAAAGCATTTATGGCCGGTCACGGCTTAGATTAGCGAAGTGGAACCGGCGATAGGGAAGACACGTTCCGGGAACGGGCAAGCAATAGTGCTTGAGGACCTCGTTTTGACAGGAATGAGCCATGCCCACTCTCGCAGCCACCCCTCGATCGGCCCACGCCCGCGCCTTGGCCGCCTTTGCAGTCATAGGGGTTGTTTCCTGCTCCGGGGTGTTTTTCGGGGGGGCGCCGGCGGTCGCGCATGATGCGACGCCGACGGCGGCGAAGCCGAACGGCTGGGCCTATCCGTTCTCCTGCTGCTCGGGCTACGACTGCCGGGAAGTCCCGCAGACGTCGATCAGCGAACGTCCCGAAGGCTATGTGATCGGCAGCACCGGCGAAGTTCTCGGCTATCGGGATGCCCGGTTGAAGGATTCTCCCGACGGCGAGTATCACTGGTGTTCGGTGGCCGGAGCCGACGACTCCCGCACGATCTGCCTGTTCGTGCCGCCGAAGAGCTACTGAAGATTGTAGTTCTCCGGGGGTTTTTCCCACCGGAGAAGAATGGTTAGAATGCCTCCCTGCGGCCGTTGCGGCCGCTGCGGCTGCGGGGAGGCGGGTGATGATCATAGCCGGAAGCTGTCACTGCAAAGCCACCGTGTTCGAAGTGACGAAAGCACCCGAGACCGTCACGCGCTGCACGTGCTCGTTCTGTTCGAAGCGCGGCGCGCTGTGGGCCTACTACAAGCCGGCGCAGTTCGCGCTGAAGACGCCGCGCAAAAATGTCGCTACCTATATGTGGGGGTCGAGGACCATCAGGCATCATTTCTGCCCGGTATGCGGCTGCGGCACCTTCACGGACACGCCCGACTTCAGCGCCGGCACCCCGGATTTCGACAACCCGATCGTCAGCGTCAACGCCCGCCTGCTCGACAATTTCGACCTCGATTCCGTGGAGGTAGTCGTCATCGACGGCAAGAACCTCTGGTAGAGCCGCCCGCCTTCCGTTCCGGTTTTCGCCGCAATTCGTGGTAAAACCGCGCGAAGGGATTCGCCGCCGGCTCCGGCGGCCGTAGAGGGAAATCAGCATGCGTAGAAAGATCGTCGCCGTGGTTGCCGCCGCAGCCCTGCTCGGAGCCTGCACCACCGACCCCTACACCGGCGAGCAGAAGGTTTCCAACACGGCCGGCGGCGCAGCCCTCGGCGCCGGCCTCGGCGCGTTGGCGGGCCTCGCGGTGGGCGGCAGCAAGGTGGCGCAGCGCAACGCCGTGCTGATCGGCGCCGGCGTCGGCGCGCTGGCCGGCGGCGCCATCGGCGCGACCATGGACAGGAACGAGGCCGATCTGCGCGCCCAATTGCAGGGCACGGGCGTCAGCGTCACCCGCGTCGGCGACCAGATCATCTTGAACATGCCGTCGGACATCACCTTCAATGTCGACCAGGACGCGATCAAGCCGGCCTTCTACCCGGTGCTGAACTCGGTGGCGCTGGTGTTGAAGCGCTACAGGCAGACGATCGTCGACGTCTACGGCCACACCGACTCGACCGGCAGCGACAGCCACAATTTCGACCTGTCGCAGCGCCGCGCGCTGGCCGTCGCCAACTACCTGAATGCCCAGGGCGTCGACCAGCGGCGGTTCGCCGTCACCGGCTTCGGCAAGACAAGGCCGATCGCCTCCAACGCCACCGCCGAGGGCAGGGCGCAGAACCGCCGCGTCGAAATCCAGCTTTCGCCGCTGACGGAATAAGCGGGGTTCGTCGACCCGGACGGGCCGTCCGCCCGACGCGAGGAGCAACCCTAGCGGCGGCGCGGACTGAAGCGGACGGTCGTTCCTTCCCATGGTAAGAACTGCGCCGTCGACTGCCAGCCGCCGCTCGGAATTTCCGCCTGGTTCGCAGTCGTATACTCTTGGGTGATCGTCGCGGCGATCACCGTCACGCCGAGCGCGTCGGCGATGGCCTGGCAGAGCAGGCGTCCCGATTGCCCGCCGGATTCGCCCGCGGCGGCCGCGTCGCAGACCCACAATTCGGCCTGCGCGTTGCGGGCAAACTTGTCGCGCAGGACACTCAGGCCGGAAGCATTCGACGCGGAAATATCCTGCGCGCCGACGACGATGCCCGTCGTCACCCGCACGGTGCCCGCCCCCTGCGCCGCATTCACCACGCGGCCATGCCCGAAAATGATCAGCCGCTCCACACGGCCCATCGCGTCCGCGGCGTCGGCCATGGCGCCGAAATAGGTGTCGGGCGAGGACGCTTCCCAAATCGGCAGAAGCCGAAAAGGCTCGGGGTAGCTGTTGGCGCGAAGCTCGTCGGCGCTGGGCGTGTTGCGGATGGGGCCGGCGGCGACCCGGGCGCGCGGAAACGAGTCGTCATAGACAAGCAAGGTGCCGGCCATGTCGGTGTCCGATCAATGTCTCGAAGTCTATCTGGCGGTATTTATCACATCGACGCGTTTTACCGCAAAGCTTGACGGGAAAAACTGGCCCGTCATTTTTTGCAATCTTCTATCGACAAGTGTGCTTCTTGCATGCACATTCCCGCGACAGTTGTCGTGCAATGCATCCACTGCGACCCTGACGAAAGGTCTTGGGAGGGTATCATGCTGATCAGCGAGTTCATTTCCGGGGTCTCGCCCGATTTCACCATCGAGCGCAGCGGTAACCAGGTCACGCTGTCGTTTTCCTATTATCTGACGGGATATTTCGACGAGGAACTGGGCTATTACGTTTGGGACGGCGAGATCGGCGCCGAACTTGGGGCGTCCAGCGGATATGTGCAGCAGACGCTGGACGGGCCGATGGACCTCCAGTTCACCGCCACGCTCGCGTCGGGCGTCACCACCAGCGGCTCCTACTATCTGAACGACAGTATCGGCGGCGCCGCGCTGACGAGCGACTTCACCGTCACCTTGTTCGACGTGAAAGCGGATTTTACCGGAACCGCCGGGTCGGATGTCGTCTTCGGATCGGCCTCGGCCGACAAGTTGCTTGGCGAAGGTGGAAACGACTTCCTCATCGGCGGCAAGGGCAATGACACGCTGGCTGGCCGGGACGGTGACGACGTCCTCTCCGGCGGCGAAGGCTCGAACTACCTCAGCGGCGGCAGCGGACGGGACACCGTTTCTTATGCGGGTTCCGCTAGCGGCGTCTGGGTCCAACTGATGGATCTGTGGGGCGACAATGGGTCGGGCGTCGATACCTACAACTCGATCGAGAACATCATCGGATCGGACCACGGCGATACCTTGATGGGAAATGACGGCGCCAATCTGATCATCGGCGGCGGCGGCGCCAATTATCTCCATGGGCATGGAGGAAACGATCGGCTCATAGGTGGCGATTTCGCGAACATCTTCTACGGCGATGCCGGCAATGACGTGCTCATCGGCGGCGCCGGCAACGACACCTTCCGCGGCGGACAGGGAGCCGACCAGATCGATGGTGGAGGAGGCAGCGACGACGTGGCCAGCTATTCCGATGCCCCGGTCGGCGTCGTGGTCTCGCTCACCGATCAGTCGATCAACACCGGCGTGGCCAAGGGCGACACGCTGACCGGCATCGAGGGCCTGCACGGTTCCAACTATGCCGACAAGTTCTATGGCGACGCCAACGACAACTGGTTGTACGGCGGCATCGGGAACGACGTGCTCTCCGGCGGCGACGGCAACGACATCCTCATCGGCGAAGATGGGTCCGACCAGATGGATGGCGGAGGAGGGCGTGACCGGGTCAGCTACGAGAACATGGGCAGCGGCGCCATCGTCTCTCTCGCCGATCAGTCGCTCAACGCCGGCTCGGCCGCGGGCGACATACTGGTCGGTGTCGAGGACCTGTACGGTACCTCCCGAGACGACACGTTTTATGGCGACGGCAACGCCAACAGGCTGTACGGCGACATGGGCGCCGACACTCTGTTCGGCAGCGGCGGCAATGACACACTGAACGGCGGCATCGGAAACGACATCCTGCATGGCGGCGAAGGCGACGACAGCCTCCAGGGCTCCAACGGAAACGACGTTCTGCATGGCGGCGCCGGAGCGGACACGCTGCGGGGCTTCGCAAGCACCGGTGACGACGGCGGCAGCGACACCGCCTCCTACGAGACGGCGACCGCGAGAGTCGTGGCCAGTCTGCAAAACCGCGCGAACAACACCGGCGATGCGGCTGGCGATAGATACTACCTGATCGACAACCTTCGCGGCTCCGACCATGGGGATTCGCTGGCCGGCGACGGCTTCGGCAATGTCATCGACGGCGGCGCCGGCAACGACACGCTACGCGGTTATGGCGGCAAAGACACATTGTCGGGCGGAGACGGCAAGGACATCTTCGTGTTCAGCTCTGCGCTGAGCGCCAGTGCCAATGTCGACGCGATCACCGACTTCAACGTGGCGGACGACACGATCCGCCTCGAGGCGCACGTCTTCTCGGCGTTGCCAGCCGGCGCGCTGGCTGCAACCGCATTCACGGTCAACGCCAACGGGACAGCCGGGGACGCCGACGATCGGATCATCTACAATTCCACGAACGGACGGCTCTTCTATGACGCCGACGGCACCGGAGCGACCGCGGCCATCTGGTTCGCCTCGTTGTGGGGATCGCCTGCGATCACGGCCGCCGATTTTGCGGTGATCTGACCGGCTCAAGCGAGAGCCGTGTCTATCGTTATCCGGCGGCACGCCGAAGGTCCGCAATCTCGTTGCGGACCTGGTGCGGCGAGAAACAACGACCGATCAGGGTGCTCCAGGCTAAGTGTAAAACGCCGGATGCGGCGGGCCCCGCTGGCGCTCGCTTGCCGGCTTGTCAGACCTTGCCGGCCACCAGCATGAAGGCCGGCATGTCGGCGCCGAAGCCGAGCACGGGGCGGCCGTCGTCCTCGTCGCGCTGACGGCGGTTGTCGCGGCGCGGTTCCTGACGGTCGGGAGCCTTGCGGGCGGCATTGTCGTGGCGGATCGCATCGCGGCGCATGGCGCGCTCGTCATTGGCCGCGGCGATCGGCTGCGGGGCTTCAGCGAGGTCTGCAGGCTTTGCGGTTTCGCCGCGGCGGCCGCCGCGCGGCTCACGCGACCTGCGGTCGCGATCCCGGCCACCACGTCCGGCGCGCTCTCGGCGTGGCGAGTCTTCGCTTTCTTCGCGGGCGACGACGGTCGACAGGTCGCCGTCGTGCCATTCGATCTTCTGGCCGATCAGCCTTTCGATGGCGTCGAGATATTTCGTGTCGTTGCGGGTGGCGATGGTGAACGACTTGCCGGAGCGGCCGGCGCGGCCGGTGCGGCCGATGCGGTGGACATAGTCCTCCGCATGGATCGGCACGTCGAAATTGAAGACGTGGCTGACGTCGGGAATGTCGAGCCCGCGCGCCGCGACGTCGGAGGCGACCAGCAGCTTCAATTTGCCGGAGCGGAAATTGTCCAGCATCTGCATGCGGGCGCGCTGGTCCATGTCGCCATGCAGGGCGCCGGCGTCGAACTCGTATTTGACCAGAGAGCGGAACAGTTCCGACACTTCGATCTTGCGGTTGCAGAAGATGATTGCGTTCTTCAGGCCTTCGTCCTCGGCCTTGATCAGGTCGCGCAGCACCTCGCGCTTGTCCCACGGTTTAGGCCCGGATTTCACCAGCCGCTGGGTGATGCTGGTCGCGGTGGAGGCGGCGCGCGCCACCTCGATGCGCACAGGCGCGTGCAGGAATTTCTCGGTGAGTTTTGTGATCTCCGGCGGCATGGTCGCCGAGAAGAACAGCGTCTGCCGCGTGAACGGGATCATCTCGCAGATGCGTTCGATGTCGGGGATGAAACCCATGTCGAGCATGCGGTCGGCCTCGTCGATGACGAGGATGTCGACGCCGGTCAGCAGCAGTTTTCCGCGCTCGCGGTGGTCGAGCAGGCGGCCGGGCGTGGCGATCAGCACGTCGGCGCCGCGCTCCAGCTTCTTGTCCTGCTCATCGAACGAGACGCCGCCGATCAGCAGCGCGATATTGAGCTTGTGGTTCTTGCCGTATTTGACGAAGTTCTCCTCGACTTGCGCGGCGAGTTCGCGCGTCGGTTCGAGGATGAGCGTGCGTGGCATGCGGGCGCGGGCGCGGCCCTTTTCCAGGCGCGTGATCATCGGGAGCACGAACGCCGCGGTCTTGCCGGTGCCGGTCTGGGCGATGCCGAGCACATCCTTGCCTTGCAAGGCGTGCGGGATGGCGCCGGCCTGGATCGGCGTCGGCACCGTGTAGCCGGCGTCGGTGACTGCGGAAAGGACCTTCGGCGAAAGGCCGAGATCGGCAAATGTAATTGCTTCTTGAGCGGTCGTGCTGTCTGAGGACAAGTGTTTTGGCTGCTTTAGCTGTTCGTAGGCGCGGTTTGCTGTACCGCAGCAAAGATCACGCCTCTCGCGGATCGTCGCCCCGCGTTACGGCGTGAAATCCCTTTTGTCAATATTATCAGACCTTTTTTGCCCGATAACGACGCTTCAACATATGGTGTTGTGGTTTTTGCTTTGCAACACGGTCAGTAGCGAAATTGCTCGGCGATGATGCGCTCATCCCATGAGTGTCCGGCGTCGAACAGAAGCGTGGCCGTCAGCGTTGCGGATTCGCGCACCGTGACCGAGGTCACCGACTTGATCTCGGTGTGGTCGGCGACCGCGTTGACCGGGCGTTTGGGCTGCTCCAGCACGTCGAAGCGCACGGCCGAACGGTTGGAGAGAAGCGCGCCGCGCCAGCGGCGAGGCCGGAACGGGCAGACCGGGGTGAGCGCCAGCAGCGGCGCGTCGAGCGGGATGATCGGGCCTTGCGCCGACAGATTGTAGGCGGTCGAACCCGCGGGCGTGGCGACGATGACGCCGTCGCAGGTCAGTTCGTCGAGCCGCACCTGGCCGTCGATGGTGATGCGGATCTTCGCCGCCTGATAGGATTGGCGGAACAGCGACACCTCGTTGATGGCGAGCGCCTGCGCGGTGGTGCCGTCGGCCCTGACCGCCTCCATCTCCAGCGGGCGGATCGTCTCGGCGTCGGCGGACAGGATGCGCTCCTCGAGCCCGTCGGCACGGAACTCGTTCATCAGGAAACCGACGGTGCCGCGGTTCATGCCGTAGACCTGCTTGCCGGTGCCCATGGTCTCGCGCAGCACCTGCAGCAGGAAGCCGTCGCCGCCGAGCGCCACGATCACGTCGGCGTCGGGGATGGATCTTTGCCCGTAGGCCTTGGCCAGTTGCACCGCGGCCTGCTCGGCGTCGGGCGTCCCCGACGACACGAAGGCGAACGTCTTGCGCGGTCTTTGCTGATGCACGATCTCTTCCCTGGCGGATGCACCCGCGTCGGCGGGGGTTAGCACGCGACGGCGAAACGCGAAAGACGGCGAGGGACATCCGCCATCACGCCGCGCAAAATGGCGGCATTTCCTCCGCCCGCAGACACTGCTTTGTTCCCGCCTTGGCCACAACCGTTCCGGGCGACGGTCTGCGCCGCCTGCCTTATTGTCACCGCGACGCCGAGGGGCGTCGGAAGGGGACAACGCATGACCAACATTTGCCGCCTCGCGGCTGGCCTCGCTTTGCTGGTGCTCGCCGGCTGCCAATCGGGCGAGGATACGGGAACCAGGATGGCCTCCAGCTCGGCCGACAATCGCATGGACGCCGCCGTGCCGAAGGTCGCAGAGGATGCCTGCGTGAAAGAAGTCGGCCGCACCACCAAAAGCACCCAGCTCGTGGTGCTCGAAAAGGTCTATTCCGAACAGAACTCACAAGTGAAGGTCGGCGTCGGACCGGACAGGGCTCCGTGGCTATGCATGACGTCCAACAATGGAATCGTGGCAAGCGTGATATCGACTGCCGAATGAAGGGCGGCACCCGAGACGTAGTGGCGATCAAGCGCGCCCATGTGTTCGACCAGCGGTGCCGTTTCTCACAAAAATTGCCACTAACTCCTCCGACAACTTCAACCGACGCGCGACATATAGCCGAAACGCTGTGCTCGGCGGGCGAGATTTTGACGAAGAGGTGAGAGCGTCTTCGCGTCGCGCTCGGATCATGAAAGGGAGGAAATGAGCCTGCTGTCGGAGGGGAGGTCGGCAGCAGGCTCATTTCAACACAGGCGGAAGGGAGGCCGCCCGGAGAGAGACCTGACGTTAGGCGGAGTTCGCAGTCGCCCCGATCTCTGAACTTGAGAACAGGTTAGAAGCCGATCGTATCCGCCGCATGCCGCACGATCGCCGAATGTAACGAGCGCAACGGGATGGCTAACCGCTGGCCGCTTCGATCTCGTCGAGGATGCCAAGTGCCTCGCTGCATGGGCCTACAGGCAACCATGGCAAAACCGGCAAGGCCAGTGTGACGTATCGATAGCCAGATTGTTCTGGTCCCGATGTTCCACGTCGAAAAACTCACCGGGTCAGCAACTGGAGGATAATGGTCCGGCGAGTTTTGTCCCGCCAAGAAAGAGGCTGAAAACACAGGTACAATGAAGTGGCCGCCAGCGCCTGGGGTGGCGTGGGTGGGTACGGAGCCGGCGGCCAGGGCCGCTGTGTTCCTCCCAGTGGTCCCGCTGGCCATTTACGCCTTCTCCGACCGTTTGAAAAGCTAGCTGGTCGCTAACCTCGGGGCAGATGACGGGACGAAAGGTGAATTCCAACTTGTTGGCATGATCTGTGCTACACGGATTTAGCCAGCCATTTTCTGGCCTCGATGTACCAAATCGGGAAAGAACATCACCGGGCCTTGGGCGGGTTGGGATAGGGCCCGGTGATGTTCCAACAGGTCGGCGACCAGGTTCACTGGAACTTGGTGAGAATAAGCACCACTAGACAGGAAGAATTTTCAGAATATAACCCATAGTTGAACCGAGGGTGGGGAAGCTGCTGGATTCAAGCACCCAAGATCATGGCAGTTTCGGCTCAGTGGTTCATGCCGCCGACGTCAAAGTGACCTCTGGCGTCGGTGGCACTTCTTAGAAAAAAGCCTAATTCAATGGATCGCTAATTTACCATATCTTTCCCGTGGAGCGGACGGGGAAGGAAAAGCCAGGCCGGCGGCCCTCATCATCCGAGATCATCGGACGGGCTCTTGTCATCGTTGCTACGAAACTCAGCGCTGTTTCACACTCGCGCTTTTGCCGTCCGAACTTTTCGAGCGCTCTTCAAACCGCTCCTCGCCCTTCTTGAGCGGGCGGCCCATATCCGCCTCAGTCTTCTTTTCGTCCTTTGCTGCTGCCTGCCTTAATCCCTTGGCAGCGTCCTTTCCTGTGGTGGATGTCTCGCGGATACCCATCGACCGCCTCCTGTTGAGCAATGCTTTGGTGCTCAACGTTCGGGTTGCGGACACGTTCCAAGACGAGCGCAAGCAGTTCCCAGCAAAAGATGGCAACGGTCGGCGCAAAAACCCAAGTCTGGTCCAACCGGCTCGATTGTGCTTGAAGGGAGCACTCAACGGGAAATAGTCATGCTCCGGGCGTTCGTTTTGATCCTAATCACGATGCTGGCGCCTTCGCCAGCCCTTGCGGATGACTTCAATCCCATCCCTAAGGAAATCCGTTCGCAAATCAAAGCCAAGTGTGTCGCAAGCTATCCCGATGACTACGTGATGCAGTACGGTTGTGTCAGCATGCCGTCGAAAGGCTACCTAAAGGTGCACGGCGCCGAAACTGCGAAAGCGGAACCGCAGGTCGCCGCTGGCGTACCATCCGCATATGATCGCGCGCAAATCAACAATTCCGCCTACCTCACAGTCGTCAAAATGACGTGCAGGGTGGACGTTGACGCCTTGCTTCGGCAATACTGGGAACGCGCCATCGCAAGCGGTCGGCTTAACGAGAGAGACGTTCGCGAGCTGATCGCCGCAGGCATAAGGGATCAGCAGCGCGCCGCCCAGGTGGATGGCAGATACTTCTGTGCGATGGCGAAGGCCAACCTTCCGAACTTCGTTGCTGACCTGGAGAACTAAGCCCGCGTGTTTTCCCAAACGGGGAAGTGCTTGACGCTTCAGACGAACAGGAACAGCAGACCTGCTTCCGCAGCCTGGTGCTGGCGCCACCGCCGTTCTCGGGAATGAACTCGACGCCTGCCGCTTCCACGGCGGCGCGGATGGGGCGATCAGCGTCAGCGCGGGTGCCTGGGCATCGTACCTGCTCCTGACTCCCCCGTGGAAGGGTGGCGACATTTCGTCGGATTTTCGCACGCCTGATTCTGCGCGCTGTTACCCAGCTCGTATCTTGGCTCAGAGAGGAGCTGGAACTGTTAAGTCAAATGCTTGATTTTTGTGGTGCCCCCGGCAGGATTTGAACCCGCGACCTTCGGTTTACAAAACCGCTGCTCTACCGGCTGAGCTACAAGGGCATCCGCTTGCGGTAACCATATATGCGGCCGGCAGTAAAGACAAAAGTCTGAAATCGGTTACCGGCGCGTGCCGGACGGGGCCGGCGGCACGGCGCCAGGTGCTGCCTTTCTGCCGGAATTGCCCTTAAACGCGCCGGATTTCTTCCCCATATTTCGATTTCGGTTCGCGAGTTCGGGAGGCTGCGCAATGATCAGGTTCGTCGCCATCGCGCTGGGGCTGGCGCTGCTCTTTCTGGTTCTGGTGAAGCTCACCAAGGAACTGAAGTCGGCCAACATCGACTGGAGGGGCGTGGCCTTCGCTTGCGGCTTCGTGGCGCTCGCATTCTACCTGCGCCATGCGACGGGTATGGGCTGAGCGCATGCTTGCCCGCCTGGCCGCGCCCGCGGTCAAGCCGGCGCGATAAACGGCTGCCGGATCTTCTCGAATACCGGAAGCGACTCCAGACGCTGCCAATGCGCCTTCAGGGCCGGAAGCGCGTCCAGCGATACAAGACCCGGATGCGCCTCGGTGAGATGCCGCAGCATGGTTGCCACGACGATGTCGGCGTGACCGATCGCGTCGCCGAACCAGTAGTCGCCGGTCCGGCCGGCGCGGTCGGCGTCGAGCAGCGAGAGCGCGCCGAAGATCTGCGACCGGCAGCGGTCGACCCAGAGTTTTGACGATTGGTCGTGCAGTTTCAGCTCGTAGAACAGGCTGACGGCCTTGTCGGAAATGCCGGCTGCGAGCGCCGCGATCTTCAGCGCGCGGCGCCGTGCCGGCTCGCCGACGGGATACATGCGCCGCTCCGGCTCTATGAGGCTGTCGATGTGGTCGATGATCATGTGGCTGTCGATCAGCGTCTCGCCGTCGTCCAGAACCAAGGTGGGCACGCGCAGAAGCGGGCTGTAAGGCCGGATCTTTTCGGCGTCGCCGAAGGTCGACCATGGCCGATGCTCGTAGGGCAGGCCGTAGAGCGTCATGGCGACGCCGACGCGGCGGACGAAGGGCGAATCGTACTGGCCGATGAGGATCATGATCTGGCTCCGTGCTTTGCCGCACAGTGCGGCGTCGGATGGCGCAAGGGCAAGGTTTGCCCGATGGTCCAGGAAAGCCTCCTGCCAAATCAGCGCCTGTCCCGCCTCTGATCGGCGGAACGAGACGGCGATCTCCGCCGTTCGGGAACAAGTCGGGTAGCGAAAGTTGCCAAATCCGCCGCGGCTTCCGATATGCTTGGCATCGAGAAGGACGCCGGAGCGTCGAAGAAGACCATGGATCGACTGACCACCGAAATGCCCTCCCGGCCGGAAGCCGCCGGTTTTTTCCAGGCAAGCTATGCAACGCTGCCGGAGCGATTTTTCGCGCGCGCCGACCTCGCGCCGGTAGTTGCGCCGAAACTGATAAAACTCAACCGGCCGCTGGCCGCCGAACTAAGTCTCGACGCGGATTTTTGGGGCAGCGACGACGGTGTCGCGATCCTCGCCGGCAATGTCTCGCCGAAAGATGTCCAGCCGCTGGCGCTGGCCTATGCTGGGCACCAGTTCGGCCAGTTCGTGCCGCAGCTCGGCGACGGGCGGGCGCTGTTAATCGGCGAGGCCTTCGGGCGCGACGGCAGTCGGCGCGAGATCCAGCTAAAAGGATCCGGCCGCACGCGCTTTTCGCGCGGCGCCGACGGACGGGCCGCACTAGGGCCGGTGTTGCGCGAATATGTGGTCAGCGAGGCGATGGCCGCGCTCGGCATTCCGACGACGCGGGCGCTTGCCGCCGTTACCACCGGCGAGGCCGTCTATCGCGAGCAGCCGCAGCCGGGCGCCATTGTCGCGCGCGTCGCCGCCAGTCATATCCGTATCGGCACGTTCCAGTATTTCGCGGCGCGCGGCGACCACGAGGGGCTGAAGACGCTGGCCGATTATGCGATCGAGCGGCACTATCCGGACGCGGCGGCAAAGGACAATCCTTATCTCGCCCTGCTGGAAAACGTCATCGCCGCGCAGGCGCGGCTGGTGGCGCGCTGGATGCTGGTGGGTTTCATCCACGGCGTGATGAACACCGACAACATGTCGATCTCCGGCGAGACGATCGACTACGGGCCCTGCGCCTTCATGGATTCTTATCATCCCGGCACGGTGTTTTCGTCCATCGACGCCGGCGGCCGCTACGCCTACGCCAACCAGCCGCGCATCGCCGTTTGGAATCTGGCGCGGCTGGCGGAGACGCTGCTGCCGCTGCTTGCCGGCAGCGAGGACGTGGCGGTCGCGGCGGCGGAAGCCGCGCTGAAGCAGTTCCAGACTGCCTATGATGGGGTGTTCCATACCGGGCTGCGCAGGAAACTCGGACTGTTCGCCGACTATCCGGAGGACCTGCCGCTGGCCGGCGGGCTGCTGGAGGCGATGTCGGCCAACGAGGCCGATTTCACGCTGGTTTTCCGTAGCTTGGCCGGTGATCTTGAGGCACCGGCCGGGGAGGGGACGACACGCACCCTGTTCACTCGGTCCGAAGACTTCGACGAATGGGCAAGGCGCTGGAAGGAGCGGCTGGCCCGCGAGCCGGAACACGATGCCGGTCGGCGGGCAATGATGCTTTCGGTTAATCCGAAGTACATTCCACGCAATCACCGGGTCGAGGAGGTCATCCGCGCGGCGGTCGACCGGTCGGATTTTTCACCGTTCGAGGAACTTGTCGCGGTGCTGGCGAAACCGTTCGACGAGCAGCCGGGCATGGAACGCTACACCAATCCGCCCCTGCCGGATGAACGCGTGCTGCGCACGTTCTGCGGCACGTGAACGGCGCTAGCAGCCAGCGACTCAGTCTGCCCGCCTTGGCAAAACATCCCTAACAACTCGATTCAAACTTTATTGGTAATTTCCCGTTCATAAATGGCGCCGCTTGTCCGGCGGCATCCGCCTTCGGTCTGTCTTGTTTCTGCGTACAGGTCCTCATGCGGTCGCCGAGCATTCTCCTTGTCATTCTGGCATCCCTCGGCCTTGGCGGCTGCATGTCCGGCGGCGTCGCCGATCTTGGGATGACAAGACCTTCGACCGAGACGACGGCCTCGGTGGCCCGGCCCGAGGCGGCAGTCGGCGAGGCCGATACTGTTTCAGCGCTGCTGGAGGAGGCCGCGGTCGAGGAGACCGCCGTGGCTGTCGCGCGCCCGCAAATAGCTGTCGAGACCGATGTCGAGGCGATCGCGCTGGTTGCGCCGGAAAAGCCGGCGAAGATCTTACTTGCGCCAAGACCCGCGGCGCGTCCGGCCGGATTGGCGCGCGGCACCATCTACCGCCACCGGTTCCGCGACGCCAAGCCGATCAATTTCGGAAAGACAGCGCCGAGGCATTATGCCGTGCATGGGGTCGACGTTTCGCGCTGGCAGGGCTCCATCGACTGGATGAAACTGCGCAGCCAGGGCGCCAACTTCGCCTACATCAAGGCGACCGACGGCGGCGACCATCTCGATCCGATGTTCCGCACCAACTGGCGTGCAGCCGGCGAGGCCGGCCTGAAGCGTGGCGCCTATCATTTCTTCTACTGGTGCCGCACGGCGGGCGAGCAGGCCGACTGGTTCATCCGCAACGTGCCGAAGGTCGCGGGCGCGCTGCCGCCGGTCATCGATGTCGAATACAATGGCGAATCCCGCTGCAAGCGGCGGCTGTCGAGGGCCCTTGTCCAGGAGAAAATGCAGGTCTTCATGGACAGGCTCGAGGCGCATTACGGCCAGCGCCCGATAATCTACACTGCACCCGACTTTTATCGCGACAATCTGCGCGGTGCCTTCCTCGACTATCCGTTCTGGCTGCGCGCGGTGGCCCAGCATCCGTCAAAGGTCTATCCGGGCCGCAAATGGGTGTTCTGGCAGTATTCCGGCTCCGGCCTGTCGCATGGCGTGAAGGGCAAGATCGACCTCAACGTCTTCTACGGCAGCGAGCGCCAGTGGCGCGCCTGGACGGGCGGGCAGTCGGTCGTCGCCGACGCGCAATAGCGCACAGGGCCGGCCGGGCGCGTCGCGCCCGCAGTTGACTGCGATGCGGCGCGCAAGACCGGCCGCACCGCAGCCCGCCTCAGAGACGGCCGGGCGCTTGGAAGCCTTCAGGTAGTCCAGCCCAGCAATCTTCTGACAGTCTGCGCCCATCTCGCCCGGCGTTCGCTGCCGCGTGCATGACGGCGGACGAGCTTGGCGAGGCCGGCGCCGGTCATGGCGCCCTGGTAGTGACAGTCGCACAGCAGCCAATGGGTATCGCGATTGCTCAGGTCGAAGAAGTCCATCGCATCGCCGAGGCTGTCTCCCTTGAGGCCTTCGGCCCGCAGGACAGGATCGTTGAAGGCGACCGTCAGCGGCGTGTTGCCCGCCCGATAGGCCCGGAGTTCGTCGGGAGGCAGGTGTTCAATCCGCCTCAGCGCATTCAGCGGTCCCGCATGGCGTTCCAGCGCCTTGGCCCACATTTCCAGGCGCTCGCCCGGCGTGGAGGGCTTGCGGATCAACGGGATCAGTTCGGCTGTCGAGATGATCTCGTCAGGGATGAGGTGCTTCATGGCAGGCTCCTTCATTGAAGAGATCACTGGAAAGTTAGCGCAGCGAAGCGGTGCGGACAGGAGGGAGCCAGCGGTTTTTCGATCACAAATCGATGGTTGCCCCGCTTGCCGCGGCAGGGGCTCCGGGAGCACTCGGCGACGGCTACGGACCGCCGGTGGAAAGGCCTACTTCTTGCCCTGCGGGTAGATCGTGTCGCCGCGCTTGAGCATGGCGACGAAGGTCTCGATCTTCTTCTTGCGCCCGGCCTCGGTCTTCATGTTGTGGGTGCGGAAGGCCAGCGCAAAACGGTTCTGTTCGCTGAGCCTTGCGAGCATCGCCCTGGCTTCGGGCTCGGCGTCGATCGCCGCCTGGAGATCGGCCGGGATTTTCATGCCCCTGCCGCTTGCATAGGCGCGGTCCCATCGTCCGTCGGCCTTGGCCGCCTCGACCTGCTTCAGCCCATGCTCGGTCATCCGGCCTTGTTCGATCAGGCGGGCGACATTGTCGACGTTGATCAGGCTCCAGGTGCTTTTCCTGCCGCGTGGCGTGTAACGCTGCAGAAAACTTTTGTTGTCAAAACCTTTTCGGACGGCGTCGATCCAGCCCCAGCAGAGGCAGACGTCGATAGCCTCCTTCGGGGTGATCGATTTCAGCCCCGAATCCACCTTGTGAATCTTTATCCAGACCTCGTCGGCGGTGGCGTGATGCCTGCCGAGCCATGCGTAGAAGGCGTCGGCGTCGGCGAACGTGCAGACCTTGGCAGGATCGACGTGGACCGGCGCCATTTCCGGATCGCGGCTTGACGAGGCGGTCGCGTTCGGGTCGGTCCGCCTCAGCTCGGCGTGAGTGTCACCGAGGTGCCGGTGGCGGCGAGGTTGAGGCCGATCTGGCCGGTGAGGCTGATCGTCTGGAGCTGGATCGAGCCCGCGGTGCCGCCGACCAGCACGTTGGCGCCGACGCCCGCCCAGACCGTGGCTTCGGCGGTGGCGCCCTTGTAGAGGCCGCCGAGCGAACCGCGATGGTAGCCGGCCGTGGGCGCAAAGACGGCCCAGACGAGCCGGCCGCGCGTGGTGAAGCCGAGGTCGACGCCCATCTTGCGGATGGTGCCGGTGTAGTTCTCCGCTGTCCGGCTGCCGATCGACGAGTGGAACACGCAATCGAGCTGCTTCGCCGAGCCGAGCACATAGCCGACGCCGCCGCCGATGTCGCAGGACAGCGTGCCGATCTTCACGCCGCCCGAATCGCCCGGCTGCTCGTAGACCCGCACATCGGCGGCGTTGGCGATCGTCGCCGCCAGCAGCGCCACTGGCGCGAGGACGGCGGCAAGAATGGTCTTCATGAAACTCTCCATTGGGAACGACGGACCCGTAGCCCACCCGAACCACCATCCTAGGCTGAAACGCCATCAAGGCGGAAGAGCGGCGAAGCGGCGCGGCCGAGAGGCAGTCCACAGGCAAGGACCGGCGTGTTGCCGGCCCGGCCCCGCGCTTAGATGTTTGCACGCTCCAAAAGCCGACCGAGCAGGAGCAATCCGTCCGGCCATATCCCCAGCCGCGCCTCGTTGCCCATATGGCCGAGATCGCCAGCATCGGCCAGTTCGGCGTCCCAGGCGGCCGCGAACGCGGTGGCCTTGTCGAAGGTCACGCGCGGGTCGGTCCGGCTTGCCACGACCAGCGCGGGGAACGGCAAGGGTTTCAATGGCATGGGTGCGAAAGGCCGGACCGTGTCAAAGGACGGATCGGGATCGGCGACATTGGTCGGCGCCACCAGCAGGGCGGCCGCGACCTTGTCGAGCCGGGCCGGGCTGGCCTCGAACGCCCACTTCACCGTTGTCGCCACCGCCAGCGAATGGGCGAGCAGCACCACCTTGCGTGGCGCTTGCGCGACCGCCGCGTCCACGCGCGCGATCCAGTCCTTTGGGTCGGGCTTGTGCCATTCGGCCTGCAGAACCCGGCTGGAGTTCGCAAAGACATGGCACCAGTGCGAAATCCAATGATCCGGCCCGCAATTGCCGCGACCGGGCAGGGCGAGGAAATCGAAGTCGCCGGAAATGGAGATCATCTTTCAGCTCGCCTTTCCGCCATAGCCCGTCGCCAGCGAATAGGCCCATCCCGGCTCTCCATTGGAGCGCGCGCGGGCGGAAGCGGCATTCCAGTCGTAGTCGATCATGTGCTGGCCGAATGACCAGTTTCCATCGCGATGCGTCGCAATCGCGAACCTCGCATGTGGGCTGCCGGTCAGCGTCAATCCCGGAAAGGCCTGGACCCCGACGCTGCCGGGATTGAGGATCATCTGGCCCCCGGACAGGCGGACGAGCCTCGGCGTGTGCGTATGTCCGCACAACACAAGACCGGCATCCAGGCGGCCGATTTTTCGCAGGATACTGTCCTCGCCGGACGGATAAAAATGATCGCCGCCATCCTCTTCGAGAAGGAAGACCTCGTCGTCCGTCGGGCCGCCATGGCAAAGCAGCACTCCGTCTCCGACGCCGCGATTGATGGGCAGGCCGGCCAGCCACGAAAGCGACGTCTGCGACAGACTTTGCCGTGTGAACAGGTCGAAGGCCTCCAGCCTGTCCGCAGGCGTCTCGATCACCATGCGGTCATGGTTGCCGCGTACGGTAAGCCACTGTTCCGCCAACAGATATTGCGCGGTCTCTTCCGGCCACAGGGGCCCTGACACGCAGTCGCCGAGATTGACGATCAGGTCGGGAGACGCCGCCTTCAATTCGCGGTGGACGGCCTCCAGTGCGGCCAGATTTCCGTGGATGTCCGATAGGACCGCGAGCCGCATCGGGCCTTATCCAAACACCCGCTTGAAGATCGTGTCGACCTGCGCGGTGTGATAGCCGAGATCGAATTTTTCGCAGATTTCCGCCTCCGAAAGCGCCGCGCGCACTTCCTGATCGGCGAGCAACTCCTCGAGGAAATCGGCTCCGTGCTCCCACACCTTCATGGCGTTGCGCTGCACCAGGCGATAGGCGTCCTCGCGCGATACGCCGGCCTGGGTCAGCGCCAGCAGCACCCGCTGCGAATGAACAAGCCCGCGGAACTTGTTGAGATTCTTGAGCATGTTCTCCGGATAGACGACGAGCTTGTCGATCACGCCGGTGAGCCGCGCCAGCGCGAAATCCAGCGTCACCGTGGCGTCCGGCCCGATCATGCGCTCGACCGAAGAGTGCGAAATGTCGCGCTCGTGCCATAGCGCCACGTCTTCCATCGCAGGCAGCGCGAAGGCCCGCACCATGCGGGCGAGACCGGTCAGGTTCTCGGTCAGCACCGGGTTGCGCTTGTGCGGCATCGCCGACGAGCCTTTCTGCCCCGGCGAAAAATATTCCTCCGCTTCAAGCACTTCGGTGCGCTGGAGATGCCTGATCTCGGTCGACAGCCGCTCGATCGAGGAGGCGATGACGCCGAGCGTGGCGAAGAACATTGCGTGGCGGTCGCGGGGAATGACCTGGGTGGAAACGGGCTCCGGCTTCAGCCCGAGCTTTGCCGCCACGTGCTCTTCCACGCGCGGATCGATGTTGGCGAAGGTGCCGACCGCGCCCGAAATGGCGCAGGTGGCGATTTCTTCCCGCGCCCGAACGAGTCGTTCGCGGCAGCGCGAGAATTCCGCGTGGGCCTGCGCCAGCTTCACCCCGAACGTGGTCGGCTCGGCATGGATGCCATGGCTGCGGCCGATGGTGACCGTGTCCTTGTGCTCGAAGGCGCGGCGCCTCAGGGCCGCCAGCAGCGCGTCGATATCGGCGAGCAAAATGTCGCTGGCGCGGGAAAGCTGGACGGCCAGGCAGGTGTCGAGCACGTCGGAAGACGTCATGCCCTGGTGGATGAACCGGGCGTCCGGCCCAACGAATTCGGCGAGGTGGGTGAGAAAAGCGATGACATCGTGTTTTGTGACCCGCTCGATCTCGTCGATGCGCTCCACGTCGAAAGTCGCGGCGCCGCCCTTTTCCCAAATGGTCTTCGCTGCGTCCTTCGGAATGACGCCGATCTCGGCCAGGGCGTCGCAGGCATGCGCCTCGATCTCGAACCAGATGCGGAAGCGCGTTTCCGGCGACCAGATGGCGACCATTTCCGGGCGCGAATAGCGAGGGATCATCGGGCGGGTCCTAAGGTTTCGGCAGGGCAGCCGCGTCCTAACAGACGCCGGCGCGCTTCTCAACGCGCGCGATGCGCAAACCATGCCGAAACGGCGGCGAGCGCCAGGAACCCAAGCGGAAAATAGAAGCGCACGCCTGTCACCGCAAACTGAACGAGCGCGCCGGCAAGCGTGAAGGCGAACTGATGCATCCAGGTGAATGAAAACGCTTCGGCGTGCCAGGCAGCATAATACTGGCGATAGTCGAGGGCGTAGATCAGCGCGGTGATGCCGATCGTCCCGACGCTGAAGGCAAGGAAGGCCGAGGCAAGCCGCGTCTCCCAGCCGCGATTGCCTGCGAGAATGCCGGCCGCGGCGTAGGCTGCCGGAAACGCCAACGCTGCGCCGGCTGCGAAGACGGTCGCGACCTCGACGACCTTGGCCGTGGTCTGCCAACCGTCCGCAAGGAGATTGACGGCCGCGCTGCCGGCCATCGCCAGGCCCCACAGCAAAGCGCCGGCCAAGGCAATCCGCCAGGACGGAAAGGCTTTGCGAAGACGCGCGTGGACGCCAGGCCGCCGCGACGCCTGCCGCTCCAGCGAGGCGGCTACGACGTCCATCAATCCGGCAGCCCGGTGGGCAGTGCCAGCCACCGATAGTCGGGACCTTCGAAGCCGACGGAGCTGACGGCGAGGATCACCACGGCGATGCCGGGCCGGCGGTTCGGGAAAAAGGTCTGCACGGCGCCGATGCGATAACCCAGCGCGCAGCCGCGGCTGGCCGGCACATCCTTGTCCTCGTGCAGGAGTTTTGTCGTGCCGCCCGCTTTCGCATCGATGCTGAGCAGCCGGAAACCTTTTATTGGCCAGTCCGCGCAGAAGGACGCATTGGGCTTGGCGTCGAATTCTTCGATGCGGAACTCCATCGGATCGAAATGCCGCGCGAAGACCGGGCTGGAATTGGCGACGACGCGGTTGGGATCGGCCGACAGTTCCGCCACCGCGTTCATCGCGACCGTATTGCCTGCATTCCTCGCCAGATCCGCTTCGGAGATGATCGCCTCACCCTTCTTGCGCGCTTCGGCGCGTGCGGCTTCCAGGGTCTGGTTCTCGTCGTCGAGGCGGACGCGGATCGGCGAGCCTGGCAGGAAGGCGTCCTTCGCGGTGTCGATGTAGAAACGGTTGGCGTAGGGAAAGCCCGACCCGTCCTGGATGCCGTATTCCTCGAAGGCAAAGATGCCGCCGTCCGTGGAAAAGCCGAGGATGTTGAGTTCGGCCGCGTCGCCGGCGAGCACCGGGCCGGCGGCGGCCATCCCGGACAGGACCATGAGACTGGCGAGAAACGGTGATCGCATCGGCGTTCCATGCAGAAATGGCGCGGTTGTAAGGCGCGATTGTATCGCCAACAGGTCTTAACGTCTTGTGATGGCCGGGTCTTCTATCCCTTCTAGCCGGTTGCGCATAGCACAACCGGGGCTCTACCGCGCCGACCACACCGGAAGTAGGTCGTTTTCGGCAGGTGTCGCGGCAAAAACACCGCGCGCGATGGCCCGCGCCATCGTGGCGCCGGCGGCGGCATAAAGATCGATCGCCGCATCGGGCGAGGGTACGACGCCGCTGCGGCCGGTCGCCAGTGCGAAGACGAGGTCGCCGTCGACCGGCGTATGCGCCGGCCAGATGGCGCGCGCAAAACCGTCATGCGCGGCAATCGCCAGCCGCTTTGCCTGCGCTTTGGTCAGCACGGCGTCGGTGGCGATGACGGCGATGGTGGTGTTGGCGCCGTGATCACGGAACTTCAGCCGTATGTCGGTGGCGTCGGCCGGCAGGGGCGATGGGTAGCCGAGGCCGCCGAATTCGTCGCCGATCTCAAACGGCGCGGCCCAGAAATGACGGCTTTTTCCAACAGTCACCGAACCGGTTGCGTTGACTGCGGCCAGCGCACCGACGGTCGTGCCGTCCGGCATCGCGGCCGAAGCAGAACCCAGCCCGCCTTTCAGGCCGAAGGTCAGCGCGCCGACGCCGGCGCCCGCCGTGCCCGAGGCGAAGTCGCCGGCCGCGGTCTGCACAGCTTCGTAGCCGAGTTCGCGATAGGGCGGGTGAAGCCCCCATTCCTTGTCGCCGCCATTGGTGAGGTCGAACAGGATCGCCGTTGGTACGATCGGCACGCGCAGACCGCGCACTTCGAAGCCGACGCCACGCTCGCGCAGCGCCGCCTGGACGCCCGAGGCGGCGTCGAGCCCGAAGGCCGAACCGCCAGATAGCACGACGGCATTGACCGCCTCGACCGAGTTGTGCGGCTCGAGCAGATCGGTCTCGCGCGTACCCGGCGCGCCGCCCAGCACCTGCACGCTGGCCACTGCCGGCGTTTCGCAGAGCACGACGGTGGTCCCCGACTTCAGCCGTGCGTCGGCGGCATTGCCGACCTTGAGGCCGGCGACGTCGGTGATCAGGTTTTTCGGGCCGGCACGCAAACTCATTGGCTCTCCAGCGGAACGAAACGTGCGCCGTCGTAGCGGAAAAGGCGATAGGGATTGCCTTGCAGATCGCCCTTGGCGTCGAAGCGCACCTCGCCGAGCGCCGTGGCATAGGGGCCTTCAAGCGCCTTGCTTTCGCCGTCCTGCCATTCGCCGACCGCCGCCTGCGCCACCTGCATTGCGGCATAGGCAGGCAGGACATAACCTTGCGGCAGGATGTTGCGGGCTGCAAGCGCGTCAAGGCTGGAACGGTCGGCGATTTCCGCCCATTCCGGCAGGCCGACCATCAGCGTGCCCGCTGCCAGCGGCACGCCGTTGGAGGCCGAGCGCAGGGTCTCGCCGCCGGCGAACACGATGCTGGCGCCGAGACCGGCCGCGTCGCGGGTCATCACCGCGATGTCGTCGCGGTCGCCGCCGACAAAAACATTGGCCGCGCCGGCGCGCCGCAGGCGGCCGGCAAGCCCGATCTGGTTTTCCATCTGCGGGCGAAACGTGTCGACGAAGACGGGTTTCAGTCGCCGCCGCTCTGCGGCGGCGCGAAAGTTCTCGGCGAGATCGCGACCGTAGATGGTGCCGTCGTCGACCACCGCGAACAGGCTATCGCGCCAAAGCGTGACCAAAAGCGAGGAGATCGCCTGTTCCTCGGCGTCGGCGCGCGGCGCGAGGCGGTAGACCAGCCATCCGGTTTTTTCGCGGCGGTCGGTCAGGCTGTTGGTGCGCACGCCGGGCGTGATCACCGGAATGCCGGCGTCCTTCAGGATCGGCAGCGCTGCCTCGATCGATTCGGTGCAGAGGAACCCGACGACGATCCGCACTTGCTTTTCCACAAAGCGCCGGGCCGCGGCGGCGCCGCCCTCGGCCGTGCAATGATCGTCGGCGATGTCGAGCACAGCATCCGCGGCGGCAGCCTGTGCGCCGCCGACCAGTTGGCGCCCCAGCAGCTCCGACTGTCCGCTGAGCGGCGCCGCCACGCCGATCGGGCCGGCCTGCGCGAATGCCGGAGCCGCAGTCAGCGAAAGGGCCAGGATCGCACCCGCTGCCTTGGCGACCTGCATGTCCGTGTGCCGTCCTTTCGTTTCGGGTTCGCGCGATCGGCGATGCGCGCCGCGCAAACTGGTAACCGCCGCACCCTGCTGGCGCAACAGCCGATTTCGGACCGGCCAGACAGCGGGATTTCTTGTGACGCGCCGTCTCTGCCCATATATAGCGGTCTGTCCTTCTGATCGGAAAACAGCGTGCTCAAGAAAAGCGATGTCGAGCCGCAGGCATACCGCGACGCGATGGCGCGTTTCGCGGGCGCCGTGCATGTGATCACCACCGATGGCGAGGCCGGCCTGCGCGGCGCCACCGTGATCGCCGCCTGCTCGGTATCCGACGCGCCGCCGATGATCCTCGCCTGCCTCAGCCGGGAGAACGCCAAGAACGAGGCGTTCGTGATGAACCGCCGCTTCGCGCTCAACACGCTGACGCCGAAGCACGAGGCGCTGGCGGTGGCGTTTTCCGGCGTGACCGGCCTGCCGGTCGAGGAGCGTTTCGCGCTTGGAACGTGGAACACCATTTCTTCCGGTGCGCCGACGCTTGTCGACGCCATGGCGGTGTTCGACTGCGAGCTTTTCGAATCCAAGGATATGGCGACCCACCGTATCCTTTTTGGCAAGGTGACAGGCCTGCGCATCGGCGATAGCCTCGAACCCCTGCTTTACCACGACCGGCGCTATCGGGTGCTATAGGCGCCTGGAGACCTCATGACCGACGCCAAGACCATCCCGCTGCCGCAGTCGATCGACGCGACGCTCGAACTTCTGTCGGGCGCCGACTACGTCGCTGACCGGGCGCTGGCGACCGTGCTGTTCCTGGCGCTGCGCATGAAGCGGCCGCTGTTCCTTGAGGGCGAGGCCGGGGTTGGGAAGACCGAGATCGCGAAGGTCCTGGCGAGCGCACTCGGCCGCCCGCTGATCCGCCTGCAATGCTACGAGGGCCTCGACGTGTCGTCGGCGGTCTATGAATGGAACTACGCCGCGCAGATGATCGAGATCCGCATGGAGGAGGCGGAAGGGGCGGTCGACCGGCGCGCCATGGAAAAGAACGTCTTTTCCGAAAAATACCTGATCCGGCGCCCGGTGCTGCAAGCGCTGGAAGGCAAGGCGGGTGCCGCGCCCGTATTCCTCATCGACGAACTCGACCGCACCGACGAAGCCTTCGAAGCGTTCCTGCTGGAGATCCTCGCCGATTTCCAGGTCACGGTACCGGAACTCGGCACGATCAAGGCGGAAGAGCCGCCGATCGTCATCATCACCACCAACCGCACCCGCGAGATCCACGACGCACTGAAGCGCCGCTGCCTCTACCACTGGGTCGATTACCCCGACGCCGCCCGCGAACTCGACATCGTGTCGCGAAAGGTGCCGCAGGCGAACCGCCGGCTCTCGGCCGAAGTGGTGAAATTCGTGCAGAAACTGCGCGAGATCGAGCTGTTCAAGGTTCCGGGCGTCGCCGAGACCATCGACTGGGCGGGCGCGCTGACCGAACTCGACAAGATGGCGCTCGATCCCGAAACCGTATCGGACACGATCGGCGTGCTGTTGAAATACCAGGACGACATCGCGCGCATCGAGCAGGGCGAGGGCCGCCGCCTCCTGAAAGAGGTCAAGGCGGAGCTTGCGGCGGCGGAGTAGGGCGATGGACACTTTCCGCTCCGGCCGGAAAGTGGCTTCGGCCGACGGCCGTCTCGCCGACAATATCGTCTATTTCGCGCGCGCCCTGCGAAAAGCCGGCATGCGCGTCGGGCCGGCTAGCGTGAAGGACGCGATCGAGGCGGTGCTGGCTGCCGGCATCGGCAGCCGCGACGATTTCTACTGGACGCTGCATGCCGTGCTGGTGACGCGCCATGAGGACCACGCGGTGTTCGACGAGGCGTTCCGGCTGTTCTGGAGATCGCGTGAGCTGGTCGAAAAGCTGCTTGCCATGTTTTCGCCCGTCGCGCTCGACCAGCGCGAGAAACAGAAACCGCGCGCCGCCGAAAGCCGCGTCAGCCAGGCGATGTTCGAGGGCCACCAGAACAACCGGCCGCCGCGTGAAATCCCGGAGATCGAGGTCGATGCCCGCTTCACCGTGTCTGGAAGCGAGGTGTTGCGCGGCAAGGATTTCGCGCAGATGACCGCGCAGGAGATCGGCGAGGCGCGGCGCGAGATCGAGGCCCTGCGCCTGCCGTTCGACATGGTCGCCACCCGCCGCTTCCGTCCCGACCCGCGCGGCAAGAAGGTCGATCCGCGCGCCATGATGCGCGCGTCGGCTCGCACCGGCGGTGAACTGATCCTGCCGAAATTCCGGTCGGCCAGGCAGGTGCATCCGCCGCTGGTGGTGCTGGCGGATATATCGGGCTCGATGAGCCAGTATACCCGCATCTTCCTGCATTTCCTGCATGCGTTGGGCGAAAAGCGGCGGCGCGTGCACGCCTTTGTCTTCGGCACGCGGCTGACCAATCTGACGCGGCAGATGCGCCACCGCGACCCCGACGCCGCGCTCGCCGACTGTTCGTCGGCGGTTAAGGACTGGTCCGGCGGCACGCGCATCGGCGATACGTTGCATGAGTTCAACCGCGTCTGGTCGCGCCGCGTGCTGGGGCAGGGCGCCGTGGTGCTGCTGATCACCGACGGGCTGGAGCGCGACGATGTCGCTGGGCTCGAAACCGAGATGGAGCGGCTGCAAAAGTCCTGCCGCCGGCTGATCTGGCTCAATCCGCTGCTGCGCTTCGACGGCTTCGAGGCCCGGGCGCGGGGCGTACGGGCCATGCTGCCGCATGTCGACGAATTCAGGCCGGTGCACAATCTGAATGCGCTGGCCGACCTTTGCGCATCGTTGGGACAGGGTTCCCGGACAGGCGCTGATCCACGCCGGTTCATGGCGACGCCCGAGCGGCGTGTCGCCTGACCGGCAGACGAGGAGAATACACATGTCTCTGAACACGCTCGACGAAAGCCGCGATCCGCTGGCGATCGCGGAGGAATGGATGGAAGCCGGCCGCGACGTGGCGATCGCCACGGTCATCGAAACCTGGGGCTCGGCGCCGCGACCGGCCGGCAGCCACCTCGTCATCGACGCCGACGGCAATTTCCACGGTTCGGTGTCGGGCGGTTGCGTGGAAGGCGCGGTGGTGACCGAGGCGATGGATGTGATCGGCGACGGCAAGGCGCGCATGCTGGAATTCGGCGTGGCCGACGAGACCGCCTGGCGAGTCGGCCTCTCCTGCGGTGGCCGCATAAAGGTCTATGTCGAGAAATTGGGCTGAGCGATGGACCTGCATTCGCTGAAAGCCCTCAACAAGGAGCGCCGCAACCGCCGCGCGGCCATCCTGATGACCGAACTGGAGAGCGGCACCGACCGCATCGTCCGTGAGGGCGACGCGATCCCCGGCGAACTCGGCGAGGCGGTGAAGAAGGCGTTTCGGACCGGCATTTCGACCGGGGTGACCGTCGATGGGACCGCCTATTTCCTGATGGTCGCGCTGCCGAAACCACGCCTGGTGGTGGTCGGCGCGGTGCATATCAGCCAGTCCTTGGCGCCGATGGCCAAGGTTGCCGGCTTCGACATGGAGATCATCGATCCGCGTACCGCCTTCGCCACTGCCGAGCGCTTTCCCGACGTGCCGCTTCACGCCGACTGGCCCGAGCCGGTGCTGGCCGAGCGGCCACTCGACCCCTATTGCGCACTGGCTGCGGTCACGCACGACCCAAAGATCGACGATTTCGCGCTGAAGGCGGCGCTCGACGCCGGCTGTTTTTACGTCGGTGCGCTCGGCAGCCGCAAGACGCATGCGGGGCGGGTGAAGCGTCTGCTGGAAGCCGGCGCGACAGACGAGCAGATTGCACGCATCCACGCCCCGATCGGCCTCGACATCGGCGCCATCAGCCCGCAGGAGATCGCCGTCGCCATCCTCGCTGAGATCGTGCAGGTGTTCCGGTCGCGTGGCGTGGCCGGCGTCGAGAAGGGCAAGGCGGCGTGAGGTTCGGGCCGGTCAGGATAGCGGACGCCGAGGGCGCGCTGCTGGCACATGCAGTGCTCGCCGGCGAAAGGCGGTTTCCCAAGGCGCACAGGGTGACCGCGGACGACGTCGCGGTTTTTCGCGAAGCAGGCATCGCCGAGGTCATCGCAGCCGTTCTTGAGCGGGGCGATCTCGACGAGGACGTTGCCGCGACCCGCATCGCGGCGGCGATTCTGTCGCGCAACATCGAGGTGAAGCCGGCCGCGACGGGTCGTGTCAACCTGCATGCCGCAGTGTCGGGCGTCTTCACCGTGGACGCAGCGATCGTCGAGGCCATCAATGCCATCGATCCGGCGATCACCATCGCCACGCTGGCCGACAAGGCGGCGGTCGAACCCGGCCGGATGGTCGCGACAGTAAAGATCATTCCGTTCGCCATTGCCGGCCATCTGGTGGAAGAAGCCTGCGCGATCCTGGCGGAAGAACCGCTGTTCGAGGTGCATCCCTTCGCGGCAGTCAGGGTCGGTCTCGTCCACACCGTCCTGCCCGGCCTGAAGGACAGCGTCGTCGCCAAGACCACGCGCATAACCGAGGAGCGGCTCGGCCGTTCCGGCAGCGTCGTCGTCGGCGAAAAGCGGGCCGGGCACGACGCCCGCGAAGTCTCGGCGGCGATCGGCGAAATGCTTGCCCGCAGCGACGTGGCGATCGTTTTCGGGGCTTCGGCCATGTGCGATTTCGATGACGTGATCCCGGCGGCGATCCGGATGGCGGGCGGCGAGGTGATCCGCGCCGGCATGCCGGTCGATCCCGGCAACCTTCTGGTGCTGGGCAGGATCGGCGGCAAGACCGTGATCGGCGCGCCGGGCTGCGCCCGCAGCCCAAAGGAAAACGGGTTCGATTGGGTGCTGGATCGTCTGCTGGCCGGGCTGGATGTGACCTCGAGGGACATCGCCGGCATGGGCGTCGGTGGGCTGCTGATGGAAATCCCGACGCGGCCGCAGCCGCGCGAGGCACGGCGGCCGAACGGCGAGGCCGTGCATGCGGTCGTGCTGGCGGCCGGGCGCTCGACCCGCATGGGCGGGCCGAACAAGCTTTTGGCGCGATTCGGCGGCGTGCCGCTGATCCGCCGCGTCGCGGAAAGCGCACTGGCCAGCAAGGCGAAGTCAGTGACTGTGGTGACCGGACACCAGGCGGAACGGATACGGGCTGCGCTCGACGGCCTGGATCTGCGATTCGCCGAGAATCCGGATTTTGCTTCCGGCCTGGCAAGCTCGCTGCGTGCCGGTGTTACGGCTCTTCCTGTCGGGTCGGCTGGCGCGCTGGTCGTGCTCGGCGACATGCCGGAGGTTTCGACCGCCGATCTCGACAGGCTGATCGCCAGCTTTGTCGCCAGCGGCGGCCAGCAGGTGGTGCGGGCCTCTCACGGAGGCAAGCGCGGCAATCCGATCATCCTGCCGCGCGCCATGTTTGCCGAGGTGATGCGGCTGGAAGGCGACGTCGGCGCCCGGCATATCATCGAAACCGGCGCGGTCGGTGTGATCGACGTCGAGATCGGGGAGGGGGCTTTTGTGGATGTCGACACCGCCGAAGCCATGGCCGAGGCTGGCGGCGTGCTGCAGGATTGAGCGAATGCTGGGTCTTCGATCTTTCCGACCGGTTCTGGCGGCGCTAGCCGGGCTCGCGATGGCTGTTTCGACAGCCTCCGCTCAATCGCTAAAGCCTTACAAGGACGAGCTTTTTGCCTATCCGGGCATCCTGTCGACCGGCGACGGCGGGGCCTATGAGGTGGTCGATTACCGGGAGGCGCGCGACATCGACCAGCGCGACGAAATCCCGGAACGGCGGGCCAGGGGCAAATATGTTTCGACCGCCGTGCGCAAGGTTCAAAAGGACCTGGTGCTGCGCTCGGACGCCGGAAAAATCCGCCACGTCGCCGTTGGAAAACCGGAAAACGCAGCATTCATAACCATTTACCTGCACGGGCAGGGCGGCAGCCGCAAGCAGGGTGTGGACGATTTCACCTTCGGCGGAAACTTCAACCGGATAAAGAACCTGATGGCCGGCAATGGCGGGCTTTACCTGTCGCCGGATTTTCCGGATTTCGGCGACAAGGGTGCTGCGCAGATCGCTGCGCTGATCGGTCATTATGCCGAACTGTCGCCGTCGGCAAAAATCTTCGTCGCCTGTGGATCGATGGGCGGCGGCCTATGCTGGCTGTTGGCAAAAAACGCGCAAGTTGCGCCGCGTCTTTCCGGCCTGATTCTGCTTGGGTCACACTGGGACGATACTTTTTTTGGCAGCGCAGCTTTCAAGCGAAAGGTGCCGGTCTTCTTCGGGCAAGGTAGCAAGGACACTGTTTTTCCGGTCGACAAGCAGGAGGCGTTCTATCGCTCGATACGCCAGAAATCGCCCGGCTACCCCACCCGTTTCGTGCGTTTCGAGACAGGATCGCACGGCACTCCGATCCGCATGACCGACTGGCGCGAGACGCTCAACTGGATGATCTCCGCCAGCCCGTGACATCGAAAATAGCGCAATAAGAACAATTGCGTAATTGTGCTGTTCGCGGTCTTGCGCAAGGTGTGCCGACCGCCTGCAGGAACGCCGGACTCTTGTGCGTGAAGTCCGGAAAAGTGAACCCGAACAATCGCTTAGGGTCCGGTGTGGAAATCCAGCACCGTTTCGGGATTTATTTCGCCGTCGTAAGAGGCGTCCACGTCGTATTTCACCAGCGTAAAGGCACCGTTGCGGAAGATCCACGTTCCCGATGACGATGCGTCGCCGACGCCCCGCCATTTGGCATGCGAGGCGATCGTCAGGGTGGCCTCGTCGTAGAAGGAGTTCACCAGTGCGTCGTCAACCTTGTAGCCGATGATAGCCATGCTCTCGACCTTCTCGTCGGAGTTTTCGTCGGCGTAGCGGAGGTCCAGTTCGGGAGTGGCGAACTGCTGCTCGCGAAGCCCCTCAACCTCGTCATGGAGGTAATAGACGTGGCTCTCGTTGTAGGCGCCCATGCCGCAATAGAAGCGGAACAGCCGCGCCTGGCTTTCCGGCTCGTCCTCCGAACTCGAAGCGCGGCGGAAGGCGATGGTGTAGGTCTCGGGCGCAGGGCTAGCGCCGTCCGGCGTGACCGACTGGCACTGCCCGGCATGCAGCGCGGCGAAAGCCTTTTTCGCCTGCTCCAGCACTGCGTCCCTGGGTTCGGGGGCGGGGCCGTCGCCGCATCTCTCAAGAAGCTTTTCCTCGAACGGCTGTTCGGATGGCTTGAGCTCCGCCTTCTCGATCGCCAACCCGCGGAAGGGCGGCTCCTGGATCTGCGGATTGATCTGCCGCACCGTATAACAGCCGGCAAACACCTGTTCGCTATTGTCCTTGTTGGTCGCCACGAAGGCGACGGGCAGCGCGTAGAAGGTGCTGCCGGCGGCACCCTCCGCGCTCGGCTCGCCGGTCACAATCCTCACGGACTGGGTATTTTCGTAGCCTTTGATGAAGGCCTGGAAATCTTTTGAAGGTTTCCGGTCGCCGAAATAGTCCCAGGCGCGGGCGTATTCCTGCCGGTCGATCGCATTGTAGAAGGATCTCACCAGCGCCGCTGCGTCCGACCGGTCGTCGAGATAGGGTGGCTGTTCGGACTGCGCCAGCGCGATGCCGCCGGAGGACAGGATGAAGGCGGTCGTCAAGAAAGCAGTCCGCATCGCGAATCTCCCAGGATCTGTGCGAAGACTCGCCGCCGATTGCGGCGCCCGGATGACGCTTGCGCGCCGGCCATGAATGTTCCTATCTCCCTTTCGGCCGATCCGGCTGAAGGGAGAGAGTGTCCATGATCATGTCCATGTACCAGGCGAGCGTGCCGGTGTTCCAGATGCGGTTGAAGAGCCTGTCGAACTGCCTGAGGAAGGCGGAGGCGAATGCCGAGGAACGCAAGATCGACCCGGCCGTGCTCCTAAACGACCGGCTGGCGCCCGACATGCTGAGACTGATCTCGCAGGTGCAGATCGCCACCGACCATGCCAAAGGCGCTCCCTCGCGTCTGGCCCGGCGCGAAATCGTCCGCTTCGAGGACACCGAGTCGAGTTTTGCCGACCTCCAGGCGCGTATCGCACGCACGCTCGACCTTCTGGCGACGTTTGAAGCGGCCGAGATCGACGGGAGCGAGGAAGTCGCGATCCTGATCAAGGGCAGGACGCGCGACCTGTCATTCACCGGCATCGAATATCTGCAGAATTTCGCTATGCCGAACTTCTATTTTCACATCACGACCGCCTACAACATCCTGCGCCACAACGGCGTGCCGCTCGGCAAGGTCGATTTCCTGACGCCCTGACGGCAGAGGCCATGCGGACCTTACAGCCCGGCAGCCGGAAAGGTCCCGGCCAGTTTGCGCGGCAACCGCGGAAAATCCGCGGGCCGCACGTCGGTATCGGTGCGCCCGGTCTCGCTCAGCAGTTCGATGAGCGCCTGGGCGGCGCGTATGCGGCCGATGTCGCGCGGCCGCGGCCGGGAGAAGAGTTCGGTAAAGAAAGCCATGACAGGCCCCTTCGTTAGTCCTCCCGATTTCAGCATATAGGCGATTCGTGACGATTGTGCAGTGCAACATCATGCAGGGCAGTCATGCGCGAAGCCAGATTGATTTTGGAATTGTCTTAATTCTTGCCCGTAGTTCCGCGAGAATCTTAACCCTCCGTCGATAGAGTGCGCAGCCGATTGGCGCTATGAAATGTTCCCGGCAGAGGAGGCTGTCATGGGCGAGATGGCGAACCGCGACTTTGCTGTCCTGCTGGACGAGCTGATCGCCGCGCGCGATCAGTCCACCGGACCCGTCGCCGCGCCGACCATCCCGTTCGATTACCTGTCGGTCGCCGAGGAGTTGTATTCCGGCCGCATACAGGTTTCGGATGACGCCGTGGAGGCCGAGTACCGCGAGGCGTCGGAAGGCGAGCCAGAAACAGTTGCGGCCGAGACCGTCGGAGGGGCCGGAAGCCTGCCTTCGGTGGAGCCCGAGGCGATCGCAGTCGAACTCGGCCTCGACCGGGCGACGGCCGCCGACTTTACGCGCATCCGCCGGCGATTCGCCTTTGCCAATCATCCCGACCGGGTGGCGCCGCATCTGCGAGAGCGCGCCATGGTGCGGATGAAAATCGCCAACATGCTGATCGACGCGGCATCGGGAAAGGCCGCGGCCATGGACCGCCGCTGAGCGAGCGCAGTCGCCGCAGCAACCGCGGCAGATCTTGGGCGGACCGGCCTGCTTGAACTTCCTGCGGCCATCCGTGGACGTCCCCGCTCAGATTTCAGCATAGATTTCGATCACGTTGCCGTCCGGGTCGCGAAAGAACACCGTTCGGTGTCCCCAGGCCTGGTCAGTGACTGGCGAAATCGGCTTGACGCCTTTGGCATCCAGGGCGGCGGCGCATTTCTCCACTTCGGCGGGCGGCACCCGGAAAGCCAGTTGCAAGGAAAGCGCTCCGTCGGCTGGCGGTTGATCGTTGAAGATCAGCCCATGAACGGTCAGCGCGAGCCTGTTCGATCCCACTGCGAACTCTATCCAGCCGTCGCCGAGTGTCCGGAGCACCGGAAACTCCATGATGCCTTCATAGAATTCCCGCATGCGCGGCAGGTCCCTTGCGAAGATCACCGTGTAGTCGATCTGGCGGATGTTTTGGAAAGCGTTCACAGAATGTCCTTTCGGCGGGTTGGCTGTTTCGGCAGCGGAACCCGTGCCGGCAAGCAGAACGCCCGAAACCAGCAGTTCTCGCCTGTTCAATCGCATCGCAGTTCCTCCGTTCGGGAGACTGTGCAGGCAGTCTTAACATGGTACAAATCTCTATCTTATCGTGGGATATCCTGGATCATGCTCGACCGTGACGAGATCCGCCGGACCGAATTGGGGCGTTTCCTGAAAAGCCGCAGGGCGGCGCGGTCGCCAGCCGATCTCGGCCGGATTTCAGCCGGGCGGCGGCGCACACCCGGCCTGCGCCGCGAAGAGGTGGCGGAGGCCGCCGGCATCAGCGCGGCCTGGTATATCCGGCTGGAACAGGGGCGCGACGTGCGCGCCTCGCTGCATGCGCTCGACCGCATCGGCAAGGCGCTCAGGCTGGACAGGGCGGAGCAGGCCTATCTGCTGGAACTGGCGCGACCGGACCTTGATTGGAAGAACCGCGTTCGTAGCCATGAGGCGCCGTCGCCCGTGATGCTCGCCATGCTTGCGGGTTTGATGCCGCACCCGGCCTATATCCTGAACAGATACTGGCAGGTGAAAGCTCTCAATCGCGCCGCCGCAATCCTGTTCGGCGACCTCGACAACGAGGAAAAGTGGGGCGCCAATCTGGTCCACCGCCTGTTTCTGGACGAAGGACTTCAGGAGCGCTTCGCCGAATGGCCGGTCCTCGCGCGCTCGATCGTCGCGCAATTTCGGCTGTCGGGCGCGGCGATGGCGAACGATCCGGTCATGGAGGTGCTCGTCGCCCAGATCTGCGCGGCAAGCCCGCATTTCAGGCGGCTGTGGGAATCCGCGGAACTTTCGGAGACGCCGGTCTGGCGCAAGGCGTTGACCCATCCCGTAGCCGGCCGCTTGAATTTCGACTTCGCGGGCCTGCGGCCTCCCGGTCCCGACGGCCATTTTACGCTCGCCATCCATACCGCGTCGGACGCAGCGACACGTGCGCGGCTGGAGGCGTTGCTCGAGAAGACGTCCCACGGCGCGCAGGGCGCGCGAGAGCCCGGTTGATGAGTGATAATCTGACTGGATCAGGATCACCAGATACCGGGGGCGCGTCTTCATCACTGTCGAAGGGCGCCGCCTTCAAACACCCGATGAGCCGTTCTTCCAGTATGAGGCGACAGGCCGGGCCTGGTTGCGGGACGCCTCTTTAAAATAAGCCGCCGCTTATCCGTTGAGGGCTTGGTTTCGTTGGTCGGCGCCGGCACTCTTCGGCACGATCACGTATGGTCCGACAGCATCGTCAGGTGAAAACGCCTGGAATTTCCATGGAAAAGACAAAGAATTCCAAGGTTTTCCAATCGATGCGATATACGATGCACGCAAGTTTACGTATCGTGACCGACCGTCGACGCCTCCTCTGAAAGCTACAATTTTGAGATAAGGTCGCGGGAATAGCTCAGTTGCTTTCCGCGTCTGAGCTTCTCTGTAATGGGAGAATTAGTAATGCCAGGTGTATTCCGCTACACGCAGAATGGGGATTACCGGTCGGCGACTTCTTCTGACATTCTCCGCTTCGATGCAACGACTATGGCTAGCGCAGTCGAAATCAACAATCCCCTTGCGGTGGGGATCAATGGCGATCTGAACCTGCCGCCTGTGAGCATGAACAATGTTTTTTACTATGCGCCGGGCCCTTTGACGACCTTCGCGCTGAGAGACACGGGCAACGCTGTCCTTACGCCGTCCAACGCCGGCCTCTATTTGGATATTTCTGGAGGTGCCGGGGTCGCGACGTTCTCAGGCGGAGACTTCGGTGATCAGTTTATCGGCGGCCTCAATGACGACAGCCTCTTTGGCCACCTTGGCAACGACACGCTTGAGGGCGGGGCCGGCATCGATACACTTAACGGCGGCGCGGGCATCGACACCGCGAGCTACCAGCGTGCTGGTGCAGGTGTTCTTGCTGACCTGTCGAACGCCGGCAACAACACTGGAGAGGCGCAGGGCGATATTTACAGCAGCATCGAGAATCTACGCGGCAGCAGCTTCTCCGACACGTTGACCGGCGACGGCGGCGACAACAAACTCAACGACGGCGGCGTCGGCGGGGCCGACACGCTGACCGGCCGCGCCGGCAACGACAGCTATTCGGTCTACAACGCCGGCGCGGTGATCGTTGAAATCGGCGGCGAGGGCAACGACCGCGTCTGCGCCGGCGTGAACTTCGTGCTCGCCAGCGGCGTCAGCGCCGAATACCTCAACACAACCTCGCTGCACGCGGTCTATGCAGTCAACCTGACCGGCAACGAGATCAGGCAACTGGTGCGCGGCAATGACGGCGCCAACGTGCTCGACGGCGCCGGCGGCAGCGACGTGCTGTTCGGCATGGGCGGTTCGGACACGTTCCGCTTCTCCACCGCGCTCGGCGGCGACAACATCGACCGCATCATGGATTTCAGCGTGGCGGACGACCAGATCGAGCTGGACGACGCGATCTTTTCCGCGCTCGGCCCTGGCGCTCTCGGTGCTTCCGCCTTCAAGGACAATATCTTGGCGCCGCGCGATGCCGACGACCGCATCATCTACAACTCCAACACCGGTTCGCTGTTCTACGACGCCGACGGGCTGGGCGGCGCGGCGGCCGTGAAGTTTGCAATCCTGTCGACGGGCCTCGCCCTGACCGCTGCAGACTTCGTAGTGAGCTAGCAGGCTGCGCTCACCTCGCCTGCCTCTCGGCGGCGCGGCACTGCTAGGCCGCGCCCTCGGCGATCCGCTTGCCAAAATCGAGCGCCTGCAGGCGAACGCTGCCGAGCAAGTTGACGCGTTGATCAAGAAGGCGGTAAAGCCCGGTAGCTAAAGGGTGTTCGGTAGCAAAATGGTAGAAGCGGCCCGAAAATGGCCGATTTGAAATCCAAAAAAGCTAACGAAATCAATCCTTGGAGGGATGGCCGAGCGGTTTAAGGCACCGGTCTTGAAAACCGGCGTGGGCGCGAGTTCACCGTGGGTTCGAATCCCACTCCCTCCGCCATTCTCATGGCTGTCCGGCCCGGAGACATGGGTAACGGCTTGTACCTAGGACATGGGTGACAACTTCGTGCCGAACGGCTCACTGCCAGAGCGAGCTGTACAAGGCCCAGATGACGCCAATTGTCAGGACGGCGATCGCCAGCATGAAGCCGACGGCCAAAATCCAAGGCCGACCTTCAGGTTTTTCTGGCGGCGGCATTCGGCAATCTCACGTCCATCCACATGTGTGCCCTGTCGCGGCCTCGGCCACGCTCTGCAGCGGCGGCAGAAACCGACAAAGGCAGCACGAAAGGCCGCTGGCCCGGGTGGTGGGGCGGCAGGGCCAGCGGCCCTAGGGGGGTCTGGCTGAATAATCCTCCCAGCCCGTCCCTTCCGCTAGAATACACATCTTCGTGAAAGCGAATTGATAAATGTGTGCCGCCGACACCGAAATGATTCAGTGTCGGTGGCATGAACCAATTGAGCCGAAACCGCCATGATCTTGGGTGCTTGAATCCAGCGGCTTCCCCACCCCACGGTTCATCCAAGAACCATCTTCGGAAATTCTTTCAGTCCGGTGAATCCGCCCCCATCGGGCCTAGCCGAGTTCCTTGTTGGCGCTGCGGCCTGCTTGAGCCGGTGCGGCTAACAATCGTTACCTGTACGGTTCTGAGCGGCCTGGCCTTCCCGCAGGGCGGTCGCGAGTTCCGCGGCCAGCCGATCCACCAGATCCTGCCATTCGGTCCTTCTGGCTTCATGCAGTGCCGCGGGGGTTTCCGGGACGCTTGCGAGTGCCCATTCGGCTTCGGCGAGTTCCTCGCATATGTCGCGGAACGCCTCGCTGCGGTTCATCAGCTTGCGGATCGCGAACTCGGCCTGCGGAAATCGACGGGCTGCCGCGGAAAACCCGCCTTCCCGTCCTGTCAGTTTGCTTCCTAGCGTCACGTACGCCACCCTTCAGAGATGGGGCCGGGAACCATCCCAAGTTTCGCCTCGGCCTTTTTGCACGCTGTCGGGGCTCCTGCCGGCTTTCTAGAAGTGGACCACGAGGCCGAAGATCGGACCTTGCTGAACCACGTCGAAGAGAAAGCCGTCATCGCTGTAGTCGACGCCGAGAGCGCGGTAGCCGGCTACCATCGAAAACCGGTCATTGAATCGGTAGCCCAGCCCTGCGGCGACGTCCCAGTCGAGGTCCGCCCCGCCGGCGCCCACCAGGCCCCAGCCGGTAAAGTAGATTTCGGGCGTGAACGAGTAGTTTCCTCGGATGCCGACCAGCCCGTCCACCCAGGTCGCGCCGTCGCTGCGGGACACGCCGTCGAGAATACCACCATTGAACGAAATGTCTGTGTCCACCGACCAGACCCGGAACCCGCCGACGACATCCAGATGCCCGGCGCTACCTTCCAGGACGAGTAGCCCGCTCCGAGAAGGCCGGCAAAAGTCTCGGACGTGACGTCGACGCTGCCAGCGACGATGCCTCGCGGCGTACCGGAGCCGGACGATATCTTCGTATACATGAGGTCGCCAAATATGCTGTAGCGCTCGTAACGCGCCTCGCCGATCACCATGGCGGCAAAATCGAGTTCATCCAGAATGTCGCTGAAGTTTGAATCGAGTTCGACGACAGGCAGGCCGAATTGCGACGTTTCGCCGGAGAGGCCCGCTGCCCAGAAGTAGGGACTCGCGGCGAACGTCCATCCCGCCTCGGTCGTGGTAGGCGTTTCGGGGGTCATCGGGGACACGGTGTCGGCGGCGCCAGCAGGCACTACGGCAAGACCGCACCAGAGAAGGGTTGGAACAATAGCGGCTTTCATGTCGTGCCTCCGCACCTGTTTGCTTCCGACGAAGACTCCGCGGCCTTGAGCGGGGAGTGGATCGCTGGCATCGGATGGGAGCCGAAGTCTTCCGCGGCGTATCCAAAATTCCGCAATGGTCCAAGGGATATTCATCCGCCAAAATAAGCGTATATCGTTGCGCCGGGCCAGCATTTGCAGGTAAATTACGTGGTCTAAACCTGGCTGCCGATCGAAAAACTGCACGGACGGCCACCTGCGCTGTCAACACATGAGGGGTGTTGTGGTCCAGACGGGATTGTCGACGGACGGGGAATTCGATCCCTCCGCGGAGGCGTGTCGTGCTCAACTCGACCGCATCGTGAAAAGCGCCGACTTCGATGCGACCGCCCGTGGACGCCGTTTCCTCGGCCACGTCGTCGAGGAAACGCTGTCGGGCCGCGGCGGACGGATCAAGGCGTATTCTATCGCCGTCGAGGTCTTCGGCCGTGACGCTTCCTTCGACCCCCAGACGGACCCGATCGTTCGCATCGAGGCCGGCCACCTGCGCCGCTCGCTCGAGCGATACTACCTGACCGCGGGCCGGTCCGATCCGATCCTGATCACGATTCCGAAGGGCGCCTACGTTCCCACCTTCTCGTCGCGGCCGCAGCCTGCCGCTGTCCGGGCCGTCCCGCAGACCGCCGATGCCGTCCAGAACGCCAGACCGTGGCGCCGGCGGAACGCTGCCCCGCTGGCGGCGGTCCTTGCCGCCGTCGTTGCCGTGCTGGCCGTTCTGGCATGGAAGTTGGTGCCGACGAACCTCCGAGCGGGCGCGCCCGAGGTGCCGCGACTGCTCGTCGAACGTTTCGACGATCTGTCGGGAACGGAAGCCTCCGCGGCGATCGCCGGCGGATTGACGCAGCAGATCGTCGGCCAGCTCGCCAAGTTCAAGGACATCGCCGTGGTCGAGGCCGCCGAACCGGGCGGGACGACAGCGCCGCCGAGGTTCGCCCTTGCCGGCAGCGTCAGCCATTCGGCCGATGCATTCCGCCTGCGGGTCCGACTGATCAGCCGCAACGACGGATCCGTCCTGTGGGCAAACAGCTACGACGGCGGCATGGAGGTCGGCAAGTTTCTCGACGCCGAGGCCGACATCGCGCGCAAGGTGGCGACGACCCTGGCGCAGACCTATGGCGTCATCTTCCAGACGGACGCAGCGTTTCGCGTGGACAATCCGCCCGACGACTGGGCCGCCTATTCCTGCACGCTTTCCTACTATGCCTATCGTGTCGACCTCGATGCGAAGGCATATCCGGCGGTGCGGGCCTGCCTGGAAAAGGCGGTGGAGCGTTTCCCGAACTATGCAACCGGATGGGGACTTCTGTCGCAGACCTACATAGACGGCATCCGATACCGCTATCCGTTCGACGCCACGTCGTCGTCTGAGATCGAGCGCGCGCTCACCGCGGCAAGGCGGGCGGTGGAGATCGACCCGCTCAACGTCCGCGGCCAGCAGGCCGAAATGATTGCCCTCTATCTCAATGGAGAGGTGGACTCCGCCCTGGCGGTGGGCAAGCAGGCCATGGCGATCAACCCGAACGACACCGAACTCCTGGGCGAGTACGGATACCGTCTGGCCCTGTCGGGACATTGGGACGAAGGATGTCCCCTGGTGGCGGAAGCGCGCGAGCGCAATCCGGGGCCGTTCGCGTATTACGAATCGGCACTTGCCCTTTGCTCATATTTCCGCGGCGACAATGAGCAGGCGGTGATGTGGATCAGGAAGGTGAGCGCTCCCAGCAACGCGAACTATCATGCGATCGCGGCCGCGATCTTCGGCGAAGGAGGACACGCGGCCGATTCCAGGCGCGAAAGCGACTGGCTCAAGCAAAACGCGCCGGCGCTGGTCGCGAACGCACGGCAGGAGATTTCCATGCGCCTCGCGCGCCGCCAGGACGTGGACTTCTTCCTTGGCTCGCTGAGGAAGGCCGGCCTCGACGTCGCGGACTAAGCCCCCGGGACCGTCGCGATTCCGTCTGCACGATACCGTAAGTTACCTTCCGCGCCGGCAGGCAATGCCGCTACGTCAGGTCCGAGCAACCGATGTTGCCTTTGGAACCCGTCGGGAGAGAAACATGACGACACGACGCAGCCTTCTGCTGACGGCCACCGCCGTCGCGGCGACCGCGGGAATGCTGAAAGCGCCGAATGCCCTGGCTGCCGAAACGATGGCGGATTTCTTGTTCGTGCAGACAGCCGAGGCGATGCGTTTCGACAAGACGACCAGCAAACTGACGCTGGAAGGCATCGGCGGCACGACGCTGTTCTTCGCGGATCGACCCGAACGGGTCGCGGGAAACATGAAGACAACCGCATTCATTCCGTTCTGGAGCAAAGGCAAGGACAGTTTCCTGTCCGATCCGCCGAACGCCGATCTTTCGATTCTGGAAGGAACCGACCTCAGGCAGGTCGTGGTTGTCCTGGAGCAGCCGGAGTTGGACGGCGACAAGCTCAGCTACACGGTGAAGATCGTCGGTGGCGAGATGCCGGAGAAGGGAACCGACGTTTCGGTGTTCATCGACATCATCGGCATGCCCTTGACGCCCCTGTCCTATGCCGGGGTCGCGAGGCGCTCGTTCAGGCGTGCGGTTCTGTACTAGACCGGCCACCGGACCGAAGCGAAGACCGATCCGGACAAGCCAATTTTCGACCCAAGCAAGCGAATGGAGGTGTGAGATGCAATTGATGAACTTGATCGAGCAAAGGGGCCTGATCCGCCGGCTATTGCCGGCTGTCGCCCTCGCGGCTTCACTTTCGACACTGTCGATGGGCGCGGCATTCGCGGCCGAGGCGATCACCGAGGAAGAGGCTCATGCAATCGGCGTAGACGCCTATGTCTATTTCTATCCGCTGATCACCATGGACGCCACGCGCAAGCAATTGACTAACACGAAGGCCGTCCCTGGCGCGATGGGCGGCCCGCCCAACACATTCAACAATATTCCCGAGTTCCCGTCGGCGGACATGAAGGCGGTCGTACGGCCGAATTTCGACACGCTCTATTCCAGCGCCTGGCTCGACCTGACGAAGGAGCCGGTTGTGGTTTCGGCGCCCGACACGAACGGGCGCTACTACCTTCTGCCGATGCTCGACATGTGGTCGGATGTTTTCGCGTCGCCCGGTTGGCGGACCACCGGCACCGGCGCCGGCCATTTCCTGATCGCCCCAGCCGGTTGGCGGCCCGATCTGCGCGACAAGTTCGACGAGTTCAAGCTGCCGGAGGGGACGCAGCGCATCGATGCGCCGACCTCGCATGTCTGGGTCATCGGCAGGACCAAGACGGACGGGCCGTCGGACTACGACGCCGTTCACAAGGTGCAGGCCGGCTACAAGGTCACGCCATTGTCGGAGTGGGGCAAGGAGCCGAAGCCCGTCGAGGTCAAGATCGATCCGTCGATCGACATGAAGACGCCGCCGAAGACCCAGGTCGACACGGCAACCGCCGAAGCCTATTTCGCCTATGCGGCCGAACTGTTGAAAATCCATCAGCCACATCTCACCGACCAGCCTATCCTGGCGCAGATGAAGCGGATCGGCATCGAGCCGGGAAAGAGCTTCGATCTCTCCAAGGCCGACCCGGTCGTGCAGAAGGCGCTCTCGACCGCTCCGCATGACGCCCAAGCGCTCATGGCGTGGAAGGTGAAGTCGCTTGCCCGCGTCGCGAACGGCTGGTCGATGAACACCGATACGATGGGTGTCTATGGCAATTACTACCTGAAGCGCGCCATCGTCGCGCAACTGGGCCTGGGCGCCAACCTGCCAGAGGACGCGATCTACCCGCTCAACCTTGTCGACGAGGAAGGGCAGCCGCTCGACGGCAAGAACGACTATGTCATTCATTTCGACAAGAGCGAGATTCCGCCGGCGCAGGCCTTCTGGTCGATAACACTCTACGACAATAAGGGGTTCCAGGTCGCCAATTCGATCAACCGGTTCGCGGTCAGCAGTTGGATGCCATTTCAGTACAATGCCGACGGCTCTCTCGACCTCCATTTCCAGACCGAAAGCCCCGGCAAGGACAAGGAGTGGAACTGGCTGCCGGCGCCCGCTGGGGCCTACAATCTGACGATGCGGCTTTACGCGCCAGCGTCGGACGCGCTGACGGGCAAATGGAACCCGCCGCCCGTCGTGAAGAGCAGCGTCATTCCTGCCCTGACGACACAGTGACTTCGTGGGCGGGCGCCCGCTTGTCGGGCGCCCGTATGCCCAACCGGCGGGTTCAGCTCATCAATCTAGGTCCGGCGAAGTAGGTCGCACCGGCCGAAACGGGACTGCATCGTCGAAGATCGCGCCATGGGGCAGGGGTCTTCCGTGCCATGCAGTTCCGTAGGCAGCGTCGCCGCCACGCCGCATGGCTCTTTGCTGAATGCTGGGCTATGATCTGGCGCCGAGCGAGAAGCGTGCCTACAAAAGACTGGCCTGGAAAGTAGCGCGTACGGGGAATTGGTGGGACGACGATGAGCCGGTATTGGCCTTTTCATGCTCGACTTGTCGCGTGCGCCCTGCTTGTCGCGGGACTGCAATTGTCCGGCTGTGCCGGTCGGCCAAGGGGCGTGTTGACGCCTGTCGCCGAGACCGAGCCCTCCGCCAGCAAGGTGGAGATGGTGGTGACCACCACCCGCAGCCAGGCGGGCAACCCCGGAGAGATGTTCAGCGGTGAGCGCGCGCTTGCTCCGGCGTTCGCGGAAATCACCGTGTCGATCCCGCCAGCCAATGTCCGCAAGGTCGGCGAAGTGGCCTGGCCGAAGAAATTGCCACCCAACCCCGCGACCGACTTTGCCGTCCTGAAGGCTGCCGAAGTCGACCGGAAAGGCGCTGAAGACTGGCTGAAGAAATCGGTAGCGAAGAGCCCGGACCGCAGCGTGCTGGTCTTCATCCACGGATTCAACAACCGCTTCGAGGATTCGGTCTACCGCTTCGCACAGATCGTCAACGACTCCGGTGCGCACAGCGTCCCCGTGCTGGTCACCTGGCCCTCGCGCGGCAGTCTGCTCGCCTATGGCTACGACCGCGAAAGCACCAACTACACCCGCAACGCCCTTGAGAACCTGTTCCAGTATCTGGCCAAGGATCCGGATATCAAGGAAGTCTCGGTCCTCGCGCATTCCATGGGAAACTGGTTGGCGCTGGAATCGCTCCGGCAGATGGCGATCCGCAATGGTCGCCTGCCGCCGAAATTCAAGAACGTCATGCTGGCCGCGCCGGACGTCGACGTCGATGTCTTCCGCTCGCAGATCGCCGACATGGGCGAGCAGCATCCGCAATTCACCCTGTTCGTCTCGCGCGACGATCGCGCCCTTGCCGTGTCGAAGCGGGTCTGGGGCAATGTCTCGCGCCTGGGCTCCATCGACCCCACGCAGGAGCCCTACAAGACAGAACTCGCCGACAACAAGATAACGGTCATCGACCTTACAGAGATAAAGGCCGGTGACGACCTTCGTCACAGCAAGTTCGCGGAATCGCCGCAGATCGTCCAACTCATCGGCACCCGGCTTTCGGACGGACAGACCTTGACGGACAGCCGGGTCGGACTTGGCGACCGGATCGTGGCGGCGACTGCCGGCGCCGCGAGTGTCGCCGGAACCGCGGCCGGATTGGCGGTCGCTGCTCCCGTCGCGATGATCGATCAGGACACGCGGGACAACTATGGCCGTCACGTCGACTCGCTCGGGGTAGCGGTGTCGGACGGCCCTGCTGCAGGAGTGCCCGCCAAGAAGACCTGCGATGAAACGCAGGGCACGCGCGGCGGGGGCTGCAATCGGTAGTGGTTCATGCCAGCCAACGACCCGATGTCGGCTTCTGGCGCTTTCCGCTCCCGTCCACCGATTTCCGATGTTCGGTTCGGCGCGTGCCTTGCGTCGGGCAAGCGCTTTGCAGCAGTGTCTTGTCGATCACGGTCTGCGGTACGCCAGCCGCCAGGCCGGCGCGGACTCGCCATCAATGATGACCCTTCAGATCATATAGTCGCCGCCGTTGACGTTGAGGCTGGCGCCGATGAAATACGATCCCTCGTCGGATGCCAGAAGCAGGAACACCGGCGCGACTTCGCCGACCTCGCCGAAGCGCCCGATGGGCAACTCGCCTTTCTTGCGCTCCAGCCAGTCCTGCGGCAGGCCGTTGAGCAGCGGCGTGTTGATCGGGCCGGGATTGACGCAGTTCACGGTGATGCCGTCGCGCGCCACCTCGTAGGCAAGCGCGCGGGTAAAACCCATGATGCCGGATTTCGCCGCCACATAGTGCACCATGGTCGGCGCGCCCTTGTGCGCGAGCTGCGACGACAGGTTGATAATGCGGCCCCATTTCTTGCGCTTCATGGCGGGCAGCACTTCGCGCGTGAACAGGAACGTGCCGCGCAGATGTACGTCGATCATGCGGTCCCACATCTCGGTCGGCATGCCGTCGAGTTCATGCGTGGTGTCGATGCCGGCATTGTTGACCATGATGTCGACGTCGCCGAGTTCGGAGACCAGCGATTTCAGGCCGGCCTTGACGTCGGCCTCCTTGCTCACGTCTCCGCCGGCGACGGCAACCTTGCCGCCATGCGCCGCGCATTCCCTGGCGACTTTTTCCGCGCTGTCCCTGTTCAGATCGAAGATGCCGATGGACGCCCCCTCGCTCGCGAACAGATTGGCCACGCCGCGCCCGATGCCGCTGGCGCCGCCGGTGATCACCGCGACCTTGCCGTCAAGTTTTCCCATCTTACTCTCCTCTGTGACGATCAGAGCGCCGGGACGCCGGCGCTCAAAATCCTGTCGGCTTCGCTCTGGAAGCGCGCGAAACTGTCGAAATCCGGCACGAGCCCGGCCACCTCGCCGTGCCGGTAGCAGCGAACGTCGTGGTTGGGGGCGACAGTCTCCACCGGCGGCATGGCGCTTCGGCACGGCTCGATCGCCAAGGGGCAGCGCCCTGCGAGATAGCAGGCCGGCGGCAGGTTGATCGGGCTGGGAATCTCGCCGGAGAGACGGATACTGCTGCCGCTCCTGATGCGTGGATTGGGCAGCAGGACCGACGACAGCAGCGCCACCGAATAGGGATGCGACGGCTGCGCGAACAGCGTCGCGGACGGCCCCTGCTCGACGATCTTGCCGAGATAAAGCACCGCGATGCGATGGCTGATGTGGCGAACGGCCGACAGGTCGTGGCTGATGAACAGATAGGCCGTGCCGAGATCGCGCTGGATGCGGATCAGCAGGTCGATGATTTCTGCACGCGCGGTCGGGTCGAGCGCCGATGTCGGCTCGTCAAGGACCACCACTTCAGGGTCCGATATCATGGCGCGGGCGATGCCGACGCGCTGCTGCAGGCCCATGCTGACCTCGGCCGGGTAGCGGTCGAGCAAAGCCTCCGCCAATCCGACCCGACGCGCCGCCTCCCGGACCTTCTTTTCCCGATCCGGCCGCGGAACCTTCAGCGCACGCAGGGGCTCGTCGATCTGCTCGAAGACGCGCTGCCGGGGATTGAGCGATTCCGTCGGCTCCTGGAAGACGAGCTGCAACTTGCCGCGCAGGTCCGGCGACCGCACAGTCTTGCTGCCGCCGAGATCGATGCCGCGAAAACTGATGCGGCCGGCGGTCGGGCGGATCAGGCCGAGCACGCAGCGGCCGATCGTGGTCTTGCCGGAACCGGACTCGCCCACCAGCGCCAGTGTCTCGCCTTTCTCCAGGGAGAACGACACCTCGTTCACCGCGCGCACGACCGATTTCGACCCCGCGATCGGAAAATGCTGAACCAGATCCTGGATCTCCAGAAGGCTCATGACCGCTCCACCGGATAGTGACAGCGAACCAAATGTCCTGGCTGACGTTCGATCAGGGCCGGATGGTCGGTGCGGCAACGCTCCCGCACCCGGACGCAGCGGTTCTGGAACGAGCAGCCGACCGGGCTCGGTCCGCTGTTTTCGCGCGCCTTGTCCTCGCCCAGCCAGTAACGGCGCAGGCGCTCGTTCTGCGCGAAGGCCGCGAGCAGCAGCACCGTGTAGGGATGCTGCGGATCGTCGAAGAAGACCGCGCGCTCGGCGATCTCCATGATCTCGCCGGCATAGATGATGGCGATGCGGTCGCAGTAATGCGCGGTGATGCCGATGTCGCGGGTGATGAACATCATCGAGGTGCCGCGCTCGCTGACCAGCGAGCGGATCAGCTCAAGCACCTGGGCCTGCACGGTCACGTCGAGGCCGCTGGTCGCGTCGTCGGAAATGATGAAGCGCGGCGAACAGGCGAGAGCGATGGCGATGACGACGCGCTGCGCCATGCCGCCCGAAAGCTCGTGCGGGTAGGCGTCCAGGCGCCGCTGCGGATCGGGAATGCTGACCTGCTTCAGCAGATCGAGAGCGCGGTCCCGAGCGACCTTCCTGTCGAGGTCGAGGTGATGGCGCAGCACGCTGGCGATCTGCTGCCCGACCGTCTGAAGCGGATCTAGTTCTCCGCGCGGATTGGAGATGATCATGGCGATGTCGCGGCCACGGATCTTTCGCAGGGACTCCTGGTCGAGTTCCGCGAGGTTCTTGCCGTCGAAATGGATCGAGCCCTTCGCGATCTCGCCGGGCGGTGGGACCAGCCGCATTATGGCGCGCGCCAGCATAGTCTTGCCGGAACCGGACTCGCCGACGAGGCCGAGGACTTCTCCGGCGCGCAAGTTCAGGCTGACGTCGCGCAGCGCGACAGACGCGGCCGCACCGTATTGCGGGAACTCGACCGAGACGTTCCGGCAAGCCAGGATCGCAGCCGGCTCGTTGTCATCACTGGTCTTCGCGGACGTCGTGGCCATCAGCGTGTCCTCGGGTCGATCGCGAAATAGATCAGATCCACCAGCAGATAGATCACCAGCGACAGGATCGCCGAATAGAGCACAAACCCCATGACGGGGTTGAGGTCGGCGTTCAGCACGCCCTGCACGGCATATTGGCCGGCTCCGCCCCAACTGAAGACAATTTCGACCAGCACCGCGCCGCCGATCAGGAAGCCGTATAGCACGCTGACAATGGTGATGACCGAAGGCAGCGAGTTGCGCAGCGCCTTGCGCGCCACGACCTTCGGCGGCAGGCCGCACATTTCGGCATAACGGCTGAAGTCGGCCTCCAGCATGCGCTCCATCGTCGACTGCGTCATCTTGAGGATCGGCGCCGCGTTGATAAGGCCCAGCGTCAGCACCGGCAGCACCAGATGTCCCGCCGCGTTGCCGAGCGCCGCCCAGTTTCCGCTGATAAAACTGTCGATCAGCAGGGAGCCGGTGACGTCCGGCGGCGGAATGACGGTGAAGTCGATGCGGCCGAGCGGCGCCGGCGCGACGCCCAAAATGGTGTAGAGAATAAAGATCAGCACCAGCGCGAACCAGAAATCGGGGAGGGCCCCGGCGACGAGGCCGTAGTAGTCGGCGATCTTGCGCAGGATGCCAGTCTTGTTGCGTGCCCCGGCAATGCCGAGCGGCATGCCGATGGCCAGCGCCAGAAGCAGCGATAGCGTCACCAGCTCCAGGGTCGCAGGGAAACGCTGCGCCAGATCGGACGTGACCGGCATGGTGGTCTGCCAGGACGAGCCGAGATCGCCATGGATGACGCGCCAGAGATAGATGTCGAATTGTTCGAAGATGGAGCGGTCGAGGCCGAGTTCGCTGCGCAGCCGCGCCAGGCCGTCGTCGGTGGCGAAGGGGCCGAGCATCATCACCGCCGGGTCGCCGGGAATGAGCTTCAGAAGCAGGAAGCTGACCAGCAGGATACCGACGAGCTGGGGTCCTACGAAGATGAGCCGGCGGCCGATATAGGCGAGCATCTGCATGATTCGCTCCTATCCAGCGTCGGCCTGAGCGGATTTCCGCTTGCCGCGACGCTGGATCTGGCCCGCCAGACGGCGACGCCGGACAGGATCGGCCAGAACTTCGACGCTCGACCCGATCAGCGAAAAGCCGAAGATGGTCACCGCAAGCGCCAGCCCGGGGAAGATCGACGGCCACCAATGGCCGGTGATGATGTTCTGGTAGCCCATGGCGATCATGCTGCCCCACTCGGGGGTGGGCGCCTCCACGCCCGCGCCGATGAAGGACAGCGCGGAGGTGAGCAGGATCGCCCAGCCTATATTGACCGAGAGCTGCGCCAGAACCGGCGCGATGGCGTTGGGAATAACGTGCCGGGTCAGGATCGTAAGGTCGGATACGCCGGCGATGTAGGCCGCCTCGACATAGCGCAGACGCCGCACCGACAGGACCTGGCTGCGCATCAGGCGCAGATAGATCGGCGTATTCACGAAGGCGACCGCCAGCACGATGCTGTGCAGGCTCTGTCCCAGCACCGCGACCACCGCGATGGCGAAGACGAAGACGGGAAATGCCTGCAGCACGTCAGAACTGCGCATGATGAAACCGGACAGGAAGGTGCCAAGGCCGCGCCGGGTCTCGTAGTAGCCGGCCGCGGCGCCGAGGATCGAGCCGACCACGGCCGAAACCAGCGTGCCGGCGAGCGCGATGGCAAGATCGATGCGCGGCGCATAGATGACGCGCGAAAAAATATCGAGGCCGGTCGCGTCGGTCCCCATGAGATGAGGCCAGCCCGGCGGCTGCAGGAAGGCGATCGGATTCGCCTGCTCCGGATCGAACGGCGCGATCCAGGGTGCAAAGATGGCGAGCAGGACGACGGCAAGCACGATGCCGTAGCCCAGAGCAAAATCCGGCCGGGCCCGCAGCACGGCGAAGAAGAACGACAACCGTCCGGAGGCAGGGCCGGCGCCTGCCTCCGCTTGTCCGGTTGTCTCGGGCGGCAAATTCCCGGACGAGGGACCCACGGTCACTCCAGGCTCAGCGGCTGAAGTCCTGGAAGCGGATGTTGTTGGACGTGTAATAGGTCCAGCCCTTCAGGTCCGCCTTTCGCGCCATGGTGTAGTTCGGATACGAGACGAAGGTCCACGGCGCCTCGTCCATGATGATCTTCTGAGCTTCCTTGGCCTTTTCCAGCCGCAGCTTTTCGTCGGCGGTCGCCGCCATCTCGGCGAGCAGCTTGTCGACGTCGGCGTTGGCGTAGTTGGAGTAGTTCACATAGCTCTTGCTATCGAAATAGAGCGTCAGCGAATATCCGGGATCCGGGCACCACGGGCTGTCGACGTAGAAGATCATCGGCTGCTTGCGATCGGTGACGAAGTTGTAGAACGACCCGGCCGGCACCTTCTTCAACTCGACCTCGACGCCGATCTTGCGCAGCGCCGACTGGTAGATGATGGCAATCGGCTCTTGCACCGGATCGCCGGCATTGTAGGCGAGCGAGGTCTTGAAGCCGCTGCCCTGTCCAGCCTTCGCCAGAAGCTCCTTGGCTTTGTCGAGATTGTGCTCGTAGGAGTAGAAGTCCCCGGCGAAGCCCGGATAGATGTTGGGCATGCAGCCGTTGAGCGGGCTGGCCAGATCCTGATAGACGGCCTTGATCACCTCCTGCTGCGGGAAGGCAAAATTCATGGCGCGGCGCACGTCGACATTGTCGAACGGCGCGATCTTGGCGTTGAGCTCGATCCAGATCATGAAGGAGGCCGGCACGGTCTCCACCGCGACGGTCGGCACCTTCTTCATGCTGATGATCTCCAGTGGCTGAAGATACTGAGCGATGTCGACCGCGCCGCCCTGCAAAAGCTGGACGCGCGACGCCGAGGTCGGCACTTCCTTGAACACCACCGTGTCGATGGCCGGCTTGCCACCGTAATAATCCGGGCGGGCCTGGAAGACGGCCTGCTGGCCCCGGGTGAGTTGTGCCAATTGATATGGCCCGAAGCCGGCGCTGTTGTTCTCGATGAATTTTCGCGCCCACGGGTCGTCCGTGCCGCCCTCGGCCTTGCACTTTACGCTGTCGTAGACGGGCGTGTAGAGGTTGGTGTGGATCTTGAGCAGCAGCGGGTTCGGCTCGGCGACGTTGAACGAGACGACATATTTGTCCTCGACCTTGATGTCGTCGGGCGATTTGAGTCCGCACACGGCCGTGTAGAAGGCGCCCAGCGCACCGAGTTCAAAGGCGCGGTTCCAGGTCCAGCGCACGTCTTCGGCGGTGAGTTCGTTGCCCCAGTTGCTCTTGACGCCCTGACGCAGCGTGAACACCGCGCGCTTGCCTGACGGGTCGAGTTCCCATTTCTCGGCGAGCTTGCCGACCATGTTGACGCCGCCCATCTTGTCGGCGTGGAAAGCGATGTCCTCGCGGCGAGCGTCCGGTGCGCCCGAATCAGGAATCTTTTCGAAGCCGAGAAGCCCGTCATAAAGCGCCGCAATCGCCTCGAAGGTACCGAGGCTGACGTCGAAATTGCAGTCGAGGCTCTGCGGCGTTGCCGGCGCGGCTATGACGAGCGTGGAGCCGGCCTGCGCGAAGGCGCCGGGAATATCCAGGATGCGCGGCATCACAGCGGCTGCCGCCGTGGCCGAGGCCATCTGCAGCACGTTACGTCTGTTGAGATTTGGAAAGGACAGGCGCGAGAAGTTCGACATGATCAGTTCCCCTGCAGAAATCGGCCTCGACGACCATTCTTGTGAAGGCTTGTTCTTACGTCGGGGAAATCATGCGGCGCTGGTCGTTTGTGAGTCAAATAAGGAAACTGGTGAAGTTTGATACGACGGCAGCATCAATTGCGTGGCCGATCCATCCCTCCAACTTCTGCGAGGTTCAGCCAGCTTGCGACGAGTTTGCCCTTATCCGGTGCACGTCAGGGTTGGCGGACCGCCGTTGAACGCACCGATTGATGCAACTCGTCTGCTGGCTTCCGGCTGAGGACTGCGCCGCGCAGCAAAAGGGAGTTTGTTGCGCCAACCTGTCGCCAGGGATCTGCTTGGCCGGCATCGGATGGGAGGTTTGAAGTCGCTGTGCTAGCATCCGGATTGTCGATGCTGGAACGGGGGGCGGGGTCCTTGGCATTTCACATTCTGCCGCTGCATCACGGGGATGGCACGGCGAGGGCCGCGACGTCGGTGCCCATTGCCTATTCCGGCGCCGTTCTTTGCTGGCTGCTCTCCGCCGGCGTCTACATCGCGGCGCGATGGGCTGCAGCCGAGATGCCGCCCTGGACGCTGTGTTTCTGGCGCCTCGCCCTGGCATTCGCGATCCTGCTGCCTATCGTCCATCGACACTTCCCGGCGATGGCCGATCTGCTTCGCGCGAGGCCAGTCGAACTGGTCGTCGTCGCTGCGCTGGGCCTCACATTCTGCCAGGGTTTGATCTACCTGGGTCTCCAATACACCACCGCGACGACGGCGGGCATAATCATGGCCCTTTCGCCGATCATCACGATGGTGCTGGCGCACTTTCTCGTCAGCGAGAAGATGAGTGTCCGGCAGAGTTTCGGAGCTGCCCTTTCGATGATTGGTATGATGTTCATCGTCGCACGAGGAGACCTCGCGGCCCTTGTCCGCATGCAGATCAATCCCGGCGAGCTTTGGATCGTCTGCAGCGCCGTGACGTGGGGGCTGTACACGGTCCTGTTGCGCCGCTTCAAATTCGACATCGAGCGCCTGCCGCTGCTGGTTTTGCTGCTTGGCCTGGGCGCTGCCGTAGCAGCCCCGCTATATGCCTGGGAACTTGCCTTCGACGAACGAGGGGCGCTGGACGGAAGCGGGCTGATGGCGCTTGCGTATGTGGCCGGCCCCGGCGGCGCGCTGATGTACTACCTCTACAACTGGAGCGTCGATGCGCTTGGCGCCGCGCGGGCGGGCATGCTGCTCTACCTCCAGGCCGCGTTTGTCGCCGTTCTCGCCTATTTGTTGCTTGGCGAAAGTCTCCATTCGTTCGACGTCATCGGTGCGGCCGTCATCATCGCCGGCCTTCTGACCGCGATGATGCCCAAGCGTGCAATCGCGCGGCGTGACAGCGGCGGCACTTCCTCGACCGGGTCTTGAGCTGTCGCTCAGGTCTGCCCCTCCAGCGAGGTGGCCACCTTCCAGATTTCGGCAGGAGTGAATGGTTTTTCGACCACCGGTGCGCCGACACGCGCCAAGAACCGTCCAGCGGCAGGCCCAAGCGTGTCGCCTGTGACGAAGACGATGCGCTCGGTCAGTTCCGGTCGGTTCTCCGCCAGCCAGCGGTAAAATGCGGGCCCGTCCATGTCCGGCATGCGGATGTCGCAAAGGATCAGGTCGCAGGGGTCTTCGCCAAGCCTGTCGCACGCCTCACGGCCATTGCCCGCCAGCGTGCAGCGATAACCTCGGCGGGCCAGAATCTCGGCGAGGGTTGAAGCGATTTCCGGCTCGTCGTCCACGATCAACGCCCGCCTGTTGGGGGGAGGCTTCAGCGCTGGGACCGCCGCCGAATCCTTGTCAACTTGCGCGGCTGCCGCGCCACCGCCGCGCGGCAGCCGCAATTCGAAGGCCGCGCCGCCGAGCGGGCTCCTTTCCAGCAGCCGCAACGTTCCGCCGTGCGCCTCGGCGAGCCCGAGCGATACGGCCAGCCCGATGCCCGTGCCTTCACCGACCGTCTTGGTGGTAAAGAACGGATCGAAGATCCGTCCGCGGATATGGTCCGGCACGCCCGGGCCGTTGTCGGCCACAGTAATCCACACTTGATCGACGCCGGCGCTCCTTCCCGCCTCGATTCGGATCCTGCGCGGGCCATCCCTCGCTTCCAGCGCCTGTTGCGCGTTGACCACCAGGTTGAGCAGCACCTGATGCAGTTGGTCGGGATCAGCTTCGATCGGCGGCAGATCGGCGGGGATGTCCGTCTGCACCTCGATCCCCGTCGTTCGAAGGCTATAGGCAAGCAACTCCAGCACCTGGGCGACAACGTCGCCCAGGTGGATGTCGCGGCGCTCCGTCTTGCGTTGGCGGGCTATGGCGAGAAAGCTGCGCACAATGCGCGCGCAGCGTTCCGCGGCTTGTTCGATGATCCTGGCGCGCCGTCCGATCTCTTCCGCACCCTCTGGCTCACCCCCGGCCAGGCCGTCGAGCAGCATCGCGGCCTGACCGAGAACGACGGCAAGCGGATTGTTGAGTTCATGCGCGACACCCGCAAGGAGGGAGCCGAGCGCCGCCATCTTCTCAGTCTGGAAAAGGCTTTCCCGCTGCCGCTCGATCTCCGCCTGAGCGGCCTTTTGCGCCGACAGATCCCGCAGATGGGCGGTGAAAAGACGCCGCTCCGGCAGCCGCACCTCGGTGATGGTGAGTTCCACCGGCACCGTGCTGCCGTCGCGCCGCATGGCTTCCAGCTCCACGCGCCGCCCAAGCACCCGCGCCTCGCCGGTGCGCATGTAGCGAGCCATGCCCTCCGAATGAAGCCGCTGAAATTTTGGCGGCACGATCAGTTCGGCCAGTTGCCGGCCGAGCGCCTCCTCGCGGGAATAGCCGAACGTACGTTGTGCAGCCGGATTGAACTCGACCACGCAACCGTCCTCGTCCGCCACCACGATGCAGTCGAGCGCCGAGGCGATGACGGCGGCGCTTACCGCCTCGGTCTCCTGAAGGTCGCGCAAGCGCTTTGTAAGGCTTGCAAGCTCCGGCAGTTCCCAGGGATGGGATTCGCTCACGCTTCGTCCCCAAAGCCGGTGTAGATGTAGCCTGCGCCGCGCACCGTCTTGATCACCTGCGGCTGGGCGGGATTGCGTTCCACCCGTCGCCGCAGACGTGTGATGCGGATATCGACAGCCCGGCTGCCGCCGTCGGCTTCCGCTCCAATGGCGGCAACAAGCTTCTCGCGTGAGAGCACCCGGTTGGGATAGCGCGCAAAGGCCGACAGAAGGGCGAAATCGGCCTCGCTCAGCCGTTCGCGACGGCCGTCCGCAGCGATCAGGGCCCGGCCCTCATTATCCAGCACCATGTTGCCGAACCGCGTGCCTTCGACCTTGGGCGCCGGCGGTTCGGCCGCGGCCACGGCGGGCGACGGAGAGGCTCGCAGCGGCCTGCGCAGGATCGCGCTGACGCGGGCTTGCAGTTCGCGCAGGTTGAAGGGTTTGGCGACATAGTCGTCCGCGCCTATTTCGAGCCCGACCACCCTGTCGATCACCTCGTTTGCCGCCGTGACCATGATGATGCGCACGGGCGCACCCGCACGAAGCCGGCGGGCAACCGAGAACCCGTCTTCGCCCGGCATGTTGACATCGAGCAGAACAAGGTCGGCGGGCTCCCGTGCAAGTTCCGCATCAAGCGCGGCGCCGCTCAGGACAGTGCGGACGGCGTAACCCGACTTGCCAAGATATTCGGCGACGATTGCGCCGATCTCGGGCTCGTCGTCCACCGCGATGATGCGCGCCCTCGACTCCATCAGGCCCCCCAATCCCAATTGTCACATAGCCGGTCCCGGATGATCCGACAACAGAATGTCCGGGTCGACCAATCCGCAAGGCCGATTTCGCAGATGTCGGAAGCGGACGTCTGGCCTTGCGGAAAGGTGAAGGCCTATGACTGTTCACGCTTCACTTGGCGGCTGGTTGTTTTTGAGTTGATCAAAAATGCAAAGGACCGGCCCTTTCGAGCCGGTCCGATCTGTTCGTGCGTGCTTCGTCAGGCGAAGATGAAGTCCGCCTGCGTCAACTGCGAGGCATGCACGTTGAGCAGGAACACGCTGTCATCCGTGCCGGCGATGCTGATCGTGGTGCCGAGCTGGGTTTCGGCAAAGCTCAGATCTTCGAATGCGACGTCGTAGAACTGAAGCCGATCCACGCCGTCGGCAAAGTCCTGGATCTTGTCCTGGCCAGTCTCGCCCTTGAACACGAAGACGTCCGCGTCGCCGCCTCCCGTCAGCGTGTCGTTGCCGCCACGCCCGAAAAGCCTGTCCGCTCCCATGCCGCCGCCAAGCAGGTTGTCGGCGCCGTTGCCATAAAGCTTGTCGCCGAAGGCGGAACCCGAGACGCTTTCGACCGAGGAGAACTTGTCTCCCTGTGCGAAGCCGCCTGCGGCGGTGCCGGCGAAAAGATCGATCTGCACGGCAGCGTTCGAGCTTGCATAGGACACGGCGTCTCGTCCCGCGCCGCCGCTGTAGTTGTCGGAGCCAAGGCTGCCGACAAGCAGGTCGTTGCCCTTGCCGCCAGAGAAGCTTTCCGACCAGTCGCCGCCATAGACGATATCGTCATAATCCGAGCCGATGACGCTCTCGATGGAGATGATCGTATCGTTGAGCGCGCCCGAGCCGCTGACCGACTGGGTCACGAGGTTCACGGAGACGCTGCCGGTGGCGCCTGCGTAGGAAACCTTGTCGATCCCTTCGCCGCCATTCATCAGGTCGCCGCCGGCGCCGCCGTTCAGCGTATCGTTGCCGTTCGCGCCATACAGCTTGTCGTTGCCGTTGGACCCGTACAGCGTGTCCTTGCCGTCCATCCCGAACAGACGGTCGATGCCGTCATCGCCCTTCAGGATGTTGTCGAGCGCGTTGCCCACGCCGATGAAGTCGCTGGCGTAAATGTATTCCAGGTTCTCGACATTTTCGCCAAGCGTGTAGGACGAGAGGTTCGTGCGGACCTCGTCGATGCCCGCGCCGTCCAGTTCGACGACCTGGTCGGACAGGGAGTCGACATAGTAGATGTCGTCTCCGGTGTAGCCTTCCATGACGTCGTCGCCCTTGCCGCCGTCGAGCAAGTCGTTTCCGTTGCCGCCGTTCAGCGAGTCGTTGCCGTCCTTGCCGTAGAGCTGGTCGTTGCCATTGTTGCCGGTGAGCTTGTTGGCGAGCGCGTTGCCGGTCAGCGTCTTGCCGTAAGAGTGGTCGATGATCTCCCCGTTCTCGATGTGGTCGCCGAGCGTCCAGTTCGTCCAGGTGCGGATCGTGTCCGCAGAGCCACCGTTCTGAAGTTCGGTCACGCTGTCCTTGGAGGAGTTCACCTCGTAGGTGTCGCTGCCCGTGCCGCCTGCCATCTTGTCGTCGCCATTGCCGCCGATCAGCATGTCCTCGCCGATGCCGCCGTAGAGCGTGTCGTTGCCATCGCCGCCGCTCAGAGTGGAAGACCAGGACTTGGTGGCGTCGATGATGTTGGCGAGGTTGTTGCCGGTGATCGTCACGCCGAAGCCGCCGGAACCCGAATAGAAGACGTTCTCGACGTTGCCCTTGACCTGGGCGGCGTTGCTCAGGTTGAGCGCGGTATTGCCGAGCAGCATGATGAGGTCGGGTGTGGCATCGCCGCCGGTTTCGTCGACGACGTCGCCTGCATTGTCGACCGTGTAGGTATCGGACCCAGTTCCGCCCTTCATGACGTCGGCGCCGGCGCCGCCGTCGAGGTTGTCCTTGCCCGCGCCGCCGATCAGCGTGTCCTTGCCCGCGCCACCGATCAGCACGTTGTCAAGAGAATTTCCGGTAACCGTGACGCCGGCTGTCGACTGGACCACCACCTTCTCGATGCCGGATCCGCCAGTGGACAGGTCCACGCTGTAGTTCGCATAGACGACGTCATAGCCGCTGGCGTCGCCGGTGATCAGGTCGGCCGCGCTCTGAAGATAGTAGATATCGTCGCCGGCGCCGCCGTCGAACTTGTTGGCGCCCGCGCCGCCCCACATCTTGTCATTGCCGGCATCGCCGAAGAGGGTGTCGTCACCGTCACGCCCGTAGAGAGTGTCGTGGCCGTCGCCGCCGTGCAGCGCGTCGTTGCCGGCGCCGCCATCGAGCTCGTCCTGACCCTCGTCGCCTCGCAGGATATCGTGGTCCGCCTCGCCGAACAGATAGTCGTCGCCGCCGTCGCCGATGAGTGTGTCGTTGCCGGAGCCGCCACGCAGTATGTCGTTGCCGATTGCCCCATCTCCGAGATCGTCGTCTCCGGCCAGGTAGTCGTGGCCGTTTCCTCCCCAAATCTTGTCGTTGCCGTCATTGCCTACGACATAGTCATTGCCGTCGTCGCCGTAGAGTTCGTCGTGTCCGCCCCAGCCCCAGATCGTGTCGTTGCCGCCCTTGCCGAGGATCATCTCATTGTAGGCATCGCTGCCAACGAGTTCGCCCTCGAAGATCGGCCCGACAATGGGGTAGTTCACCCACTCGCCGCCCTGGTCGCTGTCGGTGCCGATGATGATTTTGTCGATTGCCATTTCTGTCTCCATCGCGAGGCGACTTTGGCCGCCCCTCCTTGTTTCGCCGAGCCGGAAGCGGCCCGCGTTCGATGGAGGCTGTATTATGGAAGGCGCGTATCGGGGTGCAGATGCCGAAGACGGCGCCCGGTTTCCGATGTTTCAGGTTGGCTTCGGCAGAAGTGTTACAATTGAATTGCCAGTGGAGATGCTTTGTTTCCGGCTCTCCGTGGCCAATCAGGGACGCACGTCGGAGCGGACCGCGTTGACGAGCCAGTCAGCGAGCGCCGCGGCGGATGGTGCGAGCCTGTCGAGATCAGGCGCGACGATCCAGTAGGCCCCGTAGGGCAGTTCGTGCGCAAACGGTGCGACCAGCCTTCCCGTTTCGAGATCCGGCGCGCTCAAGAGCCTGGATCCAAGCGCGACGCCATGACCACGCGCGGCGCTCTGCATGGCGAGCGCGCAGTCCGGAAAGATCGGCCCGCGCAGCGGCTCGCCGCCGGACACGCCCATCTGGCGGAACCAGTCGGACCAGCCGTCGCGATTGTCCTCGTGCAACAGCGCGTATTGGCACAGATCCGCCGGCGTGCGGATCGGTGGCCCGGAGGCGAGCAGTTCCGGCGCCATCACCGGCAGGCTGCCGCAATCGGCCAGGTGCCGCGATTGAGTCCGCGGCCAGGACGTGGCGATGAGGCTGTGGCGGATGGCGAAGTCGGCAGCATGGCCGCGAAAGTCGATCAGGCGCGGGGCGGCGTCGATCGCGACATCGATGTCGGCGCGCGCCGCATTGAAGAGGTGCAGCCTTGGCGCGAGCCAGGCCGCCGCGAAGGAGGGCTCCACGCTGACCGTCACGACATGCTGGACCGGCCGGCCGATGATCTCGTCGAGCCGGCGATCGATGGCGTCGAAACTGGTGGTGAGTTCGACCAGCAGGTGTTTTCCTGCCTCGGTCAATGCCACCTTGCGGTGCAGGCGCTCGAACAGCGGTCTGGCCAGAAGCTCTTCCAGATCGCGCACCTGGCGGCTGACGGCCGCCTGGGAGACGAAAAGCTCCTCGGCGGCGCGGCTGAAGCTGAGATGCCGGCCAGCCGCCTCGAAGCTGCGCAGGGCGGTAAGCGGTAGGCGTCCGCGCTTCATCTTGCATAACCTCAAGTCATTCGAGCGCGAAAATATACTCGTTTGAGGGCGAAGGCCAGCGGCGGTCTAATGCGGGCGGAAGGAGATTCCGACATGAACGCCTATCTGGAGATTTTCAGCGACGTATTGCGTCTCGCGACGTTCCAGGTCCGACAGCGTCCGATGCGGCAGGCCTTTCCGAAGATTGTCGCGGCTGTTCCGGGCAGGGACGCCACCCCAACCGAGCGGATCGGCGGCGGCGGAACGGCCTGCCTTCCGGCAGGCCGTCGCTTGGATGCTAGAGGATGAACGTCAGATCACCAGAAATTCCGCGGCGGTGAGGGCAGGGGCGCCGGCCAGGGTGGCGAATTTGACATTGCCGAAGGCGCCGCCCGAGCCGTCCGCGTCGTAATAGAGATTGCCCGTGCCCGAATTGTAGATGATCCGGTCGTCGGCATCCTTCAGGGCGACCACGATATCCTTGAATGCCGAGGCGGCGAGCGCGCCTGTGGCCGCCAGCGCGGTGAAGACCGCATCGTCGATATGGATGCTGTCGGCCGACACGTCGTAGTCGGCAATGATGTCTACATTGGTCGCATCGTTGGGCGCCGCGTCGAACACGATGACGTCGTTGCCCGCGCGGCTGGTCAGCGTGTCGTTGCCGCCCCCGGCTTTGATCACGTTCGCGCCGGCATCGCCGATGATCGCCTGGCTGAATTCGTTGCCCGTCAGGTTGATCGCCGTGGTGCCGTTGATACTGGTCGTGTTGAAATGTTCGACCTCGACGCCGGACGCAAGCGCATAGCTTGTGTTTGTCGCTACCTTGTCGAGCACGCCCTGGCCGGCTGCCTCGATCACGACGTCGTTGGCGTCGTTGATAAAAAAGAGGTCGTCACCCGCGCCGCCTGCCAGGGTGTCCGCAGCGCTGCCGCCGTCCAGCGTGTCGGCGCCGGTGCCGCCGGTCAGCGTATCCGCTCCACCGAGGCCGTACAGCATGAAACCCGTATCGGCGACGGTCATCACGTCGGCGAAAGCCGAGCCCTTTACCATCTCGATGTTGACCATGCCGTCGCCGACGGCACCGCCGTCGCCCTGCAGCACCGTTCCCACCTGTGTGATGACGATGGCTGCGCCCGCCGCGCTATAGTCCGCTGTATCGGAGCCTTCGCCTCCGTCGAGAATGTCGGCGTAACCGGCCCCCACCAGCGTATCGTCGCCGCCGCGCCCGAATACCTGACTTACCGAACCCGAAACCTCCAGGCGATTGTTGTTCTCGTCGCCGAGGAGGTCGGCGCGCTTCGTACCCTGATAGATCACGTTTTCGATCGACTCCAACGTGTCACCGGCGGCAGCCTGGCGGTTGAGCGATGCATCCTCGAGATCGACCAGCAGGTCCGTCGTGCCGAGCGTGTCGAAATAGAACACGGTGTCGGTGCCTTCGTCGCCATAGAGGGCATTGACGCCGTTGTCCGCCTTGAAGGTGTCGTCGCCGGCGTTGCCGTGCGCCTCCGCCCAGTAGGAAAGCGCATCATTGCCGCTGCCGCCGATGATGATTTCGACGCTGCTGAGATCGTCGGAACCGATGTCGACGCCCGAGGCCAACGTTACACCCAGGCCAGCGATGTGAATTGCAGCTATGGTCGCGACGGAGAAGGCGTAATCGACCGTGTCGGTATTGGCGCCGCCGTTGACTGTGTCGTCGCCGGACCCCGGCAGCAGAATATCGTCGTTGTCGCCGCCGTTGAGCGTGTCGCCGCCGCCACGCCCGTCGAGCGTATCGTTCCCGTCGTCTCCGCTCAGCACGTTGGCTTTGGCATCGCCGCGGATGATGTCGCCATTCCAGGTGCCGATGACGTTCTCGATGCTGGAAAGCTGGTTGATATAGACGCCCTGGGTCTGGTTGACCTTGCGCTCAAGATCCACGTCAATCCGGGAAATCGGTATCTGGTAGCTGGCGGTATCGATGCCGCTGCCGCCGTTCAGCGTGTCGACGCCGCCGTCTCCTTGGAGAAAATCGTTGCCGTTCCCTCCGTTGAGCACGTCGTTGTGAAGGCCGCCATAGAGCGTGTCGTCCTTCTCGCCGCCGTTCAGCGTGTCATTCTCGGTGCCACCCTGGAGCGTGTCCTTGCCGTCTCCGCCGTGCAGCGTGTCGATGCCCGCGCCGCCGTCCAGCGTGTCGTCGTGATTCTCGCCGCGAAGGACGTCGTTGCCGCCGAAGCCAATCAGGATGTCCTTGCCGTCGCGGCCATACATGACGTCGCCGTTGCCGCTGCCGTCGATGGTGTTGGCGCTCGAATTGCCGGTCGCCGTCATGGCGGCTGTCCCAGTGTAGTCGAGGATCTCGATGTTGACCGGCATGGTGAAGACTGCGAGCGCCGTCCGCACCATGTCGATGCCGTCGCTGAGGATCTCGTTGACGAGGTCGCCGCTTTCGACGCCGACATAGAGGTCGTCGCCGTCGCCGCCCGACAAAATGTCCGCCTGGCTGCCGCCGATCAGCGTATCGTCGCCGTCGCCGCCGGCAAGGCTGTCCACGTCGGCGCCGCCGTCGAGCGTGTCGTCGCCATCGCCGCCGCTGATGATGTCGTTGCCGCCATTGGCCTCGATGAGAAAATTCTCCCAGGTGTCGGCGTAGAAGGGAGTGTCAATGGAATCGACATCGATATTGTCGGCGAAGGCTCCGCCTTCAACCTGGGACGTGACCTCGCTGCCGCCGTCATATTTTCGGCTTTCGATGGTCACGTCGTTGGCGGCGCTCACCAGCAGCATCGATTCGATGCCGGCCATCGAAACCGTGAACGTCCCGGCCGAAGTCATCACCAGCGTGTCGTAGTCCGCCCCGCCGTCGATCGTGTCGCCGTCGATCTCGGTGACCGTGCCGGAAAACTTGTCGTCGTCGTCTCCGCCGAGCGCTTCCTCGATGCCGGACCCGAGGTAGAACGTGTCGTCCCCATCACCGCCGGTGTATTTGCTGCCGCTGCCGCCGCCGGTGATGGTGTCATTGCCGTCCTCGCCCTCGATCAGGATCGGCAGGGGCGAGGTCACGTCCCATGCGCCGATGCTGTCGTTGCCGCCGCCGAGGCGGACGATCAGGCGGTATAGTGCCGTTCCCGGCGTCGACGTCACCAAGCTATCCGGAATTATCACGCTGTTGAAAGAGTCGTCGAAATAGAGAAATTCGACGCTGCTCACGTTGGCAAAATCGATTGAACCGATCAACTGTGTTGAGGAGAAATGGATTTCGTCGGCTGCGGTTCCGCCTTTGATCTCATCAAGAGACGAAAGCTCAAGTGTATCGAAATAATATCTGTTTACCTCGTTCGGTCCAATAAAAGTGTCTGCCGAGCTCGTTCCGTAGAAATTTGCCATGATGCGTCTCCTGGTGCTCTATCTGGATGCAATCTCCGGTGCTGTTTTTGGGTATTGTGAACTCTCACTGTTTCCGGATAGTGCCAAGGGGAGGTGGATCTGTTACAGATCGCATCTCATATTGAGATCCATGCCCGAAAGTTCGGCGGGCATCCGAACAGGCCGAAGACGATCGAAGCACTGGTGGAAGCCGTAGCTGTATATCGCGTAGGCGACACCCAGCCCCATATCGACCAACAGCGCTTGACCGGATTGCCCATCGAGCATGGCGTCGACCGGCACGGTCGGGCCGACACCCTTGCGGAGTGCGGCGCGGATAGACATCTTTCGCCGATGACAAACGCTTCGCGCGATGATCCCCGTGCAGCATAGCCCGCCTGGACATGACCATGACGCGCCGTCGAGAGGCCGCAACTGGTCCGGCCCGTGGCGGCCGACGCCAGGGCGGCTGCTGGGCACGTCATTCGTGCGGCTGTACCAACTGACGCTGTCGGGTTTCGTCGGCAATTCCTGCCGCCACATGCCGACGTGTTCGGAATATGCCTATGAAGCGATTGCCCGCCACGGACTCTGGGCCGGCGGATGGATGGGGCTGTTTCGGGTCATGCGCTGCGGGCCGGGGGGAACCAGCGGGATCGACAACGTGCCGGAGCAACTGGCGCCGCGCTACCGCTGGTTCACGCCGTGGCGGTACTTTCGGCTGGAGAAATCCTGAGCCCCGCCGGCGGCTCGAATCGTTCGAGATAGTCGCGGGCGCGCGGCAGCACGTCGTGCAGATACTGTTCCGGCCCGCGCAGCCACAGACCGTCGATGGTTCGCGACTTCGCTTCCGATATCAGGACTTCCGTTGGCAACGGCACCAGCGTGTGCGACCAGCCCGGTATCAGGCGTTCCGCCTTGCGGACTGTGTGCGACAGCAGACGCGGCCACGCTGAAAAGCCGTGGTAGTCGAAAGCGAGTTTCCCGTCCGTCGCGATGACATGATTGCCGATGTGGCCAGGTGCCGGCTTGATCCAGACGGCGCCGAAGCCGGCATCCGGATATTTTTCGAGGAATGCGTAGGCGAGGATGTGGCAGGCGCCGCAAGCGAAGAATTGCTGGTCGCCCAGCGCCCATTGCAGGTCGGGCTTGCGTTTGACGCTGCGCTTCAGGAAAAACATGGCGGCGACAGCTCCCGGTCGGGGAATCACCGCCAATCCTGCTTTACGCCGCGTGTTTGCGCCACTAAAAGCCGCTCCTGCCGGGCCTTCCGGCATTTTCCCACCCGCGCTCGTTTGCGGGACTGGATAGCAGGAGCAAGTCATGTCCAACGTTTCCCTTTCATTCCCCGATGGTTCCGTCCGCGACTACGACGCGGCGACGACCGGCTTGGCGCTAGCCGAGTCGATCTCGAAGTCGCTCGCCAAGAAGTCGGTTGCCTATTTGCTCGACGGTGAATTGCGCGACCTCAGCGATCCGCTTGGCCGGTCCGGCAGCATCGAGATCGTGACGCGGGAAAATCAGCGTGCGCTGGAACTGATCCGCCACGATACCGCCCACGTGCTGGCCGAGGCCGTGCAGGAACTGTGGCCGGGCACGCAGGTGACCATCGGGCCGGTGATCGAGAACGGATTCTATTACGACTTCGCCCGCAACGAGCCGTTCACGCCGGAGGACTTTCCGGTCATCGAGAAGAAGATGCGCGAGATTATTTCGCGCAACAGGCCCTTCACAAAGCAGGTGTGGGACCGCGACCATGCGCGAAAAGTGTTTCGCGACAAGGGCGAGGCCTACAAGGTCGAGCTGATAGACGCGATCCCCGAGGACCAGGATCTCAAGATCTATTTCCAGGGCGACTGGTTCGATCTCTGCCGCGGCCCGCACATGGCCGCGACGGGGCAGATCGGCAACGCCTTCAAGCTGATGAAGGTGGCCGGCGCCTATTGGCGCGGCGATAGCAACAATCCGATGCTGACGCGCATCTACGGCACCGCCTGGGCAGACCAGGCCCAACTCGACCATTACCTCCACATGCTGGAGGAGGCGGAAAAGCGCGACCATCGCAGGCTGGGGCGCGAGATGGACCTCTTCCACTTCCAGGAGGAAGGGCCGGGCGTCGTGTTCTGGCACGCAAAAGGCTGGAAGATGTTCCAGAACCTCATCGCCTATATGCGCCGCCGCCTCGGCGACGACTACCAGGAGGTCAACGCCCCGCAGGTGCTCGACAAGAGCCTGTGGGAGACGTCGGGCCACTGGGGCTGGTATCAGGAGAACATGTTCGCGGTGAAGTCGGCCCATGCCTTCACCCATCCCGATGACGAGGAGGCCGACCAGCGCGTCTTCGCGCTGAAGCCGATGAACTGTCCCGGTCACGTGCAGATCTACAAGCACGGTTTGAAGTCTTACCGCGATCTGCCGATCCGGCTTGCCGAATTCGGCAGCGTGCATCGCTACGAGCCCTCGGGCGCGCTGCACGGCCTGATGCGCGTGCGCGCCTTCACGCAGGACGACGCCCATATCTTCTGCACCGAGGAGCAACTCGAGGCCGAGATATTGAAGATCAACGACCTGATGATGTCGGTTTACAAGGATTTCGGCTTCGACGAGGTCGTGGTGAAGCTGGCGACGCGGCCGGAAAAGCGCGTCGGCACCGACGCCATGTGGGACCACGCGGAGGAAATTTTGAAGCGCGCGCTCGCTCGCATGGCGCGCGAGGACAACCGCATCAAGACCGGCATCAACGAGGGCGAGGGCACGTTCTACGGGCCGAAGTTCGAATATACGTTGAAGGACGCGATCGGCCGCGAATGGCAGTGCGGCACGACGCAGGTCGACTTCAACCTGCCGGAGCGGTTCGGCGCCTTCTATATCGGCTCCGATTCGGAGAAGAAGCAGCCGGTGATGGTGCATCGCGCCATCTGCGGCTCGCTGGAGCGCTTCCTCGGCATCCTGATCGAGGGTCACGCCGGACAGATGCCGCTGTGGTTCGCGCCTCAACAGGTGGTGGTTGCAACAATCACCTCGGACGCCGACGCCTATGCGGAGAAAGTCGTCGCGCGGCTGAAGCGAGCCGGGCTTTCCGCTGTCGCCGACCTGCGCAACGAGAAGATCAACTACAAGGTCCGCGAGCACTCGCTCGCCAAGGTGCCGGTGATCCTCGTCTGCGGTCGGCGCGAGGCGGAGGAGGATACGGTCAACATGCGCCGCCTAGGCTCGCGCGACCAGCAGTCGATGTCGCTTGAAGCGGCGGTTTCTTCCTTGGTCGAAGAGGCGACCCCGCCGGACCAGTGCCGCGCCGGTGAGGTCGCAGCCGCGGCCTGAAATACCGAAGGGCGCGCCCTTCATACAGGTGTCATCACTCTGACGTAGCCCGGTCGCGATGACGACCGCGCGATCGAAGAGCAGGGATGACTTTCCCGAACTGTCCTATTCCAACGCCAGCCAGCCGCGGCTGAAGCGCTGGATCATCCGCACTGTCGAGGGGCTGTCCGGCCGCAAGCGCTATGCCGCGCTCTACGCTATCTGGCGGGCCGAGGTTCAGCGCGGCAGCCGGCGTTGCTTCGCCCGCCTGCTCGAACTGATCGACGTCGAGGTTCGCCATGACGAGGCGTGGCCGCCGGAAAATCTGCCCGAAACGCCTCTGGTGATGATCGCCAACCATCCCTTCGGCATCGGCGACGGTATCGCCATCCTGTCGCTTGCCGAAAAGCTTGACCGGCCGTTCCGCGTGATGATCGCCGCAGATCTGCTGAAGATCCCCGAGATGGAGCCCTACGCGCTGCCGGTCGATTTTTCCGAGACCAAGGAAGCGCTGAAGAACAATCTGGCGGTGCGCCACGAGGCGTTGCGGTTGCTGAAGGAAGGCGTGACGGTGGTGATCTTCCCGGCCGGCGGCGTGGCGACCGCGCCGAAAGTGCTGGGCAAGGCCCAGGACCTTCCCTGGAAGATTTTTGTCGCGCGGCTGGTGCAGGACGCGAAAGCCTCGGTCATCCCGATCCATTTCCGGGGCCAGAACGGCCGGCTGTTCCACCTGGTCAGCAAATACATGAACCTGGTCGAGAGCGAGCACAAGGTCGTGCGTTTCGTCGGCAATCTGTCGCTGACGCTCCGGTTGTCGCTGCTGGTGCGCGAGTTCGCGCGGCTGTGCGGAAAATCGGTCGAGGCGCGCGTCGGCGCAGTGCTGCCATGGTCCGAGCTGGAACCGCTGCGCGACCGGAAAGCGCTGCTGGAGCGCCTGCAGAACGCGGTGCTCGATCTGAAGCCAGCCGACCCGGTGAAGTCACCGCCGCGCCTTCGGCTCGTACCGACGCTGCGCCGGCGCGAGGAACCTCGCAAGGCCGCCTGACGCGCGCTGCTACTCCACCCAGAGCCCGTGCTTCTTGTGCCAGTCGGCGATCGAATCCTCGGGATAGAGGTCGAAGCTGCGATCGCCCTCGCGGATATCCGGCTCGACCCAGGACGCCTTGTATTTCAGCATGATGTGGACGCGCCGCGGCGCCGTCGGCAGTTCGGTGTCGACGGCTGAGGCGAAGGGATGCACCAGCTCCGGCCAGGTCGGGTCGTAGAGCCACAAGGCCGATCCGCATTTCTTGCAGAACCGCCGCTCGCCGGTCGAGACCTCGCAACGCGTCCGCTCGTCGTCCTCGATCTCTGCTCGGTAGAGGCCGAGGTTTCGCTCGCCGGTGACCTTCAGCGTCTCCGAGACCGCGCCGAGGTTGATGGCGTATCCGCCGCCGCCCTGCTGTTTTCGGCAGATCGAGCAGTAGCAGAGCATGAACGGAACGGGCGTGTGGCTCTCGACTGAAAAGCCGACTGCACCGCAGCGGCATGAACCTTTGAGCAGAAGTGGCAAGGGCTTGCTCCGCGTCAGTTCGGCGAGACCGCAATGCTGGCCGCGCAAGGTGGCGATGACAAGCCCTTTCGCCGCTGGCATAATCGTCGCCATGGACAATGACGCGATCGCCGATCTGTTCGCCGGCCTGGGCGAGGTTTCCATCCGAAGAATGTTCGGCGGCAAGGGCATCTACCACAACGGACTGATCATCGGCGTCGAACTGCGCGGCGAGCTGATGCTCAAGGGCGATGAGATTTCCGCGCCGGACCTCGAAGCCGCGGGAGCGCGACGCTGGCGCTATACCGGCTCCCGCCACGGCAAGATGGTGGCCATGCCGTACTGGACCATTCCCGACGAGGCGGTCGACGACCCGGAAGAATTCGGACGGTGGGCCAGAAAAGCCTATGAGGCCGCGGTGCGCTCGCAATCCGACCGCTGACACCGGTTTTCCGGCTGAGGGCGGCCGGAAAACCGGCTGACCTTCAAAGCGCTCGCGCGATCCTGGCCGCCAGTCGGGCATTGTTTTCCACCAGGGCGATGTTGGTCTTCAGGCTTTCGCCGCCGGTCAGGTCCAGAATCGTCTGCAGCAGGAAGGGCGTCACGCGCTTGCCCGACACGGCCTGAACCGTTGCCGCCTGCTGGGCGCGCGCAATGTAACCTGCCATGCGTTCGGTCGGGATCTCGTCGGCTTCCGGCACCGGATTGGCGACCAGCATGCCGCCGTCCAGCCCCAGCGTCCGGCGCGTCCTGAAGAAGTGCGCGATGGCTTCCGGCTGGTCGAGCCTGAGCGGCGCGGGGTAGGGCGATGTGCGCGACCAGAAGGCCGGCATCACGTCGGACCCATAGGCGACGACCGGCACGCCGCGCGTTTCCAGCACTTCCAGCGTCTTTTCGATGTCGAGGATCGCCTTGGCGCCGGCGGAGACCACGATCACCGGCGTGCGCGAAAGCTCGTCGAGATCGGCGGAGATGTCGAAGCTCGTCTCGGCGCCCCTGTGGACGCCGCCTATGCCGCCGGTGGCGAACACCGAAATGCCGGCCATGCGCGCCGCGATCATGGTGGCGGCGACGGTGGTGCCGCCGGTGCGGGCTTGAGCGACCGCAAAGCCGATGTCGGCGCGCGACAGCTTCATGGCGCCTTGCGTCTGCGCCAGCGCCTCGCGCTCGGCCGGCGACAGGCCGATCTTGATGCGGCCGTCGACCACCGCGATGGTGGCGGGCGTGGCGCCCTCGTCGGCGATGATGCGCTCGACATTTTCTGCCATGCGGCTGTTGTCAGGCCAAGGCATGCCGTGGGTGATGATGGTGCTTTCCAGCGCTACCACCGGCCGGCCGGCGGCCAGCGCCTCGGCAACCGGCGCGAAAATATCGATATGGGACATGGCCGTGTCAGGCGACATGCGCTTCTCCTTTGCTCGGCGCCTCATGCAGCGTTTCGACCGGCGGGACAAGGGCCAGTGCCGCCGCGAAGGCGGCGGTGGAGAGCGCCGGTACGGCATCGGCGCTTTCCAGCGCAAGCAGCGCGGCCGCCATGCCCTCACGCACCGCCTCGGCCAGGGGCACACCGCGCAGCAGCGCGGCGGAGGTCGCGCCGGCCAGCGCATCGCCGGCACCGGTGACATCTGCGATTCTTTCCGGGGCAGGGGGCGCGAGCGAAAAACGCCGGTCGCCGTCGAGGGCAAGCAGCGGATCGGCTCCCTTCGACAGCACCGCACGCCTGAGCCCGAGCGTCTTCAACGCATCCAGCATCGCCGGCATGGGGGCGTCGGGCGAAAGGCCGGTCAGTGCGCCGGCCTCGCGTGTGTTGAGGAACAGGCAGGAAAGTGCTGGCAGGATGGTTTTCAGCCGCAAAACCTTGGCCGGCGAGATGGCGATGGCGAAGATGGGTTTTTCACCCGCGAGTTTTGGAATGCGCGCCAGCGCTTCGGCCGAAAGGTTGGCGTCGGTGAAGATCGCGTCTGCCTCTGCAACCGCCGCGCGCACCGAAGCGCGGCGCAACTGTTTTCCGATGGCGAGCTCGTAGAGGCCCATGTCGGCGAGAGCGGCGACCACGTCGCCGTGGCGGTCGAGCAGCGCCGTATAGCTCGGCGTGGCGCGGTCCAGAAAAGTGACGGAGAGGTCGCGGATGCCGGCCGCGGCGATCGCCTTCGCCACCGTCTCGCCGGCCATGTCGCCGCCGCGCACCGAGAGCATCCAGCCGCCGACGCCGCGCTGCACGGCGTTGCGCAGCGCGTTGCAGGCGCCGCCGCCGACGTCCTCGCGCATCGTGCCCGGGTTCGATGCGCCGGGCACGAAGTCGACGGCGATGCGGCCGCGCCGGTCGATATGCGCGCCGCCTATGCCGAGGATGGTTTTTTGCTTGTCTGCGTTCATGCCAACGAGTCTCGATGCGTCCGCCAGGAGCTAAACAGGTTTGGCCGGCTCCGCCACCAGATTTAGCAGCGGCAGACAGCACGGATCGTCGCCACGCCCGCCTTCGCGTCTGGCCATTGTCAGGAGAATGCCCCCTGCCACGGAGGGAGAAGTCGGGAAGACGGGCGGCCGCGGGGTCGCTCATCTAGTAACAATGTGCGACCTTGCGGCCGCCCGTCCGGCGATTTTGGGCTCTGTCCCGTCCTGCTTCGCGACAGCTCCGGCTCCGGCTTTCGCCTCGGCTGGCCGTGCTTAAGCGCGTCGTCCAGCGCACACCGCACGTAGTTGCGGAGGGAGGACCTTCGGACAAAACCTCCCCGGGCGCGGGTTACGTCTTCCCGCACCGGAGGCGCCGGTTCCTCCCCGCCTTCACACCGTCATGATCGGCGTTCCCGCAGGAGGGACTGGAAACCTGTCATAGCTGTCATAGCCGTTGAAAATGCCGGATTTTCGGGCTTTTTCTTGTCATAGTCGTCATGCTTGCGTACAGAAGAACCAAGCGCGACTAGGAAAAGGACTTGCCCAAAATGGCCCGCAGGAAGCTCGCCGAACCGCTCACCGCCAAGGTGATCGATGCGCTCACCACCACCCGCCGTTCAGAGCGGTTCCCGGAGGGCACGGTGTCATGCCTCTACATGAAGGTGCAACGTTCCGGTTCGAAGTCATGGGTGTTCTGGACGGAACGAAAGGGTTTTGCCGGTGAGCTAGGGCTGGGAAGCTGGACAGGTGCCGGCAAGGCTGGACGGGTATCGATACATCAGGCGCGCAAGGCTGCACTCGCTATCCATGATCGCATCGGTTCCGGCCATAACCCGGTAGAGGAGCGCAGACGCGATTCCATCACCTTCGGCAAGGTCGCCGCCGATCTCATTGCCGAAATGACGCCGGGGTGGGGAGAGAAGTCGGTAAAAAACTGGAAACTGAGCCTACAGGTTCACGCCGCCGATCTTCGCAGCAAGCCTGTCGCCAAGATCGGTGTGGACGATGTTCTCGCCGTGCTGCGGCCCTACTGGACCGAAAAGCTGGAAACCGCGAAACGGCTGCGGCAGCGGATCGAACATGTGCTTGACTTCGCCAAAGCCAAGGGTCACCGCGACGGCGACAACCCCGCAGCGTGGAAAGGCGGCCTGCAAAAGCTGCTGCCGAACGGCAAGCGGGCAACCCGGCACTTCGCCGCTGCACCCTATGCGGCGATCCCCGGCATCGTCACCGCCCTGAACGGCATGGCAGGACAGGCCGACGACGAAACCGGCGTCAAGGCGCTGCTGCTGACCCTGCATTGCGTCACCCGGACCGGCGAGACGCTTAAAGCCGAGTGGCAGGAGTTCGAACTGGACGGCGAGGAGCCGGTCTGGACGGTGCCTGCCGCCCGCACCAAGATGCGCAAAGACCACCGCATTCCGCTTAACCCGGCTGCGCTTGCGCTTCTCGACAGCCTGCCGCGCAAAGACGGTGAAACCCGGCTGTTCCCCGACACCAACAGTCACACCATGCTGAATGTGCTGCAATCGCTGCCGGGTTGCGGCGATCATACAGTGCATGGAACGGCACGAAGCGGCTTCCGCGATTGGGCCGGGAACGAAACGTCCTTCCCGCGTGACTTGATTGAGGAATGCCTTGCCCATGCGGTCGGCGACAATACCGAACGCGCCTACCGGCGGGGCGAGGCGATGGCAAAGCGGCGCAAGCTGCTTGCGGCATGGTCCGGTTATCTCGACGGTGGCAGCAACGTCCGGCAACTGCGGCGGGCCTGATCCGCCATGGGTACGCCGCTCGACAAGGAGAGGTGGCGGGAGTTCCTGCGGTTGTTGCCAGAATACGGCGACCGTGGCGGGCTGCGGCGTCTCTCCGAGCGTCTTAATGTTCGCTACGGGACGGCGAAGCGATGGAAAGCGGAGGCGGAGAAACATCCCCGCGCGTGGCGGGAGGAAGCCCTTGCAAAGCTCGCCGGGTATCGGCGGCAGATGGACCCGCTGCGGGACGATTTCGAACGGCGCTTGGCCAAAATCGACGATGACTGGACAAAGAGGCGGAAACCGAAGCCTGAATTGTGAGCCCGTGAGCTCTACTTGTGAGCCTGCCGGCTGGTAGCCAGCCGGCAGAAAATGCATATTATGAGGGTCACCACAGTCATGGAGGTGACCCATGAAAGATATTCCGAACTCAGACGAAGATCTAATTTCGTTCAGCGAGTTCGCGAAACAGCTTGGATGCAGTCAATCAAAGCTTTACCAGCTTGAAAAATCCGACCCGGACTTTCCACCAATCGTACGCGGCGTGATTGACCGCCGCCCGCGTGTGCAACGCGGCATGGCGATACAGTATTGCCGCAAAAAAATGCTTGCGGCGGGTGTCGACCCCGGTCCGAGACGCGGCCGTCCGCGCAAGGTTTTCTCCGCTGCCTGACACGCAACCTGCCCCACCGCCTTGACGGGCAGCGGGGACGGTCACGACGAAAAAAGGATGGGAAGCCCCTCCTTTTCCGTGTCCGGAACCTAAAAGTCAAGGTGTGGGGTCTCACCATGGAGACTTCACATGAACACTTTCCTTGCCAGCGACGGTCGGCGCCACGTCGAGCGTCCGCGTATTGGACCCGGCCGACCACCCGATGTCAGCGAACCGCTCGCCGCCCTGCGTCGCGCGGTTCAGCGTCAGATTGAACGCCTGGACAAACGTGCTGCGAGGCTAGCCCGCACCCGCAAGCGCTGGGCCGATGTCCTGGCCGGTCTCGAAAACGACCGGTGAGCAAAGATCGGCGACGGCAGACCCCTGCCGCCGCCGATCTTTTTTTAAGCGAGGCGCATCCCATGCTTGTCCAGCCTTCCTTGTTCGAGACCCTGCCGGCGGCGGTGCCGCCTGGCATCGACCGACTGCCTGCCAAGACTGCGGCGGCAGTCCTTCTGGCGGAACCGTGCCGCGACTGTCTGAAACCCGCCGAAATCCGCTTCCTGCGCAAGATGTCCGCGCAATGGCTGCGGGTGGATTCCAGACAGCGCCGCAAGCTCACCGAAATCGTGTCCCGTCTGCGGAAGGGGCCGCCAGTCCCATGACCAGCGAAGTTCTCGACGCCGCGCTTGATCTCGCCGCTTCCGGCTTCCCGCTTATCCCGGTCCGCCGCAAGATGCGCTCGGGCAAGTGGAGGAAGGTTCCGGTCTTCGGTGCCTGGCAGGATGCCGCTTCGATCGATCCGGAGACAATTACCCGCTGGTTCAATCTGAACTATCCGCAACCGGATGTCGGCGTTGCGGTCCTGACCGGCAGCCGCAGCGGGCTGCTGCTTCTCGACGTGGACAGTCCTGCCGGTCATCCCGGTGTCGACGGTTTCAAGTCGTTGAAGCTGCTGAAGGCAAAGACCGGGCTGACGCTGGAGCGTGTGCCCGGCTGGCTGACGCAATCCAATGGCAACGGGTTCATCTTCCGGCTGAAACCGGGGCAGAAGATCACTTCAAGCGCCGGGGTGCTCGGCTCCGGGCTGGACGTGAAGGGCGAAGGTTCCTTCGCCGTCCTGCCGCCGTCCCGGCTGGACATGACGCGGCCACCCTACCAGTGGCTGAACGGGCTGCGGCTCGCCGACGCTCCACCCCTGCCGGAGGAACTTGCCGATCTGCTGACCCGCCGCAGAAGCAAGGCAAGCCGGACGCTGGACGATCTTGCCGAAAAAATCCGCACCGCTGCCACCGGCACCGCTCACGACGCCATTGTCAGCGCGACATGGGAAGCGGCTGGACTGATCCGCGATGGCAAGCTGTCGCTCGGTGACGTGCTGACGGTGTTGTCCCCGGCTGCGATCGAACGCGGCCACGACAAGCTGGAAGTCGAAGAGGCATTGGACGGCGCGACGGCGAAACGCGGACGTGGCAAGGGCGGCGAAACGAGACGGGCCGCCGCTGCAGCGGCTGCCGCTGCCATTGCGGATACCGAACCGTGGCCGGAGGCTGTCGACGGCGGCGCCGCGCTGGACGAAGCAATTGCCGTGCTGGCCCGTCATGTCGTCATGACAGAGGAGCAGCGGGCAGTAACGGTCCTATGGGTATTGCACACGCACCTTGCCGGTGCCTTCTTTCACAGCCCGCGACTGAACGTCTTCTCGCCGACCAAACGGTGCGGAAAATCGACGCTCCGGCGCATCGTCGCCGGCATGGTGGCGAAGCCCATGCTTGGCGAGAACGTCTCCGCCGCCGTCATCTACCACCTCGCCGAACTGAGCCGCCCAAGCTTCCTGTTCGATGAGGTACAGTCACTGCTGGACCGCAGGAACAGTGACAGGCCGGCGCTGCTGAGCCTGATGTGCTCCGGTTACGAAAGGACCGGCGCGACATGGCGGATGACCGGCGAAGGCTCCGCCATGGTGCCGCGCCAGTTCCGCACCTACGCGCCCATGCTGCTTGCCGGCATCGGACGGATCGGCGGCAGCCTGGGCGACAGGTGCATCCCGATCCAGCTTCGCCGCAAGACAAAAGCCGACGCGGTGGAGACTTTCGATTTCGATTCCAGCCAAGCCGGGCTTGTCGATATCGGCCGCAAGCTTGCGCGTTGGGCACAGGACAACAGCGATGCGGTGCAGGCGGCGCGGCTGGACAGCACGGTTTTCCCTTCCGCTTTCGATGACCGGCAATGCGACTGTGCCCGGCCGCTTTTCAAGATCGCCGCCGTACTTGGTGGCGCATGGCCAGACGGCATCCGTGCAGCACTTGCGGCCGTGTGGCGCGATGCCGTCCCCGCCGGTGCCGAAGAAGACGATAACCTGTCGATAGCGCTGCTCACGGATATCCGGGAGGTGTTCGACGGCCTCTACCTCGAACACCAGCGCGAGGCAGCGCTTGCACCCAAAAGCGATGCCACGATTACCAGTTCGAGGCTGGTCGACCTGTTGATATCGGCTGCCGAAAAACCATGGGCGGCATTCGGCAGGGCACAGCGGCCGCTCACGCAATACAAGCTCGCAAACATGCTCCGCTCCTTTGGCGTTCGCCCGCAACTGGTCGGGCGGGAGCGTGCGGGCGGCTATCGCTGGCGGCAGTTTGCAGAAGTCTGGGAGCGTTATTCATGAGCCCGCGCACCCTCACCCCCTCATGTCAAGTCTCTCACTCTCTCCAAACCCTTATGGCGCAAGGCTTTGCGAGGATTTCAGGTCTCTCACATGCTGGCGGGGAGGAGAGACCTGAAATGTGCCTCAAAGCCTTGTGCCGCAAGGGTTTGGAGAGAGTGAGAGACCTGACGTGAGGGTACATGGGAAGGCAGAGAGACGGGGAACTGTAAAAACGGAGGAGCAAGCGAATGTAGCGGACACACCCAACATACTGATTTTGCGGGATATTACGGTTAGGAGAAGCAAATGCGTATCAGTGAACATTTTGCATCGGCCTACATCAAGGCCGAAGATTTGCAGGGGCGGCGCGCCCATGTCGTCATCGCCTCTGTCGGGGTCGAGGATATCGGCGATGAGCACAAGCTGGTCGCCTATTTCCGGGGAAGGCAGAAGGGTTTTATCGTCAACCGCACCAATGCCGGCATCCTTGCCAATGAGCTTGGCGATGAAACCGATGGCTGGGCAGGGCATGAAATCATCCTCTACACGGCCAAGGTGAATTTTCAGGGCCGCATGGTCGACGGCATCCGGGTGGATGTACCGTCCCGTGAGCCACTGCGTCCGGCCAACCCGACGCCACAGTCCGGCGGATCGCCCGTCCCCGATGATGACATCCCCTTTTGAGCGCAGGCAATGGCAGGTGGTCTGTCGTCACAAGGACGGCAAACCACCTGGCCGGCGCGGCGTGATCGAACGCAAGGCGATCATGCCGCTGCACATGCTCCCCGGCTTCGTCGGCGACGGCGAGGATGTCGTCTACATCTTCGCCGTGCCGGCAAGCGGACTCCAGTTCTGAAAAAAGAAAGGAAAACAGATGCCTACCGCAAGGGTAACACAGGACGAGTACGAGTTTTGGGCCGACAATTGTGAGGCCAAGCTTCGCGACATGATCGAGGAAGCAGCGGACAAACTTCCGCTGTACCGGGTGCGCGATCTCGTCACCCGCCTCCGCAGCGAACTCGACATGATCGAGATGGACGTGTGCGAGGCAGCGACATGAGCGCCGTCCGCACCGGGCTGGAAAGGATCGCCAGCCTTGTCGACCAAGCGCGGGATATCCGCACCGCGCTGGAGCAACTTGAACCGGCCGACGAAGCCGAACGGCTGCTGTTGCGCGGTTTCGACAGCAGCCCCTGCGACCAATGGCTATTCCAGATCAGGTCCAGCCTGAAACTATTGCTCGATCCGCCGGACGGCGACGTTTCGTGACGGTCAGGCATCACAAAATGGGCCGCCCGCCGCTGCACAAATCAGGTGCAATGACTTCCGCCGAACGCCAGAAACGGCGACGGCGGAAGCTTGCGGCCGAGCGCCGCCGCTCGGCAATTGCCGGCAAGGTCACGAAACGCGACGGCCTTGAACGCGCTCTTGCCGAACGGCAGATCGCCTTTCCCGTCCGCCGCTATGGCGTCATCCTTGCCGATCCACCATGGCGGTTCGAACCATACAGTCGCGACACCGGCATGGACCGCGCCGCCGACAACCACTACCCGACCTTGACAGCCGCGATGATCGCCGCGCTGGACGTGCCGGCGATTGCCGCCGCCGATTGCGCGCTGTTCCTGTGGATCACCACCCCCATGCTGCCCGATGGCCTCGCAGTCCTGACGAGATGGGGATTCTGCTTCAAGTCGATGCTAACATGGGACAAGGAAGTAGCCGGAACCGGCTACTGGTTTCGTAACCAGACCGAACATCTGCTGGTCGGAACGCGCGGCAACATCCCCGCACCGGCACCGGGAACGCAATGGCCGAGTCTGCTGCGCGCACGGCGCGGCCGCCACAGCCAAAAGCCGGACCCCGTCTACACGCTCATCGAGTCGCTGTTCCCCACCTTGCCGAAGCTGGAAATGTTCGCCCGCAAGGCGCGAATCGGATGGGAGTCGTGGGGAGCCGAAGCACCCATGCAGGCTAGGTAGTGCCTTAGTTTAAACTTCGACCCGGTTGACGCGCCTGTCGCGATCCGGTTCACTCCCTCGGAGCTTACTTGCAACCGAAGGGGGCGCGCATGGTTGCTGAATCCGTCATGTGTGAGGTTCTCGTTGAAGGCGAGATTCTGGAACTCGGCTCTTACCGTTTCATCGCAGTTCCTCGCGTTGGTGAAGTCATCTCCGTGTCGGTAACAGGGCAAGAGACCGACGAACTTTTTCGGGTGGTGCAGATTATCCATTCGGCGTTTGAGTCGCGAGAGCCCGGCGACCACATCAAGCTGATCGTTACCAAGAATCTAGGCGTATGAAGCCCATCGGACCGAAAGGCCGGAAACGTGGCGTTCAGGACCGGACGACGCGCGCCGACAGCTAACACGCGGCCGGCCGTCTGAAATTCAAACTGAGAGCTACCAACAGGACAAGCCGGAGCGGCGCTGGTATGCTAGCCGGGCGACCGCCGCCGTTTCGGAGAGTTTCGGCCGTCAAAGCGCGGTCGCATCGCATCGGGGCCAGTCTCGTCGAGTTTGACGTTATAGGGCTGGCCCTTTTGTGTGCAGCCGGCACTTTTTTAGAGAAGTCCCCAACTTGCAGACACAACGGCAAGGAACGCACCGGTAATCGAAAGACTGCGGTAAATCCATTGATTGATGCGCTCCGGCAGCGTTGTGCCGTCGATTGACTGAATATTCCAGCCCTGCACACCGAGCGCCGCCCACATCAATAGGAGACCAGCGGTGATCGCTATCATAACGACCGCCGGCTGGCTCGGGCCGAAGGTTCTCAAAGCGATCTGGCCTAACGCAAAGCCGGCCAACCCGATGCCGCAGGCCCAAATAAGTGACTTTCCGATCCCGGCCGCGATGGCGTGGACACCAGCAAGCATTTGTTCTTCCGCACTAGGAAACGGCAAATGGCTCCGTGTCCTGCTCTCCTCGCTTTCAAGGCGAGATTCTTCCATTGCCGCTTGGACGACAGCCTTCGGATTAACGAACGTTGCGTGAATGAGCTTCAACGCTTGCCAAAACGTTACAGTTGCCGGCATCACCGAACCCGCGAATCCATCTATGGCGCATCAGTCTGCCCCTCATGCGTAAACATTTTCATGGGAGGTGTTCGCCACCGGGGGGAGGAGGAAAATCCTAGGGGTTCCCGGCATGACCGGCCCCTCCCATAACGCGCAATAACCCTCACCGAAAAGAATTCTCCGGGCCGCAATCAATGGGCACTACCGTTCGATCGCGCCGCTCCGCCGCGTTTCGGCGGCGGCTTGTCTGGCCCGCTCGAATTCGGCGAGCAACACTTCCATCGCATCGACCGGTTGCGGCACGGCCGGCGGCGGAACCCGCAAGAGTTCGGCGTGAAGGTGCCGCTTGGTGTCGGCGGCCTGCCGCCACTCGCGAAACTGCCGCGCGCCTTGTGATGCCCGCACGCCAAGCCGCCGTTCCATGACCGATGCGCGAATGTAGGTTTCCAGCAGCGAAAGATCGCAATGTGCATAGCGTCCGCCGACCTCTAGCCACAGTTCGGCTTCCTCGCCGTCCATGCGTGGCGGCACCGGCGGCGTCGGCAGGGTCAGCGGCGTCAGATCGTCGACCAGCCGGCGATGCGCGCGGCATCCCTCATCGCGTTTTTGCGCGCTGCTCTTGCGGTTCAAGCCGCCGCTTGCCTGCCCTTTGCGTCCGGTCACGGCATGACACCTCCTGTTCCCGATCATCATACCGGCCAGCACGCCGTAGACTGGCCCGCCAGTCGCGTCTGGCGAGGCGGCCGGCCTTCCGGCCCCGTCTCGGAAGAACACGCGCCTAGGGGCCGCTACGGCCTGCGCAAGCGGTATCTAGATACCACCGATTATGCTACTGTCGTGCTGTCGATTGAAAATTGCCGCCGACCGGCTCCGCTCCTCCCAAGCGCTCGCCTGCCGCTCGGCTCAACACCAAGGCGGGTTTTTCATGAGCACCATTTCCCAGGACAGTTTCGACTTTGCGGTGACCCGGCTCGGCAACCAGATTGCCAACGTCCAGCAATCGCTCTCGGCCCTGCACAAGTCGGCACGGCGCGGGGCGGAACGCGACAGCCCCTTCGGCGATGGCGACAGGTTCCTGAAAAGCATCGTCTGCAAAGCGCTCGCCAGCCCGGCCCGGCCGATGGAAACGGTCTGGAATGATCGCTACAGCAAGGCGGCAACCGCGCTCGGTACGACACAGGTGCCGCAGTGGCTCGGCCTGCTCGACGCCAGCGACATGCTCGGCTTTCTGAGCGAAGGACCGGCACCGGCGCTGCTGCCGCGCCTGATCGCCGCCGGCATGGAAGTCGACCTTGCCGGCGAGACATTTGGACGGGTGCCGTTCTCGATAAGGCTGCCGGCCGAACCAACCGCCTCATGGATCGCCGAAGGACAGCCGATAGCAGTCAACGCCGCTGATCTCGGCAGCGCCGTGGTGCAGCCGAAGAAGGTCGCCAGCATCACGGCGATCTCGAAAGAAGTTGTGCAGCGTCCCCGTTCGGAGGCAATCGTCGCCGGACTGCTAAGAGCCGATATCGGCGACGCAGTGGACCTCGCCGTCCTGTCCAGCGACGCCGCCACGGCGACCGTGCCGGGCGGCATCCGCGCCGGGATAGCCGCGTTGCCGGCAGGCGCATCGATGAGTGAAGACTTGAAGGCTTTGACCGCCGCTGTCCTGGCGGCGGGTGGACGCGCGGTGATGTTCATCGTCAATCCGGTGGAGGCAGTCGCGCTCGGCTCGATGCCGTCGCCCCCGCCTTATCTGTCATCGGCGCTGCTGCCGCCCGGCATTGTCATCGGACTGGACCCGGCCGCGTTCATCGCCAGCTTCTCTGGCGTAACCATGGACAGCAGCGAGGAAGCTGTCCTGCATATGGCAAGCCCAAGCTCGCCGGTTGTCGCCGCTCCCGCCGCGCCGCCGCTCACGATGGACGATATCGCCGCCCCTGTCCGCTCGATGTGGCAGACGTTCAGCCTGTCCCTGCGCATCATCGCCCGCGCCGACTGGCAAATTGCCGCCGGCAGGCTGGCATGGGTCGAGAACGCGTCATGGTAGCCGAGTTCGACCGTCTGCAAGCCGAACTCGACCGGCTGATCGCTCTAAGCGCCAAGGCGATGCCGACCCCTTCGGAATTGCTGACGCTACGGGCAATCGGCGAAAACCCGGCATGGGCCAAACTCTTTGACGATCTCGAAAACACGCCGCGCTTCGACCCAGCGACGTTATCGGCACCGGACATGCTGACATGCAACTCGTGGGGCGGGTCGCGCCGTGACCCTCAATCCGCGCACAAGCTCTACCGCCGGCATCGCCGGGCCGTCCTTAGAAAGCTGACAAGTGGCCAGACGACGGCTAGTCCCATCGCCGCCTATGACGCGCGGTTGCAGCACTACAACGAAGCCGTGGATGATCATTTTCGAAGACGATGGGCCGAAGCCGGCCGCTGATCGCCGAGCCGGACCCTTTCGTCCTCTTGCGCCAGCTTGCACAAGAACCGGATGCGTCCCTTGTGCAGATGATAGGCGACGGCGAGGGCCGCGACAGTTTCGCCCGCCCGGCGGCGGCGAAGCAGTTCTGCACCGAGCCTCATCGGCTGACCTCGTGAACGGCGGCTTCTGGCATGGGGCGATCATGCCATGCCGCCGGCATTCCGTAAAATCGGACTAGGAAAGATACCGGGAAGAATTCCTATGCAATTAATTAATTAACAAAATCAGCTATTTATAGACCTATACGTTGACGCAGGAGAAACTGGCGATGAGTATGCGCGTGGTTTTGGGGAGGGGGACGGCCGTCGCGATTTTTTTGTCGAAGGCGGTTTCGTCGGACATTCGCATGCGCACGATTTCAACTGGTTGGCGAAGGGCAAGGCGGCCCCGGCAGAAAAATTTCTTTCAGGCGGCGCATTTTCCATCCCCGTATTGAGCGGTTTTGCTCGCCTCACCGCTGGCGCCGCCCCTCATCGCCCTGCCGGGCACTTCTCCTTCGAGTGCCTGAACCCAGCGAACAGCAGCCCCAGCAGCGACGCCACGGTCATCATGGCGAGCGGCACGGCTATGAAGGCGCCCAGGAAGAACCATATGGTGTAGTCGTCCAGGAGCGTGACCCAGAAGCCGACCGCGACAATTGCCGGAAGCGCGAGCAGCAGCACTGCGAAGCGGCCGAAGCGGCGCCCGAGCGCGATGAACAGCGCCGACACCGCCGTTCACAGCGGAATGTTGTCGTGTTTCTTCCAGGGGTTCTGCAGATCCTTGTTGCGCAGCATGCGCAGCGCCCGCGCCACGCGGCGGCGCGTGGAATGCGGCATGATCACCTCGTCGACATAACCGCGCTCGGCCGCCACGAAGGGCGACAGGAAGCGGTCCTCGTAGCGTTTGGTGTGCTCGGCGATCTTTTCGGCGTCGCCGATGTCTTTTCGGTAGATGATCTCGACAGCGCCTTTTGCGCCCATCACGGCGATCTGGGCGGTCGGCCAGGCGTAGTTCATGTCGCCGCGCAGATGTTTCGAAGCCATCACGTCATAGGCGCCGCCATAGGCTTTTCTGGTGATCACGGTGATTTTCGGCACGGTCGCCTCGGCATAGGCGAACAAAAGTTTCGCGCCGTGCTTGATCAGCCCCCCATATTCCTGCGCGGTGCCGGGCAGAAAACCGGGCACGTCGACGAAGGTGACGATCGGTATGTTGAAGCAATCGCAGAAGCGCACGAAACGCGCCGCCTTGCGGGAGGCGTCCGAGTCGAGCACGCCGGCCAGCACCATCGGCTGGTTGGCGACGAAACCGACCGTGCGGCCCTCGATGCGGCCGAAGCCGGTGACGATGTTTTTTGCAAAGCTCGCCTGGATCTCGAAGAAATCGCCCTCGTCGGCGGTCTTCAGGATCAGTTCCCTGATGTCGTAGGGTTTGTTGGCGTTGTCGGGGATCAGGCGGTCGAGCGACATGTCGTGGTCGGTGACGGACTGGTAGCACTCGATCTCGGGAATTTCCGCCGTGTTGGAGGCGGGAAGGAAGTCGACCAGCCGGCGCATCTGCAGCAGCGCCTCGACGTCGTTGTCGTAGGCGCCGTCGGCGATCGAGGATTTCGTCGTGTGAACGGAAGCGCCGCCGAGCTGCTCGGCCGTCACCGTCTCGTTGGTGACGGTCTTCACCACGTCCGGGCCGGTGACGAACATGTAGCTGGTGTCGCGCACCATGAAGATGAAGTCGGTCATGGCCGGCGAATAGACGTCGCCGCCTGCGCAGGGGCCCATGATGACCGAGATCTGCGGGATGACGCCGGAGGCGAGCACGTTGCGCTGGAAGATTTCCGCGTAGCCGCCGAGGGCGGCCACGCCTTCCTGGATGCGGGCGCCGCCGGCGTCGTAGATGCCGATGATCGGCGCGCGGTTGCGCAGCGCCATGTCCTGCACCTTCATCACCTTCTCGGCATGCGCCTCCGACAGCGAGCCGCCGAACACGGTGAAATCCTTGGCGAACAGGTAGACGGGACGGCCGTTGACGGTACCCCAGCCGGTGACGACGCCGTCGCCGGCGATCTTTTGCTTCTCCATGCCGAAATCGGTGGAGCGGTGTTCGACATACATGTCGAACTCCTCGAAGGAGCCTTCGTCGAGAAAAATGTCGATGCGTTCGCGCGCCGTCAGTTTTCCGCGCTTGTGCTGGGCGTCGATGCGGGCCTGGCCGCCGCCGAGCCGGGCGATGTCGCGGCGGCGGGCGAGTTCGACGAGCACGTCCTTCATGACAGATCCTCCCGGTGGGGCACGCATACGGGCAACGCATGCGATCGCGTTTTTGCGTGTAGCGGCAGCATTTTGCCAAGGCAAGCACTTCGGAATTGCCGACATCGGCCTCGATTTTTATGGTCGTGCTTGTTTTCTCAGTTTGCCTTGTCGGATTTATTCACCCGCGTTCGTCCTAGCTGCGTATCGATCAACCAGCGCGCTGCCGCACGACCAGACCCTGACGGGTTGAGCAGAAAAGAGGAAAGCTGAAATGCCCAAGATGATCTTCGTCAACCTGCCGGTGACCGACCTGGCGCGCTCGATCGCATTCTACGAGGCGGTCGGGGGAACCAAAAATCCGCAATTCTCCGACGACACGGCCGCCTGCATGGTGTTTTCAGAAACGATTTTCACCATGCTGCTGACGCATGAAAAATACCGCAGCTTCACCAAGCGGCCGATCGCCGACGCGCACAAGACCAGCCAGTTCATGATCGCTATTTCCGCCGACAGCCGCGAGGAGGTGGACGCGGTGGTGGGGCGCGCTGGCTCGGCGGGCGGCGTCGTCGACACCAATCCGAGCCAGGATTACGGCTTCATGTACAGCCGCAGCTTCGAGGATCCCGACGGCCATGTGTGGGAGGTGGTGTGGATGGATCAGGCAGCCGTCGACAGCGGCGAGGCCGGCGCGGCCGCCTGATCAGCCGAAACTCCAAGTTTGCTCTATCGGGGTGTGGGCCGTCGTTTCCACGGCCCACACCCGACCTGGCTTTCGGGGTTACCAGCTTCCGGTGTTAGGCATCGACACCCAGGGCTCGGCCGGCGGCAGCGGGTCGCCTTCCTGAAGGATCTCGATCGAGATGTTGTCGGGCGAGCGGACGAAGGCCATGTGGCCGTCGCGCGGCGGCCGGTTGATGGTGACGCCGCCGTCCATCAGGCGCCGGCAGGTGTCATAGATGTTGTCGACCTTGTAGGCGAGGTGGCCGAAATTGCGGCCGCCGGTATAGTCTTCGGGATCCCAGTTGTAGGTGAGCTCCAGTTCCGGTGCGCGGGCGGCGCTCGACGCGCCCTTGTCCTTCGGCGCGGCAAGGAAGATCAGGGTGAAGCGGCCCTTCTCGTTCTCGTAACGGCGCACTTCTTCAAGCCCCAGCTTGTTGCAGTAGAAGTCGAGCGAGGCGTCGACATCGGTGATTCGCACCATGGTGTGGAGGTAGCGCATTTGTATTCCCTTCGTGTATCGGCGTTTCCGCGGCGCGCGGCCAAGCATGGCGCGGGCGCTGCCCGGACCCTTGTGGCGCAAAACTGTTGCCGTGGCGCGATGATAGCCGGCAATCGGTTCATTCCAAGGTGAAAAAAGCCGGAACGGGACTTGCACTTGCCCGAACACGCGATGTTATTCTCTGTAAAGAATCACGTGTGTCTCGTCAGGAAAGGTGCGGTCGGATGGGGGACAGGGCCTCTTCGGTGGGGCGGGACTTGGCGGCCGGCGAAACCTTGCAGCACGTCGATGGCGATGAGGTTGCGGGGGTTGTCGAGGTCTCGGGCGCGATCAAATGGTTTGACGTCGCCAAGGGTTACGGTTTCATCCTGCCCGACGACGGTTTTGGCGATGTCCTGCTTCATGTAACCTGCCTGCGGCGCGACGGTTTCCAGACCGCGCATGAAGGCGCTCGTGTCGTCTGCCTGGCGCGGCGTGGCGAGCGCGGCATGCAGGCCTTCCGCGTCGTCAGCATGGACAATTCCACCGCCGTGCATCCGGCCGAGATGCCGGAACAGCGCACGCATGTGACGGTCACGGCCGAAAGCGGGCTGGAGCGCGCGCTGGTGAAATGGTTCAACCGCACCAAGGGGTTCGGTTTCCTGACCCGCGGCGAGGGCACCGAGGACATTTTCATCCATATGGAGACGCTGCGCCGCTACGGTCTGGCCGAGCTCAGGCCCGGGCAGGTGGTACTGGTGCGCTTCGGCCGTGGGCACAAGGGCCTTATGGCCGCCGAAATTCACCCCGATATCGGGACCTTGCCGGCTTCGCACTGAGGTTGCGGAGACAGAACGGAGTTCCGATGCCCCGCAAGCCCTGGATTTTCGCAGGGACCGCGACCGTGGCTGCCTTGGCGGCCGCCGCTTTCCTGTTCCTGCAAACGACGTTTCCCGCCACCAGCCAGGCGCAAAACCTGCCGGTCGATCCCGCGCCGCTCGTGGCGATCACGGCGTCGGGGGTGAAATCCTTCGGCATCGAGGTGGCGGACGACCCGGCGGAGCGCTCGACCGGGCTGATGTTCCGCGAGACCATGCCGCAGGATCGCGGCATGCTGTTCGTGTTCGAGAACACGCAGCCGGCGAGCTTCTGGATGAAGAACACGCCGCTGCCGCTCGACCTCGTCTTCATCGGCGAGGACGGCCGGGTGCGCGCCGTGAAACAGGGTGAGCCGCAGTCGGAAGCGGTGATCTCGCCCGGCGTGCCGGTGCGCTTCGTGCTGGAGCTCAATGCCGGCGTGGCCGAAAGGACAGGCATCGTCGCCGGCACCGAGATCCGTCACCCGGCGATCGACCGGGCCGCCGGCGGCTGAGGCTCCAGGATTCGAGGCAAGAGTGACCGCGTTCTTCAATCATGAAGGTTTTGACCTCGCCTATGTCGACCGCGCGCCGGATGCGGGGGGCGCGGCCGAGCCGGTGCTGCTGATCCACGGTTTTGCGTCCAGCCTGGAGGTCAACTGGGTAGGCCCCGGCTGGGTGAAGACGCTTGCCCAGGCCGGCTACAGGGTGATCGCCTTCGACAATCGCGGCCATGGCCGATCCTCGAAGAGCTACGAGCCGGCCGACTACGCGCCGGAGAAGATGGCGGGCGACGCGGCGGCGCTGTTGCGGCATCTCGGCATCGGGCGGGCACATGTCATGGGTTATTCCATGGGCGCGCGCATCTCCGCTTTCCTGGCGCTGGCCGAGCCGGCGCTGGTGGCGACCCTGGTGTTCGGCGGGCTTGGCATCGGCATGGTCGATGGCGTCGGCGAATGGGACCCGATCGCCGAGGCCTTGACCGCCGCCGACCCGTCCACGATCACCCACGCGCGCGGAAAAACCTTTCGCACCTTCGCCGACCAGACCAAAAGCGACCGCCGGGCGCTCGCCGCCTGCATCATGACCTCGCGCACGCTGCTTTCGGAAGACGAGGTCGCCCGGATCGCGCAGCCGACGCTGGTCGCCGTCGGCACGACCGACGATGTCGGCGGCTCGCCCGCCGAACTTGCCGCGCTAATGCCCAATGCCGAGGCGTTCGACATTGTGGGCCGCGACCATATGCTGTCGGTTGGCGACCGCACGTTCAAGAAGCGGGCGCTGGAGTTTTGGGCTGCCCATCCCCTTTGACGCGACGGGCGGTGTGGCCGGAACGCCCTGCCAAACACTCTTGAAAAGCCGCCAATCCAATCCATTTGACGGGAGGGTGAAGAAATTTGAGTTCAATCGCGTTATAGTCCGGGGTATATAGGCGCGACCCCTCGGCCGGGACGGAGGCATCTGATGAGCACGAAGAATCTGGTGAAGCCGAGCGCGCTTCAGCCCGTCGATCCGATCTGGAGCGCAGTGCGCGGCGAGGCGCTGGAGGCGGTCGCGCGCGATCCGTTGCTGTCGGCATTCCTCTATTCGACGATCCTCAATCAGGAATCGCTGGAGGACGCGGTCATCCACCGCATCGCCGAGCGGCTGGATCACCCGGATGTCGGCGCCGACCTGATCCGTCAGACTTTCCGGGCAATGCTGTCGGAAACGCCCGACTGGAGCAACACGGTGCGTGTCGACATCCAAGCCTATTACGACCGCGACCCGGCCTGCGACCGTTTCATGATGCCGGTTCTCTATTTCAAAGGTTTTCACGCCATCCAGACGCATCGCCTGGCGCACTGGCTGTGGGATCAGGGCCGGCAGGACTTCGCGCTCTATCTGCAGAGCCGGTCCTCCGCCGTCTTCCAGACCGACATCAATCCCGCCGCCCGCATCGGCAAGGGCATCTTCGTCGACCATGCGACCGGGCTCGTGGTCGGCCAGACGGCTGTCATCGAGGACGACGTCTCGATCCTGCACGGCGTGACGCTGGGCGGCACCGGCAAGGCCGGCGGCGACCGGCATCCCAAGATCCGCTATGGCGTGCTGATCGGCGCGGGCGCCAAGATCCTCGGCAACATCGAGGTCGGGCATTGCTCAAAAATCGCCGCCGGCTCGGTGGTGCTGTCGCCGGTGCCGCACAACAAGACGGTGGCCGGCGTGCCGGCCCGCGTCGTCGGCGAGAGCGGCTGCGACCGTCCGTCCAGGCAGATGGACCAGTTCCTGCCGTCGCAGACGATGGATCACGTCGTCAGCTTCGAAATCTGATTTCCGGCCCCAGGCGGGCGGCTAGAAGCCGTCCCGCTCCGCCCAAGGTTGCGTTTGCCCGGGGCATGTCTACTGGGCAAAGCGGAACGGCAGCCTTTACAGTCCGTTCTCCCGCGTGCCAGAAGCGCGCTCGACAACAACATCCCGGCAGCGCGGAGACGAAGCTTGAAACCCGACGAGATCAAGAAACTGGACGCCTACTTCAAGCGCATTTTCCGCAATCCGGACATGCAGGTGAAGGCGCGGCCGCGCAAAACCGATTCGGCGGAAGTCTATGTCGGCGACGAATTCCTCGGCCTTGTGTTCAAGGACGAGGAGGACGGCGACTACAATTTCTCGATGGCGATTCTCGACATCGACCTCAACTGAGATTCTTTTCTGACTGCGCCGGCTGGCTGACGGGCGAGCCGAAGGAGCCGCTCAGCGGCTCGCCTTGAGCATGCCCCTGGCCCTTGCCATCACCGCGGCGTCGAGTGTTTTCCAGTCGGCGAGCAGTTCGGCCGGGAAGCGATAGGTCAGGCTCAGATTGTCGCCGAAATCGACGTCGCGTTCGCACGGCGCCAGCGAGTCCTCCGCGCTCGGACCGGTAAGGCAGCGGGCGACGAAAGGCTCGTTCGCGCCGCGCGACGCGACAGCAAGAACCTCGTTGAGGTAACCCGACTTCTTGCTGAACTCGTAGATCGTCAGGCCGCCCGGGCCCTTGCGGCCGGGCGCGACGATCAGCGAGCGGTAGATCGGCGCGAAACGGCCGCTCATGTCGCGCGACATCATCCGCTCCTCCAGGCCGAGGAACAGGATGTTTCGCCGGTTGCCCACATTGTTGAAATCGTCACGGGCTTGCTTGGCGTAGCCGTCGAGTTGCGGCCAGCGCAGATAGAGGTCGAGCCTTGAGGCGATGCCGTCGCGGCGGGCACGCTCGAAGCGGATCGTGTTGGCCGGCGCGACAATGACGTGGTTGCCGATGACAACCTGCCTGGACGATGGGTCGTCGGTGTAGCCGGCAAGCGCGATGGACGATCCGAACCACTTGCCGACTAGGCTCAGCGCCAGCGACAGCATCGCCAGCACCGCAAAGCCGAAAAAAATGCGCGTCATCAGGCGCGAGCTGATTGGGTCTTCGATCCCTTCGGCGGCCGCATCGACCGTTGCTGCGTTCATTCCGGCGCCTCGAGGCCCTGACGGGAGCTTCCGGCGCATCCGGAACGCCACGGGTCCGGATGCGCGTCTCGATGAGACTGTGCATCGCCATGGTAAACGACCGGTAAACATCGAACGCCCGCCGTCGCCAACGTGAAGCTTGCGAACCGGCTTGCCTGACTACTAAATGCCGTCGGCGCGGGCCGGGAGCGGATATTCGCGGTGGTCCTGGCGCAGCGGTGAAGCAAAGGAAGCAGGATGCCCATCTATGCGATTGACGGAACAGCGCCCGAATTCGAGGACGAGCTGAGCAACTGGATCGCGCCGGATGCGACCGTCATAGGCAACGTGCGGATCGGGCGGGATGCCGGCGTCTGGTTCGGCGTGGTCATCCGCGGCGACAACGACCGCATTTCGATCGGTGCGCGGTCGAACATCCAGGAGCAGGTGATCATGCACACCGACGCGGGTTTTCCGCTCGATGTCGGGGCGGGTTGCACCATTGGCCACCGCGCCATCCTGCACGGCTGCACGATAGGCGACAACAGCCTGATCGGCATGGGCGCCATCGTGCTCAACGGCGCCCGCATTGGCAAGAACTGCCTCGTCGGAGCCGGTGCGCTGGTCACCGAGGGCAAGGTGTTCGAGGACAATTCGCTGATCGTCGGAGCGCCGGCCAAGGCGGTGCGCGTCCTTGACGAGCAGGCGGCGGCAAGGCTTGCGCAATCCGCCGAGCATTATGTCGACAACGGGCGGCGTTTTCGCTCCAGCCTCGAAAAGCTGCGCTAGGGCCTGAGCGGGCGCAGCTTGCGCAGGCGCCCGCAGCGCTCTAACTGCCGGGTGCGCGCGCCGCCTCCGTCGCGGCAATGGCGAGTTTCAGCTTCGTGTCGCGGTCGTAGATGTCGCCGAAATACTCGACCTTGCCGGATATGGTCGGCCAGGCGGTGAAATAGGCGACGTAGACCGGGATCTTTCGCGTCACCTTCTCGGTCGAATGGCCGCGCTTCAGTTTTGCCGCGATGTGGTCGACGGACGTGTCCAGCACCGCCGCCGCCATGCCGCGCGGGTCCTGCAGCCTTATGCAGCCATGGCTGAAGGCGCGCGTATCGCGCTGGAACAGGTTCTTGACCGGCGTGTCGTGCATGTAGATGGCATGTTCGTTGGGAAACAGGATCTTTAGTTCGCCCAGCGCGTTGGCCTCGCTCGGCGTCTGTCGCACGCTGAACGGAACCGCGCCGCCATAGCGTCCCCAGTTGATCGATGAGGAGGGGATGCGACGCCCCTTGGAATCGGTCACCTCATAGCCAGCGCGGTCGAGATAGCCGGGGTCGCGGCGCAGCCGAGGCAGCATCTCGTTGACGATGATCGATTGCGGCACGCCCCAATAGGGATTGTAGTCGACCTGTTCGATCTCGTCGTAGAAGAAGCTGGTCTGCGTCGACGGCGCGCCGATCACCACGCGCATGTTGAGCTTTTCGACACCGTCGATGTAGCTCGCGGTGAAGGCCGGCTGATTGACGAAGACGCGGGGACTGCCCAGGTCGGAGGGCAGCCATCGCAACTGCTCCAGCGCGATCCGCACCTTCTCGATCTTGTCGGCGTTCGATGTGCCTGCCACCGCGTTGACGGTGCGCGGGCCGACAATGCCGTCGGCCTTGAGACCGGCGCGCTGCTGGACCGCCTTGATGACCGGCACCAATTCGTCGGAATAGCTTTGGGTGGCGGCATTGCGCCACAGCGTTTCGCCAAATTTGCCGCCCATATCGTCGTCGAGGTCGCGGGCGATCAGATGGACCAGTTTCGGCAGTTCCGGGCTGGTCTGGCCAGGTTTCAGCACCAGCCTGGGATCGACCGTCACCTCATCCTGCACGCCGCTCGCCTGCAGCGCCTCCAGTTCGACGCGCAGCGCCTGGTATTCGGGATTGCTCGGATGACGGGTTTCGAGGAAGGCACGGACATCGGCGGTGTTGGAAAGCGCGGCAAGCACGACGGCCGGATCGAACGGCTTTGCCGGAAAGTCGTAGTAGCCTGAGATGCGGTTGGGATCGATCCGGCCCATCGAGGCGTCGTGCGCATAGCGCAGCACCTTGGCCGAAAGCGTCATCTCGAAGCGGATCAGATCGGCGCTTCTGTCGTTCGGATCGGCCGCGCTTTCGGATGGCGCCGGCACCGCGACGAGATAGTCGGCCGGATCGAGACCGTGGCTGGCGGCCTCGCTCAGCACACGGATGGCTTCGGCGGCGTGGGCGTTCGGCGCTCCCTGCTCGACCCAGACGAAGGCACGGTGATCCGCGTAGAAACCGGTCAGCGCAGCGGCGATGTCGCGCTCGGCCAACAGGTCGTAACCTTCGAGACCGGCCAGCGCGCCGTCGAAACCGGAGGCGGCGGCGGCCTGGAAGGCGATTGGCGTGGGGCCGCGGGTCAGCGGCGAGAAATCGACACGCACCAGCCGGTCGGCCCTGTAGGTGTTGTAGCTGGGACCGGCTATCTTCGGCGCCGCGGCGGCTTTTTTCTGCGCCGGCGCGGCTTTCCTGTTCTTCCGCGGCGGGGGCGGGAAGTCGGAGGGGCGGGCGCGCTTGAAGCCGCCGCCGAACAGAGTCTCGAACAGGCTCTGGGCGTTGGCGCTGCCCGACGGCGCGCTGACAAGCGAGAGCGACAGGGCGATCATCGACGCGATCGATATCCAGCCCCGTCTCGACGTCATTGCTTCCCTCAAATTCTTATCCGCGCCCGCGGCATGGCCATGGACCCCGAATCTGTTCGGGCGGCGGACCGAAACCACTCTTCTACCTGTGGTTAGGACATCGAGAAATAAGCGCTCCGGGGGGATGAACTCAAGTCACGAAATCGGCAGCGGCTTTTTCTATGCGAGGCGCGCGACGCCATAGGATCCCCCTTCTGCACCGGGTTGCCCCGATCCTGTCGTCCCGGCTGCCGCCGACGGTATTGGCTACCGGCGAACAACGATGACCGAAACTACACCCCTCAGGGGAGGCGACCGACAACCGGCGACCGCTATCGCAAATGCCGGAAAAACGTCATGAAAAGAATGGCGCGAGTGACGGGGCTCGAACCCGCGACCTCCGGCGTGACAGGCCGGCACTCTAACCGACTGAGCTACACCCGCGCACCAACGTCGGGCAAAGCCGCGTTGTGGGCGTCCGATTAAGGGGTTCGCCGGAGAGTGTCAAGCGCGACCACGCATGCTCCGAAAGATTTGCAGAACACTTCGCCGGCCAAGCGTCGGAGGGCCGCGCTGCCTTGATCGGATCGGCCGGGTGACGACGTTGCCGGGGCCCAGGGGGCGCGGCTCACAGCAACTGGCTCAGCTTCTTGCCGACCTTGATGAAACGCAGCGGATCGACGGCGTGGCCGCCGCGCCGGATTTCGTAGTGCATGTGCGGGCCGGTGGAGCGTCCGCTGTTGCCGGTCAGGCCGATCACGTCTCCAAGCCGGACCCTTTGGCCTTCCTTCACGCCGATGCGGCTCAAATGGGCGAATCGGGTGGCCAGCCCGTTGCCATGGTCGATCTCGACCAGGCGTCCGTAGCCGCCGTTCCAACCGGCGATGGTGACGACGCCTGCCGCGGTGGCTGTCGCCGGCGTACCGGTCGGAGCGCGAAAGTCCATTCCTGAATGCAGGGCGGGCGTGCCGAGGATGGGGTCCTTGCGCATGCCGAAGGTGCTGGAGATCGAGCGACCCGGCGCCGGATTGGCGATCGGCAGGCTCTTTGCCTGCTTCTTGACCTGGTCGAGCAGGTCGAGCGCGACGTCGAGTTCCCTGACCTTGGTGTCGAACGCCTGGACATTGTCGATGGCGATCAGCGGGCCGCCCATGTCCGACTTGCCGAAATCGGCGTCGACCGGCAGGCCGGCATCCTCCAGAATCTCGGAGATCTGGTCGGCGGCCTGGTAGGCGTCGTCGGCCAAGGTCGAGATTTTCGCGATCTGTTCGGTTTCGATGGTGCGCAGCGACTGGTTGATCGAAACGAACAGCTTGTCGGCGCGGTCGGCGGCGGATTCGGACGGATCGTTGCCGTCCCGCGTCGACCACAGCGGGAATGTGGCGGCATTTGCCGCGCGCGCATAGGAGAGGGCAGGGGTGCCGGCGTCGGCGCGGTCGCCCGGCCGCGGCGCGGGCTGTGCGCCGGCCGCTTCCTCGGCCGAGGCGTTCGCCTTTTCCAGGATCGGTCCCATCCGGCTGTGGCGTTCGCTGAGCTTGGACTGGCGCGCCAGCAATTCGGTGACCTTGGTCTCCATGAGCTGCTGGTCTAGCAACTGGCGGCTGGTGATGCGGTCGACCTGGGCGCGCAGCGCCGAGATGCGGTCCTCATAGGCATGCTGCATGCGGGCCTGGCGGGCGATCGCCGCGCCGATCAGGTCGTCGCGGAAGACGAGATAGGAGGTTGCGGCAAAATAGCCCAGCGTCACCGCCGCTACGACCGAGCCGGCGAGCGCTGCCATCCAGGGCCGGACTGTGAAATGCTTGATCGAGTTGCCGCGCGCGATGATGACGGTGTGAGGTTCGCGACGTTTGCCGAACACTGTCGAATGAGCAGCCATCTCGCCCCGGACCCCGATCTGCCACGCGTACAAGCGATTGGTGCATTACACATCGTTAGGGTTAACAAAGGCTTGCGCCACAACTCCGGCGATCATGACGGGACCGCTCACCATACGCCGCGGTTCCAGCCTGAGAGTTCGGGATGCCAAAAAATGAGGGGGCAGATGCAGAAAAACCCGCCACCTTTGGCGGGTTTCATCGACTGAACTGTAAAATCTCCAGATCTAGTCCAAGAAGAACCAGAGAAGGATGATGATCGGGATCGGAATCCCAAGCAACCAAAGAGCTATACTGCGCATGACGTCTTCTCCGGCAATCGTTGTTCCTTTCCTAGAATGCGGGAAATCGAAAAGGGTTCCTGCGCTCATTCATGCTGCCGCATCAGGGTCGCCGCCAAGATCGCGCACGGCCGCCAGCACCTCCGCGGCGTGGCCGCGCACCCGCACCTTTCGCCAAATGCGGCGTATCCGCCCATCCGTGCCGATCAGGAAGGTGCACCGTTCGACGCCCATGTATCTGCGGCCATACATGCTCTTCTCCACCCACACGCCATAGGCGTTGGCGGCCACCAGATCCTCGTCCGAGGCGAGATCGATCGAGATCGCATGTTTTGCGGCGAATTTGCCGTGTTTCTTCGGGTTGTCCGGAGACACGCCGACGACCACGGCGCCGGCCGCCTCGAAGTCGCGCTTCAGTGCGGAAAAATCGATGGCTTCGGCCGTGCAGGCTTGGGTGTCGTCCTTCGGATAGAAATAGAGGACGACCTTTTTTCCCTTGAGGCCGCTCAGCGAGATGGTGCCGCCGCTGCCGCGCGGCAGCACGATGTCGGGCGCGATGTCGCCTTCCGCCAATTCAGCCATATGGATGCCCTTCTTCGCGATTAGGTGTATGAAAATCGGCTTATAGTGCCGCCGATGGATTCGTCCATGCCGGCACATGGGATCGAACCAAAAGCCGAGCCAGGAACCACCGAAAGCCACCGTTGCGCCACGAGCAACCAAAACACGAAAAGATCCGCTTCCGGCGGGGCGAAATCACGAAGCTGTCGGCGATGCCCTCCGCGCACGGACAGCATGTGCATTGGCGCCGTGAGCGCACGCGAAAGGGCGCGTGGCGCGCCTGCCTCTTCGCCGCGGCGGGTATCAGCGGCGTGCTGCTGCTCTGCTTCGCGGCGGTGCTGTTCCTGCTCAATTCCGACTGGGGCGCCGAAAGGCTGCGCCGGCAGGCCGAGTTGGCCATGCAGGCGATCGCCGGCGAGCGCGCCACCGCGTCGGTCGGCCCGGCGCGTTTCACCTTCGGGCTGGATCATCCGCTGGCGCTGCAACTGCAGGACATCAGCCTGACCAACGCCGCTACCGGGACCAAGCTTGCGGATGTCGGGAGGGTCGATTTCGGCGTCAGGCTGATGCCGCTGTTCGGCGGCGATCTGCGCCTTGGCGGCGCGTCGATCTCCAATGCGACGATCACGGCCGGCGCCATGCCGTCTGGTGACGCCGACTGGACGCTGGCGCTGCGCGACGAACGCGGGCTCATCGATCCCGATCTCGTCGCCACTGCCGTGTTCAGGGGCCTGCACGGCGCCTTCGATGCGATCGATGCCGGTTTGCTGACGGAGATCGACCTGGCCGACATTACCATCGTGCTGCCGGAAGGCGAGCGGCTGCGCTCCATCCGCATTCTCGACGGAAAGCTGAGGCTGGTCTCCCGGGACAGCCTCGAAATCCAGATGGAGGCCGATGTCGACGGCCGCAGGGCGACGCTGGCCGGAACCACGCAGCGCGAGCCTGTCACCGGACGGATCGCCGGACTCGACTTTTCCATCGCCATGGCCGCCTTGCCGGAGCAGGGCAGCGTACAGCCGCAAAGCGCCGGCCGCCTCGGCGCCACGACTCTTTCGATGACCGGGCAGGAGGATACACTAGGCCGGGGCCAGCGCCTGAAACTTTCCGGCGTCATAGCGCAGTCGCAGTTGGATTTTGGCGCGCGCGGCGTCTTTACCGGCAACACTCAGCTCGACGTGACGCTGGCGGCCGGCACCCACAAGATCGAGATAGACAAGTTTCTGGTGCAGACCGGCCGCAATTCGCTGGAGTTCAACGGCGCCTTCGGCCCGCGCCCGCCAACCGGCGCCGCCGGCGACCGGCCGGTCTACCGCTACGAACTGGTGAGCACCAGGACAGTGGTGGCGCCGTCCGATTCTCCGGAACCCCCGCTCAATTTCAATGCCAGGGTCAGTGGCACTTTCGATCCGCAAACCCGCATCGCGATGGCCGACAGCATCACGGTCGAGAGCGGTTCTGGCGAAGTGAACGGCTCGGCCAAGGTGGAGCTGGTCAAGGGCCAGGCACCGGGTGTGGCCGTTGCGGTGTCGGCACGCGATCTCGAAGTTTCCGCTGCCAAGCAATTGTGGCCGTGGTTCGCCGCCAGCAAGGCGCGCGCCTGGGTTATGGACCATCTGTTCGGGGGCCTGCTGCAGCAGGCTTCGGTCGAGTTCCGCGTCCTGCCGGGCCGTCTGGGCAACGGTGTGCCGCTCTCTCCCGAGGAGATCGTCGGCAGTTTCGCGGTGGCGGACACGCGTTTCGACACGGTCGGAAAGCTGCCGCCCATCCGCGACGCCGACGGCGTCGTCAAGGTCAGCGGCTATGACGTCGAGATCACCATGTCGTCAGGCGCGGTGTTTCTGCCGAGCGGGCGGACCGTCTCCGGCAAGAACGGCACGCTGACGGTTGCCCGGTCGAACAAGCCGCCGGTGATCGGCAAGTTCGACGTCGACATCGAGGGCGAGGCGGCCGCGGTGGCGGAATTCGCCGCTCTCGATCCGATCAACGCCATGCGCGTCATCCAGATCGATCCGGCCGACCTCTCCGGGCGGGTGTCGGGTCACGTCATCACCGACATCCCGTTCCAGAAAGGCATCGATCCCAAGACGCTCGAGTGGATGGTCGATCTCGACTACAAGGATTTGTCCGTCGCAAAGCCCTTCTCCGGCCAGAGGCTGAGCGACGCCGACGGCCACATCAACGTGGAGCCGACGCAGGCCACGATGACGGCCAAGGGTCTGCTCAATGGCGTGCCCGCAAACATCTCCATGGTCGAGCCGTTGCGGCCTGAAGGGCCGCAGCGCGGCCGCAAGGTCGTGCTCACCCTCGACGACGCGGCGCGCAAGAAGTTTGCGCCGGGACTGAATGCGCTGGTGTCCGGCCCGATGAAGGTCGCTGTCGACGACGACAACGGCACACGCCGCGTCGTAGCGGACCTGACCGGTGCCAGGCTGGACATACCGTGGGTGGGCTGGAGCAAGGGCGCCGGCGTCGCCGCGACGGCCGAGTTCACCATGCAGACCACGGACCAGGGCATAAACCTGTCCGATTTCGAGTTGACCGGAAAAACCTTCTTGATCGCAGGCGCCGTCACGATTTCCGGAGGGCAACTGGCGTCGGCGCGTTTCGACCGGGTTCGTCTCAACCGCGACGACGAGGTGCGGGTGAATGTCGCCCGTGTTGGCAAGGGTTATCGGATCGACGTCGACGGCAGTGGGCTCGACGCGCGGCCGATCATCAAGACCTTCGTCTCGAATACCGGCGGCAAGGGCGGATCGGCGGCTTCCCCGAACTTTTCGGTCAATCTCGACGTAGCACGGGTCACCGGCTTCAATGGCGAGACGCTTTCCGATGTCAAACTGACATCGCAGGGATCGCGGACGTCGCTGACGGGTTCGTCCGGAGGCGGGCGCGCAGTGAGTTTCTCGAATGGCGCCGAGGGCGGACGCAAGCAGATGCGGATCGAGGCGGCAGACGCCGGGGCGCTGCTGCGTTTCCTCGACCTTTACAAGAACGTGCAGGGCGGCACGATCAAGGTGGTGCTTGCCGGCGCCGGCGACGCGGGCATGGCGGGACAGGTCGACGCGCGCAACTTTCGCGTCGTCAACGAAGCGCGGCTTGCCTCGATCGTCTCGACGGCGCCCGCCGGCAGCGACGGCAGCCTGAGGGACGCGATGCGCAAGGACATCGACACCTCGAGCGTCTCGTTCGAGCGCGGCTACGCGCAGATCGCCCGGGGCGACGGCTATCTGAAACTGGTCAACGGCGTGGTGCGCGGGCCGCAGATCGGCGCCACCTTCCAGGGCACGCTCTACGATCCGAAGGGCCAGATGGACATGACCGGCACCTTCATGCCGGCCTATGGGTTGAACCGTCTCTTCGGCGAGCTGCCGCTGGTTGGCGACCTGCTCGGTAACGGGCGCGACCGCGGGCTGATCGGCGTGACCTTCAAGCTCGACGGCGACGCCAAGGCGCCGCGGCTTCAGGTCAACCCACTCTCCGTCATGGCGCCCGGCATCTTCCGGCAGATTTTCGAGTTCAATTGAGCGGCCGGTATCTGCCGGCCAGAGCAGTTTGCACCTGAGTGCAAGCTGCTCCAGTTGTGTCAGGCCGCCCTGACCAGTACGTGCTTCTTCTTGCCGACCGACAGTTTCGCCACCCCGTCGGCGGTGACGTCGGCCGTGGTGACGGCGCGGCGCTCGTCCTGCACCGGCTGGTCGTTGAGCCGCACCGCGCCGCCCTGCACATGGCGGCGCGCCTCGCCGTTCGACCCGGCAAGCCCCGCCTTGACCAGCAGCGTCAGCAAGCCGATGCCTGACCGAAGTTCGGAACCGTCGACCTCGATGGTCGGCAACGTCTCGGCAAGCGCGCCTTCCTCAAACGTCTTGCGCGCCGTCTCCGCCGCCTGTTCGGCGGCCTCGCGGCCATGCACGATCGCCGTCGCCTCGGTGGCGAGTACTTTCTTCGCCTCGTTGATCTCCGATCCGCCGAGCGCCGCAAGCTTCACAATCTCGTCCAGTGGCAGGCGGGTGAAGATTTTCAGGAAACGCTCGACGTCGGCGTCCTCGGTGTTGCGCCAGTACTGCCAGAAGTCGTAGGGCGAATAGAGGTCGCCGTTGAGCCACACCGCGCCTTTTGCCGACTTGCCCATCTTGGCGCCGGAGGAGGTGGTGAGCAGCGGCGTGGTCAGCGCGAAAAGCTGTGGCGTGTCCATTCGATGGCCGAGGTCGATGCCGTTGACGATGTTGCCCCATTGGTCCGAGCCGCCCATCTGCAGCCGGCAGCCGTAGTGGCGGTTGAGCTCGACATAGTCGTAGCCCTGCAGGATCATGTAGTTGAATTCCAGGAATGACAACGACTGCTCGCGTTCCAGCCTCAGCTTCACGCTGTCGAAGGTCAGCATCCGGTTGACCGAAAAATGCCGGCCGACGTCGCGCAAAAACTCGACATAGTTGAGCTTCAGCAGCCAGTCGGCATTGTTGACCATGATGGCGTCGTTCGCATCATCGCCGAAGCGCAGGATGCGGCCGAAGATTTTCTTGATGCCCTCGATGTTCTCGGCGATTTTTTGCGGCGTCAGCAGGCTGCGCTGCTCGTCGCGGAAGGACGGGTCGCCGATCATGGAGGTTCCGCCGCCCATCAGCGCGATCGGCCGGTGGCCGGTCTCTTGCATCCAGTAGAGCATGGTCGCCGTGATCAGATTGCCGATATGCAGGCTGGTCGCGGTCGCGTCGTAGCCGACATATGCCGTCACGGTCTCCTTGCAGAACAGTTCGTCCAGCGCGGTTTCATCGGAGATCTGGTGGATGAACCCCCGTTCGGACAGGATGCGGAGAAAATCGGACTTGAAGGCGGGCATGACGGCGTTCCGGAAGGCGACACGGTAAGGCCGCGCATGGCGCACGCGGCTGCGCGCCTTTAGCATCGGCGGGTTAGGAATCACAAGGACGGCGTCGAAATGAGCCTTATCTGCGCGATCGGCCTGATGAGCGGCACGTCGATGGACGGCATCGATCTCGCCATGCTGCGCACCGACGGCGAAAATCTCGTCGAGCGCGGGCCGTCCTTCTTCGTGCCCTACGACGCGGCCTTCCGCCGGCGTATCGAGGCGGGGTTGGAGGAGGCCAAAAAAATCGCGCGCCGCGAAGAACGGCCAGGCGATCTCGCAGCGCTGGAGCGCGACATCACCGGCCGTCACGCGGATGCCGTCGATATCTTCCTGCGCAATGGCGCAAGGAACTGGGGCAAGCCTGACGTGGTCGGCTTTCATGGCCAGACCGTGCTGCATCGCCCGCATCTGGGCTTGACCGTGCAGCTCGGCGACGGGCCGTTCCTGTCCTTATGCACCGGCATCCCGGTGGTCTATGACATGCGCGCCAACGACATGGTGTTCGGCGGGCAGGGGGCTCCGCTGGTGCCGGCCTATCATGCCGCGCTGGCGCGTTCGCTGCCGGGGGATTTTGCGCAAAAATATCCGATTGTCTTCGTCAATATCGGTGGCATCTCCAACATCACTTTTGTGCCGGAAAACGGCGATCCGATCGCGTTCGACAGCGGACCCGGCAATACGCTGATCGATCAGTGGGTGTCGCGCGAAGGGGGCGTGCCCTATGACGCCGGCGGGGCGATCGCCAGCGAGGGCGGTGTGATCGGCCAGGTGGTCGAGGCCTATCTCGACAATCCGTTCTTCAACAAATCCGGCCCGAAGTCGCTCGACCGCAACGACTTTTCGCTGGAGAACGCTGGCGGGCTGGAACTCGCCGACGGCGCCCGCACGCTGGCGGCCGTCTCCGCCGAAGCCATCCTGAAAAGCACCGAGCACATGCCCGAGCCGCCCAAACTCTGGATCGTCTGCGGCGGCGGCCGCAAGAATCCGCATATCGTCGGCGACCTGCGCAAGGGGGCGGAGCGTTCGGGCGCAGAAGTTGCGCTGGCCGAGGATGCCGGCCTCGACGGCGACGCCACCGAGGCCGAGGCCTGGGCCTATCTGGCGGTGCGCTCGCTGAAGGGGCTTCCGCTCACATTTCCGACGACGACGGGATGCCGCGAACCGGTCACCGGCGGCATGCTCGCCGGCAAGACCGTTTGAGGCGGCCGCCGAAGCCGGGCCGCCGGCAATCGATTGGCAGCCTTGTCCGGTTTCGCCGGTGCCGGGGAGATCGGGGACCGTCATCGAAGTTTCACCCAACCTTCAACCGCCCGACATGTGGCGGCCATAGCGCTGGCGATGTTTCATCCTCAAGACGGGTTTCATCACCATGCGACGCTCCCTTCTCGCGGCCGCCGCCGCCATTGCCCTCACGGGCACCGCCACCTTGGCCATCGCCCAGGAAAAGCAGTTCGACGCAAAGCTTGCCGGCCACGCCATCCTGCCCGCCAACACCATCATCAAGGCGCCGGAAAACGCGCCGGACCATCTCCAGACTTCCGGCAAATTCTCGACCCCCGATCGCAAGCGCGCCACCGAACTCGGCAGCGTGCCCGGCAAGGACGGTGTGCGCCTCACCGGCCTGTCGCTGCCTTTTGACGGCCAGCCGGTTCAAGGTTTTTCCGGAATCAAGAATGCCGGTGATGGCTCCTTCTGGACGCTTTCCGACAATGGCTTCGGCAACAAGCTCAATTCCACCGACGCGGCGCTGATGATCCACCGCATCAAACCGGACTGGAGCACCGGCGCCGTCGAGCGCCTCGAGACCATTTTCCTCACGGACCCGGACCGCAAGGCGCCGTTCCCGATCGTGCTGGAAGGCAGCGACACCCGCTTCCTGACCGGTGGCGATTTCGACGTCGAATCGATCCAGCCGGTCGCCGACGGATTCTGGATCGGGGACGAATTCGGGCCGTATCTGCTGAAGTTCGACACCGAAGGAAGGCTGACTGACGTTGTCGAGACCGTGGTCGACGGCAATCCGGTGAAGTCGCCCGACCACCCGACCCTGACGCTGCAGGCCAATCCGTCGCTGCCGATGCCCAAATTCAACGTCAAGCGTTCCGGCGGCTATGAGGGTCTCGCCCAGTCGAAGGACGGCACAAAACTCTATGCCATGCTGGAAGGTGCGCTGTTCAAGGAAGATGGCAAGATGGAGCATGCCGCCGAGCAGAAGGACGGCGAGCGCGCGCTCCGCGTCATCGAGTTCGATGTCGCCAACAAGGCCTGGACCGGCCGTAGCTGGCTCTATCCGCTGTCGGCCGAAGGTGGCGACGCCATCGGCGACTTCAACATGATCGACGACACGACGGCTCTCGTCATCGAGCGCGACCAAGGCGCCGGCACCGCCGACAAGGCCTGCGCCGACCCCAAGAACCCGGCGCCGGACTGCTTCGCCATGCCGGCCAAGTTCAAGCGCATCTACAAGATCGAGATGACCGACGCCAACGCCGGCGGCGCCGTGCGTAAGGTCGGCTACATCGACCTGCTCAAGATCTCCGACCCCGACAACAAGAAGCGTCAGGGCGGCGGCGACGGCTTTTACGACATGCCGTTCAACACGATCGAGAACGTCGATCTGGTCGATGACACCCACATCGTGGTCGGCGACGACAACAATTTGCCGTTCTCGGCGGGCCGCGCGCTCGACAAGGCCGACGACAACGAGTTCGTGCTGCTCGACGTCGGCGACTTTCTGAAGGCGAAGTAGGCTCTGTTTGGCAGGGCGGCCCGATCCGTCATTGGGCCGCCTCGCTTCAAAATCAATCGATTTGCCGGGCTAGGCCGGGCGTTCGTTCGGGAACAGCACGTAGAAGCGCCGCGCGCCGTAGCCGGAGCGGAACAGCGGCTCGACGAGCTGAACTTCCCTGAACCCGCAATCGGCGAACAGCCGTAGCATCGAGTCTTCGGTGTGCCAGAACGAGGTCGGGTTGCCGATCGAGGCCATCGGGTTGTCGGTCTCGGGGAAGAGAACGCCTTCATAGCCGCCCTGCCGGACGATCGCGTGCCAGGGGCGGCTTTCGTGCGGCTCAAGAATTTCCGGCACGTGAACCTGCGTCTCCAGAATGACCAGCGCGCCGTAGCTGCAACGGCTTAGCAGATCCTTCTGATCCTCTAGCTCAAGATGGTAGAAGAGACCGAGATTGGCGATCACGCCGAACCCGGCCGGATCGTAGGTGCGCACGTCGCTTTTTACGAAACGGACCGATCCCAAATCGGCGGGCAAGCGGACGGTGCGGCCATCGACCGCCGTCACATCATAGCCGCGCCTTGCGGCGAGCGCGCCGAACTTGCAATGACCGGCGCCCAGATCGACGAGGGTCTTGGTCTCGGGCTTGAGCGTGTCGAGGATGTCGACGAAGGTCCGCAGACGGTGTGCGCCTATTTCCTCGTACTTCCGCCCGAGATCAAGGCGGCTCACCACCATCTGTAGGGACGATGGCGACCCTTGGGGTATCACTCGGCGTCGCATTCGAGCAGGTCCTTGGCGGCGACCGCTTCGTCTGTATTGTCCGCCTGCGCAAGTTCGGGACGCGGCGGCTGATACATCGCCTATCGTGAGCCTAGCGCAGCCGCTTTGGCCGCGGATCGGCCAGTTGGCCGGCCAGGCGCTTGTCGAGATAGTCGGCGCATTCGTCTATCAGCATCTGCGGATCGTTCGAGAAGAAGTGGTTGGCGCCGGTGAGCGTTTTCTGCGTGATGGTGATGCCCTTCTGCGTGTGCAGCTTGTCGACCAGTCCCTGCACGTCCTTGGGCGGCGCCACCTTGTCGGAATCGCCGTGGATGATCAGGCCGGACGACGGGCAGGGCGCCAGGAACGAGAAGTCGTAGGTATTGGGTTGCGGCGCGACCGAGATGAACCCTTCGATCTCCGGCCGCCGCATCAGAAGCTGCATGCCGATCCAGGCGCCGAAGGAGTAACCGGCCACCCAGCAGCTTTTCGAATCGGGATGCAGCGACTGGATCCAGTCAAGTGCGGCTGCGGCGTCCGAAAGTTCGCCCATGCCGTGGTCGAACTCGCCCTGGCTGCGGCCGATGCTGCGGAAATTGAAGCGCAACGTTGTGAAGTTGCGCTTCTGGAACATGTAGAAGAGATCGTAGACGATCTTGTTGTTCATCGTCCCGCCGAATTGCGGGTGCGGATGCAGAACGATGGCGATCGGCGCGCTCTTTTCGCTGGACGGCTGGTAACGGCCTTCCAGGCGGCCTGCCGGACCGGCGAAAATGACCTCGGGCATTGGTGGCTCCACATATTCTCGATTTGTGGCCCGCCTGTCGGTCACAATCCCGGCTTCGGCCTTGACGCGTGGGATGCGCCTACCTACAAGCTAGTTTAGAACTGTTCAAAACTGACAAGCGAGCAATTTTCTCGGGTAGATAGGATGTCTTGCGTCGCAAGTTCAAGGAAATTGCGACTCCGATCGATCTTTCCGAAGGCAGGATGATGGCCGAGCCGCGAGCCTATCTCGACTACAATGCCAGCGCGCCGCTGCTGCCAGCGGCGCGGACGGCGATGCTTGCAGCGATGGACGGGGCGGGAAACGCTTCATCGGTGCACGGCGAGGGCAGGGCGCAGCGGCGGATCGTTGAGGAGGCTCGCGCCGACATCGCGGCGCTGGTCGGCGGCCGGGCCGAGCATGTTGTCTTCACCTCCGGTGCGACCGAGGCCGCTTCTACCCTGCTGACTCCGGATTGGCGCATGGGCCGCAGCCCGCTGCGCATGGGCCGCCTCTATGTGTCGGCGGCCGATCATCCCTGCATCCTCTCCGGCGGACGCTTTCCCGCCGAGCAGGTCAGCCGCATCGGCGTCGATGCCGACGGCGTCATCGATCTTGCCGCTCTGGAGTCGGCGCTCGCCGCGCATGACAAGGAAAGCGGCCTGCCGCTCGTCGCGGTTCACGCTGCCAACAACGAGACCGGCGTGATCCAGCCGCTCGCCCGCATCGCCGAGGCGGTCAAGGCGGTGGGCGGCGTCCTCGTGGTCGATGCGGTGCAGGCAGCAGGGCGTATTCCGCTCGATATTGCAGGGGCTTGCGGCGACTTCCTGATACTCTCGGCGCACAAGATCGGCGGCCCGAAGGGCGTCGGCGCCTTTGTCGGAAAGTCCGACCTGATGATGCCGGCGCCGCTGGTTTCCGGCGGCGGCCAGGAAAAGGGGTTTCGCGCCGGCACGGAAAATGTCGCTGGCATTGCGGGTTTCGGCGCGGCGGCACGGCATGCCGCCGGCGCCGTCGACAACGCGGTGTCGATGCTGGAAAAGCGCCAGCGCATCGAGATGACGATTCGGGAAGTCGCACCGGATGCCGAGATCTATGGTGAAAAGGTCGAGCGGCTTGCCAATACCGTCTTCTTCGCCGTACCCGGTGTGAAAGCCGAGACAGCTCAGATCGCCTTCGACCTTGCCGGTATCGCGGTTTCGGCCGGGTCGGCCTGCTCGTCCGGAAAGGTCGGCCCGAGCCATGTGCTCAAGGCGATGGGCGTCGCGCGTCCCGAAGGCGGACTGCGGGTATCGATCGGCGAGGCGACGAGTGAGGCAGAGATCGCCCGCTTCGGCGAGGCGCTGGTGCGGCTCGCCCTACGGCGCGGCGGCCAAACGAAAGCGGCCTGAGAGCCGCGATTTCCAGCGGTGCGCCTGGATTTGCGACGTTTCGGCATTGGCCCGTGAATGTCGCGCTTGGGCGCACTATATGAGGGCTACGCCGCCTGGCGGTGCCATAGTTTGAAAACGGTCGGGCCTTTAACCCGGCATGGATGGAGAACGCGATGCCTGCTGTGCAGGAGACGATCGAGCAGGTCCGCAAGATCGACGTCGATCAGTACAAATACGGATTCGAATCGATCATCGAGGTGGACAAGGCCCCCAAGGGCCTGTCGGAAGACATCATCCGCTTCATTTCGGCCAAGAAGAACGAGCCCGACTGGATGCTCGAATGGCGTCTCGGCGCCTATCGCCGCTGGCTGACGCTGGACGAGCCGACCTGGGCGCGCGTCGACTATCCGAAGATCGACTTCCAGGACCTCTATTATTACGCCGCGCCGAAGAGCCAGTCAGGTCCGAAATCGCTGGACGAGGTCGATCCCGAGATTCTCAAGGTCTACGAAAAGCTCGGCATCCCGCTGAAGGAGCAGGAGATTCTGGCCGGTGTCCAGAAGGCCCCGGCGGGTGGCGAGGAGGACGACAGCGCGGCCAACGACAATGTCTACAAATCCGGCCGCGTGGCGGTCGATGCCGTGTTCGACTCGGTCTCGGTTGTCACCACCTTCAAGGACGAACTCGCCAAGGCCGGCGTCATCTTCTGCTCGATCTCCGAGGCAATTCGCGAGCATCCGGAACTGGTGCAGAAATATCTCGGCACGGTCGTGCCGACCTCGGACAATTTTTATGCCACGCTGAACTCGGCCGTATTCACCGACGGTTCCTTCGTGTTCGTGCCAAAGGGCGTACGGTGCCCGATGGAGCTTTCCACTTATTTCCGCATCAATGAGAAGAACACCGGCCAGTTCGAGCGCACGCTGATCATTGCGGAGGAGGGCGCTTACGTCTCCTATCTCGAAGGCTGCACCGCGCCGCAGCGCGACGAGAACCAGCTTCATGCCGCCGTAGTCGAACTGATCGCGCTCGACGACGCCGAGATCAAATATTCGACCGTGCAGAATTGGTATCCGGGCGATGCGCAGGGCAAGGGCGGCGTCTACAACTTCGTCACCAAGCGCGGCGACTGCCGCGGCGACCGCTCGAAGATCTCGTGGACGCAGGTCGAGACCGGCTCGGCCATCACCTGGAAATACCCGAGCTGCATTTTGCGCGGCGACGACAGCCAGGGCAATTTCTATTCGATCGCCGTGTCGAACGGCTACCAGCAGGTCGACAGCGGCACCAAGATGATCCACCTCGGCAAGAACACCAAGAGCCGGATCATCTCGAAAGGCATCGCCGCCGGCTTCTCGCAGAACACCTATCGCGGCCAGGTGTCGGCGCACCGCAAGGCGACCAACGCGCGCAATTTCACCAATTGCGACTCGCTGCTGATCGGCAACAACTGCGGCGCGCACACCGTGCCTTACATCGAGGCCAAGAACGCCACGGCTAAGTTCGAGCACGAGGCGACGACGTCCAAGATCTCCGAGGATCAGAAGTTCTACGTCATGCAGCGCGGCATTCCGGAGGAGGAGGCGATCGCGCTGATCGTCAACGGCTTCGTCAAGGACGTCATCCAGGAATTGCCGATGGAGTTCGCCGTCGAGGCGCAGAAGCTGATCGGCATCAGCCTCGAGGGGAGCGTGGGGTGATGGAAAGGCCCGCTTCGCCTGCCAAGCCGAAGCACGTCTATCTGAGGGATCGGATGAAGAAATTCGAGCCCCTTTTCGACGTGATCATGTGGCTTCGAGATGGCCTGTTTCTGCTTCGTTTTGGGTGATGTGAGGCTAACGACATGGCCGCCGAACTCCCCGCCCACATCTGGTTCGTCCGCTCCAATGGCGGCTCCGGCTCCTACCCGGTCAGGCCGGAGGGATGGCGCGTGGTTTGGATTTTCGTCGCGGGCGTCGTGGTTTCCACCATCGTCGCGCTGCTTCTCGCGTTCGTTGGCTCGACCTGGCTGTGGGCGCTGGCCTTCGCCGCCGGCATGGCCGCCTCGGCCTGGTACTTCATCGGCGCGACCCGCAAACACACCGACTATTCAATACGTTACAGCGACTACTTGAAAGACAAGAACAATGCTTGAGATCAAGAACCTGCACGCCCGTATCGCCTCGACCGGCACGGAGATCATCCGCGGCCTGAATCTCACGGTGGAGGCCGGCGAGGTCGCCGCTATCATGGGTCCGAACGGGTCGGGCAAATCGACGCTGTCCTATGTGCTGGCCGGCCGCGACGACTATGAGGTAACCGAGGGCGACGTGCTCTACAACGGCCAGTCGATCCTGGAGATGGATCCGGCCGAGCGCGCCGCCGCCGGCATCTTCCTCGCCTTCCAGTATCCGATGGAAATCCCTGGCGTCGCCACCATGGAATTCTTGAAGGTCGCGCTCAACGCCCAGCGCAAGGCGCGCGGCGAGGAGCCGCTGAAAATCCCGGAATTCCTGAAGCATGTGAAGGAAGCCGCGGGCTCGCTGGAGATGGACGTCGCCATGCTGAAGCGGCCGCTCAATGTCGGTTTTTCCGGCGGCGAGAAGAAGCGCGCCGAAATTTTGCAGATGAAGCTGCTGCAGCCGCAATTCTGCGTGCTCGACGAGACCGATTCCGGCCTCGACATCGACGCGCTGAAGATCGTCGCCGACGGCGTCAACGCGCTGCGCGCGCCCGACCGCGCCTTCCTGGTCATTACCCACTACCAGCGCCTGCTGGAGCACATCGTGCCCGACACCGTGCATGTGCTCTACCGCGGACAGGTCATCAAGTCGGGGGGCAAGGAATTGGCGCATGAGTTGGAAGCCAACGGCTATGCCGGCATCATCGAAGAGGCCGCGTAGGTGCCCGCCATGAACATGCATGCAGCACCCCAGCGCACCCAGGCCGAGACGGCCCTGATCGAGGCTTTCGGCGAGCGCCTGTCCGAGTTGCCGGGCGACGGCGCGGTCATGGTCAAGCGCGACGACGCCATCGAGGCGATCAAGGACGGCCTGCCGACCCGCCGCGCCGAGGCCTGGCATTACACCGACCTGCGCCGGCTGCTGGCCGTGGTGCCGCCTTATGACCAGACCGCCAATCCGAAACCCCTGACGCCGGTGGTCGAGGGGTCGGCGGTGCTTCCGGTACTGAACGGCGTGGTGCACGGCAAGGCGCCGTCGGTGGGAGGCGTGGCGTTCCAGACCTTGTCCGAAAAGCTGATCGACGGCAGCTTAGCACCGGCGCTCGACCCGCGCGACGCGGACGACGCCGTCAGCTTCCTCAACACCGCCTTCGTCAGCGACGGCTGGTTTGTCGACATCGCCGCCGACGCCAAGGCGGACGCGCCGATCGAGGTGCAGAACGTCCAGGCCGGCGGCCAGGTGCATGCGCGTTTTGCGGTGCGGGCCGGCGCCGGCGCGAAGGCGACCATCGTCGAGCGTCAGTCCGGCAGCGGCGCGGCGCTTTCCACCTCGGTCTCGAACCTGCTGGTGGGTGAGGACGCGGACATCGTCTGGCTGATCGTTCAGGACCAGCCCGAGACCACCACGCATCTCGCCCAGTTCAACGCCGAGCTAGGCAAGAACAGCAGGCTGACGCTCTTCGTCATGAACGCCGGCGGAAAGCTGGTGCGCCAGGAAGTGCGGGTGAAGGTGGCGGGCGAAGGCTCCGACTTCCAGTTGCGCGGCGTCAATTTGCTCGCCGGCGACACGCATTGCGACGTCACCATGGTGCTCGACCACGCCGCGCCCAACACCGGCTCGCGCGAACTGATCCGCAACGTCGTCACCGACAAGGCGCGCGGCGTCTTCCAAGGCCGCATCAACGTCTACCAGCAGGCGCAGAAGACCGACGCCAAGATGGCCTGCAACACGCTGCTCTTGTCCGACGACGCGGAATTCTCGACAAAACCCGAGCTGGAGATTTTTGCCGACGACGTGCAGTGCGGCCACGGTGCCACCGTCACCGAGATCGACCGCAACCACCTGTTCTACCTGATGGCGCGCGGCATCGACGAGAAGACCGCGCGCGGCCTGCTGGTGAAGGCTTTTGTGGCATCCGTCATCGAGGAACTGGAGGACGAGCCGTTGGTCGATGCGCTGGAAGCGCGGCTGGACGGCTGGTTTGCCGAACATGGCTAAGCTGGTTTTCAGTGCGTCCTTCGAGGCTCGCCCTCGACGGTTCGGATGAGGCCGGAGACGACGTGCGGGCTCGCACCTCAGGATGAGGGAGGCCGGCGCATGCAGGTTGAGGAAGGACCGGCGGGGGAGACTGGCGCAAACGGTCCTCATCCTGAGGTGCGAGCCCTCCTTGGCGGTGGAATTTGTGGTGCGACCTTGGCGTGCGAGCCTCGAAGGACGCACCGAAACATACGGAAGTCCGCGCATGGACCAGAAATTCACTACCCCCTACGACGTCGAGGCGATCCGCCGCGATTTCCCGATTCTTTCGCGAGAAGTCTACGGCAAGCCGCTGGTCTATCTCGACAATGGCGCGTCGGCGCAGAAGCCGCAGGTGGTGCTCGATACCATCCAGCACGCCTATGCGAGCGAATACGCCAACGTTCATCGCGGCCTGCATTTCCTGTCCAACGCCGCCACCGACGCCTATGAAAAGGCCCGCGAAACCGTCCGCCGCTTCCTCAACGCCGGCAGCGTGGACGAGATCGTCTTCACCTCCAATACCACTGCGGCCATCAACACCGTCGCCTATGGTTTCGGCATGCCCAACATCGGCGAGGGCGACGAGGTCGTCGTGTCGATCATGGAGCACCACTCCAACATCGTGCCGTGGCATTTCATCCGCGAGCGGCAGGGCGCCAAACTCGTCTGGGTGCCGGTCGACGATCTCGGCGAACTGCACCTCGAAGATTTCGAGAAATCGCTGACGGACCGCACAAAACTGGTCGCCATCACGCATATGTCCAACGCGCTGGGCACGATCACGCCGATCAAGCAGATCGTCGAGATCGCGCACAAGCGCGGCATCCCGGTGCTGGTCGACGGCAGCCAGGCGGCCGTCCACCTGCCGGTCGACGTGCGCGACCTCGACTGCGATTTTTACGTCTTCACAGGCCACAAGGTCTACGGCCCCTCCGGCATCGGCGTGCTCTACGGCAAGAAGCACATGCTGGAAGCGATGCGTCCCTTCCAGGGCGGCGGCGAGATGATTTTCGACGTCACCGAGGACGAGGTCACGTATAACGATCCGCCGCACCGCTTCGAGGCCGGCACGCCGCCGATCGTCCAGGCGATCGGCCTGGGCGCCGCCCTCGACTACATGGATTCCATCGGCCGTGATCGCATCGCCGCGCACGAGGCCGACCTGAAAGCCTACGCGCATGAGCGCCTGCGCTCCATCAACTCGCTGCGCATCTTTGGCGATGCACCGAACAAGGGCGCCATCGTCTCCTTCGAACTGCAGGGCATCCATGCCCACGACGTGTCGATGGTGATCGACCGGCAGGGGGTGGCAGTGCGCGCCGGAACCCATTGCGCCCAGCCGCTGTTGAAACGGTTTGGCGTCACCTCCACATGCAGGGCATCGTTCGGCATGTACAACACGCGCCAGGAGGTGGACATTCTGGCCGAAGCGCTCGAAAAAGCGCGGAAATTCTTCGGGTGACGACCATGGAAGACGCTGCTGCCCCGACCGAAGCCGACCAGCCGACCGGCCCCAACGTGCCGGAGAGCGCCAAAACCTCGGCCATTCCCGCCGACGAACTGGCGCGCATCACCGACGACATCGTCTCGGCGCTGAAGACAGTCTACGACCCGGAAATCCCGGCCGACATCTACGAGCTCGGCCTGGTCTACAAGATCGACATCGAGGACGACCGCTCGGTCAAGATCGACATGACGCTGACCGCGCCGGGCTGTCCCGTCGCGGGCGAGATGCCGGGCTGGGTGCAGGACGCCGTCAGCGCCGTCGAGGGTGTTTCGGGCGTCGACGTCAACATGGTGTTCGATCCGCCCTGGACGCCCGACCGCATGTCGGAAGAGGCGCAGGTGGCCGTGGGGTGGTACTAACCTCAGTCGACAGTGCCTCCGTGTGCCTTGGTGTAGGCTCGCATCATGGCGAAGAAGGCGTTGAAGTCTCGCTCCTTGCCGACCCGTGAGACCCACATATTGCCGCCGTGGCGTTTGTTGATTTTCGCTGAGCGCGTAAGGGTTAGCGCGCTCCAGGCAGAATCTTTGACCTTCAGGTCAATCGCCAGAAATTGTTGTCTGCCACGAAAGTACGTCGGAGCCACTGACATGCTGGTGACTGCTGACCATGGAACGACCTCGCGAGCAATATTGGTGTCTCGAAACCCTTCGGGAGATAAAGTTAGTGCCCGATAATCTTGCCTGGCGATCTTTACGGTCATGAACAGGGCCGCCGCGCCGAGGGCAGAGGCGACCAGGCCACTCGCAATTCTTACGAGATCGTCCACGTCTGTTCTGAACCAGCCAAGGGCCCCAAGGCTCAGCGCCATTGCCATGAGCACTAGTGCATTGGGAGCGAAGTCGCTCGATGACTCTTGGAAAGTACGTGTTATATTTGTGTCCGGTATTTCTGACATTCTCGTGTGTTTCTGCTGGGACACTGCGTAGCAATAGAGATTGCCCGCCTTTCCGGAAGGTAGGCTAGCCGAGCGAAGCAATACAATGAAATTGATTGCCTGCCTGGCAAACGAGCGTCGGTTTGAAGAGGCGCAGATCGCTGTAGCGTCGTGAACCTCAGTCGGCATCGTCGACGAGCGTTTCCACCGGCAGATCGAGTGCTTTTGCCAGGCGCAGCCACAGTGCGACATCACCGGTGCGTTTTCCGTTCTCCAGATCGGAGAGATAGTTCTGCGCGATGCCGATCTCGGCCGCCAGTTGCGCCTGGGTATGGCCTCGGAATTTACGCCAGAACGCAAGTGGGGAGGGCGCCTCGACAAAGGCTTTTGTCTGCTCGACCGTCAAACCCGGAACCTTACCGCCCCTGTACGCGGCCAGCGCGCCGGCATGATCGGCGGCGTCCTGCAGTGCTTCGAGCTCGGCGCGCGGCAGGATGGCCATTTCGTCGCCGCCCGGTGATGTGAAATAGACGATCTTGTTCATCGTTTTCGCTCAATCATAGACGAACCCGCGAGGTCCGATCTTGGTTACCACGATTTCGGCCTCGGTTTCCTCGAAGATGATCCGGAAGTCGCCGACGCGCAGCCGCAACGCGCTCGAGCCGGAAAGCGCCTTGACATTGTTGGCCTGCGTGGCCGGATCGGCGGCGTAGGCGTTGATCTTGTCCAGCAGGCGCGCCGCCTCCGTTCTGTGTTTGCGGAGCGCCTTCGCCGCGCCTGGCAGGATGATCACCGCTTTCATGACTCAAAATATCGCGTTGTGCGATATTTGCAACCAGGCTCCCGACCGTATGGGTTGCGCTAAACCGGAATCTTCACCATCTTAGGGGCAAGATCATTCAGCAGGCCTTGAACCTGCCGCGAGTGGAGAGTTTTTCGAATGGGACGTTTCGCCGTCATATCCCTGACCGACAAGGCAGCACACCGCGTGCGCGAGATCGTGGACACGCGCGACAGCGCCAGGGGGATCCGCCTCGGCATCAAGAAGGGCGGCTGCGCCGGCATGGAATACACGATCGACCTGGTGACCGAGCCGAAGCCGGGCGACGACCATGTCGAGCGCGACGGCGCCCATGTCTATGTCGCACCGGAAGCGGCATTGTTCCTGCTTGGCACCGAGATGGATTTCGAGACGACGACGTTGCGCACCGGCTTCACCTTCAGGAACCCGAACCAGAGTTCGGCCTGCGGCTGTGGTGAGTCGGTCGAGTTGAAACCCGCCGACCTCAAGGCGTTGGCCGAGGCGCGCGCGTCGGCTTGAAATCCGGGGACGGTTTTGCCCGGCGTTTGCGCCGTTCCAGAGTTTCCGGACCGCTTTCGATTGTCGGGTAGATCGTGAATTACCTTTGTCCGCAGGCAGGCCGCGGCCACGGCGCGTTCGCACGGGGCGGATAAAGGGAACCGGTCCCGACGTTTCCCTGCGGCAATTTCCGCGACACGCCGCAACAGCTTGCATTTCCGGTGTTCCCCCTCTATATGCCGCGGCATTCCACACACGGACTTTGGTGTCTGCCCGGGAGAAATCCGGCTGAAACCTCCGGTGGCGAGCGAAAATCCTTTCTCTCGCCTTGCGTCCGTGGAGGCCAACCGGAAAGGAAACTTTGAATGGCTCTGCCTGATTTCAGCATGCGCCAGCTTCTCGAAGCTGGTGTTCACTTCGGCCACCAGACCCACCGCTGGAACCCGAAGATGGCGCCCTACATCTTTGGCGCCCGCAACAACGTCCACATCATCGACCTCTCGCAGACGGTGCCGCTGCTGCACCAGGCGCTGAAGCAGGTTTCCGACGTCGTGTCGCGCGGCGGCCGCGTGCTGTTCGTCGGCACCAAGCGCCAGGCCTCCGACATCGTCGCCGACGCCGCGCAGCGCTCGGCGCAGTATTACGTCAACTCCCGCTGGCTCGGCGGCATGCTGACCAACTGGAAGACCATCTCCAACTCGATCTCGCGCCTGCGCAAGCTCGACGAGCTGCTCGCCGGCGAGGGCAGCGGCTTCACCAAGAAGGAGCTGCTCAACCTGCAGCGCGAGCGCGAAAAGCTCGACAAGGCGCTGGGCGGCATCAAGGACATGGGCTCGACGCCCGACCTGATGTTCGTGATCGACACCAACAAGGAGGCGATCGCCATCCTCGAGGCCAAGCGCCTCGGCATCCCGGTCGTGGCGATCATCGATTCGAACTGCGACCCGGAGAAGATCGATTTCCCGATCCCCGGCAACGACGACGCGGCGCGCGCCATCCAGCTCTACTGCGACCTGATCGCCCGCGCGGCCATCGACGGCATCGCCCGCCAGCAGGGCTCGTTCGGCGTCGACATCGGCGCTTCCGAGGAAGCTCCGGTCGAGCCGGTTCTGGAAGCGGCTCCCGCCGAGCAGGCTCCGGCGGACGATTCGGCCGCCCAGGCCTGATCCGTTTCGGGCTCGAAAGAGCCCGTCTCCACTGAACTGGGCACGCTTGTCGTGCCGGCGTCAGGCGCATCGTCGATACTTCGATGGTGCGCCAGTGCGTTTTTGAGAAGCTAAAGAGGCAAAGATGATCATTTCCGCAGCACAGGTTAAGGAACTCCGCGAACTCACCGGCGCGGGCATGATGGATTGCAAGGCCGCTCTCGCGACGACCGACGGCAATATGGAAGCTGCCGTCGACTGGCTGCGCGCCAAGGGCATTTCCAAGGCCGACAAGAAGGCCGGCCGCACCGCCGCCGAGGGCCTGATCGGCGTCGATTCCGGCCTGCGCGAGGCGGTCGTCGTCGAGGTCAATTCCGAGACCGACTTCGTCGCCCGCAACGCCGCGTTCCAGGAGATCGTCGCCAATGTCGCCAAGGTGGCGCTGGCCTTCGGTCCGGACGCGGTCGCCGATTCGAAATATCCCGGCTCCGACAAGACCGTCGCCGAGACGATCAAGGACGCAGTCGGCACGATCGGCGAGAACTTGAGCTTCCGCCGCGCCGCGAAGCTGTCGGTGGCACAGGGCGCCGTCGCGACCTACATCCACAACGCCGTCGCCGACGGGCTCGGCAAGCTCGGGGTGCTGGTCGCCATCGAGACGGCCGGCAATGCCGAGGCCGCCAAGGCGTTCGGCCGCCAGGTCGCCATGCATGTCGCCGCCACCAACCCGCTGGCGCTCACGGCGGAAGAAGTCGACCCGGCGGCGGTAGCCCGCGAGAAGGCGATCTTTACCGAGCAGGCGCGCGAGTCCGGCAAGCCGGACAACGTCATCGAAAAGATGATCGAAGGCCGCCTGCGCAAGTTCTACGAAGAGGTCGTTCTCCTCAAGCAGGCCTTCGTCATCAATCCCGACCTGACGGTCGAGAAGGCGCTGAAGGAAGCCGAGAAGGAAATCGGCGCGCCGGCCAAGATCACCGGCTTCGTGCGCTATGCGCTCGGCGAAGGCATCGAGAAGGACAAGTCGGACTTCGCGGCCGAGGTCGCGGCGGCCGTCAAGAAATAAGTCTGGAAACATCCCGGCTTACACCTGCGGGGCGTCGCGTGACATCGCGGCGCCCTTCGTGTATCGGGAATCCGCGCTCGCCTCGGTCGTGGGCCTGCGGTTGAATTCCGGCAGCGGCGGCCGGATCTTGCGAACATTTCGAGGACTTCGATGGCCAAGCCTCCCTATAAACGCGTCCTGCTGAAGGCCTCCGGCGAAGCCCTCATGGGCGAGCAGCATTTCGGCATCGACGTCTCGGTGGTCGACCGCATCGCCTCCGACATCGCCGAGGCGCGCGCGCTCGGTGTCGAGGTCGGCGTGGTGATCGGCGGCGGCAACATCTTTCGCGGCGTTGCGGTGGCCTCCAAGGGTGGCGATCGTGTTACCGGCGACCACATGGGCATGCTGGCCACCGTCATCAACTCGCTGGCGCTGCGCACCTCACTGGTGAAGATCGGCGTCGACGCCGTGGTGCTGTCGGCCATCGCCATGCCGGAACTCTGCGAAAGTTTTTCGCAGCGCCAGGCGACCGCCTACATGAACGCGGGAAAAGTGGTGATCTTCGCCGGCGGTACCGGCAATCCCTTCTTCACCACCGATTCGGCAGCCGCGCTGCGCGCCGCCGAGATCGGCGCCGATGCGCTGTTCAAGGGCACGCAGGTCGACGGCGTCTATTCGGCCGACCCCAAGAAGGACCCGACCGCCGTGCGTTTCGACCGGATCAGCCATGCCGACGTGATCAAGAAGGGCCTCGCCATCATGGACACGGCGGCGATTGCCCTTGCACGCGAAAACAACATCCCGATAATTGTGTATTCGATCCACGAAAAAGGCGGTTTCGGTGAAATTCTGAACGGCGCAGGCCGTTGCACCATTGTTGCCGATTGATAACAGAGCCGGCATGTCGAAGGTGGATCAAGGAGTGAGACGATGACCGACGGAGCAAACTTCAGCGACATCCAGCGCCGCATGGACGGGGCGATCTCTGCATTCAAGCACGACCTCGCTTCGCTGCGCACCGGGCGCGCTTCCGCAAACCTGCTCGACCCGATCGTCGTGTCGGCCTACGGCACGACCATGCCGGTCACCCAGGTCGCGACCGTATCGGTTCCGGAGCCGCGCATGATCTCGGTATCGGTGTGGGACAAGCAGATGGTCGGCGCGGTCGACCGCGCCATTCGCGAATCCAATCTCGGCTTCAACCCGATCATGGACGGCACGACGCTGCGCATCCCGCTGCCGGAACTCAACGAGCAGCGCCGCAAGGAACTGGTCAAGAAGGCGCATGAATATGCCGAAAACGCCAAGGTCGCAGCCCGCCATGTTCGCCGCGACGGCATGGACCACCTGAAGAAGGCCGAGAAGGACGGCGACATCAGCGAGGACGACCATCGCAAGCAGTCGGACCGCGTCCAGAAGATGACCGACGACACGATTTCGACCATCGACAGCCTGCTTGCCGGCAAGGAAGCCGAAATCATGCACGTCTGAGGCGGAAGCCGGAAATGACCACGCCCGCGCATGTCGCGATCATCATGGACGGCAACGGCCGCTGGGCGAAGGCGAGGGGCCTGCCGAGACTTGCCGGCCACAAGGCGGGCGTCGAGGCGCTGCGTCAGGCGGTGCGGACGGCTTCCGACCTCGGCGTCTCCTGGCTGACGGTCTACGCCTTCTCGTCGGAGAACTGGTCGCGGCCGGCGTCGGAGGTCAGCGACCTGCTCGGCCTGCTCAAACTGTTCATCCGCCGCGATCTTGCCGAACTGCACCGCTCCGGCGTGAAGGTCCATGTCATTGGCGAGCGCCAAAGCCTGCAACCGGACATCAGGATGCTTCTGGACGAGGCCGAATCTCTGACGGCAGGCAATCGCTCGCTCAATCTGGTGATCGCCTTCAACTATGGCGGACGCGACGAGATCGTGCGGGCGGCGCGCAAGATCGCCGCCGATGTAGCGGCCGGCCGCATCGATCCGGCTGCGGTGACCGAGCAGACCGTGTCGCAGGCGCTTGACACAAGGGGCATCCCCGATCCGGATCTGGTGATCCGTACCAGCGGCGAGATGCGGCTTTCCAATTTCCTGCTCTGGCAGGCCGCCTATAGCGAGCTCGTCTTCCTGCCGTGCCTGTGGCCGGACTTCGGCGCCGAGCATTTCGAGGAGGCGCTGCGCCAGTTCAGGGCGCGCGAAAGGCGCTTCGGCGGCCGTGCCGAACGCGATGTCATCTCCTCCAGCGCCTGATCCCGAGACGCGGATGAGCAATCTTCAACTGCGGATCATTTCGGCGCTGGTTCTCGCCGCCGCGGTGTTGGCGATCACCTGGTTCGGCGGCCTGCCGTTCCGGGTACTGGCGGCGGCGATCGGCGGCGCCATCTTCTACGAATGGTCGCGCATGGCGCGGCAGTCGAGCGCCGATGCGGGTGGGCAGGGTCTGTTGGCGCAGCTTGCCGACGGGTTTGTGCTTGTCTTCGCGGTGGCAATCGTCATCGACCTCCCGGCGCTTTTGCTGATCGGACTGGCGCTGCTACTGACGATCGTGCTCGCGGTGCTGGCGAAGAGCCGCGCCGGCAGCCCGTGGGAGGCTCCGGGTTTTGCCTATGCGGCGCTGTCGGCGCTCTCCATCGCCCTGCTCAGGGGCGACGGCAAGGAAGGCCTGATCGCCATCCTGTTCCTCTTCGCCGTCGTCTGGGCGACCGACATTTTTGCCTATTTCGTCGGCCGCGCCATCGGTGGACCCAAACTGGCGCCGTCCATCTCGCCCGGCAAAACCCGAAGCGGCGCGGTGGGCGGCATGGTCGCGGGCGTGATTGCCGGCCTTCTGGTCGGCATCGCGGCCGGGCTGCCGGGCCTTTGGCTGCTTGGAAGCGTCGCGGCGCTGCTGTCGATCGTCTCGCAGGCCGGCGACCTGTTCGAATCCTGGGTCAAGCGCCGCCACGGCGTGAAGGATTCGGGCTGGATCATTCCCGGTCACGGCGGCGTGATGGACAGGGTGGACGGCCTTGTGGCCGCGGCATTTGCCCTCTACGTGATCGGCTGGGCGCTCGGCGATGCCGGCCATCCGGCGCTCGGGCTGTTTGCGGGTTGATCGGAACGGTCTATCGCGATGCGCTGCTGCAAGCCTTCGATTCGCCGCCGTCTCGCAATAATGTCAGGGGTGCGGCGTTTCGTCCGTGAAGTGGGTGTGATTTGACCGAGATTCTGTCGTCCGTCTTTGGAACGCAAGGTTTCATCCTCGGCACCATCGTGCCGTTCCTGTTCGTGCTGACGGTCGTCGTCTTCGTGCATGAGATGGGTCACTATCTGGTCGGCCGCTGGTGCGGTATCGGCGTGCAGGCGTTTTCCATCGGCTTCGGCCCCGAACTGATCGGCTTCAACGACCGACGTGGAACACGGTGGAAACTGTCGGCCATCCCGCTCGGCGGCTACGTGAAATTCGTCGGCGACATGAGCGTCACCAGCACGCCGGATCCGGAGGTGGAAAGGAGCCTTTCGCCGGAGGAGCGGAGGATCGCGTTTCACACGCAACCTGTCTGGAAGCGTGCGCTTACGGTCTTTGCCGGGCCGGCGTTCAACTTCCTGCTGACGATCGCCGTCTTTGCTGTTTTGTTCGGGGCCTACGGCCGCTATGTCGTCGAGCCGATGGTCGCTGAGGTCAGAGCAGGGAGCCCGGCTGAGGCCGCCGGTTTCATGCCGGGCGACCGATTCGTTTCCGTGGACGGAAGGCCCGTCGGCACGTTTGCCGACGTGCAGCGCATGGTGTCGGGCAGGGCAGGGGATTCGATCGTCTTCACCATTCTTCGCGACGGCACTGAGAAGACGCTGACCGCGACGCCCGAACTGCTGGAACAAAAGGACGCACTGGGCAATGTCGTGAAGATCGGCGCGATCGGCGTGGTCAACAATGAGGAACTCGGACAGCCGCGGCATATCGCCTACAGTCCGGGCGGCGCCTTGGTGGAAGCGGTGACCGAAACCGGGCACATCATCGCCCGCACGGGTCAATTTTTGAAACGATTTGTCGTTGGCCGTGAAGACAAATGCCAGCTCGGCGGACCGATTCGAATCGCTGAAATGGCCGGAAAGGCGGCCAAGGCGGGTTTCGAATGGCTGGTTCAATTGGTGGCGTTGTTGTCGGTCGGAATAGGCATCCTGAACCTTTTGCCGATTCCGCCGCTGGACGGCGGACATCTTGTCTTTTACGGCTACGAGGCTGCGTTCCGGCGCCCGGCGTCAGAGCGGATGATGGAGGCGGTGTATCGCACGGGAATGTTCCTCGTGCTGGGTTTTATGGTGTTCGTGTTCTGGAATGATCTCTTCGGCTGCTGATTTCCCAAGGAAAACAGGCGCGGCGGCAGGTTCGTTACAGCATCGTTTACCATGAGGACCGAATGGCGTGACACCAATGCCACGTCAGGCTGCGAAGTAAACGGCGGTTAACCAGAAGCCTTGCGTATAGGGAAAATCCGGTTAATACCGTAGGCGAAAATGTCCGCGACGTCCGGTTTTCTCGCCGTGGGGACTACGAGAAAAAGGTAATTTGAGCCCGATGAAGGCAGTTTCGAAGTTTCTGGGCGCCGCGTCGGCGATTGCCCTTTCAGCGGCGGTCGCCGCTCCAGGTGCGGTCGTCGTGCAATTGGCGGCGATTTCGGCGGCCGAGGCCGCGGTCGTCAGCCGAATCGAAGTGCGCGGCAATCAGCGCGTCGAGGCCGACACGATTCGCGGCCAGACGGGTATCGTGCCGGGCCGATCCTTCTCCAGCGCCGACATCGACGAGGCGGTGAAGCGGCTGTTCGCGACCGGCCTGTTCTCCGACGTTCGCATCAATCAGGTCGGATCGACGCTGGTGGTCGAGGTGTCCGAGTACCGCGTCGTCAACCAGGTGCTCTTCCAGGGCAACAAGAAGATCAAGGACGCCGCGCTCACCAACGTTGTCCAGCTCAAGCCGCGCAGCGCCTTTTCGGACGCGGCCATGGAAGCCGACGCCGAGGCTGTCCGCGACGCCTATCGCCGTATCGGCCGCGACGACGCGACGGTGACGACGCAAATCATGGAACTCGGCGACAATCGCGTGAACGTCGTCTTCAACATCCAGGAAGGCGACCGCACCAAGATCGCCGCCATCAATTTCGTCGGCAACAACGCGTTCGGCGACCGCCGGCTCTCCGACGTCATCGCCACCAAGCGTTCGAACTTCCTGTCGTTCCTGATGCGTGACGACATCTATGACGAGAACCGTCTGCGCGCCGACGAGGAATTGCTGCGCCGCTTCTATTACAATCGCGGCTATGCGGACTTCAGTGTCGTTTCTGCCTTCGGCGAACTCGACGAGGCGTCCAACCAGTACACGATCACCATCACGGTCGAAGAGGGTAACCGCTACACGTTTGGCGACATCACCGTCGACAACACGATCCCGGATGTGAACACCGACCAGCTTCAGTCGGTGATCGAGACGCACAAGGGCGACGTCTACAGTGCGAAGAACGTCGAGGATACGATCATCGCGTTGACCGAAAAGGTGGCCGGGCAGGGTTACGCCTTCGCGCAGGTGACGCCGCGCGGCGACCGCGATTTCGAGAACCACACCATCGCGGTGACCTACGCCATCGATCAGGGTCCCCGCACCTATGTCGAGCGCATCGAAATCCGCGGCAACGCTCGCACCCGCGACTACGTCATCCGCCGCGAATTCGACGTCAGCGAAGGCGATGCCTTCAACCAGGTGCTGATCCAGCGCGCGAAGCGGCGGCTGGAGGCACTCAATTTCTTTGAGCGCGTCGATATCTCGACGGCGCCAGGGTCCGAGCCGGATCAGGTCATCCTCGTCGTCGATCTCGTGGAGAAGTCGACGGGCGAACTGTCGATCGGCGCCGGTTACACCACGGGCGGCGATGCTCCCGGGCCGAACGTCGAAGGTTCGATCACCGAGCGGAACTTCCTGGGCCGCGGCCAGTTCATCCGTTTCGCAGCGGGTGTGGGCGAAAATTCGCGCGACTTCACCTTCTCCTTCACCGAGCCCTACTTCCTCGGGCGTCGTATCGCGGCCGGCTTCGACATCTTCCGCCAGACGCGCAACTACGACAAGTACGACACGGAGACGACCGGCGCGACGGTGCGCTTCGGCCTGCCGATCACGCAGGCGCTCACCACGCAGACGGCTTATACTTTCCAGCAGGAGAAGTACGAACTCGACGACGATTGCGATGACGAAAACGGGGACGGACAGCCGGACTGCGACGTGTCGAACGCGATCATTCAGGGCGCGGAAGACAGCCCCTGGAACAAGTCGTCGATCTCGCAGTCGTTGATCTACAACACGATCGACGACATGAAGAGCCCGCACGCCGGTATCTATGCGGTCGTGACGGGCGAGTTCGCCGGCATCGGCGGTGACGCCAAATATGTGAAATTCACGGGCCGTGGCTCCTACTACCACACGCTCTCGGAAGAATATGACATTGTCGGCCTTGCCGCGGTCGGCGGCGGCTATATCAGCGGCTACGGTAGCGAGTCCGATCTGCGCATCTTCGATCAGTTCCAGAGCAACGATCGCATGATCCGCGGCTTCGAGTACAATGGCATCGGTCCTTTCGACGCGGACACCGGCGATCACCTTGGAGGGACGACGTATTTCAACGCTTCCGTCGAGGCGCAGTTCCCTGTGCCGGTCATCCCCGAGAGCTTCGGCCTGCGTGGCGCTTTCTTCGCGGATGCAGCGACGCTTTACGGAAACAGTATCTCCAGCGATGTTGTCTCGAACGTCGGGGGGGCGGGGATGGACTGGCGCGCCTCGGTTGGCGCGAGCCTGATCTGGGCCTCGCCTTTCGGTCCGCTGCGCGTCGACTACGCCTTCCCGGTGGTGAAGGAAGACAATGACGAGGTGCAGAACTTCAATTTCGGCATCTCCACGCGCTGGTAGTCGAACGGGTTTCCGGGCTTGACGGCCCGGATTTGAAGGTCCGCATGTCCGATACAGAGTTTTTCGTACCGGCGCGGCACTATTCGGCGGCGGACATAGCCGCTCTGACCGGTGCCGAGATCAGGACCCCGGATCTCGCCGACGTGCAGATTGGGTCGATCGCCGCGGCATCGGCCGGCGGCAACGGCGCGTTGGTGTTCGTCGAGGGCAAGCGCAATGCGAGCCTGATGGACGGCTTGTCAGCCGCCGCGGTGCTGTGCACGCCGGATCTGGCCGATCGGGCGCCGGCCGGGATCGCGGTGCTGGTCGCTTCGCGCCCGCAATACGCTTTCGCCCTGGTCGGCCGGCTGCTTTATCCCGACGCCGGCTCGCCTGGCGCCGTGACCGGCGAGACAGGCATCTCCCCACGGGCTTATGTCGACCCGTCCGCGCGGCTGGAGCCCGGAGCGATCGTCGAGGCGGGAGCGGTTGTCGCCGCGGGTGTCGAGATCGGGGCCGGCACGATCGTCTCGCCGAATGCCGTTGTCGGCAAGGGCTGCAAGATCGGCCGCAACGCCTACGTGGGCTCGAACGCCGTCGTTCAATACGCCTTGATCGGCGATCGCGTCATCATCCACCCAGGCGCCAAGATCGGCCAGGATGGCTTCGGCTTCGTGTTCGGCAAGGCCGGTCCGGAGCGTATTCCCCAGATCGGCCGGGTCATCATCCAGGACAATGTCGAGGTCGGCGCCAATTCCACGGTCGACCGCGGCGCGCTCGGCGACACGGTGATCGGCGAGAACACCAAGATCGACAACCTCGTGCAGATCGCCCACAACGTGCGGATCGGTCGCAATTGCGTGATCGCCGGCCTGTCGGGCATATCCGGCTCGGTGACGGTCGGCGACAACGTCATGATCGGGGGAGGCGTCGGCATAGCCGATCATCTGACCATCGGCAGCGGCGCACAGCTTGCGGCGCGTAGCGGCTTCATGCATGACGTTCCGGAACGCGAGATCTGGGGTGGGTATCCGGCCAAGCCGTTTGGCCAGGCGATGCGCGAGGTGGCGACGCTGGCGAGGCTCGCCAAGCCCAAGGGGAGGAAGCAGGACGATGGCTGACGTGGCTCCCGCGGCGATGGAAGCGGTCGACATCATCGGCGTGATGAAGCTTTTGCCGCATCGCTATCCGTTCCTTCTGGTGGACAGGATCGTCGATATCGACGGCGACAGCTCGGCGGTCGGCATCAAGAACGTCTCCATCAACGAGCCGCATTTTCAGGGTCACTTTCCTGGCCAGCCGGTGATGCCGGGCGTGCTCATCGTCGAGGCGATGGCGCAGACCGCCGGCGCCATCTGCATCCGTAACCGGGGCTCGGACACGCCGTCGGTGGTCTATTTCATGACCATCGACAATGCGAAATTCCGCAAGCCCGTCGTCCCGGGCGACCGGCTGGAGATCCATGTGAAGAAGCTGAAGCAGCGCGGCACGATCTGGCGTTTCGCCTGCGAGGCCATTGTCGAGGGCGCGAAGGTGGCGGAAGCCGAGATTTCGGCCATGATCGCCACCACCGCCTGACCGCTTACGATATGCAAGACGAAACATTCATCCATCCGCTGGCCATCGTGGAACCGGGCGCCGGCATCGGCGCCGGCGTCCAAATCGGACCGTTCTGCCACGTCGGACCGGACGTGACGATCGGCGACGGCACGCGTTTGATCAGCCATGTCGTTGTCGCCGGCGCGACCACGATCGGCCGGAACTGCACGATCCATCCGCAGGCGGTTCTTGGCGGCCCGCCCCAGAGCACGGGCCACAAAGGCGGGCGAACCACGCTGACGATCGGCGACAACTGCATCATCCGCGAATTCGTCAGCATGAACACCGGCACGGATTTCGGACGCGGCGCCACCACGGTCGGCGACAATGGCCATTTCCTCGCCTATGTCCACATCGCCCACGATTGCGCGATCGGCAACAACGTGACGATGACCAATGGCGTCACGCTTGCCGGCCACATCGAAGTCGGCGACTTCGTCGGTATCGGCGGCTTGAGCGCCATCCACCAGTTCGTGCGCATCGGCCACAACGCCTTCATAGCGGGCGGTTCGATGATCCTCGGCGACGTCATTCCGTACGCCATGGTCGGCGGCAACCGGGCGACGCTGCGCGGCATGAACGTCGTGGGCATGAAGCGCTCCGGCGTTCCGAAGGCCGAGATCCTCAAGCTGCGGCGAGCCTACAGGATACTGTTCGATCGCACGCGCCCGCTGGCCGAGAACATCGAGAGAGTGCGCGAGGAGTTCGCGGACTCCGTCTATTCGATGAAGGTCGTCGACTTCATGCTCGCGCGCGGCAAGAGGCAGTTCACGCTTCCGCCGCTGAAAGGGGCGGCCGATGACGACGCCGACGGCCAGGACTAGCCGGCCGCTGGTCGAGCTTGGTCCGGCCGACAAGGTCGCCGTCGTCGCCGGCAGCGGCCGGTTGCCAGTCAACATAGCCGAAAGCCTGGCACTGCATGGGCATCCGCCGCTGGTTCTGCGGGTGCGCGGCGAAGCCGACAGCGGCTCCGCATTCGCCGCCTTCGAAACCGAAGAGATAGGCCTTGGCGAGTTCGCCGAAATGGCCCCGCTTCTGAAGCGCCGCGGCGTGACTCACGTCGTGCTGGCGGGCGGCATTAGCCGGCGACCCGCCTGGCGCGAGATCCGCATCAGTCTCTCGCTGCTCCGCCATCTGGCGAAAGCGCTGACCGCCCTGGCGCGCGGCGACGACGGGCTGTTGCGTATCGTCGTCAGGGCGATCGAAGGCGAAGGCTTTCGTGTCGTAGGCGCGCATGAGATCGTGCCGGACCTGCTGGCGGCGGAAGGACCGATGACCCGCGCGAAACCGCTCAAGTCGGACAAGGCCGATCTCGATGCCGCCTACGCAGCCGCCTGGGCGATCGGCGCGCTGGATATCGGGCAGGGCACCGTGGCGATCGGCGGCCGGGTCATCGCCGTCGAAGGCATAGAAGGCACGGACGGCCTGCTGCAGCGCGTGCGCGATCTGCGCGGCCACGGTCGCCTGGCCGGCAAGACGCGCGGCGTGCTGGTGAAATGCGCCAAGCCGGCTCAGGAACTGCGCGCCGACCTGCCGTCGATCGGGCCGCAGACCGTCGACGCGGCGCATGCGGCGGGACTTGCCGGCATCGGCGTCGAAGCCGGCCGCTCGCTTGTGCTCGACTGCGCCGAATTGGTGGCGCGCGCCGACGCGCTAGGCCTGTTCGTGGTCGGCCTGCCGCAGGGCGGCCCGGCATGAGCGCCGGGCGGCCGCTGAAGATCGCGGTCATCGCCGGCGAGGAGTCGGGCGATCTGCTCGGCCACGACCTGGTCGAGGCGTTGCGCCGCGCCTCGGGCCGCGAGGTCGAGCTGATCGGGACGGGCGGACGGCATCTTGAAGCGCTCGGCCTGCGTTCGCTGTTCGACGCCTCGGAAATCGCGCTGATGGGGGTCGGCGCCATCCTGCGCGACCTGCCGAGACTCATCCGCCGCATCGGCCAGACGGCGCGCGCCATCGCGGCGGCGAAACCGGATTGCCTCATTACCATCGACAGCCCGGAGTTTTCGCTGCGCGTCGCCCGAAAAGTACGCGCCGCCGATCCCACCATTCCGATCGTCCACTATGTCTGCCCGTCGGTCTGGGCCTGGCGGCCCGGCCGCGCCCCGACGATGCGGCCCTATGTGGACCATATCCTCTGCCTGCTGCCGTTCGAGCCGGCTGAACTGGAACGCCTGGGCGGCCCGCCGGGGACGTTTGTCGGACACCGCCTCACCACTGACCAGGGCATCGCGCTCGCCGCAGGAATGCAGGCGGCGCGCGGGGTGTCGCCCCAGGGCGAGCCGCGCAACCTGCTCATTCTTCCCGGATCGCGGCGCGGCGAAGTGAACGCCCTGCTAGGGCCGTTCGGCGAGACGCTGGATCAACTGCGCTCGCGGGGACACCGGCTGAAGATTGCCCTGCCGACCGTGCCGCATGCCGCCGACACAGTACGCAAGATCACCTCTGGATGGGCCGAAAGGCCGGAGATCATCCTCGACCCGGCGCGCAAGTGGCAGGTGTTCGGCGAGGCGGATGCCGCGCTGATCGCGTCGGGAACGGTCTCGCTGGAACTGGCGCTGTGCGGCGTGCCGTTCGTGTCCTGTTACAAGATCGACGCTGTCGGACGGCTGTTCCAGCATTTGGTCACGGTCTGGTCGGCGCTACTGCCGAACATCATCGCCGACCGCGCCATCGTGCCGGAATTCTACAACGCCTTTGTCAAGCCGAACCATCTCGCCCGCGATCTGGAGGCGCTGTTCTCCGACACACCGATGCGAACCTGGCAGAAGCAAGGCTTTGCCGAAGTGGCTCGGCGCATGCGGACGGAAAAGCCGTCTGGCGAGTTGGCGGCGGAAGTGGTGTTGAAATTAGCGAATAGCGAATAGAAGGTACCGATAGAAAACCCTATTCGCTACTCACTATTCGCTACTCACTATTCGCTATTCGCTATTCGCTCATTTACCTTTTCGCAATCGGCACAAAATCGCGCACTGTCGGCCCGGTATAGAGCTGGCGCGGCCGGCCGATCTTCTGGTGCGGGTCCTCGATCATCTCTTTCCACTGGGAGATCCAGCCGACGGTGCGGGCCACCGCGAACAGCACGGTGAACATGGTGGTGGGGAAGCCCAGCGCCTTCAGCGTGATGCCCGAATAGAAGTCGATGTTCGGATAGAGCTTCTTCGCGATGAAATAATCGTCGGTGAGGGCGATCCTTTCGAGCTCGATCGCCACGTCGAGCGTCGGATCGTCCTTGATGCCGAGTTCGCCCAGCACCTCATGGGTGGTCTTCTGCATGATCTTGGCGCGCGGATCGTAGTTCTTGTAGACGCGGTGGCCAAAACCCATCAGCCGGAACGGATCGTCCTTGTCCTTGGCGCGCGCGATGTATTCGGGGATACGGTCGACCGTTCCGATCTCCGACAGCATGTTGAGCGCCGCTTCGTTGGCGCCGCCATGGGCCGGGCCCCACAGGCAGGCGATGCCGGCAGCGATGCAGGCGAAGGGGTTGGCGCCCGACGAGCCGGCCAGCCGCACCGTCGAGGTCGAAGCGTTCTGCTCGTGGTCGGCGTGCAGGATGAAGATGCGTTCCATGGCGCGCGCCAGCACCGGGTTGACCTTGTATTCCTCGCAAGGCACGGCGAAGCACATGTGCAGGAAGTTGGCGGCGAAGTTCAGCTCGTTCTTCGGATAGATGAACGGCTGGCCGATATGGTACTTGTAGGCCATCGCCGCGATGGTCGGCATCTTGGCGATCAGGCGGATCGAGGCGACCATGCGCTGATGCGGGTCGGAGATGTCGGTGGAGTCGTGATAGAAGGCCGACAGCGCGCCGACCACGCCGCACATCACGGCCATGGGATGGGCGTCGCGGCGGAAGCCGGTGAAGAAGCGCGACATCTGCTCGTGCACCATCGTGTGGCGCGTCACGCGATAGTCGAAATCGTCCTTCTGTGCCTTGGTAGGCAACTCGCCGTAGAGAAGCAGATAGCAGACTTCGAGGAAATCGCTGTGTTCGGCTAGCTGGTCGATGGGATAGCCGCGATGCAGCAGCACGCCTTCGTCGCCGTCGATATAGGTGATTTCCGATTCGCAGCTTGCCGTGGAGGTGAAACCCGGGTCGTAGGTGAAGGCGCCCGTGTCCTTGTAGAGCGCGGCGATGTCGATCACGTCCGGCCCGACGGTACCCGATCGGACCTTCAGCTCATGCGTCTTGCCGTTGAATTCCAGTTTAGCGGTCGCTGCGCTCATACGGATACCCCTTTGCTACGATCCCGGTCGGCGACGCGGAACGCCGCCACGCGAAACACGGGCTGAGGAGCGCGATAGTCCGGCTCCCGGCTGGTTTCCGCGGTGAGAGTGTGACGCGGCGCAATGTTGCACCGCAATAGGACGGTTTCAATGCTTCTTGATGAGGCCAGCATCATGCTAATCGATTTGATCTCCGATGCGCGCGAGGCTTTCTTCGCGGCCGAGCACGGCCAGCACGTCGAAGACACCGGGCGAGGTGCTGCGGCCGGTGAGCGCTGCGCGCAAAGGCTGCGCCACAGCGCCGAGCTTGTGGCCGTGCGCCCCCGCGAATTCGCGGATTGCCGCCTCCGTGGTCTGTGCCGTCCACTCTCCGCTAACATCCTTGAGCGCCGCCCAGGCACCCGCGAGCACCGTGCGCGGGCGCTCGCCGAGCAGGGCGGCGGCCTTCTCGTCGATCGCCAGCGGCCGAGGGGCGAAGAGGTATGCTGCGCTGTCCGCCAGTTCGAGCAGCGTCTTGGCGCGCTCCTTCAGCCCCGGCATGGCGGCCACGAGCATCGTCTTCTGCGTCTCGTTGACGCCGGACGACAGCGGCCCCGCCGTCGCGAGATGCGGCAACGTCGCGATCAGCGCCTCCGTCAGGGCGATATCATCGGTTCGACGCATGTAAAGCCCGTTCAGCGCTTCCAGTTTCTGGAAGTCGAAACGCGCCGCGCCGCGGTTCACGTCCTCGATCTCGAACCATCCGATCATGTCATCGATCGACATGATCTCGTCGTCGCCATGGCTCCAGCCCAGCCGCGCCAGATAATTGAGCAGGGCGGCGGGCAGGTAGCCCATGGAACGATAGGCCTCGACCCCGAGCGCGCCGTGCCGCTTCGACAGTTTTGCCCCGTCGGCTCCGTGGATCAGCGGGATGTGCGCCATCACCGGCACCTCCCAGCCCATCGCGTCGTAGATCACCTGCTGGCGCGCCGCATTGGTCAGATGGTCGTCGCCGCGAATGATGTGGGTGACGCCCATGTCGTGATCGTCGACGACGACGGCATGCATATAAGTCGGGTTGCCGTCCGAGCGCAGGATGATGAAGTCGTCCAGATCCTTGTTGGGAAAGCGCACGTCGCCCTGCACCCGATCGCGCACGATGGTCTCGCCTTCAAGCGGCGCCTTGATGCGGATCGCGCCCTTGACGCCGGCCGGCGCTTGCGCCGGGTCGCGGTCGCGCCAACTGCCGTCGTAGCGTGGCGGGCGACCCTCCGCGCGCGCGCTCTCGCGCATGGCGTCCAGTTCGGCCGGCGTTTCGTAGGCGTAGTAGGCCTTGCCTAGCCGCACGAGTTCTTCCGCCACCTCACGGTGGCGCGGGGCACGCTCGAACTGCGAGATCGGCGCGCCGTCCCATGTGAGGCCGAGCCAGGAAAGCCCGTCAAGGATCGCCGCGGTCGCTGCTTCGGTGGAGCGCTCGCGGTCTGTGTCCTCGATGCGGAGCAGCATCTTGCCGCCGGTATGTTTTGCGTAGAGCCAGTTGAACAGCGCGGTGCGCGCGCCGCCGATATGCAGATAGCCGGTGGGTGAGGGGGCGAAGCGGGTGACGACCGGGCGGGACATGGAATTTCCGTGAAGAAAGCTGCCGCGCGACCGCGCCGGCATGCATGGAAAAAGGTTGGCGTTCATGTAGCATAGAAGGTCGGGGGCGCAAGGCCGCGATACGGGTCTTGGCCCAATGCGCCGGCGAGACCGGCGCCGGTTGGGTCGAAGCCATGTCGGAGATTTCCGCAGGTGGCCTGGACGAACGGTTCCTGTTCAGAAAAATGGACAGCGACGCCGGCGCCCTTATTGTCACCCGGCCCGCCGACAGCGCGCCCCCCGTTCAGTCTCGCGGCCCGCCGACGCGCTGGGTTCGTTTTGTGCCGCAGGCGTCGAACCCGGGCGCCATGCTTGCGCGGGCGGCGGTATCGGTCCGCGTCGCGGCCACGCTTGAGGTGGAAAGGGGTGTTCTCTTCCTGCTCGTGCCGGTGTTCCTGGCCCTGGGCGCCTTCCTCTACTTTGGACTGCCGTTCGAACCTGGCGTTCTGCCCTTTGCGCTCTGCCTGTCGGCTGCAGCCGGCGCGACCGTGACGCTGCCGCGTGGCAGGGTCTTGCAATTGGCCGCGCTGGCGATCCTGCTGATGCTGTGCGGCATGCTGCTTGCGAAGGGCGAGACGTGGCGTATGGGCACGAAGATGCTGGGCGGCGAGATTTCCACCCGCATCACCGGCCGGGTGGTTGCCGTCGATCCGCTGTCGAACGGCCGGGCGCGCCTGACCATCGACCTCATGGCCACCGAACGCCCGAAGCTCCGCTACGCGCCAGACCGCATCCGCGCCACCGCCCGGGCCGTGCCCGCCGGCACGAAGGCTGGTTCGACGATCGAGGGGCTGGTCCGCCTGCGTCCGCCGTCGGGGCCGGTGCGGCCGGACAGCTACGACTTTTCGTTCGAAAGTTACTTCGACGGCATCGGCGCCAGCGGCTATTTCATGAGCGGTCCCGAACTGGTCGACCAGGCTGGGCAATCGACTTCTGACCGGATCGGCGCGGCCATCGAAAACATCCGCGCCGACATCGCCGTCCGTGTCACGCGGCGCATCGGCGGCGCGGAGGGCGAAATCGCCGCCGCTCTCATGGTAGGCGTGCGCGCAGGCATTCCGGCCGAAGTCAGCGAGGCGCTGCGCCGCACCGGGCTCTACCACATCATCTCCATCTCTGGCCTGCACATGGCGCTCGTTGCCGGTCTTGTCATCGGTGCGTTGCGGGCGGGTTTTGCACTCTTCCCCGGTCTTGCGTCGCGCCGTCCGGTACGCAAACTCGCGGCTGCGGCAGGGCTCGCGGCCATCGCCGCCTATCTGGCGATTTCCGGCGGGGAAGTCGCCGCCCAACGCAGCTTTCTGATGCTGGCCGTCATGCTGGTCGCGGCGATGGTCGACCGCGCGGCGCTGACCATGCGCAACCTGGCGATCTCGGCCATCGTCGTGCTGGCGATCGCGCCGCACGAGGCGACCGGGCCGAGCTTCCAGATGTCGTTTGCCGCGACCGCCGCGCTGGTCGGCGCTTATGCGCTGTGGACCGAGCGGCGTGCCGCGGCCGCCGGATTTGCCCATCCGCGTCAAGATTTGGTTTTGTGGGCGGTGAAGCGTTTGGGCGCCGTCACCGCCGGCCTGCTTCTGACCTCGCTCGTCGCCGGTCTGGCGACGGCCGCGTTCGGCGCCTACCATTTTCAGCGGATCGCGCCGCTCAGCCTTGTCGCCAATCTCGCGGCGATGCCGATCGTGTCGATCGTCGTGGTGCCGTCAGCGATCATGGCGTCCATCGCCATGCCCTTCGGTCTCGACGGTCCGTTTCTCGACGCCATGGGCTGGGGCATCTCGGCGATGATCGGCGTGGCACGCTGGTTTTCCGACCGGTCGCCGATCGATGCGGTGGGATTGATCTCGGGCCGGTCCGTCGTACTCCTGACGATCGCCCTGATCATAGCGACCGTTGCAACCACGCGGTTACGGCTTGCCGCGCTGCCCTTTGCGCTTGCCGGTTTGGTTACGCTGGGTCCGGTGCGTGCACCCGACGTGCTCGTGTCGGAAGACGGCAGGCTTGTCGGCTATCGGACCGGAGAAGGTCTGCTCGCGGTCAACCGCCAGCGGCCGAATGTCTTCACCGCCGAGAACTGGAAGCGGACGCTGAAGGCCGAGGGCCTGCACAAGCCGCAGATCGCGGCCGGCGCGGATACTGCGCCGAAATCGCTGGAAGGGGATGTGCCTGCAGCGAAAAATCGGCGGGACGCTACATCTCTGTTCGGTGGTGACGCGCCGGCTCTCCACATGGCGACCTCCGGTCTCCCGCCCGATACCATGGTCACCAATGCCGCTCTCGAACCAGAGGATGCGTCGTCAGGCGCCTTTTCCTGCGACGAGGTGACCTGCGTCGCCTGGCTTCCATCGGGCGTGGCGATCATCCACACGACCGACGCCGAGGAGGCAAGGATCGCCTGCTCGTTCGCCGGAGTCATTGTCCTCGACAACGCTACCGTGCCGCTGAGATGCGCGAACCCCGCCGTGGCCGTGGTCACCAAGCGCGATCTCGCCCGCCATGGAAGCGCGGCCGTCTATCTGCCGGCAAACGCCGGTGACGCAGTGAATGTCGGCTTCGCCATAGGCTCCATCGAGCGTCCATGGCATCGCCACCGTGTCTTTTCGCGGGAGGCGAGGGGATTTCCGGCTTACCAGCGCAAGCAATCCGCCGCGCCTGCATCCGCGGCCAATCAGTAGCGCCGGATCAGCCCGACCAGCCTGCCCTGAACGCGTACGCGATCCGGACCGTAGATGCGCGTCTCATAGGCGGGGTTCGCCGCTTCCAGCGCAATCGAAGCGCCCTTGCGGCGGAACCGCTTCAGCGTTGCCTCCTGATCGTCGACCAGCGCCACCACGATCTCACCCGGCGTGGCGGTATTGGCATTGCGGATGATCACCGTATCGCCGTCGAGAATACCGGCTTCGATCATCGAGTCGCCTTTGACTTCGAGGGCATAGTGTTCGCCGCCCGACAGCATTTCCGGCGGCACCGTTATCGAATGGGTCCGATGCTGGATCGCGTCGATCGGCACACCCGCCGCGATACGGCCCATGACCGGAATGGCGATGCCGGGACCAGCATCGTCGTTGCCGGCGCTCGCGGCGCGCGACGGTTCGGCCGGGCGCTTGCCAAGACTGCCCTCGATGACGCTCGGCGAGAATTTCCTGGCCGCATTCAGGCCGGGAGCGATCGAATCGGGAAGCCGAAGCACTTCCAGCGCCCGCGCCCGGTTGGGCAGGCGCCGGATGAAGCCGCGCTCTTCCAGCGCGGTGATCAGCCGGTGGATGCCCGACTTCGATGCGAGATCGAGCGCCTCCTTCATTTCGTCGAAGGAAGGAGGAATGCCGGTTTCCTTCAGCCTTTCATGGATGAAAAGCAGGAGTTCATGTTGCTTGCGCGTCAGCATTTTCGGTCCCTACCGAGAATCGTCTAAAACAAACCCAGAACAAACACTATATGTTCCAGTTGTGTTCCGCAATCACTAAATACACGGTTAAGGTTGCGCTATCCGGACATGGAAAAATTGCCGAAGAGGCTGGTTAGCGAGGTCGTATGCCGGCCGCATCGTCGCGGATATGGTGGATGGCCGTATGCCGGCCTATCCTGTACCCGGCTTTCGCGCCGCCGGTTTAAACCGGCGGCCCGGCGCGTGATTTTCGACGACTTTGAGGAGACGAGCATGCCGACACGAATCTATCGCGACGAGGCGCGGCGCCTGCCACCGGCCGATCTCGATGCATGGCGGGCGATACCGGTCACGGTGCTCTCGGATGTAACCAGCGGCCGCTTCGTCGTCGACACCCGCATCCGCCCGCTGCGGCCGTTTCCACCCGGCAGGCGCCTCGTCGGCCAGGCTGTAACCGCGTGGTGCGAGCGCTCCGATTTCGGACCGATGCTGCATGCGATCGACATCGCGGGTGAGGGCGACGTGGTGACCGTCGATGCAGGCGGCTGCCTGCAGACCGCCTATGTCGGAGAGATCCTCTGCGGCTTTGCGCGCCGCAAGAAGATCGCCGGGCTGATCGTCAACGGCGCGGTGCGCGATATCGACACCATCGCCGGTTGGGACGATTTTCCGGTCTACGCGCTCGGCAACACGCCGCGCGGTCCGCTGTCGAAGGAGCGGGGCGCCGTCAGCGGTCCGATCGTCTTCGGCGGCGTTGCCGCGAAGCCGGGCGACATCGTGCTCGGCGACAATGACGGGCTGGCCATCGTTCCGCTTGATGAGGCCCTGGCGATTTTTCCGATTGCGCAGGAGCGTGTCCGGCTCGAAGAGGAATGGACCAGACAACTTGCCGGCGGCCGCACGCTGGCCGACGTTTTCAGCGTACCGGAGGCGGTCTGAAGCCGCCGGCAATCGCCGCAGCCGCGCGTCTCGCGTGCTGACCATGGACGCCTTCGTCGGTCTCGCACGCCGCAACAGCCGGCGGGCGCGGGTGACGCCGCACCCCGAACGGTAGCGGAAGGCTTCTCGTCCAATGCCAAAACGTGTTGTTTATGTCACAGACGCCGATATTGAACTTTCCTCCGCCTCCAAAACCGACGATCCCGATTGATCGATCGAGGATGGTAGGTAATGTCATGTGCAAGGAGCAATCGAGAGGCGCTTGAGATTGCCGTTGAGGGGGCGAGGCCTTCCAGCAAGACCAGTGCCGGGCGAAACTGGAAACGGAGATCAGAAATGAACATCAAGAGCCTTCTTCTCGGCTCCGCAGCGGCCCTGGTGGCGGTCAGCGGCGCGCGGGCGGCCGATGCGGTCGTGGTTGCCGAGCCGGAGCCCGTCGAATAC